>NZ_JBIWOZ010000001.1:0-354376 GCF_044767965.1 Streptomyces sp. NPDC101178
CCGCCGGCCCACCCGGAGCACGGCCCCCGGACCGCCACCAGCCCGGCTCCGGCCGGCCCGTTGGCGGGCGGCTAGGACGGCATCCGCTGAAGCGGGGGGGGGGCCCCCCCCCCCCCCCGGGGCCCCCCCCCCCCCCCGGGGGGGGGGGGGGGCCCGCCGCCGTATTGTCTAAACAGCCCGGGAGGCTCACCGCCACCGTGATGATGTAGGCAGCACCGGTCTGCCCTGAAGGAGCACCACATGACCCCGCCCGTCGTCCACTCGCTGCGCGAACAGATCCGCGAGCACATCGTGGAGGGGATCGTCAGCGGGCGCTGGAAGCCGGGCGAGCGGATCGTGGAGCGCCGCATCGCCACCGAGCTGGAGGTGAGCCAGACGCCCGTACGCGAGGCGCTGCGGGAGCTGGAGACGCTCCGGCTGATCGAGTCGGCCCCGAACAAGGGCGTCCGGGTCCGCAACCTCACCGCGGCCGACCTGGAGGAGAGCTACCCGGTGCGGGCCGGTCTGGAGCAGATCGCCGCCGAGCTGGCGGCCCCGCTGCTCGGCCAGGACTGCTCGGCACTGGAGCCGCATGTGGCCGCGCTGTACGAGGCGGACCGGCTGGCCGACGGCGAGGCCCAGGTGCGGCACACGGTCGGCTTCCACCGCGAGATGGTCCGTGCCGCCGGGAACGCGGTGCTGCTGCACACCTGGGAGGGGCTCGGCATCGAGGTGTTCACGGCCCTCTCCATCCGCTGGCTCGGCACGGTGCAGAAGTCGTACGCCGAGGAGCACCAGGCCCTCATCGACGCGTTCCTCGCCGGGGACCCGCAGATCGGCGCCCTGGTGAAGGCCCATGTGCTGGGCTGCGCTCCACGCGCCTGACCTGACCGGCAGGCTTCGATCATCTGGCGCGCGACCTGCTCTTCCGTGCAGGTCAGCGCCCTATTTGCGCGCTATTTCGCGTCACTCCGTGCCCCCTTTCGAGGCACCCCATGCCACTTTTCTTCGTATCGAGAAGTTTTGCCTTCAATCCTTTGATCGATCATCGATCAGCGCCTTACAGTTCACTTCGCGGGCCCACCGGCCCCATCGCTCTGTCCTGCCAGATAGGGCCTTCTCCACCCCCCTCCTCTCCGGAAGGCGGCGATCATGACCGACCCCGTAGGAAAGCTTCCGAGCGAGCTCGACCAGCTCCCGGACCGTGACCCCGAGGAGACCGCCGAATGGGCGGCCTCCCTGGACGCCGTCACCCAGGCCGCCGGCCCGCACCGCGCCGCGTACCTGATGCGCCGCTCGCTGCAGCACGCCGAGGGCGCCGGTCTCGCGCTGCCCAAGCTGCTGGAGACCGATTACGTCAACTCCATCCCGACCGCCGCCGAGCCCGCGTTCGACGGCGACCTGGAGATGGAGTCGAGGATCACCGCGTGGAACCGCTGGAACGCGGCCGCGATGGTGACCCGGGGAGCCCGGTTCGGAGTGGGCGGCCACATCGCCACTTTCGCCTCTGCGGCCTGGCTCTACGAGACCGGCTTCAACCACTTCTTCCGCGGCAAGGAGGGGGACGGCTCCGGCGACCAGCTCTACATCCAGGGCCACGCCTCCCCCGGCATCTACGCCCGCGCCTTCCTCGACGGCCGGCTCAGTGAGCAGCAGCTGGACAACTTCCGCCAGGAGTCCGGTGGCGAGGGCCTGCCCTCCTACCCGCACCCGCGGCGGCTGCCCTGGCTGTGGGAGTTCCCCACGGTGTCAATGGGCCTCGGCCCGCTCTCGGCCATCTACCAGGCGCGCTTCAACCGTTATCTGGCCAACCGCTCCATCAAGGACACGGCCAACTCGCACGTCTGGGCCTTCCTGGGCGACGGCGAGATGGACGAGCCGGAGTCGACCGCGGCCCTGGCGTTGGCGGCCCGTGAGCAGCTCGACAACCTGACCTTCGTCATCAACTGCAACCTGCAGCGCCTCGACGGCCCGGTCCGCGCCAACTTCCGCGTGGTCCAGGAGCTGGAGGCGCAGTTCCGCGGGGCCGGCTGGAACGTCGTCAAGACGCTCTGGGGCAACGCCTGGGACGAGCTGTTCCAGCTGGACACCACGGGCGCGCTGCTGCGCCGCCTGCGCGAGGTTCCGGACGCGCAGTTCCAGACGTACGCGACGCGTGACGTCGCCTACATCCGCGAGCACTTCTTCGGTGCAGAGCCCGCTCTCGTCGAGCTGGCGAAGCTGCTCACCGACGCGAAGATCGCCGAGTGTTTCTACACCTCGCGCGGTGGCCACGAGGCCCGCAAGGTGTACGCGGCGTACAAGGCGGCGATCGAGCACAAGGGCGCGCCGACCGTGATCCTGGCCCAGACGGTCAAGGGCTACACGCTCGGCAAGGGCTTCGAGTCCAAGAACGCCAACCACCAGATGAAGAAGCTGTCGATCGACGAGTTCAAGGGCATGCGCGAGCTGCTCGGCCTCCCGATCCCCGACAGCGCCTTCGAGGACGGCCTGGTCCCCTACGGCCACCCCGGCGCCGACTCGCCGGAGGTCCGCTACCTCCAGGAGCGCCGCGCGGCGCTCGGCGGTCCCGCCCCCGCTCGCCGGATCCACGCCTCCGCTCCGCTGCCGCAGCCCGAGGAGCGCGCGTTCAAGGCGCTGTACAAGGGGTCCGGCAAGCAGGAGATGGCCACCACCATGGCCTTCGTCCGCCTGGTGAAGGACCTGATGCGGGACAAGGAGACCGGCAAGCGCTGGGTGCCGATCGTCCCGGACGAGGCCCGTACCTTCGGCATGGAGTCCCTGTTCCCGTCGGCCGGTATCTACTCGCCGCTGGGCCAGACCTACGAGCCGGTCGACCGTGACCAGCTGATGTACTACAAGGAGGCCAAGGACGGCCAGATCCTCAACGAGGGGATCACCGAGGCCGGGGCCATGGCCGACTTCATCGCCGCCGCCACGTCGTACGCGACGCACGGCGAGACGATGATCCCGTTCTACATCTTCTACTCGATGTTCGGCTGGCAGCGGACCGGCGACCAGATGTGGCAGCTCGCCGACCAGCTCGGCAAGGGCTTCATCGTCGGTGCCACCGCGGGCCGTACGACCCTGACGGGTGAGGGCCTCCAGCACGCGGACGGCCACTCGCACCTGATCGCGGCCACCAACCCGGCCTCGCTCAACTACGACCCGGCGTTCGCGTACGAGGTGGCGGTGATCGTCAAGGACGGTCTGCGGCGCATGTACGGCCCCGATGCCGAGGACGTCTTCTACTACCTGACGGTCTACAACGAGCCGAAGCCCCAGCCCGCGATGCCCGAGGGCGTCGAGGAGGGCATCGTCAAGGGCCTGTACCGCTTCAAGGAGGGCACGCCCGCCAAGGCGGACGCGCCGCGCCTGCAGCTGCTGGCCTCCGGCACGGCGATCCACTGGGCCCTGGAGGCCCAGGAGCTGCTGGCCGCCGACTGGGGTGTCACGGCCGACGTCTGGTCCGCCACCTCGTGGGGCGAGCTGCGCCGCGACGCGCTGGAGGCCGACGAGGCGCTCCTCCGCGGTGAGGTGCAGGTGCCGTACGTGACGCAGGCGCTCTCCGGTGCGCCGGGCCCGGTGCTGGCGGTCAGCGACTGGATGCGCCAGGTCCCGGACCAGATCAGCCAGTGGGTGGAGCAGGACTGGTCCTCGCTCGGCACGGACGGCTTCGGCCTCTCCGACACCCGCGAGGCGGCCCGCCGCCACTTCGGCGTCGACGCGCAGTCGATCGTCGTCGCCTCGCTGGCCCAGCTCGCCAAGCGCGGGGAGGTCCCGGCCTCGGCGGTCAAGGATGCCCGGGAGCGCTACGGCCTCTGAGCCCTCCTCCCCTACCGATCCGAAACCCCCGCTCACCGGGGCGAGCGCGTCCGACAACGTGCCCGCCCCGGCGGCCGGGGGTTTCGGCGCGGTCGGCCGGGCTGCGGCGGCCCGGCCCCTGGCCTTCGGCGTGAAGGGCGCCGTGCTCTGCCGCCACAATGGGCGCATGCGTGCTGCTCGGCTGATCAAGATGGTCCTCCTTCTTCAGTCTCGTCCCGTCATGTCCGCGGCCGAACTGGCGGCGGAGCTGGAGGTGTCGGAGCGCACGGTGACCCGCGACGCCCAGGCGCTCTCCGAGGCCGGCGTGCCGGTCTACGCGGAGCGCGGCCGGGCGGGCGGCTACCGGCTCATCGGCGGCTACCGCACCCGGCTGACCGGCCTCGCCCGCAACGAGGCGGAGGCCCTCTTCCTCTCCGGCCTGCCCTCCGCACTGCGCGAGATGGGCCTGGAGGGCGCGGCGTCGGCCGCCCGCCTCAAGGTCTCGGCCGCGCTGCTGCCCTCCTTGCGTGACGCCTCGGCCTCCGCCGCCCAGCGCTTCCACCTGGACGCCCCGTCCTGGTACCACGAGCCGGAGCCGCCCGACCTCCTGCCCGCGGTCGCCGACGCCGTCTGGGACGACCGCCTGCTCCGGGCCCGCTACCGCAAGGGCGGCGGCCGGGGACACGGACGCGAGGGCACGGAGGTGGCGCGGGAGCTCGCTCCGTACGGGCTCGTCCTCAAAGCCGGTGTCTGGTACCTCTGCGCCAGGGTCGCGGACGACTTCCGGGTCTACCGGATCGACCGGTTCACCTCGGTGGAGCCGGTCGACGAGCGCTTCGACCGGGACGAGGGCTTCGACCTGCCCGCGTTCTGGGAGGAGCGGGCCGCCGACTTCGCCCGGTCCCTCCTCCGTACCGAGGTAACCGTACGGGTGTCCGAGAGCGGTGCGCGGCAGCTCGCGTACACCGGCGACCGGGCGGCCGCCGCTACGGCCCTCTCCGAGGCCCCTCCCGCCGACCCGGACGGGTGGCGCACGGTGGTCCTTCCCGTGGAATCACTGGACGTGGCATACAGCCAGCTCCTTTCGCTGGGTCCCGAGTTGGAGGTCGTGGCGCCGGAGTCGCTCCGGAGCCGGTTCGCCGAGGCGGCCGAACGCCTGCGCGAGCTGTATCGCTGAAAGGCTTCTTTTCGCCGTCTGGGCGTGCGAGGGGTCCCGGCAGGCTGGATGCTGGACCCGTGATGGACGAGACGGAATTCTGGGAGCTCATCGACAGCAGCCGCGAGGGAGCCGAGGGCGACCCCGAGGAGCAGGCCGATCTGCTCGTGGAACGGCTGGTGCGGCTCGACCCCGATTCCGTGCTGGACTTCGCCCGGCACTTCGAGGCCCGCTACAACCGCGCCTACCGCTGGGACCTGTGGGGTGCGGCCGCCGTGCTGCTCGGCGGTGCGAGCGACGACGCCTTCGACTACTTCCGGTGCTGGCTGATCGGCCGGGGCCGGGAGGTGTTCGAGGGCGCGCTGCACGACCCGGACGGTCTGGCGGAGCTGCTGGACGACTTCGACGAGGAGATCGACGGGGACGGTGAGGAGCTGGGCTACGCCGCCGACGAGGCGTACGAACAGCTCACGGGTGTGGTCGCGCCCGATCTGGGACTGCCGCCGCAGCCCACCGAGCCGCTGGGCTCCCCGGTCGACTTCGAGGACGAGGAGACGCTGGCCGCCCGCTACCCGGAGCTCTGGGACCGCTTCGCACCCAGTTGAGCCGCCGAGCTGAGCCGGCGAGCTGAGCCGGCGAGCTGAGCCGGCGAGCTGAGCCGGCGAGCTGCTGGATCCCACCGCTCAGGGCGCCAGCGAACGCCCCATCAGCACGTCGTCGACATAGCGCCCGTGCAGGAAGAACTCCCCGCTCAGCACCCCTTCCACGGCGAATCCCTCGGAGGCGTACAGCGCCCGGGCCGGGGTGTTGTGCCCCAGCACGCGCAGCGTGATCCGGTTGGCGCCCTGCCGCCGCGCCTCGGCGCACGCGGCCCGCAGCAGGGTCCGCCCGACGCCGGCCCCGCGCGCCCAGGACGCCACGGCGAGGCCCTGTATCTGGCGGACATGGGCGTTGCAGGCGAGAGGCGTGGGCGGGACCAGGCGTATGTAACCGGCGATGCGGGTCCGGCCGGACCCGGACTCGGACCCCGACTCGGCCCCCACCCCGGACTCGGCCCCCGGCTCAGACCCGGACTCGGCCATCGTCGCGGCCTCGGCCACGAGGAAGTCCTCGGGCCGGTGGCGCTCGTCGAAGAACGGCTCGTACGGCGGCCGGGGCCGCGGCACCACCGCGTGCAGCGTGGACCAGGTGGAGCGGTCGAGCTCGCCGAGGGCTTCCTCGTCGGTGGGCCGGGCGGGACGGACGGAGAGGGAGTGGAGGGTGGTGGTTGCGGACATGACGTCACTGTCCCATGCCGGGTTCTTCGTGCTCCATGGTGTTTTCCCCCGTATCCAGTGCCGTGTTTCCCCCCATCCCTGGGGCAGGATGGCACCATGCCGACCTCCCGTATCGCCGTCACTGGATCGTCCGGACTCATCGGAGCGGCGCTCGTGCGCTCGCTACGCGCCGACGGGCACGAGGTGGCCCGTCTGGTGCGAAGGCCCGCCCGGTCCGGTGACGAGGTGGAGTGGGACCCCAAGCGCGGTTACGTGGACGTGGCCGGGCTCGTGGGCTGCGACGCGGTCGTCCACCTCGCCGGGGCCGGGGTCGGCGACCACCGCTGGACCGACGACTACAAGCGGGAGATCCGCGAGAGCCGGGTGCTGGGCACGGCCGCGATCGCCGAGGCCGTCGCCTCGCTCGACACCCCGCCGAAGGTGCTGCTCTCCGGCTCGGCCATCGGCTACTACGGCGATACGGGCGACCGGGCCGTGGACGAGAGCGCGGCGCCCGGAGAGGGCTTCCTGCCCTCCGTCTGCGAGGAGTGGGAGGCCGCGACAGCCGCCGCCGAGGAGCGCGGCATACGCACGGTGCACGCCCGCACCGGACTGGTGGTGGCCCGCGAGGGCGGAGCGTGGGGGCGGCTGTTCCCGCTGTTCAAGGCGGGGCTCGGCGGGCGGATGGGCAACGGCCGCCAGTACTGGAGCTTCATCGCGCTGCACGACCATGTCGCCGCCCTGCGCCACATCCTGGACACCGAGTCGCTGACCGGCCCGGTCAACCTGACCGGTCCCGACCCGGTCACCAACGCCGAGGTGACCGCCGCGATGGGCCGCGTCCTGCGCCGCCCGACCCTGTTCACCGCCCCGGCGCCCGCGCTGCGGGTCGCGCTCGGCGAGTTCGCCGGCGATGTGCTGGGCAGTCAGCGCGTGATCCCCGGCCGGCTGCTGGACTCCGGCTTCTCGTTCGCGTTCCCCGGCATCGACGCGGCGATCCGTGCCGCCCTGCGCTGACCCGGCCCCGCGACCCGGGGGCGGGACGCCCGGCGGCCGCGTGTGCGACCCCGTGCCCCGGTGCCCCCGGTCACGCGCGTCTGACCCACTATCAGCCATCCTCCTAACCTCGATGCGAACTCCGGCATTCCGGGGACCTGTTGGGGGCAAGAAGCCCCCACCAGTCGCACCGACTCGGGGAGGGCCTTGTGCGCAGCACGGCACACCACGCGGACGTGATCATCATCGGGGCCGGGATCGCCGGCCTCTCAGCGGCCCATCTGCTGACCGGCGCCGGAGTCGGCGTCAGTGTTCTGGAGGCGGCCCCCACCGTGGGCGGCCGGCTGACCACCCGTGAGGTGGACGGCTTCCGTCTCGACCAGTTCGGCCCCCTGCTCTGCACCTCCTGGCCGGAGCTGACCTCCACGCCGGGCCTCGGCACCCCGGAGCTGCGGGAGTTCGCTCCCGGGGTGCTCGTGCACAGCGAGGGCCGTCGCCACCGCACCGGTGACATACGGAGCGCGAGGGGCGCACTCAGGGCCGTACGCACCCGATCGAGCGCCCCCCACGCCTCGCCGGGCGGGTACGGGAGCCACTTGCGGCTCGCGTCCCGGAGCGGCCCGGGTGCGAAGAGCCCAGGCCTCCGCAGCGGCCCCACCATGTCCGAGGCGTTCGAGCGGGCCCGGCTCGGCGCCGCGCTCTCCCGGCTGGCCACCACGCCGACGGCCCGGATCCTTGCCCGCCCCGAGCGGACGACGCTGGCCGCACTGCGGGCCGGCCAGATGCCCGCCCGTACGGTGGACGGCGTCCTGCGCCCGCTGCTCTCGGCGCTGCTCGGCGACCCCGGTCTCACCACATCGAGCCGGTACGCGGATCTGGCGCTGCGCGACTATGCGCGGGGCGGACTGTGTGTACCGGCGGGCGGTTCGGGAACGCTGCCGGATCTGCTGGCCGCCGCGCTACCGCCGGGCACGGTACGGACCGGGGTACATGTCACGGCCGCCGACATCACCACCGTACGGACCAAGGAGCACGGCGAACTGGGGTGCCGTTCGCTGCTGCTGGCCACCGGCGCGGGGGCGGCGGCCGAGCTGCTGCCAGGGTTGCGGGTGCCTGCCTTCCGCCCCGTGACGGTCCTGCACCACACCGCGCCCACGCCGCCGCCGACCGGCAGGTCGCTGGTGCTGGACGGCGACCGGTCGGGGCCGGTGGCGTACACGGCGGTGATGAGCGCGGTCGACCCCTCGCGCGCGCCGGAGGGCCGGGCGCTGATCACCTCGACGGTGCTCGGGACGCCGCCGCCGGACCTGGACCGTTCCGTACGGGCCCAGCTGGCCCGGTTGTACGGGACGCCGACGGACGACTGGGAGCTGCTGGCCGCCCACCACGACCCGGAGGCGGTCCCCGCGATGGAGGCCCCGCACGACCCGCGCCGGCCGGTGCGGGTGCTGGCCGGACTGTACGTGTGCGGCGACCACCGGGACACCAGCTCGGTCCAGGGGGCGCTGCACTCGGGGCGCCGGGCGGCGGAGGCGATCCTGACGGACCTGGGGGTGGCTCCGGCGCGTCAGGGAGGCGCGCGGGTGCCGGAGGCGGCGTAGGGGGCGCGGTGCAGAGGAGGCGGCGCGTAGGGGCGGGCGCCCCTTTCGAAGGCGCCCGCGCGCGTCTCAGCCGAGCGCCGCCACCCGGTCGCGGTAGCCGCGTACGGGCGCGGCGTCCCGGTACGGCTCCAGGCTGCGCTCGAAGGCGCGTACGTACTCGGCGGCCCGGACCGAACGCATCTCGGAGGCCTGCTGAGCCGCCTCGGCTCCCAGCTGGCAGGCCTGCTCCAGCTCACCGAGGCCCAGCCGGGCGGAGGCCAGCACCACCCGGCAGAAGAGCCGGCTGCGGGCGTAGGCCGGAGCGCGTAGCTGGAGCGAGCGCTCCGCGTGCTGGGCGGCGGCCCGGTACTGCTGGAGGTCGCGGTGGCAGTGGCCGAGCTCGTGGGCGAGCTGCGCCTCGTCGAAGAGGCGGGCCCACAGCGGTGCCTCGTCGCCGGGTCGCGCGGTCTCCAGGGCGTGCTCGGCCCGGGTCAGCGCGGCGGTGCAGGCCCGGGCCTCGCCGAGGATCCCGTGGCCGCGTGCCTCGACCGAGTGGAGCAGGGCCTGCACGAGCGGCGGTGCGGCGGAGCCGATGCCCTGCTGGGCGACGCGCGCGAGCTGCACGGCCTCCCTGCCGTGGCCGAGGTAGACGGCCTGGCGGCTCATGGTGATCAGGACGTACGCCCCGTAGCCGCGGTCTCCGGCGGCCTGGGCGAGCCGCAGGGCCTGGACGAAGTACCGCTGGGCCAGGCCATGGGCGGCGATGTCGAAGGAGGTCCAGCCGGCCAGCCGCGTCAGGTCGGCGATCGCGGCGAAGAGGCGGCGCCCGGTGGCTTCGCCGTAACTCCCGCGGAGCATCGGCTCGGCCTCGTGCTCCAGATAGCGCACGAGGGCCTGGCGGGCGTGGCCGCCGCCGTAGGTGTAGTCGAGAGTGCGGAAGAGCTCACCGACCGAGCGCAGGGCCGCGACATCACCGTTGCCCACCCGGAGGCCGGGCCCTCGCTCGGTCTGCCGCTGACGGGGGACGACGGGGAGCGTCTCCGTACCGGACGACGCTCCGGAAGCGGACGTTCCGCCGGGCAGGGCTCCCACTCCCGTACCCATGGCTGCTCCTGGCCTGGCCGTTCCGGACGGGTCCGTCGCCGTGGAGGGGCGGCCGCCGGCCGGGACGGGGTGACCGGTGGTGGGCCTGCCGACCGGGCGTACGGGGCCGCCGGGGCGGGCCACGCCGCGGGCGTCGGTGCGCAGGGCGCCTACCGGCCCGTCCGTACGGCCGTGTGCGGGTGCCGGGGCTCCGGCGCCGCCTCTGCGGTGCGCGGCGGGCGGCCGGTCCGCCCCTCCGTCGCGGGCCACCCACTCGTCGGCGCGTCCGATCAGCCAGTCGCGGCTGGGGACGACCAGGCCGGCGGGGGTGAAGGCGATCTTGCGCAGCTCGGTGTGCGTCCCCGAGTCCTTGCGCCACAGGCCGCTGACGATGTCGACGGCCTCGGTGGGCGTGGCGGCGAACTCCAGGCCCGCGTAGACGGGCGCACAGGCGTCGAGGCCGAGGTCCTGCGCGGAGAGCCGCCGCCCGAGGCGCCGGGTGAAGACCTCGGCGATCAGGGCGGGCGTGGTGCCGCGCGGCTGCTGTCCCCGCAGCCAGCGGGTGACCGAGGTCTTGTCGTACCGCAGGTCCAGTCCGTGTTCGAGGCCGAGCTGATCGACCCGGCGGGCGAGGCCCGCATGGGAGAACCCGGCTTCCGCGATGAGTGCGGCGAGGCGGCGGTTGGGCGTGCGCTGCGGGGGTCGTTCCGACATCAGCTGTACGGTCTCCTGCCTTCGGGGGCCCGGGCAGCCCCTGGGGAACGGCGCGAATTTAGCGTCCACCGGGGCGGTCGGAGCCACCCTTTGCTCCACGTTCATCCGATCGTGTGAGGATTGCGGACAGAGCTGACAGAAGGGGCCGGACCTCTCTCAGGTCGGGACGCGCGCGCTCCGCCAGGCCCCGACACCTGCCGGTGGGCCGGACGGGTGACGGTCGTACAGTGGTTGAGGGCGCGATCAGTGCAGGGTGCCGTCATCCCGGGGACACCCCTTCGGGCACACGGCGTCCGACGTAGGGAGGCATCTGTCGTGAGCGAGCTGCGGTTCGTCCGTCTGGGCTTCGGTGACGAGGCCGTCGAGTACACGGAGGCCTGGCAGAAGCAGCGCGAGGTGCACGCGGCCCGGTTCGAGGACCTGGTGCCGGACACCTGTCTGCTCCTGGAACACCCGCCGGTCTACACGGCGGGCCGTCGTACGGCGGACAGCGAACGTCCGCTGGACGGCACCCCGGTCATCGATGTGGACCGCGGCGGCAAGATCACCTGGCACGGCCCCGGCCAGCTCGTCGGCTACCCGATCCAGAAGCTGCCGCGTCCGGTCGACGTCGTCGCGCACGTCCGCCGCCTGGAGGACGCGCTGATCCGTACGGCCGCCGACTTCGGGGTGGAGACCTCGCGGGTGGAGGGCCGCAGCGGTGTCTGGGTGCTCGGCGATCCGGTCGAGCAGCGGCAGGCGCTGGGCGGGCTCGCGCTGGACTTCGACCCGAGGCTCCAGGACGAAGAGTTCGACCCGCGGCTGAACGGTCCGGAGTACGCCCCGTCCAACGCGGGCCAGCGCCGCGAGGACCGCAAGCTGGCCGCCATCGGGATCCGGGTCGCCAAGGGCGTGACCATGCACGGCTTCGCGCTGAACGTGAATCCGGACAACACCTGGTTCGACCGGATCGTGCCGTGCGGCATCCGGGACGCGGGGGTCACCTCGCTCTCGAACGAGCTGGGCCGGGAGATCACCATCGAGGAGGTGCTGCCGGTCGCAGAGAAGCACCTGCGGGACATCCTGGAGAACGCGGAGCTCGCACCCCGCGAGATCGAGCGGTCGACCGCACAGCCGGCCGGGCAACCAGTCGTACAGCCTGCCGAGCAGCCGAAGGCCGCAGCCCCGGCGTGACGCGATGTATTACCCGAAAGTAGTACCGACCAGTAGCCCCGACCGCCGCCACCGGCCGGGGAAGGGCCGGGGAATAGGCCCCGTCGGCCGCAGGTTGGCCAGGCGTAAGGCCGTTTGATTTACGGGCGTACCCTGGTGTTCGCCGAAGAATCCCATGCGAATCCCACGCAGCAGAAAGCAAAGGGGAGCCGGAGTGTCCGCTGTCGCACCCGACGGGCGCAAGATGCTGCGCCTGGAGGTCCGAAACAGCCAGACCCCCATCGAGCGCAAGCCCGAGTGGATCAAAACGCGGGCGAAGATGGGCCCCGAGTACAAGCAGCTGCAGAATCTCGTGAAGGGCGAGGGGCTGCACACGGTCTGCCAGGAGGCGGGCTGCCCCAACATCTTCGAGTGCTGGGAGGACCGCGAGGCCACCTTCCTCATCGGCGGCGACCAGTGCACGCGGCGTTGCGACTTCTGCCAGATCGACACGGGCAAGCCGCAGGCGCTGGACCGTGACGAGCCCCGCCGGGTCGGCGAGTCCGTCGTCAAGATGGACCTGAACTACGCCACCATCACCGGCGTCGCCCGCGACGACCTGGAGGACGGCGGATCCTGGCTGTACGCGGAGACCGTGCGCCAGATCCACACGCAGACGGCGGAGCGGGAGGCGGGCGCGACCAAGGTCGAGCTGCTGATCCCCGACTTCAACGCCGAGCCCGAGCAGCTGGCCGAGGTCTTCTCCTCGCGCCCCGAGGTGCTCGCGCACAACGTGGAGACGGTGCCGCGCATCTTCAAGCGCATCCGCCCCGGCTTCCGCTACGAGCGGTCCCTGGAGGTCATCACGCGGGCCCGCGAGGCCGGCCTGGTGACCAAGTCCAACCTGATCCTCGGCATGGGCGAGACCCGCGAGGAAGTCAGCGAGGCGCTCCAGGACCTGTACGACGCGGGTTGCGAGCTCATCACGATTACGCAGTACCTGCGGCCCACCGTGCGCCACCACCCGGTCGAGCGCTGGGTGAAGCCGATGGAGTTCGTGGAGCTGAAGGACGAGGCCGACGCGATCGGCTACTCCGGCGTGATGTCGGGGCCGCTGGTGCGTTCCTCCTACCGCGCGGGCCGTCTCTTCCAGCAGGCGATGGAGGCGCGCGGCGCGGCCGCGACGAGCGTCCCGACGGCCCAGGCCGTGTGAGTCCGCTCACCCGGACTACCGAGCAGTAACCGCAAGGCCGAGGCGGCTCGTACGCTCCCCGCAGGTGAGGGGCGCGGATGGGCCGCTTCGGCGTGCGGGGCACCGGAATGAAGGGTTCATTGGTGTTTGACCCACCGGTCACGCACTGGTAACACCGAGCAGTGACCCTAGGTACACGTGCAGCGGCAGCTTCCACAGCCGTCGCCGTCACTGCTTCCCGTACTCAGTCCGCGCCCCGGTGGCGCATCCACTCCGAGGGGAAACATCATGCAGGCCGCACCGGTCCGCGCCCACGCCATTCCGTCCGTCACCACCGCCCTGCGCGCCGTCGAGTCGCTGCTGCTGAGCAGCGGCCAGCGCACCGCCCGCCGCAACGCCTGGACGGCCGTCCTGGAGGACCGCCGCCGGGCCAAGGACCGGGTGGAGTCCCCGTACGTACCGGACGCGGTGGCCGACCACCGTTCCTAGGTCGCTTCCACGCCACGTAAACTTCGGTACATGGCGAGGAAGGCAAAAACCGAAGGCGCGGACAGCGCCGAGAACGCAGGGCGGCTCAAGCAGATCGCCCTGACCTACAAGATGACCAAGCGGTCCGACAGCAAGATCGGGTTCATCGTCGCGGGCGTGGGAATCGCCACGTTCGGTGTCCTCCTCGGCATCGGCTTCTTGATCGGTCACCCGGTCTACCTGGGCATCCTGGGCTTCGTCCTGGCCGTCCTCGCGATGGCGATCGTCTTCGGACGACGGGCCGAACGTGCGGCCTTCGGGCAGATGGAGGGCCAGCCCGGCGCGGCGGCCGCCGTCCTGGACCGGATCGGACGCGGCTGGACCACGACCCCCGCCGTGGCGATGAACCGCAGCCAGGACGTCGTGCACCGGTCCGTCGGCAAGGCCGGCATCGTCCTGGTCGCCGAGGGCAACCCGAACCGGGTGAAGGGCCTCCTGGCGGCCGAGAAGAAGAAGATGGCCCGCATCGTGGTGGACGTCCCGGTCCACGACATCATCGTGGGCAACGGCGAGGGGCAGGTGCCCCTGAAGAAGGTCCGCACCAAGATGCTGAAGCTCCCCCGCGTCCTGACCGGCCCGCAGGTGACCACCACCAACGACCGGCTGCGCGCGATGGGCGACCTGATGAGCAACATGCCGCTGCCGAAGGGCCCGATGCCGAAGGGCATGCGGATGCCGCGCGGCGGAAAGATGCGCTGAGCGCGCGTACGCGAGAACACAGGACGGCCCCGGACCGAGGATCGGTCCGGGGCCGCCGCGTCTGCCCGTACTGATGGGGCTGACGGAGCTGTGGGGTGGGACTACATCCGGACCTGTACGGCGCGGCCGAGGCGGTCGTGGAGGCCACGCCCGTCGCGGTCCCAGACGAGGGCCGGGATGACGAGCAGCAGCAGGACGGTCCGTACGACGACACGTCCGAAGCCGAGACGGCCGCCGTCCTCGGAGACCACGCGGAGCCCGAGGAGGCGCTTGCCGGGGGTGCAGCCGATGGTGCCGACGGTGAGGGCGCTCATGAGGAGGAAGACGCCGAGCGCCCAGTTCCCCGCCGCCTGCTGGTCACCGCGAGCGAGCAGCCCGTATGCGATCACCATGCAGATCGACCAGTCGATGAAGACGGCCCCGAGACGTCGGCCGAACGAGGCGACGGCCCCCGGCCCCTCCTCGGGCAGCCCGAGCCGCTTGCCTCGATAGCCGAAATCGGCACCCATGTCTTCGGCGGCCGCGCGGGGCCCTGAGAGCCACGATCCGATTGCTTGCCTGTTGTCCACCCGTCCACGGTACTGCGCCCGTGTTTGGACCCGGCCGGGCGGGGCACGGAAACAGCCGCGCGGAGACAGCCGCTGAGATGCCGGTCACCCTCGCCCCGGTTAACTTGGGCGAAACAAATGGGTCATGCTTGAGAAATCACGCCTGCCTATGGTCGGGACCAGCGTGTGCCACCGCACTGGCCGCACCACGAGCTACAACCCCGCCCGTCCCGGGTCGGGAGTAGGAGGAGTTGGATGTTCCAGAACGCCGACGAAGTGCAGAAGTACGTAGCGGACAACGACGTCAAGTTCATCGATGTCCGGTTCTGCGACCTGCCCGGGGTGATGCAGCACTTCACGATCCCGGCAGCGACCTTCGACCCGGCCGAGGAACTCGCCTTCGACGGCTCGTCGATCCGCGGTTTCCAGGCGATCCACGAGTCCGACATGGCGCTGCGCGCCGACCTGTCGACGGCTCGGGTTGACCCCTTCCGCCGTGACAAGACCGTCAACATCAACTTCTTCATCCACGATCCGATCACGGGCGAGCAGTACAGCCGCGACCCGCGCAACATCGCCAAGAAGGCCGAGGCCTACCTCGCCTCGACCGGCATCGCGGACACCGCGTACTTCGGCCCGGAGGCCGAGTTCTACGTCTTCGACAACGTCCGCTTCCAGACGTCGGCGAACGAGAGCTTCTACCACATCGACTCCGAGGCCGGCGCCTGGAACACCGGTGCGGTCGAGAACAACCGCGGCTACAAGGTCCGCTACAAGGGCGGCTACTTCCCGGCCCCGCCGGTGGACCACTTCGCCGACCTGCGTGCCGAGATCTCCCTGGAGCTGGACAAGAACGGCCTCCAGGTCGAGCGCCAGCACCACGAGGTCGGCACCGCCGGCCAGGCCGAGATCAACTACAAGTTCAACACGCTGCTGGCCGCGGCCGACGACCTGATGCTCTTCAAGTACATCGTGAAGAACGTCGCCTGGCGCAATGGCAAGACCGCGACCTTCATGCCGAAGCCGATCTTCGGCGACAACGGCTCGGGCATGCACGTGCACCAGTCGCTGTGGCAGGGCGGCTCTCCGCTCTTCTACGACGAGCAGGGCTACGCGGGCCTCTCGGACATGGCGCGCTACTACATCGGCGGCATCCTGAAGCATGCTCCGTCGCTGCTGGCCTTCACCAACCCGACGGTGAACTCGTACCACCGCCTGGTGCCCGGCTTCGAGGCCCCGGTCAACATGGTGTACTCGCAGCGGAACCGTTCCGCCGCGATGCGCATCCCGATCACCGGCTCGAACCCGAAGGCCAAGCGCGTCGAGTTCCGCGCCCCGGACCCGTCCTCCAACCCGTACCTCGCGTTCTCCGCGCTGCTGATGGCGGGCCTGGACGGCGTCAAGAACAAGATCGAGCCGGCCGAGCCGATCGACAAGGACCTCTACGAGCTGGCTCCCGAGGAGCACGCCAACGTCCAGCAGGTCCCGACGTCCCTCCCGGCCGTGCTCGACGCCCTGGAGGCGGACAACGAGTACCTCCAGGCGGGCGGCGTCTTCACGTCGGACCTGATCGAGACGTGGATCGACTACAAGCGCACGAACGAGATCGCCCCGATCCAGCTGCGGCCGCACCCGCACGAGTTTGAGCTCTACTTCGACATCTAAGCCGCCGGTCGCGCTCGCTGGGCGCCTGAGGCACTGAGCACCGAGGGCCGCCACCTCCTTCCGGGAGTGGCGGCCCTCGCTCGTGCTGTCAGCCGCGCCGAGCCCCGCCCCAGAAGGTCCGGGCCTTCTGAAGGAGTTCCCGGGCCTCTCCGCCGTACAGCGCCGCGTCGCTCAAGGCGCTGAACGCCGCCGGTAGAGGTCGAGTTCGGCGGGCTCGGTGACGTTCAGCCCGCGCCATCGGTCGGTGCACTGCGGGCATCGTCAGGGGCGAGAACGTTCGGTGTTCGCCGCAACGCGCATTTCGGCTGCTTCCAGGCCCAGGGCGACCGGAAGGCGACCCGTCCTCAGCGCCTCACCGCAGCGAAGGCCGCGCCCGTCCCGCCCAGTACTCGTCCGCCGTGATGCCCAGCAGGACCACGTCGTGGTAGGCGCCGGCGAAGAACTCGTGCTGGCGCAGGCGGCCTTCCTCCACGAAGCCGAGTTTGCGGTAGAGGGCGAGGGAGGCGTCGTTGAAGGCGTAGACCTCCACTTCGCACTTGTGGCTGCGCTGTTCGGCGAACATGTAGGTGAGGACCAGTTCGGTGGCCTCGGTCGCGTAGCCCTGGCGGCGGTGTTCGCGGGTGACCTCGATGCCCGTACGGAAGCGACCGGCGCGGGCGTCCGTCTCGCCGACCGACACCGCGCCGACGAAGGCGTGCTCGAAGCGGGTCTCGATGACCAGTTGGTACGCGGCCGGGTCCGGGGTGCGGTCGGCGCGTTCGGCGGTCCAGGTGCGGAAGCTCTCGTCGGAGCGAGGGGGGTCGACCACGTCGGCGTTGCGGGCGTCCACGGTGTGCAGGGCCAGGGCCCGGAAGCCCTCCCAGTCCGCCGGTTCGATGCCTCGCAGGCGTACCCGCTCGCCGGTCCACAGGTCACTCATCGCGCTCCCCCGGTTCGGGGGCGCTGTTCGGCATGATCGCCTCGGTCGTCATCCGGTCACAGTAGAGGCAATCGGCACCGTGTTCGATGCCTTTCCGCGTGGCCTTGCCTGTCGGCCTGCCAGCCGGCAGCCCAGGCAGTCGGGGTGGCCCCGGCGGGCCGCGCGATCCCTGGTCCGCCAGGGCCATTCGCTCTCGGGGCGCGGGCCGCTCGGCTTGCCCCAGCCAGCCAGGTGGAGGAGCCAGGTGAGCAGGGCGGCGCCGAGGGTGATGCCGATGCCTGCGAGGGCGATGGGCGCGGAGGCCGCCGCCATCGCGATGCTACCAGCGGTTCGCCTCCCTGTTCGCCGATTACGGCCCCGATGAGATCGCCGTACTCTCCGACTGGTTCGGCCGTGCCACCGAGATCATGCGCACGTCGTTGGACGAGGTGCGTGGTGGTTCGGAGCGCGGCCGGTAGCGGCGGGGGCACAGGCATGCCTGTGCCCCCGGGCCGTCTTCGGACCGGGGGCACAGGGCTGTCGGCGGGCAGGTGGCGGTGTCAGCGACCGTAGCGGATCAGGGCGCGGACCATGCGGCACGTGGTGTCGGACGGCGGGTGCATGCCCAGGCGCTCGGCGGTGGTCCGTATCCGATGGTTTCCGGCGCTGGAGGGCTGGTAGACCCCGCTGTCCAGCAGGGCGATCGCCAGGCGCATGGCCTTCAGGCGGCGGTTGTGCGAGACGTACCACTCGCGGGGGCGGCCCGCGGGCAGGCGCTTCTTCGTCGGCGGGGTCGGCAGCGGCGGGTGGAAGGGCATCGGGAGCTGTCGGTCGAGCGGCTCGGTCGTGGCTGCGGCAACGGCCATCGGCATCCTCCTGGCAGGGTGGTGGAACCCTCACGAACTCCCTCCATTTTACTGCCCCCCACTGACAATCGTCCCTGGCCAGAGGCGTTTTCCGCAGTCCCTCGCGTAACCTTGGCCCCATGGAGATCTGGATCAATCCGGCCTGTTCCAAGTGCCGTGGCGCGGTCAGTCTGCTCGACGCCGAAGGGGCCGATTACACCGTCCGGCGCTACCTGGAGGATGTGCCGTCGATCGAGGAGATCCGGGACGTTCTGGACCGGCTCGGCCTGGAGCCCTGGGACATCACGCGGACGCAGGAGGCGGCGGCCAAGGAACTCGGGCTCAAGGAGTGGCCTCGGGACGCCGGTTCGCGGGAGCGGTGGATCGCCGCCCTGTCCGAGCACCCCAAGCTGATCCAGCGGCCCATCATCACCGCCGAGGACGGCACGGCTGTTGTGGCACGGAGTGAGGAAGCCGTGCGGGATGCGCTGGGGCGCCGGTAGTAAGGGGCCGGGGACGTCAGCGTTCGTCCGTGCCCGCTCGCTTCGCCGTGGCGAGGGCTATGCGGTTCCAGGTGTTGATCGTGAGGATCAGGGCTAGCAGCCCGGCCAGCTCCTCCTCCGCGAAGTGGGCCGCCGCCCTCGCGTAGGCCTCGTCCGGGACGCCCGCGTCCGCGATCCGCGTGACCGCGTCCGTCAGGGCCAGGGCCGCCTGTTCCCGCTCCGTGAAGAAGTGTTCCGCCTCCTGCCAGACCGCCACCATGTGCAGCCGCTCCTCTCTCTCGCCCGCTCTGCGCGCGTCCTTCGTGTGCATGTGGAGGCAGTACGCGCAGTGGTTCAGGTGCGAGGAGCGGATCTGGACCAGTTCGACCAGCGTGGGGTCCAGGCCCTCGCGGGCCGCCGCGTCCAGGCCGATCACCGCCCGGAACACCTTCGGCGCCGCCTTCGCGAAATTGAGCCGAGCGGTGGGGGCGGGGGTGGCGGTGCGGTTCCGCGGCTTGATCTCTGTCGACTTCATGGGTACGAATCTATGGGCGCAGGCGACCGGTTGTGGGGTGCATTCTGATGGCTGAATCGTGGGTCAATTCCGCGGAGATCCTGGGCAGCGATCTGCCGTTGGAACTCTCCGGTACCGGCAACCGCCGGGCCGTCCTGATGAGCGCCCTCCGCGAGGCCGTGCGCAGTGGGCGGCTCGCCCCGGGTACGCGGCTGCCGCCCTACCGTTCCCTCGCCGCCGACCTCGGCCTGGCCCGCAACACCGTCGCCGACGCCTACGCGGAGCTCGTCGCGGAAGGCTGGCTCGCCGCCCGTCAGGGCTCCGGCACCCGGGTCGCCGAGCGGGCCGCGCCCGTCACCCCGGCCCACCGCCCGCGCACCCCGGAACGCCCCTCCCGCCCCGTCCACGACCTGGTCCAGGGGCAGCCGGACCCCGCCGCCTTCCCGCGTACCGCCTGGCTGGCCTCCGCGCGGCGGGCGCTCGCCACCGCCCCCAACGACGCGTTCGGGCCCGGTGATCCGCGCGGGCGGCCCGAGCTGCGGCGGGCGCTGGCCGGCTATCTGGCCCGGGTACGCGGCGTACGGGCCACGCCGGAGCGCATCGTGATCTGTTCCGGCGCCGCGCACGGGCTGCGGCTGCTGGCGGACGTCATGGGCGGGCCGTGGGCGGCGGAGGCGTACGGGTTGCCGTTCCACCGCGAGCTGCTCGCCTCGCACGGCGTCGGCACCCGGCCCGTGGGCGTGGACGGCGACGGGGCCCGGGTCGCCGAACTGACCCGCCGGGACCGGGCCGTACTCCTCACGCCCGCCCACCAGTTCCCGACCGGAGGGCCGCTGCATCCCGCGCGGCGGGCGGCCGTGGCCGACTGGGCGCGGTCCGCCGGCGGGCTCGTCGTGGAGGACGACTACGACGGGGAGTTCCGCTACGACCGGCAGCCCGTGGGGGCCGTTCAAGGACTCGATCCCGAACATGTGGTGCTGCTGGGGTCGGTGAGCAAGAGCCTCTCCCCCGCCCTGCGGATCGGCTGGATGGTGCTGCCCGAGCGGCTGGTGGCGCCCGTCGTCGCGGCGAAGGGCGAGCGCGAGCAGTTCGCCGGCGCCACGGATCAGCTGACGCTGGCGGACTTCGTGGACTCGGGCGCGTACGACCGTCATGTACGCCGGATGCGCCAGCGCCACCGGCGGCGCCGGGACCAGCTGGTGGCGGCGCTGGCATCCAGGGCCCCGCACGTCCGCGTCACCGGGATCGCGGCGGGGCTGCACGCGGTGGTGGAGCTGCCGCCCGGTACCGAGCGGTCGGTGGTCCGGGCGGCGGCCTGGCAGGGGCTCGCGGTGGAGGGGCTCGCCGACTACCGGCATCCGGGGGCGCAGGAGGCGGACGGTGAGCGGGACGGGCTCGTCGTGGGGTACGCCACGCCCGCCGAGCACGCCTATCCGGAGGCGCTGGAGGCCCTGTGCCGGGCCCTTCCGCCGGCGTAGGACAACCGGCTACCGGGCCGCCTGAGCCTCCGCCTCCGCCAACAGCTCCGTCAGCCGGAGGCCGAAGCGGGCGTCGCAGGCGTGCGGCACCCCCGTACGTACCGCTTCGGCCAGTGCGTCCACCGCTCCCCGGAACGCCGCCTCCGCGCCGTCCCAGCCCGGCACCACGGCGATCCCGTGCTCGCCCCGCACCTCGATGTCCATGCCCGCCGCGGCCGGCGGGGCGCTCAGGCCCAGGGTCACCGTGCTGGAGGCGCCGGAGGTGTGGCGCAGGATCAGGTGGGTGGTGTCGGCGGGGCCACGGGCGGCGGTCAGCTGCTCGACCTCGCCGAGCACCGGGATCAGCGCCGAGAGCGCGTGCGGGCCGACGTCCCAGAGGCCGCCCTTCTCGCGCCGCCACGGCGAGTCGGCGTACTCGTTGGCCGAGCCCTCCGCGTAGAGCGAGCCGAGCCACTGGGCGCGGGCGGTGAACCAGCCGCCCACCGCCGCCTGTTCGGCGATCCACGCGGAGGTCTCCGGCGCGAAGCGGAGCGTGCAGAAGACCACCGAGGCGACCCCTGCCTTCTCCGCCGCCTCCGCGACCGCGCGCGCTCCTTCGACCGTCGTGGCGACCGGCTTGTCCATCAGGATGTGGCGGCCCGCCTCCGCCGCCCGGACCGCGAGCGGCGCCTGGACATCCGGCGGCAGCGCGAAGGCCACCGCGTCGCTCGCCCCCAGCAGCGCGTCGATCCCCGCCTCACCGGTGTACGCCCGGCTCCCGTGGGCGGCGGCGAGCGCCTCGGCCGCCTCGGCCCGGCGGCCCCACACACCGCTCAGCTCGACGCCGGGGTGGGCGGCGAGCGCGGGGGCCTGGGTGTTGCGTGCCCAGGGGCCGGTGCCGAGGAGGCCGATGCGCAAGGGGGTGGACGTGGAGGTGGCGGGTGTCGTCATGGGGGCCAGTGTGCCCGGTGTGCCGCGGCGGTGCGGTGCCACCCGAATGCGGTGGCGGAGAACAGGCAGGCAAGGTTACGTTTCCGGGGCCGGCCGCGGGACTTCGGCTGCGACTACCGGGACGTGCCTGTGAAGCGATGATTTCGTTGTTCGCGCCTCCATTCCCCGGCCGGCGTCCGCAGTCCGCACCGGGGAAGTGCGTGAACACAGTCCGCACCGGGGGAAGTCCATGAGCACGCCGCCCGAGACGCTCGCCGACCTCGTCGCCGCCGAAGACGTCCTGCTCTTCGCCAACGCGGCGATCACCGCGACCGGACAGCGCGAGTTCCGTTCCGGCGCCCTCGACCAGCAACTGTCGCTGGACTTCCTGCACGCCTACGTACGGGTCAACTACCGCCGTGTGTACGCCGCCTCCCTCGCCCTCGACATCAACGACCACAACGCCGCCCGCATCGTCCTCGGCCTGCTGGAGACGGCGGGCGAGGCGAGCGCGGAGGAGCGGCGCACCGAGGGCCGGCTGATCGCCGCCCGGCTGGCGCGGCTGCCTCCGCAGCGCGTCTACCGCCTCTTCTGCGAGGTGCGCCGGGCCGGGATCAACAACCGGCGGACCCGGGCGATCATGCGCGACTGGCTGGCGGCCCGGCCGGATCTGGGGCACGACGCGGTGAAGTACCGGAGCGGTGTGAAGACGGCCGCCCGCCATGTCCATCTGCGCTGCCCGCAGGGCACGGAGCCGCTCGCCGAGATCGGGGCGTTCCTGTTCCGGCCGGGGAAGCTGCCGCGGTACGCGCACCCGCTGCTGGACGCGTGGCGGCGCGCCCACTACGAGCAGGGGGCCGTGGCCGAGCTGCCGTTCACCGTCGCGGAGGGGTTCGCGGCCCGGCACGGGATGGAGCGCGAGGCGTTCCTGAAGCGGGCCGCGCCCCGGATGACCCGGCTGGAGCGGCTGCGTACGCACGCCGTGGCTCAGCGGCCGGACGTGGACCTGAGCGTGATGCCGCTGACCCGGCTGGCGCTGTACGTCCTCGCGCTCCCCTTCGAGCAGCGCGCCGCCCGCCGCACCGAGCTGACCGGTGCGCTGCGCACGGCCGCGCGCCGGGCCGCGGGGAAGCACGCCGGGAGCTGGGGCCGGGTGCACGCGGTGCTCGACGACAGCTTCTCCTCGTCCGGGTCGGGGCAGAAGCGGCGGCGGCCGCTCGCCGTGGCTCTGGCCTGCCACCACCTGTTGGAGGCGCTCGCGGCGCCGGGTGCGTACCGCGGGCTGTGGACCTCGGGCCGGGACGACGCCCTGCTCGTCCGTCCGTGGGGGCCGACCCCGCTGGGGATGCGGGTTCTGGACGCGCTGGAGCCCGGTCCTGGTGGCGCGGAGCCGGACCGTCTGGTGATCGTGTCGGACGGCTGGGACAACGCGCCGGTGGGCCTGGCGGGTGAGGTGCTGCGGGTGTGGCGGCAGCGTCTGGATCCCGGGCGGCGGACGGCGGTGGTGCACGTGAACCCCGTATACGACGCGGACGGTTTCGACGTGCGGCGGCTCGCGGCGGGGGTGCCGACGGCCGGGATCCGGGACGCGGAGGATCTGCCCGCGCTGGTGGAGATCGCCCGGTTCGCGGAGGGCCGGACCGGGGCGGCGGAGCTGGACGCGTATCTGGACCGGCGGGTGGCGCTGTTCCTGGGTGGGAAGGAGCCGGTGGCGTGACCCGGTTGGAGTTGACCGGGCTCACCGCCCGGCCCTCGCAGGTCTGGGGCGGCGTCCGGCTCGTACCGCTGGTGCGTGAGGCGCCGGTGGAGGGGCTCCGGCTGCACCGGGAGGCGTACGAGGGGTTCGGGGCGGGGGTCGTCGAGCTCGGGCCCCTTACGCACCACGTCTCGTACATCCCGCACGGCCTGGTGGCCGACTGGTCCGGTCCGGGCGCCGAAGGACAGGGCGGGCAGTCGGCCGCGTACGGGACCCAGTTCGGTGGCGGGCCGGACGCGCCCCGCACCCTTCGCCTGCCCCGGCCGCCCCTCCGCCGCAGGGCCGAGCGCCGCCCCGGCGACCGGCTGCGGTTCCTGCCGCTCCAGCTGGCCCTGGAGGGGTATCTCGCGCTGCACTTCGGCGGCCCGACGACCGCCTGGGAGGAGTGGTCGCGCCGGGCGCTGCGCGACGGACTGTCGCCACGCGCGGAGGACGCGTACCTCGGGTGGTCGGTGCGCGGGCTCGGGGAGGCGCTGCGGATCTTCGAGATCCACCCGGGCCAGTGCGGGGTCATGGTGTACGTCTCCGACGCGCTCGCCGCCGCCTTCGTGGTGCCGCACCCGGACGACTACCGGCTGCTGCACGCCTCGCTGGTGGAGGACCTGTACGGGGAGCTGGTGCACCAGTACGCGCTCTACGGGGCGCCGGTGGCGGAGTTCGGGGCGCGGCTCGGGAGCGGGGAGCACATCCGTACGCTCGCCGATCTGCGGGCGGCGGCGCGGGGGCAGGAGCGGGCGTGGGAGGAGGCGCACGACGGGCTGTTCGCGCGGGAGCTGCTGGACTCGTCGTACGGGTTCGACCGGGTGTACCGGATGGGCTCGTTCACGCTGTGGCGGTTCCTGCCGCCGTTCGTCCGGGACGGCGGCGGTCAGCACATCGGGGAGACGATCACCGACCACAAGGGGCAGGTCGCCTACCTGAAGACGTTCCGGCTCTCCGACGCGCAGATCCGGCGCGGCTATCTGCTGCACGTCCTCGCGGGCGCGGAGTGGGAGCTGTCCCGGGCGGCCGGGGTGCTGGGTTCGAGCCGGGAGGAGTTGGTACGGCGGATCCGCGCGGCCGGGTTCTCGGAACTCCTCAAGGGCAACGTGTGACGAGTCCCTACAAGGCGGTCTTTTATCGCAGGAAGCCTCGGTAACACGGGGTTCACACTCGGGCAACGGACGGGAAATCGCACCTTGCCAAGCTGCGCGGCATAGACCGCTGCACCCGCAAAGGATGGCGTCCGTGACGTTCAAGGCTGAGTACATCTGGATAGACGGCACCGAGCCGACCGCCAAGCTTCGCTCCAAGACGAAGATCATGGACGGCACGCCGTCGGGCGACGTCACGGACCTGCCGATCTGGGGATTCGACGGTTCCAGCACCAACCAGGCCGAGGGCCACGCCTCCGACCGCGTGCTGAAGCCCGTCTTCAGCTGCCCGGACCCGATCCGCGGCGGCGACGACATCCTCGTCCTCTGCGAGGTCTTCAACATCGACATGACGCCGCACGAGTCCAACACCCGTGCCGCGCTGCGTCCGGTCGCCGAGCAGTTCGCGGGCCAGGCCCCGGTCTTCGGCATCGAGCAGGAGTACACCTTCTTCGACGGGCACCGGCCGCTCGGCTTCCCCGAGGGCGGTTTCCCGGCCGCGCAGGGCGGCTACTACTGCGGGGTCGGCGCGGACGAGATCTTCGGCCGCGAGATCGTGGAGAAGCACCTCGACAACTGCCTGGCCGCCGGGCTCGGGATCTCCGGCATCAACGCCGAGGTCATGCCGGGCCAGTGGGAGTTCCAGGTGGGCCCGCTCTCCCCGCTGGACGTCTCCGACCAGCTGTGGGTGGCCCGTTGGCTGCTCTACCGCACCGCCGAGGACTTCGACGTCTCCGCGACGCTGGACCCGAAGCCGGTCAAGGGCGACTGGAACGGCGCGGGCGCGCACACCAACTTCTCCACCCGGGCGATGCGCGAGGGATACGAGGCGATCATCACCGCGTGCGAGTCGCTCGGTGAGGGTTCCAAGCCGCTGGACCACGTGAAGAACTACGGCGCGGGCATCGACGACCGGCTCACCGGTCTGCACGAGACCGCCCCGTGGAACGAGTACAGCTACGGCGTCTCCAACCGCGGCGCCTCGGTCCGTATCCCCTGGCAGGTCGAGCAGGACCAGAAGGGGTACATCGAGGACCGCCGGCCGAACGCCAACGTCGACCCGTACGTCGTCACGCGGCTCATCGTGGACACCTGCTGCACCGCGCTGGAGAAGGCCGACCAGGTCTGATCCCGACGCCACGGATTCAGCAGGGCCCGCCGGTTCACACCGGCGGGCCCTTTCCCGTGTGTTTCCCCGCTCGTTCGAGATCGGAGGAAGAGAAAGTGAGCAAGAAAAAGCGCAGCGTGAGGAAGGTAACGCCCAGAGGCCGTATCGACGGGTGAGAGGAGTCTGATGCATTGCCGCAATGTCTGCTTCAATGGGGCCATGGCCAGCTTCCAGCACATCGCGTCGGGTCACAGCGACCTTGAGCCGTTCTGGCCTTCCCGTCAGCACCATGATTTCGACCGGGTGTGTTGCCGCGCGTGGAACGCGCAGGCCCTCTAAAGCCGCTCACCCCGGCCTTCGGTCCGCGCGCACGACGTAAGTCCGTCCTCGACGACTCCTCGCGCGAAAGAGCTGACCCTCCATGGCGAACACTCGTACTTTCTCCGCCGCTTCCGCTGCCACCGCAGCCTCGCCGGCGCCCGCTGCGGCCAACCCCACCGCCCGCTCCCTCTCCCCCAACCGGCACCGTCTGCGCGCCGTCGACCGTGACGAGGTCGCACGGCTCTCGGACGTCGCCGACTTCCTGCCGCCGGGCGCGACCTGGCTGCCGGCCCCTCAGCACACGCTTCCCTCTCTGCCGGGCCAGCCGCCGATGATCGGCTACCTGGTACTCGTCCCGGCCGACCAGCAGCCGGCGCTCGCCGGTGTGGTCGCCGCCTCGCAGCACGGCCGCCAGCTCGACCGGCAGGGCCGCGCGCCCTTCCTCCAGCAGCCGGCCCCGGAACCGGCCGAGGAGGCGGCGGCGCCCGGGCCGGTGCGGATCGACTCGACGCGGCGTACGGCCTCCGTCGACGGGGTCACGCTCGACCTCACGTACCTGGAGTTCGAGCTGCTGGCCCACCTGGTGGCACACCCGCACCGGGTGCACACGCGCGACCAGTTGGTGACGACGGTGTGGGGGTACGGGCACGTGGGCGACGGGCGTACCGTCGACGTCCATGTCGCCCGGCTGCGCCGCAAGCTGGGTGCGGAGCACCGGCGTTCGATCCAGACGGTCCGCCGGGTGGGGTACAAGTACACGCCCTGACGGGTCAGTTGCAGGCTCGGTCGGCTCATTGACCATCCGGTCATTGCCTCTCCGGCGGCCCCGGACCACGGTCTCGTACCGCGGTCCGGGGCCGTCCCCGTGTGTCACACCTGCTCGGTTACGGGGTGGCCTCCGCCCCCGTTCACCAGGGGTCGGCACCAGGTCCGGGGTGGTGCTGGCCACACCCCCGGGTGGGTGGCGCACCGGCTGCCGCCGCGGGGCGGTCGGGGGCGAGACTTGCGGGACAACGGGGGCCGGCTCGGGTCCTGTCAGGGGAGAGGGATGACGATGAACGCAGTCGCGACACGGATACGGCCGCCGATGCTGGCGGCGGGACGGGGGCTCGTCCTGTCGGTATACGGGCTGGCGGTCTCCATCACGCTGTTCGTCCTCGCGGTGCTCTCGATCGCCTTCATCCCGCTGGGCATCGGGGTGTTCACGACCCCGCTGGTGCTGGAGGGGGTGCGCCGGCACGCGAACCAGCGGCGGCTGTGGGCGGCCGACTGGTCCGGCGTACGGATACCGGCGCCGTACCGCCCGTTCCCGCCGGACCTTCGCCGAGGCGTCACCGGGCAGGTGGAGCGGACGACGCTGCTGCTGAAGGACCCGGCGACCTGGCGGGACCTCCAGTGGCTGCTGGTCGACATGACGGCCGGGGCCGTGCTGGCGGTGCTGGCCGCGGCGCTGATGGTCTACCCGATCGAGTCGGTGGTGCTGGCGGCGGGGCTGTGGCGGGTGTTCCAGGACGGCAGCCCGTACTGGTACGGGTTCGTGCCGGTGGACAGCCAGCACACGGGGCTGGCCGCCCTGGGGCTCGGCGCGGTGCTCTTCCTCCTCGGCCTGCTGGCCGCCGAACCGGTGCTGCGGGCGCACTTCCTGCTGGCCCGCGTGCTGCTGGCGCCGACGCCCGAGCAGACGCTGGCGCAGCGGGTGGACCGGCTCACCGAGACCCGGCACGAGGCGGTGGACACCGCCGCCTCCGAGCTGCGGCGCATCGAGCGGGACCTGCACGACGGGGCGCAGGCGCGGCTGGTGGCGATGGGGATGAACCTGGGCGCGATCGAGGCGCTCGTCGAGAAGGACCCGGCGCAGGCGAAGAAGCTACTGGCGATGGCCCGGGAGTCGTCGGCGGAGGCACTGACCGAGCTGCGCGACCTGGTCCGGGGCATCCACCCGCCGGTCCTCGCCGAGCGTGGCCTCGGCGACGCGGTCAAGGCGCTGGCCCTGCGGCTGCCGGGGGCCACGGAGGTGACGGTGGAGCTGCCGGGGCGGGCGGAGGCGTCGGTGGAGTCGGCGGCGTACTTCGCGGTAAGCGAGGTCCTGACCAACGCGGTGAAGCACTCCGGCGGCGACCGGATCTGGGTGGACCTGCACCACGGCGAGGGGATGCTGCGGATATCCGTGACGGACAACGGCGGAGGCGGTGCGCGGATCGGTTCGGGCTCCGGGCTGAGCGGAATCGAACGCCGACTCGGTACATTCGACGGCGTCCTGGCCGTCAGCAGTCCCGCGGGCGGCCCCACCATGGTCACCATGGAGCTGCCTTGCGTGTTGTCCTAGCCGAAGACCTCTTCCTGCTGCGCGACGGACTGGTGCGCATGCTGGAGGCGTACGGGTTCGAGATCGCCGCAGCCGTGGAGACCGGGCCC
Source organism: Streptomyces sp. NPDC101178 (assembly GCF_044767965.1). NCBI lineage: Bacteria > Bacillati > Actinomycetota > Actinomycetes > Kitasatosporales > Streptomycetaceae > Streptomyces > Streptomyces sp. NPDC101178. The sequence goes on from NZ_JBIWOZ010000001.1 coordinate 28,191, forward strand.
GAACTGAGCAAGGCGCTGGCCGAGCTGGAGCCGGACGTCGCGGTCGTCGACGTCCGGCTCCCGCCGTCCCACACGGACGAGGGGCTGCAGTGCGCCCTGGCGGCCCGGCGGGCGCGGCCGGGGTTGCCGGTGCTGGTGCTCTCCCAGCACGTGGAGCAGCTGTACGCGCGGGAGCTGCTGGCCGACGGCAACGGGGGCATCGGCTATCTGCTGAAGGACCGGGTCTTCGACGCGGACCAGTTCATCGACGCGGTACGGAGGGTGGCGGCGGGCGGCACGGCGATGGACCCGCAGGTGATCTCCCAGCTCCTGTCCCGCCGCTCGCAGGACGAGCCGATGGGCGGCCTGACACCGCGCGAGCGGGAGGTGATGGAGCTGGTGGCGCAGGGGCGGTCCAACACGGCGATCGCCGCCCAGCTGGTGATCACGGAGCGGGCGGTGGCCAAGCACACCTCGAACATCTTCGGAAAGCTCGGCCTGCCTCCTTCGGACGACGACAACCGGCGTGTGCTGGCGGTGCTGGCCTATCTGGACCACGGCTGAGCACCGGCTGACCACCGGCTCATGACCGACGGATCACCGGTTGGTGCCGTATTGGCCTTCTTTGCACGGCAGTTGGGCATTCGGGCCGCTTTCCCGCTGGAGCTTCGCACGAATCGGCCAGGAGGCTGAACAGGGCGCCGGGGCCGCGCGTATGGGACGTCACGCTTCTCCCTCGAAGCAGAGGAGTCCCATGCGACGCACAGCACGTACACCCCGTACGTCCCGCAAGAAACGCTCCAGCCTGGCCAACCGGGCCATAGCTGCCTCCGCCGCCCTGATCCTGGGCGGGGGCGGACTGGTGGCGGTCAATGTCTACGCCTCCGCAGGGGAAGGGCCGTCCGGATCGCCGCCCACCACCCGGGCTCAGAACACGGGCCGCCAGATGTCCACCATCGACTGTCCCGATGCCGGTAACGAACTGCGTGAGGTGCCCGACCAGGCACGCGGCGAGGTCGACCGCGAACTCGCGGCGATGGATACCCAGATCACCGATGCCTACCGGGAGTTCGCCGACCGCAAAGAGCAGATATCCCAGGATCCCGGACTCGCCGAGAACGCCGTGCTCGGCCCGTTGCGGAGCAGGCGGACGGCGAGCCTCGACCGCATCGCCACGGCCATCGGACGCGTCGCGGAGCGGCCCGCGGGGATCGAGGGCCTCGCCGGGTGCAGCCTGCGCGCCGATGACAGCGCGGCCGGCAACCCGGGCGGCGAGAACGGCAGTACCGGTGACGGCGGCAACGGCGGTGACGGCGGCAGCGGCGATGGCGGCCAGGACGACGGCCAAGGGCAGGACCAGGGCCAGAATCAAGGCCAGGGTGACAGGCAGGGCCAAGGGGACGACCAAGGCCAGAGTGACAACCAAGGCAACGGGCAGGACCCGGGTGACGGGCAGGATCCCGGCCAAGGGCCCGGGCAGGCGGGCAACGGGCCCGAACCGTCCGATTTTGTCGACATCCAGTCCGTCCAGCCCAATGTCCAGCGCCCCCGCCAGCGCCGCGGTGCCTCCCGGGGCACCTTCACCACCGACTGCGGCCGTAACGAGAACGGGAAGTTCAACCCGGACAACGTCATCGTCGCGCCCGGCGTGAGCAACGGCGCGCACCATATGCACGATTACATCGGCAACCAGGCCAACGACGCCTTCGCCAGCGACGACGACCTGGCGAGCGGCGCCACCACCTGCCGCAACCAGGGCGACCGGTCGACCTACTACTGGCCCGTGTTGCGCCTGCAGAACGGGCAGGACGAGGCCGACGTGAACGCCGACGGCGGCGGGCGCGACCAGAACGTCGGCCAGATCCAGACGCCGTCCCAGGTGACCCTGAAGTTCGTCGGCTCCCCCGTCGGCAGGGTCACCGCGATGCCGCGCTTCCTGCGGATCATCACCGGCGACGCGAAGGCGTTCACCAACGGCGACGCCAACGCCAACGCCTCCTGGAGCTGCACCGGCTTCGAGAACCGCCAGCTGAAGGACAAGTACCCGATCTGCCCGGAGGGCAGCCAGGTGGTCCGTACGTTCGCCTTCCAGAACTGCTGGGACGGGCAGAACACCGACAGCGCCAACCACCGCACCCATGTGGCGTTCGCGCAGCCGAACGGGCGGTGCCCGAACGGGTTCCGGGCGGTTCCACAGCTGGTCCAGCGAATCGTGTACGACGTGCCGCCGGGGCCCGGCTTCGCCGTCGACTCCTTCCCCGAGCAGCTGCACAAGCCGATCACCGACCACGGCGACTTCATCAACGTCTTCGACCAGAGGCTGATGAAGAAGATGGTGCGGTGCATCAACGACGGGCGCAGGTGCCGCTGATACGACACCTGTGACACCGAGGGGGCCGGTGCCGGTGATTCGGCACCGGCACCGGCCCCCGTGACGCCCGTCCCCCCGACCTGCGCGGTCAGCTCCCGTGGTGACCGGAGTGCCCTTCCTCGCTCCCCCCATCCCCGCTCTCCCCCGAGTGGTGCGGCGAGGCGGTCTCCACCGTCCCCCCGAGCCGGCCGCGCAGCGCCGCGACCACCTCCGCCTCGCCGACGGCGACCCAGCGCCGGCCGACGAGATAGGAACCGCCGTAGTCCTTGGCCTCGTTGATCCACTCGCGCTGGCCGCGGTCGGTGGCGAAGGTGGTCAGTACGTAACGCCCGCTCGCGGTCTTGCAGTTGGCCTGACGGAGCTCCTGGGCGTCGGTCTGCACATTGGGTTCGCAGCCGGCCTTCTCGGCCAGCTGCTCCAGGGTTCCCGTCGCGGTCGGCGGTGCCGAGGGACGGCCACTCCCGGCGCCGTCGGCCGCGTTCTGTTTGCCGTCCGCGCTGCACCCGGTCAGGAGCAGCAGCGCTGCCAGGAGGGTGCCCGCGGCCCGGGAGCCGGCTCCGACTCGCCAATCCGGTTCTGTCGCCATCGGCCCATCCTGCACCCAAATCCGGTCTCAGGTACGGGTGACGGCCAGGCTCGTCACATAGGCCTCCCGGACCGTGCCGCCAGGAAAGGCGTCGGCCAGCAGGGCGCGTTCCCGCTCCAGCACAGCCTCAGCCGAAGCCCGTTCCGCGACCAGGAAGACGGAATGGCTGGCGAGGTTGGCGAGGTGGACGTCGAGCGTCACCTCACGGCTCCACTCCACCTGCCGCGTACGGAAGTCGACCCCGGCGGGGAGCTCGGCGCGGAGCCGGGCGTCGGGGTCGTACGCCGCCACGTGCTGGTCCTCCTGACCCGCGCCGAAGGCGTCCAGCACCCGCCGCCGCTGCTCGCCGATCCACTCCACCCGCGGGTCGGAGTCGTTCCACCACAGCGCGAGCGCCCCGCCCGGTCGCAGCACCCGGCGCGCCTCGGGGACCGAGAGGGCGGGGTCGGTCCAGTGCCAGGACTGGGCGTACGTGATCAGGTCCAGCGACCCGGTCCGCAGCGGCAGCCGGTTGCCGTCACCCCGGACCACCGGCACCTGCGGCAGGCCCCGGCGGAGCTGCCCCGCCATCCCGTCACCGGGCTCCACCGCCGTAACCCTCGCGCCCCGGCCGTCCAGCAGAGCGGTGGCGATCCCGGTGCCGGCACCGACGTCCGCGACCCGGGCTCCGGCCAGCGGGCGGCCGGACAGCTCCTCGACCGCGTCGAGCAGGGCGGGCGGGTAGGAGGGCCGGTTGGCGGCGTAGGAGGCGGCGATCGCGTCGAAGGAGCGGGCCCGGGCCGAGTTCGTCGTCGTCATCCCTCCATCATGGGCCTGCCCCTTCCCGTACAGGGCGGCGGGAAATCCGTGCAGACCCCTGGTCCCACCGGGTACCCGTCAGTACATTGACACCATGTCTAACACGCAGCCAGCGGCGGTCGCGTCGGAGCGGACGGCGCTCAAGGCCCGCAAGGTCTCCTTCGCCTGGGAGAAGACCCCCCTGCACTGGGTGCCGGGCGACCCGTTCACCACGCACACCATCAATGTGCTCCACCTGCTCCTCCCGGCCGGAGAGCGCTGGTTCATCCATGTGTACCGGCAGATCCTCCCGTACATCCATGACGAGCAACTCCGCGAGGATGTCATCGGGTTCATCGGCCAGGAGGCGGTGCACTCGCAGGCGCACGACGACGTGCTGCCGCACATGCGGGAGTTGGGGCTCGACCCGACGCCGTACACCGCGCAGGTCGACTGGTTCTTCGAGAAGCTGCTCGGGGACCGGACGCTGCCACCGGGGCGGCCCTCGCAGTGGTGGCTGATGGAACGGGTGGCGATGATCGCGGCCATCGAGCACTACACCGCCTTCCTCGGCGACTGGATCCTCAACGCCGAGGCGCTGGACCGCAAGGGCGCCGATCCGACCATGCTGGACCTGCTGCGCTGGCACGGCGCGGAGGAGGTGGAGCACCGGTCGGTGGCATTCGAGGTGTTCATGCATGTCGACGGCGGCTACCGCAGGCGGGTGCGGACGTGGGCGGCGGCCTTCTCGGCGCTGGTCTTCCTCTGGCAGCGCGGCGTCCGGTTCTTCATGGAGAACGACCCGAGCCTGCTGGATGGCAAGGCGTCGTTCAAGGCGTTCCACGCCAGCGGGAAGGAGGGGACGCTGCCCAGCACGGGCGCGATCCTGCGGTCCATACCCAGCTACCTCAGCCGCTCCTACCACCCCTCCCAGGAGGGCAGCACCGCCCAGGCCGTCGACTACCTCGCCCACTCGCCCGCGGCGCTCGCCGCCGAGGCCCGTACGACGGGAACGTCCTGAACCATGGCCCTGCCGCGTCTCGGTACCGCCGTCCTCGTCGCCGGTACCGCCCTGCTCACCCGGCGGGCACTGCGCCGCCGGATCGCCCGGTCGCCACTGTGGCCGATGCCCGCGCTGCCCGAGCCGGTCTCCGGGCACTCGCGGCGACGGGCCACGGCCATCCGGCGGCTGACCGTCACCGAGCGGTCCTCCGTCGCCGACGGGGTCGTACAGCTCCGGCTGGAGGGAACCGGGTTGCCGAGCTGGCAGCCGGGCGCCCATCTGGACCTCGTCCTGCCCTCCGGGCTCGTGCGGCAGTACTCGCTCTGCGGTGATCCGGACGACCCGGGTACGTACACGGTCGCGACCCGGCTGGTGGCGGAGGGGCGGGGCGGGTCGCGGGAGGTGCACGAGCAGCTCCGGGAAGGCGCGGAGATCGAGGTGCGCGGGCCGCGCAACCGGTTCCCGCTGGTGGAGGCGGAGGCGTACGTCTTCGTGGCGGGCGGGATCGGGATCACGCCGGTCCTGCCGATGCTGCGGGCGCTGGCCGCGCGAGGGGCCGACTGGCGGCTGGTGTACGGGGGCCGGTCGCGCGGGTCGATGCCGTTCCTGGACGAGGTCGAGAAGCTCGGCGCCGACGGTGACCGGGTGACCGTGGTCGCGCAGGACGAGGCGGGACATCCGGACGCCGCCGCCGCGCTGGCGGACATCGCGCCCGGCACGGCCGTCTACTGCTGCGGGCCCGAGCCGCTGATGGCCGCCGTGACCGCCGCGCTCCCCGAAGGCTGCACCCTGCACCTGGAGCGGTTCTCCGCGACGACGACGGCGGCGGGAGGGATGGACGGGACGGACGCGACGGGCCCGGCGGACTCCGGTGCCTTCGAGGTGGAGCTGCACCGCACCGGCCGTACCGTGCGGGTCGCGGCCGGGCAGTCGGTGCTGGCCGCCGTCCGCGAGGAGCTGCCCCATGTCGCGTACTCCTGCGAGCAGGGCTTCTGCGGAACCTGCCAACAGCGCGTCCTGGAAGGCGAGATCGACCACCGCGACGAACTGCTGACCGACGACGAGCGCGCCGATTCCATGCTGATCTGCGTCTCGCGCTGCCGGAGCGGGCGGCTGGTGCTGGACCTGTAGGAGCCACCCGGCCGCACCCCGGTTAGGCTGTCCGGATGACGACGACCGGGGTACGGCGCAGGATGGGCGTCGACGAGCGCAGGCAGCAACTGATCGGCGTAGCGCTGGACTTGTTCAGCCGACGCTCCCCCGAGGAGGTGTCGATCGACGAGATCGCCGCTGCCGCCGGCATCTCACGGCCGCTGGTCTACCACTACTTCCCGGGCAAGCAGAGCCTGTACGAGGCGGCGCTGCGGCGGGCCGCCGACGAGCTGGCCGCCCGCTTCCTGGAGCCGCTCGAAGGGCCGCTGGGCGCACGGCTGCTGCGGGTGATGGGGCGGTTCTTCGACTTCGTCGACGAGCACGGGCCGGGCTTCTCGGCGCTGATGCGCGGCGGCCCGGCGGTCGGTTCGTCCACGGCCAACGCCATGATCGACGGTGTGCGGCAGGCCGCGTACGAACAGATCATCACGCACCTGGGCGTGGAGGATCCGCCCGCCCGGCTGGAGCTGGTGGTCCGTTCCTGGGTCTCGCTGGCCGAGTCGACCGCGCTGATCTGGCTGGACGGGCGCCGCATTCCGCGCGAGGAGCTGGAGATCCAGCTCGTGCACGACTTCGCGGCGCTGGCCGCCGTCAGCGCCGCGTACGACCGGGAGATGGCGGGCATCGTGCTGCGGGTGCTCTCCCGGGAACCGGCCGAGGGCCCGTTCGGCGACCTGCTGGCGCGGCTCTCGGCGCTCGCTCCGGCCGTCCCGGCACAGCGGCTTCCGCACGAAGGGACCTGAGGCCCTCAAAGAGCCTAGGCCGGCAGGCCGTTGCGGTGCGAGACTCGGCGGGCGGCGGCCAGCAGGGCGTGGATCTGCGGGCCCGCCTGGTCGATGTCGGTCACCGGCTTCGGGAACGGCAGCCGTACGTCGCGGTGGCTGCGCGGGTACTCCAGGCGCAGGGTCACTCCGTACCGGTCCATCGCCAGCGGCACGGCCCGCACCATCCCCCGGTCCGGCTGCGGGCGGACCAGGCGCAGCAGCAGCGGCACCAGCTCGCTGTGGTCGTCGACCAGGTGCGTCAGCATGCCCGCCTCGCAGGCGGCGACCGGGTCCGTCTCCGTCCGCTCCAGCTCCTCCAGCGTGACGAACGTCCGGCCCTCGGCGTCCTCCAGGACCGCCTGGCCGAACTCCATGCAGGTGGAGGCCTCGGTGTCCGTGCTGTACGGCGCCGCCAGCAGCCCGGTCACGGTGACCCGGGCGCGCAGCCGCTCCCGTACCGGAGTGGGAGCGATGTCCGTGAACTCCAGGCGTGCCGGGACGCGCTGACCGGCCGGTGCGTGGCCGTCCTCGGACGGGGCGTGCAGGTGGATGTGGCCCATCGCGCCCGTGCCGTCAAGGCGGCGGACCTCGGTCTGCACCCCGTCGCTCACCACCGTCATCGAGTGGGCGACGACGAGGATCGACCGGACGCGCTCGGCGCGGGTCGGCTGCGTGGCACGGGGGCTGAAAGGACGCATCCGAACTCTCCAGAGGCGGTCAGAAAACCCAAGCGGTCACTTAGGTATGCCTAACCTAACTCACGATGCGCGGGTCGGGGTAGTCCGCCGTCAGAATCCGTCCTCCCGCATCACTCCCCCGGGGCCCCTCGGAGCTGGAGAACGCTGCGCGGCCGGGTCAGAGCCGGAGATCGCTCCGCAGCGCCGCCGCGAGACCGACCTCCGCGTTGTCCGCCTGACCGCGCTCGAAAGCGCGCTGGTAGGCCTCGTCCCCCACCGCCGCCCGGGCCTGGAGCTCGCAGGTCTCGCGGACCGGGCCCAGCTCCGGCGTACCGCGCTGCGGGTGGCCGACCATCCGCCAGTACGCGTGCCCGGTGCCGTACACCCTGGCCGCCTGCGCCCCCGCCCCCTGCGCCGCGATGGCGGCGGCCAGGACGTCCAGGCCCAGCGCGATGCCGAAGCTGTCGCGGAGCCGGTGCTTGCCCGCGAGCATCGCCCGGGCGTGCGCGGCGGAGTCCGCCGGGCGGCCCTGGAGCAGGGCGATCAGGGCGAGCTGGTAGTCGGCGTAGGAGCGGGTCCAGTACTCGCCGCCCCGCTCGCAGGACCGGCGCAGCGCGGCGGCGGCCCGCCCGGACTCGGTGAGCCGGCCCAGCGCGGTGAGCGCGAAGACGGTGATGAGACGGCAGCGCAGCCGGTGGGCGGACTCCACGGGAGGCATGCCCCCACCGGACCCGGAGGCCGCGGCGGCCCGCTGCTCCGCGGGCCCTCCGTCCGGTGGCGCCGTCTCCGTCATCCGCAGCACCCGTTCCGCCGCCTCCAGCGCCGCCGCCGGCTCCCCCGTCATCAGCTGGGTGAGGCCCGAGAGATACGTGGCACCGAGCATCCCCTCGTCGTCCCGGTCGTGCAGCGCGATGGCCGTGCAGAGCGCCCCGTACTTCTCGGCGGTCGCGAAATCGCCCTGCAGCAGCGCCGCGACGCCCAACACCCACTGCAGCCGGGTCCGGTGCGGGCCCTCCACCGGGCCTGACTCCAGGGCCCGTTGGGCGTAGCCGCGCGCCTCCGACAAGTGGCCGCAGCAGGCCCAGAAGAAGCCGACCCGGCCCGCCATCTCCTGTGCGCCCGCCACATCGTGGGCGAGCAGGTGGTCCAGGGCGGCGCAGAGGTCCAGGTGGGTGTCGGAGACCTTGTGGTACCAGGAGATCTGGTCGGGCCCGGTCCAGCCCTCGTGGGCGCGGCGGGCGAAGTCGAGGAAGCGGGCCGCGTGCCGGTCGGCGGCGGCCGGCTCCTCACCGAGTTCGGCGAGCCACATGCGGCCGTACTCGCGCAGCGTGTCGAGCATCCGGTAACGGGTGCCGTCCCACTGGACGACGGACTGCGCGACGAGCCCTTGCAGCGCCCGGTCCACCTCGTCCGGGGCGAGCGGCCCGCCGGTGCAGACCTCGCGCGCGGTCTCCTCGTCGAAGTCGGTACGCAGCACGGTCAGCCGGGCCCACAACAGCCGCTCCAGCGGGGTGCAGAGCTCGTGGCTCCAGCCGATCGTGGTGCGCAGGGTGCGGTGGCGGCGGGGCCAGAGGGAGTCGTCGGCGAGGAGGTCGAGCCGGGATGCGGTGAGGTCCTCGGCGTCGACCGGCGCGTCGAAGCGGGTCCCGATGCGGGTGGCGAGCTGGGCCACGGTGTGGCGGCCGATACCGGCGGCGGCCAGTTCGATGGCGAGCGGGATGCCTTCCAGGCGGCGGCAGATGTCGGCGGCGGCGGCCCGGTCGCCCGGCGCGTCCAGCCCCGCGTGCGGATCGGACGCCCGCAGCCGGTCCTCGAAGAGCTGGAGCGCGTCCGGAGCGCCCTCGACCGGCAGCGGCGGGATCCGCACCACGTGCTCGCCCCGGGTGCCGAGCGGCTGCCTGCTGGTGACCAGGACGGTCAGGCCGGGCGAGGTGGTGAGCAGCTCGGCGAGGAGGTGGGAGCAAGGGGAGCGGAGGTGTTCGGCGGAGTCCAGGACGAGGAGGAGGCGTTTGTCGCCGAGCCACTCGCAGAGCGCCTCCACCGGCATCCGCAAGGTGTGGTCGGCCAGCCCGACCGCGTCGGAGACGGTGGGGAGCAGCAGCGCGTCGTCGTAGAGCGGGGAGAGGTCGGCCCACCAGGCGCCGTCCGGGTAGCGGTCGGCGGCGGCGCGCGCGGCCCGGAGCGCGAGCCGGGTCTTGCCGACGCCGCCGGGCCCGATCAGGGTGGTCATCCGGTGCGTGGCCAACGCGGTCTCCAGCCGGGCCAGTTCGGCCCGCCTCCCGACGAAGCTGCTCGTCTCCTCGGGAAGGAATCCCACCTGGGTCATCATCACACCGTCCGGCACGCTGGGGCAGAGGGCGCCGGTGAGCCGGCCGCCCCGGCCGGGGCTTCCCGCCACGCGGACCGGGCCGGTCCCGCCTCCCCGGCGCGGGGGAGGCGGGACCGGCCCGGTGGTGGACCAGGACGGCTGTCGCGGCTCCATCGCCGACGTCTGCCGTCACCGTAGTGCCGGTCGGTGTCAGCGCAGGACGAAGACCGCCACCGTGCGTCCCGGTACGGTGAAACTGGCTGATTTCCCGTCGTACCTGGCTCGTTTGACCGTAAGATCCGCACCCTTGGTCTGGACCGGGTGCAGGGTATATGTCTTCCCCGCCGGTGCGGCCACCTTCTGCGTGGCGGTCTCCGGGGTGGCGTTGAGGACGACGGCCAGCTTGCCCAGGCGCATGGTGATCACGCCGGGGGTCTCGGCCGGGCCGGAGAGCGGGAAGGACAGGGCGGACTGCACCTGCCCGGCGGTGGAGAGCGAGAACTCCTTCTCGGTGGAGCGGATGGTGAGCAGGTCGCGGTAGGCGGCCGAAGCGCCGTCGATCTGGGCGCAGTTGGGCGCGATTGTCGCGGAGGCCGTCAACAGCGGCTTCGCGTAAGACCACTTGTCCTGGTTGTCGGCGGCGGGCGGCAGGCCCCGGCCGAAGCCGTTACCGTCACGGCAGTCCCAGTGCAGGGCGTTGAACCAGTCGCCGCTGTCGTAGGAGTTGCGGTCCAGCGACTTGGAGCGCAGCAGGTCGGTGCCCGCCTGGGAGAGCGAAGGGCCCTGCGAGAGGACGGAGGCGCCCATCGCGACGACCTGTGCCCTGGCCCGCTCGGCGGCAGTCGTGTCGGCCGGGAGCTTGAAGGCGAGGGTGTCGAAGAGCGTCTCGTTGTCGTGGGCGTCGGAGTAGGCCAGCGCGTCGCCGGGGACGGCCGCGTATCCGGCGGGCGCCCCGTTGTAGTCGACGTCCGAGCCCTTGACCGTACGCCCGGAGGTGTCGGTGAAGGTGAAGTCGGCCAGGTTGCCGGAGAGGCCGACCTTGATCAGGTCCTGGTAGTGCAGCAGCCGGGCCTTCTGCTCGGAGCGGGTGCCGTTGGCGGATGAGGAGTTGGGGTCGGTGTAGAGGCCGGAGGCGAAGCCCTGGACGCCGGGGTCCTCGTCGAAGGGGCCGCCGCCGCGCACGGCGTCACGGGCCCGGTCGGAGAAGGTCGCGATGCCGGTACCGGCCATGTTCTGCTGGGTGGCCTGGACGAAGCGGACGTCGTCCGCGATCTCGCCGAAGTTCCAGCCCTCGCCGTACAGGATGATCTTCTTGCCGTCGACGCCGTCCTTGGCGGGCGTGAGCCGGTCCAGCGCCCTGCGGACCTTGAGGATGTTGTCCTTGGGGTGGTGGCCCATCAGGTCGAAGCGGAAGCCGTCGACCTTGTACTCCCTGGCCCAGGTGACGATCGAGTCCACGACGAGCTTGCCCATCATGGCGTTCTCGGGCGCGGTGTTGGCGCAGCAGGTGGAGGTGGCGACGGTGCCGTCCTCCAGGAGCCGCTGGTAGTAGCCGGGCACGATCCGGTCGAGCACCGACTTGTCGTCCTGGCCGGAGGCGACGGTGTGGTTGTAGACGACGTCCATGACCGTGCGCAGCCCGGCCTGGTTGAGGCCCTGGACCATCTGCCGGAACTCGACCGTGCGCTTGGTGCCGTCGGGGTCGGAGGCGTACGAGCCTTCGGGGACGGTGTAGTGGAAGGGGTCGTACCCCCAGTTGAAGCCGTCCTTCGCGGCGGCCTCGCTCACGCAGGCCTGCTGCTCCTGTGAGTCGGGGGCGTAGACGTGCAGGTCGCACGCGGGCGTGGCCTGGTCCTTCTTCTTCTCGGGGATGGTCCCGATGTCGAAGACGGGCAGCAGGTGGACGTAGCTGGTGCCGGAGTCGGCGAGCTTCTTCAGGTGCCGCATGCCCTTGGAGCGGGTGTCGGTGAAGGCCAGGTACTCACCGGGGTGCTTGGCCGTGCGGTCCGTGATGGAGAAGTCCCGGACGTGCAGCTCCTGGATCTGGGCGTCCCGCAGCGGGGTGGCGGCGGGCTTCTTCAGTCCGGACCAGCCGCTCGGCGCGAGCTTCGGGTCGGTGAGGTCGACGACGAGGCTGCGGGCGGAGTCGGCGGTCAGGGCGGTGGAGTAGGGGTCGGTGACCTTGTTGGTGACCAGCTTCTGGACGGTGGGCGCCCAGACGGTGACCGCGTACCGGTAGGGCTTGCCCCGCCAGTCCTTCTTCCCGGTGACCGACCAGACGCCGGTGCGGTCGTCGCGCTTCATCGGGTGCGTACGGCCGTCGAGTTCGAGCGCGACGGTCGCGGCGGTCGGCGCCCACACGGAGAGCGTGGGGGTCGACTTGCGGAAGACCGGGCCGAGTTCGGCGTTGGTCGCCTTCTTCCCGTACAGGTCGTCCAGAATTCCCGCCGTCTGTACGCCGGTTGCGGCGAGCAGGGCGCCGTTGGCGGCGCGCTGCGTGGCGATGAGCTGGCCGCGAAGGGATTCACGGACGCGGTCGCGGTCACGCGGGTCGACCGTGAAGGCCGGATAGTCCTTCAGGTGCGGGAACGCGGCCTTCTGCGCGTCACTCAGCCCGCCCTGCTGGAGCCGCAGCCACTGACCCTCGTCGGAGAGCGCCCCGCCGACGACGGAGATGCCGCCCTTCTTGGCGTACACGAGCTGCTGGCTGGTGGCGTCGGTCGCCTTCACCTTCCAGACGACGGTGTCCGCGTCGATCCACTGCGCCTCGGCCTTGGTGAGGTCGGGAGCCGCGCCGCCGCCGACCTGCGGGAGCAGGTAGCCGGGCTTGGAGCCGAGCAGCCAGACCTCGTGGCCGTACGTGGCGAGGTCGAGGGACTGGTCGCTGGGGAGGTCCTTCTCGTCGCCCTTGTGCAGGATGTAGCTGAGCGAGGTGGCCCCGTCGGTGAGCGGAACCTCGAAGGTGACCCCGTACGCGTCCTTCTTCACCGGCATCAGCGGCTTGGCCCAGTCGGTGGGCTCCTTGGCGCCGGTCCAGGTGTGCAGCCCCCAGCCGTCGTAGTCGCCGTCGGCGCGGTGGTAGTTGAGAACCGCCTTCGTGGTGTCCTGCGGCGGCGTCTCGGGCGCTTCGACGCCTTGCTCGTCCTTGCCCTGCTCGATCCAGACCTGCCCGGTCACCCCGAGGTCGATGGTCCGCCGCGGCCCGTCCGCCGCACCGTTCTTCTCCACGGTGTACGGGACGGAGTCCGTGCCCTTCTCCAGGTCGAGCCAGGCGAACGCGCCGTACGCGCTCCGCCCGATGAACTCGGCCGTCTTCTCACCGGACTTGAGCTGCCAGCCCTCGTAGTCGCCGTCGGCACGCTGGTAGTGGACGACGGCCCGGTCGCGCTCGATCGCGACGGGCTTCGGCGTCGGCGGGGTCTGCCCGGCGGTGGTGGCGGCGAGAGAGCTGGAGGTGCGGCCGGCGCGGTCGACGACAACGGCCTTGTACCGAAGCGGCGTTCCGGCCTTCACCGACTCGTCAAGGTACTGCGTGACCTTGTACGGGGCGTGGTCGGCAGAACCGAGGGTCTGCCACTTCCCGTTGCCCACCTGCGCCGCGAAGACGACCCGGTTGAGCTGGCCGCCGTCCACGTCGGCGCTGATCTCGACGGTACCGGTGGCGCCGGCGGCCGGAGCCGTCAGAGCGATCACGGGCTTGGCGGCGGGGACGCCGAGCGGCTTGTCCGCGCGCAGCACGATGCTGGAGAGCGCGGGCACGGTGACGGTGACCTTCTTGTCCGTACCACTGCGGACCGCGCCGGAACCACCGTAGATCGTACGGAAGTCGGCTCCGGCCGACTCGGTGGAGAGCTGGACCGTCTTCGGCGTGGCCGCGTTGTTGGAGGCGACGAGGTACTCGTACGGCCGCTTGGCGTCGATACGGGAGGTGGCGTACACCGAGCGGTTGGAGTGGCGCTCGATCTGCACACCGTCCCGCAGCGCCGGGTGCTCCTTCGTGAGCTTGGCGAGCCCGGCGATGGAGCGGTAGACCGGGTGCCGGGTGTCGTACGCGTCCGAGGCGTGGGTGCGGTCGGTGCCGAGCTGGTCGTCGTCCAGGTAGTCGGCGGTCTGCGAGGCGAAGAGGGTCTGGCGGGCGTCCTTGTCGCCGCCCGCTCCGGTGAAGCCCTGCTCGTCACCGTAGTAGATCACCGGGTTGCCGCGGCCGAGGAACATCAGCTCGTTGGCGAGGCGGGCCCGCTTCAGCAGCTCCGCGTCATCGGCGTTCGGGTTGTCCTGCTTGAGGAAGGTCCCGATGCGGCCCATGTCGTGGTTGCCGAGGAAGGTGACCTGCTCGTAGGCGTTGGCCTTGTCCGTGGTGTAGCGGTAGTCCTGGCCGTACACCGAGGCGAGCCGGTCGGCCGGGGCGCCCTGCGAGGCGAACTGCCGGGCGGCCTCCTGGAACGGGAAGTCCAGCGTCGAGTCCAGCCGGCCCCGCGTGACGTACGGCGAGGTGATCGCCGGGTCGGCCGAGTAGACCTCACCGAACATGAAGAAGTCGTCCCGGCCGCGCTTGGCGGCGTAGGCGTCGAGCGCGGTGGCCCACTGGGTCCAGAAGTCCAGGTCGACGTGTTTGACGGTGTCGATGCGGAACCCGTCGATGTCGAAGTCGCGGACCCACTTCTCGTAGATCTTCTCCATGCCCTTCACGACCTCGGGACGCTCGGTCCACAGGTCGTCGAGCCCGGAGAAGTCGCCGTACTCGTTGGACTCGCCGGCCCACGTCGAGTCGCCCCGGTTGTGGTACATGGTCGGGTCGTTGAGCCAGGACGGGACCTTCTTGCCGGTACCGGGCGCCTGCACCGGGGTGTACGGGAAGGAGTCCCGGTCGACCTTCTTGATGCCCTCACGGTCGTCGAAGGGCCGGCCGTCCTTGTCCAGGTACGGGAAGGCGCCCTTGGGCTTGTAGCCGTAGGCCTTCTCCGCGTAGTCGACGGTGTCGGCGGTGTGGTTGGTGATGACGTCGAAGAAGACCTTCATGCCCTTGGCGTGGGCCTTGTCGATCAGCTTCTCCAGGTCGGCGTTGGTGCCGAAGTGCGGGTCGACCTGGGTGAAGTCGGTGATCCAGTAACCGTGGTAGCCGGCCGACGCGTCCTTGCCGGTGCCCTGGACCGGACGGTTCTTGAAGATCGGCGCGAGCCAGATCGCGGTGGTGCCGAGGCCTTTGATGTAGTCCAGCTTCTGGCTCAGGCCCTTGAGGTCGCCGCCCTGGTAGAACCCCTTGTCCGTCGGGTCGAAGCCGTGCTCCAGGCGCGAACCCTTCAGCCCGCCGCGGTCGTTGGCAGTCGAGCCGTTGGCGAACCGGTCCGGCAGCACGAAGTAGAACTGCTCACGCGTGAGGTCGTGCCGGGCCGCCTCGCGCGCGAGCTTCGCGTCGGAGGGCGGGGCGGGCGGTCGGGGCGATGCGGCGGCGGTGGCCGCCGGGACGACGGGCAGCAGCGCCACGCAGAGCGCGGCGATCACCCCTCGCCTGAGGGTGGTTCTGGACACGAGAGGGTTCGCTCCTCGGCTGGTGTGGCAGGAGGGTTGGCTGTGGGCCGGAGGCAGCACGCCTCCGGCCCACGGGGCGATACGGGTCAGCTGCGCCAGACGTCGGCGGTCAGCGTGACCTTTCCGGAGGCCGGGACGGTGGCGGTGCGGTTGGCGCCGCTCTCCCAGGTGACGTTGCCGCCCGCGTCCTTGCGGACGTACTTGTACGCGAACGTGGTCCCGGCGGGCAGGTTCACGTCCAGCTTCCAGACGGGGTACGTGGCCGGGTCGAGCTTCGGCGCGCCTGCCGGGTTCCAGTTGCCGAGGGCCTCCTGGTCGCCGGTGACGTGGATGTTCTGGCCGAGCTGCGTGGTGGCGTTGACGCCGAAGGAGGCGCCGGACTGGCCGTTGCCGGGGCCGGGGTTGGAGCCGCCGCCGGAGCATGTGCGGGCGCCTGCGTGCAGGGCGACAGCGGTCCCGGCGCCGAGCGTGGCGGTGAACTGGCCGGAGCCGTTGACGCTCACTCCGCGGCCGGACTGCACGTCGCAGTAGTCACCGGCCGGCAGCGAGGTCTGGAAGGTCCGGGTCAGCGAGGAGGACTCGTGGTTGATGGCCACGTACGCCTTGTTCCCCCGGCCGAAGGCGATCTGGTCGCCGCCGTTGTCCCACCAGTTGGTGACGGCCTGGCCGCGTGCGGTGTTGCGGAAGCCGACCATGGAGGAGATCTCGCGCCAGTCGTGCTGGCACTTCCAGCCGTCGCTGTAGCAGGCGTTCACCTGGCCGTTGTTGGGCGGCCCGGCGTCGTGGTTGCTGAACTCGTAGCCGGAGTGGACGTCCGGGGAGCCGTAGGGCCAGGCCAGCATGAAGACGTTGGCCAGCGTGTAGGCGGAGCCGTTCTTGTAGTTGAGGGTGTCGCCGCCGCGCTCGGTGTCGTGGTTGTCGACGAAGACGGCGGACTTCCCGGACTCCATGAAGCCCCAGCCCTCGCCGAAGTTCTTCAGGTGGGCCAGGTTCTCGTTGAGGAAGACCTGCTTGAGGCTCCGCCCGTAACGGAACTCCTGGACGTCTCCGCTGCCGAGGTACTCGGACGGCGAGACGGCCTCACCGGCCCCGTAGATCGCCTCGTGCTTCCAGTAGACGTTCGGGTTGGTGAGCCGGGTCTTGATGTTGGCGAGGTCGGTGGCGGGCATGTGCTTGGCCGCGTCGATCCGGAAGCCGTCGACGCCGAGCGAGAGCAGGTCGTTGAGGTAGCCGGCGATCCTGCCGCGTACGTACTCCTCGCCGGTGTCCAGGTCGGCCAGGCCGACGAGTTCGCAGTTCTGGACGTTGGCGCGGTCGCGGTAGTTGTTGATCTCCGACCGGCAGTCGTCCATGTCGCTGCCGGAGTAGATGCCCGGGTAGTTGTACTTGGTGTACGACGAGCCGCCGGTGCCGGTGCCGTTGCCCGCCGCCATGTGGTTGATGACGGAGTCCGCGATGACCTTGACGCCGGCCGAGTGACACGTGTTGACCATGGCGGAGAAGGCGGCCCGGTCACCGAGGCGGCCGGCGATCTTGTAGCTGACGGGCTGGTAGGACGTCCACCACTGGCTGCCCTGGATGTGCTCCTGGGGCGGCGAGACCTGGACGTAGCCGTAGCCTGCCGGACCGAGGGTGTCCGTGCAGGCCTTGGCTATGGAGGCGAACTTCCACTCGAACAGCACGGCGGTGACGTCCTTGTCGCCCGGAGCGGCGGCCTGCGCGGGGGACGCGGTGCCGAATCCGGTGGGGATGACAAGGGCGGCAGCGGCGCCGGCCACGAGGGCGAGCGCGGCAGACAGGGGTCTGCGTGCCATGTCTTTCCTCCTGCGGGGGTGGGGGAAACGCGGGTGACGGTGCAGCCTCAGCCGGCAACGCGCCATGCCCTCAAGGCTCCTGAAGGTTCTTGCTGCAAGAATGCAAACCTTGCCGCGGACCAGACCGTACGAGGCCGCCAGGCACCGGTCAACCCTTTGGACACGCCCCGCTCACATCCACGAAACAAGCCATTTTTCTTCGCGGTTTCTTGCTGCAAGGTCTTTCGCAAGATATTGCGGGCCTGTTACGTTTCACCTGACTCCGGTCCGGTCGGCCGAGGGTTCCGGCGCTTCACCGTGCCCGGACTCCACGCGCCCGGCCGGCCGGGCCGGTCACGACAAGAGAGGCGTCCAGGAGTCGCACAACTCCCCGCCGGCCCTTCCTGGGCCGACTCCTGGACGCCTCTCTGTGCGTGTCCCTCGCGGCCCCGCCTACGCGCGTACCGCCGCCGTCGAGCCCCGTACCACCAGCTCCGGCTGGAAGACGTACTCGGTGCGCTGCACCGGACTCCCGCCGATCTCCTCCAGCAACGCGCCCACCGCGGCCGCCGCCATCGCCTGCACCGGCTGGCGCACGGTGGTCAGCGGCGGGTCGGTGAAGGCGATGAGCTGCGAGTCGTCGAAGCCCACGACCGAGACGTCACGCGGCACGTCGAGCCCCCTCCCCCTGGCCGTACGCACCACGCCCAGCGCCATCAGGTCGCTGCCGCAGACGATGCCGGTGCACCCGGCGTCCAGCAGCGCGCCCGCCGCCACCTGGCCACCCTCGACGCCGAACAGGGTGGAGCAGACGAGCCCTTCGGCCTCCGCCCGGTCCATGCCCAGCAGCGAGATCGCCGCCTCCACGAACCCGTCCCGCTTCCGCCGGGACGGCACGTAGCGCTGCGGGCCGATGGCGAGGCCGATCCGGCGGTGGCCGAGGTCGGCGAGGTGGCCGACGGCCATCCGTACGGCAGCGTTGTCATCGGGCGAGACGAACGGGGCGCTGATGCGCTCGTTGTAGCCGTTGATCAGGACGAACGGCACACCGCGCTCGGTGAGCGCGGCGTACCGGGCCGGGTCGGCCGAGGTGTCGGCGTGCAGTCCGGAGAGGAAGACGATGCCGCCGACGCCCCGCTCCACGAGCTGTTCGACCAGCTCGTCCTCGGTTGCGCCGCCCGGGAGTTGGGTGCAGAGGACGGGCGTGTAGCCGTGTCCGGCCAGCACCTGTTCCACGGACTGCGCGAACGCCGGGAAGATCGGGTTGGTGAGTTCGGGCGTCACCAGGCCGATCAGTCCGGCGCTGCGCTGGCGCAGCCGTACGGGCCGTTCGTAGCCCAGGATGTCGAGCGCCGCGAGCACCCGCTGACGCGTGGTGTCCGCGACGCCCTGCTTCCCGTTCAGGACCCGGCTGACCGTCGCCTCGCTGACCGCCGCCTGTCCGGCGATGTCGGAGAGGCGCGGCGCGGCCGTGGTCCTGGGTGCGGGCAGTGTCACACCGTCCACCACACCGTGGTGTCGGCGGGCAGCACGGCCTCGGAGCCGTCGACGGTGACCGGGGAGCTGGCGAGCAGCACCCGGCCGCGGGCGGCGATGCGGACCGGGGCGCCGGTGGTGTTGACGGTGCAGACGAAGCCGGGGCGGGCGAGGACGAGGACGCCCTCGGGGCCGTCCAGCCACTCCACGTCCGTGCCCGCGCCGAGGCCCGGGTGGTCCCGGCGGGCGGCGATCGCGGCCCGGTACAGCTCCAGCGTCGAGCCCTCCACGCCGGTCTGCGCCTCCACCGACAGCTCGCCCCAGCCGGCGGGCTGCGGGAGCCAGCTGCCGCCTTCGCCGAAGCCGTGACTCGTTCCCTCGCGGTTCCACGGGATCGGGACGCGGCAGCCGTCGCGGAAGCCGTCCTGGCCCTCGGCGCGGAAGAACGAGGGGTCCTGGCGGGCCTCGTCGGGCAGGTCGGTGACGTCGGGCAGGCCGAGCTCCTCGCCCTGGTAGACGTAGGCGGAGCCGGGCAGGGCGAGCATCAGAAGGGTGGCGGCGCGGGCCCGGCGCAGGCCGAGTTCGCGGTCGCCGGGGGTACGGATCTGGGTGCCCAGGCCCGCCGGGTTGGCGAAGCGGGTGGCGTGCCGGGTGACGTCGTGGTTGGAGAGCACCCAGGTGGTGGGCGCGCCGACCGGGCGCATGGCGTCGAGCGAGGTGTCGATGACCTTGCGGAGCTCGGCGGCGTCCCAGGCGGTGGAGAGGTACTGGAAGTTGAAGGCCTGGTGCATCTCGTCGGGGCGCACGTAGTTGGCGGTGCGCTCCACGGTCGGGGTCCAGGCCTCGGCGACCGCGATCCGCCCACCCGTCACCCGCCGCCGCCCCTCCGAGGAAGGCCCTCCGGGCCCCATTGTGTCCGGGTACTCGTCGAGGATGGTGCGCCAGCTGCGGTAGATCGCGTGCACGCCGTCCTGGTCGAAGAAGGGCATCACGTCGTTGCCGAGCAGCTTGAGCTGGTCGTGGGCGCCGAGGTCGGGCAGTCCCTCCGCCTTGACCAGGCCGTGGGCGACGTCGACCCGGAAGCCGTCGACGCCCATGTCGAGCCAGAAGCGCAGGATGGAGCGGAACTCGTCGGCGACGGCCGGGTGCTCCCAGTTGAAGTCGGGCTGCTCGGGGGCGAAGAGGTGGAGGTACCAGTCGCCCAGGGTGCCGTCCGGGTTCACCGTACGGGTCCAGGCCGGGCCGCCGAAGATGGACTCCCAGTCGTTGGGAGGGAGTTCGCCGTCGGTGCCCTTGCCGGGGCGGAAGTGGTAGCGCTCGCGCAGCGCGGAGCCGGAGCCCTCGGCCAGGGCGCGCTTGAACCACTCGTGCTGGTCGGAGGAGTGGTTGGGGACCAGGTCGACGATGATGCGCAGGCCCAGGCCGTGCGCCTCGCGGATCAGGGCGTCGGCGTCCAGCAGGCTGCCGAACATCGGGTCGATGGCCCGGTAGTCGGCGACGTCGTACCCGGCGTCGGCCTGCGGGGAGGCGTAGAAGGGCGAGAGCCACACCGCGTCGACCCCGAGGTCCCGCAGGTAGGGCAGGCGGGCGGTGACGCCGGGGAGGTCGCCCATGCCGTCGCCGTTGCCGTCGGCGAAGCTCCGCGGATAGACCTGGTAGATCACCGCGTCCTGCCACCAGCCGGTGCGGTGGCCCGGGGCGTCGTCGGACGTGCCGGTGGAGGGGGCAGCGAGGTGCTGGGTCATGTCGTCCCTGGGGTGTCTGGGTGGGGAGCGGCGCCGGTGACCGGTCGGGGTGTGTCCGGCGCCGCCGTGACGAATGCGGTGGTGCGTGCGGGTGGTGGCGTCGTCCTGGCGGTGTCAGCCCTTGACGGCTCCGGCGGACACGCCGGTGACCAGGTGCTTCTGCGCGAACAGGAAGACCAGGGCGGCCGGGATGGCGATGAGCACGGAGGCCGCCGTCATCGGGCCCCACTGGGCGCCGTACTGGTTGACGAACTTCTGGAGTCCGCCGGCGAGCGTCAGGTTCTCGTCCCCGACCAGGAAGGCGGAGGCGTACGCCACTTCGCCCCAGGCGGTGATGAAGGAGTAGAACGCGGTGACCGCGAGGCCCGGCTTGGCCAGCGGCAGGATCAGGCGCCAGAAGGTGCCGAACGGGGTGAGGCCGTCGACCTCGCCCGACTCGTCGATCTCGCGCGGGATGGTGTCGAAGAAGCCCTTCATCATCCAGGCGCAGAACGGCACCGAGATGGTGAGGTAGGTGATGACGAGGCCGGCGGGCTGGTTGAGCAGGCCCAGGTTGGCCATGATGTTGTAGATCGGCACGATGAGGACGGCGACCGGGAACATCTGGGTGATCAGCAGCGTCCACATCAGCCCGCGCTTGCCGGGGAAGCGGAAGCGGCTCACGGCGTAGCCGGTGGTGGCGGCGACGAAAACACCGATGACGGTGGAGAGCCCGGCGATGATCGCGGAGTTGGCGAACCAGGTGAGGAACTCGGTGTCGCGGATCAGGTTCGTGTAGTTGACGAACGTGGTCTCGCGGAAGAAGTCCGTGGTGGTCGCGTACTTGGCGGGCTTGAGCGAGGTCAGCAGGACCCACAGCACCGGGAAGACCGCGATCACCGAGGTGACGATCAGCGTGAGGTGCAGGGCGACGGAGGCCAGGGGTGAACGGTCGCCGCGGAGGCGGACCTTGCGCCCGGAGGGGCGTGCGGAGGTGTCGGTCACGGTGGTCACCAGTTGTCTCCCTGGGAGCGCAGGACTCGCCGGTAGACCACGGCGAAGAGCATCAGGAGTACGAGGATCAGCACGCCCCACGTGGAGGACTGCGCGAAGTCGCGCGGGCTGATCTCGAAGGAGAACTTGTACGCCTGGGTGACGAGGATCTGGGTGGCCTCACCGGGTCCGCCGCGGGTCAGCAGGAAGATCACCGGGAACATGTTGAAGGTCCAGATGGTGGAGAGCAGGATCACCGTGGTGGAGACCGGGCGCAGGCCCGGCAGCGTGATGTGGCGGAACCGCTGCCAGGCGGTGGCCCCGTCCATCTCGGCCGCCTCGTACTGCTCCGAGGGGATGGACTGCAATCCGCCGAGCAGGGCGACCATCATGAAGGGGACGCCGAGCCAGACGTTGACGGCGATGACCGCGAACTTGGCCCAGGTCGGGTCGTTCAGCCAAGGGATGCCGTCGATGCCGATGCCGCCGAGGACGGTGTTGAGCAGGCCGCGCTCCTCGTTGTAGAGGAAGCGCCAGGCGAAGACCGAGACGAAGCCGGGGATGGCCCAGGGCAGGATGAGGGCCATGCGGTAGGCGGAGCGGCCGGCGATCCTGCGGTTGAGGATGTTGGCCAGCGCCATGCCGAGCGCGAACGTGATGCTCACGCAGGAGACCGTCCACACCAGCGTCCAGCCGAGCGTGCCGAGGAACTGCGAGCCGGTCAGCGCGTCGATGTAGTTGTCAGCACCGACGAACTCGTAGGTGGCGGGCAGTTCGTTGACGCCGATCGTGCGCGCGACGTTGCGCTCGTTGGCGTCGGTCATCGACAGGTAGATCCCGCGCAGCAGCGGGTAGCCGATGATCACGCTGATCACGACGACGACCGGGGCGACCATGGTCCAGGCGTACCAGTGGGTCGACAGGCCGCGCCGGAAACGGCCGGGGGCCGGTGGTGGGGTGCCAGTACCGCGGCTCCGGCCGCGGGCGACGTCATCGCCCGCGGCCTTCACCACCGACTGGCTGGTGTGGACAGCCATCAGTCGGCCAACCTTCCTGTTACTTCCAGTCCTTCAGGAGCTTGCGGTACGCGTCGCCGGTGGCCTTGGCGGCCTTCTCCGGCGTGGTCTGGTTGGTGAGGACCTTGGTGTACTCGATGCCGAGCGGGGCGAAGAGGCTGCCGCCCTCGGGGATCCAGGGGCGCTCGACGGCGGTCTCGACGACCGGCTTGAAGAAGCCGACGATCTCGCTGTTGACGGCTTCCTTCTTGGCGTACGCGGAGGTGCGCGTCGGCAGCAGGTTCAGCTCACCGGCGGCGGTGGCCTGGGACTCCACGGACGTCATGTACTCGACGAAGGCGTAGGAGGCTTCCAGGTTCTTCGAACCGGCGTAGACGGCGAGGTTGTGGCCGCCCTGCGGGGCGCCGTGCGCGGCGGAGCCGGCCGGGACCGTGGCGATGCCCAGGTTGTCCTTGTCCGTGAACTCCTTGCCGGTCAGCGTGTCGGCGACGGCCCAGGGGCCGTTGATCATCATCGCGACGTCGCCGTTCTTGAACGCCTGCATCATGTTCTCCCAGCCGTCGGAGGCATCCGTCTTCGCGGTGCCGTCCTCGACCAGGGTCTTGACCGCCTTGAACGCCTTGACGCCCTCGGGCTTGTCCACGGTGACGGTCTTGGACTCGGCGTCGACCAGGTCGCCGCCCTCGCCGTACAGGAAGGAGAGGAAGAAGTACGGGTCGTCGCCGCGCAGGTAGAGACCGGTCTTGCCGGTCTTGTCCTTGATCTTCTTCGAGACGCTCTTCAGCTCGGCCAGGTTGGTGGGCGCCTCGACGCCCGCCTTCTCCATCAGCTTCTTGTTGTAGAAGATGCCCATGGAGTCGATGACCTGCGGGACGGCGAAGGTCTTGTCCTCGAACTTGGTGGACGCGACGGCCTGCGGCAGGAAGTCGTCCTGGTTCTTCAGGGCGGCGGTGCCGTCCAGCGGGGCCAGGTAGCCGAGGGAGGCGAAGTCCGGCGTCCAGGCGACCTCGGAGCGGATCACGTCGGGGGCGGAGCTGCCGGCCTGGGCCGCGTTCTTGAACTTGTTCTGCGCGTCGCCGAACGGGACGCTGACGTACTTGACGTCGACCTTCGGGTGCTTCTTCTCGAAGCCTTCGGCCAGCTTCTTGAAGACCTTGTCCTCGCTGCCGACGCTGGAGGTGTCCCACCAGGTGACGGTGCCGGAGAGCTCACCCGAGCTCTTGCTGCCGCCGGTCTCGTCGCCGCTGCCGCAGGCGGTCGCCGCGAGCGCCAGGGCCGCGACCAGGGCGGTGGCCGTTATGCCACGTCGCATCTGAACTCCTTCAACTGCCGTACCGCTCCGTCGCGGCGCCGGGTCGACGTGAACGTAACAAGGATGAAAGACCGCCGAAAGACCTTGCGGAAGATTTCTGCAAGCCCTGCTGATCGTTACATTCGCGTGTCCTCAAGGTTGCCGTCAAGCCCCTTGACGGAACCGGTGGAACCCTGGCAAGGGCAGGCCACGCACGGGATACGTACGCCATCACCACAGTGCGACGATCCGACCGCAGTCTGCGGTGGACGACCGCAAGAGCTTGCAAGACCTTGCCGAGGCATACAGCCCGGACGGGCCCGGTCCAGGGGTGCGTGTGCCCTGCCGACGCACAGTGGGCAATCCGACACCGGCCCGGTACAGTCCACTGACATGACCGCACGGCTTGCCGATATCGCAACTCAGGCGGGGGTCAGCGAAGCGACGGTCAGCCGAGTCCTGAACGGCAAGCCCGGGGTCGCGGCGACCACCCGCGAATCCGTCCTCGCGGCGCTCGACGTCCTGGGCTACGAACGCCCCGTACGGCTGCGCCGGCGCAGCGCCGGCCTGGTCGGACTGATCACGCCCGAGCTGGAGAACCCGATCTTCCCGGCGCTGGCCCAGGTGATCGGCCAGGCGCTGACCCGGCAGGGATACACGCCGGTCCTCGCCACCCAGACGCCCGGCGGCTCCACCGAGGACGAACTCACCGAAATGCTGGTGGACCGAGGCGTCTCGGGCATCATCTTCGTCTCCGGCCTGCACGCCGACACCTCGGCCGACATGCAGCGCTACGAGCAACTGCGCGGCCAAGGCGTCCCCTTCGTCCTGGTCAACGGCTTCTCCGCCAAGGTCCAGGCGCCCTTCATCTCCCCCGACGACCGGGCGGCGATGCGGCTGGCGGTGACGCACCTGGTGGCGCTCGGCCACACCCGTATCGGCCTCGCGGTCGGCCCGAAGCGCTTCGTGCCGGTGCTCCGCAAGATCGAGGGCTTCCACGCCACGATGCGCGAGCAGCTGGGCCTGGCCCCGGAAGCGGTGGAGGAGCTGGTCCAGCACTCGCTGTACACGCTGGAGGGCGGCCAGGCCGCCGCCTCCGCGCTGATGGAGCGCGGCTGCACGGCGGTCGTCTGCGCGAGCGACATGATGGCGCTCGGCGCGATCCGCGCTGCCCGCAGGCTCTCCAAGGAGGTCCCCCGGGACCTCTCCGTGGTCGGCTACGACGACTCGCCCCTCATAGCGTTCACCGACCCTCCGCTCACCACCATCCGCCAGCCGGTGACGGCGATGGGCCAGGCCGCGGTGCGCACGCTGCTGGAGGAGATCGGCGGAACCCCGGCCCCGCACAGCGAGTTCGTCTTCATGCCGGAGCTGGTGGTGCGCGGCACGACGGCCTCGGGACCCGCAGGCGGCTCAGGGTTCCCGTCTCGTCCTTGAGGCCTACGCCCTCGTCCCTGAGACGCAGGATGTGCGACCGGAACCCGACCGGAGGATGATCGGGGGCAGGGGAATCTCTATGGAAGACTCTCTGCCTATGGGTGAGACGGACGTGACTGCGCAGGAAGACGGGAAGACCGGCTGGTCGGACCGCTTCCGTTCCTTGCGATCGCCCGGTCGCCCACGGCTCTGGTTCGAGATCCTGCTCATCGCGGTCAGTTACTGGCTGTACTCGCTCGTACGCAACGCCGTACCGGAGCAGAAGACCCAGGCACTGGCCAACGCGGACTGGATCTGGTCGGCGGAGAAGTCCCTGGGTCTCGCCTTCGAGGAAACGGTCAACCACGCGGTCAACTCGGTGACCTGGCTGATCGTGTCGATGAACTACTACTACGCGACGCTGCACTTCGTCGTGACCATCGGTGTCCTCGTCTGGCTCTTCCGCCGCCACCCGGGCCGGTACGCGGCCACGCGCCTCGTCCTCTTCGCGACGACGGCGGTGGCGCTGCTCGGCTACTACCTCTACCCGCTCGCGCCACCGCGTCTGATGAACGGCGCGAACTTCATCGACACGGTGCTCGTGCACGAGACCTGGGGCTCGATGGCCTCGGGAAACTTCAAGAACATGTCGAACCAGTACGCGGCGATGCCGTCGATGCACATCGGCTGGTCCCTCTGGTGCGGCCTGACGATATTCGCGCTGGCCTCGGCGCCCTGGGCCCGCATCCTGGGCCTGCTCTACCCGACGCTCACGCTGGTCGTCATCGTGGCCACCGCCAACCACTTCTGGCTGGACGCGGTGGGCGGCATGGTCTGTCTCGCCTTCGGCTACGCGGTCTCCCGCGTCTGGTACGGCTCGCTGCCGCACCACCTGCCGAGGTGGGTCCCGTCGAAGCGCGGCGGCCGGCTGGCGGGCGTACGGGCGATGGCGCGGCTGCCACGGGCGTCGGAGGAGCAGGCGGAAGAGCCGGAGGCGGCCGGCGCCCGCAGGTCATAGGTCAGGCCGTGGGGAGGCGGGCGGACGCCATGTCCGCCCGCCTCCCGCTGCCCTACCCCCGGTGTACGACGCGTCCGCCCGTGACCGTGAGCCGGACCGGCGCCTCGCCCAGCTCGTCCGCCGGGGCCTCCACCGGATCCACCCCGAAGGCGGTCAGTTCGGCCCGGAAGCCGGGCGCGATCCGCCCCGCCACCTCCTGCTCCCCCGCCGCGACGGCCGCGTGCGAGGTGCACCCCTCCAGGGCCATCAGCCCGGTCAGCGCCTGTTCCGGGGCGACGGGCTCGGTGTCGTACGCGCCGGGAAGCCGCCGCAGCCGTGCGGTGGCCAGCACCTGGCGTACGTCGTAGTGGGCGATGGGCCAGTCGGAGCCGAGCGCCAGGTAGGCCCCGGCGTCGCGCAGGTCGCGGCACCGCCAGGCGCGGGCGGCGC
This sequence comes from Streptomyces sp. NPDC101178, assembly GCF_044767965.1. Taxonomy (NCBI): domain Bacteria; kingdom Bacillati; phylum Actinomycetota; class Actinomycetes; order Kitasatosporales; family Streptomycetaceae; genus Streptomyces; species Streptomyces sp. NPDC101178. The sequence goes on from NZ_JBIWOZ010000001.1 coordinate 54,493, forward strand.
GCTCGTCGCCGAGCCGCCGGGACCAGGCGTCGGTGTGGTCGGCGCGGGTGTACGCGGTGTGGGTGGGCTGCATGGAGGCGATCACGCCGAGCCGGACGAACCTCTCCGCCACCGCGTGCGGGATCGACTCGATGTGCTCGACGCGGTGGCGCAGCCGCCCGCTCCCGCCGAGCCCTTCCACGGTGTCCAGGACGTGCCGTACGGCCGCGTCCCCGATGGCATGGGTGGCGGTGCGGACGCCGGCGCGGTGGAGGTGGGTGACGGCCCCGGCGTACGCGGCCGGGTCCGGCCAGAACGCCTCGGTGCCCTGGCCGTGGCAGTCGGCCTCCTCCAGCCAGGCGGTGCCACCCTCGACGGTCCCGTCCATGAAGAACTTGACCCCACCGACCCGCCACAGCCGCCCCGCCTCGCGCTGGAGCCGCACCAGCTCCTCCAGCCCTTCCGCGTCCACGCCCGGCATGCACCAGGGCGCGAGCCGGAGCCGTACGGGAAGCTCGGCGTCCTCCTCCACGGCGGCGAGGAAGGCGGGCACGGAACCGTCCCCGAGGTCCATCACATGCGCCCCGGTCAGCCCGGTGGCCGCCATCGCGGAGAGCAGCTCCACCAGCCCGGCCCGCCGCTCGGCCACGGAGGGCCGGGGCAGGAAGGGAGCGAGGAGGTCCATCGCGGCATGCTCGACGAGGTGTCCGGTGGGCCGCCCGTCCGGATCGCAGACGACTTCGGCACGCTGGGCGAAGGTACGCGGCCCGGTGACGCCGGCCCGTTCCAGGGCGGTGGCGGAGGCGAGGGCGGAGTGCCCGTCGTAGAGCCGGAGGAAGGCGGGCGCGCCACCGAGGGCGTCCTCGACGAGGGCGTGGCCGACGGGCCGGTCCCCGAAGGCGTTGTGGTCCAGTCCCCACCCGATCACCCACCCCTCGGTGCGCGGGGCGGCGGCGAGGGCGGCCCGGAGCTGGTCGAGGTCGCGGACGGCGGTGAGATCGGTGCCGGTGGCCGTCTCCAGACCCCAGACGGGGTGGCTGTGGGCATCGGTGAGTCCCGGCGTGAGGGTGGCCCCGCCGAGATCGAGCCGCTCGGTACCGAGCCCGCGCAGCTCACGCAGGTCGTCGGCGTCCCCGACACCGATGATCGTCCCGCCCCGGACGGCGACGGCGGTGGCGGCGGGCCGGTCCGGATCGAGGGTGCGGACACGGGCTCCGGTGATGAGGAGGTCGGCTGAGGACGGCACGGTGGAGGCTCCTTGGAGGCTGGTCAGAGGGTTACGGAGGTGGAGACGGGTTGCGCGGGCGGGTCCGGGAGGCCGTCGCGGCCTTCCTCCGTCGGCTCGGCGGCGAAGGAGGCGTACACCTCGGGCCGACGGCGCCGGAGGCGGCGGGCGAGGAGGAGCCCGAGCAGGAAGACGCCGGGCACGAGCGCGACGAGGAGGACGTCACCGGTACGGGCCCCGAAGGTGCTGGAACAGTACGAACGCGCGGTCCGCCCGCTCCTGGAGGTGGGCTTCCCGGTGGCGGAGGTGATGACGGTGGTCACGGCCCTGGAGAACCTGGTCCTGGGCTCGGCACTGGACCTGGCGGCCCCGGAGACGATGTGGGACTGCCGCAGGACCCGTCGGGGACGGAGAGCCTGGCGGAGGCCCTGGCGGCGACGGGGCCGGGGCGAGCGGACGCGGCGTTCGAACTGGCACTGAAGGCGTTCGTGGACCACTGCCGGGCTCATCCGGGCCCGCCTAAATCCAGCCCGTCCGCCCATTCCAGCCCCTCCGGCGTTTGAGGAGCGGGGCCGGGGCGGAGCCCCGCGAGGACGCGCGCCTAGCGCCTGTCGGCAAACTGCCGTCGTCGGACGACAGGCCCTAGACCACCGCTGCGTAGAACCGCTCCTCCACCACCGCCCGAGCCCTCCGCGTGATCCGCCGGTAGTCGTCCAACATGTCCCCGACATGCCCCGGCTCGTACCCCAGGTACCGCCCCACCGCAGCCAGCTCCCGAGGGTCCGACGGGAACGTATCGCCGGACCTCCCCCGCACCAGCATCACCGCGTTCCGCACCCGCGTGGCCAGCACCCACGCCTCGTCCAGCATCTGCGCGTCCTCCGCCGGGATCAGCTCCGCCGCGCACGCCGCCGCCAGCGCCTCGCGCGTACGGGTCGTCCGCAGCCCCGGCTCCGCCCACCCGTGCTGCATCTGCATCAGCTGCACGGTCCACTCGACGTCGCTCAGCCCGCCCCGCCCCAGCTTCGCGTGGAGCGTCGGGTCCGCGCCGCGCGGCATCCGCTCGGACTCCATGCGCGCCTTGAGCCGGCGGATCTCGCGTACGGCGTCGTCCCCGAGCCCTTCCGCCGGATAGCGCAACGGGTCCACCAGCTCGATGAACTCGCGCCCCAACTCCGCGTCGCCCGCCATGTGTTCGGCCCGCAGCAGCGCCTGGCTCTCCCAGGCCAGCGACCAACGCCGGTAGTACGCCCCGTACGACTTCAGCGTCCGCACCATCGGCCCGGTCTTGCCCTCGGGCCGCAGGTCGGCGTCGATGAGCAACGGCGGGTCGGCTGTGGGCAGTTGGAGCAGCCGCCGCATCTCCCCCACGACCGCGTTGGCCGCCCGCGCCGCCTCCTCGTCGCTCACGCCCTCGCGCGGCCGGTGCACGAAGAGGACGTCGGCGTCGGAGCCGTAACTCAGCTCGTGGCCACCGAAGCGGCCCATGCCGATGACGGCGAACCGGGTCGGCAGGGTGTCGCCCCACTGCTCGCGTACGGCGGCCCGCAGCGCGCCCGCGATGGTGGCGGCGTTGAGGTCGGTGACGGCGGAGCCGACCCGGTCGACGAGGGCCCCGTGGTCCTGCTCGGCCGGGCTGTCCTCGGTGCCGTAGGAGCCGATGATGTCGGCGGCCGTCGTACGGAACAGCTCCCGCCGCCGCACCCCTCGTACCACCGCGATCGCCGATTCCGCGCCCCCCGCACGCCCCACCGCCGCCAGCACCTCCTGCTCCAGGTGCTCGCGGGTGCGCGGCGTGAGCCCCTCCGGGTCACCCAGGATCGCCACCGCTTCCGGGGCCCGCATCAGCAGGTCCGGGGCGAGGCGGCCGGCGGAGAGGACCCGGGCGAGGTTCTCCGCCGCCGCCCCCTCGTCGCGCAGCAGCCGCAGGTACCACGGGGTCTTGCCGAGCGCGTCGGACACCTTCCGGAAGCCGAGGAGCCCGGCGTCCGGGTCGGCCGAGTCCGCGAACCAGCCGAGCAGCACCGGCAGCAGCGTCCGCTGGATCGCCGCCTTGCGCGAGACCCCGGAGGAGAGGGCCTCCAGATGGCGCAGGGCCGCCGCCGGGTCCGCGTACCCCAGCGCCTCCAGCCGGATCGCGGCCGCCTTGGTGCTGAGCCGGGACTCGCCCGGGGCCAGCTGGGCGACGGCGTCCAGCAGCGGCCGGTAGAAGATCTTCTCGTGCAGCCGCCGCACCACCGAGGCGTGCCGCCGCCACGCCTTGTTCAGCTCGGCGACCGGGTCGGTCCGCATCCCGAGCGACCGCCCGAGCCGCCGCAGATCCGCCTCGTCCTCGGGGACCAGATGGGTGCGGCGCAGCCGGTAGAGCTGGATGCGGTGCTCCATGGAGCGCAGGAAGCGGTACGCCTCGTCCAACTGAGCGGCGTCCGCGCGGCCGACGTATCCGCCCTCGGCGAGCGCCCGCAGGGCCTCCAGCGTGGTCCCGCTGTGCAGCGAGGCGTCGCTGCGCCCGTGCACCAACTGGAGCAGCTGCACGGCGAATTCGACGTCCCGCAGCCCGCCGGGCCCGAGCTTCAGCTCCCTCTCGATCCGGTCGGCGGGGATGTTGTCGACGACGCGGCGGCGCATCTTCTGCACGTCGGGGACGAAGTTCTCGCGGTCGGCGGCCTGCCAGACGAGCGGCGAGACGGCGTCGACGTACTCCGCGCCCAGCTCCGGGTCGCCGGCCACCGCTCGTGCCTTCAGCAGTGCCTGGAACTCCCAGGTCTTGGCCCACCGCTGGTAGTAGGCGAGGTGCGAGCTGAGGGTGCGGACGAGGGGCCCGTTGCGGCCCTCGGGCCGGAGGTTGGCGTCGACCTCCCAGATGGTGCCTTCGGCGGTGGTCTCGGAGCAGATCCGCATCATGTGGGCGGCCAGCCGGGTGGCGGCCTGCATGGCCTTGTGCTCCTCGACCCCGTCGCGCGCCTCGCCGACGAAGATCACGTCGACGTCGGAGACGTAGTTCAGCTCGTGCCCGCCGCACTTGCCCATCGCGACGACGGCGAGCCGGCACTGCGCCGCGTCCTCGGGGGCCGCCGTACGGGCGATGGCGAGGGCGGCGCGGAGGGTGGCGGTGGCGAGGTCGGCCAGTTCGGCGGCGGTCTGGGCGATGCCGGTGGTGCCGCAGACGTCGCGGGCGGCCAGGGTGAGCATGCACCGGCGGTAGGCGACGCGCAGCGAGTCCGGGTCGACGGCGTCGGCGAGCCCGCGCTCGAACTCGGCGACACCCGGGTTGAGGTCGACCGACTCGTACGTGACGAGCGCCTGCCAGTCGCGGGGATGCCGGGCCAGATGGTCGCCGAGCGCCTCGGACGCGCCGAGCACGCCGAGGAGCCGGTCGCGCAGGGGCTTGGCGGTGACGAGGGTGTCGAGCAGCACCTGCCGCTCGCCCTCCTCCTCGGCCTCCACGAGCCGGACGAGGCCGCGCAGGGCCAGATCCGGGTCGGCGGTGGCGCCGAGCGCCTCCAGGAGGACGGGATCGGACCGTACGGAGGCGAGGTCGTCCTGCTCCAGGAGCCGCTCGGCGGCGGACGGGTCGGTGAATCCGTGCCGCAGCAGCCTGGTGAACGTACTGCTCCTGCGTCCCGGCACCGTCGTCATTGCACGCTCTCCCGCCGCCCGACCCGATCTGCGTAACCGCTCGGCCGCTCTCTCACCGCGCCCAGCTCTCCGAGCCTAGTCCTGTGCCGATGAATTCGGTGCGGGGGCGGAGTCCACCTACGGGGAAAGCACCTGCCGGCACCCCCTGACGCACTGCGGAGGAACCATGTCCACCACCGAGCAGCCACCCACGACCGAACTGGACGCCCGCTACAGCAGCGAGGGCGCGACGGCCCGCCCCTGGCCGGAGACGGCCGCCGTGCTCACCGACGCCCCGCTGTACTGGCTCTCCACCGTCCGCCCCGACGGCCGCCCGCACGTCACCCCGCTCATCGGCGTCTGGTCCCAGGGCGCCCTCCACTTCTGTACGGGCCCGGCGGAGCGCAAGGCCCGCAACCTCACCGCCAACCCCGAGGTGGTCCTGACGACGGGCGCCAACGCTCTCGACTCCGGCTTCGACGTGGTGGTCGAGGGCCGGGCGGACCGGGTGACGGACCACGCCCGGCTGACCGTCCTGGCCCGGGAGTGGGAGGCGAAGTACGGTCCCGACTGGCACTTCGACGTGGCGGACGGCAGCTTCGTCCAGCCGGAGGCGGGCCACGCGCACGTGTTCGCGGTCCACCCCCGGACGGTGTTCGGCTTCGGCAAGGGAGAGCCGTACAGCCAGACGCGCTACCGCTTCACGTGAGCCGCTCCGGGGCCGTGCCGATGACGACGGTGGCGTACAGCTCCTCGCAGACCACGACGCGCGGGACGAGACCGGCGTCGCGGAGAATGCGCTCGGCCGCGTCCCGCTGCCGCTCGCCGGCCTCCACCAGCAGGCTGCCGCACGGCGCGAGCCACCCGGGCGCCTCGGCGGCGACGCGGCGCATGACGTCGAGCCCGTCGCCGCCACCGTCGAGGGCGACGCGCGGTTCGTGGACGCGGGCCTCGGCCGGGAGCAGCTCGACGTCGGCGGTCGGTACGTACGGGACGTTGGCCAGCAGCACGTCGACGCGGCCGCGCAGACCGACGGGAAGGGGGTCGAAGAGGTCGCCCTCGTAGACCTGCCCGAGACCGCCGATGTTGCGCCGGGCGCAGCGTACGGCGGCGGGTTCGACGTCACAGGCGTGCAGCTCGACCGGCCCCAGCGTGGCGGACGGCTCGGTGGCGAGCGCGACGCCGAGCGCGCCCGAGCCGCAGCAGAGGTCGACGACGACGGCCCGGCGGGGCGCGAGGGCGGCGGCCTGCGCCACCAGGAACTCGGTACGGCGGCGGGGCACGAAGACCCCGGCGTCCACGGCGATGCGCCGGCCGCGGAACTCGGCCCAGCCCAGGACGTGTTCGAGCGGAATCCCGGCGGCGCGGTCCGCGACGAGCCGGGCCAGTGCGGCCGGGGAGGCGGCGGCCTCATGGAGGAGACGGGCCTCGTCCTCGGCGAAGACGCATCCGGCGCGGCGGAGGGTGGAGGCGGTGGCGGAGAAGGAACTCACGGGGTGAACCGACATGCGGGGCAATGCCTTTCGGGAAATCCCATGGGCGCTCCGCGATCGGTTGGAGCCGTCCGGCCGGCTTACGCCGGTCGGTCGACGCGATCGTGCGAGGTGAGCACCCGGCCTGATCGAGCGTTGATGGGTCCCACCTCCTCGGTCCGTCCCCGTACCGGTGCACGGGGGGTCGTAACAGTACAACAGCCCGCGCCCATGGGCGCGGGCTGCCGTCCGGCCGGCTACAGATCCACGCTGTCACGCAGCCTGGTCGGCGTGAGGAACAGCGACGCGACGACACCGACCACCGCGATCCCGGCCGAGATGAGGAAGATGTGCCCGGTGGCGTCCCCGTAGGCGGCCCGGACGACCTCCTGGATCTGCGGCGGCATCGCGGCGACGTTGAGAGTGGACCCGCCGGAGGCGGATGCGGCCGGATCGATGCCCAACCGTGTGAGCCCGTCGGCGATCTTGTTCGCGACCTGGTGGGCGAGGACCGCGCCGAGGACGGAGACGCCCATGGTGCCGCCGAGGGAGCGGAAGAAGGTGATGGCTCCGCTGGCCGCGCCGATCTCGCTGAGGGGCACGGTGTTCTGGAGGACGAGCACCAGGTTCTGCATCGACATGCCGACACCGACGCCGACCCCGAGCATCCCCAACGACACGGCGACGAGCGGTGTTTCGTGGTCGATGAAGGAGAGCCCGAGGAAGCCGAGGGCGAGGACGACGACACCGGTGACGATGTACGGCTTGACCTTGCCGGTCCTGGAGACGAGGCGTCCGGCGACGGTGGAGGAGACGAGCACGCCCGCCATGAGCGGGATGGTGAGGAGCCCGGCCTCGGTCGGCGAGTAGCCGCGGCCGATCTGGAAGTACTGGCCGAGGAAGACCGCGCCGCCGAACATCGCCATGCCGACCGCGAGGCTGGCGACGATGGCGAGGGCGGGGTCGCGGCGCCGGACGACGTGCAGCGGGACGACGGGCTCCTTGACGCGCACCTCGACGAGGACGGCCGCGCCGAGAATGAGGAGGCTCCCGCCGACCATGAGGGCGCTCTGCCAGGAGATCCAGTCGAAGTCGCCGCCGACGAAGGTGACCCAGAGGAGCAGGAGGCTGACCCCGGCGGCGATGAGCGAGGCGCCGAGGTAGTCGACCTCGGTGTCGGGCCGGCGGACCTCGGCGAGATGCAGGGTGCGGGCGAGCATCACGGAGGCGAGCAGCGTGAAGGGCACGGCGATGAAGAAGCACCAGCGCCAGCCGAGCCAGGAGGCGTCGGTGATGAACCCGCCGAGCAGCGGCCCGCCGACGGTGGCGACGGCCATGACACCGCCGAGGTAACCGTTGTAGCGGCCGCGCTCCTTGGGGCTGATCATCGCGGCGATGATCACCTGGACGAGCACCTGGAGCGCGCCCATGCCGAGCCCCTGGACGGCACGGAAGGCGATGAGCTGCTCGGTGGACTGGGCGAACCCGCAGGCCACGGACGAGACGACGAAGATCCCGATGGCTATCTGGAGCAGCAGCTTCTTGCTGAAGAGGTCGGCGAGCTTGCCCCAGATGGGGGTGGAGGCGGTGGAGGCCAGAAGGGTCGCGGTGACGACCCAGGTGTACTGCGACTGGGTGCCGTCGAGCGACCCGATGATCTGCGGCAGCGCGACCGAGACCACGGTGGTGCTGATCATGGCGACGAACAGCACGATGAGCAGCCCGCTGAGGGCCCGCAGGATGTGCCGGTGGTCCATGGGTACGGGGGCGGGCGCGGGCGCCCCGGCCGGGGCGGCGGCGGTGTGTGCTGCGCTCACGCGCAACCTCCGGAAGGTTCGTACGGGGGAGGAGAAGACTTCACCATACATGCACACTGCGCAATTTTGCCTACTGAGCAATAATTTCAGGTCCAAGGGATAATGCCTCCATGGACAGCAGCACCGCGGCCCCGGGACTCCGGGAACGCAAGAAGGAAGCCACCCGGCAGGCCGTGCACGAGGCGACCCTGCGCCTGACCGTGGAGCACGGCTTCGACCAGGTGACGGTGGAGGCGGTGGCGGACGCGGCCGGGATCTCCCGCCGGACGTTCTCGAACTACTTCACCAACAAGGAGGACGCCCTTCTCTACGGCGAGGAGCAGCAGATCCGGGCCCTGGTCCGCACGGTCCGCGCCCGCCCCGCCGACGAACCGGCCTGGCCGGCGCTGCGAGCGGCGGTGGCCCAGTTCGCGGAACGGGTCGCACCTCCCGAACGCGACTGGGCGATCCGCACCCGCCTGGCGATGCGCCACCCTTCCCTCCTGGCCCGCCAGTTGGCCAACCACGCGGCCCTGGAACGCGACCTGGCCGAAGCGGTGGCCTCCCGCCCGGGCCCGGCTTCGGCCCCGGTCCGCCCGATCGTGCTGGCGGCGGGCTTCCTCGCCTCACTCCGGATCGCGATGCGCATGTGGATCGAGGAGGACCTGGCCCGGGATCCTGCGGCGGTGATCGACGAGGTGCTGGACGAGATGGGGCGGGGGTTCGGGTGAGGGGTGGCACGCCGATGTCCCGCCCGCCTCTGCGACCTTTCGGAGCCCACCATCAGCACCGCACCTGACCCCATCCTCTGGATCGGCACCGACACCTGCGCGCTCGGCCCCTACCGGGCGGACCTGGTGGAGACGTACTGGCGCTGGGAGCAGGACCCCGCACTCCTGGTCGGTTACGGGCGCCAGCGGCCGGAGTCCCTGGAGGCCCGCACGGAGGGCATGGCCCATCAGCTGCGCGGGGACAACATCCGCTTCACGGTGTACGACCTCACCTCGGGCAGTCCGGCACCGGCCGGGGTGGCGACGCTGCTGCCCGACCCGTCCGTCCGCACGGCGGAGTACGTCGTGATGCTGGCCCCCGACTTCACGGGCCGTCCGTCATCACGGCCTGACGGCCCGAAGGCGGCTCACCGCACCGTGGCACGGAAGCCGCCCTGAGGATCGACCCGGCTCAGAACCGGGAGTCGTCGACGTCGATCTCATACGCGATCTCCCAGCGGATGTCCGGGACGATGATGTCGGCGGTCTCGACCGGACGGCCCTCCGAGTCGAAGTAGATGCGCTCCAGTTGAGTGATCAGGTCGCCCACGGAGATGTTGAGGAAGTTGGCCTGCTCGCGCGTGGCGCGGGCCGGTCGCGGCATTTCGAGTGCGGTGGAGATGTTCACGTTGATGGAGCGCATACGGGCGACCACGCCGATCTTGCCCCGCGGCCCCATCTCCGGAAGCAGGACCTCCGTACCGCCGGTGATGGCCATCGGCTCCCAGCTCGTGGCGAGCTGCGCCGGCTGACCGCCCGCCAGGAACTCGTAGTGGGTCATGACGCAGAGGTCGCCGGGCTCGATCGCCAGCCGGGCGGCGATGTCCTTCGTGGCGGGGACCCGTGCGCGGCTGTTGCACTCCCAGGTGCCCTCGCCGCCGTGGTCCTTCAGGTCGGCGCGGAACGGGGAGCCGTTCCGCTCCTGCCGGAGGCGTGAGCGGACCATCCTCAGGCGCTGGCGGGCTTTGCGGACGTACGTGCCGGAACCGGCGCGGCCTTCGAGGATGCCCTCGATGATCAGGCGCTCCATGGCACGCTGGGCGACGGACTGGCCGACGCCGTACTCCTCGGCGAACCGGGTGCGGGACGGCAGCTTGTCACCGACCGCCCATTCACCCGACAGCACCCGGGCACGGATCTTGTCGGCCACCTGCAAGTACGGGGTATCGCGAGGCATTTCGGCGGCTCCGTGAGGGTGCGGCGTTCAGGGCTCGATATTGACAAAGCTAACCCATCAGGTTGAAGCTGAGTATTCAGCATTACACGGAGTGACATCGGCTTCACCAGGGGAGAAGTGTGCGCTCAGCACAAGCGCGGGCAGCGGCACTGACCGGCATGCTCACCGCGGCCATCGGCACCGAGCCGCGCATGGCCGACACCGAGGCCGGCATCCGCGTCGAAGCGGACCTCCCCACCGAGCTCACCGAGGCCGAGCACGCGGCCGTCCTCGCCGCCCTGGCCACGGCCGACCACTTCGGACACACCGTCACCCGCACCGCCGAATTCGTCTGGGCCGAGATCAGCAGAGAGGCGAACGTGACCACGACCGACATGCCCGACGCGGCCTACCGCGACCTGCTCGCCCATACGACGACGTGCGACGCCTGCCGCGCGGGCTCGGCCTGCTCCACCGCGACGACGCTCGTCCGCACGTGGCGCGAGACCCGCGCGTAGGGGCACAGTTCGCCAACTCATCACGAGAAGGAGGCACTTCATGCGTACGCAGGTACCTCACGCCTTACCTCCGGCCCACCCCGGGAGGCCCCGATGATCGCCCTGTCCGCGACGGACGTCCGCACCTGCGAGGCCTGCTGGACCGCCCCGGTCACGGCGGCCCGCCACACGGAGGCCGGCCGCGACCTGCTCTGCGACGAGTGCGCGGAGGGGAACTACCCGCGCCGCGTGGACCTGTTCCCGCCCCTCGGCATCTACGGCCTGCCGCCCCGCAAGGTCCCCCCGAACGCCAAACACCGAGGCAACCCGCCCCAGCCCCCACCCGATCCGGGCCCACCGCTGCCCAACCCTCCCCCGGCACCGTCACCTCCTGGGACGCCACCGGTGTAGAGCGGCGCCGCCGACCGCCGCCCCGAGCCACCCTGGACCGAAGGTCACCTCCACACCTACCGGTCGATGATGGAGGAGTTCGGCCCAGCGACCGCAGCCCCCTGCGCAGATGCCCTGCCCGGGCGGCAGAAGGCGACAATGGCTTTTTGCGTACGCCATCGGGTACTGGACGCGCGGACGCGCTGCCGTTCCGGACGGGGTACGCATTCCGCACAAACGGATCCCGAGAAAGGCTGCGCCGAAAGTCCGAGGGAGGAAGAAGAGAAAGACCGGGGCAAAGGTTCGGCATTCACCGGTCGCATCAAGTCAATCCTCGACCGGCGCTTCCCCTTCCAGGAGCCTCTCGGCAATGTCGTGAGCCCACTCCTGCGCCCACAACCGCAGGGCGGCGATCTCCGGGTCACCCAGCCCATACGCCGCGAACTCGGTGTCATCAATCCAGTCGGTGCCACCCAGCCGCGCCTCAAGTTCGGTCAGGTCGAAGGAGTCCCGGGCATGTCGCCGTCCAAGCTCCTCCAGCTCGATGTGGCTCCAGCGGTCGGCGGCTGCCCGCACATCGATCAGGTCACGCGCGAGGCCACGATCGGCCAGTGCGCGAACCTTGGTGCCGACAACGTCTTCGAGGGAGAGCACCAGGCCGTGCGCCGTATGTACCGGTGGACGCCACAGTGCCTCCTTGAGGATGTCCACCTCGCACTCCTCACCGTCGTCCGGATCGGTGACGATCAGCCGCGCGGACAGCGGATCGGCCTCCAGCGCCCGCACCTGCCAGCCGCGCTGCTCCAGCCCGTACCGGACGGTGGAAGCGATGTCTTCCATCGGGTCGGGATTCTCGGTGGCCACGTCGAGGTCTTGACTGAGCCGGTCGACCAACCCATGCGCCTGTACGGCATAGCCACCGGTGAGCACAAGTGGGTAGGCACCGCCCACAGCCAGTACGTCTGCCAGCAAGCGGCGATGGAGATCGGTGAGGTTCACGCAGCGGCCCGGGCGCTCAACGCCAGCTCATCGAAGGTGTTCTCCCACACGTCGCGAATATCGCGGCTGATCAGCGTCCGCAGCGTCGGCCACAGGGCGAGGAGCAGACCGCGATTGAGATGGTCCACCAGGTCATCGTGCATGCCCTCGGCCAGCACGATGCGGTAGTAGCTCATCCGCAAGCGGGGCTGATCGAGATCGAACTGAGTCAGTCCCGACCACGCCAGGTGAAGAGGCAGGGACACAGTCCCGTGACTCGGGCCGGCAAGTTCCGCCAGCGTGGCGGGCACCCGTCGGGCGAACCTGGCGCGACGGAGACCGGGGACGTCGGAAGCTGATGACATGCCGCCATTATCGCGCAGAGGCCGATACGAGCGCCTCGCTCAGCACGGTCTCCGACGCGTTGCGACCTCAGGTCCCGGAGGGGGAAGACGATTCAGGAGGTCGTACACGGCTTCGGGCCGACGGAATAAGCACCGTCGGCCCGAAGCTGCATACGCAGACTCTAGGCCTACCCAACAGCCTCCACAACACAGGCAGCGAGTTCTTCAATGCCAAGCCGCTGCATCGCTACGGTGCTTCCCCCCACTCCCGCTTCTTGTTGTGCAGGAAGTGACCCGAAGTGCTTTCAACATTATGGCAATGCATTGATCACCATGGTGGAGCGCGCCACTCTACGAACGACGTCGACGCCCTGGGCCGCGACCTCTCGGCTCTGCCTGGGGCGAAGGTGGGCGGGATGGGAACCCCACGACGCTCGCTCCGCTCCGGCCGGCACTCGCGAACGGCTCCCCTCACATTCCTGGAGTCCGAGCGCCCCGCCATGGGCATCGTCGTGAAGCTGCGGGCTTGGTTCTCGTCTCATGCCTCCGGGCCTATCCACTGCGGGCGCGCGTCGGCGACAGCGCCGAGCGGGCCGGAGGCAGGAGCGCGGGCACAGCCAGAGCCAGGACGCGCGCCCGGCGGAGCGGAGCGCAAGGGCGTGCCTTGATGAGGTCGAGAAACCTGTAGCAGTCCGTACAAACCGAGATAGGCGACCGTCGCACCGTCAGGCTGCTTGCTACGGGGCCAGTAGGCCGAGATCAGGTTGGAGAACTCGGGCATCCCTCCGGACTCGACGCCCCCTAAACGGCCTATAGCTGATCATGACTACGGACGGGTCGCTTCGGTTGAACCGGGCGACCCGCCCGCTTTGTGCTTTCCAAGCCGCTGAACTGCGACTACAGCACCGGCAGCAGGTTCTTCAGCTCAAAAGCGGTGACCTCGCTGCGGTACTCCTCCCACTCCTGCTTCTTGTTGCGGAGGAAGAAGTCGAAGACGTGCTCGCCCAGCGTTTCGGCGACCAGTTCGCTCTTCTCCATCAGGGAGATCGCCTCGCCCAGGTTCTGCGGGAGCGGTTCGATGCCCATGGCGCGGCGTTCCGCGTCGGAGAGGGCCCAGACGTCGTCGTCGGCGCCGGCCGGGAGTTCGTAGCCTTCCTCGATGCCCTTGAGGCCGGCGGCGAGGAGGACCGCGTACGTGAGGTACGGGTTGGCGCCGGAGTCGATGGAGCGGACCTCGACGCGGGCCGATCCGGTCTTGCCGGGCTTGTACATCGGGACGCGGATCAGGGCGGAGCGGTTGTTGTGGCCCCAGCAGATGTACGACGGGGCCTCGCCGCCCGCGCCGGCCGCGCGGGACGAGCCGCCCCAGATGCGCTTGTAGGAGTTGACCCACTGGTTCGTGACGGCCGAGATCTCCGCCGCGTGCGTCAACAGGCCCGCGATGAAGGAGCGGCCCACCTTGGAGAGCTGGTACTCCGCACCCGACTCGTAGAACGCGTTGCGGTCGCCCTCGAAGAGGGAGAGGTGGGTGTGCATGCCGGAACCCGGGTACTCCGAGAACGGCTTCGGCATGAACGTCGCCTGCACGCCCTGTTCCAGCGCCACCTGCTTCATCACCAGACGGAACGTCATGATGTTGTCCGCCGTCGACAGTGCGTCCGCGTAGCGGAGGTCGATCTCCTGCTGACCCGGGGCGCCCTCGTGGTGGCTGAACTCCACCGAGATGCCCATCGATTCCAGCATCGTGATCGCCTGGCGGCGGAAGTCCATGCCCACGTTCTGCGGCGTGTGGTCGAAGTAGCCCGAGCTGTCCGCCGGAGTCGGGCGCGTGCCGTCGACCGGCTTGTTCTTCAGGAGGAAGAACTCGATCTCCGGGTGGGTGTAGAAGGTGAAGCCGAGGTCGGACGTCTTGGCGAGGATGCGCTTGAGGACATAGCGCGGGTCCGCGAAGGACGGCGAGCCGTCCGGCATCAGGATGTCGCAGAACATCCGCGCGGTGCCGGGGGCCTCCGCGCGCCACGGCAGGATCTGGAAGGTACCCGGGTCCGGCTTGGCGATCATGTCCGATTCGTACACCCGGGCGAAGCCCTCGATCGCCGAGCCATCGAAGCCGATGCCCTCGTCGAAGGCCTGCTCCAGCTCGGCCGGGGCCACGGCGACGGACTTGAGGAACCCGAGGACGTCGGTGAACCACAGCCGCACGAAGCGGATGTCGCGCTCCTCAAGGGTCCTGAGGACGAATTCCTGCTGCTTGTCCATTGCCACATCCTTGCAGTTCAGACGGTCCGTGCACCACCGCCCGGGGTAGGGGGACACTTCAGTATCGCGACCCGGGATTTCCCCCAGATTACGCACACGGTGTGAGAGAGAGCACTCGGCCACCCACTACGATCGGCGACCGTGGCGCGCGAGAGCCGTGGCGGCTTCCCCGCCCGCCCGCGCCCATCGGTCGTCGGACCGGCCGTCCCCCCTCCCGCCCCTTCGCAGAAGGACTCGTCGCCATGAGTTTCGGCCCCAGCGGTCCCCTGTACCCCACCCCGCCCCAGCAGCCCTCCGGTGGTGCCCGCTCCACCCGTAACCGGGCCATCGCCATAGGGCTGAGCGCCGCCGTCGTGGCCGGTCTGACCGTGTTCGGTACGTACCTGGTGCTGGACGCGTCCGAGGCCGCGGAGAAGTGGGCCGGCCACTCCCCCGCCCAGGACGACAAGCCGTCCGGCGGAGACAGTGGCGATACCGGCGGGGCCATCGCGGGGCTCAAGTCCTGGGACTCCGCCTCGTTCGGGCGCAACCATGCCCCCGGGGACGTGGACTACCCGATGACGCCTCCCGTCGGCGGCGACCACAACGCGTCCTGGCTCAACTGCGACGGCGACGTATACGAAAAGGCCGTCCCGGACGTCAACGCGGTGCACTCCCTGGAGCACGGAGCGGTCTGGGTCACCTACAACACCCAGGCCTCCGACGCCGACGTCACCAAGCTGGCCGAGCGCGTCCGGAGCACTCCCTTCACCCTCATGAGCCCGTACGCCGGTCAGGAGGGCGCCATCACCCTCACCGCCTGGGGCAAGCAGGTCACGGTCGACAGCGCCGACGACCGGCGCGTCGGCCAGTTCCTCGCGCAGTACGTCCAGGGGCCGCAGACCCCCGAGCCCGGCGCCCCTTGCACCGGCGGGCTGGCCGAGGGGCCGGCCACGGGGCAGTCGTGATGCCCGTAGCCGTCCGGGAGGCCGACAGCGAGGAGCGGGGCCGGACGCGTCCTGTGCGGTGGGTGGTGGCCGCTGGGGTTGCGGTTCTTGCTCTGCTTCTTGCCGGGGTCCTCGCCTTCGCCTTCACCAGTGGCGACGACGAGCCGCGTGTGCCCGGCGTCGATTCCGCCGATGCCGGGTTCGCCCGGGACATGGCCGTCCACCACCAGCAGGCCGTGGAGATGTCCTTCATCGTGCGCGACCGTACGGACGACGAGGACGTACGCCGGCTCGCCTACGACATCGCCAACACCCAGGCCAACCAGCGCGGCATGCTCCTGGGCTGGCTGGATCTGTGGCAGCTGCCCAAGGTCGCCCCGGACGGAGCCGGGCCCATGGTGTGGATGGAGGAGGAGGGGGGTCACGGTGGTCATGGGGCGGGCGGTGCCGCTGCCATGCCTGGAATGGCCTCGGAGGAGGAGCTCGAACGCCTCGGGAGGCTCCGTGATGAGGAGGCCGAGGTCTTCTACCTCCAGTTGATGACCGATCACCACCAGGGCGGCGTGCCCATGGCCGAAGCGTGTGTGTCCCTGTGTGCCGTTCCGGCGGAGAAGCGGCTCGCCGCCGGCATGGTGGAGGGCCAGCAGTCTGAACTGCGGCTCATGCGCGACCTGCTCGCCGACCGTGGGGCGAAGCCCCGTACGTGAGGGGAAGCGCCGTACGTGAGGGGAAGCCCCGTTGGTGAGGGGAGGCGCCGTACGTGAAGGGAAGCCCGTACGCAAAACGGAGCCCGTACGTAAGCGGAGCCCCGTACCACCGCACCCGAACGGGTGGTTGCGGTCGCGCCTGCCCGGCGGGCCGATGACGATGGGTTGCGCTCGGGGCCGTACGGCAGTGCCATCGGCACGCAGGAGGAAATCCCCCATGACGACCGCCAAAGACATCATGCACAGCGGGGCCCGCTGGATCCCCGCGCACGAGACGCTCGACCGTGCCGCGCAGCTGATGCGGGAGCACAACGTGGGCGCGCTGCCCGTCTCCGCCAACGGTGACTCGGACCGGATGGTCGGCATCATCACCGACCGCGACATCGTCGTCGGCTGTGTGGCCAAGGGCCACGACCCCTCGAAGGTGACCGCAGGCGACCTCGCTCAGGGCACGCCGCGCTGGATCGACGCGGAGGCGGACGTGAACGCGGTCCTGGAGGAGATGCAGAACCACCGCATCCGCCGGCTCCCCGTCGTCGAGAACAAGAAGCTCGTCGGGATGATCAGTGAGGCCGACCTCGCCCAGCACCTCACCGAGGAGCAGATCGCGGCCTGGGCCGAGAAGGTGTACTCGCGCAGCTGAACGCTCCCGCCCTTCCGGCAGCGGCCCGGCATCCTCGCAGGTGCCGGGCCGTCGTTCATCCGTATACCCACCGGGGGTAGGGTGGCGCCATGGCGAGCACGGTCGGCGGGGTCCGGAGCGGGAGCGCGGTGTACGGGCAGCTTCTGCTGCTCGCCGCGCTGCTCTTCGGCATCGTCACCATGCATACGGTCGGGCATCCGGCTGAGCATGCCTCCTCGCCTTCGGCAGCCGCGGCTCCTGTGACCGCCGCTGATGCCGCCTCCGACGCCGCTCGTCCCTCGCACCACTCCCCCGACGACACCCCCATGAGCGGCATGGATCCGCTCTCCGTCTGCCTCGCCGTCCTCGGTGTCTGGGGTCTCGCCCTCGCCGGTGCCTGGTTGCTCGGGCTGCGCGTGGACGGACGGAGTTCCGGTACGCCGTTGGGTGCGGGGCTCCTGCGGGCGCCGCGGGCGAATCCGCCTCCTCGGATATCGGTGCTGGCCAGCGTCTCGGTGCTGCGTATTTAGGAGTGGGCGTCCCACCTCCGCCCCTCCACCCGAACCACAGCACTCCAGAGGTGTCTTCAGCATGCCCATGCACCGACCCACCCGACGCGCCGTGCTCGGCGCCGCTCTCGCCGTCGCCGGTACGGGAGCCCTCGCCGGCTGCTCCGACGGCGGCAGCGGCCACGGCGGGACCCACGCTCCCGGCGGTGTCCAGGACTCCGGTACGTACGTCTCCCCCGGCGGCAAGGAGGTCGCGGCGGCCGAGGCGGCGCGCGGCTCCGGTCCCGTACGCGAGGTCTCCCTCACCGCCACCCGTACCCGGCTCGATCTCGGCGGCTCCACCACCGTCGCCTCGTGGGCGTACGGGGACCGGCTGCCCGGCCGTGAGGTGCGGGTGACCGCCGGGGAGACTCTCGATCTGACCCTGGCCAACCACCTTCCCCAGCCGACCTCGATGCACTGGCACGGGCTCGCCCTGCGCAACGACATGGACGGGGTACCGGGGCTCACCCAGCGGGCCATCGCGCCGGGGGGCGACTTCCGGTACCGGTTCGCCGTGCCGCATCCGGGGACGTACTGGTTCCACCCGCACTCCGGCGTCCAGCAGGACCGGGGACTGTACGCGCCGCTCATCGTGGAGGACCCGAAGGAGCCGCTCTCGTACGACAAGGAGTGGGTCGTCGTCCTCGATGACTGGGTCGACGGGGTGGACGGGTCGACGCCCGATGCCGTGCTGGAGGAACTCTCCGGGGGGATGAGCGGCGGGATGGATCATGGCGCGCACACCATGTCGGGGGCCGGGGAGAACGGTCCGGACGGCGGTGGGCCCTCGCGGATGATGATGGGCGCCCGCAGCGAGCTGCTCGGTGGGGACGCGGGTGATGTCGCTTATCCGTACTACCTGGTCAACGGGCGGGTCGGGGACGATCCGGAGACCTTCCGCGCGCGGGCCGGTGACCGGATCCGGCTGCGGATCATCAACGCCGGTGGCGACACCGCCTTCCGGGTCGCGCTCGGCGGGCACCGGCTGACCGTGACGCACACCGACGGGTTCCCGGTACGGCACGCCGAAGGGGACGCGCTGCTGCTCGGGATGGGCGAGCGGTACGACGTGCTCGTCACCGCCGGGGACGGGGTCTTCCCGCTCGTCGCGGTGGCCGAGGGGAAGAAGGCGGCCGCGCTCGCCGTGCTGCGGACCGGGGGCGGTGCCGCTCCCGGCGCCTCTGTGCGGCCCGAGGAGCTGGACGGGAAGCTCGTCGAGGCGGGGCGGCTGGTGCCGGATCCGTCGGTGGCGCTGGCCCGCCGTGCTCCGGACCGGACGATCCGGATGCGGCTCACCGGTGGGATGGCCGATTACGACTGGGCCTTCGACGGGCAGCCGTACAGCGCGGTGCGGCGGCGGCCGGTGGAGGCGGGCGAGCGGGTGCGGATCGTCTTCGACAACGGGACCGCCATGTGGCACCCGCTGCATCTGCACGGGCACACCTTCGCGCTCGGCGGGAACGCCGCCGGGGCCCGTAAGGACACCGCGATCGTGCTGCCGCACCGGTCGCTGACGGTGGAGTTCGACGCCGACAATCCGGGGCTGTGGATGGTTCACTGCCACAACGTCTACCACGCGGAGGCGGGGATGATGACGGTCCTCGGGTACCGGGGCTGACGCTCGCGGCTCCCCCAGCGGGTCGGTGCGGTGAACCGCTCCGACCTGCGGTTCCGGTGGGTCCGGGCAGATTTTCCCCGGCCCACCGGGACATCGCGTCAGAAAGACGATTACACTGGCGGACGTGCCTCAACTACGCCTCGCACTGAATCAGATCGACTCGACCGTCGGCGACCTCGCCGGCAACTCAGAGGCGATCGTCCACTGGACCCGGCACGCCGCCGAGCAGGGCGCCCACCTCGTGGCGTTCCCCGAGATGGTGCTGACCGGATATCCCGTCGAGGACCTGGCCCTGCGGTCGTCCTTCGTCGAGGCCTCACGGCAGGCGCTGCGCGCGCTGGCCGTCCGGCTCGACGCGGAGGGCTTCGGCGAGCTGCCGGTCGTCGTCGGCTACCTGGACCGCTCCGAGCACGCCGCCGCGCGGTACGGGCAGCCCGCCGGGTCTCCCCGTAACGCGGCGGCCGTGCTGCACCGCGGCGGGATCGCGCTCAACTTCGCCAAGCACCACCTGCCGAACTACGGCGTCTTCGACGAGTTCCGGTACTTCGTGCCGGGCGACTCGATGCCCGTCGTGCGGGTCCACGGCGTCGATGTGGCCCTCGCGATCTGTGAGGACCTCTGGCAGGACGGCGGGCGCGTGCCGGCCGCCCGGTCCGCCGGCGCCGGGCTACTGCTGTCGATCAACGCCTCGCCGTACGAGCGGGACAAGGACGACACCCGGCTCGACCTGGTCCGCAAGCGGGCTCAGGAGGCCGGCTGCACGACCGCCTATCTGGCGATGATCGGCGGGCAGGACGAGCTGGTCTTCGACGGGGACTCGATCGTCGTCGACAAGGAGGGCGAGGTCATCGCCCGTGCGCCGCAGTTCTCCGAGGGCAGCGTGATCCTGGACCTGGAGCTGCCTGCGGCCGAGGCCGTGGCGCCGTCCGGTGTGGTGGACGACGGGCTGCGGATCGACCATGTGGTGCTGTCGGACCGGCCCGTGGACGCGTACGAGCCGGAGCTGGCGGGCGGGTACGCGGAGCGGCTGGAGGACGACGAGGAGGTCTACTCCGCGCTGGTCGTCGGGCTCCGTGCGTACGCCGCGAAGAACGGTTTCAGCAGTGTGCTGCTGGGGCTCTCCGGCGGGATCGACTCGGCGCTGTGCGCGGCCATCGCGTGCGATGCGCTGGGGGCGGAGAACGTGTACGGCGTGTCCATGCCGTCCAAGTACTCCTCGGACCACTCCAAGGGCGACGCGGCCGAGCTGGCGCGGCGGACCGGGCTCAACTTCCGTACGGTGTCGATCGCGCCGATGTTCGACGCGTACATGGAGGCACTGGGGCTCACCGGTCTCGCGGAGGAGAACCTCCAGGCGCGGCTGCGCGGGACGACGCTGATGGGCATCTCCAACCAGGAGGGGCAGATCGTGCTGGCGCCCGGCAACAAGTCGGAGCTGGCGGTCGGTTACTCCACGCTGTACGGGGACGCGGTCGGGGCGTACGGGCCGATCAAGGACGTCTACAAGTCGTCGGTGTTCCGGCTGGCGAAGTGGCGGAACCGGGCGGCGGAGGAGCGGGGGCAGACGCCGCCGATCCCCGAGGCCTCGATCACCAAGCCGCCGAGCGCGGAGCTGCGGCCGGGGCAGGTCGACACGGACTCGCTGCCGGACTACGACGTGCTGGACGGGATCCTGGAGCTGTACGTGGACCGGGATCAGGGGATGGATGCCATCGTGGCGGCCGGGTTCGACGCGGAGCTGGTGGCGAAGACGTTGCGGATGGTGGATACGGCGGAGTACAAGCGGCGGCAGTATCCGCCGGGGACGAAGATCTCGCCCAAGGGGTTCGGGAAGGACCGGCGGTTGCCGATCACCAATCGGTGGCGCGAGTCGGCTTAGCGGGGTGGGGTGGTTGCCGGCGGCGTCCGGCGGCCGCCTTCGTCCTCAAGCGCCGGACGGGCTGGGTTTGCCGGGCGGGCCCGGGGGCGATGTGGCCTCGGGCCCGTCCGGCGTTTCGGTTCCGTCCTCAAGCGCCGGACGGGCTGGATGTGCGGGCACGATCGCCGGTGCCTGGTCCGTCCGGCGTGACGGTTCCGTCCTCAAACGCCGGACGGGCTGGAAGGGGTGCCGGACCGGCCTGGAAGGGGTGCCGGGCGGGCTTGGTTGGCCGCCACCACCCGGGAGCCTCCCCCATCGCCCCGGTCCAGGAAGCCCGCCGTCGCCGCTATCGCCAGGCCCGCCACCGCCAGCACCGCGCCCACGAACGCCGGGGACGTCCAGCCCCAGCCCGCCGCTATCGCCACGCCGCCGAGCCAGGCGCCGCCCGCGTTGGCCAGGTTGAAGGCCGAGTGGTTGGAGGCGGAGGCCAGGGTCGGGGCGTCCTTCGCCTTGTTCATGACCAGCATCTGCAGCGGGGTCGTCGTCATGAAGCCGACCGCGCCCAGCAGCACCACCATCACCAGCGCCGCCCACCGCACGTGGACCGTGAACGGGAACGCCACCAGCACCACCGCCAGCGCGCCGAGCGAGCCGTACAGCGTGGGGCGCAGCGCTCGGTCCGTGAGCGGGCCCGCGGCCAGGGCGCCCAGGGTCATGCCGATGCCGAAGAGGGCCAGGACGACGGTGACCGAGGACTCGCCGAAGCCCATCGCCTCCGTGGTCATGGCCGAGAGGTAGGAGTACACCGCGAAGACCCCGGCGAAGCCGAAGACCGCCGTGAGCAGGCCGAGGAGCACCTGGCGGTTGCCGAGGGCGCGGAGTTCGCGGCGTACGTCCTGGTGGGCCTCGACCGGGATGCGCGGCACCAGGCGGGCCAGGGCCGCCATCGCCGCCAGGCCGATCGCCGCGACCACCAGGAAGGTGGCGCGCCAGCCGAGGTGCTGGCCGAGCAGGGTGGCGGCGGGTACGCCGACGATGTTGGCGACCGTCAGGCCGAGGAACATCGTCGCCACCGCCCGCGCCTGCCGGCCCTCGGCGACCAGCCGGGCGGCGACGACCGCGCCGACGCCGAAGAACGCGCCGTGCGGGAGCCCGGCGAGGAACCGGCCCGCGAGCAGCCAGCCGAAGTCGGGCGCGAGCGCCGAGGCGAGGTTGCCCACGGTGAACAGCGCCATCAGGAGCAGCAGCATCTTCTTGCGCGGGACGCGGGAGCCGAGGCCGGTGAGCAGTGGTGCGCCGAGGACGACGCCGATCGCGTACGCCGATACGAGGTAGCCGGCGGTCGGCACGGAGGTGTCCAGGTCGTCCGCCACGTTGGGCAGCAGGCCCATCATGACGAACTCGGTCGTGCCGATGCCGAAGGCGCTCACGGCCAGGGCGAGCAGGGCCAGAGGCATGGGGAATCTTCACAATCTCGCGGCGGGGGCGACACGAAGAACCGTCGCCCGGTATCCGCACCGGGGCGACGGCTCAGTCTTCGCTTATGTATGCGACTTGAACAAATTGTCGCAGACGTTTTATGCCGCGAGGTGAACGGGCGGTTGCGTGGCCCCTGTCACAGCTCCACGCGTGCCGCTATCGGCAGGTGGTCGCTGTCCGTGGCCGCGAGCGTCCACGAGGACTTCGGCTCGACGCCCTTGACCATGATCTGGTCGATCCGGGCCATCGGGAACGAGGCGGGCCAGCTGAAGCCGAAGCCGTCGCCCGCCGCGCCCTGCGTGGAGCGCATCTGGGAGGTGACCGCGTTCAGCGAACGGTCGTTCATCGTGCCGTTGAGGTCGCCGAGGAGGACGACGCGCTCGACCGGTTCGTCGGCGATGGCCTCGCCGAGCGCGTCGGCGCTGTTGTCGCGCTGGTTGGCGGTGAAGCCCGCGTGCAGCTTCACCCGGACCGACGGCAGGTGGGCCACGTACACCGCGACCTCGCCCCGCGGCGCCTTGACCGTGGAGCGCATGGCCCGGGTCCAGCCCATCTTGATGTCGACCGGCCTGGTGTTGCTGAGCGGGTACTTGCTCCACAGCCCGACCGTGCCCTGGACCGAGTGGTACGGGTAGCGGGCGGCCAGCGACTTCTCGTACGTGGAGACCTGCCCGCCCGGCAGTTCCTGGAGGGCCACGACGTCGGCCCCGGAGCCCGCGACCTGCTGGGCGGTGCCGGCGGGGTCGGGGTTGTCGGCGTTGACGTTGTGGGTGGCGACGGTGAGGTCGCCGCCGGTGCCGGACTTGTCGGTGACCAGCCCGCCGAAGGTGTTGACCCAGACGACGGCCGGGAGCAGCAGCGCGATCAGCGCGGTGGCGGAACGCCGCAGCAGGGCCAGGACCAACAGGAGCGGGATGAAGAGCGCGATCCACGGCAGGAACGTCTCGACGAGGCTGCCGAGGTTGCCGACCCGGTTCGGGATCTGTGCGTGCACGGCCATGACGAGGGTCAGCACCACCGAGCAGAGGGCCAGCAGGATCCCGCGCCGCCAGATCCCCCGGTCCCGGCCCGCTCTGTTCAGCAGGCCCCGGAAGCGGGATTCCTCGGGGTGCGGGCGCTCCGCGCTGCCGTTGCCCGTGTCCGCCCCGTACGCCTGCACCATCGCGTCGTCCTCACTGCCTTGCCGTACACATCGCCGCGCCCCTCGACCCTAGGTGATGGGTGGCGTCTTTCCCGCCGTCGACGTCGCTCTGCCGACTTCGCTCTGCCGATTTCCCTGTCGACGGCGGCTCTCCGTCATCAGGACGAGCCGAACGGCACGGGAGGTTCCGGTTTCCGCCCGGTCCGTCGGCGCTTGTGACAGAACGATCACACTCGCCCGGCCGCCGGGGCCAGCCCCTGGAGCAGCGCCGTGATGATGCGGTCGGCGAGGTCGTCGGGAAGGGGTGCGTCGGGGCGGTGGACGGTACGGACGAGGACCGGGCCGACGAAGAGGTCGTCGATCAGCTCCACGTCGAGGTCGTCGCGCAGCTCTCCGGCGGCGACGGCCCGGCGTACGGCTGCCAGCATCGCGGCGCGGCGGGGGGCGATGACCCGGCCGGAGTACTCGGCCCAGAGCTTCGGGTGGCTCTTCATCTGGGCGAAGATGTTGTGCAGCAGCACCGAGGAGCGCTGGGCGAGGCCCCGGGTGCGCAGGGACTCCAGCATGATGCGCAGGTCGGCGAGGCCCTCGGTGCCGGAGACGGGCGGGTCGACGGGTTCCATGTCCCGTACGACGTCGACGAAGAGCTCCTCCTTTCCCGACCAGCGGCGGTAGATCGTCGCCTTGCCGACGCCCGCCGTGCGCGCGATGCGCTCGATGGAGAGGCCCGCCAGAGGCTCTCCGGCCTCCAGGAGGGCGATGACGGCGTCCAGGATCGCCCGTTCGGCCGCGGCGGAGCGAGGGCGGCCGCGGCGGGGCTCCGGGTCCGGTGTCCCGTCGTCGCGCGTGGCGCGGCCGCGCTGCTCGCCGTCGTCGTCCTGGTCCCGCACCTGGTGCCGCCTCTCGCCGTGCCGTCGTACGGTCGTCGCCGTACCGCCGTACGTCCCGATTCTCGCCGACCGGAGCGGTGCGGACGGCCGCGGCCCGGCCCCTCCGGTGACGTCAGCGGCCCACCGGCTCCTGCGTGGGCCGGGGCGCCTGGTCCGCCGGCTCCTCCGGGACCGTACGGCTGCGTCCCGGCAGGTACAGGCCGACGACGACGGCGCCGATCAGGGCGACGGCCGCCGAGCCGAGCGCCGTCACGTGCATGGCGCCGATGAACGCGTCGTGGGCGGCGGCGACCAGCGGCTTTCCGGCCACCGGACCGAGCCTCTCCGCGACTGAGAGCGTGGCCTCGATGGACTCGCCGGCCACGTCCCTGGCCCCGGCCGGAACGGCGGAGAGGTGGCCCTCGATGTCACCCCGGTAGACGGTGGAGAGCACCGAGCCGAGCACCGCGATCCCGAGCGCGCCGCCGACCTGGCGGAAGGTGTTGTTGATGGCCGATCCGGAACCGGCCTTCTCGCGCGGCAGGGCCTGCATCACGGCCACGGTGACCGGCGGCATGATGTGCGCCATCCCGGTGCCCTGGACGAAGAAGACGAGGCACAGCACCCACACCGGCGTACCGGCGTCGAACAGTGCGAAGCACGCCAGTCCCGCGGCGACCAGCAGCATGCCGGCCGTGCAGACCGCTCGGGCGCCGAAGCGGTCCACGACCAGCCGGGCCCGCGGCGCGAAGATCATCTGCGCGGCGGCGAGCGGAACGATCAGCAGGCCTGACTGGAGGGCGCTGTAGCCGCGCACGCTCTGGAGGTAGAAGGCGGAGAAGAAGGTCACGCCCATGAGCGCGAAGAAGACCAGCGCTATCGCGGCGACGGCGGCGGTGAACGCGGGCTTCCGGAAGTACGTGACGTCCATCGCCGGGTGGCTGCTGCGCTTCTCGTGCCAGACGAATCCGGTCAGCACCAGCAGTCCGCCGACGATGGAGAGCAGCACGGTGGTGTCGGTGAAGTCGGCCAGTTCGCCGCCCCGGATGATCCCGTACACCAGCAGGACCAGGCCGACGATGGAGAGCGCGACGCCCGCCGGGTCGACCTTGCCGGGCTTCGGGTCGCGGGAGTCCGGGACCAGGATCACCATGGCGACCAGCGCCAGGATCACCACGGGGACGTTCACCAGGAAGATCGAGCCCCACCAGAAGTGCTCAAGCAGCAGTCCGCCGGTGATCGGGCCGATCGCGATGCCGAGGCCGACGCTGCCGGCCCAGATGCCGATGGCCTTGGGCTGCTCGTCGCGCTCGAAGACGTTCATCAGGACGGCGAGCGTGGCGGGCATCACGAAGGCCGCGCCGAAGCCCATCAGCGCGCGCCAGGTGATGAGTTCGCCGGGCGAGGCGGACATCGCGGCCAGCGCGGAGCCGATACCGAAGACGAGGATGCCGAAGAGGAGGACCTTCTTGCGGCCGATGCGGTCACCGAGGAGGCCCGCGGTGAAGAGGAGTCCGGCGAAGACGAGCGTGTAGGAGTTGATCGCCCACTCCAGCTCGCTCTGGGTGGCGCCGATGCCGGTGGGCGCGGGGCTGGCGATCGTCTTGACCGCGACGTTCAGGATCGAGTTGTCCAGCACCACGATGAGCAGGCTGAACATGAGGACGGTGAGGATCCACCAGCGGCGGCGGTGGATCGCCTCGGGTATGCGGGGCTCGGCGGCAGCAGCGGCGGCAGGGGGTGAGGACGGGGATGGGGACATGGGCCGAGCCTAACGTCGTTTCGATACGAGACCGTCTCGTATTGTTAAAGCTTTGCCCAACGGAAGACCTCCGGACGGAACCACCCGGTGGAACGGAGACCACCCCGCCGGACGGGCCCCATGCGGGCCCACTTCCCGTTTGCCCGGGCGGGATGCCACCATGGAAGGGATCCGGGGACGCCGTCAGGGCGCCTCGAGATGACGAAGGAGCCGTTGGCCATGTCGCTTCAGGCTGCGCAGAACCAGTCTTCCCCCGCAGGAACCACCGCTTCCGCCCCCGACAGCGGCAAGGCACTGTACGGAGGGAAGTCCACGCGCCGCGTCACCGTCCACGACATCGCCGCCGCCACCGAGCGCGGCGAGAAGTGGCCCATGCTCACCGCCTACGACGCGATGACCGCGTCCGTCTTCGACGAGGCCGGCATCCCGGTCATGCTCGTCGGCGACTCGATGGGCAACGTCCACCTCGGCTACGAGACCACCGTGCCCGTCACGATGGACGAGATCGCCATCCTCTCCGCCGCCGTCGTACGGGGCACCAAGCGCGCGCTCATCGTCGCGGACCTGCCCTTCGGCTCGTACCAGGAAGGCCCCGTCCAGGCGCTGCGCAACGCCACGCGGCTGATCAAGGAGTCGGGCGTCGGCGCGGTCAAGCTGGAGGGCGGCGAGCGGTCGCTCGACCAGATCCGGCTGCTGGTGGAGGCGGGCATCCCGGTCATGGCCCACATCGGCCTGACCCCGCAGTCCGTCAACGCCATGGGCTACCGGGTGCAGGGCCGCGGCGACGAGGCGGCCCACCAGCTGCTGCGCGACGCCAAGGCGGTCCAGGACGCGGGCGCGTTCGCCGTGGTGCTGGAGCTGGTGCCCGAGGAGCTGGCCACGCAGGTCACCCGGACGCTGCACATCCCGACCGTCGGCATCGGCGCCGGTGCGGGGACCGACGCGCAGGTGCTCGTCTACACCGACATGGTCGGGCTGACCGGCGGCAAGGTGCCGCGCTTCACCAAGCAGTACGCGAACCTGCGCCAGGTCCTCGGTGACGCGGCGAAGGAGTTCGCCGAGGAGGTCGTGGGCGGCACGTTCCCGGCGCCGGAGCACACCTTCCACTGATCCGCCCGGTCCCTCACAGACCATTTCCCGCACCACCGACAGCCCGCCGACATCCCCCATCGGCGGGCTGTCGCGCGCCCGGAGCACGTATCGGCCGACTGTCGGTGAGCTGTCGGTGGGCGCTGGTCCCATGGTGGACATGGAACGCATCGACACGAACCCCAGGAGCGGCGGAAACGCCGTCGAGGTACGGGGGCTGGTCAAGCACTACGGCGAGACCAAGGCACTGGACGGCGTGGACCTCGACGTCCGCGAAGGCACCGTCCTCGGCGTGCTCGGCCCCAACGGCGCCGGCAAGACCACTCTCGTACGCTGCCTCTCCACGCTGATCACCCCGGACGCCGGACACGCGGTCGTCGCGGGCTTCGACGTGGTGAAGCAGCCGCGCGAGCTGCGCCGCCGGATCGGCCTGACCGGGCAGTACGCCTCGGTCGACGAGAAGCTCTCCGGCTGGGAGAACCTCTACATGATCGGGCGGCTGCTCGATCTGCCCCGCAAGCAGGCGCGGGCCCGCGCGGACGAACTGCTGGAGCGGTTCTCGCTCACCGGCGCGGCCAGGCGGGCCTGCATGGAGTACAGCGGCGGGATGCGCCGCCGGCTCGACCTGGCCGCCTCGATGATCGGCAGCCCGGCCGTGCTCTACCTGGACGAGCCGACGACCGGCCTCGACCCCCGGACCCGTAACGAGGTCTGGGACGAGGTGCAGCGGATGGTGGCCGAGGGCGCCACCGTCCTGCTGACCACGCAGTACATGGAGGAGGCCGAGCAGCTCGCCAAGGAGCTGACGGTGATCGACCAGGGGAAGATCATCGCCCGGGGCGGGGTCGACGAGCTGAAGGCCAAGGTCGGCGGCCGCACGCTGCACATCCGGCCCTCGGACCCGGCGGAGCTGCCCGCGATGGCGCGGGCGATCCGGGAGGCCGGACTCGACGGCGTCGCCGGGGCGCAGGCCGTGCCGGACGAGGGACTGCTGTACGTCCCGATCCTCAGCGACGAGCAACTGACCGCCGTCATCGGACTGCTGGGCGTACGGGGGTTCTCCCTGGCCCATGTTTCCACCGCCCTGCCCAGCCTGGACGAGGTCTTCCTCGCGATCACCGGCGACAAGGCCACGCACCTCACCGACGCCGCTCCCCAGGAGGTCGCCGCATGAGCACCACCACCACCCTGCCCCCCGCGCCCGCCGGACCCGTACCGCCGAAGGCCGCGGTGGCCGAGGAGGGCGGGATCGGGCTGCGGGCCAATCTGCGGCACATCGGGGCCCTGGTCCGGCGCAATCTGCTCCAGATCAAGAAGGACCCGGAGTCGATGTTCGACGTCCTTCTGATGCCGATCGTCTTCATCGTGCTGTTCGTGTACGTCTTCGGCGGCTCGGTCGGCGCCAGCCTCGGCGGCAACCGGCAGGACTATGTGAACTACCTGGTGCCCGGGCTGATGGCGATGATGGGCATGAACATCGCCATGGCCGTCGGCACCGGCGTCAACGACGACTTCCGCAAGGGCGTCATGGACCGGTTCCGGACGATGCCGATCGCCCGCTCCTCGGTACTCATCGCCAAGATCGTGGTGGAGCTGGGCCGGCTGATGGTCGCCACGCTCATCCTGCTCGGCATGGGTTTCGTCCTCGGCATGGAGCTGAACGGCTCGGTGTTGGGGCTCCTCGGGGCGGTGGCCCTGGCCGCGACGTTCGGCGCCGCCGTCATGTGGATCTTCATCCTGCTCGGGCTGGCCATGAAGACGGCCCAGGCGGTCCAGGGGATGGCGATGCTCGTCCTGATGCCGCTGCAGTTCGGTTCCTCGATCTTCGCGCCGACGCAGACGATGCCTGGCTGGCTCCAGGCGTTCACCGACTACAACCCGCTCTCCAACCTCGCGGACGCGGCGCGCGGGCTCATGCAGGGCGGCGCGCTCGGCAACTCGGTCTGGTGGACGCTCGCCTGGGCCGCCGGGATCACGGTGGTGATGGCGCCGCTGGCGGTGGCCAAGTTCCGCAAGAAGGCCTGAGCCGGGGCCGGGTCATTGCCGGTACGTCTCCGCCAGGGCGGTGGCCTCGTCGAGAGTGAGGCCACCGCCGCTCGCGTACGCCGCCGCGTACGCCTCGTCGCCGATCCGGGCCCGTACGGCCTGCTCGGCCTCGGCGAGGTTCCGGCGCTCCAGGGCGGTCGGCACATGTCCGGCGGGCAGGAGCGCCGCCTGGAGGCCGAGCAGCCGGGCGGCGGCCTCCGGAGCCGTGACACCGTCGAGGCCGGCGAGCGCCCTGGCGATGGTCATCAGCTGCATGGACGCCATCTGCGGAGCCATCATCCGGGAGAGCCGGTCCTGCGAGCGGGCCAGCGAGGCCAGTCCGGTGGTGAGCGCGGCGGCGTGGTCGCCGACGAGGTTGTCCAGCCAGGCCAGCGTCCCGAGCACGAACCCGTCGAAGACGCCGATCGTGCGGGAGCTGAACTCCTCGCGCAGCGACTCCAGTTCCCGCCGCGCCTCGGTGACGCGGCCCTGGCGTCCGTACAGGAAGCCCAGGTGCAGCCGGGCGGTCGGCATCGCCCCGTGGCCCGCGAACCGGCCTCCGTCGACGACCTCGCGCAGGATGGACTCGGCTTCGTCGAACCGGTCGAGCTCGGTGAGGGCTCCGGCGTACCGGGCGCGCAACACGGCCACCTGGGCGTGGGCGCCGAGCGCCCGCGCGTGGTCGACCGCGGTCAGGTAGTCCGCGGCGGCCTCGGCGAACCGGCCGTGCCGTTCGTACGCCTCACCCCGGGAGGACAGCGCCTCCGCGGCGCCCCAGTCGTCACCGAGCCGGACGAAGATCTCCAGGGCCTCGTCGGCGTCGGCCAGCGCCTCCCCCGCCCAGTCGGGCCGGTTGGCCAGGATCTTGGCCCGGACCTCCAGCGCGGCGCCCAGCTCCCATTCGTAGCCGAACTCCCGGGAGGCCCGGACCGTCTCGTCCATCAGCTCGCGCAGCTCGTCGGCCTCACCGGTGAGCAGGACCGCGAACATCCAGAGCGAACCGGGCGCACGGCACGCCTGCGGCTGCCCGGCCCGGTAGGTGCGGGCGATGATCCGCATCCGTTCCTGGCCGGGAGGGGTGAGCCACTCCTCCATCGCGTGGTCCATGCTGACCATCCGGATCAGCCCCGCTCCGCGCCGCGCCTCCTCGATCTGCTCCGGCTCCCACGGCGGCGGGCGGTCGGTGGTCCGCTCCAGCAGGGACGGGGCCTTCGTGCCGGGCGGGGCGAAGGGGTCGGGGCCGAGCGCGGCCACCGCACCGGACCACTGGCGGGCGTCGGCGTTCAGGTCGTGCATCATCCAGTACCAGGCCAGCGACAGGACGATGCAGAGGCCCTCCTGCTCCTCCCGGGCGGCGACGGCGTGGCGCAGCGCGGTGCGCAGGTTCTCGTACTCGCGGCGGAAGAGCCCGATGGCCTCCCGCTGGCCGGCGCCGCGCAGCTTCGGGCCGGTGGTGCGGGCGAACTCCCGGTAGTGCACCAGGTGGCGCCGCTCGACGGCGTCCCGCTCGCCCGCCTCGGCCAGCCGCTCGGCGGCGTACTCGCCGACCGTCTCCAGCAGCCGGTAGCGCATCTCCGCGTCCTCGCCGGGCGCGGCGACGACGAGCGACTTGTCGACCAGGGAGCCGAGCAGGGCGGCCACGTCGAGACGGTCGACGGCGGGGCCGCCCGGTCCGGCGGGCAGGGCGCAGACCTCCTCGGCGGCGGTGATCCCGCAGCCGCCCGCGAAGACGGCCAGGCGGCGCAGGACCGCGCGTTCCCCCTCGTCCAGCAGCTCCCAGGACCAGTCGACGACCGCGCGCAGTGTCTGCTGGCGGGGCAGCACGGTCCGGCTGCCGTTGGTGAGCAGCCGGAAACGGTCGTCCAGGCGGTCCGCGATCTGGCGCGGGGTGAGCATCCGCAGCCGGGCGGCGGCCAGTTCGATGGCGAGCGGCAGTCCGTCGAGCCGGCGGCAGATCTCGGCGCAGGCGGCGGCGGTCTCCTCGTCGGCGTCGGTACGGAACCCGGGCCGGGCGGCGGCTCCGCGCTCGGCGAGGAGGCGCAGCGCCATCGGGTCGGGCAGCGGTTCGACCGGGCGGAGGAACTCGCCGGGCACACCGAGGGGTTCGCGGCTGGTGGCGAGGACGGTGAGCTGCGGGCAGTGGGTGAGGAGGTGGTCGGTGAGGGCGGCCGCCGCCTCGACGACGTGTTCGCAGTTGTCGAGCAGGAGGAGCATGCGGCGCCGGGAGCAGTACTCGGTGAGCCGTACGAGAGGGTCGCCGGCGCCGGGCTCGGCCAGAGCCCGCAACTCCTCGGCGCCCGCGCGCCGGAGCACGGTCTCCCGGGCGCCGAGCGCGCCCAGGACGGCCTCGGGCACGGCGTCCGGGTCGTCCACGGGGGCCAGCTCCGCCAGCCAGACCCCGTCGGGCCAGGCGTCGGCGGCGGCCTCCGCGGTCTCCTGGGACAGCCGCGTCTTGCCCGCGCCGCCGGGGCCGAGGAGGGTGACGAGCCGGGTGCGGGTGAGGTCCTCGCGGAGGGCGGCGATGTCGCCGTCCCGGCCGACGAAGCTGGTGAGCCGGGCGCGGAGGTTGCCGGGAGGAGGCGGGGCGAGCTTCCTGGGGGCGGGCTGCTCCACGACGGTGGGTGCGGCCGGTTCCGGGCGCTTCGGATCCGCCGGTTCCGGGCGCTTCGCAGCGGGGTGTTCCGGTTCCGGGCGCTTCGGTTCGGCCGGTTCCGGGTGGAGGAGTTCGGCGTACAGGCCGCGTAGTTCCGGCCCGGGGTCGGTGCCGAGGCGGTCGGAGAGTACGGTGCGGACCTCCTCGTACGCCGCCAGCGCCTCGGCGGTGCGTCCCGCGTCCCTCAGGGCCCTGACGCGCAGGGCCTGGAGCGGTTCGTCGAGCGGGTGGGCCGCGCAGAGGGCGGCCAGCTCCCACAGCGCCTCGTCCGCCCGGCCGAGGAGCCGCAGCGTCTCCAGCCGGGCCCGTCGGGCGGCGAGTCTGCGGGACTCCAGGCGGGAGGCGGGCGCCGTACGGTCGGGCAGGTCGTCGAGCGGCGGCCCGTTCCAGAGCGCGAGGGCCTCGTCCAGGACGGCGAGGGCTTTGACCGGGTCGCCCTGCTCCAGGGCCCGGCTCCCCTCCCCCGCCAGCCGCTCGAACCGGTGCAGGTCCACGGTGTCCGGCTCGGCGGCGAGCCGGTAGCCGTTCTCCACCGACGCGACGGCGCTCCGGCCCAGCGCCCGGCGCAGCCGCCCGACCAGCGCCTGGAGCGCACCGGCCGCGTCGGCGGGCGGGTCGCCGTCCCACACCTCGTCCACGAGGACCCCGGCCGGGACGGTCCGGCCGGGGTGCTGGGCGAGGACGGTGAGCAGGGCACGCAGCCGCGGCCCGCCGAGGGCGACGGCCGTACCGTCGTCGCGGAAGGCCCGGGTGGTGCCGAGGATGCAGTAGCGCACGGGCCCATTGTCCGCGACGGACCCGGTCACGGTGTTGACCGGGTGGAACTCCTGGCCGGGTCGTCGTCGTTCCCGCCGTGTCGGCATCCGTACGGTGTCGCTGTCCCTGCCGCACCGGCGTACCTGCCGTCGTACGTCCGATGTCGCCGCCCCGACCAGCCTCAGGAGCCGTGTGCCGATGACCACCACCGCAGCCACCCGCGGGGACCGGAGGATCAGCCCGGTCTTCCTGGGGATCGCCGCCGTCACCGCCGTCGCGGGCTGGGCCGTGTGGAGCGGCTTCGCGGGCGCGACCGGCTTCGCGGTCTTCCTCTTCGTCACCGGGGCGTGGATCGTCTCGCTCTGCCTCCACGAGTACGCGCACGCGCGCACCGCGCTGCACAGCGGGGACTTCTCGGTGGGGGCGAAGGGCTATCTGACGCTCAATCCGCTGAAGTACACCCACGCGCTGCTCAGCATCGTGCTGCCCGTCCTCTTCGTCGTCATGGGCGGGATCGGCCTGCCGGGCGGCGCGGTCTACATCGAGCGGGCCCGGATCCACGGCCGCTGGAAGCACAGCCTGATCTCGGCGGCGGGCCCGCTGACGAACGTGGCGTTCGCCATCGTGTGTACGGCCCCGTTCTGGCTGAACGCGCTCGACGGGGTCCCGCTCGCGTTCCGGTACGCGCTGGCGTTCCTGGCGATGCTCCAGGTGACGGCCGCGATCCTGAACTCCCTGCCGATCCCGGGGCTCGACGGGTACGGCGTGATCGAGCCCTGGCTGTCGTACAGGATCAGGCGCCAGGTGGAGCCGATCGCTCCGTTCGGGCTGATCGCGGTCTTCGCCATCCTGTGGATCCCCGGCGTGAACATCGCCTTCTTCAACGGGATCGACGCGCTGCTGGGCGTCCTGGGCGTCGACGATCTCCAGCGGTACTGCGGCTACGACCTCTACCGCTTCTGGCGGTCCTTCTTCGGCGAGCAGAACGCGGTGTGCGCGGTGGAGTGAGCCCCGGGACGGCTCAGTGTGCGGCCGCCACCGGCTCCCCGGGACGGACCTCGCGCCGCCGCCTGCCGCGCAGCGCGGCGGCGAGGATCGCCACGACGACACCGCCGAACGCCCAGGCGCCGAGGATCCACAGCGCGCCGGTGGTGGCGTTGCCGTCGAAGTAGACCGTGTTGCGCACCACGGTCGTCCCGGCGCCCGGAGGCAGCGCCTGTCCGATCGCGCTCCAGAACGGCGGCAGCAGCGAGGACGGGTAGACGCCGCCGGAGCTGGGGTTGCCCAGGATCGTGAAGATCAGGATGGTGAGGCCGAGGCCGACCGTGCCCGCCACCGACTGGAGGGCGACGCCCACGGCGCCGGAGGCGAACACCACCAGGGTGCCGATCCCGACCAGCTCCCAGAACGCGCCCGGCAGGCAGTCCAGCACCGGGCCCACGATGATCGCGCCGCCGATGCCCGAGACGAAGCCGTACGGAAGCATCGCCGCGAGCCGGACCAGGGTGCGGCGCAGGGTGGGCTTCTTGGAGCCGGCCGCCATGTTCAGGGCCGAGGCCGCGAGGTAGCCGCCGATGGTCCAGCTGAGGACCAGGTAGAAGGACGACAGGCCCCGCGAGTCGCCGGCGG
Source organism: Streptomyces sp. NPDC101178 (assembly GCF_044767965.1). Lineage (NCBI taxonomy): Bacteria > Bacillati > Actinomycetota > Actinomycetes > Kitasatosporales > Streptomycetaceae > Streptomyces > Streptomyces sp. NPDC101178. Next base: position 88,662 of record NZ_JBIWOZ010000001.1, read on the forward strand.
CGGGCGGCCGGATGTCGCGGACGACGATCGACCGGTTCTGCGCCCGTGCGACCTCCTGGAGGATCTCCGTGGCCGCCGTGGTGGCCGACGGGCCGCCCGCCGAGGCGACGATCAGGGTGTCGGTGCGCCCGGCCGCGTCCATGACGAGGGCGGCGTCGGTGCTCCGGTCCAGCAGCCGGGCCCGCGCCTCGGCGCGGCTCCCGACGGCGGTGACGTGGAGCGGGTCGCCGGGGAGAGCGTCTAGCCGGGCGACCAGGTCGCTCTCGACGGCGGGCGGCGCGACGACGGTGATCGGCACCTGGTGCGGCTTCGGTGCGTGGAAGGCGCCCATGTAGGAGAGGGCGAAGCCCAGCTGGAGCAGGAGCACCCCGAGCATGACGAGCGCCGACCGGGTGGAGACGGCGTCCCGCACCTCCCCCAGGAAGCCCCGGTCGCCGTCGCCCGTCCGTGCGGTCGAGCCGGATCCGTACCCGTCGTCCCTCGCGTCTGCCACGCGGTCCTCCCTCGTCGGCCTCGCCACGGCCGTGGCGAGGCCGTCACATGGTCGGCTCCGGGCGGCGCCGGGTCTCCGGGGCGCGCCCGCGAGGCGGGGCCCTCGACCCGAACGGCTCAGGGCTCAGGGCTCACGAGGGCCGGTGCGGAGGTCAGCGGGGGTCGGCAGCGGCTTCCATGCGCTGCTTGCGTACGTAGAACCACACCATGTTCGACGAGAGCCCCGCGATCAGCACCCAGATGATCCCGAGCAGGCTGCCCTGGACGAAGGAGACCACGGCCGCCGCGACGGCGAGGACGCAGACGACGAGGGCGTAGAGAGCGAGGCGGGGCATGGGGAGCGGCTCCTGTCGGGGAACGGTCGGGCACCGGACGGCGTGGTCCCGTCCAGTGTCCCCCATGCCCCGTTGTGCCCCGCCTCGGGTTCGGGAGCCGGGCCCGGCTCCCGGGCCCGGCTCCGTACGCGTCAGACGTCGGTGGTGCGCAGTCCGGCGTGGGCCTTGTAGCGGCGGTTGACCGAGATCAGGTTCGCGACCAGCGACTCGACCTGGTGCGCGTTGCGCAGCCGGCCCGCGAAGATGCCGCGCATGCCGGGGATCCGGCCGGCCAGCGCCTGCACGATGTCGGTGTCCGCGCGCGCCTCGCCGAGGACCAGGACGTCGGTGTCGATCTCCTCGATCGACTCGTCCTGGAGCAGCACGGCCGAGAGGTGGTGGAAGGCGGCGGTGACCCGCGAGTCCGGCAGCAGGGCGGCGGCCTGCTCGGCGGCGCTGCCCTCCTCCGGCTTGAGGGCGTAGGCGCCCTTCTTGTCGAAGCCGAGCGGGTTGACGCAGTCGATGACGAGCTTGCCCGCCAGCTCCTCGCGCAGGGACTCCAGGGTCTTGGCGTGGCCGTCCCACGGCACGGCGACGATCACGATGTCGCTGCGCCGGGCGCACTCCGCGTTGTCCGCGCCCTCCACGCCGTGGCCGAGCTCGGCGGCCGCGTCGGCGGCGCGTCCGGCGTCCCGGGAGCCGAGGGTGACGCGCTGCCCGGCGCGGGCGAGCCGGTAGGCGAGGCCGCGCCCCTGCGGTCCGGTCCCGCCGAGTACGCCGACGCTCAGCGCGGAGACGTCGGGAAGGTCCCAGGGGTCCTTGGCGGAGGGCTTGGGCGCGCTGCCGCTGTCCTGTGTAGTCATGGACCGACCCTACTGCGAGGTAGGGCCGGGAATCCCGTCCGAGGCCGGCGAAGGCGACCGGGGAAACCGGCTTGCCCGGGGCGTCCCGCAGTGCGGATCATGGCCCCTCGTGACCGAAGCTTCCCCCGGCCTCCCCGGCTCCCCCGCCTCCCCTCCCCCCTCGCGGCTCCGCGCCCTGCTGCCGGACCTCGCGCCGTGGCGCTCCTCGGCCGACTTCCGGCTGCTGTGGATCCAGGGGCTGATCACCTACTTCGGCAGCTTCATGGCCCTCATCGCGCTGCCGCTCCAGATCAAGCACCTCACCGGTTCGCCGCTCGCGGTCGGGGCGATGGGGGCGGTGGAGCTGGTGCCGCTGGTGGTGTTCGGGCTGTACGGCGGGGCGCTCGCGGACGCCGTGGACCGGCGCCGGGTCATCCTGCTCACCGAGGCGGGGCTCGGTGTGCTCGCCGCGATCCTGCTGGTCAACGCACTGCTGCCGGAACCGCTGCTGTGGCCGCTGTACGTGGTGGCCGGCGGGGTCGCCGCGCTGGCCGGGCTCCAGCGGCCGGCGCTGGACTCGCTGATGGCCCGGATCGTGCCGCACGCCCAGCAGACGGCGGCGGCCGCGCTGAACTCGCTGCGCTGGCAGGTCGGGGCGATCGCGGGCCCGGCGCTGGCCGGTCTGGTGGTGGCGTACGCGGGTCACAGCACGGCGTACGCGGTGACGGTGTGCACGTTCGCCGCCTCCGTGGTGCTCTGCCTGCGGCTCTCGCCCGCGCCGCCCGCCAAGGAGGCGGCGAAGCCGTCGTTGCGCGGGATCGTGGAGGGGGCGCGGTACGCCTGGAGCCGGCCGGTGCTGCTGGGGACGTACGCGATCGACCTGGCGGCGATGTTCTTCGCCTTCCCGAACACCATCTTCCCGTTCCTGGCGGACGAGCTGGACGCGGAGTGGTCGCTGGGGCTGATGTACGCGGCGGGCTCGGTCGGCTCGCTGGCGCTGGGGCTGACCAGCGGCTGGACGTCCCGGGTCCGGCGGCACGGGCTGTTCGTGGTCTTCGGGGCGGCGGTGTGGGGGCTGGCGATCGCGGCGGCGGGCTGGTTCTCCAGCGTGTGGATGGTGCTGCTCTGCCTGGGGGTGGCCGGGGCGGGCGACATGCTGAGCGGGCTGGGGCGCTCCACCATCTGGAACCAGACCATTCCGGAGGAGCTGCGGGGGCGGCTGGCGGGCATCGAGGTGCTCTCGTACAGCGTGGGGCCGCAGCTGGGGCAGGTCCGCGCCGGGGCGATGGCGGGGTGGACCGGGACCCGGTCGGCGATCTGGACGGGCGGGGTGGCGTGCGTGGCGTCGGTGGCGCTGCTGACGGCGGCGCTGCCGAAGCTGGTGCGGTACGACTCGGAGACGGACGAGGACGCGGTGCGGAGGCGGGAGGCCCGGGTGGAGGGGTGACCCGGGGTCCCGCCCCGTACCGCGCTGCTCAAACGCCGGAAGGGCTGAAAGATGTCCTCAGTCACCGGACGGGCTCGACTTGCCCCGGTCCTCGTCGTGCCACTTCGGGTCCGTGTCCCACTCCAGGTTGCGGTCGCGGGCCGTGTCCATCGCGTGCTGGGCCGCCTCGCGGGAGGTGTAGGGGCCGAACCGGTTCTGGGCGGGGCACTCCGGGCCCTCCTCGACCTTCTTGTGCTCCAGGCAGTAGTACCACTCGCCCGGCTTGCCGACCGTGCGCTTCTTGAACAGGGCCATCGACTGCTCCTTTCCTTGTTGCCATGGTGCCCCCGGGGCCCCTGGTTAGACTCGCTGGCATGTCTGGCCAGTCGCTTCTCGTACCAGGGGAGATCACTCCCGTCCGTTCCGTTCCCGGAAACATCCGGCGCCCCGAGTACGTGGGGAAGCCGGGCCCGAAGCCGTACACCGGCCCGGAGATCCAGGACTCCGACACCATCGAGCGGATGCGGATCGCGGGCCGCATCGCCGCGCAGGCGATGGAGGAGGCCGCCAAGCACATCGCCCCGGGCGTGACCACGGACGAGCTCGACCGGGTCGCGCACGAGTTCATGGTCGACCACGGCGCCTACCCCTCCACCCTCGGCTACCGGGGCTTCCCGAAGTCGCTGTGCAGCTCGCTCAACGAGGTCATCTGCCACGGCATCCCCGACTCCACCGTGCTCCGCGACGGCGACATCGTGAACCTGGACGTCACCGCGTACATCAACGGCGTGCACGGCGACAACAACGCCACCTACCTCTGCGGTGACGTGGACGAGGAGTCGCGGCTGCTCGTCGAGCGGACCCGGGAGTCGCTGGACCGGGCCATCAAGGCGGTCAGGCCGGGGCGGCAGATCAACGTCATCGGCCGGGTCATCGAGTCGTACGCCAAGCGGTTCGGCTACGGCGTCGTGCGCGACTTCACCGGCCACGGGATCAACTCCTCGTTCCACTCCGGCCTGATCATCCCGCACTACGACAGCCCGAACGCCACCACCGTGATGCAGCCCGGCATGACGTTCACGATCGAGCCGATGCTGACGCTGGGCACCCACGAGTACGAGATGTGGGAGGACGGCTGGACCGTGGTGACGAAGGACCGCAAGCGGACCGCGCAGTTCGAGGAGACGCTGGTGGTCACGGAGACCGGTGCGGAGATCCTCACCCTGCCGTAATCAGCCCATACTGTCCGTTATCGGGCCCTGCGCACTCTCGTCGCGTATTTTTTTACCGACAAGCAGTCGGGAACCAGTTGACTTAGGTAAACCTAAGTAGGAGGATCGGCGTACCGGCACGCGCCGCCGCAGCGTCGCGGCGGTCGCCTGCCGATATTTCCGTCTGTTTCTGGACTTCCCGTCCCCCTCGGCCCCGGAGGCCCGCCTTGGACGCAACCGCCACCGTCACTCCCTTCTCGACGCTCATCCGCACCGCGTCGCACGAGCAGCACACCGAGGCCGAGACCTCGACCTTCATGGGTGACCTGCTCGGCGGGCGGCTGGGCGTCGATGCGTACACGCGCTACACCGAGCAGCTGTGGTTCGTCTACCGGGCGCTGGAGGATGGCGCGGAGGCCCTGCGGAACGACCCGGTCGCGGGCCCGTTCATACAGGCCGAGCTGATGCGCTCCACCGAGCTGGAGCGCGATCTGGCGCACCTGCGCGGCGAGAACTGGCGCGAGGGCCTGGAGCCGCTGCCCGCCACCGCCGCGTACGCCGCCCGGGTCACCGAGTGCGCGCGCACCTGGCCCGCCGGATACATCGCGCACCACTACACCCGCTACCTCGGCGACCTCTCGGGCGGCCAGATCATCCGCGACAAGGCGGAGAAGACCTGGGGCTTCGAGCGCAAGGGTGACGGCGTGCGGTTCTACGTCTTCGAGGAGATCACCAACCCGGCCGCGTTCAAGCGGGGTTACCGCGAGCTGCTGGACGGCGTGAACGCGGACGACCTGGAGAAGCAGCGGATCATCGAGGAGTGCAAGCGCGCCTTCGCGCTGAACACCGCGGTCTTCCGGGAGCTGGGCGAGGTGTTCCCGCTCAGCGCGTAGTACCGCTCATCTCGCCCACGGCCGCTCGGGGTTCAGCCCCGGGCGGCCATCAGGACGCGGCCCCCCACCTCCACCGTGCCGTCCGGCGCGGGTGCCGTGAGGATCTGGGAGCCGCGTCCTTGTGTGATGTTCAGGGCCCGGCCGAGGTGTGCGCTCAGCAGCATGGCCGCCGCGCCGGTCGCCTCGTCCTCGACGATGCCTCCGCCGCGCCTCGGGAAGGCTCGCGCGCGCACGCGTCCGGCCGCCTCGTCCTCCCAGGCCCACGCGTAGAGCCAGCCCTCCCCCGGCGGTGGTCCCGGCAGCGCCTCCACCTCGCCGGCGCTCGCGTACTGCTGGAACGTGCGCGGTGGGGCCCACTCGGGACGCGCGGTGATCCAGGTGAACTCGCCGTCCTGGCGGGCGAAGACGTCTCCGACGGCCAGCTCCAGGATCTCCAGATCCAGCAGCCAGGCGGCGCCGACCAGCGGATGCCCGGCGAACGGCAGCCGCAGCCCAGGGGTGTGGATGTCCACCCGGCCGCGCTCCGGGTCGTCGACGAACACGGTCTCGCTGAAGCCGAGTTGCCGGGCCAGCCGCTGCCGGGAGGTCTCGTCGGGGTGGCGGCTTCCGTCGCGTACGACACCGAGGGCGTTGCCGTGGCGGCCGTCGGGTCCGCAGAAGACCCGCAGGACGTCGATGCCCTGGGGTACGTCGTCGTGGTTCACGTGCGCATTCAAGCACCACCGGTGGCGGGGCGGTGGCCGAGGGAGCCCGACGACGGCCGCGGGGCCGTACCCGGTGGGTACGGCCCCGCGGGTGGTGCGGAGTCGGATCAGGCGGTGGCGTTGCGGCGACGACGTGCCAGGAGCACGATGCCGGCACCGGCCGCCACGACGACGCCGGAGGCGGCGATCAGCGCGCCGGTCGGCGTGTCGGAGCCGGTGGCGGCCAGGGCGCCGGAGCCGCCGACCGAACCGCCGGTGGTGGAACCGCCGGTGGTCGAACCGCCGACCGTGCCGCCGCCGGAGGTGGAGCCGCCCGCGGTGGACCCGCCGGTCGAGCCCGAACCGCCGGACTCGCAGGCCACGCCGTCGCCGTCACCGTCGAGGTGGGCCGCGTAGCCGGGCTCACCCTTCTTGATGGGCGTCACGCCGGCCGCCTCGGCCGCGGCGCAGTTCTCGTACTCCGTCGAACCGCCCGGAGGCAGCGTGGCGTCCTTGTCGAGCGAGACCGCGGCGTTCAGGGCGTCGAGCGCCTCGCCCTTCTGGTACATGCCGCTGAACGCCTTGGAGCCGTCCTCGGTGAGCGTCGCCGGGATGCCCTTGAGGGTCACCACGCCCTCCTTGGCGGTGAGCGCGCCGGCGGGCACCTTCAGGTCGGCGAAGGGCAGGCCGGTGAAGGTGTTGACCTTGCCGGAGGCCCGGTCCTTGGTGGAGACGTCGGCGAGGAGCTTGCCGGTGGTGCCCTGGACGTCGACCTTCAGGTTGCTGAGGGAGAGGTCCAGCTCGAACTCACCGGCGGTCTCGTGGCCGAGGAAGCGCACCTTGCCCTTGAACTGGGCGTTGAGCGTGTTCTTCGCGGCGTCGAGGTGGCCGGTCGCCTTGGTGAAGCGGTAGCCGGCGTCGTTGGCCGTGGCGCCGTCGCTCGTCTCGACCTTGCCGTGGGCGATCGGGCCGACGACGTACGAGCGGAAGGACTGCTTGAGGCCCCAGTCCAGGGTGCCGTCGACGACCGGGCCGCTGGTCGGCTTGGCGGACTCGGTGGGGGTCGGCTTGACGGGAGGCTTGACCGGGGGCTTCACGGGCGGGTCGACCGGCGGGTCAACCGGGGGGTCCACGGGCGGGTCAACCGGGGGGTCCACGGGCGGGTCCACCGGCGGGTCGACGGGAGGCTTGGCCGGCTTGACCGTCAGCGTGGCCGGGTCGATCGGGTCGCCCTCCTTGTAGGCCGAGCCGAAGACCGCCGCGCCCTCCTTGGTGAAGGTGGCGGGGATACCTGCGAACTTCATGCCCTCGGCGCCGTTCGAGGCCACCACGTCGGTGAGGTCGAGGTCGGCCATCGCCAGGTCGTCTGTGACGACGGCTTCCTTGCCCGGCGTCTTGGTGGTGACGTCGACGGTGATCCTGCCGCTCTTGCCGACCGTGAGGACCTTGACGTCGGACAGCTTGATGTCCAGGACGCCGCCGTGCGCCTCGTAGTGGACGCTGCCCTTGAAGGAGGAGGTCACGGCGTGGGTGCCGAGCTCGTACTCACCCTTGTCCAGGGGGAACTTGTACGAGCCGTCCTCGTTCCTGGTGGCACCGTCCGCGAGGGTGGCGGTGCCACCGAGGCGGTCGATCATCGAGCGGAACGACGCACGGACGCCCCAGTCCAGGGTGCCGGACTCCAGCGTGTACGTCTCCGAGGGGGCGCCGGCCTCGGCCACGGTCTGGGCGGGGGCGCCGTCGGCCGCGAAGGCCGGGAGGGCGAAGGTCGCGCCCAGGGCGGCGGCCGTGGCGACGGCTGCCGCGAGGGCTATGGGGCGGCGAGTTGCTGCCATGTCGGTGGGTCTCCTAGGGAAACGGGGGGAGGAAGGGAGGCGTGGGGGGAGGGGATGAGGAACCATAAAGCGCACATGGGGGCGTCAGGAGGTCTGGGGCGCGTCGGCACCGGGGGCCTGGCCGGCCTTGCGGCGGCGCAGCGCGAAGAACGCAGCGGCCGCGGCGAGGAGCAGCACACCGCCGCCGATCGCGGCGTACGTCCCGGCGCCCGGCCCCGAGTCGGAGGCGGCGGCGACCGGTTCGGCCGACGGCTCGGCCGAGGGCTTCGCGGTGGGCTCGGCGGCGGCCGTCGGCTCGCTGCCGAGGTCGGGCAGCGGCGGCAGCTGGGCCTTGTCGTCGACGGCGACGGCGAGCGAGACCGGGTCCATCTCCGTGCCCGCCTTGTACATGGAGCCGAACGCCTCGGCCCCGTCCTCGGTGAGCGCCGCGGGCACCTCGGTGAGGACGGCGAGGCCCTCCTTCGGCGCGAAGTCCTTGGCGGCGAAGGTGATCAGGGGCACGTCCTTGCGGGTGCTGCCCGCGCTCGTGACGTCGGCCGACAGCGTGCCCTTGCCCTTGGCCACGGCGACCGTGACACCGGCGAACTTCAGGTCCAGGTCATGGGCGCCGGTGAAGTGGATGCTGCCGCCGAAGTCCGCGGCCAGCGTCTGCCTCTTCGCGTCGTACGTGCCCTTGCCCTGCGGGAAGCGGAAGAGTGCCCCGCCGTCCTGGGCGCCGTCGGCGAGCGTCCACTTGCCCTGGCCGATGGAGCCGGTGACGTACTCGCGGAAGGTGCGGCGGACGCCCCAGTCGACCGCGGCGTCCTCGAACCGGCCCGCCTTCTCCTGGCCCTTGGCCTTCTCGGCGTCCTTCTTCTCGTCCTCGCCCTTCTCGGTGCCCTCGTCCTTCGTCTCGGACGGGGCCGGCTTCGACTGCTCGGCAGGCGCGCCCTCGGTGTCCACGGAGAGGCTGATCGGGTCGAGCGGCGTACCGGCGGTGTAGTAGCCGGCGAAGGCGGACGCGCCCTGCGCGGTCAGCGTCGTGGGGACGTTGCTGAGGGCGATGGGGGTGGAGCCGCCCTTCATGTCGATGCCGCCGAGGCCGAGCGTGGCGAGCGGCACCTGGGAACGGTTGGAGACCTTGCCGGTCCCCCGCTCCTTGCTGACCATGTCGGCGAAGAGCGTGCCGCTGCCGCCGCTGATCCTGATGGTGGGGCGGCTGATGACGAGGTCCAGCTCGCTGGTGCCGTCGGCCTTCTTGTGGCCGGTGAAGTGCACCCCGCCGGAGAAGCCGGAGCTGAAGGCGCCGGTCGCCGGGTCGTAGGAGCCGTTGGCGGAGTGGAAGCGGAACTGGCTGCCGCCGACCGTGGCGGCGCCGCCGGTCAGGCTCCAACTGCCCTGGGCGATGGGGCCGGTGACGTAACTCTGGAAGGAGGACTTGATGCCCCAGTCCAGCCGTCCGCCCTGCACCGTACGGCCGGCCGCTTGCGCGGTGGCGGCGGGGAGCATCGCTCCCAGCAGCACCGCGAGGAGCGCGACGGCGAGCGCGCGGGCGGATCTGGACGACAGCATGAGGGACCCCTCCGAGGGCTGGATGTGCAGGTAAGGCTAACCTAAGGTATTCCCAGCCCCGGCCGGAACCCCTTCGACACCTCCACACCACCGACACATACGTCACACCTGAACCACCTTTCACAGACCGCGGAACGACAGGACGGTGCCCCGTGCGCATCACGCAGGACCACGGCCCCCATCAGGGCCAGGACGCCGGACGGCTTGCCCGCGGCCGGACCGGCGCCGCCCTCACCGTCCTGGTGGCCCTCGCCCTGCTGCTGACGGGCTGCGGCGGAGGCAACGATTCCGCATCCATGCCCGCCAAGGGCTCCGCCGACGCCGACCGGGTCGAGCCGCTCGCCGCCGCGCCCGCGCCGAAGCTGCCGGTGACGGTGGACTCGGCGGACGGCACGAAGGTGACGGTCGACTCCACCGACCGGATCGTGCCGCTCACCGGTTCGCTGAGCGAGATCGTCTTCACCCTCGGCTTCGGGAAGCAGGTCGTCGCCCGGGACATCACCGCCACCTTCGAACAGGCCGGGAAACTCCCGGTGGTGACCCGCGCCCACGACGTCTCGGCGGAGAGCGTCCTCTCGCTCAAGCCGACCGTCGTCCTCGCGGACACCACGACCGGTCCGCGCGAGGCGATCGACCAGATCCGTGACGCGGGCATCCCGCTGGTCGTCGTCGACCCCGCGAAGGAGCTCGCCGACGTCGGCCGCCGGATCGACACGGTCGCCGAGGTGCTCGGCGTACCGGCGGCCGGCACCGAGCTGAAGAAGCGGACCGAGTCCCGGATCGCGGCCGTCCAGAAGACCATCCCGGACCACGCGGACGGCAAGAAGCCGCGGGTCGCCTTCCTCTACCTGCGCGGCTCGGCCTCCGTCTATCTGCTGGGCGGCGCGGAGTCGGGGGCGAGTTCGCTGCTGGAGGCGGCGGGCGCGGTCGACGCGGGCAAGACCTCCGGGCTGAACAAGGACTTCACCGCCATCACCAGCGAGGCGCTCGCCAAGGCCGCGCCCGACGCGATCCTGCTGATGAGCAAGGGGCTCGACTCGGTGGGCGGCATGGACGGTCTGGTGAAGATCCCCGGCATCGCGGAGACGCCCGCCGGGATGGACCGCCGGGTCGTCTCGATCGACGACGGCGTGCTGCTGAACTACGGCCCGCGCACCGACCGGGTGCTCGCCGAGATCGTCGAGCAGCTGTACCCGAAGGGCGGCACGGGCCGGTGACGACGTCGTACGAGGAACGCACCGGGGAGCCGGAGTCCACGGACCCGGGGGCCGGGGCGGCCCTTTCCAAGGCCCCGGCTGCCGGAGAGCCGCTCTCCAAGGGGGCCCCCGACGGCGCCGCCGAAGCGAAGGCCACCCCCAAGTCCCCGCGCAGCAAGGCCTTCGTGCTCGCCCTCGGCCTCTCGCTCGCCCTGCTCGCCGGCTGTCTGCTCTCCGCCGCGATCGGCGCGTACTCCATCCCCATCGGTGATGTCCTGGCCTCGCTGCAGCACCGGATCGGGCTCGGCGGACAGCCGCTGGACCGGGTCGGCGAGAGCGTCCTGTGGAACGTCCGGCTCCCCCGCGTCGTCCTCGCGCTGCTCGTCGGCGCCTCGCTCGGCTGCGCGGGCGCCCTGATGCAGGGCGTGTTCGGCAACCCGCTCGCCGAACCCGGTGTCATCGGGATCTCGGCGGGCGCGGCGGTCGGTGCGGTCGCCTCCATCGCGCTGGGGCTGACGTTCTTCGGCAACTGGACGATCACCGTCTTCGCCTTCATCGCGGGCCTGGCCACCGTGCTGCTCGTCTACACGCTCTCGCGCTCGGGCGGCCGGACCGAGGTGGTGACGCTGATCCTCACCGGTATCGCCGTCAACGCCTTCGCGGGCGCGTTGATCGGGCTGTTCATCTTCTTCGCGGACAACGCGCAGATCACCCAGATCACCTTCTGGCAGCTCGGTTCGCTCTCCCAGGCGACCTGGCCCAAGGTGCTGGCGGTCCTGCCGTGCGCGCTGGCCGGACTGCTCATCGCCCCGTTCTACGCCCGCAAGCTGGACCTCCTGGCTCTCGGTGAGCGGCCCGCCCGCCATCTGGGCGTGGACGTGGAGCGGCTGCGGATCACGCTCGTGCTGGTCGTGGCGCTGCTGACGGCCGCCGCCGTGGCCGTGGCCGGGATCATCTCGTTCGTCGGGCTGCTCGTCCCGCACCTGCTGCGGATGGCGAACGGTCCCGGCCACCGCTTCCTGGTCCCCGGCAGCGCGCTGGGCGGTGCGCTGGTGCTGGTGGCGGGCGACCTCGCGGCCCGGACCGTGGCCGCCCCCGCCGAGCTGCCGCTCGGGGTGCTGACCGCGCTCTTCGGCAGCCCGTTCTTCTTCTGGCTGCTGCGCAGGACCCGTCGTAAGCAAGGTGGTTGGGCATGAGGACGCTGAGAGAACTGTTCGCGGTACGGAGCCGGGAGCTGCCCTCGCCCGTCGCGCCCGGCTCACCCGCCGTCCAGGCCACCGGAGTCTCGGTCCGGCTGGGCGGGCGGCAGGTGCTGGACTCCGTCGACCTGACCGCGCACGCGGGTGAGGTGGTGGCGCTGGTCGGTCCGAACGGGGCCGGCAAGTCCACGCTCCTGGCCGCGCTCGCCGCCGACCTGGCCCCGGGCAGCGGTGAGGTGCTGGTCGGCGGCCGCTCCACCGCCGAGTGGACCGCGCCCGAACTGGCCCTGCGCCGCTCGGTGCTGCCGCAGTCCGCCGTGCTCTCGTTCCCGTTCCCGGTGGAGGACGTCGTACGGATGGGGCGCGCGCCCTGGGCCGGTACGGAGCTGGAGGACGAGGACGACACGGCCGTGGCGGCGGCGATGGCGGCCACCGAGGTGACCCGGTTCGCCGCCCGTCCGTTCTCCGAGCTCTCCGGCGGTGAGCGGGCCCGGGTGGCGCTGGCCCGGGTGCTGGCGCAGCGGGCCCCGCTGATGCTGCTGGACGAGCCGACGGCCGCGCTGGACCTGCGCCACCAGGAGCTGGTGCTGCGGATCTGCCGGGAGCGGGCGGCGGCCGGGGACGCGGTGGTGGTGGTCCTGCACGATCTGGGGCTGGCAGCGGCGTACGCGGACCGGGTGGCCGTGCTGCACGAGGGGCGGATCGCGGTGGTGGGGCCGCCTCGGGAGATCTTCGACGGGGAGCTGCTCGGCGAGGTGTACCGGCAGCCGGTGGAGGTGTTCCCGCATCCGCGTACGGGAACCCCGCTGGTCGTCCCCGTACGCCGCCCGGCCTGACCCCGGCTTCCCGAACTCCGGTTCCGGGGACGCCAGGTCACGGTGTGGACGCTGTATCCGGTCCGCGCCCGCACGCCGTATGCGGCCCCGGTAGGGTTTCGACGGTCAGTGCGGGCGACGGATGCAGAAGGCGCAGAGCAACGGATGACAAGGCTGGGTCGACTGACGGCGGGGCTCGCGACCGCCACGGCGCTGTGCGTGACGGCGAGCGGCTGTGTGACGGTCCACGGTGAGCTGGAAGTGCTGCCCGGGGCGACGGAGTCCGAGGCGGCCCAGGCGCTGACGGACTTCGTCACCGCCTACAACGCGGCGGACAAGGCGTACGATCCGGCGCTGGACGCGGACCGGGTGACCGGGTCGCTCGGCGCGATCAACCAGGCCGGGCTGAAGGCGCGGCAGACGTACAGCCCGGACGGCAACAAGACGCACAGGCCCCTGGAACTGACGGACGCCACCTACATCATCCCGAAGAAGGCGGGGTGGCCGCGCTGGTTCCTGGCGGACACCGACTCCAACCGGGACGAGGACGGCGGGAAGCTGGACACCCGCTGGCTGGTGGTGTTCGTACGGAGCGGTCCCGACGCGCTGTGGAAGGCGTCGTACCTCGGGATCGTCCTGCCGTCCCAGATGCCGGAGTTCACCCGGGACAAGGACGGGCTCGCCACGCCGGTGGAGCCGCAGAGCACGGAACTGACCGTGTCTCCGGCCGACTTGAGCGTCGCGTACACGGAGTACCTGCAAAAGGGCACGCCGGACGTGTTCGCGGCGGGCACGACGACCTCGCAGTGGCGCGAGACGCGCCGTACGACCCGGCGGCCCGGGTTCTCGTACCAGTACGTCGACCAGCCGCTGACCGGTGGCGCGTTCGGGCCGCTCGGGCTGCGCACCGAGGACGGCGGGGCGCTGGTCTTCTTCAACAGCAAGCACTTCGAGCGGCAGGTGGCGGCGGAGGGGCTGAAGCCGGAGGTCAACGCGGATGTGAAGGCGCTGATGACCGGCGAGGTCACCAACAGCCTCACCAAGGAGCGGATCTCCAGCCAGCTGGTGCATGTGCCGGCGCGCGGCGAGGCCGCAGGCGCGGGCGGCCGGGTACGGATGCTGAACCGGCTGCCGGGGCTGATCGCGGCGAAGGGCGAGTGAGGGGCGCTTCGGAACGCCCCTGGCCCCCGCACCCTCGCCGACTCAACCCGTCCTCAGCAGCTCGACGACTCAGCGGCTCAGAGACTCAACGGCTCAACGGCCAGGCGATCGAGTCGTGGTCCAGCTCGCTCTGCTCGGCGCTGCCCGCGTACCGGGCGCAGGCGTCGGTGAGCGTCTCCAGCAGGGTCAGCGGGTCGGGCAGCTCGTGCTCGGGACCCCGCACCCAGTGGACGTCGAGCTCACCGGGGAGCCGGGCGGGCGGCAGGAGGACGTAGCTGCCGCGGCAGTGCCAGCGCAGGCCCGGATGGGCGTCCATGGTCTCGGGATGGCAGTCCAGCTCGCAGGGCCACCACTCGTCCTCGTCCTCGGGAGTGCCACGGGTGGCGGTGAAGAAGAGCATCCGGTCCTCGCCGGACCGGGCGACCGGGCCGACGTCGATGCCCGCCGCGAGAAGACGCTCCAAGGCGCTGAGACCGGCGGTGAGCGGGACGTCCAGCACGTCGTGGATCATGCCGGTCGCGGTGATGAAGTTGGCCAGCGGCTGGCTGCGGGCCCAGCGCTCGATCTGGGCGCGGTCGGTGGTCGACTGCGTCTGCCAGGCGAAGGAGATGGGGTGCCGGGCGGGGGTGGGACAGCCGATGCGCTCGCACGAACATCGGTAGCCGAGGGGGTGGGCGGCGGGAGCGATGGGCATGCCCGCGTCGGCGACAGCCAGGAGCAGCTCCACCCGGGCCGTCCCGTCCGCTTCGGCTTCCGGTGCTTTGGGACGTCGCCGCAGCCACTGGGAGATCTTGCTCTCTGTGCCGCGGAAACGGCCGGAATCGGCGCCCATCTATCCCCTCACCTCAGCATTTCACCTCAGCGTTGCCTGTCCATGGTCGCACCATCCGGCGGGCGGGGTGGCCAGAGTTCACCAGTGAGGCCGTGTACCACTGCACCGAGTGAGCACCATCACGTCCGATGTCATCACATAACGGATAAGGATCAAGGTCGCGGAGTGAGCCCGCCGAGGGCGTAGTCGACGATCGTGTCGGCGTACGCGTGGGTGAGCGGGAGGGTGCGCAAGAGCCAGCGGTGGGTCAGTGGCGCGATCAGGAGCTCCAGGGCGATGCGCGGATCGGCGTCGGGACGGAGCCGTCCGGCCTCCTTGGCGGCCTCCAGCCGTGTGACATACAACGCGAGCTGCGGGTCGAGCAGCTTCTCGACGAATTCGGCGCCGAGTTTCGCGTCGACGATGCCCTCGGCGGTGAGCGCTCGGGTGGGGGCCTCCATCAGCGGGTCGTTCAGCTCGTCGACGGTGGCGCGCAGGACGAGCTTCAGATCGGCGGCCAGGTCACCGGTGTCGGGGATGCCGTACTCGGCGCCGCCCTCCTTCGCACCACCGCCGGCCCGCGGGTTCGCCTCCTCGGCGGCCCGGGCGGCCAGGTCGAGGAAGGCCTCCATCAGGACGGCCGCCTTGGAGGGCCACCAGCGGTAGATCGTCTGCTTGCCGACCCCGGCGCGGGCGGCGATACCCTCGATCGTCGTACGCCGGTAGCCGCTCTCGCCGACGAGGGCGAGGGCCGCGTCGTAGATGGCCCGGCGGGAGCGGTCGCTGCGGCGGCTGGAGTCGGGTGCCTTGTGGGGTGCCATGGGTCCAATCTAGTACCGAACGAGCCGATACGTATCGTCTTGCCCGAGATCCGCCGGAAACGGGCCACCGGCAGGCCTCCGTAGGACGATCTACCGAACCACCCGATCGGTCCACTGCGGATCCGGCCCGGACGGCGCACCATGGGCTCACGCACAGACCGTGCGCATCCCACCGTTCCGCGGCCCCGGCCGCCGATCGCGAGGAGCCCCAGTTGAACCGTGACGCCACCCCTCGTCGCTACCTGATGTGCGCTCCGACGCACTTCCGGGTCACCTACTCCATCAACCCGTGGATGGACCCGTCCAAGCCCGTCGACCTGCCGCTGGCCCAGACCCAGTGGGAGGACCTGCGCGACCGCTACCGCTCGCTCGGCCACACCGTCGAGCTGCTCACTCCGCGCCCGGACCTCCCGGACATGGTCTTCGCGGCCAACGGCGCCACCGTGATCGACGGGCGGGTGCTCGGCGCGCTGTTCGCCTACCGGGAGCGGTACGAGGAGGCCGAAGCCCACCGCGAGTGGTTCCGGGAGAACGGTTTCGCCGACATCCGGGAGCCGGACCACGTCAACGAGGGCGAGGGCGACTTCGCGGTCACCGCCTCCTACCTCCTGGCCGGCCGCGGCTTCCGCTCCAGTCCGCTCTCGCACGACGAGGCCCAGGAGTTCTTCGGGCTGCCGGTCATCGGCCTCGACCTGGTGGACCCGCGCTACTACCACCTGGACACGGCGCTCTGCGTGCTGGACGCGGCGGCCGACGAGATCATGTACTACCCGGACGCCTTCTCCCCCGGCAGCCGGGCCGTCCTGCGCCGCCTCTTCCCGGACGCGCTGCTCGCCCGGGAGGCGGACGCGGCGGCGTTCGGCCTCAACTCGGTCAGCGACGGCCGCCACGTCCTGCTGCCCCAGGCGGCGACGGGCCTGCTGGACCCGCTCCGGGCCCGCGGCTTCGAGCCGGTCCCGATGGACCTGGGCGAACTGCTCAAGGGCGGCGGCAGCGTGAAGTGCTGCACACAGGAGCTGCGGGGCTAGGGCCTGTCGTCGCCCTCCCGGCCCTCCGGCGGCCAGGGATCGCCCCAGGCGATGTTCCTGGCCGCCCGGTACAGCTCACCGTGGCGCTTGGTGACCGTCGTGCGGTCCAGGCCCTCGTCGCGGGTGCAGAGCTCCAGCAGCACCTGGCCCTTGCGGATCTGCGGCCTGCGGGTGACCCGGGCGGGCGCCGGGGTGGTGGGGAAGCGGGTGGCGGCGACGTAACTGAACTTCTCGTCCTCGTGGCTGAGCGAGCCGCCCTTGACCTGGCGGTGCAGTGAGGAGCGGCTGACCCGGGCCGAGAAGTGGCACCAGTCCGTGCCGGGCTCGATCGGGCAGGCGGCGCTGTGCGGGCACGGGGCGGCGATCCGCAGGCCGGCGGCGATCAGGCGGTCCCGGGCCTCGATGATCCGCGCGTAGCCGTCCGGGGTGCCCGGCTCCACGATCACCACGGCCTGCCCGGCCTCGGCGGCCGCGTCGACCAGCTCGGCCCGGGCCTGCGCGGTCAGCTCCTTGAGTACGTAGCTGACGGTGACCAGGTCCGCCGGCGCCAGCTCCAGCGCCGCGCCGATCCGGGCCCGCTCCCAGCGCACGCCCCGCAGCCCCGGCACCCCGGACGCCTCGGCCAGTTCGCGGCCCAGCTCCAGTGCGGGTTCGGCCCAGTCCAGGACGGTCGTCGCCGCGCCTTCCCAGGCCTCGGCCACCGCCCAGCTCGCCGCTCCCGTGCCGCCGCCGACGTCCGCGTGGGTGGCGGGCGACCAGTCGGGCGCGGCCTCGGCGAAGGCACCGAGGGCGGAGCGTACGGCCTCGAAGGTGGCGGGCATCCGGTACGCGGCGTACGCGACGACGTCGGAGCGGTCCCGCAGGATCGGGGCGTTCGTCGGGGTCTCCCCGCGGTAGCTGGCGATCAGCCGGTCGACGGCCTGCGCGGCCTGCTTCGGCGGCAGCCCGTCGACCAGCCCGGCCAGGGCCGCGCGCAGGGACTGGGCGGTGGGGAGGGTGGCGTTCACCGCCGAATTGTAGGCGGAGGCGCCCCGGCCGGCGCATTCCGCCCGGCCCGGCCAGGGAGGGGTACGGGGGCCCTGCGACGGAGCCGCGTAACCGGTTTTCCACGAACTCCACGCCGTGGATGGCCAGTTGCTACGCTGGCCCGCGCGAGATCGGCACCGGGCGCGCACCGGCCGTGCGCCGCGAGGCAACGGGACGCACCGCACCAGGCACCACATCACGTCCGTTCCATCGGGGGAGCCATGAGGCAGAAGGTCGTGCGGCTGGCCCTCGTCGGCGGGGTCGTCCTCCTCGCCCTGCTCCTCCTCCTGGCGACCTGCGGCTCCGACCCGGAGGACACCGTCCCGGTGAAGCGGGTGATGCCGAGCGCGGGGACGGTCACCCGGCTCACCGTCCCGCCGCAGTACACCACCGGCCGGGGCTGGGAGATCATCGGCTCCTCCCCCGAGGTCGCCGTCTCCCACGCGACGGGCCGCCTCGCCTACCTGGAACGCCTCGACGGCAACCGCTACCGGCTGCGCACCGTCGACACCGCCACCGGCAGGCTCGGCTGGCAGGGCCAGGCCTGGCGGCCGCCGGACCCGCTGCACTACCCGAGGCTCGCCACCGTCACCGCGGGCGACCGGCAGTACTTCGTGACCTGGTCGTACGGGAAGGTCGGCGACGGGATGACCCCGGCGTCCACCTTCGTCTCGCTCGACGTGTACGACGTGACGGACGGCGCCCGGCAGCGCGTCGAGGTGCCGTGGTCCGGCGCCCCGGACGTCGACACGAACGGCCCGGAGATCGTGATCAGCGACGGCAAGGCCAACAGCACACTGGTCGACCCGGTCACCGGCACGGTCTCCGAACTGAGCGCGGACGAGCTGAAGTACCCCAAGGGCTGCCCGTCCTGCAAGCAGCTCACCGAGGTGTACGGGCAGACCGGGGCTGGGCTGCTCGTCGGCGGGACCCGGGAGTTCTGGGTGCGCGGCGGCTGGTTCAGCCGGAACGTGGCGCCGAAGGGCGTCGACCGGGGCAGCGGCGTGGTGACGTCGGTGGCCGGAGGCCGGGTGCTGGCGAAGTGGGCCCTGGCGAAGAAGGCGGAGCGGGCCGCCACCCACGAGCTGTGGACGGTGCACGACGCGGCGACCGGCAAGGCGCTGGTCTCGGTGGAGTGCCACCGGCCCGCCATAAAGCCGGGCCGCTACCCGCAGGCCGTCCTCTCCCCGTCGGGCGACCATCTGATCGCCGGGAACCTGGCCTTCGACCTGGCGGCGGGCCGGGGCCACTGCTTCGAGGCGGCGGACGGCGCCGCCCATCTGACGCTGGCCACCGTGACGGACGACGGCATCGCGTACGGCGCCGAGAACGCGCGCGACGCCGCCGAGGCGCTCTCCGGCGTCGGGCTGCCGGTCGCGGTGGACCTCGCGGACTGGACGGTCGGGCAGCTGTCACGCAACGCCCGGCTGCCGGGACTGGAGACGACGGGGGTCGGGGTGTTCCGCTGGACGGACCGCCAGGAGCGGACGCGCCTGCTCGGCTATCCCCGTACCGACTGACCCTCCGGCCCTCCCGAAAGGGGGCAGGACATCCCCTAGAGGGCTTCCTTACCCGCCCGCTGCCACGGCCGGCAGAGCCCCAGGAAGCAGCCCACCGCCGCCACCGCGCACACCAGCTGCACGACCGCCATCGGCACGGCCGTGTCCTCCCCCGCGATCCCGACCAGCGGCGAGGCGATCGCCCCGATCAGGAACGAGGACGTACCGAGCAGCGCGGAGGCCGAGCCCGCCGCGTGCTTGGTCCGCATGAGGGCCTGGGCGTTGGTGTTGGGCATCGCCACACCCATCGCCGACATCAGCACGAAGAGTCCGGCCGCGACGGGGACCAGGCCCACCTCGCCGAACACGCCCGCCGTCATGAGCAGCAGCGCCACGGCCGCCAGCACGATGACGGCGAGCCCGAAGCCGAGCACCTTGTCCAGGGCGATCCGGCCCACCAGCAGCTTGCCGTTGATCTGGCCGACGGCGATCAGGCCGATCGAGTTGAGGCCGAACAGCAGGCTGAAGGTCTGCGGCGAGGCTCCGTAGATCTCCTGGACGACGAAGGGCGAGGCGGAGATGTACGCGAAGAGGACGGCGAAGGCGAGCCCGCCGGTGACCATGTAGCCGGTGAAGACCCGGTCGGCGAGCAGCCCGCGCATCGTCCGCAGGGCCTCGCCGATGCCGCCCGTGTGGCGGCTGCCCGGCGGCAGGGTCTCGTGCAGCCACTTCCAGACGACCAGGGTGAGCACGATGCCGACGCCGGTGAGCACGACGAAGATGCCGCGCCAGTCGGTGAACCGCATCACCTGCCCGCCGATGAGCGGTGCGATGATCGGCGCGACGCCGGAGATCAGCATCAGGGTGGAGAAGAACCGGGCCATCTCCACGCCGTCGTAGAGGTCGCGCACCACCGCCCGGGCGATCACGATGCCCGCCGCGCCCGCGAGCCCCTGGAGGAGGCGGAAGCCGATGAGGAGTCCGGCGGAGGGTGCGAGCGCGCAGATCGCGGTGGCGATGACGTAGACGACCATGCCCAGCAGCAGCGGCCTGCGGCGGCCCCAGCGGTCGCTCATCGGGCCGACGACGAGCTGGCCGAGCGCCATTCCGGCCAGGCAGGCGGTCAGCGTGAGCTGGATGGTGGCGGCGGGCGCGGCGAGGGAGTCGGTGACGGCCGGGAGCGCCGGGAGGTACATGTCCATGGAGAGCGGCGGCAGGGCCGTGAGCCCGCCGAGGACCATGGTGACCAGGAACCCGGTGCGCCGGGCCGCCTTGACCGCCGGGGCGGTCGGGCCGCCTGCCTCCGGGGCCGCTGGGAGACCGGCGGGGGCCGTGACCTGCGGGGCACCCGGGTCGACGGAGAGGGCGCCGGCGTCCCCGTGCGGGGTGAGCGGCGCGCTGTCGGGTCCGGGACCGGTCCCGGAGGTGGGTATGTGCTCTCGCTGGGCCCGGCTGCCGCCGCTGTCCGGCATTCTCTTCTCCGCATCGTTGAATCCACATCTATGCTCTCAGCTCGGCCGGAGTGGTCGATACCTCTTTTGTTACGGCGGTGGCACGAGCATGGGCGAGACGGTGCGCTGGGGTGTTCTGGCGACGGGCGGCATTGCCGCGACCTTCACGGCGGACGTACAGGCGCTGCCCGGCGCGGAGGTGGTGGCCGTCGCCTCGCGTACGGAGACCTCGGCGCGGGCCTTCGCCGAGCGCCACTCCATCGCCCGGGCCTACGGGAGCTGGGCGGAGCTGGTCGCCGACGACGCGGTGGACGTGGTGTACGTGGCGACCCCGCACTCCGCGCACCACGCGGCGGCAGCGCTCGCGCTGAACGCCGGGAAGCATGTGCTGTGCGAGAAGGCGTTCACGCTCAACAGCCGGGAGGCGATGGAGCTGGTGGGCCTCGCGCGGGACCACAACCTCTTCCTGATGGAGGCGATGTGGACCTACCTCAACCCGGTGGTCCGCCGGCTGACCGAGCTGGTGCGGGACGGTGCGATCGGCGAGATCCGTACCGTGCAGGCGGACTTCGGCTTCGCGGGCGACTTCGCCCCCGGCCACCGGTTGCGCGACCCGGACCTGGGCGGCGGCGCGCTGCTGGACCTCGGCGTCTACCCGGTCTCCTTCGCCCACCTCCTCCTCGGCGAACCGGACCGGGTCCAGGCCGACGCGCTGCTCTCGCCGGAGGGCGTCGACCTGAACACGGGGATGCTGCTGGGCTGGGAGTCGGGCGCCACCGCGCTGCTCTCCTGCTCGATCGTCGGCCACCACCCGACGGCGGCCACCGTCATCGGCACCGAAGGCCGGATCGACCTGCCGCGCGACTTCTTCCACCCGGACCACTTCGTGCTGCACCGGCCCGGCAAGGAGCCGGAGACGGTCACCTCGGGTCCGGGGCCGCAGGGCCTGTCCGGCATGCAGTACGAGGCGGCCGAGGTGGCGCGCGCGGTCCGGGCGGGCGAGACCGAGTCCCCTCTCGTACCGCTGGAGGGGACGCTCGCGGTGATGCGGACGCTCGACGCGGTACGGGACCGCGTCGGCGTCCGCTACCCGGCGGACCGCTGACCCGCCGTTACGCCGCTACGCCGGTTCGAGCCCCGGGTTCCCCGCCTCGGTCACGAAGGAGGCTGCGGTGGTGACCGGCGCTCCGGGCGTGGTGACGGCCGGCACCGTACGGAAGTCGGCGCGGGCCTGCTTCTCCGTGAGCGTGACGAGCGCGTAGCCGCGCCGCCCGTCGTAGTGCTTCATATGCGGGTTGGCGCGGGTCTGGTTCTCCCAGTTGGCGGGCCGCTCCGCGCCGTCCTTGCCGCTGGAGACGGACGTGGTGACGATCTCCGTGCCGACGGTCCGGGAGGCCGGGTCGTCGAAGTCCTTCTTGAGGTCGAAGGCGTAACTGACGTGGACGTCGCCGGTGAGGACCATCAGGTTCTCGACCCCGGCCGACTCGGCCCCGGCCAGCACCCGCTGCCGGGAGGCCGGATAGCCGTCCCAGGCGTCCATGGAGAGCTTGTAGGCCGCGGTGGGCACATCGCGGCGCCGGGCGAAGGTGACCTGCTGCGGCACGACGTTCCAGGTGGCGGCGGAGGCACGCCAGCCGTCGATCAGCCAGCGCTCCTGGGCGGCGCCGGTCATCGTGCGCGCCGGGTCCTCGGACTCCGGGCCGGGCGTGCGCCAGCCGTCTCCGTACGCCTGGTCGCTGCGGTACTGGCGGGTGTCCAGGATGTCGAACTGGGCGAGCCGGCCGAAGGTGAGGCGGCGGTAGAGGCGCATGTCCGGGCCGGTGGGGCGCTGCGGGGTGCGCAGCGGCTGGTTCTCCCAGTACGCGCGGTACGCGGCGGCCCGGCGCAGCAGGAACTCCTCGGGCTCCACGTCGTTCTCCGGGATCTCGCCCGCGTAGTTGTTCTCGGTCTCGTGGTCGTCCCAGGTGACGACGAAGGGGTGGGCGGCGTGGGCGGCGCGCAGGTCCGGGTCGGACTTGTAGAGGCCGTAGCGCAGCCGGTAGTCCTCCAGGGTCATGGTCTCGCGGTTGAAGTGCGCGGGGAGGCGGCGGTCGGTGTAGTTGCGGGCGCCGCCGGTGGCGGTGACGGCGTACTCGTAGAGGTAGTCCCCGAGGTGGAAGACGACGTCGACGTCCTCGGCGGCCAGGTGGCGGTGGGCGGTGAAGTACCCGTCGTGGTACGCCTGGCAGGAGACGGCGGCCAGCGTGAGGGAGCCGGTACGGGTCCCGGCGGCGGGCGCGGTGCGGGTGCGGCCGGTGGGGCTGGTCCAGCTGCCGGTGCGGAAGCGGTAGAAGTAGCCGCGGCCGGGGTCCAGGCCCCGCACGTCCGCGCGGACGCTGTGGCCGAACTCGGCGTGGGCGGTGACCGATCCGCGCCGCGCGATGCGGCGGAAGCCCTCGTCGTGGGCCAGCTCCCAGCTCACCTGGACGCGGCCCGCCGGGAGGCCGCCGCCGGGCTCGTACGGGCGCGGCGCGAGCCGGGTCCAGATGAGGACGGAGGCGGGCAGCGGGTCGCCGGAGGCCACGCCGAGGGTGAAGGGGTCCTCGGTGATCCGGCGGGCGTCCAGCTCGGCGGCTGCGGCCGTACCGGCGGCGGGCAGGTTCATCGAGAAGGCGAGCGCGGCGACGGCTCCCGCACCGGTGAGCAGCCGGCGGCGGCCCAGGCCGCCACGGCCCAGGCCGCCCCGGCCCAGGCCGCCCCGGCCGTCCCGGCCGCTCGTCGGACGGGATAAGGGCGCTGTGGCGGCGGTGAATTCGGCGGATCGGACGGTTCGGACACCCTGGCCGGGCGCCGTGAAGTTCTGTGCGGCTGTCATATGCCCCTCGCTTGCCGGATGCTGCCGGATGCTGTCGGAATCCAGCGCACCGCGGGCGCGCGACGCGCCGTTGTCGCGTGCACAACATCCGCATGGCGGGTCGATGAGCACCGCGTGCCCTGTGCACCGACCTCTCCCGTACGCTCCCGGGCCATGAGCACTGATCGAAAAGTCGCCGTCGTCACGGGTGCGGGTTCAGGGATCGGGCGGGCGGTCGCGCTCGCCCTCGCGGGCGCGGGGTGGTCGCTCGCGCTGGCCGGGCGGCGGGCGGAGCCGCTGGCGGAGACGGCCGCCGCGGCCGGAGCCCCGGACGCGTTGTGCGTCACCACGGACGTCACCGACGAGGACGAGGTGACCGCGCTCTTCACCGCCGTACGGGAGCGGTTCGGCCGGCTGGACCTGCTGTTCAACAACGCGGGCACGTTCGGGCCGGGCGGCGTGCCGGTGGAGGAGCTCGCGGCGGCGGACTGGCGGGCGGTGGTGGACGTGAACCTGACGGGGGCGTTCCTCTGCGCGCAGGCGGCGTACCGGCTGATGAAGGAGCAGGACCCGCAGGGCGGCCGGATCATCAACAACGGCTCGATCTCCGCCCACGCGCCGCGCCCGGACTCGGTGGCGTACACCGCGACCAAGCACGCGATCACCGGGCTGACGAAGTCGCTGTCGCTGGACGGCCGCCCGTACCGGATCGCCTGCGGTCAGATCGACATCGGCAACGCGGCGACCGAGATGACCGAGCGGATGCGGACGGGCATTCTCCAGGCGAACGGCGAGCTGGCGGTGGAGCCGGTGATGGCGGCGGCCGATGTGGCGCGGACGGTGGTGCACATGGCGGAGCTGCCGCTGGAGGCGAACATCCCGTTCCTGACGGTGATGGCGACGAACATGCCGTACGTGGGACGGGGCTGAGGAGGCCGGGCCGTCGTACCGGGCTCCAGGTGTGACCGTTTCTGCCCGAAGTTGCCGCCGGGCGAACGACTTTGCGGATTTCCTTACTCCTGGGAGAGCAAGCGCGTACTCACCGTATGATCGCATCTCGTTACGCCTTCACCAGAACCACACAGAAGGAACACCGCATGCGCATACGCACCGCTGCGCCGATCGCCCTGGCCGCCGCCACCGCACTGGCCGGCTCACTCCTCGCCACGGCGGCACCGGCCACGGCGGCCGCCCACCAGGGCGGGCTGCACTTCGGCACCATCCAGTACGACGGACCCGGCAAGGACGACCGGTCGAACAAGTCCCTGAACGCGGAGTGGGTGAACATCCACAACAACAGCAAGAAGAAGGTCCAGCTCAAGGGCTACCAGGTGAAGGACAACACCGGCTTCACCTACACCTTCGGCAGCTACGCCATCGGCGCGGGCAAGACCGTCAAGCTCCGCACCGGCAAGGGCAAGAACGTCTCGGGCACCGTGCACTGGAACCGTGGCTCGTACGTCTGGAACAACACCGGTGACAAGGCCCGGCTGATCAAGCCGAACGGCAAGCTCCAGGACTCCTGCTCCTGGCCGAAGTCGACGCCGAAGAACAAGGGCGTCAAGAACTGCCACTGACGGGCCACCGTGCTGGTGGGGCTGCCGCGGTTCGGGGGGACCGCGGCAGCCGTACGGCGAGGAGCCGGGCGGGAATGCCGGGAGCGGCCGCGGGGTTGGCCCCCTCATGACACCTGATCGCGGTCCCGAGGTCCTGCGCTACACGGCCTTCTCTCCCGACCCGGAGGGCGGAAACCCGGCCGGGGTCGTCCTGGACGCGTCGGGTCTGGACGAGGACCGGATGCTCGCCGTCGCGGCGGAGCTGGGCTACAGCGAGACGGCGTTCCTCACGGAGCGGACCGGCGAAGGCGCGTACAAGATCCGGTACTTCAGCCCGAAGGCCGAGGTGCCGTTCTGCGGCCACGCCACGGTCGCCACGGCCGTCGCGCTGGCCGAACGGGACGGTCCGGGCGCGCTGGAGTTCGCGACGGCCGCCGGCACGGTGCCGGTCACCGTGGTCCGGGAGGCCGGCGAGCTGCGCGCCACCCTGACCAGCGTGGCCCCGCACGTCGCGGAGGCCTCCCCGGCCGACCTGGCGGAGGCGCTGGCGGCCCTGGACTGGCCGGCCGCCGACCTCGACCCGGCCATGCCGCCCCGGATCGCCTACGCGGGCGCCCGCCACCTGGTACTGGCCGCCGCCACGCGTGAGCGGCTCGCGGACCTTCGTTACGACTTCGCCCGGCTGGAGGCGCTGATGCGCCGGCTGGACCTGACGACGCTGCAACTGGTGTGGCGCGAGGCGCCGGAGGTCTTCCACGTGAGGGACCCGTTCCCGGTGGGCGGGGTGGTGGAGGACCCGGCGACGGGAGCGGCGGCGGCCGCGTTCGGCGCGTACGTAAGGGAGTTGGACCTCGTCCCGGAGACGGCCACGCTCACCCTCCACCAGGGCGCGGACCTGGGCCGCCCCGGCACCCTCACGGTGGAGCTGCGCGCCGGGGACGACCGGGTGCGGGTCAGCGGAACGGGCACGAGGATCGGCTGAGGCGTACGGGAGGGGCCGGGGCGTGTCCGGCGGATCCGGCTCCGATTCGCCGGACACACCCCAGGTCAGCCGGTGAGCTCCCTGGCCGGGGAGACGCGGGCGAACCAGCGCTCCGTCTCCTCGGCTTCGAGGGCGCGCTCCAGGATGAGGTCGCCGCGCATGCCCGGGAAGAAACGGCCCGCGGGCCAGGACCGCCGGTAGGCCGGCTCGTCCAGCACCAGGAGGCGGACGCCGTCGACGAGCGGGATGTCGGCCGGGTTCCCCTCGTTCCAGAGCCGCGCACCGTCCGGGGCCACCAGCTCGAAGGAGCCGACGGTGTCCACCTGTCCCGGAGTCTCCCGGCAGACGGCGACCTCGTGAGGCGAGGGGGCGTAACCCCGCACATGGCCGCCGCCTATGAGGGCGTCGGCGAGGAGGGTGTGCAGCTGGAAGTTGTCGCCGATGCCGAAGAACCGCAGGGCGTAGCCGGTGCCGCTCGGCCGGTGGAGGGCGACGAGGGGTTCGTCGTCCAGCACCTGGAGGGCGTAGCCGAGGGACCGGAACTGCTGACCGGAGGCGTGCTCCACGGCGGCGAGGAGGCGCAGGAGCGCGTGGCGACCGGCGAGGGCTTCGGCACGTAGGGGGTGGCCGTCCGGGCCGCCGCGGGCTTCGGCGCGTACGGCCTGGTGGGAGGCCTCTTCGTCCGCGCCGCCGAGACCGGCGCGTACCGCCGGGTGGTTCAGCAGCGCGACGGCTGCCATCTCCCACTGGCGCAGCGTCCACCAGCCGGCCGCCGCCTCGAACCCCGCCCGCTCGACGGTCTCCGCGTCCGGCTCACCGGCGTCCGGCTCCGGGAACGCCCCGCCGCCGGTCGCCGCCCACGCCTTTGCGAACGCCGCGGCCCCTTCGACCGCCGTCCGCAGCCCGGCCAGTACGCCGGGGGCGCAGCGCTCGGCCTCCGCGCCGCGCTCGACGCAGGCCCCGACGAGGACCGCGACGACGGCACGCGGCCCGGGCGGAACCTGCTCCAGTACGGCGGCCAGGCGCGGTCCGCCGGCCAGCAGCTCCGCCTCCTTGGCCTGCCCGAAGGTCTCCTGCAACCGCACGAACGCCTTGCCGGACCGTTTCGCGTCCTGGGCCACCACCGCGGCCTCGAAGTCCGCGACCGCTCCCCCGAACCCGGCCTTGCTGAATATCATTCCAGCACTTTATCGACGTGCCGTCGGGCGCTGTGAGGCCGGTCGAGGTGAGGCCGGTCGAGCTCCGGCGGGCCGAGGGGCGGAACCGCGCCGATCGCGGGAGGATACGGGCATGGCTGACCGGAAGCCTGACGCCACGTCCGAGCCCGCCCCCGACACGACGTCCGGCACGACCGCCGGGTCCGACGCGAACGCGAGGGCGGACGCGAGGACGGATCCGGAGGCGGGCGCGGATCCCCGGCCTGGCCCCGGACCACTGACCGTCCCGAGCATGTCCGCGGGCCCGGACTTCGTGCTGCGCCCGTGGGAGATGAGCGATCTGCCGCTGGTCCGCGAGGCCGCGCAGGACCCGTACATCCCGCTCATCTCGACGATCCCGGCCCGCTACTCGGACCGGGCCGCCGAGGCCTTCGTCCGCAGGCAGTGGGAGCGGGCGGCGACGGGCGCCGGGTACCCGTTCGCCATCGTCCGCTCGCGGGACCGGCGGCCGGTGGGCGCCATCGGGCTCTGGCTGCGGGAGCTGCCGGAGGGCCGGGCGTCGATCGGGTACTGGATGGTCCCCTCCGGCCGCGGCCAGGGCGTGACCCGCGCCGCGCTCCGCACGGTGACGGGCTGGGCCCTGCGCGACCTCCGGGTCCCGCGCCTCCAGCTCTTCATCGAACCGTGGAACACCGCCTCCGCCAGGATCGCGGTGGACGTCGGTTACCGGCACGAGGGGCTGCTGCGCGGCTGGCAGCAGGTGGGCGACGAGCGCCGGGACATGGCGGTGTACGGGCTCCTGAACAGCGACGAGCCCGTGGATGGCCAGGCGGTAACCTCGAACTGAACACCGAGGCGTTACGATCGCGGGCACCGCCGCCGACCAGCAGCCGCACGGCAGCCGAGCTCCAGGAGTACCGAACTTGTCCGCACCACGCATCGGCGTATCCATCGTGACCATGGGCGACCGCCCGCAGGCGGTCGAGGCGCTGCTGGCGTCGGTCGCGATGCAGGACGTCCGGCCCACCCGGCTCGTGATCATCGGCAACGGCACGGAGCTCCCGGACTACGCCGCCACCCCCGGCCTGGCGGATCTCGACGGCGGGGTGACCACCATCGAGCTGCCGGAGAACCTGGGCTGCCCGGGCGGCCGGAACGAGGGGCTGCGCCGGCTTGCCGAGATCGGTGACGTGGACGTGGTGATCGAGCTGGACGACGACGGTCTCCTGGTCGGCAAGGACGTCTTCCGCCGGGTCCGTGACCACTTCGCCGCCGACGACCGGCTCGGCATCGTCGGCTTCCGGATCGCCGACGAGACCGGCGAGACGCAGCGGCGGCACGTGCCACGGCTGCGGGCGGGCGACCCGATGCGCGGCGGCGAGGTCACCGCCTTCCTCGGCGGCGGCCATGCCTTCTCCATGAAGATGCTGGAGCGGACGGGCCTGTGGCCGGCGGAGTTCTTCTTCACGCACGAGGAGACGGACCTCGCCTGGCGCGCGCTGGACGCCGGCTGGAAGGTGCTGTACGAGCCGGAGCTGCTGCTCCAGCACCCGAAGACGAGCCCGGCCCGGCACGCGGTCTACTACCGGATGACGGCCCGCAACCGCGTGTGGCTCGCCCGCCGCAACCTGCCCCTCCCTCTGGTCCCGGCCTACCTTGCCACCTGGACCCTCCTCACCCTGGCCCGCACCCGCGACCCGAAGGGCCTGCGCGCCTGGGCGGGCGGCTTCGCCGAGGGCGTCCGCACCTCGTGCGGCGAGCGGCACCCGATGCGGTGGTCGACGGTGTGGCGGATGACGAGGCTGGGCCGCCCGCCGGTCATCTGACCCGCTACGCCGACAGGCTCGTGGCAGCCTTGAGGCCCGTTCACGATTGCTGGTCCACTACGGCGGTGTGGGCCCCGGGCGCGACAGAGGGCCGGGGGTCCAGGGGGAGGAAGGTCGCGATGAGCTGGTTCTGGTGGATTCTCATCCTGTTCTGGACGGGCGGCTTCGCCTGGGCCGCCGACACCGTCCGTACCGCCCTGCGCAACCGCCACGAACGGAAACTGGAACTGCTGGAGGCCGCGAAGCAGGAGCGGCTCGCGCTGGAGGCCGCGCACAAGTCGCCGGAGCCGGTCTGCGGCTGCACCCACCACCTCGCCAAGCACGACAGGCGGGGCCGGTGCCATGAACAGGTCGAGGTCCCGACGGCCTGGGACGAGAACAAGAAGCCGCTGCGCTACGAGGCCGGGCAGTGCACCTGCCAGCAGTACGTGGGTCCGCAGCCGCTCTCCCAGGTGTACGCGGAAGAACTGACGGACCGCTGGCCGACCGACCCACCCACCGAAAAAGAGCCTCCGACCAGGTGAGACACCTGGCCGAAGGCCCTGAACGTGCACCGACAGCCGAGTCAGGCTGTACGCCGGGTTCTGTCTCCCGGTCGCCTCGCGGCGGCCGGGGAGACGGCCATCCATCTAGGACCGGCATTGCTGCCGGTCTCGTGCGGTCTACCCGTGAACTCGGGCGAGCAGCCCTCGAACGTTCACGCAGGGCCACTCCGTCTCCGGAACGGCCCCTCTTGACCTTGCTCCGGGTGGGGTTTACCTAGCCGCCTGAGTCACCTCAGGCGCTGGTGGTCTCTTACACCACCGTTTCACCCTTACCCGGGACCGAGGTCCCGGGCGGTCTGTTCTCTGTGGCACTGTCCCGCGGGTCACCCCGGGTGGCCGTTAGCCACCACCCTGCTCTGTGGAGCCCGGACGTTCCTCGGGAGGCCCCGAAGGACCTCACGCGGCCGCCCGCCTGGCTCGACTGTCGTACCGCACATCCTACCGGGCCGTACGGACAGCTCAGCCGAAGTCCCCGGTCTCCAGGTCGAAGGCGAAGGGCTCGGGGAGCGGAAGCGGCTTGCCGTACGGGATGGTGAGGTGCTGGCGGTAGTCGGCGTCCTCCGGGTCGCCGAAGAGCGTCACCGAGCTCTCGTCCCTGTCGATGAGGAGGTGGAGCGGGATGCCGCCGCGCGCGTAGCAGCGGCGCTTGGCCTCGCGGTCGGCCTGGGGCTTGGTGGAGGTCACCTCGACGACGAGGGCGACGCCTTCGCAGGGCATCCAGGGGTCGGCGCCGCGGAACAGTCTCAGGTCAAGAGGGGCGAAGGTGCCGTCGGGGATGGCGTGGTTCTTCGGGCAGCCGCCGCCGCTGCGAAGCTTCAGGCCCTTGTTCCCGGAGAACTGCATGCGCGTACGGGCGCGTCTGGCAACTTGGTCCACGATCAGCCCGATGCAGTCCTCGTGGTCACCGTCCGGCGGCGGCGTCACGACAATCTCCCCCTCGATCAGTTCCGCCCGGAAGCCTTCCGGTGTGTCCAGGGCCAGGAAGCCTTCCAGAAGGACTTCCGCCTGCGTGAGCGGCTCGTGCGCCATGGCAGTCATGTCACGCCCCTTCCTCGGTCGCTCGCTAGACTGGGACATCGGGGGACCAGCCGTCCGTGAGATGGGAGTTCTTCCCCCGATCGTGGCACAAGTCCACGGACAGAGGGCGGAGGCGGCGGAACCGCGCTTGACCTTGCCGCAGCGTCAGGGTTTCTACTGGCCGCATGCGTATCGGAGAGATCGCCGCGCTCGTCGGAGTCACCTCCCGGGCCGTTCGGCACTACCACCACATCGGGCTGCTGCCCGAGCCCGGTCGGCGGGCCAACGGGTACCGGGCCTACACCGTCCGGGATGCCGTGCTGCTCGCGCGGATCCGACGGCTGACCGAGGTCGGGCTCTCGCTGGACGAGGTGCGGGACGTGCTGGCGGATGACGAGGGGCGGGAGCTGGTCGAGGTGCTCGGGGAGCTGGACGCGGATCTGGCGCGGCAGGAGCGGGAGATCCGGGAGCGGCGGGAGGTGCTGGCGGCGCTGTTGGAGGCGCCGCTCACCTCGGACGGGCCGCTCTCGCCCGCTCTGGCCGCGCTCCTGGAGAGTGGGCCCGCCACCGGGTCGCCGGCCGCGGCGAAGGATCGGGAGCATCTGTTGCTGCTGGACGCGGCGGGCGGCGGGGCCGGGGCCGAGCTGTACGCGGCGTTGCGGCCGCTGGCCGAGGAGCCCGGTGTCGCCGGGCTGTACGCGCGGCTGGACGAGCTGGCCGGGGCCGGGGTGGACGACCCTCGGATCGCGCCCCTGGCGGCCGAGCTGGTGGCCGCCGTACCGGACGAGGTGCTGGCGGTGATCCCGGACGGGGAGCCGTCGCCGACGGGGTTCGGGCGGGTGCTGCTGGAGGACTATCCGCCCGCGCAGCGCGAGGTGGTGCGCCGGGTGATGGAAGCGCTGGCCGTCCGGGTCCGCGCGAGGCGGGGGAGGTCGGTGTGAGAGCGACAGCTCTGCGGGCGGCTCGGGCCGCCTTGTGGGTGGTGCTGCCCGCCGAACTGGCGCTGGTGGTCTGCCTGGTGGGAGGCGTACGGATCACCGGTGCGGTCCTGCTGGCGGCCGAGGTGCTCGTCCTGGGCGTGGTCGCGCTGGAGGCCGCCGTGATGTGGCCGCTGTACACGGCCCGGCGGCGGGCCGGCGACGGGCGGCGGGCGGCCGCGCTGGCGGCGGTGCGTGCCGTGGTGCCGGTGGCGGTGCGGCGGCTGATGGTGCACGAGCTGCGGGCGCTGCACAGTCTGGGGGTGTGGGCCGTACGCCGTCGGCACCGGATCCCCGAGGGCGCGCTGCCCTTCTCGTACACCGAACCGCAGACCGGGACCATGTGGGCGTTCTTCTTCGCCTCCGTCCTGGAGACCGTGGTGCTGGCCCTGGTGATCCCCTGGCCGCTGGTCCACCTGATCCTGCTCGTGGTCGGCGTGTACGGGACGGTGCTCGTCGTCGCCCTGCACGCGGCCTGCGTGACCCGGCCGCATGTGGTGGGGACCGACGGTTCGCTGCGGCTGCGCTACGGCGCCCTGTTCGACCTGCCGGTGCCCGCCTCGCTCATCACCGCCGCCCGGGTGGAGCGGCGCTACGACGGCGGCGGTCTCGTGCGGGTCGATGAGGACGGGGTCCTCGACCTGGCGGTGGGCAGCCGGACGACGGTGACCGTGGAGCTGGCGGAGCCGGTGGAGTTCGTCCGGCCGCTCGGGCGGCACGGGAGCGCGCGGACGCTCCGGTTCCATGCCGACGATCCACAGGCGGCCGTCGCCGCGCTCGGGCGGAGGCCGGTCACGCCGAAGCCGGTCACGCCCGGTCCGGTCACGCCGGAGCGAACAGCACCGTCTTCGACGCCGGGCCCGCCCGCGTGAGCCGGACCCGCAACCGCTCGCCGAGCGGAAGCGGAGCCGTACCGCCCTCGATCCGGCCCACGACCGCCGGGTCCCGGAGGTGGACCGTGCCGGTGGCCGGGTTCCGGTCCCCGACATCGACCACGTACGCGTCGAACAGCTCACCCACCCGTCCCTCCAGCAACGCCGCCTCCACCAGGTCGACGCAGGCCCGCTCCACGGTGTTCGCCCGGCGCGTCCCCTCGGCCATCTCCTTCGGGAGGGCGGGGAGGGCCTCCCGTACCCACTCCGGAGGTTCCCTCTCCGCGGTGGCCGCCAGGCAGAGCTCGGAGGCGTACCGGTCGACGAGGCGGCGCAGCGGCGCGGTGCAGTGCGTGTAGAGGTCGGCGACGGCCGCGTGCACGGCGGGGTCGGGGAGGCCGCCGTGGTCGAAGGCGGTGTATCCGGCGCCGCGCAGCAGGGTGGTGCACTCCTGGAGGAACGCCGCGTGGTGGGAGAGTTCCGGGTCCAGGGAGCGGACGACCTCCGCGTACGGGACGTGGTGCGGCCAGTCGATGCGCAGGGCGCGGGCGGAGCGCCGCAGCCGGGCGACGGCACCGTCCGGGGCGATCGGCAGGGTGCGGAGGATGCCGGTGCCGGTTTCGGCCATGAGGCGGGCGGCGGCGATGCCGGTGAGGAGCGAGATCTGGGCGTTCCAGGCCTCGGCGGGGAGCGGGGCGCGGTAGACCAGGCCGTAGGAGCCGTCGTGTTCGGTGATCTCCTGTTCGGGGACGTCGAGCGAGATGCCGCCGCGGGCCCGTTCCTGTTCCTCGCGCAGCCTCCCGATGTCGCGGAGCAGGGCGAGGGACTCCTCGGCGGTGCCCGCGTCGATCTGCCGCTGCACGCCCGCGTAGTCGAGCTTCGCGCGGCTGCGGACCAGGGCCCGGCGCACGCCGGTGGCGACCGTTCGCCCGTCGCTGTCCAGGTCGATCCGCCAGAGCGCGGCCGGGCGGGTTGCGCCGGGGAGGAGGCTGGCGGCGCCTTCGGAGAGGACGGTGGGGTGGAGGGGGACGCGGCCGTCGGGGAAGTAGAGCGTGGTGACTCGGCGGTGGGCCTCGGCGTCGAGCGCGCCGCCCGGCCGGACGAAGGCGGCGACGTCCGCGATGGCGTAGTGCACCCGGTAGCCGCGCCCCCGGCGCTCCAGGTGCATCGCCTGGTCCAGGTCGGTGGAGGCGGGTGGGTCGATGGTGAGGAGGGGCAGCTCCGTGGCGTCCTCGTGGGCCGACAGGTCCGGATCCCGGACGGCCGCCTCCGCCTCGGCCATCGCCGCGGCCGGGAAGCCGGCGGGCAGGCCGAGCTCGGTGCGCAGGGCGCGCAGCGCGGCCCCGAGCGAGCAGTCGGCCGCTCCGGTCATACGCAGCTGGCGGCGGGGCATGGACCGAGCGTAGGCGTGGACGGGGCGGGCGGCATCCGGGGATCGTCGCGGCGCGGGGCCCGATACCCCGTGGCGCATGCCGGGCCCCCGGCACCGTACGAGAAGCCCGCCCCCGCCCCCGTACCCTTGCCGAGGACCCCGGAGTGCCCGCACGCGCGCCGGGACCGCTCGTCGTGCGTATGAAGGAGAACCGCCGTGCTCGTGCTGTTGCCGCCCTCCGAAGGAAAGGCCGCTTCGGGGCGCGGAGCTCCGCTGAAGCCGGAGTCGCTGTCGCTGCCGGGGCTCTTCGAGGCGCGGGCGGCGGTGCTGGAGGAGCTGGTCGAGCTCTGTCAGGCGGACGAGGAGAAGGCCCGCGAAGTGCTCGGGCTCAGCGTGGGGCTGCGCGGCGAGGTCGGGAAGAACGCCGAGCTGCGGACCGCCGGGACCCGGCCGGCCGGAGAGCTGTACACCGGTGTCCTGTACGACGCCCTCGACCTGGCCACCCTGGACGCGGACGCCCGCCGGCGCGCGGCGAAGTCGCTGCTGGTCTTCTCCGGGCTCTGGGGCGCGGTCCGGATCGGGGACCGGATTCCGCCGTACCGCTGCTCGATGGGTGTGAAACTCCCCGGCCTCGGCGCGCTCGGCGCGTACTGGCGTACGCCCATGGAGGCGGTCATGCCCGAGGCCGCGGGGAACGGGCTCGTCCTGGATCTGCGCTCCTCGGCGTACGCGGCGGCGTGGAAGCCGAAGGGTGAGGTGGCCGCGCGGACGGCGAGCGTGCGCGTGCTCCAGTCGCAGATCGTGGACGGCGTGGAGAAGCGGTCCGTCGTCAGCCACTTCAACAAGGCGACCAAGGGGCGGATGGTCCGGGATCTGCTGTCGGCGGGGGCTCGGCCCAAGGATCCGGCCCAACTGGTGGATGCGTTGCGGGATCTCGGGTACGTGGTGGAGGCCGAGGCCCCCGCACGCGCCGGGCGGCCGTGGTCGCTCGATGTGGTGGTGACGGAGATCCACTGAGTCACTGAGTTGTGGTGGCGACGGAGATCCACCTGAGACTCACCTCATCCCATTGCATCCTCCGCAACGAGCGTTGCAGAGATCGCTCACGACGCGGCAGGATGGGCCCATGACCTCCTCCCCCGCCTCGCCGCCGCCCGCCGCTCCCTCCGACACCTCCGTCCTGGACCTCGCCCCCGTCGTCCCCGTCGTCGTCCTGCATGACGTGGCGGACGCCGTACCGCTGGCGCGGGCGCTGGTGGCGGGCGGGCTCCCGGCGATCGAGGTGACCCTGCGGACGCCCGCCGCGCTCGACGCCATCCGCACCGTCGCCGCAGAGGTGCCGGGCGCGGTCGTCGGCGCGGGCACGGTCATCTCGCCGCAGCACGTACGGGACACCGTCGACGCGGGCGCCAGGTTCCTGGTGAGCCCTGGGTGGACGGACGCGGTGCTGGAGGCGATGCGGGAGTCCGGTGTGCCGTTCCTGCCGGGCGTCTCGACCACCTCCGAGGTGGTGGCCCTGCTGGAGCGCGGGGTGAGCGACATGAAGTTCTTCCCGGCCGAGGCGGCGGGCGGCACCGCCTATCTCCAGGCCCTCTCCGGCCCTCTCCCCCAGGCCCGCTTCTGCCCCACCGGCGGCATCTCGCTCGCCTCCGCGCCGTCGTACCTCGCACTGCCGAACGTGGCATGCGTGGGCGGCAGTTGGATGGTTCCGGGGGACGCGATCGCGGCGAAGGACTGGGACCGGGTGGCCCGGCTGGCGGCGGAGGCGGCGGCGCTGGGGGCATAGAACCCGCGGCGTCGGAGCGTGCAGCCCTCAGCGCACGATCTGGATCGCGTACAGGCCGCCGATGCCCAGCGCCAGCACCCCCAGCAGCAGCCGCAACGCCGTTTCCGGCAGGCGGGGTTGGAGGCGCGCGCCCAGGTAGCCGCCGCAGAGGCCGCCGAGGCCGCAGGCCAGGCCGAGCGACCAGTACGGGGCGATGTCGCCGGTCGTGGTGAGGGAGAGCAGGGCGTACGTCCCCGCGCCGACGACCGAGGTCACGAAGGTGGCGGCCAGCGCGGCCGGGGCCACCTTCGCGACCGGCATCCCGCGCCCGACCAGGATCGGGCCGAGGAGCGAGCCGCCGCCGATCCCGTAGATCCCGCCCGCCACACCGACGGCCATGGCGAGGCGGGTGATGGCGCGGGACGAAGGTTCTCGTACCGCAGCGGGGCGCGCGGCACGGTGCAGCGTACGGAGGCAGAGCCAGCCGCCCAGCGGGAGCAGCAGCACCGCGATCAGCAGCCGGAACACCGACGGGCCCGGCACCGCGAAGACCCGGATCACCGCGCCGACGACGACCCCGGGGACGGTGCCGAGGACCAGCAGCCGGGTCAGGGGGCCGCGCAGCCCGCCGCTCCGGTGGTGGCGCAGCAGGGCGCCGGGGCCGGCGACCACGTTGTAGAGCAGGTTCGTCGGGGTGACCGCGGGGCTCGGCACCCCGAGCACACTGACCTGGACCGGCAGCAGGAACACCGCCCCCGACACCCCGACCGGGGCAGTCACCACCGAGATCAGCAGCCCGGCGGCGAACCCGAGCAGCCCGGTCGGCCAGTCCACGCCGGCCCCCGCTTCCAGTCCCCGCTCCTGTCAGCGCAGGTGCGAGGTGTCGTTGAGCAGGCGTACGGAGGCGTTGCCGTCCTCGTAGTACGCGACGGTGGAGATCGAGGCCGCCGACAGCTCCATCCGGAACATCGACCGCGCCGGAGCCTCCAGCGCCAGCCGGACCAGCGTCTTGATCGGGGTCACGTGGGTGACGAGCAGGACCGTGCGGCCCGCGTACCGCGCGGTCAGCCGGTCCCGGGCGGCCGCGACCCGGTCGGCGACCTCCGTGAAGCTCTCGCCGCCGCCCGTCGGCGGGATCTCCGGGTCCGCGAGCCAGGCCGTCAGGTCGTCCCCGTACCGCTCGCGCACCTCGCCGAAGGTCAGCCCCTCCCACGCGCCGAAGTCGCTCTCGCGCAGGCCGTCCTCGATGCGGACGTCCAGGCCGAGGCGCTCGGCGACGGCGGCCGCAGTCTCGCGGCAGCGGCGCAGCGGTGAGCTGACGATCTCCTGGACGGTGCCGAGCGCGGCGAAGTGGACGGCGGCCCGGGCGGCCTGGTCGCGGCCGACCGCGGAGAGTTCGGGGTCGGTGCCGCCGCTTCCGGAGAACCGTTTCTCGGGGGTGAGCAGCGTCTCGCCGTGCCGGAGCAGGACGAAGGTGGCGGGTGCGCCGAGGTCGGGGGCGGCGCCCCAGCCGACCTGGGGTGCCGGGGCCGCGGCCACAGCGGTGCCGTCGATGGGCTCGGGGACCGCTGTGACGTCGATGGGCTCGGGGGCCGCTGTGACGTCAGTGGGCTCCGGTTCTTCCGCGGCGGCGGCAGCGGCGTCGACCTCGAACAGCGTCCCGGTGTCCGCCCCGCTCCGCGCCGCCGCCAGTGCCGCCCGCGCCTTCGCCGCTCCCGCCGCCGCATCGCCGGGCGGGCCCCGGTCGGGCAGCGGGGTGCGGGCGGGGGCGTCCAGTTCGGCGGTGGAGGTGGAGGCCTCCCACCGGCGGCCGTCGCGGCCCGCGTCCATCGCCTCGTTGGCGAGCCGGTCCGCGTGCTTGTTCTGCGCGCGCGGGATCCACTCGTACGTGACCGAGGACGGCGGCAGGATCGCGGCGGCGCGGGCCGCCAGCGGCTTCATGTCGGGGTGCTTGATCTTCCAGCGCCCCGACATCTGCTCGACCACCAGCTTGGAGTCCATCCGGACGTGGACCTCCAGGTCCGGCCCGGAGACTCCCGCGTCCGGGAACAGCGCCTTCGCGGCCGTCAGGCCGGCG
The DNA here is from genome assembly GCF_044767965.1 of Streptomyces sp. NPDC101178. Classification (NCBI taxonomy): domain Bacteria; kingdom Bacillati; phylum Actinomycetota; class Actinomycetes; order Kitasatosporales; family Streptomycetaceae; genus Streptomyces; species Streptomyces sp. NPDC101178. The sequence continues at coordinate 125,895 of NZ_JBIWOZ010000001.1, forward strand.
ATCAGGCCCCGGTACTCGGCGACGTTGTTCGTCGCGACGCCGATGTACTCGGCGGCCTCGGCGAGCGTCTCGCCGGTGGCCGCGTCGAGCACGACCGCGCCGTAACCGGCGGGCCCCGGGTTGCCCCGGGAGCCGCCGTCGGCCTCGACCACCAGCCGGCGGGCAGCGCTCATTACAGGCCCGACTCCGAGGTGCGGACCAGGATGCGGTGGCAGTTCTCGCAGCGCAGGACGGTCTCCGGGGACGCGGCCCTCACGTCGCCCACCTCGGCCATGTTCAGCTCCAGGCGGCAGCCTTCGCAGCGGCGCTGGTAGAGGCGGGCGGCGCCGACCCCGCCCTGCTGGGCGCGGAGCTTGTCGTACAGCTTCATCAGGTCGGCGGGGATGACCTCGGCGACGACCTGGCGGTCCTTGGTCACCGTGGCGGCCTCGGCGTCCAGTTCGGCGGTGGCGGCGTCCCGGCGGGCGGTGGCGTCGTCGACCTTGGCCTGGACGGCGGCGACCCGCTGGGTCAGCTCGGCGACCCTCTCCTGGGCGGCCTCGCGGCGCTCCATGATCTCCAGGACGACGTCCTCCAGGTCTCCCTGGCGCTTGGCGAGCGAGGTGATCTCGCGCTGGAGGCTCTCCAGGTCCTTGGGCGAGGAGACCGCGCCGGAGTCCAGGCGCTGCTGGTCGCGGACGGCGCGCTGGCGCACCTGGTCGACGTCCTGCTCGGCCTTGGTCTGCTCGCGGGTGGTGTCGCTCTCCTCGGTGGAGGAGGCGACCAGCAGGTCACGCAGCTGCGCGAGGTCGTTGCTGAGCTGCTCGATCTCGGCGTGCTCCGGCAGCGACCGGCTCTTGTGGGAGAGCTGCGCGAGACGGGTGTCGAGGGCCTGGACGTCGAGAAGTCGGATCTGGTCGGCGGGCGCGGCGTTCAGTTGGGGGCTCCAGAGGAATGGTGGGTGGTCCAGGGGTCGGTGACCTGCTTCGAGACGTGGACCCGAAGGTCCCATCCGTGGCGGTCGGAAAGCGCGTCGAGCTGCGCGGCGGCCTGCTCGCACCAGGGCCACTCGGTGGCCCAGTGCGCGGCGTCGACCAGGCCGAGCGGCGCCTGCTGCACGGCCTCGGAGGCCGGGTGGTGGCGCAGGTCTGCGGTGAGGAAGGCGTCGGCCCCGCAGGCTCGTACGGCGTCGAAGAGGCTGTCGCCGGAGCCGCCGCTGACGGCGACGGTACGGACGAGGGCCTCCGGGTCGCCGGCCAGCCGGACGCCCTGCGCGGTGGCGGGGAGCCGGGCGGCGGCGCGGGCGGCAAAGTCGGCCAGGGTCTCGGGGTGGTCCAGCTCGCAGATCCGGCCGAGTCCGCGCCGCCCGTGGGGGTCGGTGGGGTCCGGTACGAGGGGTCCGGTGACGCGCAGGTCCAGGGCGCCGGCCAGCGCGTCGGAGACGCCGGGGTCGGCGGTGTCGGCGTTGGTGTGCGCGACGTGGAGCGCGATGCCGTGCTTGATGAGCGTGTGGACGACCTTGCCCTTGAAGGTGTCGGCGGCGACCGTCGTCGTCCCGCGCAGATAGAGCGGGTGGTGGGTGACGATCAGCTGGGCGCCGAGCCTCAGGGCCTCATCGGCGATCGCGTGGACCGGATCGACGGCGAACAGCACCCGGTCGACCTCGGCGTCCGGGTCGCCGCAGACCGTGCCGACCGCGTCCCATCCTTCGGCCCGCTCGGGGGGCCAGAGGGCGTCGAGGGCGGCGATGACTTCAGACAGACGGGGCACGGGGGAAAGGCTACCTGTCCGGGCAGGCCCGCCGCCCCTGGCCGCCGGACCGGTACGCCGGGACCGGCGGCCGGACACGCACCGTCACGTCAGCAGGTGGGGCCGGGAGCCCGGGCGGTCGCTTGAGCAGGCCGGCGCGACTGCCGCCGTCAGCAGCACACCCACCCCCCTCACCTCAGGAGAATCCGGGCATCACCACCCTTATGTGTGAAGTGAGGTGGCACGTGTTGTCCAGCAGGAAGTGCGAAAACTAGCTTGCGTAGCCGGAGGTGACGAGCCCATGACTGCCTGTGCCATCGAGGGCGGAACCGCCGGGGCCGCCACGACGGCGGATCCCGGCCCTGAAGAGCCCGGAGAACCGGAGGAACCCGTCGGGGCGGCGGAGGCTGTCCCGACGGGGCGGGCCGCGGAGGCCGGAGCACCGGAGCGGCCTGCCGCACCCTGGGCCGAACCGCTTCCCGCCCCCGGCACGTTCACGCTCACCGCGGACGGCGCGTACGGGGCCCGGCTGACGGCCGCGCCCGCCCCGCCCGGCGGACAGCGGGCCTGGTATCCGGAGCGCTGGACGCTGGACGGACCCGAGCCCTACGCCGTACCGCTGCCGCTCCACCAGCCCGAGGAGCCGGACACACAGGTGGCGCCGCTCGCAGACGGGCGGGTGCTGATCCGGCGGCGGGTGGCGGACCGGCAGATGTTCTCGCTGCTCTACCCGACCGGGCCCGCCACCGGCGAACTGGCCCTCGGCGCGGTCGAGTGCGACGGGATGACGCTGCTGCCGCCCTCGCCGGACGGCTCCAGCGTGTACGGCCTCTCCGCCGGCGACCACTCCTCGCTGCTGTGGCTGGTGGCCGGCGGCGCCTTCGGGCCGGAGCTGGTCGCGGAGATCCCGGGCCACTGCTCGGGCGGCGTCTGGCTGGACCGGGCGGGCCGGATACTGGCCCTGGACCGGCGGCTGCCGGGCGGCGGTCCGGTGAAGGCGGTCGCCGTCGACCTGGAGCGGAACGGCGAGGTGACCCCGCTGCTCCAGATCACCCCGGAGAGCGATGACCGGCTGCTGCTGGCCGACCCGGACAGCGGGCTGCTGCTGATCCGCTCGAACGCGCCGGGCCACGACCGGCTCGGCTGGGGCGTCCTCGGCAGCTGTCTGCCCGTCCGCTTCCCGGAGTGCCTGCGGCAGGCGGATCTGGCGGTGACGCCGTTCGCGGTGCAGCCGGGACAGATGCTGATGCCGGAGAGCTGCGCCGTCGCGCTGCGCATCGACGGGCCGGCGGGGAGCTGGGTGGGGATCTGGCGTCCGCAGGGGCGGCGACTGCACCAGCTCGCGGCGCCGGAGGGCTGGTCGGCGGGGGCCGGGTACTGGAGCCGGGACGGCGTGCTGCACCTCCCGTACGCCAACGCCTCGACGCCCTGCGGTGTGGCGCTGCTCCACGCGCCGGGCGACGAGGAACCGCCGCCGGGGACGGCCGGAACGGACGGCGATACGAGCGGAACGGACCGTTCCGCCGCCATCACCCCTCCTGTCGTGTGTAAGCCGGTTCCGTTGGGGCAGGCGCCTCTGCACCGCGCGGCGTCATCTGACTAGACTCGGCGCCCGGCAACGCAGCCGCGGAACACGAAAAACGTACGTGCGACACAGGTACCAGGTAAGCGATCACAACGGGGTGACTTCCCACATGTCTGAAACCCGCACCGACACGACCACGCCGCGTACGCCGGGGGGCGACGCGGAGGTGGCCGGGACCGGCGGTTCCGGCAAGCACCGAGGGGGTGCGTCGATGGAGAACACGTCGGTGCAGCCGCACGGACGCCACCGCAGGCCCGCCCAGGAGGAATCCCGGGCGGCCTGAGCCGAGGCGCAGCAGGACGAGGAGGGCCCGGGGGCGTACGGCGAACAGCCGTACGCCCCCGGGCCCTCCTTCTCTTCTCCCCTTCACTCCCGCTTGAGGCCCAGCACTTCGGCCGCCGCGAAGGTCTCGCCGCGTGGCCGGTCCGCGTAGTACGGGGTGATCAGCTCGTCCAGCTCGGTGAAGGTGAACGCCTCCTTCGCCGCGTCGAACTTGGCCGCCACCTTGGGCCGTTCGACGATCGCGACCATGCCTCCGTGAACGACGAGCAGCTGCCCGTTGACTCCGGCGGCGGCCGGTGAGGCCAAGTAGCCGACGAGCGGCGAGACATGCTCGGGGGCCAGTGTGTCGAGGGTGCCGTCGGCCGGTTCCTCGAAGCCCGCGAAGACGTCCTCGGTCATCCGGGTCCGGGCGCGCGGGCAGATGGCGTTGGCGGTGACGCCGTACTTGGCGAGGGCGAGCGCGGTGGAGGTGGTCAGGCCGACGATCCCGCCTTTGGCCGCCGCGTAGTTGGGCTGTCCGGCGGAGCCCGCGAGGTACGCCTCGGAGGAGGTGTTGACGATCCGCCCGTACACCGGGCCGCCCGACTCCTTGGAACGGGAGCGCCAGTGGGCCGCGGCGAAGTGCGTCGTGTTGAAGTGGCCCTTGAGGTGGACGCGGATGACCGCGTCCCACTCGCCCTCGCTCATCGAGAAGATCATCCGGTCGCGGAGGATCCCCGCGTTGTTGACGAGGATGTCGAGCTTTCCGTATGTGGAGACCGCCAGCTCCACCAGCTCTCGGGCCCGTTCGTGGTCGGAGACGTCTCCGAGGTGGGCGGCGGCCCGGCCGCCTGCCGCGCGGATCTCGGCGGCGACCTCCTCTGCGGGCGCGGCCGACGCCTCGCCCGATCCGTCGCGGCCGGGCTGCCCGTAGTCGTTGACGACGACGGCCGCGCCGAGCCGGGCCAGCTCCAGCGCCTCGGCGCGGCCGAGACCGCGGCCGGCGCCGGTGACGATCGCGGACAGCCCGTCCAGCGGGAGGGGAAGTGACATGGCATTCCTCAACGTCGTTGTTCAGGGCCCGGGTTCAGAGTTCGATGCAGGTACGCAGCGCCTCCCCGGTCCGCATCTGGTCCAGCGCGTCGTTGACCTCCTCCAGCCGGACCCGGTGGGTGATCATCGACTCCAGGTCGATCCGGCCCGCCCGCCAGAGCGCGATGGCCCGTTCGTACGAGCGCAGCACGTCCCCGCCGCCGTACATCGACGGCAGGATGCGCTTCTCGTCGAAGAACAGCTCGAACATGTTGACCTGGAAGTGGTCGTCCATCGCTCCGGCGCCGACGACGCAGAGGGTGCCGCCGCGGCGGGTGTGCTCGTAGGCGGTGCGGGCGGTGGCGGACTTGCCGACGACCTCGAAGACGTAGTCGAACCCCTCGCCGCCGGTGATGCGCTGCTTGGCGTCGGCCAGTTCGCCGGGGGCGACGGCCTCGGTGGCGCCGAAGCGGAGGGCGGCCTCGCGGCGGGAGGCGACCGGGTCGACGGCGATGATCTGGGCGGCGCCCTGGACGCGGGCGCCCTGGATGGTGGAGATGCCGACACCGCCGCAGCCGATCACTGCGACCGACGAACCCGCTTCCACCTTCGCCGTGTTGATGGCCGCGCCGAGGCCGGTGGTGACCCCGCAGCCGATCAGGGCCGCGATCTCGAACGGGACGTCGTCGGGGATCGGCACCGCGCAGCCCGCGCCGACGACGACCTCCTCGGTGAAGGTGCCGGTGCCCGCGAAGCCGAAGACATCGCCGCCGGGGCGCTTGAAGTTGGGGGTGCCCGCGTTCATGAAGCCCGCGAGGCAGAGCTGGGTCTGGCCGCGCTTGCAGGACGGACAGGCCCCGCAGGCGGGCAGCCAGCAGACGAGGACCCGGTCGCCGGCGCTGAGTCCGCTCACCCCGTCACCGACGTCGACGACCTCGCCCGCGCCCTCGTGGCCGGGGATGAACGGGGCGGGCTGCGGGAGGATGCCGCTCATCGCGGAGACGTCGGAGTGGCAGAGGCCGGTGGCCCGGATGCGGAGCTTGACCTTTCCGGGGCCGAACCCCACCGCCTCGACGTCGTCGAGCACTTCCAGCTTCTCCTGGCCTATCTCGTGCAGTACGGCTGCGCGCATGGGTACGGCTCCCCTCGGATCGGCTGCCAAGAACGGGTGCTGCGGGGTTCAGGAGTGTCGGATCGGAGATGTCACGAGTGTTCGACGAGCGTGTCCGCGAGGACCGGTGCGTCGTCCCGCTCGGCGGCGGTGACCGTCACCTGGACCCGGCCCTCCCCGGCCGACCACATCCGGATACGGAGGGTCTCGCCGGGAAAGACGATTCCGGCGAAGCGGGTGCGGTAGGCGGCGATTCGGGACACGTCACCGTCCAGCAGGGTGTCGGTGACGGCCTTGAGCACCATCCCGTACGTGCACAGCCCGTGCAGGATCGGCCGGTCGAAGCCGGCCAGTTCGGCGAAGGCGGGGTCCGCGTGGAGCGGGTTCCAGTCCCCGGAGAGCCGGTAGAGCAGCGCCTGGTCCTCGCGGATCGGGCGTTCGACGGTCCGGTCGGGCTCACGGTCCGGCACGGCGAGGCGGTCGGAAGGCCCGCGCTCTCCGCCGAAGCCGCCTTCTCCCCGTACGAAGATCTGCGCGTCGTTGGTCCAGAGCGGACCGTCCTCGTCGCCCGCCTCGGTCCGCAGCACGATGACGGCGGCCTTGCCCTTGTCGTACACCGCCGCGACCTTCGAGGTCTGGACGGCCCGGCCGGTGACGGGGATCGGCCGGTGGACCCGTACGGTCTGGCCGCCGTGCAGGACGGCGGCGAGGTCCACGTCGATGCCGGGCGCGCCCATCCCGCCGAACGCGGCCGTTCCCGCGCCCGCGACGGTGGCGAAGCTCGGCAGCACCTGGAGCCGGGACTCCAGCGTGTAGCGCAGCTCGTCCGGGTCGGTGGCGGGCGTGCCGGCGCCGAGGCCCAGGTGGTAGAGCTGGACGTCCTTGTGGTTCCAGGCGATCTCGGCCCTGCGGGGGTCGGCGGCGAGGGCCGCTGAGGTGTCGATGGGCATGGCGAAGCCGCTCCTTGACGGTGAGGGACCGACGGTGGGAGACCTCGGTGCGGCCTGTCCGCACCGCCGACCGCACCGAGGCCGTGCGGGGACCGGCAGAGCGCGTCGTTCTAGAACGCGTTCTAGCCGATGGCCCATGTATAGCTCAGCGCAAGGAAGTTAGGAAGACTGCTGACGTCATGTCAGATCTGGTCATGTCGGATCGAGTCACGTCACATCAGATCGACTGGTTCAGACCCGTTCCTGCGCCTGCACCTTCGCCGCCGCCTCCTCCTCCCGCACGCGAGGCGTCCGGTGGTTCGGCAGCCAGGCCAGCATCACGACCACGCCGACCAGCAGCACCGCGCACGCCGTACGGAACGCCGTCGCGTATCCGGCGGTGACCTCGGCCGGGTCGGCGGAACCCGCCGTACGGGCGGCCGCGACTGTGGAGAGCACCGCGAGGCCGAGCGCGCCGCCCATGGTGCGCGAGGTGTTGACCAGGCCGGAGACGAGTCCGGCGTCACCGGGAGCCGCGCCGGAGGTGGCGAGGGTGGCCAGCGGCGTGGAGGCGAGTCCGGCACCGGCCATCATCAGGACGCCGGGGAACATGATCGCGGTGAGGTAGGAGCCGTCGACGCCCATGGTGGACTGCCAGCCGAAGCCCGCGGCGGTGATCAACACTCCGGCGACGGCGAGGCTCTTGGCTCCCGTACGGACCATGATCCGGGGCGCGATCTTGGAGCCGAGGATGACGGCGGCCGAGGTCGGCATCAGGGCCAGCCCGGCCTGCAACGGCGTGTAGCCCAGCACGTTCTGCGCGTAGACGGTCATGAAATACCACATGGAGAAGGTCGCCGACCCCATGAGGAACATCGACACATTGGCCGAGGAGACGGCCCGTACGCCGAACACCCGCAGCGGGACCAGCGGAACCGCCGTCCGCGCCTCGACCAGGACGAACGCGGCGAGCAGCGCGACTCCGGACAGCAGCGGTACGAGCGTGGCGGCGGCCGTCCAGCCGACGGCCTCGGTCTGGACGATGCCGTACGCGACGGTGGCCAGGCCCGCGGTGACGAGAACGGCGCCGAGCAGGTCGATGCGGCGGCGGTCGCCCGCGCGGCCCTCGGTGATCCACAGGGCGGCGGCGACCAGGACGAGGGCGCCGATGGGCACGTTGATGAGGAGGACCCAGCGCCAGGAGAGGGCGTCGGTGAGGACCCCGCCGATGAGCCCGCCGGCCGCGCCGCCGCCCGCGCCGACCGCCATCCAGGTCGCTATCGCCTTGGTCCGGGCCGGGCCCTCGGGGACGGCGGCGGTGAGGATGGTGAGCGTGGCGGGGGCCAGGACGGCGGCTCCGAGGCCCTGCGCTCCCCGGGCCGCGAGGAGCTGCCAGCCCTCCTGGGCGAGGCCGCCCGCGAGGGAGGCGGCGGTGAAGACGCCGAGGCCGACGAGGAACATCCGCTTCCGGCCGTAGATGTCGGCGGCCCGCCCGCCCAGCAGCATGAACCCGGCGAACGCGATCGAGTAGGCGTTGACGACCCACTGGAGGGCGCTGTGGCTCAGCCCCAGGTCGGCACGCATGGAGGGCAGTGCCACGTTGACCACGGACACGTCGAGGACGACGAGGAACTGGCCGGTGCAGGCGGCGAGCACGACCGCCCACGCGCCGGTGGGTATGCGGGAGCGTGAGGTACGGGTGGGCGCGGGGGCGGTGACGTCGGACATGCGGGTCATGGTCGCAGGTGGCGGGCGGCCCGTACATCGGGCATGAGACCTGGGACCTGGGACCTGGCACCTAGGACGTCGATCGCGGGCGGCGGCGCGGCAGATCACCCATATCGCCTCATAAACGACCATAGTGGTGCGCTATGAGCACGGAGAACGCCCCACCGCCCCCCGGCCATCCCTCCCACGATCCGGCGGAATCCGACGCCGGCGGCCCCGGCCCGGGAATGGACTCCTCACCTGACCGTGTGGTGGTGGCGATCGGGGCGTTGGGCATCATCGGGATCGTGCTCTGGGCGGCCTTCGGGAAGAACTCCTTCGAGAGCGCGTCGGACACGGCCCTGCCCTGGGTGCTCTCCAACTTCGCGTGGCTCTTCGTCATCGCCGCCGACGTCTTCCTGGTGCTGTGCCTCATGATCGCTTTCAGCCGCTTCGGCACCATCCGGCTGAGCAGGGACGACTCCCCTCCGGAGTTCTCGAACTTCTCCTGGATCGCGATGATGTTCAGCGCCGGCATGGGGATCGGGCTGATCTTCTACGGCGTCGGGGAGCCGGTCGCGCACTACTTGAGCCCGCCGCCCTCCAGCGGTGCGGAACCGCAGACGGCCGGGGCGGCGAGCGCCGCCATGGAGTACTCCTTCTTCCACTGGACCCTGACGCCCTGGGCGATCTACGGGATCGTGGGCCTGGCGCTGGGATACGCGAGCTTCCGTCAGGGCCGGGGCAACCGGTTGAGCGCCGTGTTCGTCCCCCTCATCGGCGCGCGCCGCGCCAACGGTGTCTTCGGCAAGGTCCTGGACCTGCTCGCCGTCTTCGCCACCGTCTTCGGCACCGCGACGAGCCTGGGGCTCGGCGCTCTCCAGATCGCCATCGGGCTCGATCTGACAGCCGGCCTCGACCAGAGCACCGGCGTCCAGCTGGTGATCATCGCCGTGCTCAGCGCGGCCTTCGTGATCTCCGCCTTCACCGGCCTGCACGGTGGCGTGAAATGGCTCAGCTCGATCAATCTCGTCATCGCCGCGGCCCTCATGGTCTTCGTCTTCGTCGCGGGTCCGACCGTCTACCTCATGGATGTGCTGCCGTCGTCGGTCGGCGGTTACCTGGACCAGCTCCTTCCCATGGCCTCGCGCACCGGCGCCTTCGGCGGCGAGAGCTGGCTGGGGATGTGGACGATCTTCTACTGGGCCTGGTGGCTGTCCTGGGCCCCCTTCGTCGGCACCTTCATCGCCCGCATCTCCAAGGGCCGCACGATCCGCGAGTTCCTCCTCGCCGTGCTGCTGGTGCCGAGCGGTGCGACCGCCCTGTGGTTCGTGGTGCTCGGCGGGACCGGCATCCGCCTCGCCGAGACCGGGGTGGTCGACATGGCGGAGAAGGCGAAGGAAGGGACGGAGGCGACCCTGTTCGCGATGCTCGACGCCCTGCCGCTCAGCACGGTGACGGCCTGGGTCGCGATGATCCTGATCATGATGTACTTCGTCACGAGCGCGGACTCCGCGTCCCTGGTCATGGGGTCGCTGACCAGCAGGGGCGCCCTGCACCCCAGGCGCTGGCTCGTCGTCACCTGGGGACTGCTCATGGCGGCGGTCGCGGCGGCCCTGCTGGTGGCCGGCGGGCTGGAGTCGCTCCAGAGCGCGACGATCCTGGTGGCGCTGCCCTTCGTCGTGGTGATGCTCTTCCTGTGCTGGTCCCTGCTGCGGGAGCTGCGCGTCGACCCCGGCGGCGGGCCCAAGCGCAGCGAGGGGCTGCACGGCATGCGCGACGCCGTACGCGTCATGGTCGGCGAGGAGATGGGCAACGCCCCGGCCTCCCGCCACCACCGCCTGCGCCGCGCCGCCGCGGCCCGTGCGAGCGACGGCGAGGAGGACCGGGACACCCGCAGCTGACGCTGCCGTGGCACGGTTCAGCCGCGCCGCAGCAGCGTCACCACCGCCGCGCCGCCCAGCCCGATGTTGTGGGCCAGCCCGTTACGCGCCCCCGGGACCTGGCGCGCGCCCGCCTCGCCGCGCAGTTGCCAGGTCAGCTCGGCGGCCTGCGCGATCCCGGTCGCGCCCAGCGGATGCCCCTTGGAGATCAGCCCGCCTGACGGGTTCACCACCCACCGTCCGCCGTACGTCGTCGCCCCGGACTCCACGAGCTTGCCGGACTCGCCCTCGCCGCAGAGCCCGAGCGCCTCGTAGGTGAGCAGCTCGTTGATGGAGAAGCAGTCGTGCAGCTCGATCACGTCGAGGTCTCCGGGGCCGAGGCCGGAGGCCGCGTACACCTGCTCGGCGGCGGCCCGGGACATCGGGGCGCCGACCGCGTCGATGCAGGTGCCGGAGGCGAAGGAGGCCTCGGTGTCCGTGGTCATGGCTTGCGCGGCGATCTCCACGGCCCGCTCCCCCAGGCCGTGGCGCTCGGCGAACCGCTCGGAGACCACGACGGCGGCCGCCGCGCCGTCGGAGGTCGGTGAGCACTGGAGCTTGGTGAGGGGGTCGTGGACGGTACGGGCGGCGAGGATCTCCTCCACCGTGTACGGGTCCTGGAACTGGGCGTACGGGTTGTGCACCGAGTGCCGGTGGTTCTTGGCGCCGACGGCCGCGAGCTGCGCGGGCGTGGTGCCGTACCGGCGCATGTGCTCGCGGGCCGCGTTGCCGAAGATCTGCGCGGTGGGCGGGGACGCCTCGAAGCCGTGGGCGGCGGCCATGACCCCGTAGTGCCGGGCGACGGGCGAGGCGGCGAAGTCACCAGCGCTGGAGCCGCCTCCCGTGCCACCGCCCAGCGACCCGCGGGCCATCTTCTCGAAGCCGACCGCGAGGACGCAGTCGCTGGAGCCGCCTTCCACGAACTGCCGGGCCAGCATCAGGGCGGTGGAGCCGGTGGCGCAGTTGTTGTCGACGTTGTAGACGGGGATGCCGGTCAGTCCCAGCTCGTAGACGGCCCGCTGTCCGGCGGTGGAGGGCTGGAAGCAGTAGCCGACGGGGACCTGTTCGACCTGCTCGTACCGGACACCCGCGTCCTCCAGCGCGGCGGTGCCCGCCTCGCGGACCATGTCCCAGTACTGCCAGTCGCGGGTCTCCGGCTTCTCGAACTTCGTCATACCGACGCCGGCGATGTAGGCCTTCATGTTCCGCTCCTCAGTGGTGGCCGTGCTCAGTCCCGGGGCAGGCCGAGCATCCGTTCCGCGACGACGTTGAGCTGGATCTGCGTGGTGCCGCCCGCGATGGTCAGGCAGCGGGACATCAGGAAGCCGTGCAGGGCCCGTTCACCGGCCTCCGGTTCGTCCACCGCGCCTGCGGGGCCGAGGAGTTCGAGGGTCAGCTCGGCGACCTTCTGCTGGTGGACGGTCTGGACGAGCTTGCGCACCGAGGCTCCGGCGCCCGGTTCGCGGCCGGAGACCTGCTGGAGCGTGGTGCGCAGCCCGATGCAGGCGAGCGCGTGGGCCTCGGCGGCGAGCGCGCCGATCCGGGTACGGGTCACGTCATCGGCCTCCGCGGACCGGGCGATCAGCGCTTCGAGACCGCTGTCGAAGGTCATCTGGTCGGCCATGTGGACACGTTCGTTGCCGAGCGTGTTGCGCGCGACGCGCCAGCCGCCGCCGACCTCGCCGACCACGGCGTCGGCGGGGAGGAGCACGTCGTCGAAGTGGACCTCGTTGAAGAGGGACTCGCCGGTGATCTCCTTGAGCGGGCAGATGCCGATACCCCGGGCCTTCTTCATGTCGACCAGGAAGTAGGTGAGTCCCCGGTGCTTGGGCGCGTCCGGGTCGGTGCGGGCGAGCAGGATGCCGTGGTCGGCGGTGCGGGCGGCGCTCGTCCAGACCTTCTGCCCGGTGATCCGCCACCCTTCGGCGGTCCGTACGGCACGGGTGCGCAGAGCGGCCAGGTCGGACCCGGCGTCGGGCTCGGAGAAGAGCTGGCACCACTGGAGGTCGCCGCGCAAGGTGGCGGGCAGATAGCGGTCGCGCTGCGCCTCGGTCCCGTACGCGATGAGCGACGGGACGACCCAGGTGGCGATGGAGAGGTCGCTGAGCCGGATGGACTGTTCGCTCAACTCCTGCTGGATCGCGAGCTGTCGTACGGGGTCTGCGCCCAGCCCGTACGGGGCCGGCAGGTGCGGGGCCGCGTAGCCGGTGGCGGCGAGGGCCCGGCGGGCCTCGCGCGGGGCCAGGCCTCGGGCGGCGGCGAGGTGGGGGCGGGCCTCGGCGCGGTGGCGGGCGGCCTCGGGCGGGAGTTCCAGGGCGAGTTCGCGGCGGGCGCCGGCCTCGGCGAGGCGGGTGGCGCGCAGGTGGTGGGTGGCGGGAGCGCCGAGGAACTGGCGGGCGAGGACCGCCCGGCGCAAGGAGAGGTGGGCGTCGTGCTCCCAGGTGAAGCCGATGCCGCCGAGGATCTGGATGGTGTCCTTGGCGCAGCTGTACGCGGCCTCCGGCGCGGTGGCGGCGGCGAGCGCGGCGGTGAGCGCACGCTCCCCGGCCCCGGTCTCCTCGTCGGCGGCGCGGGCCGCGTCCCAGGTGAGGGCGCGGGCCTGTTCGAGGCGGACGAGCATGTCGGCGCAGAGGTGCTTGACCGCCTGGAACGCACCGATGGGGCGCCCGAACTGCTCGCGTACGGTGGCGTGCCGAACAGCCATGTCGAGGCTCCGGGCGGCGGTCCCACAGGCGTCGGCGGCGAGGAGGAGGGCGGCCAGGTCGCGGACGAGCGCCGAGTCGAGGTTCAGGACCCGGTGCTCCGGTACGAGAACGGCGTCGGCCCGCACCTCCGCCGTCGGCCGGGTGGGGTCGACGCTGCGGTGCGGGCGCACGGTGAGCCCGCCGGCCCCGGCGTCCACGAGGAACCAGCGCTCACCGGTGGGCGTGGCGGCGGGCAGGAGCAGCAGATCGGCCGCCTCGCCGGAGAGGACGGGCGGCGCGGTGCCGTCGAGGCGGTGGCCGGTGGGGGCGGGGATCGCGGTGAGGGTGCCGGGGGTGAGGGCGAGGGCGGCGGTACGGTCTCCGGCGGCGAGGTCCCGGAGCGAGCCCCGCAGCAGGTCCCGGAGCGGGCCCCGGGCCAGGCCCCCGGTCCCGGCCGTCCGGTCGAGCACCGCCCCCGTCAGCACGGTCGCGAGGTACGGCCCCGGCAGCGCCCCGTAGGCCGCCTCCTCCAGGACCACGGCGAGGTCCAGGAGACCGCCGCCCCCTCCTCCGTACTCCTCGGGCAGATGGATCCCGGCCAGCCCCTGCCCGGCGAGCGCCTTCCAGTGCGCGGGGCGCGCCCCGGAGGCTGCCGGGCCTCCCGCGTCGAGGAGCTTGCGCACCTCACCGGCCGGTGCGGCCCGCGCCAGCCATCCGCGTACGGAGTGCGCCAGCGCGCGGTGCTCTTCGGTGATGCCGATACCCGTGCCGATCCCGATACCCGTGCCGATGCGCATACGGATCCTCGCCGGTCGCAGCCACTGGAACGGGCGCAAGAGTAGAACACGTTTCACTTCGACGGAAGGCCTGGCGACGGAAGACCTGACGGCCAGTCAGAAGGTGAGGGGGCCCGGACCGGAATAGAGCCCACCGGGGAAGCGTTCACCATGCACACACTTGGGGGGAGCCCGGGTGGTCGAGGCTGCCCGGGAGGCCCCACGGATGCGACGGACGAAACAGACACGGCGGAAACGGCACACAGAAGGCCTCCCCCGGCCGCCGAAAGCGCGCTCCGGCCCCATCGTTCCCGTCCTCGCCTTCGCCGGGATCACCGTCGCGGTCATGCAGACCCTGCTCGTCCCGGTCATCAAGGACCTGCCGGTCCTGCTGGACACCGACCCGGCCGATGCCACCTGGGTGATGACCGCGACCCTGCTGGCGGGCGCCGTCTCGACCCCGATCATGGGCCGGCTCGGCGACCTGTACGGCAAGCGCCGGATGCTGCTCGCCTCGCTCGCCGTGATGGTGATCGGCTCGCTGATCTGCGCGTCCACCGACGACCTGGTCGTGATGATCACCGGGCGCGCGCTCCAGGGTTTCGCCATGGGCGCGATCCCGCTCGGCATCGGCATCATGCGCGACGAGCTGCCGCGCGAGAAGCTCGGCTCGGCGATGGCGCTGATGAGCTCGTCGATCGGGGTGGGCGGCGGCCTCGCGCTGCCCGCCGCCGCGCTCGTGGCCCAGCACGCCGACTGGCACGTCCTCTTCCTCGGCTCGGCCGGGCTCGGCGTTCTCGCGATGGCGCTCACGTACGCGCTCGTCCCCGAACCTCCGCTCCGCGCGCCCGGCACCTTCGACTTCATCGGCGCCTTCGGCCTCTCGCTCGGCCTGGTCCTCCTGCTTCTGCCGATCACCAAGGGCGGCGACTGGGGCTGGACCTCGGCCCCCACGCTCGGGCTGCTCGCCGCGTCCGTCACGGTTCTGGTGCTGTGGGGCCTGTTCGAACTGCGTACGAAGGCACCCCTGGTCGACCTGCGCACCACCGCCCGCCGCGAGGTGCTGCTCACCAACCTCGCCTCGATCATGGTCGGCGTCGCCTTCTACGCGGTCTCCCTGGTCCTGCCGCAGCTGCTCCAACTGCCCACGTCCACCGGTTACGGCCTCGGGCAGTCGATGGTGGTCGCCGGGCTCTGCGTGGCCCCGCTGGGCGTGACGATGATGTTCGTCGCCCCGCTCTACGCCCGGATCTCGGCCCGCCGGGGCCCCAAGGCCACGCTGATGCTCGGGATGCTGATCATCGCGATCGGTTACGGGGCCGGCCTCGGCCTGCTCTCCGCCGCCTGGCAGACCGTGCTGATCGCGGTGGTGCTCGGCGCCGGGATCGGCCTCGCCTACTCCTCGCTGCCCGCCCTGATCATCGGCGCCGTCGACCCGTCGGAGACCGGCGCGGCCAACGGCCTCAACACCCTGATGCGGTCCATCGGCACGTCGGTGTCGAGCGCGGTCATCGGCATGGTGCTGGCCGACACCTCGGTGCGGATGGGCTCGGTGCAGGTGCCGTCCATGGAGGGGTTCCGGATCTCGTTCCTGATCGCGACGGGAGCGGTGCTGGTGGGCCTGGTGCTGGCGGCGTTCCTGCCGTCGCAGCGGCCGTCGGGACACCCGGTGCTGCTGGCGAGCAGCACGGACGCCGGGCCCGCTCCGGTCGCGGCTCCGGCCTCCGCCGCCATCGCCCCGGCCGGTCCCGCCCCCGCCGTGAGCACCGGCCGCACCGTGCGGCACGATGGAGCGCCGTCGTAAGCAGACCCGCCCCACCTGGAGGAACCCCGTGACCGCGCCCGCCCCCACTCCGGACGTGCTCGCCGCGTTCGAGGCCGCCAAGGGCTTCATGCCGGTCCACGAGGGGCTCGCCCTGTACGCGGCCGCCACCGAGGCCGGGGCGCTGGGGCTGCCCCTGCTGGAGGTGGGCACGTACTGCGGGCGCTCCACCCTCCTGCTGGCCGACGCGGCCCGGAGCGCCGGGGTCGGCGCGCTCACCGTGGACCACCACCGGGGCAGCGAGGAGCAGCAGCCGGGCTGGGAGTACCACGACCCGGGCGTGGTGGACCCGGAGATCGGGCTGATGGACACCCTCCCGACCTTCCGCCGCACCCTGCACCGGGCGGGGCTGGAGGAGCACGTGGTGGCGCTCGTCGGCCGGTCCCCGCAGGTCGCAGCGGTCTGGGCCGGGCCGCTCGGCCTGGTCTTCATCGACGGCGGGCACACCGACGAGCACGCGAACGCCGACTACGAGGGCTGGGCCCCGCACCTCGCCGAGGGCGGGCTCCTGGTGATCCACGACGTGTTCCCGGACCCGGCCGACGGCGGCCAGGCACCGTACCGGGTGTACCTGCGGGCGCTGGCCTCGGGAGCGTTCACCGAGGTCTCCGTGACGGACTCGCTGCGGGTGCTGCGGCGCACGGGCGCGGGGATCTGAGCGCACCCGGGCGCGTGACTCCCGTACCCGTGGCGGCGCGGGGATCCGGGGTTCCGCTGCCCTCGTGCCCGTACGGATAGCATCGCCCGCGTGCCGTACGACGACAGCGTTCCCCCCACCCGCCGCGCCCGCCCGCTCCTCGTGACCGCCGCGCTGGCCGCGCTCGGCCTGACGACGATCACCGGATGCGGCGGCTCCCCGGACACGGCGGACGGAGCGGGTGCGAAGGCCTCCGCTTCGGCTTCCGCTTCCGCCCCGGCCGCTCCGGAGGCCTCCCCCACCGCCTCGCTCCCCCGAGGCCCGCTGACCGGCAGGACCGTGGTGATCGACCCGGGCCACAACCCGCGTAACCGCGAGCACACCGAGGAGATCGCCGAGCAGGTCGACATCGGCACCGGCCGCAAGGAGTGCGACACGACCGGTACGTCCACGGACGCCGGTTACGCGGAGGCCCGCTTCACCCTCGATGTGTCGTACCGGCTGCGGGAGTTGCTCCAGGCGCGGGGGGCGCGGGTCCTGCTGACGCACGACGACGACCGGCCGTTCGGGCCCTGCATCGACGAGCGGGCCAGGATCGGCAACGAGGCGAAGGCCGACGCGGTGGTCTCGGTGCACGCGGACGGCTCCGCGGTGGGCAACCGGGGCTTCCACGTGATCCTGCCCGCGGCGGTGAAGGGCGGCGGGGCGGACACCTCGGCGATCGTGAAGAGTTCGGCCGATCTCGGGGCCCGGATCGCCGGCCATTTCGTCCGCACGACCGGAAGCGCGCCTTCCAATTACATCGGCGGCGGTACCGGACTGGACACCCGGGACGATCTCGGCGGACTGAATCTGTCGACCGTGCCCAAAGTCTTCGTGGAATGCGGCAATATGCGTGACCCGAAGGACGCGGCTCTGCTCACCGACGCGAGTTGGCGGCAGAAGGCGGCCCAGGGCATGGCGGACGGCATCGCCGCCCACCTGAAGGGGTAGGTCTGCGGGGATATTGGGGGGATAACTGTTCAAGAACCGGGCACGGGCGCGACCCGCCCGGTCAGACGATAGATTCATCCGTACGATGGGGAGCCACCCCCGAGCTTCGTGCCGTGCCCGCCGCACAGGCGGCAGCGACGACCGCCCCGACGAGACGACCGACTAAGGACCTTCACGTGAATATCCGCTCCCTCACTCGAGGCGACGGCGTGGTGATCGGAGCAGCGGTCGTGCTGTTCATCGCCTCTTTCCTCGACCTCGCCGGCTACGACTGCCCCTCCGGCGTGGACTGCTCCCGCTTCAGCAGCCCGAACGCCTGGGACTCCCTCGGGCTCCTGATGAGCGTCTTCCTCGCCGGCATCATCGGCGCGGCGCTGGTGATCGTCGGCCGGCTGGCGCCCCGCAAGGTCGTGGGGCTCGACCTCGGCCAGTTCGGGACCGCGTTCACCGTCTTCGCGCTGTGGACCGCCTTCTGGACGATCATCGACGTCAGTGACGCCGGTGCCGGCCTGATCCTGGGCCTGCTGGGGACGCTCGTGCTCGCCGCGGCGACGGTCGCCGGCCCGCTGGTCCCCGCGCTCAAGGCCCCGCTCGTCGGCGCCCCGAAGCCCGCGCAGGCCGTACAGCCTCCGTACGGCGGCCAGCCCGGCCAGGGCTACGGCTACCCGGGCGCCCAGCAGCAGCAGCCCTACGGCGGCCAGCCGAGCCAGGGCTACGGCTACCCGGGTGCGCAGTCCGGTGGCCAGCCGGGTCAGCACGGCCAGACCGACCCGGCGCAGGCGCAGGCCTCGCAGGCCCAGCAGTCCGCCCCGCAGGGCGGCGCGGCTCCGGCGGGCGACTTCACCCCGTTCTGGTTCGCCGTCCCGGTGGCCCGTCCGCTGTACGGCGAGGACGGCGCACCGAACCCGATCGCCGAGCTGGCGCCGGGCACCTGGTACCTCGCGGTCGAGCAGCGCGGTCAGGGCCTCATCGCCCAGACGCAGGACGGCCGTCGCGGTGTGCTCCAGGACACGACGGGCATCCAGCGCGGCTGATCCCGTACGCGTGACGGCAGCGGCCCCCCGCCCTTCCGGGCGGGGGGCCGCTGCCGTACAGTCCGTCCCGCACCCTCCCCACCTGACGGATCGTCACTTACGGCCGGAGGCAACGGAATGCGGCTCGGACTGGCACTCGGATACTGGGGCCGCGGCCCGGACCCCGGCCATCTCGCCCTCGCCCAGGAGGCGGAGCGGCTCGGGTACGACTCGGTGTGGACGGCGGAGGCGTGGGGCTCGGACGCCTTCACTCCGCTGACCTGGATCGCGGCGCACACCTCGCGGATCCGGCTCGGTACGGGGATCGCGCAGATGGCGGCCCGTACGCCGACGGCGACGGCCATGCACGCGCTGACCCTGGACCATCTCTCCGGCGGCCGGCTGCTGCTCGGCCTCGGCCTGTCCGGGCCGCAGGTGGTGGAGGGCTGGTACGGCCGCCCGTTCCCGAGGAGCCCGCTCACCGCGACCCGCGAGTACGTCGAGGTGATCCGCCAGGTGCTGTCCCGCGAGGCCCCGGTGGAGGTGACGGGCCGCTTCCACTCCCACCCGTACACCGGCCCGGACGCCACCGGCCTCGGCAGACCGCTCAAGCCCATCACGCATCCGCTGCGCTCCTCGCTGCCGGTCCTGCTGGGCGCGGAGGGCCCGAAGAACATCGCACAGACGGTGCGGATCGCGGACGGCTGGCTCCCGCTGTACTGGTCCCCGTACCGCACGGACGTGTACGAGGCCTCGCTCACCGGTCTCCGCGCGGGCTTCATGATCGCGCCGATGGCCCGCGCGCACGTCTGCGACGACGTGGCGGAGGGACTGCTGCCGGTGAAGGCGATGCTCGGCTTCTACATCGGCGGGATGGGCCACGCGGCCCGCAACTTCCACGCGGACCTGATGGCCCGCATGGGGTTCGAGGAGGAGGCCCGCCGCATCCAGCACCTCTTCCTCCAGGGCCGGAAGGAGGAGGCCGTCCAGGCGGTCCCGGACACTTTCGCCGACGAGATCTCCCTCGTCGGCCCGCGCGCCCGGATCGCGGAGAAGCTCGCGGAGTGGCGCAAGGGCCCGGTGACGGACCTGCTGGTCACCGCACCGGACCCGCACACGCTACGGGTCCTGGCGGAGCTGAACAGCTAGGGGATCTCTTGTCGGTCAGGCTGGGCTCACCCGAACGACGACCGGTCCAGCCAGAAGTCCAGCAGCTCCGCGTCGCCGAGCACCTCGACCCGCTCGCTCGTCGGCTCCAGGCGGCGGTTGAAGACGAGCATCAGGTCGGTGAGCGAGCCGCGCAGGGCAACCGTCGCCTTCGCGTGGTCGTGCCGCCAGGTGAAGCGGTCCTCGCCGAACTCGATCAGCCACTCCGCCCCGGGTACGTCGGTGGCGTGCAGGTGCAACGAGCGTCCGCCGCCGCGCAGGTCCGCCGCCTCCGGGTCGCCCTCCTCCTGCGAGAAGGAGACGATCCGCAGCCACTCGTCGACGGTGTCGGCGGCCACCTCGGCGTCGACCGTGTACGGAGCCCGCGCGGCGAGCGCCGCGTCCGCCCGGTGCACCACCGTCTCGTGCGTCATGCGCCGCGCCCAGAACGCCGTGCGCCGCTCCCACGCCCAGGTCCACACCTCGGCGTCCGGCCCCGCCTCCCGCAACGCCTCGACGGTGGCGGCCGCCCCCTCGGCGAGCCAGGCGTCCAGCGCGTCCGGGTCGTCGCCCGCCGGCCCCTCGAACCCCGGCACCTTCTCCTCCACCACCTCCTCTGCGGCCCGGCCGCGCACGATCTCCCCGACCCAGCGGTGGGCGCCGCCGACATGCACGGCGAGCTGCCGCAGGGTCCAGTCGGGGCAGGAGGGGACGATCGCGGTGAGATCCGCGCCCTTGAGGGTCGCGCGCAGGGCGTCGGTCTGCGCGAGGATCTCGTCGCAGTATCGGTCGTAGGAAAGAAGAGTCATGCCGGGACCCTAGCCACGCCGCAGACGTCGATCATCTGAATAACGGACGACCGCTCTACCCCGTCAGCTGCGAGGTGGAGGGGACCTTGTCCTTCACCTCTGCACCCGCGTCCTTCCCGGCGTTCTTGATGCTGTCGATGACGCTCTCGAACGCCCCGATGTCCCCCTCGCCCGCCTCCCCCTTACGGAGCTTGGTGGCCAGCCCCTGGAGGGACTCGATCCCGGCCGTGAGCGGGGCGACGGCCTTCGACAGCAGCGGGTCGCCCTTGGCGTTCTCCGCGGCCGCCTTGAGCCGGTTGTACGCGAACCCGCCCGCGAGCCCCGCCTTGACGAGGGCGAAGGTGCGCCCATCGGCCCCCTTCTTGAAGGTCCCCGCGCGGTACGGCTTCACGATCCACTGGTACGTCGCCCCGGCCGCGAGCCCGGCGTTGGCCACGAAACGGGTCTTGGCAAGCCGCTGCTTCTCGGTGGAGGCGGAAGGGGACGGGCCGGTGGCGGCGGCGGAGACGCTCGCCCCGGCGCTCACCCCCGTACCGGTCGCACTGCCGGAATCACCGGAATCCCCGCACGCGGTGGCGGAAACCAGCACGGCGCAGGCGAGCAGGAACGCCACCAGCGGCCGACGGATCGGCACGGAACGGGTCACAGCGGCCTCCCGGGCAGGAACGTCACAGGGAGTGACGAACCTCGGCACTCCCGGCCAGACTCACCCGCCCCCGCACGGCCCGCCACCCGGTACCGCCATTCGGGTTTCACTGAGGGTAAAGCGGTAACCAGGACCCCATGTCCTACAGAACCCGTTCTTCTGGCAGCAGTTCAGCGGCGAGGATCATCGCCGTCGTGGCCGACATACTGGCCTTCATCATCATTCTCTGGATCCTGATGTACCTGCTGGACGCCAACCGGACCAACGACTTCGTGCAGTGGGTGCACGACGCCGCCACCTGGCTGGCCGGCTGGTCGTACGACCTGTTCACGTTCGACGCGGCATGGGCGCGGGTCGTGGCGGGTTACGGTCTCGCGGCCGTGGTCTACCTGTTCATCGGGCACGCCATCGCCGGCCGGATCCGCCGCTGACGGCGGCCCGGCCGCACCGACGCCCAGCACCTGCCGGCGATCGGCTACCGGCAGCAGTCCGGCTCCAGGCCGACCGGCAGCCGCTCCCCGGAGAAGACCGCGGTGGTCGCCTCGTCCCCCCCGAGTGCGGCCACCGCCAGTAGGAGTGAACCCGCCGTCCAGGTGGTCAACTCCTCAGGCCAGAAGGCCTTGTTGCCCTCGAAGACGTACCCGGTCCAGTACAACCCGCCCTCGGCGCGCAGGTGCTGGATCGACTGGAGGATCTCCAGGGCACGGTCCGACTCGCCGGTCACCCAGAGCGCGAGGGCCAGTTCGCAGCTCTCGCCGCCGGTGACCCAGGGGTTGGGCAGCACGCACCGCACGCCGAGCCCGGGGACGACGAAGCGGTCCCAGCCTTCCTGGATACGGGCGGTGGCCTCGGCCCCGGTGACGGCGCCGCCGAGGACCGGGTAGTACCAGTCCATCGAGTAGCGGTTCTTGTCGAGGAAGCGCTCCGGGTGGTGGCGGATCGCGTGGGCCAGCGCACCGGCCGCCAACTCCCAGTCGGGCTGAGGCTCTTCGCGCATCTCGGCGATGGCGAGCGCGCAGCGCAGCGCTTGGTGGATCGACGAGGAGCCGGTCAGCAGCGCGTCGTCGACCGCCGTACCGTCGTCCTCCCGCTTCCACCCGATCTGCCCGCCGGGCTGCTGGAGCCCGAGCACGAACTCGATCGCCGCGAAGACGGTGGGCCACATCCGGTCGACGAACGCGTCGTCACCGGTGGCGAGGTAGTGGTGCCAGACGCCGACGGCCACGTACGCGCAGAAGTTGGTCTCGCGGCTGCGGTCGGTCGGGCGCTGCGGGTCGCCGTCGTGGTAGGCGGCGTACCAGGAACCGTCGCCGTTCTGGTGGCGGGCCAGCCAGTCGTAGGCGCGCTCCGCCGCCTCGTGCTCACCGGCCGCGTCCAGCGCCATCGCGGCCTCGGTGTGGTCCCACGGGTCCAGATGGTGGCCCCGGAACCACGGCAGCGCGCCGTCCTCACACTGCACGGCGAGGAGCGCGGCGACCGTCTCGGCTGCCTGACTCGCCGTCAGGACGCCCGGCAGGACCAGGTGTTCGGTCTGTTCGGGAGTGCTCACGCCTCGGCCTTCGGAAGGTGCGGCTTGGTGGCGTACGCGACGAAGCTCTTGCCGACGACCGGGTTGAGCAGCTGTTCGGCGACCCGGGTGGCGAGCGGCTTCTTCATGATGTCCCACACCAGCAGCTTGTGGTACGCCCGCACCGGCAGCGCACGGTCGTTGTCCACGCCGAAGGCGCACTTCAGCCACCAGTACGGCGAGTGCAGGGCGTGGGCGTGGTGGGTGCCGTACGGCTTGAGTCCGGCCTCACGGATGCGTGCGAGGAGCTGGTCGGCCTTGTAGATGCGGATGTGGCCGCCCTCGACCTCGTGGTACGCGTCGGAGAGGGTCCAGCAGATCTTCTCGGGGCCGTAGCGCGGGACGGTGATGGCGATCCGGCCGCCCGGCTTGAGAACGCGGACCATCTCGGCGAGGACGCCCTTGTCGTCCGGGATGTGCTCCATGACCTCGGAGATGATCACGACGTCGAAGGAGTCGTCGGGGAACGGCAGGTTGAGCGCGTCGCCCTCCATCGCGGTGGCGGTGGCACCTTCGGGCGCCTCGCCGGCCTCCTTCATCGCGGCGAACCACTTGGCGACCTCGCGGATCTCCTCGCCGTTCTGGTCGAGGGCCACGACCTGCGCACCGCGCCGGTAACACTCGAAGGCATGCCGGCCGGCACCGCAGCCCAGGTCGAGCACTCGGTCGCCGGCGGCGAGCGGGAAGCGGGTGAAGTCGACGGTCAGCACGGGGGCCTGCCTTCGAGGTCGGAGGTACGGGTTCGGAGAAGCGGGTTACGGCAGCCGGTACACGGGATCGCCGTCACCTGGTGGCCGTTGCCTTACGGACGGCGATCGCCTGACGGTACAGCTCGGCCGTTCCGGCGGCGGCCCGGGCCCAGGTGAAGCGGGCGAGCACCCGCTCCCGGCCCGCCGCGCCGAGCCGGGCGCGCAGCTCCGGATCGCCCAGCAGCCGGGCCAGCGCCCCGGCCAGCGCGTCCGCGTCACCGGGCGCCACCGCGAGGCAGGTCTCGCCGTCGCGGCCGGAGACCTCGGGGATCGCGCCGCCGGTGGTGGCGACGAGCGGGGTGCCGGTGGCCATCGCCTCGGCGGCGGGCAGCGAGAAACCCTCGTACAGCGACGGCACACAGGAGACCTGGGCGCTGCGCACGAGGTCGACCAGCTCCAAGTCGCTGATGCCCTTGACGAATTCGACCGCGTCCGCCAGCCCGTGCCGCTCGATGGCCCGGGCGACCGGCCCGTCCTCGGCTCGCTTGCCGACGACGACGAGGTGGGCTGCGGGGTTCTCGGTACGGAGCTTGGCGAGCGCGTCGACGAGGTGGACCAGGCCCTTGAGCGGGACGTCGGCGCTGGAGGTGGTGACGATGCGGCCGGGCACCTCGGGGACGGAGGGGTCGGGCGACCAGAGGTCGGTGTCGGCGCCGATGTGGACGACGCTGATCCGGTCGGGGCGTACGCCGAGGTCCTCGACGATCTCGTCGCGGGAGGAGCCGGAGACGGTGAGCACGGTGTCCAGCTTGCGGGCGACCCGCTTCTGCATCCGGGTGAAGGCGTACCAGCGGCGTACGGAGGCGCGTCGGCGGCGGCTGGCGGCGGCGGCCAGGTCGAGCCGGCGGTCCACGGTGATCGGGTGGTGGATCGTCGTCACGAGCGGGGCCCCGAGGTCGCCGAGGAGCCCGTAACCGAGGGTCTGGTTGTCGTGGACGACGTCGAACTCGCCGCGCCGGGACAGGAGATGGCGGCGGGCGCGGAGGCTGAAGGTGAGCGGTTCCGGAAAGCCGCCGGTCCACATGGTGGCGACCTCGGCGAGGTCGACCCAGTCCCGGTACTCGCGCCACTTCGGCGTACGGAACGGGTCCGGCTGCCGGTACAGGTCCAGGCTGGGCAGCTCGGTGAGCGGAACGCCCTCGTCGAGCACGGGGTACGGCTGCGCGCCGATGACCTCGACGCTGTGTCCGAGCCGCGCGAGCTCACGCCCGAGGTGGCGGACGTACACGCCTTGGCCGCCGCAGAACGGGTTGCCCTTGTACGTGAGGAGCGCGATGCGCAACGGCCGGTCGCCGTCCCCGGCGGAGGAGCTGCCGTCGCTCGTGCGGGAGCCCGTCTCTATGGCCTCAGCGGTCACACTCGGCCCCCTTCTGACTGCGTGTTCGCCGGAGCGTAACCGGTAGCGCTAATCTAGAACAAGTTTCAGACTTGTTCGTTCGACGTGCATCGAATCTACCGGCAGGTAGCGTCGGCGTGAGGTCCGGATCAGGTGATTCGCGCCACGGCGGACGCCCTGGCATGCTGTGCGCGCCCGGTGCGCAACTCAGGGAACGGACCGGGGGATCACGGATCGTGAACGGGGACGGCATGAGCACGTACGGATCGCGGATGGGGGCAGTATGACCGCGGACGCCAGACCGGCAGCGCCTCCGCTCACCGAGCGGCAGGAGGCCCGCCGCCGCCGCATCCTGCACGCCAGCGCCCAGCTCGCCAGCCGCGGCGGGTTCGAGGCGGTGCAGATGCGCGAGGTGGCCGAGGCGGCCGGGGTCGCGCTCGGCACGCTCTACCGCTACTTCCCCTCCAAGATCCACCTGCTGGTCGCCACCATGCAGGACCAGCTCCAGCACCTGCACACCACACTCCGCAAGCGCCCGCCGGCCGGTGACGACGCGGCCCGGCGGGTGGCCGAGACCCTGATGCGCGCCTTCCGCGCCCTCCAGCGCGAACCGCACCTGGCGGACGCCATGGTCCGCGCCCTCACCTTCGCGGACCGCAGCGTGAGCCCGGAGGTGGACACGGTCTCCCGCCTCACAACGGCGATCATCCTGGACGCGATGGGCCTGGAGCACCCGACGCCGGAGCAGCTCTCGGCGGTCCGGGTGATCGAGCACACCTGGCACTCGGCGCTGATCACCTGGCTGTCGGGCCGGGCGTCGATCGCCCAGGTCAAGATCGACATCGAGACGGTCTGCCGCCTGATCGACCTCACCGAGAAGAGCGAAGCGACGCCATGGCGTGGGTAGTCGGGACAAACCTGCTCCTGGGGATGCTGCTCATCGCCATGGGGACGGTCACGCTCCGGACGGGCTGGATCGTGCCCATGGCGCGCCGCCACGTCACCAGGCCGCAACTCCACGGAATCGGCGCCCTGCTCATGGGTGCCTCCCTCGTGCTGCAGAGCCTCTTGTACTTCGGAGCCCTGCCGAGTGTTCCCTGGGCGACCCGCTTCTACGGCGGGAACGTCCTGCTGCTCGGCGGGATGCTCCTGCTGCTCGCCAGCCAGCTGCCGCCGCTTCGCCGAAGCCGCGATCACGCCTGAGGGCTCAGACCGGCATGACCTCGACGTCGTACGACGCAATCCACGGGTTACGGGTCACGAGGATCAGCCCGTGGGCCTGCGCCTGGGCGACGAGAATCCGGTCGAAGGGGTCGTCGTGCACCATCGGCAGCCGACCGGCCCGTACGCCGTGCGCGGCGGTGACGGGCAGACTCGGAAACGCTAGGTCGCGCACCCGCTCGGCCAGGTCACCCGGACCTTCGATCAGGCCGAGGTGCTGCTTGAGGGTGATCTCCCACGGCGACACGGCACTGATGTGCACGGCGTTCGCGGTGTCGAGCAGGTACTTGACGGGTTCGGACAGCTCCGGCGCATCGTCGAGCCACCACACGATCACGCGGGTATCGAGGAGGAGGCGCATCACGCCACCCCGAAGACAGCGGCGACCCTGGAATGCGGATCATCGAAACGGGCAGGCACACGCACCTGCCCCCGCAGCGAACCGCGCCCGGCCCGCCGGACGGTGGGCCGCACGGATGCGGCAACGGGCAGCGGAACAGGCACCACCGGCACACCGCCACAGCTGACCACGGTCGGCCACCCGCCGACGAGCTGGACCAAGGTGCCGCGGAACCGGGGCCCGGGCGCCGCACGGCGCGTTGAACGCCACCGAACCCTGCGCCACAGAAGCCTCACGACGCCACCACGGGGTCTCCGGCCGCGGTCGGCCGCACACCGTCCCGCACCAGGAGCGCTTCCGCGGCATCCATCCGCAGGCCAGGCCCGTCGTCAAGGCCGATCACGACCGCGAGCCCGCCCGAGGCGTACCGCTCACTGCGCACGCTTCGGACGGTGCACCAGGCGCCCCAGACCCGTACGGACTGACCGGGCCGGACGGTGGCCGCAGCGATCTCGGCCGCGTCGCCCACGAGTTCGGCGGCCACGGACGCGGGCGTGGCGCCGGGCGCCAGCACCTCCGCCCAGACCGTCTTGCCGATCCCCGCCGACCGCTCGTCCACGCCCCAGCGGTACGCGAGCGCCTCCACCAGCAGCAGCCCGCGCCCGCCCGCATCCAGCTCACCGGGCCGCCGCACGACGGGGCGGCCTCCCCCGGCGTCGCTCACCTCCAGCCGGAGCGAGGCGCCGCGCTCCCGGCACACGATGCGTACGCCGATCATCCGGTCACCGGGGACGGCGACCCGCAGGGCGTTGGTGACGAGCTCCGAGAGCACCAACTCCCCGACATCTGCGGGTGCCTCCCCCGCCCGCCACTCACCGAGCTTGGCGCGCAGGAGGGCGCGGGCCTCGGGGACGCTGCTGCGGCAACGGACCAGCCGAAGGCTGGCCTCATGAGTTTCGGACTGCTCGACCATGACGCTCCCCAGTGGACGGACGACGGGACAGCAAGTGCCGCTCTATGGAGCGGCGTTGAGATGTCTCGCCACAGAGCGTGCCCGCACAACTCTCAACCGCGCAACGTTGAATGGATTTCTGGTGCCTAATTCACTCGTTCGGGCATACCGTGGCCGCCGTCGCCGCCGGACTGATAAGCAGTGGGGCATGCCACCCGTAAAGCCATCCACCGTTCTCGGACGCCAACTCGGCGACGAACTGCGCCGCTTCCGTGAAGCCGCAGGCTTCTCCACAGCGGACGCGGCCGAGGTTCTCGACTGCACCAAGGGCAAGATCAGCCGCATCGAGAACGGTCACGTGCCGGTGCGTTCGCCCGACCTGGCTGCGCTCATACACGCCTACGGCGTGACGGACCCGGAAGCCCGTGACCGGCTGACGTCGCTCGCCCGTAGCGCCAACAGGCGCCGCCGTGAGGGTTGGTGGCACCAGTTCGGAGACGTACTGGGTGACACATACCGCGATCACATCGAGATGGAGGCCATCTGCGACAGCATCAAGACGTTCCAGGTGCAACTGGTTCCGGGGCTGCTCCAGACGCCCGCCTACGGAAGGGCTGTGACCGTCGCCTCCCGTGCGTGGCAGACCGCTGAGGAGGTCGACCAGTTCGTGCAGGTACGCATGGCACGGCAGGAACGCCTGACCGGGGACGACCCGCTGGAATTCTGGGCTGTCCTCATGGAAGGGGTACTTCGCCAACAGGTGGGCGGGCCGGCTCTGATGCACGACCAGTTGCAGCACTTGGCGGACCTTGCCGAACGCCCCAACATCACGGTCCAGGTGCTGCCGTTCTCACGCGGGGCACACCCGGGTATGTTCGGCCCGTACTTGATGCTCAGCTTTCCCCGGGTCTCCGCGCTCGACCTCGTCCTGACGGAAACTCCGACCGGCAACATCTGGATCGAGCGGGAATCCGACGTGGCTCGGTACCGTGGGCTCTTCGACGACGCCCGCACCTCCGCGTTGCCGCCGACGGAATCGCTCAGCATGATCCGACGTATCGCCAAGGAGCACAGACCATGACACAGGACCGCCTCACCCCGTCCGATCTCGCTGAGGCCACCTGGCGCACCAGCAGCTACAGCGGCGGGCAGGGCGATTGCGTGGAGGTCGCCCCGAGCCTCCCCCACCTGATCCCGGTCCGCGACAGCACCCGCCCCACCGGCCCCGTCCTCACCTTCGGCCACACCGCCTGGCAGACCTTCGTCAACGACCTGGCGTAGGCCTCGCGCCGGCCCAAGGCTCTCAGGGGCATCCGCCCCTCCCTCCGGCCGAACCGCCTTCCGACCACCCTGCTCCCCTCCGGCGGACCGACCACTCGGCCGGAGGGGAGCGGCCGTCACGCACCGGTGGCGACCTGGCCGCTTTCCACATTGCTGCCGTGAAGAACGCCATGACACCATCCCGTACGTGACTGACCACGGGGACGACACCTCTGAGCCCGGCCGCCGGTCCAGGCTCGCCGAGCTGGCCGACTGGACCGTAGCCGGAGCGGGGGAAGAAAAGACGCCACCGGCATCCGAACCGACGCCTGCCGAGAACCCAGCGGACCAGCTGCCGGTCGCGCGGCGCGAGTTCGCGAGACTGCTGGGCGAGTTCCGGCGTACGGCGGTGCTGGTGCCGTTCGACGCGTACGGGAGTCTGTGGACGGCGGACCAGAACGGCGTCCGGTGGATCTGCGCGTTCTCGGACGAGGAGGCGCTGGCCCGGTTCGCGCTCGCACAGGCGGGCGGCGGGCGGGAGTGGACCTACCGCACGATCCGTGGTGCGCGGCTTCTGGATGTGATGGTGCCGATGCTGCCCGGCCCGGCGGGAGTCGCACTGGACGCGGGAAGTACGGACGGCGTGCTGTTTCCGCCGGTCGCGGGCATCGTGCCCGACCATGTGGCGGTCGATCTGGGGGAGACGGGATGAGCGGGGACAACGCGAATCTGAACGTGTCGGCGGCGGCTCTGGCGCAGATCGCGCAGGGCATCGATCTGGCACACAGCGAGTTGAAGGATCTCGGTTCGATCGGCAGGGCATCGGCGGGCCGAGGGTTCTCGGATCTCGCCCTGTCGGGACTGGAGTTGGGGCACGGCGGGCTGACGTCGGAATTCGAGACGTTCTGCAAGCGGTGGGAGTGGGGCGTACGGACGCTGTCCCAGCGGGGCAACGACCTCGCTGCCGGACTCGGTCTGTCGGCGGGCTCGTTCGCCGAGCAGGAGCGGTACGTCAAGGACTCGTTCAAGATCGTGGTGAACTCCGCCAACGGCAACCCCTACCTGTCCGAGGACGAGGTCAAGGAGATGAGCTGGGACACGATCAGCACCCAGCGCGCCTTCGACGATCCGGACTGGAGCGTGGACTCCTTCAAGGAGGCGCACGGCGAGGTGAAGCAGCAGTGGAAGGACACCGGGTACGACGTGGGGGACGCGCTGCTGGATGCCTCGGGGGTCGACCCGGCGCAGCGTGAAGAGATCGACGCGTGGGCCAAGGAGAACCTCGATCCCTCCGCGGAGACCGTGGCGCAGGCCGAGGAGCCTCGCTGGGGGGAGAGCCGCTGATGGTGGACTTGGGTGGGGCGTTCGACAAGGTCGTCGACGGGACCGTACGGGGCCTGGACAAGGGCAAGGAGCTCCTGGGCAGGGGCGTCGACGCGGCGACGGACAAGGTGGGGGCGGAACTCGACAAGGTCGGGGCGCACGGCTGGGCCGACAAGGTCGAGGACTGGGGTGACGCGACCGCGTCGTCGCTCGGGGCGGAGGTCGGGGAGAAGCAGCTCGGGCAGAGCGAGGAGGCCGACGAGCTGATCCATGGGAAGCCGGAGAAGATCACCGCGGCGGTGAAGAACCTACGGGACTTCCAGAAAGCCTTCGGGCTCGTCGGCGGCGGGCTGAAGAAGCTGGACTCCGGCAACTGGCGCGGGGAGGCGGCCGACACCTTCCGGTCGAAGTTCCAGGCCCTGCCCACCGACTGGCTGCGCGCGGCGGACGCCTTCGAGGACGCGGCGAAGGCGCTGGAGACGTACGCGTCAGCCGTCACGAGCGCCCAGGGCAAGGCGCGTGCGGCGATCGCGCTCTACAAGGAGGGCAGCCAGGACTCCGAGAAGGCGGTCTCGGCGTTCAACAAGAAGGTCGAGGCGTACAACGCGGCCCGTACCGGTGACGATCCTCTCCCCCACCCTGGCACGTTCTCGGACCCGGGTGTGTCAAAGCGAAAGCGCGCCCAGGAGGATCTGGAGGACGCCCGACGGTCACGGAACGAGGCCGGCGAGCGGGCGAAGGGCGCGGTCACGGCGGCGATGGCGCACGCGCCGAAGGAGCGGACGGGCCGGGACCGGTTCAAGGACGAGCTCTACGACCACGGCCTGTCCCAGGGGGTCGAGATCGCCCATCTCGGCGGGGGCATCCTCAAGGGCACGGGCGGCCTGGTGGGCTTCCTCCGCCAGACGAACCCGATCGACCCGTACAACCTGACTCACCCGGCGGAGATGTACAAGGGCGTCAACATGACGCTCTCCGGTCTCGCCAGGACCGTCGCCAACCCCGACCGGGCCCTGGAGAACGCGTGGGACGCGGCGAAGAGCGACCCGGGGGAATTCATCGGGCGTCTGCTCCCGGAGGCCGCCGGGACGAAGGGCGCCGGAATGCTGAAGGGAGGCGTGCGGGCGGGACTGCGCAAGGGGGCGGGGCCTGGGGAGCCGCCGGGGCCTGCGCGGGAGGGGGCCACCGACCCGGCCAACCCTTCCCGCACGGAACGGGCACCTGAGAACGACCCGTCCGACCCAGTCGACATGGCAACCGGTGCGATGTATCTGCCACAGACGGACATCGTGCTGCCCGGCACACTCCCGCTCGTGTTCCGTCGCCGCGTGGCCTCCGACTACCGCGCAGGTCGCTGGTTCGGCCCGTCCTGGTCGTCCACGGCGGACCAGCGCCTGGAGATCGACTCCGAGGGGATCGTCTTCCTCTCCGAGGACGGCTTGCTGCTGTCCTATCCCCACCCGGCGCCCGGCGTTCCGGTCCTGCCCAGCCACGGCCCCCGCTGGCCACTCGACATGGACACCAGCGGCGATTACACGATCACCGATCCCGACTCGGGCCGCGTCCGGCACTTCACGACGCACGACGACGGCACCGAGGCATTGCTCGCCCAGCTGGACGACCGCAACGGCAACTGGATCAGCTTCGGATACGACGCTTCCGGGGCCCCGACGTCGATCGTGCACCACGGCGGTTACCACCTGAAGCTGACTGCGGTCGGCGGGAGGATCACCGCCCTGCACCTGGTGGGCGGAGCCGAGGACGGAACCGATCAGGAGGTCCTCCGCTACAGCTACACCGGCGGCCACCTGACCGGCGTCATCAACTCGTCCGGTCTGCCCCTGCGCTTCATCTACGACGAGCGCGGCCGGATAACTTCCTGGACCGACACCAACAACAGCAGTTACGAGTACGCGTACGACGACCGGGACCGGTGCGTTGCCGAAGGCGGCTCAGCAGGCCATATGGCGCTGAACCTGGAGTACGGCGAACCCGACCCTGTGACGGGCCACCGCGTCACGACCGCGACGACGCCCGCCGGAGCCGTCCACCGCTACCTGATCAACGAAGCTCATCAGATCATCGCGGAGACCGACCCGTGCGGAGCGACCACTCACTTCGAACGTGACCGCTACAACCGACTCCTGTCCCGCACCGACCCTCTCGGCCGAACCACCCGCTGGAACTACGACACGTCCGGTCAGCTGACCACCGCGGTACGCGCGGACGGCCGTGAGATGACAGCCGAGTACAACGATCTCTGCCTCCCGGTCCGCTTCACCAACCCTGACCGGACGGTGATCCGCCAGGAGTACGACGAGCGTGGGAACCGGATCTCGGCCATCGACCCGTCGGGCGCTGTCACCCGCACGGCATACAACGCGTCCGGCCACCCGACTTCCGTCACGGACGCGTTGGGCAACACGACCCACGTACGCAGCAACGCGGCCGGCCTGCCCATCGAGATCATCGATCCCCTCGGCGCGACCACGCGCATCGAGCGGGACGCCTTCGGTCGCCCTGTCACCCAGACCGACCCAGTCGGTGCGGTCACCCGGCTCGTGTGGACTCCCGAGGGCAAGCTCGCCCACCGCACGCACGCCGATGGTTCCACCCAGTCCTGGACGTACGACGGCGAGGGCAACTGCCTCGCACACACCGACGCCATGGGATCGGTATCCCGTTTCGAGTACACCCACTTCGACATCATGACGGCGCGTACCGGTCCTGACGGAGTGCGCTACGAGTTCGCCCACGACCATGAACTCCGCCTCACCCAGGTACTCAACCCCCAGGGGCTGACCTGGAACTACGCCTACGACTCCGCCGGTCGCCTCATAGCCGAGACGGACTTCGACGATCGGACGCTGACCTACGAGCGCGACCCGGCCGGCAGGCTCACCGCTCGCACGGACGCCCTGGGCCAGACCACCCGTTACGAACGGGACGACCTCGACCGCATCGTCCGCAAGGACGCAGACGGCTCCGTCACCACCTTCGCGTACGACCTGACCGACCAGCTGGCCGAAGCGGTCAACGCAGACGCGACCATCACCTGGCTCCGTGACCGGTACGGCCGCCTCAAGTCGGAGACCGTCAACGGCCGGACCGTGTCATACACCTATGACGCCCTCGGCCGCCGCACCGGCCGCACCACGCCCAGCGGGGCGACGAGCACATGGACCTACGACGCCGCAGGTCGCCGCTCCTCCCTCACGACGTCCGGCCGCACGCTCACCTTCGAGCGGGACGCGGCGGGGCGCGAAGTCGCCCGTCACCTGGGCGACCACCTCACCATCGCCTCACAGTTCGACACGGTGGGGCGCCTCACCACCCAACAGGTCACGGGCGCAGGTCGCAGTATCCAGCGCCGCGACTACGCCTATCGGGCAGACGGCCACCTCATCGGCCTCACCGACCTACTCTCCGGTACGAAGACGTTCGACGTCGACGCGGCTGGCCGGGTCACTGCTGTCCGTGCCGCGGACTGGTCCGAGCGCTATGCGTATGACGCGGCGGACAACCAGGCGGAAGCATTCTGGGCAGCCTCTCATCCAGGTCAAGAAGCCACTGGTACCCGTGACTACTGCGGGACGAGCATGACGCGCGCAGGCAGGGTCCGCTACGAGCATGACGCACTGGGACGCATAATTCTGCGTCAGAAGAGTCGGCTTTCACGCAAACCTGCCACCTGGCATTACACCTGGGGCACCGACAACCGACTCACCGCTGTCACGGCTCCGGACGGCACACAATGGCGATACCACTACGATCCGCTCGGCCGCCGCACCGCGAAGCAGCGCATGGCCGACGACGGTCATACCGTCCTGGAAGAGATCACGTTCTCCTGGGACGGCGCTACCCTCTCCGAGCAGACCACCCAAGACCGCACCGCCACCGACTGCATCGTCCTATCTTGGGACCACCAGGGGATCCGCCCTCTCACACAGGTTGAACGCCGGTTCACGGAGGAGACGCCTCAGCAAGCAATTGATCAACGTTTCTTCTCCATCGTCACCGACCATGTCGGCACTCCGAACGAGCTCGTCGACGAATCGGGTAATCTCGCCTGGCGCTCACGGAGCACCTTGTGGGGGACAACGACTTGGGCGAAAAATAGCACTGCTTACACTCCGATCCGCTTCCCAGGGCAATACTTCGACCCCGAGACGGAACTTCACTACAACCATTATCGCTACTACGACCCGGCATCAGGTCGCTACGCATCCCCTGACCCGCTGGGAATTGCTCCGGCACCGAATCCCGTCACGTACGTCAGCAATCCCCACAGGATGACTGACCCGAGAGGGCTATCGCCTTGCCCGGACCCCGTCGACTACATGGCAGACAATGCAATACCGGCTGGCCAGCCTGTAACCCATGGCCCGACCGGGACACTGATCGGATCCGACGGGTCGAGCCTGCGCAATTTTGAGAACGTGCTGAACGAAGGCGAGCATGATGTCGTGGCCCACGGCAGTCGGGACGGATTCCTGGAGATGCCGGGAGGTAATGTAAACGGGGGACAGATCGTTGATGCAGTAACAAACAATCCGAACTATGGCGGCGGCCCCCTGAGGCTCATGGTATGCCATTCGGGTTCGGATAGTTCTGGGATTGCTCAGCAGATCGCCAATGAACTGGGGACCACTGTGCGAGCGCCGACCGAGAGGGTTGGCACGAGCCCTATCCTAGGCACTGGGCAAGTACCACGGATCGACAATGATGGATATTGGAGGATATTCCTCCCTATCTCAAAAGGGTGAACCGAATGGAAATGATTGGATTTTTCCGCGAGATGGAGCCCGGAAGCAGCTTGGAGCTATTTCGTGAATCCATCCAGGATAAAGTGAGGGAACAGGCACCATACCCCAAGGCAGAGGTACAGAGGTACCTTGATTCCGGTCATCCCATTTTTGACATCATGGAAACAACACTGGATGTCGTGACAGGTTCATTTAGGGTGCCCGGCGGCTCTTCACTGGTATCTGATGGGCGGTTTGTATGGCGCACGGATCTGTCGGCGTACGTTAAAAAGTACAATATCGATCTGCCTCCGCGCTTCATTTCCTTTGTTGTCGAAAACGGATTCTCCGTGCCCCCGGCGAGTCTCCAGAACCTTCTGTCGGTTTCCGCCGCTGCAGAAAAGGCTTTGGGGTTCCGGGTGGATGGAGGTGCCGGGCCAAGCGTCAGTAAGTGACGGGCCGGTTCATGGAGTAAGCAAAAATGGCGTCGAGGCGAGGGGCCTCCCGCGCACGGCAGCCGAGTCGGAATACCTCGCGAAGTCCGTTTCCCCGTCACTCCTCCGGCGGAAAAACCACCTCCCCCGACCCAACCAGCGTCAGCGTGATCGCCTCCACCGGGCAGCCCTCCGCCGCCGCGAGGACCTGTTCCCCCGCGTCGCGGTCCTCCTCGCGGGGGTGGGACTGGCGGGCCGTGTCCAGGTGGAAGGCGTCCGGGGCGTGGTTGACGCACATGCCGGAGCCGATGCAGAGGGAGCGGTCGACCTCCACGTGCCAGCGGTCGCCCATCATGCCTCCCGGTAGCCGGCGGGGAGGTGGATCATCTTGTGCTCGAAGAACTCGCCGTAGCCCTCGGGGCCGAACTCGCGGCCCAGGCCGGAGTTCTTGTAGCCGCCGAACGGGCCGAGCATGTCCAGGCTGAAGGTGTTCACGCTGTACGTGCCGGTGCGGACGCGGCGCGCGATGTCGATGCCGCGCTCGGTGTCGGCCGTCCAGACGCTGCCGCTGAGGCCGTACGGGGAGTCGTCGGCGATGCGGACGGCCTCGGCCTCGTCGGCGTACGGGATCAGGCAGATCACCGGGCCGAAGATCTCCTCGCGGGCGATGCGCATGGAGTTGTCGACCGAGCCGAAGAGGGTGGGTTCGACGTACCAGCCGCGTTCCTGGGAGGCGGGGACGTTGCCCCCGGTAAGGATCTTGGCGCCTTCCTCCTGGCCCAGCTTGATGTAGTCGAGGGAGCGTTGCTGCTGGCGGTGCGCCACCAAGGGGCCCAGCTCCGTGGTCGGGTCCAGCGGGTCGCCCACCCGCAGCGCTCCCGCCGCTGCCGCGAACGCCTCCGCCATCTCGTCGTAGCGGGACCTCGGGACCAGGATGCGTGTCTGCGCCACGCACGCCTGGCCGTTGATCATCCAGGCGAACGGGACGATGCCCGCCACCGCCGCCTCCAGGTCCGCGTCCGGCAGGATCACCGCCGCCGACTTGCCGCCCAACTCCAAGGTGACGCGGGTCAGGTTGCGCGAGGCCACCTCCATCACGCGGCGGCCGGCCGCCACCGAGCCGGTGAAGGAGACCTTGTCGATGTCCCGGTGGCCCACCAGGTACTCGCTGACCTCCCGGTCCGCCGGGAGGATGGAGAGGACCCCGGGCGGCAGGCCCGCCTCCGCCGCTATCTCCGCCAGGAGATAGGCGTCCAGGGGGGTTTCCGGGGAGACCTTCAGGACCGCCGTGCAGCCTGCCAGGAGCGCGGGAGCCAGTTTGGCCGCGGCCGTGAACTGCGGGACGTTCCACGGGACGACCGCCGCCACCACGCCGACCGGTTCGCGGCGGACCAGGAGCGGTCCCAGCACTCCGTCGCGCCGCTCCTCGTACGGGAAGGTGCGCGCCACCGTGATCGCCGAGTCCCACACCATCATCGCGGCCAGCGCCTGCACCATCACGCTCGCGCTGTAGGGAGTGCCGTTCTGCGCGCTGATCAGGCGCGCGAACTCCTCGTACCGTACGGCGAAGGCGTCCTTGATCCGCGTGATCACCGCGATCCGCTCGTCCAGGCTCATCCTCGGCCACGGGCCCTCGTCGAAGGCGTGGCGGGCCGCGGCGACCGCCCGGTCCACATCGGCCTCGGAGGCGTGCGGGACGCGGCCGATGACCTGTTCGGTGTGCGGGGAGATCACCTCGATGACGTCGGTGGAGAGCGGATCGGTGAACTCGCCGCCGATGAACAGCTTTCCGTGTTCCACCAGCTCCGAATGTTCCGTCATGGCCGTTGCCTCCCGCGAAGCGAACCCGTGCACCGCAACTGACTGCTCGTCAGAACTGATACCAGTTCCCGTTCCAGGAGTCCACGGCGCGGACCGCACCGAGGAGACGTCGATGTGGTAGACCCGGGCTACCACTGGAACGAGTTCTCGTTACAGTGGGATCAGCGCACGCCGCCGAGCAGAGATGGGAAGCCCATGACGCAGGTGCCGCAGGTGACCGACCACGGCGGGGGCGTCCACAGCATCAAGGTCCCCATCCCGGACAATCCGCTCGGCCACACCCTCGTCCACGTCGTCGACACCGACCGCGGGCCCGTCCTCATCGACACCGGCTGGGACGACCCGGCGTCGTGGGACACCCTGACGGCCGGGCTCACCGCGCTCTCCACCTCCGTCGCCGACGTCCACGGCGTCGTCATCACCCACCACCACCCCGACCACCACGGCCTCTCCGGCCAGGTCCGCGAGGCCTCCGGGGCCTGGATCGCGATGCACGAGGCCGACACCGCCATCGTCCGGCGCACCCGGGAGGCCGGGCCCGGCACGTGGCTCGACTACCTCACCCGCAAGCTCGCCGACGTCGGCGCCCCCGACGACCACCTCGCCCCGCTCCTCGCCGCCCGCGAGTCAGGGCGGCTGCGGACGCTCCCCGGGCTGCGCGCCGCACTGCCTGACCGCGACATCGTCCCCGGCGAGCTGCTCGACCTCGCCGGCCGGCGGCTCCGCGCCGTCTGGACCCCCGGCCACACCCCGGGCCACGTCTGCCTCCATCTGGAGGAACGGCATCCGGCGCATCTGCCGGGGCACGGGCGGCTCTTCTCCGGCGACCATCTGCTGCCCGGGATCAGCCCGCACATCGGGCTGTACGAGGACCCGGACGACACCGCCGTCACCGACCCGCTCGGCGACTACCTCGCCTCGCTGGAGCGCATCGGGCGGCTCGGAGTGGCCGAGGTGCTGCCCGCCCACCAGCACGCCTTCACCGATGCGGGCGGGCGCGTACGGGAGCTGCTGGACCACCACGAGGAGCGGCTGGCCGGACTGCTCGACCTGCTCGCCACTCCGCTCACCCCGTGGCAGCTGGCCGAGCGGATGGTGTGGAACCGGCCCTGGGAGCAGATCCCGCACGGTTCGCGGTCCATCGCCGTGTCGGAGGCCGAGTCCCACCTGCGGCGGCTGGTCAAGCTCGGACGCGCGGAGGCGGTGCCCGGCAGCGCCCCGGTCACGTACGTCGCGGTGTGAGCCGGTGGCGTACGTACATCACGGTGTGACCCGGCGCCGTACCGACGCGAGCGGTCCGCCGCCCCGGGGAGGGGTGCTACGGCCCGGTAGAGTGGGCAGGTCGTCATCATGCCCTTCCAGGGGAAGCCGGTGCGCATCCGGTGGCCGCCCCTGGCCGTGAGCCTTCCGAGCCGTCCGTCCGACGGCAGCCGGACCGCTCCGGTCGCGGAGTGTGAGCGGCCAGGGGCAGTGTGACCACGGGCCCCGCGGACCATCGGGGTTTCCGGTGGTCCAGGGTCACCGGAGCCCCGGTGGCCGGCACCGTCGAGGTATACCGAGGTATACGGGACCGGAGCCCGGTGCCCTCGTGCGTCCGGGAGAGCCGGCCCCCGCAGGAGAGGCACAGCCCGCCATGACCGTACGCCGCAGCGCAGCCGCGCTCGCGACCACCGCCGTTCTGCTGGGCGCGGCCGCACCCGTCGCGGTCGCCCCCGTCGCGGTCGCCGCACCGAGCCCGTCCCCCTCGGTCCAGCTGCCGCTCGGGCTCTACGGGACCACGGACCCCACGTACGACGGGGTGTGGCGGCAGTCGCTGGCCTTCCTGGCACAGAAGATCGAGTTCGTCACGCCGGCGCAGCAGTCCGTGGACTGGCTGCTGGAGCAGCAGTGCGACAGCGGCGCCTTCGCCTCGTACCGGAGCGACGCCTCCGCACCGTGCGACGCCTCGACCGTGATGGACACCAACGCCACGGCCGCCGCCGTCCAGGCCATCGTGGAGCTGGGCCAGCACCGGGAGGCCGCGGACAACGGGGCCGACTGGCTGAAGTCCGTCCAGAACGAGGACGGCGGCTGGGGATACAACCCGGGCAGCCCGAGCGACGCCAACTCCACCGCCGTGGTGATCGGCGCCCTCGCCCGTACGAGCATCCCGATCAGCGAGGTCACCACCGCCGACGGCAGCACCCCGTACACCGCGCTCCAGGCCCTCGCCATCCCGTGCGGGAAGAAGGACGGCGGTGCCTTCGCCTACCAGCCCGGCAAGAAGGGCGAGCTGGTCGCCAACAACGACGCGTCGGCGGCCGCCGTGCTCGGGCTGCTGGGCAAGGGCATGGCCATCGGGGACGCCAACGCGGTGAAGGACCCCGTCTGCACGAAGGGCGGCGGCCTCACCGCCGAGCAGAGCGCGCAGAACGGCGCCCACTACCTCGCCGCGACCCTCGCCGCCTCCCCCTATCTGGAGCAGCCGCCGATGCCGGGCGCCGAGGAGAGCGAGCCGCAGCCCGACTTCGGCAACACGGCGGACGTGGTCGTCGCGCTCGCCGCCTCCGGCCACAAGGACAAGGCCGCCTCCTCGGTGGAGTGGCTGGAGAAGAACTCCAGGACCTGGGCGGAGCAGGGCGGGCCCGCCGCGACCGCACAGCTGATCTTCGCCGCGCACGCCACCGCCGCCGACGCCCGCGACTTCGGCGGTGTCGACCTGGTCGCGCAGCTCAACGCGACGGGCCCGGCTCCCGCCGCGACCGCGCTGCCGTCCCCGACGCCGAGCGGTCCGCAGCCCTCCAGCGGCACCGAGAGCGGGGACGGCGGGCTCGGCCTGTGGTGGCTGGTCGGCCTCGGCCTGTTCTTCGGCGCCGGCATCGGCTTCCTGCTCTCCATGCGCCGGAAGAAGCAGCAGCCGTGACGCGCATCTCGTCGTCACTCCTGCGGAGTCCGGCCGCCGGTCTTCTCGCCCTCCTCCTCGCCGCCTCCGCCGTTCTGCTCGGAGCGGGCGGGGCGCAGGCGGCCGGGTACCGCTACTGGTCCTTCTGGGAGGCCGACGGCACGAGCTGGACGTACGCCACCCAGGGCCCGTCCCTCGTGCGCCCCGACGACGGTACGGTCCAGGGCTTCCGGTTCGCCGTCAGCGAGGACTCCGCCGACGCCGACCGGCCGCGCCGCGCCCCCGACTTCGCGGCGGTCTGCGCGGACACCCCGGCGAAGGACGGCGCCAAGCGGGTCGCGCTGGTGATCGACCCCGGTACGGCGGAGGACGCCCCGGCCGGCGAGAAGCCGCCCGCGCTGCGCACCGCCTGCGCCCAGGTCGCACCGGACGCCAGCAGCGCGGAGGCGCTCGCCTCGGTGGCGAAGCCGCTGCGGTACGACAGCAGCGCGATGATCTGCGCGATCTCCGGCTATCCGAGGACGGGCTGCGGCGAGCAGGTGTCGGGCGACAGCGGCAAGAAGCCCTCTACGCCCGCCTCCTCGGCGGCAGCGGCCGATGACGACGGCGACGGCGGCAGCGGCGGTCCGTCCGCCGGGCTCCTCGTCGGCATCGGTGCCGTCCTGCTGCTGGGCGTCGCCGGCGTGTTCCAGGCCCGCCGGCGCCGATGACGTACGCCCCGGGGACGGCCCGGCTGCTCCGCCGTGCCCTGCACGCGCCCGAGGCGGGCCGCTCCAACACGCTGCCCGCCGGGGCGTGGTGGCTGTGGGCACTGGGGCTGGCCACCGCCGCCTCCCGGACCACCAACCCGCTGCTGCTCGGCCTGCTGGTCGGCGTGGCCGGTTACGTGGTCGCGGCCCGGCGCACCGACGCGCCGTGGGCCCGCTCCTACGGGGCGTTCATCAAGCTCGGGCTCTTCGTCATCGCGCTGCGGCTGCTCTTCTCCGTCTTCCTCGGCTCGCAGATCCCCGGCACGCACACCGTGTTCACGCTCCCCGAAGTGCCGCTGCCCGACTGGGCGCAGGGCGTGCGGATCGGTGGCCGGGTCACGGCGGAGCAGCTGGTCTTCTCGCTCTACGACGGGATGAAGCTGGCCGCTCTGCTGATCTGCGTCGGCGCGGCCAACTCGCTCGCCAACCCGGCACGGCTGCTGAAGTCCCTGCCCGGTGCGCTGTACG
Organism: Streptomyces sp. NPDC101178; assembly: GCF_044767965.1. NCBI lineage: Bacteria > Bacillati > Actinomycetota > Actinomycetes > Kitasatosporales > Streptomycetaceae > Streptomyces > Streptomyces sp. NPDC101178. Next base: position 166,542 of record NZ_JBIWOZ010000001.1, read on the forward strand.
AGGTGGGGGTCGCCGTCGTCGTCGCGATGACGTTCGCCCCGAACATGGTCGCCGACGTGGTCCGGCTCCGCACCGCGCGGCGACTGCGGGGGCGGCCGACCGGTGGGGTGAAGGCGGTCGCGCAGATCGGACTGCCGGTGCTGGAGGGGGCGTTGGAGCGGTCGGTGGCGGTGGCCGCGTCGATGGACGCGCGCGGTTACGGGCGTACCGCCGAGGTTCCGCCCGCCGTCCGGCACACCACCGACGTCCTCACGCTCGGCGGGCTGCTCGGCGTGTGTGCGGGCACGTACGGGCTGTTGGCCGCGCAAGGGGCCGTGTACGGGCTGCCGGTGCTGCTGGCGGGGCTCGTCGCGGCGATGGCGGGGCTGCGGCTGGGCGGGCGGCGCTCGGTGCGGACCCGGTACCGGCCGGACCGATGGGGGGTGCGGGCCTGGCTGGTGGCGGGGTCGGGCGCGGTGGTGGCGGCCGCGATGATCTGGGCGGGCTCGGTCGATCCGGAGGCACTGCACCCCGGCGTCGTCCCGCTGACCGCGCCCGAGCTGCCGCTCTGGCCGGCTGCCGCTGTGCTGGTCGGGCTGCTGCCCGCGCTGGTGGCCCCCGTACCGCCGTCCTCGCGCGGCCGGGACTTCGAAGAACACGGCCCTCGCGGCAAGGAGCAGGCGTGATCAGGTTCGAGCAGGTCTCCGTGCGGTACGACGGAACGGACCGGCCCACCCTCTCCGGCGTCGATCTCGCGGTCCCGGAAGGGGAGTTGGTGCTGCTCGTCGGGCCGTCGGGGGTGGGAAAGTCGACGTTGCTCGGGACGGTCTCGGGGCTCGTGCCGCACTTCACGGGCGGGGTGCTGAGCGGCCGGGTCACGGTGGACGGGCGCGACACCCGCACGCACAAGCCGCGTGAACTGGCCGATCTGGTGGGCACGGTGGGCCAGGACCCCCTGGCCCATTTCGTCACGGACACGGTCGAGGACGAACTCGCTTACGGCATGGAGTCGTTGGGCCTGGCGCCGGACGTCATGCGCCGGCGCGTGGAGGAGACGCTCGATCTGCTGGGCCTGGCCGAGCTGCGGGACCGGCCGATCGCGACGCTGTCGGGCGGCCAGCAGCAGCGGGTGGCGATCGGTTCGGTGCTGACCCCGCACCCGAAGGTGCTGGTACTCGACGAGCCGACCTCCGCGCTGGACCCGGCGGCGGCCGAGGAGGTGCTCGCCGTACTCCAACGTCTTGTCCACGACCTCGGGACGACCGTGCTGATGGCCGAGCACCGGCTGGAGCGGGTGGTGCAGTACGCGGACCAGGTCGTCCTGCTGCCCGCGCCGGGCGCCGCCCCCGTGATGGGCGCGCCGGCCGAGATCATGGCCGTCTCGCCGGTCCGGCCGCCGGTCGCGGAGCTGGGGCTGCTGGCGGGCTGGGACCCGCCGCCGCTCTCGGTACGGGACGCCCGGCGCGGGGCCGGTGAGCTGCGGGAACGGCTGGCTTCGGCCGCACCGCCCGAGCCTGCCGCGAACGTGTCCGTCGCGGCCCCTCCCGCACCCCCCGGTCCCCGCCCCGGGCGGATCGCGCGGCTCCTGGGTCGTACGAAAGCCGAGGAAGCGCCCGGTCCCGCCGACCCCGTCACCCGGGTCGACTCCCTCGGCGTGCGGCGCGGGCGGATCGAGGCGCTGCGGCGGGTCACGCTCACCGTGGCGCCCGGGGAGACCGTGGCGCTGATGGGCCGTAACGGGGCCGGGAAGTCCACGCTGCTCGGCGCGCTCGTCGGCATGGTCGAGCCCACCTCCGGCTCCGTACGCGTCGGCGGCCTCGCCCCGGCCCGTACCGATCCGCGCGCCATGATCCGCCGCGTCGGCCTCGTCCCGCAGGAGCCGCGCGATCTGCTGTACGCGGACACGGTGGCCGCCGAGTGCGCCGCCGCCGACCGGGACGCGGGCGCGGGCGCGGGCACCTGCCGGGCGCTGGTCACCGAACTGCTCCCGGGCGTCGAGGACGGCACACACCCCCGTGACCTCTCCGAGGGCCAGCGGCTCGCGCTGGCCCTCGCCCTGGTGCTGACGGCCCGGCCGCCGCTGTTGCTGCTGGACGAGCCGACCCGGGGCCTGGACTACGCGGCGAAGGGCCGGCTCGTCGGCGTCCTGCGGTCGCTGGCGGCCGAGGGCCACGCGATCGTCCTGGCCACGCACGATGTGGAGCTGGCGGCGGAGCTGGCCCACCGGGTGGTGATCCTCGCCGACGGAGAGGTCGTCGCGGACGGCCCGACCGGGCGCGTGGTCGTCTCCTCCCCCGCCTTCGCCCCGCAGACCGCGAAGATCCTCGCTCCGCAGGAGTGGCTGACCGTCTCGCAGGTGCGCCACGCGCTGGAGGCGGGCGCGTGATGAGTGTTGCGGAGGAGGTACGGGTGCGGGCTCCCCGGCCCGTGCGGCTCGGGCCGAAGTCGGTCGCCGCGTTGGTGCTGGTGAGCGCGGTCGGCGTGGTCGCCTTCGGGTGGCCGCTGCTCGCCGGTGCCGGGTCCGGACTGGCGCACGCGCAGGACGCGCCGTGGCTGTTCGCCGCGCTGCTGCCGCTGCTGGTCGCGGTGGTGGTGGCGACGATCTCGGAGTCCGGCATGGACGCCAAGGCCGTCGCGATGCTCGGCGTGCTGGCGGCGGTCGGGGCCGCGCTGCGCCCGCTCGGAGCGGGCACTGCGGGCCTGGAGCCGATGTTCTTCCTGATGGTGCTGAGCGGACGGGTGCTGGGTCCGGGCTTCGGGTTCGTGCTCGGCTCGGTGACCATGTTCGCGTCCGCCCTGCTCACGGGTGGGGTGGGGCCGTGGATGCCGTTCCAGATGCTGTCGATGGGCTGGTTCACGATGGGCGCGGGGCTGCTGCCCGGGGCGGACCGGCTGCGTGGGCGGGCCGAGCTGGCGATGCTCGCGGTCTACGGGTCCGTGGCGGCGTTCGCGTACGGCACGATCATGAATCTGTACGGGTGGACGATCATCCCGGGACTCGGCTCGGGCATCTCGTTCGTCGCGGGCGACCCGCTCCACGAGAACCTGGTGCGCTTCCTCGCCTACTGCGCGGCGACCTCGCTGGGGTGGGACCTGGGGCGCGCGGTGCTCACCGTGGTCCTGACGCTGACCATCGGCCCGACGCTGCTGAAGGCGCTGCGGCGGGCGACCCGGCGGGCGGCGTTCGACGCGCGGGTGGGGTTCGAGAAGCCGTAGGGGTGGACGGCCCCCTGGGCTTCAGGTCGCGCTCCGCAGCTACAGCCGCTGGATGATCGTCCCCGTGGCCAGCGCGCCGCCCGCGCACATCGTGATCAGCGCGAACTCCTTGTCGCGCCGTTCCAGTTCGTGCAGGGCCGTGGCGATCAGGCGGGCGCCGGTCGCGCCGACCGGGTGGCCGAGCGCGATGGCGCCGCCGTTGACGTTGACCTTCTCCAGGCCGTCGAGATCCGCCTCGAACTCCTGGGCCCAGCTCAGCACCACCGACGCGAACGCCTCGTTGATCTCGACGAGGTCGATGTCCTTGAGCGACATGCCCGCCTTGCCGAGCACCGCCCGGGTGGCGTCGATCGGACCGTCCAGGTGGAAGTGCGGGTCGGAGCCGACGAGCGCCTGCGCCACGATCCGGGCCCGGGGCTTGAGCTTCAGGGCCCGGGCCATCCGCTTGGAGGACCAGAGGATGGCTGCGGCCCCGTCGGATATCTGCGAGGAGTTGCCGGCGGTGTGGATCGCGCTCGGCATGACCGTCTTCAGGCCGGCGAGCGCGTCCATCGAGGTGTCGCGCAGCCCCTCGTCCCGGTCGACGAGCCGCCACATGCCCTGGCCGGCCGCCTGCTCCTCCTCGGTGGTCGGGACCTGGACGGCGTACGTCTCGCGCTTGAAGCGCTCCTCGGCCCACGCCTCGGCCGCGCGCTGCTGCGAGCGGAGGCCGAGCGCGTCGACCCGCGCACGGGTGAGGCCGCGTTTGCGGGCGATGCGCTCGGCGGCCTCGAACTGGTTGGGCAGGTCGACGTTCCACTCGTCGGGCCAGGGCTTGCCCGGACCGTGTTTGGAGCCGCTGCCCAGCGGCACTCGCGACATCGCCTCCACGCCGCAGCTGATACCGACGTCGATGACCCCGGCGGCCACCATGTTGGCGACCATGTGCGCCGCCTGCTGCGAGGAGCCGCACTGGCAGTCCACGGTGGTCGCGGCGGTCTCGTACGGCAGTCCCACGGCCAGCCAGGCGTTGCGGGCCGGGTTCATGGACTGCTCACCAGCGTGGGTGACGGTGCCGCCGACGATCTGTTCGACGCAGTCGGCCTGGATGCCGGTGCGGCCGAGAAGTTCACGGTAGGTCTCGCCCAGCAGGTAGGCGGGGTGCAGATTGGCGAGCGCGCCTCCACGCTTGCCGATCGGGGTGCGTACGGCTTCGACGATGACGGGTTCCGCGGCCATGAGCTCGTCCTCTCCTCGCGCTTCCGTCGGGGGCGTCCCGGCGCCCACGGAAGGAACTAGTACGCGTTCTAGTTCTGCAAGCAGTCTCGTGACGGCGGCCTGGCTGCGCAAGGGGCGCGCACCGGCCGCGTACCCCCCTTTCGCGCGCCCCCGCACCAGGCCGGCGACTGCGGACGGCGGCCGCGGGGAACGGATCCGGCCAGGACCCTTGCGACTTGTAGAACTCGTTACTACCTTGCGGGCAGATTCTGATGGAGCGTCAGACTGCGCTGATCGTCCGACGGTTCACCGCCGGATCCGGAGTGGAGAGGTGCCCATGCGCTGCCCCCATCTGCCCGAAGGGTTCGACTTCACCGATCCCGACCTCCTCCAATCCCGCGTCCCGCACCCGGAGTTCGCGCTGATGCGGCAGACCGCGCCGGTCTGGTGGTGCACGCAGCCGGCCAACATCTCCGGCTTCGGCGACGAGGGGTACTGGGTCGTCACCCGGCACGCGGACGTCAAGTACGTTTCCACGCATCCCGAGTTGTTCTCCTCGAACACCAACACCGCGGTCATCCGCTTCAACGAGACCATCAGCCGCGACCAGATCGAGGTCCAGAAACTCATCATGCTCAACATGGACCCGCCGGAACACACCCGGGTCCGCCAGATCGTCCAGCGCGGCTTCACCCCGCGAGCCGTGCGCTCGCTGGAGCAGGCGCTGCGCGCACGCGCCCGGTCGATCGTGGAGACCGCCCACGCGGCGGCGGCCGGAGCCGACGGGTCGTTCGACTTCGTCACGAACATCGCGGTGGAGCTGCCGCTCCAGGCGATCGCCGAACTCATCGGCGTACCGCAGGAGGACCGGTCCAAGATCTTCGACTGGTCCAACAAGATGGCCGCGTACGACGATCCGGAGTACGCGATCACCGAGGAGGTCGGCGCCGAGGCCGCGATGGAGATCGTGGCGTACTCGATGAACCTGGCGGCGGCCCGCAAGGAGTGCCCGGCGCAGGACATCGTGAGCCAGCTGGTCGCGGCGGAGGGCGAAGGGAACCTGTCCTCCGACGAGTTCGGGTTCTTCGTGATCCTGCTCGCGGTGGCCGGCAACGAGACCACCCGCAACGCGATCAGCCACGGCATGCACGCCTTCCTCACCCACCCCGAGCAGTGGGAGCTGTACAAGAGGGAGCGCCCGAAGACGACCGCCGAGGAGATCGTGCGCTGGGCGACGCCGGTGGTCTCCTTCCAGCGGACCGCCACGCAGGATCTGGAGCTCGGCGGCCAACGCATCCGGGAGGGCGAGCGGGTCGGGCTGTTCTACTCCTCGGCCAACAACGACCCCGAGGTCTTCGACTCCCCGGAAACGTTCGACATCACCCGCGACCCCAACCCGCACCTGGGCTTCGGTGGCGGTGGCCCGCACTTCTGCCTCGGCAAGTCGCTGGCCGTGATGGAGATCGACCTGATCTTCAACGCCATCGCGGACGTGCTGCCCGATCTGCGGCTGCTGGAGGATCCGCGGCGGCTGCGGTCGGCCTGGCTCAACGGGATCAAGCAGCTTCAGGTGCGTACGTCCACCGCCGGTTCCTGACTCCGGCCGCCGGCCTCGGCGCTCCCGGTTCCGGGAGCGGGCTCCGTCGTCGGCGGCTCCTCCTCGGTCGCCAACTTCCGTGGGCCCGCCAGCAGATACGTCAGCCCGAAACCCGCGAAGACGACCAGCGCCCCGCCGGCCGCGTCCAGCACCCAGTGGTTGGCGGTCGCCACGATCGCGGCGATGGTGAAGAGCGGGTGGAGCAGACCGAGCGCCTTCATCCACACCTTCGGGGCCAGAATCGCGATGACCACGCCGCACCACAGCGACCAGCCGAAGTGCAGCGACGGCATCGCCGCGTACTGGTTGGTGAGGGTGGTCAGCGTGCCGTAGTCGGGCTTCGCGAAGTCCTGGACGCCGTGGATGGTGTCGATGAAGCCGAGGCCCGGCATGAGGCGCGGCGGGGCCAGCGGGTAGAGCCAGAAGCCGACGAGCGCCAGCAGCGTGGCGAAGCCGATGGAGGAGCGGGCCCAGCGGTAGTCGGTGGGGCGGCGCGCGTACAGCACGCCGAGGATGGCCAGCGGGATGATGAAGTGGAAGGTCGAGTAGTAGTAGTCGAAGAACTCCCGCAGCCAGGTGATCTCCACGACCGTGTGGTTGACCCAGAGCTCGATGTCGATGTGCAGCCACTGCTCGATGGCGTGGATCTGCCGGCCGTGCTCCTCGGCGACCGGACGGCCGGCGGTGGCGGCGAGGCGGACCTGTGCGTACGCGGAGTAGACGACGCGGATGAGCAGGAGCTCCAGCAGCAGGTTCGGGCGGTGGAGCGCCCGGCGCCAGAACGGCAGGAGCGGAACGCGTCTCCACCGCGCGGCGACCGGCTTCGCGTGGTCGGTGGGGACGGGCCGCTGCCAGTACGGCGAGGTGCGCGGCAGGAACGGCGCGGCGCAGGCCGCGGCGAGCGCCACCAGGAGCAGGCCGTTGTCCCGTACGAAGGTGAGCGGGCCGACGTTCGGGAGGAGCATCTTGCCGGGGAGCGTGAGGACGAGCACCACGACGGCGGGCCAGACCAGCCGGTCGGAGGCACGCTTGCCGACCCGGCCGACGACGGCGAGGAGCACCCAGAGGAGCTGGTGCTGCCAGGCGGTCGGCGAGACGGCCACGACCACGCATCCGGTCACGGCGACGGCGAGGAGCAGTTGGCCGTCCTGCGCGTAGCGGACCGCGCGGCGCACGCCGACGACGGTGACCGCGGCCGCGAGCACGAGGAACAGCGCGATCTCGGCCGGTCCCTCGAAGCCGAGCCGGAGCAGCACGCCGTGCAGCGACTGGTTGGCCAGGCTGTCCGGCCACTCACCGAGGCCGGTGCCCGCGACGTGGTGCACCCAGTACGTCCACGAGTCCTCCGGCACCGCGGCCCAGGCGGCGGCCGTGCAGAAGGCGAAGGTGGCGAGCGAGACGGCAGCGGCCCGCCGCTTCCCGGTCAGCCAGAGGAGGGCGGCGAAGAGGAGGAGCGTCGGCTGCAGGGCGGCGGCGAGGCCGACGAGGACGCCTCGCAGCCGGTGGTCCCGGACGGCGAAACAGGCCAGCAGGACCAGGAGGACCGGCAGGATGCTGGTCTGGCCGAGGTGGAGGGTGTTGCGGACCGGCAGCGACAGCATGAGCAGGGTGATCGCGACGGGCACGGCGAGCAGCGCGGTACGCCGGCCGACCGGTGCGGGCAGAGCACGCGCGGCGACGACGCCGAGGGCGGCCACCAGGAGCAGGGTGCCGAAGGTCCAGGCGATGCCGAGGGCCGCCTCGGCCGACGCGGTGAGCGGCTTCAGCACCAGACCGGCGAACGGCGTGCCGGTGAACCGGCCGCTGTCGTACAGCGAGCCCGTCACCCGCAGGACACCGTTCTCGCCGATCCAGGTCTCCAGATCGGTGAGCCGTTCGCCGGGGGGCTGCCGCAGCACCACCGCCATCTGCCGTACCGCCAGCACGGCGACGACCAGCCAGAGCACGGCCCGGGTCAGCCCGGTCCTCGTCCCCGTACTCGTCACCGCGTCCGCCGCCGCGCCACCGCGCACACTGTGTTCCGCGTTCGCCACGCTGCGCCGCCCCTCCCGCCGTTCCATGCCCCGCCCCTTCGACTCGGGGCAGCGCCGGATGAAGCCTCGCATTGCCCTACGAGGTAGACACAATCAACCCCCTCTTTGCCTGACTGTCATCATCCTTCGGTCCGGAGAATCTCTGTGCGGAAAGACGATCAGGTGTGCGCCGGGCCGGACGGTGTGTCCGCCTGCCAGGCGGCGAAGAGCGGCACGTCGGTACCGGCGGGCAGCACGACGATGCCGAACGGGCGGTCGAAGGCGAGGCGCAGGAGCCGCTGCGGCGGCGGGGCCGCGCTGCCGGCCCGCATCGCGACCACGGTCACCGCCGCGGCCTCCACACCTTCCTCTGCGACCTTCAGCACGGCCTCCTGGACCACGTCGGAGAGGGTGAGCGGCTGAGGCGAGAGACCGGAGAAGTCGGCCGCGTCGGAGGTGGCCAGCCGGACGCCGAGCGCGGGCAGCTGTGCGGTGACGGCGATGCGGGTACGGAGGGTGAGGCGCGGCAACGCGATGGCCACCAGGTCCGCCTCCGGCCGGACCCCGGTGCTCCGGTCCGCCCAGCCGGCCGGCAGCACCTGGCCGGCGCCCGCGCCCGGCTCGCCGAGGACGAACCTGACCCGGGCTCCACCGCCGGAAGCGTCCGAGGTGCAGCGCAGTTCGACGACGTACGTGCCGTCCACCGTCCACACGTCGGCGAGCGGCACGCCCTTCGTCATGGTCGGCACCGGGCGGGTCCTGCCGGACGCGTCGGTGAACGGCAGGTCCCGGGTCAGCCGGCCCTCGAACGGCTTCTCCCAGCGGGCCTTCAGCGCCAGGACGTTGACCAGGGCGAGCAGGGTCTCGTCGGTGATCTGCAGGGGCAGCCGCTCGATCAGCTCGCCGGTGGCCTCCCGTACCCAGGCGTCGGCGGCGGCCGGGTCCATCGCGTCGTCGAACCGGACGTCCGGCAGCGCCTCGCGGTACGCCTCCCGTACCGGCACCCGGCTCCACACCCGGGTCGCCACCTCCAGCGCACCGGTCAGCGCCAGCTCGCGGGCCGCCGCCGTCACGGCGGGTGCCGCCTCCCGGTCCGCCGTACCGAGCAGCGCCCGCAGCTCCCGGGCGGTCTCTCCGCGCGCTCCGGCGGCCACGGCGGCGAGCGCCAGCCACAGCCCGGCGGGCGAGCAGACGAAGCTGTCACCGTTCGCCGGCTTCCCGGTGGCGAGCGCGTCCCGTATCCAGCGGTCGGCGAGATGGCGGACGGCCCGGGCCCGCGTCGTGGCGTCGGCGTCGGCGTCGGCGGTCGGTCGGTTCACTGGTGCCCCCTGCACATAAATCACGTCGTCCTTCGGCCGTGCGGGAGCAAGAATGCCCCACATGACCTGGACCGTGACCGCCGAACGCTTCGACTCCGCCGACGCCACCGCGCTGCGCCGCGACTACTACGACGAGGTGGCGAGCCGCTACTGGCAGCGGCCCGCCACCGACGCGGAGATGGCCGAGGGACTGGCCGACGACGGCGCGGACCTGCTGCTGCCGCCGACCGGTCAGTTCGTCGTGGGGCGCCACGAGGGCGAGGCGGCGAGCTGCGCGGGGCTGGTGCTGACGGAGGAGGCCGTGCCGGGTTCAGCGGAGCTGACGCGGGTGTACGTACGCCCGTCGTTCCGGTCGACGGGTGGCGGCGGGCTGCTGCTGGCCGCGATCGAGGAGGAGGCGCGGGCGCTCGGCGTACGGCTGCTCCGGCTGGACACCCGTCTCGACCTGGTCGAGGCGCGCGGCCTGTACGCGAAGCACGGCTACGCGGAGGTGCCGGCCTTCCACCGGCGCAACCCGTACGCGGAGGTCTGGTTCGCCAAGGAGCTGTGAGGTCCGCAGGAGCGGTGAGGGCCCTGTCCTCGCGGGCGCCGGCACGGGCCGGTGGCCGGTCAGGGCCCGTGGTCGTCCCGGCGGTCCCGGTGGTCGATGTCGTGGTGCCGGTCCGCCGCGTGGTCGCGCGGCGGTGCCGGCATGTGCGGGCGCTCCTTGCTCGATCCGCTGACCTCCGCCGTCAGCTCGGCCACCAGCTTGACCAGGTCGGTGGGCCGGTCCGGCCCCCACCAGTCGCCCAGCAGCTCCGCGAGGGACTCCTCCCGGGCCTGCGAGAGCCGCACCACGGCCTCGGCACCCGCGTCGGTGAGGATCATCTGGAGCCCCTCACGGCGGGCCAGTCCACGCCCCTCCACCTGCCGGGCCGCCTCGGTGATCACCCGGAGCGGTACGGGCGCCACCTCCGCGAGCCGCGCGGGCTCGACCGTGCCGTGCCGCTTGATCCGCAGCAGCAGCCAGCTGGCGGCGGGCAGCAGGTCGTACCCGGCGCGCGCGGTGATCTTCTCGTAGATCTCCCGGCGCCCCTCCCGGGTCGCGAGCACCGAGAGTGCGCGGGCGCACTCGTCGTACGAGGAGCGCTCCACCGGGTTGGAGGCGAGGGTCTGGCTGGTGTCGGGAGCGGTCACCGAGCCCCGGAGCTTGTCCTCCCGCAGGAACCAGGCCAGCACGAAGGCGATGAGGACGACGGGTGCCGCGTACAGGAAGACGTCCGTGATGGACGTGGAGTACGCCTCCAGGATCGTGGGGCGCAGGTCGGCCGGGAGCATCTGGATGGCCCGGGGGTCGGCCGCCAGCCGTTCGGCGTCGGCGCCCGGCGGCACGGACCGGCCCGCGAGGGCGCTGTCGAGCTGGCCGGTGAGCCGGTTGGTGAAGAGGGTGCCGAAGATGGCCACGCCGAACGAGGCGCCGATGGAGCGGAAGAAGGTCGCGCCGGAGGTGGCGACGCCGAGGTCCTGGTAGGAGACGGCGTTCTGCACGACGAGGACGAGCACCTGCATGACCAGGCCCAGCCCGGCGCCGAAGACGAAGAAGCAGAGGCTCATGTCCCAGGTCGAGCTGTCCGGGGTGAGGCGGTGCAGGAGCAGGAGGCCGGCGGCGGTGAGGGCGGTGCCCGCGAGCGGGAACACCTTCCAGCGGCCGGTACGGCTGACGATCTGGCCGGAGGCGGTCGAGGTGAGCAGCAGGCCGAGGACCATCGGCAGCATGTGCACACCGGACATGGTCGGCGTGATGCCGTGGACCACCTGGAGGAAGGTGGGCAGGTAGGTCATCGCGCCGAACATCGCGAAACCGATGACGAAGCTGATGACGGCGACGAGGCTGAAGGTCCTGATCCGGAAGAGCTTCAGCGGCAGCACCGGTTCCGCCGCCCGTCGCTCCACGGCGACGAACGCGATCAGCAGTACCACGGCGAGCACGGCCAGCACGATGATCTGGGCCGATGCCCAGGCCCAGGTGGTGCCGCCGAGGGACGCCACGAGGATCAGGCAGGTGGCGACGGAGGCGATGAGGAAGGTGCCGAGGTAGTCGATAGTGTGCTTCTCGCGGCGGACCGGGATGTGCAGCACGGCCGCGATGACGAGCAGCGCGACCACGCCGATCGGCAGGTTGACGTAGAAGACCCAGCGCCAGCTGAGGTGCTGGGTGAAGAACCCGCCGAGCAGCGGTCCGAGCACGCTCGTCGCCCCGAAGACGGCACCGAAGAGGCCCTGGTACTTGCCGCGTTCGCGCGGGGTGACGAGGTCTCCGACGATCGCCATCGAGAGCACCATGAGCCCGCCGCCGCCGAGCCCTTGGAGGGCGCGGAAGCCGATGAGCTGGGGCATGTTCTGGGCCATGCCGCAGAGGGCGGAGCCGATCAGGAAGATGACGATCGCGGTCTGGAAGAGCTTCTTGCGGCCGTACTGGTCGCCGAGCTTGCCCCAGAGCGGGGTCGCGGCGGTCGCCGCCAGCAGATAGGCGGTGACCACCCAGGAGAGGTGGTCCAGGCCGCCGAGTTCGCTGACGATCGTGGGCAGCGCGGTGGAGACGATGGTCTGATCGAGTGCCGCGAGCAGCATGCCGAGGAGCAGCGCACCGATCGCCACCAGCACGGTCCGGCGGGACTGTCCCTCGCCGGGGACCACGGGCGGGCTCAGCTGCTGGGCCATGGGCGTCTCCTCGATCCGCTGCGATCCACTGCACTCCGCTGATCCACTACACCCCCATCCTGGCCGTTCCGCCCTGTTATGGCCTGTCGGGCACCGCCCGTGGCCCGTCGTGGGCCGGTGGGGCATTGGGGTTCGCCGGGGCGGGCTGCATAATCGCAGGCAGTTCAAGGGGAGGGGACCCACGATGACCGGACACGCGTGCCCGGAGTGCGGCAGACGGACGGCAGGCGAGCCCGGCACGGAGCACCGGGTGCCCTGCCGGTGCGGTACGGACACGGGCGCGCCACCGCTCACCGGGGAAGAGCTGCGCGCCGCCCGTTCGGCGGAGATGGCGGCGGCGGAGGACTTCGACCCGCTGCGGATCAGGCCGTACGTGACGCTGGGAGAGGGCACGGGGCCGGAGGGCGGGGACGCCTCGGCGGGGCTGGCGCGGGTCGCTTCGGGTGATGCCGCGACGACCATGCCGCTGCATCTGGGCGGCGGGGTGGATTCCCGTACGAGGGCGGGTGCGGGACCGGGAGCCGGCCCGGACTTCCGTACGGGGGTGGGTGCGGGCTCCGCCTTCGGTACGGGCTCCGGTGCCGGACCGGCCTTCGGTACGGGACCCGCCTTCGGCACGACCTCGGGCGTCCGCACCACCGCACCCCTGGAAACCCCCGACCCTGTGCAGCCGCGCCGCGGGCGCCCCTTCGCGGCCCTCGCCGTAGGCGCGGCCGTGGCGGCGGTGGTAGGAACGGCGGCCTTCGCCGGCGGGCTCTTCGACCGGGACGAGGGCCGGAGCGAAGCGCTGCCGGAGGCGACCACGAGCGCCCCGGACACCGCGGACGAACCCGCCGCCTCCGTCGCCCCGGCCCCGTCCCCTTCCGCCTCGGCCGCTCCGTCCCGTACGGCATCGCCCTCGGCCACCCCGTCGGCCTCCGCCTCCGCGTCCCCCTCCGCCTCGCCCGCCGCCTCGGAGAGCGCCGAGCCGAGCGCGACCGCCTCCGCTCCGGCGACGCCCTCGCCCGACGCGCCGTCCACCTCTGCGACCCGTGAGGTGGCTCCGCCGACCGACGCGCCGCCGGCCGAGGTGGCCCCTTCCTCGCTGCGGCGCGGCGACCAGGGCCCCCAGGTGGCCGTGTTGCAGAACCGGCTCCAGGAGGTGTGGCTCTACCACGGCGACGCGGACGGGAACTTCAACGACCGGGTGGAGCACGCCGTACTGATCTACCAGTCGTACAAGGCGATCGCAGGCGATCCGGCCGGTGTGTACGGGCCGAACACCCGGAGCGCGCTGGAGGCGGAGACGAGCGGGCGCGGGCGCGGCTGAGCGGCGACGCGGGGTTTGCCGGGCCTGGCGGACCGGCGGGATTGGCTTTCCGGCCCAGGTTTTTGTATGTTCGTGGAACAAAGTAGCTCCCGCCCGCACTCCCTGACCGGCGGGCGGGGCTGCTCTTGTACCGCACGACCAACCCCCCGCGCTCTGGAGCCAGCCGATGTCGGCCACCGTCCTCACCGCAAGCGCCCTCCTGCTGGACATGGACGGCACCCTCGTGAACTCCGACGCGGTCGTCGAGCGCTGCTGGCGCCGGTGGGCGGTCAAGCACGGACTGGACCCCGAGGCCGCCCTCAAGGTGGTCCACGGCCGCCAGGGGTACGCCACGATGGCCGTCCTGCTCCCGGACCGCCCGGTCGAGGAGAACTACGCGGACAACCGCGTGATGCTCGCCGAGGAGACCGCCGATGTCGACGGCGTGGTCCCGATCGGTGGCGCCGCCGCGTTCATGGCCGCGATCGCCGGCCTCCCGCACGCCCTGGTGACCTCGGCCGACAGCGCGCTCGCGACGGCCCGGATGGGCGCGGCCGCACTGCCGATGCCCGCCGTCCGGGTCACCGCCGAGCAGGTCGGCGCCAGCAAGCCGGACCCGGAGGGCTTCCTCAAGGGCGCGGCGGAGCTGGGGTTCGGCGCGGCGGACTGCATCGTGTTCGAGGACTCCGAGGCGGGCATCGCGGCGGGCCGCGCGGCCGGCATGCGGGTCGTGGGCGTCGGCCCGCGCGCCGCGGCCCTGGCGCCGGACGCGCACGTCGAGGATCTGACGCAGATCCGGGTGGAGGCGGCCGGCGACGGCACGATCCGCCTGCACATCAGCGCCGCCTGAGCACCGACGGGCACCGGCGCTCACCCCCGGTGCAGCCACCCGCGCGCGACCAGCTCCAGCACCACCGCGACGGCCACCACCTGCACCGCCATCAACGCCACCAGGACGAAGAGCTGCACGGCGCCCGCGTCCACCGGTGAGGCGCCGCCCAGCAGCATGCCCACGAACGCCCCCGGCAACGTGACGAGCCCCACCGTCCGCGTCTGGTCGAGACCCGGCAGCAGCGCGTCCGACGCGGCGGGCCGGACGATCTCCAGCCGCGCGTCCCGGTCGAGCAGCCCGAGCGCCAGGCCCGCCTCCACCTCCCCGTGGCGGGTGGTGAGTTCGTCCAGCGCACGCCGCCCGCCGAGCACGGTCGCGGTGAGCGCCCCTCCGATGAGGATGCCCGCCACCGGGATGAGCGCCAGGCCCCGGACCGGCACCAGCCCCGTGGCCAGCAGCAGCCCGACCACCGGCAGCGCCCCCGCCCCGATCGGCACGGCCGCCCACCACCAGGTGCGGTTGCGGGTGATGCGGCGCCCCGCCGTCCAGGCGGCCACGGCGAACATCAGCACCAGGAACCCGAGCAGCGGTCCCAGCCGCTGGGCCACCCAGCCGATCAGCAGGGAGACCACGGCGAGTTGGGCCGCGGCCCGCACTCCGGCCACCAGGATCTCGCGCGACCGCCCCAGCCGGGCCCACGCGGAGGCAGCGGCGGCGAGCACCAACAGGACGACGAGGACGACCCCGAGGGCCGGCGTGACCGGTAGCAGCACGAGCCAACGATAGAACCGCCGGGCGCTCCTCCCGCCGTCCACGGAACGGCCCCGCCCCGCACAGCACCTCCCCACACGGCCCCGCACCGCTCCGCACCCAGGAACACCTCCGGCCGCGCAACTCCCTTCACGCACCGGTCGGTCGGTTCACTCCCACACGCCCCGTCACACCTCTTGATGTGACGTGCACATGTCGTCACCCTGTTACCTGACGCCCACCCCCAGGAAACCTGGCGCCGCCACGCTGGCCGGGCTCCACATGCCGCCCGCCCCAGCACCCCCCGCCCCAAAGGGAGTTCGCATGTTCGGTATCTACGCGCGTCGCTCGGCCGTCGCCGCCGCCACCGCCACCCTCGCCGCCACCTCCGTCCTGCTCACCGCCCCGACCGCTCAGGCCGCCCTCCCCACCCCGGTCAGCGCGGCGACCGCGCGCACCTACCTCGGCCAGCTCACCGTCAGCGCCGAGGGCTCCTCCAGCGGCTACAGCCGCGACAAGTTCCCGCACTGGATCACCCAGTCGGGCGCCTGCAACACCCGCGAGGTCGTCCTCAAGCGCGACGGCACCAACGTCCAGCAGGACGCCTCCTGTGCCGCCGTCAGCGGCAGTTGGTACTCGCAGTACGACGGCGCCACCTGGAGCGCCGCCTCCGACGTGGACATCGACCACATGGTCCCGCTCGCCGAGGCCTGGCGCTCCGGCGCGAGCAGCTGGTCCAACGCCCAGCGCCAGTCCTTCGCCAACGACCTGACGCGCCCGCAGCTCATCGCGGTCACCGACAACGTCAACCAGGCCAAGGGCGACAAGGACCCGGCCAAGTGGATGCCGCCGCGCGCCGCGTACAAGTGCACCTACGTCCGCGCGTGGGTCCACGTCAAGAAGCACTACAACCTGAGCGTGGACTCCGCCGAGAAGTCGGCCCTGCAGACGGCCCTGAACGGCTGCTGATCCCAGGCCACCCCCGGCCATCCTCCGACCGCCCCCAGGCCACCCCGGCCCCCGAACCCGTGCGCCCTCCTCCGTCGTTCTGTACGTTACGGAGCCCATCGGGACGCGGGCGCGAGGAGGGCACGACATGGCCGGACTACGGCTGGGGCCGCTGCTGCGGTACGTCGACTGGGAGTCCGGTTCCACCGCGACCGTCTGGGCCGAGGCGAGCCGTCCGTGCACAGTGGAGGTCCGGTGCGCGGACGGCGCCTCGGGGTCGTCCCCGACCTTCGCGGTGGCCGGACACCACTACGCGCTGGTGGTCGTGGAGGGGCTGACGCCCGGCACGACGACGGCGTACGAGGTGCTGATCGACGACCGGCGCGTGTGGCCGCCCGAGGACGCACGCCTGCCACCGAGCACCATCACCACACCACCGGTGGGCGCGGGCGCGCCCCGAGGACCCGGTGTACGGATCTCGTTCGGCTCGTGCCGCTGGGCCGCGGCCCCGGGCGGCGGAGACGATCCGGTGGGCCCGGACGCGCTGGTCACCCTGGCCGCCCGTCTCGCCGCGGACCCCGCCGCGGAGCGGCCCGACGTCCTGCTCCTGCTCGGCGACCAGGTGTACGCGGACGAGACGTCGGCGGCGACGCGGCGGCGGCTGGCGACGCGCCGCGACCTGCGCGAGCCGCCGGGCACGGAGGTCGCGGACTACGAGGAGTACACCTGCCTGTACGACGAATCATGGCGCGACCCCGAGGTGCGCTGGCTGCTCTCCACGGTGCCGAGCTGCATGATGTTCGACGATCACGACGTCATCGACGACTGGAACACCAGCGCCGCCTGGCAGCAGGACATGCGCGCCACGCCCTGGTGGCACGAGCGGATCGTGAGCGGGCTGATGTCGTACTGGGTCTACCAGCACCTCGGCAACCTCTCCCCCGCCGAACTGGCGGCCGATCCGGTGTACGCCACCGTGACGGCCCTGCCCGACGGCACCGAGACGCTCCGGCGCTTCGCGGCGGAGACCGACGCCGATCCGGCCCGGACCCGCTGGAGCTACCGACGCATTTTCGGCCGAGTACACCTGCTGATGGTGGACACCCGGGCGGCCCGCGTCCTGGACGAGGGGCACCGGGCGATGCTGGACGAGGGTGAGGCCCACTGGCTGCGCGAGCGCGTGCTGGAGGACCCCTCCGCGTACGACCATCTCCTGATCGGCAGTTCGCTGCCGTGGCTGCTGCCGCCGCTCGTCCACGACGTGGAGACCTGGGACGCGGCCCTGTGCGCGGGTGCTCGCGGTGGCCGCTGGGCGCGGTTCGGCGAGAAGCTGCGCCGGGCGGCCGATCTGGAGCACTGGGCCGCGTTCCCCGAATCCTTCGGCCGGTTCACGGAGTTGCTGCGCCGCGCCGGGAGCGGTCCGGACGCGCCGGCGACGGTATGTGTGCTGTCCGGGGACGTGCACCACGCCTACGTCGCCGAACCGCACTGGCCCGCCACCACGCCCGGCGGCGCCCCGGAATCCCGCGTTCTCCAGCTGACGTGCTCACCCGTGCACAACTCGGTCCCCCGGTCGATCCGGCTGGGCTTCCGCTTCGGCTGGAGCGGGGTGGGCCGGCGCATCGGCCGCCTGCTGACCCGCCACGCGCGTACGGAACCGTCGCCGGTCACCTGGAGCAGGGCGGGCGGCCCGTGGTTCGGCAACCAGCTGATGACGTTGACCCTGAATGGCCGGAACTCTGCGCTGACATTGGTCCAGGCCAAGTCGAGCGGCGGCGACAACCAGCTCGTGAGTGTTCTTGAGCGTTCACTCACCCAGGAGACCTAGTCGATTTTCAGCCACCCGACAGAATGTTGAACTTGCAAGTACTGGTGAGGTTTCCCTAACCTGAGGCGCTCAGTCGGTTCACGCCCCCACCCAGACCGAGGAGCCCATCCCCCCATGACCCTTCATCTGAACAGGGCCCAGCCTTACGCGCTCGGCCTCTTCCGCTTCGTCGTCGGCCTGATCTTCGCCCTCCACGGCGCCTCCAGCCTCTTCGGCGTGCTCGGCGGCCGCGACGTGACGGCCGGCACCTGGCCGGGCTGGTACGCCGCCCTGATCCAGCTGGTCTGCGGCACGCTGGTCGCGCTCGGCCTCGGCACCCGTATCGCCGCCTTCATCGCCTCCGGCTCGATGGCCTACGCGTACTTCACGGTCCACCAGCCCGAGGCGCTCGCCCCGGTGGGCAACGGCGGTGAGGCGTCGGCCCTCTTCTGCTGGGCGTTCCTGCTGCTGGTCTTCACCGGCCCGGGCGCCCTCGCCCTGGACCGCCTCTTCGGCTCGCGCGCCGAGCACGCCCCGGCCGAGGACTCCCGCCGCGAGCCCGCCACGCCGGTCTCGGTCTGAGGCCCGCAGACCCGGCCGCGGACGGTACGGTGCCCCGCTCCCCGCGACGCGACGGTCGCGTGGGGGCAGGGCACAGCCCTACAGCAGTGGCCTAGGGTCTGTCGTCAAACTGCCGCCTGCCGCGCGACGCCTGGCACGCACGCTCGCGGCGTTGCCGAAATGGCCAAGTAGCTCCTTCCCCAAGCTCTCAACCGCGTTCGAGCAGGGGAGACCCCATCCGAGACCATTCCGGCGCCTTGCGATCGCACGCACCATACGCCGCGCGGCCGCCCTTCGGGCGACGACGGCAGTTTGACGACAGACCCTAGGACGAGAACGGCACCGTGAAGCAGGCCACCCGCTTGCCCGCGCCGCCCTGCGCGTCGTGCACGATCACCGACCGCGCCCCGCCGTCCCGGAACCCCCACTCGTGCCGGGCCTCCGCCTCCCCGACGCCGTTCCGGTCGGTGCGGAAGTCCAGCCATACCTCGTTGACCGGGTCCGCGGTGGCGGAGGCGCGGTGCTGGTAGTGCGGCCCCGCCGAGGCGGGATCGGCCGCACAGGGCGAGGTGTGGACGTGCATCCCGTACGCACGGTTCGGGACGAGGCCGCGCAGCCGGGTGCCGACGCGGTGGCTGGTCCGGTCGGCGTACTGCGTGATCTCGATCCGCGCGGCAGCCGGTACGAGGGCGGTGTCGTACGTCAGCGCGTCGGACGGGACGAAGGAGCCGGGCGGCGAGAACACCCCGTCGGCCCGCATCCAGAACACGCCGCTCCGCGAGGCACCGCCGACCGGTCCCGCCTCCTCGGCACCACCGGTGGCGGCGGTGGTGTGGGCCGCGTGGCCTCCGCCGTCCGGCCCGTCCGCCGCGCCGTGGGCGATGGAGACGCCGCCGCCGAGCATCACCAGGGCCGCCGCGCCCACCAGGAGCCTCCGCCGGACAGTCCCGGGCGGCCGCACCGACGACACCTCTCCCGCCCCTGCCACGTCTACCGTTCCCGCCGTCGCCGTCGTCCCCGCTGCCCCTGCTGTCCTGTCCACCTGTGGCTCCTCGCTCGTGCCGGTCGCTTCGGCCTGCCTAACGCCGGTACCACCGGCGAGGTGTACACGACCCGCACAACATCACCCGACCCTGAGCCATCTGCGCGGAACCTCCACGCGTACGCTGTACAGCTGAACCTGCCGCCCATGCCGCTCCCCTGCGACGTCGCGGCGTTGACACGATCGGGGAGTCGACGGGTGCTAGAGAGTGTGGCCGCACTGACCAGCAGCCCATGGATCTACGTGGTGGTCGCGGCCTCGGTGCTCCTGGACGTCTTCCTCCCTCTGCTGCCCAGCGGTGTCATCGTGATCACCGTCGCCACCGCGGCCGCCGCGGGCTCGACCGGCGTCAACGGATCGGGCGACGCCACCGGTGAGGTGCCCTCGCTCGTCGTCCTCATCCTCTGCGCGGCCACCGCCTCGGTCCTCGGCGACCTCGTCGCGTACCGCCTCGCCTGGCGCGGCGGCGACCGGCTGGACCGGGCGATCGCACGCTCGCGCCGCCTCACCAAGGCGCAGGAACGTCTCGGCGCGGCACTGAGCCGGGGCGGCGGGGCGCTGGTGATCATCGCCCGGTTCGCCCCCGCGGGCCGCTCGGTGGTCTCGCTCGGGGCGGGCGCGGCCCACCGCCGGAAGCGGGACTTCCTCCCCTGGTCCGCCGTGGCGGGCCTGGTCTGGGCGGGCTACAGCGTGGGCCTCGGCTACTTCGGGGGCCGGTGGCTCGGCTCGACCTGGTTCGGGACGGCTGTCTCGGTGCTGGCCCTGTTCATGGCGGGCGCCCTGGCGGCGTTCGTGGTGAAGCGCCCGAAGGCGGCGCGGGAGGCGGGGGCGGCTTCGGCGGGGGCT
The DNA here is from genome assembly GCF_044767965.1 of Streptomyces sp. NPDC101178. Taxonomy (NCBI): domain Bacteria; kingdom Bacillati; phylum Actinomycetota; class Actinomycetes; order Kitasatosporales; family Streptomycetaceae; genus Streptomyces; species Streptomyces sp. NPDC101178. The sequence goes on from NZ_JBIWOZ010000001.1 coordinate 186,636, forward strand.
CTCCAGGCATCCTCCGTACCGGCGGACGCATCCGGATCCGGCACCTCGGTCACCACCTCCCAGGCCACCCCGGCCCCCGGCACCATTCCCGGCCCGCCGAACGGACCCGCCCCGGTCACGTCACCGGCGCCGGTCTCGCCCTGAGCCGTCGGTCAGGGCCTCAGCTCTCGGCGGTGCCGCGGGCGGCGGCCGAGCCCCGTATCTCCAGGCCGTCCAGCAGCTTCATCGTGGCCTCGGTGATCTCGTCGACGGCACGGTCGAACACCTCCCGGTTGTGCGCGGCGGGCGCGCGGAAGCCGGACACCTTGCGTACGTACTGAAGGGCGGCGGCCCGCATGTCCTCCTCGGTGGCCTCTTCGGGGAGGGCGGGCGGGCGAAGGGTCTTGATGCTGCGGCACATGACTCCAGTGTGGACCGCACCACTGACAACGGCTCGCGTCGCTGCCGGCTCCTACCCTTCGACCCGCTCGATGACGGGGATCGCGTACGTCCCGTCGAGGACTTCGGCACCCGGTGTGTACAGCCGCAGCATGGGCCGGAAGTCTCCGGCGGGCGCGGGGAGCCAGTTCGCCGCGTGGGCGGGGTCGGCGGGCCGGTCGTGGGAGAGGTGGAGGGTGAGCGAGCCGTCGCCGGCGTGGACGAGGCCGGGCGTACGGTCCCCGATCGAGTAGCGGCGGGCCGGGTTGTCGACAAGGCGGTAATCCGGCGTGCTGTACATCGTCACCGACCAGAACGACTCGACGGGCGGCGGCTCCGGGAAGCGCAGGAGGTAGGAGTACGCCCCGTTCAGCTGCCGGCCCTCGCTGTCCTGGAAGGTCTGGGCGTACACCGCCTCGTACCCGTGGTTCCCCCACAGCCCGATCCGGGCGGCGACCGCGCGGGCCAGGTAGGAGGCCTCGCGGTCGGCGATCCGCCACTGCGGCGAGTCGACCGTGCCGACGCCGAAGTGGTCCAGGTTGTAGTCGAAGAGGTGCGGGTCCAGCTCCCAGCTCCCCGGCCTCCGGCCCGCGCCGCCGCCCGTCCCGGCGCGGCTGACCCCCTCGACCCGGGCTCGCCCCCGCTCCAGCCCCCTGGCCAGCGCGTCGACGAGGTCCGGGGCGGCGGCGACGTACGGCGAAGGTCCCTCCTCCAGCAGCCCGAGCGGCTGGAAGCGGTCCTGGTACGCCTGGTCGGCCGCGGACGGCGGGAAGTCGGCCATCCACACCCGCAGCTCCTCCAGGAACCGCAGCTCCTCCGGTACGCCGGGCTCCGGCACGGGCAGGCCGGTGCGGTGGGGCCTGCCGTCGAGCGGGGTGAGGGTGAGCCGCTCCTGGAGCGCTCGGACGCGCGGCAGGTCGCCGGGTCTGTCGCAGGCGTAGCGTCCGACGACGGTCACCACGGAGGTGGGCGCGTCGATGACCCCGCGCAGGCCGGCGGGGACGCTGCCGGCCCAGCCGGGCGGCACGGTCAGCCACTCGCCCTCGCCGGTACCGGTGGCACGCCGGCCGACGTACGCGAAGGGGTTCGTCCAGGCATCGACGAACTGGAGCACGTAGTACGCGCCGCCGGTGCCGGGGACGTGGAGGCGCAGCGGCCCGCCGGAGAGGTCGAGCTGGGCGATGGAGTAGACGGTGTCGTTGTTGACGGAGACGAACTCCGTACGGTGGTCGGCGAGGTGCTCGGAGTGGGCGAACCGGTTGAAGGGTTCGGCCGCCATCCCGCCGAACCCTTCACGGAGCGATCTCCCGACCATGGAGAGGTCGTACACCAGGGGGTATCCGTAGACGTACGCCTCGGCGGCGAGGTCCACGAGCTCCGTCCCGGTGCGGTCGGCCACGTCAGTACACCGGCTTGGAGCGGTCGGTGCACAGGGCCCAGATGATGAAGACGTCGATGGCGATGGTGACGACGGCCCAGACCGGCGTGTACGGGAGCCACATGAAGTTGGCGATCAGGTTCAGCGAGACGAGCACGATGCCCACGACCCGGGCCCAGGACGCGCCTTTGAGGATGCCCCAGCCGACGAAGATCAGGAGCACGCCGAGAATCAGGTGGATCCAGCCCCACGCGGTGACGTTGAACTTGAAGACGTAGTCGTTGACGACCGTGTACACGTCGTTGGTGGCGATCCCCGCGATGCCCTTGATCACTCCGAGGACACCGTCGACGAGGAGCAGGAACCCGGCGAACAGCGTTCCGCCGCCCGCCCACGGGTTGCCGGAGCCGTCGCCGGGTGCGGTGGAGCGGGAGGTGCTGCTGCCGGGCGTCGGTGCGCTGGGCTGGGACATGAGAACTCCTCGGCCTGGGCAGGCACGCCGGGCGCCTGCGGTCTTGACCTGCGCTGATGGTGCGTGCAGATCAGCTCCGACGTTCCCTGCGCCCGCCCCGGCAAGCCACTTGGACGCACCCGTTCGAGTGAAAGCCCTCTCGCGCTCACCGGGTGCGCAGGCCCTCTCGCGCTCAACGGGTGGGACGGCCACTCGCACTCAACGGGTTACGAGTTCGTGGCCGGGCTCCAGGTGTCGAGGTCGCCGCCGCGCCATTCGATCAGCCCCGGCCGGTCCAGCTCGACGGCCTCGTCCGGCCCCGGCGCGAACCCGGCGGCCCGCAGCAACGCGGCCACCTCACCCCGCCCGTGCGCCAGCCCCACGATCTGCCCGTGCACGGTGACCCGCCGCGCTCCGGTCGCGGAGGGCGGGTAGACGATCACAGGCGGGTGCGCGGCCATGTCTCCACGGTGCCTTGGCGCTCGCGGGAACGCATCCCGGGAGGAGACGGCGGCGGCGGACGAGGGCTGCGCCCCGCTCCGAAAATCATCCGGCCGCGCGCCCTGAACGCGAGAGGATGAGCCATGGACCCGCGCATTCCCCGCCTGCGCCACAAGCTGGACACCATCCCGCTCCAGCCACTGCGCAGCCGCTCCTTCGGGGAGGAACACCACATGTTCCGCCCGGGCCCGAAGCTGCCGGGAGGGCGCGTCACCGCGATCGAGGCCGAGCGCGGCATCGTCCTCCCCGATGCGTTCCGGCAGTTCGTCATGCATGTAAGCGGCTCGGGCGCGGCACCCTTCTACGGCCTCTTCCCGCTCGAACGGTGTCGCCTTCTGGTCATGGAACCGATCGGGGAGCCCGGAACGCCCTGCGGATTCGAACAGGCGGACCGGCCGCCGGGCCAGGGTGATCTCTTCCTGCACATCATCGAAATGGGCTGCGCCGACGTCTGCGTCCTCGCCCTGACCGGCCCGCTGACCGGCCGTGTCCTCACCGGCAACAGCGACGGGCACTGGGGCCCCGACGTCTCCCCCGCCACCGACTTCCTCGACTGGTACGAGAGCTGGCTCGACATCATGAGCGCCGGACGCACCGACAGAACACTCGAACTCACCGCGCCCGGCTCCGCCACCGTCCCTGGCGCTCAGGGAGAGGACCGGTAGCCCACCGAACCCGTCAGCCGCCCGCAGCCCGCCCTCACCGGCCGAGCAGCAACGCCTCCGACCCCACCGGCCGGAACCCGGCGGCCTGGAACGCCCTGATGCTGCGCGCGTTGCCCGCGGCCTGCTGCGACCAGAGCGGTTCGCCCTTGGGCACGAGGTGACGGGCGGCGGTGGCCAGGGCCCGCCCGAGACCCCGGTGCCGGGCCTCCTCGTCCAGCTCGACGGCCACTTCCCAGCGCCCCGCCACCCCGCGCCCGAGGACCAGCACCCCACCGTCGACCGCCCACATCCGCACGCCGTCACGCCGCCTGCGGGCGCTCACCACCCGGGGGTGAACGGGATCGGTGATCTCCCGCAGGTCCAGCGGAGGATCGCCGGGGAGAGCGGGCGCGACCGTGAGGAGGTCGATCGTGTCGGTGGTCCGGCCCGTCCGCTCCAGGAACGCGCACAGGAAGCGCGGATGCATCGTGGCGGCCAGCGCATCGCAGTCCAGGGACGCCAGGGTCGCGCGGACCCATGCGGGATCCTCGTCGGTGAAGACCACCGAGTGCGCGGTGAAGGCGATCACGCCGCTGTCCCGCCCATTCGGCGCCTCCACCACGGTGGTCCCCCCGTCAGCCGCCGGAAACCGACCGCGCGCGGCCCCGTCCAGGATCTCCGCGAGTGTCTGCCCCATGCCTGTTCCTCTCCCCGTTCCGCCCCCGTACGACCGCGCCCACGGGGCGGCCACCCATCATGGAGCACCCGGCGGATGGGCCGTAGGACCCCGCCGGCACGCTCAGCGGCGACGCTCCGCACTCCCACCCGCACAACCGACACAGGTCGTGGCCGCAGGCCGCACCTCCAGCCGGGCGGCCGGAATCCGCTCACCGCACACCTCGCAGCGCCCGTAGTCGCCGCTCGCCAGCCGTTCCACGGCCAGGTCCAGCTCAGCCAGGTGCTCCCGCGCCTGCGCCAGCAGAGCGGCGACGTGGGCCCGCTCGAAGGCGGTGCTCGAACCCTCGGGGTCATGCTCGTCGTCGACGGCCACCAGGGCGTTCGCCTCGACGATGGCCTCGAAGTCACGGCTCAGCGCCGCCATCCGCTCGCTCGTATCGGCGTGTTCGGCCAGGAGTCGCTGCCGTACGACTTCGCGCTCGGGCGGGACGGACGGGCCATCACGCGTGTCCTCGGTCATCCCCTCCACAACGCCGGACGGGGAGCGCCCATTCCCCCGCTGACCGGCGGCTTCCGGGCACCTGAGACCCGCGGGACCGGGACGGGCATACGGAGGGTTTGCGGACGGCTGGCGAACGGCCAGGGCCCCGACCGTGACGGTCGGGGCCCTGGCCGTTCGCAACGGTGGGCGCGGACGGTTTCGAACCGCCGACATCTGCTTTGTAAGAGCAGCGCTCTACCCCTGAGCTACGCACCCGTGGATGAGGCAACAGCGTACATGGACCGGACCTCCTGCTCATAAACCGGATCGGGAACCGATCGGGGCGGCCCGAACCCCGAGCGCCGGCCCCGAACGGGGGTTAACCCCACCTCGGAGACGGTAGCCGTCCGGATGCCCCTGACCCCGCCCCGGTACATACGGTTTGCAGTACACCGGCGGCGACGACCGGTGGCACCGTCCGGCCGTATCTCCTGGGGGACCGATCATCGTGGACATCCGTACCAGCTCACCGACCCGCACGCGCCGCAGGGCCCCCGGCCGGCTGCTCGCCGTGGGGAGCGGGGCCGCTCTGCTCGCGCTCGGTCTCACCGGGTGCGGGAGCACCGACATCGATGACGCACCCGTGGAGCGCACGTCGTTCGCATTGCAGGGGAAGACGCTGACCATCGACGCCGAGGACTCGACCGTGACCCTGGTGCCGGCCGATGTGGACGAGGTCGAGGTCGAGCGGCAGGTCGACGGGTGGGTCGTGCTGGGGAGTGGGCCCGATCCCGTCTGGAAGATGGAGAACGACACCCTGACGCTCCGGGTGAAGTGCGACGCCATGATCAACAACTGTGCCGCGCGCCACGAGGTGAAGGTGCCCCGTGGGGTGACGGTGAAGGCCGACGCGGACAACGGCCGTATCACCGCGGCCGGGTTCGACGCCCCGTTGCGGCTCTCCGCCGACAACGGCGACATCGTCGTCCGGGACTCCGGCGGGCCGCTCGACCTCAAGAGCGACAACGGGTCGGTCCTCGCCGAGCGGATAGGCACCAAGTCCGTGGTCGCCCGCGCGGACAACGGCGAGATCCGGCTGGGCTTCAGCAGCGTGCCCGACCTGGTGGACACCGTCAGCGACAACGGGAGCATCGTCATCGATCTGCCGCGGGGCGGACAGAAGTACGCCGTGGACGCGAACGCCGACAACGGTGAGGTCAGCGTCAAGGTGCCGCGCAGCGAGAGCAGCGCCCATGTGGTGAAGGCCCGCAGCGCCAACGGGGAGGTGAAGGTTCGAACGGCGGACTAGAACCGCGAACTATCGGGCCCGTGTGTTCGTCCTTACCTGGTGGGAGAATGTATCGGCAGGGGCGGAACAGCACGGGAGAGGGATGTGACGGCGACACACACGCGGCCAGAGGCAGGAGCGGGTGGGAGTTCCGCCGTCGAGAGCGTCCCCGGTGCCCGGAACGGAGCCGGGAGCGGAGCCGGTGCCCGGAACGGAGCCGGATCCCAGGGCGAGGTCCATGCGCGGCGGGCGCCGGGAAGGCGGGCAGGCTCGGCACTCCAGGGGCTCCGGGATGTTCTGGTCCTCGCGCTGCTGCCTGTGCCCGTGCTCGTCGCCACGCTGCCCGCCGCCTTCGCCGGGGGCGGCACCCGGCGGTGGTTCGGCGGGCGCGGGGAGAGCCAGCGTGCCGAGGCCCAGGCGGCACGGGACGCGGCGGCCGAGGCCTTCTACGAGCTGGACACCGCCCAGCGTGACCTCAAGATCTCCATCGAGACGATCAACGCCGTCGACAACTCCCCACGCGGCCGTAAGGCGGCGGAGGACTTCGCCGCGCTGGGACGGCGCATCGACGACGTCAGCCACGCCTACATCACCGCCGTCGACGCCCACGACCTGGACCGGGACGATCTGGAGCCCTCCGCCGCCGCCAGCGCCCGTACCGAGCTGACCCGGGCCAAGGACGATCTCGTACGGGTCAAGGGCGAGCTGGACCGGTTCGGGCAGGGGCTCGGGACGCTGCTGGGCAGTGCGGAGACCCAGCTCGCCCGGCTCGCCCCCGCCGTGGAGCGGGCCCGGCAGGCGCTGCTCGGGGCGAGCAATGCGCTCGATGCCGTACGGGCGGCGGGGCTGCGCGCCGATGAGCTCGCGGCCCGGCTCGCCGCCCTCGCCCCGGAGCTGACCAAGCTGAACCAGGGAGCGGGGAAGCACGGGGTCGCCGAGACGCTCCAGCGGGCCGATGTGGTGCTGCGCGACGCGGAGGCGCTGCGGGTGGAGGCGGAGCGGCTGCCGGAACGGGCCGCCGAGATCGACCGGCGGCTGGTGTCACTGCGGACCCGCGCCCAGGCCCTGACGACGCGGGCGGGCTCGGTGGAGCCGGTCCTGAGCGAGCTGCGGCGGCGGTTCTCGGCCGCCTGCTGGCAGGATCTCCAGCCGGTGCCGGAACAGGCCGCCGTGAACGTGCGGCAGGCCGAGGAGAAGCTCGCGGAGGCGGCGAAGGCGCGGGACGAGCAGCGCTGGGCGGATGCCACGTCCCGGCTCTCCACGGTCCGCGCCCTGCTCAACGCGGTCGACGAGGCGGTCTCCGCGGCCGGGGACCGGCTGCGGCGGCTGGACGCCGTGGCGAAGGACCCGCAGCAGGAGATCGAGCGGACCCGTTTCGCCGTCCGGGACGCGCAACGCCTCGCCATGGCCGGCCGGCACACCCCCGATCCCCGGCACGCGCGGCCGCTCGACGACTCGGTGGCACGGCTGGACCGGGCCATCGCCGCTCTTGAGGGCCGCCACCCCGACTACTGGCACTTCCTGACCGAGACCGAGGCCGTGCGCCAGACCGCGGCCCGGGTCGTCTCCGACATCCGCGAGGAGCGCGGCGGCGGGGCCTGAGCCCGCGCTGTTCCAGGTGGCCGGAGCTGCGTGGTTCCAGGTGGCCGGAGCCGCATGGGTTCCAGGTGGCCGTAGCCGTCCGGCGGCGATGGCTCTAGCCTGAGGCCATGCCTCGCTATGAATTCCGCTGCCGCACCTGCGGAGACACGTTCGAACTCAGCCGTCCCATGGCGCAGTCCTCGGACCCGGCCTCCTGCCCGGCCGGCCACGACGACACCGTCAAGCTGCTCTCCGCCGTGGCCGTGGGCGGCGCCGCCGCGTCCGCGCCCGCGCCGTCCAACGGCGGCGGGGGCGGAGGCTGCTGCGGCGGGGGTTGCTGCGGCTGAGCCCGGCCGCGTAACGGAGCAAGCAGAAGCCGCTCGACAGAGCAGGCGGAATGAGACCGCGCGCTACTTCTTGCGCGCGAGCGTCAGGCCGTCCGCGACCGTGAGCAGCACGCTGTCCATCCGGGTGTCGGCGGCCGCGTGGTCGTTGAACTCCTTGATCGCCGCTGTCGATCCGGTGGCGTGCGGGTCCGTGACACCGCCGTGGAAGAGCACGTTGTCCACGGCGATCACGCCGCCCTGCCGCATCCTGGGCACCAGCTCCTCCCAGTACGCGATGTAGCCGCCCTTGTCCGCGTCCAGGTAGGCGAAGTCGATGTGCGGCTCGGCGGGCATGGCGCGCAGGGTGTCCAGGGCCGGGGCGATGCGCAGGTCGATGCGGTCCGCGACGCCCGCCTTCTCCCAGGCCTCGCGCCCGTACGCCGTCCACTCCTCCGAGACGTCGCAGGCGATGAGCGTGCCGTCGGCGGGCAGCGCCTGGGCCATCGCCAGCGCGCTGAACCCGGTGAACGTGCCGACCTCCACCACGTGCCGGGCGCCCACCAACCGGACGAGGAAGGCGAGCAGCGGGGCCTGCTCCTCGGCCGACACCATGCCAGCGTGGTCGGGGAAGCGGGCGTACGTGGTGTCCACCAGCTGCCGCTGGACCGGGTCCAGCGGCGGGTTGTGGGCCAGCATGTACGCGTACAGCTCGGGAGTGATCGTGGTCTCGTTGCCCTTGGTCATGGCTCCAGCCTTCCCCAACCCACGCAGTCGCGCAGCCGAACGCGCGGAGCCGGACCTACGCGGCCGAAGCCGCCAGGAACCGGCGCAGGATCTCCTCCCCCGCCGCCCCGCCCCGCTCCTTGAGCGCCACGACGTGCGGGGCCCGCCAGTCGTGGTCGGCCAGTTCGCCGTGGCCGGGACGCCAGCCGAGGTCGGCGGCGAGCAGCAGGTCCGCGTCGAGAAGGGAGTCCCCGGCGGCCAGCGTGCGGGTGGCTCCGGAGCGGCGGGCGACCTCGTTCATGGCGGCGCTCTTGGTGAGCGGCACCGGGACCGCGTAGATCTTGCGGCCCTGGAGCGAGACCGTCCAGCCGCGCTCTTCCGCCCACACCGCCAGCTCCTTCACCCACTCCTCGGGCAGCAGCGAGCGCTCGACGACCAGGTACGCGAAGAGGTTCTCGGCCACCCGCTCCTTGAGGAGCCAGGCCGGGTCGGCGGTGGTGGCGAGGTGGGCGCGGATCTCGGTGAGGGGGGCGCACTCTTCGGCGATGCGCGCCTCCACCTGCTGCCGCCAGTCCCGGTCGGAGACGCCGTCGACCAGGATGTGGCCGCCGTTGGCGCAGATCGCGTACCGCGGGGCGGGGCCGGGGAGGTGGATGCGGTGGTACTGCTCGCGGGTGCGGGTGGTGGTGGGGACGAAGACCGTGGAGCCGGCCACCTCGGTGAGGAGCGCGGCGGCCGTCTCCGTCATGTACGAGAGGGGCTTGTGGCCGTACACCTCGACGCAGAGCAGCCGGGGAGCCTCCGCGTCGGGCATCGTCAGGTCGAGCGAGGCCGCCGAGTAGATCAGCGTACGGTCGAGGTCGCTCGCCACCAGCGTGGCGGAGCCGTTCCCGGCAACAGGAGTGCTCATGCGCCCTGCACCGCCTTGCCGTCCGCGCCCGTCGCGCCGCGCGTGAACCGGGGGTGGATCAGACCGACACAGCTGTACGGGAGGTCGTCGACCTCCTCGACCGGGACGCCGCGCTGTTCGGCCAGCAGCCGGATGTGGGTCAGGTCCGCGCCCGCGCCGCGCTTGGCGAGGATCTTCCACGGGACCCGGCGCAGCAGGACCCGGGTGGTCTCGCCGACGCCCGGCTTGACCAGGTTGACGTCGTGGATGCCGTACTCCTCGCTGATCCGCTCGACGGCCGCCCAGCCCTCCCAGGTCGGGGCCCGGTCGGCGGCGAGCAGTTCCTTGGTCTCCGCCTCCACCTGGTCCGCCACCTCGTCGAAGCGCGCGGTCACCGCCGCCAGGAAGTCGCCGGACACGTCCGACTCCGCCAGCTCGCGGTAGAACTTCCCGCCGTGGAAGTCGTTCGGCCCGACCAGGTCGGCGCGGAGCACCGTACGGGAGATGAGGCCGGAGACCGTGGAGTTGAGGCAGGCCGAGGGGATCAGGAAGTCCTCGCGGGTGCCGTACGTACGGACGCAGCCGCCGGGGTCGGCGAGCACCGCGATCTCCGGGTCGAAGCCGGCGATCCCGGTCGACTCCTCGAACGCGCTGATCGCCGCCGCCAGTTCGCGGGTGATCGCGCCCTTCCCCGTCCAGCCGTCGACGAACACCACGTCGGCCGGGTCGTGATGGGCGGCGAGCCAGCGCAGCGCGGTGGCGTCGATGCCCCGGCCCCGGACGATGGAGATGGCGTAGTGCGGCAGGTCCAGGCCGTGCCGGTGGCGGGCCCAGTGACGCATCAGGACCCCGACGGGCGTTCCGGCGCGGGCGAGCGAGACGAGGACCGGGCGCGGGCCGCGTTCGGCGAGGACCGTCTCGGTGACGGTGCCGACCGCACGGGCGATGCGCGCGGCGGAGGCGTCCAGGGCGGCCGTGAACAGGGACTGGTACTCGGCGCTCGGCTGGTACTCGACGGGCAGCGACTCCGCGTAGTGCGCGCCGCCGCTCTGGATCGCCTCCTCGCGCTCCTCGGTCGGCGCCTCCAGCTCGGTGTCCGAGAGGTCCTGGAGCAGCCAGCCGACGTCCTCGGGCGCGTAACTGGAGAAGTCGGGACCTCGGAGGGGCTCGGGCAGCACGGCGGACTCCTGAACAGGTGTGGGGGTGTACGAGGGGACCACCGCGAGGAGGACCTGGCCGGCGTGGGCCGCCAGGCGGGCCAGCAGGCCGTCGGGGGCGTGGAGCCCGGGAGTGTCGGCGGTGGAGTCGACGACGGCGACCACCGCGTCGAACCCCGCTCCCGCCACGTTGTACGCGAACCGGTCGCCGGGGCCGTCCGCCGGACCGTCGTGGGCCGGGAAGACGAGGCGGGTGCGTATCGCGTAACCCGGGTCGTCGACGGCGAGGACGGGCGAGCGGGTGGTCGTGGAGTACCGGACGTCCGCGTCGGGCCCCAGCGCCTCTTCCAGCGCGGTGCCCAGGCGCAGTGGCGCGTACATCAGCTCCTCGAAGCCGAGGACGAGGACGCGGCCGTGGCGGGCGCCGCCGTCCAGCGCGTCCGCGATCCGCTCCGCCATCCCCGGGAGCACCGTTTCGAGCGCCGCCCGGTGCGCCGGGGTGAATCCGTGCCGGCCGCCGTCGGGAACGCCTGCGGGCCAGTCCAGGGCGACGCGGGTGACCGGGGCGGCGTGCTCGTGGGCCTCATTGGCCCGGCCCGTCTGCTCCGCCTCCTGGGCAGCGACCAGGGCCTGGCCGCGTTCCAGTACGCCTTCGGGGAGCGTGACCGTGCCGGAGGAGCGGGTCACCAGGTCGACGCGGGCGCCGACCTCGGCGGCGAAGGCCGTCAGCCGGTCGCGGTCGCCCGCCGAGCGCATGTCGACCAGGGCGACGATGACGTACCGGTCGCGCGGATGCAGCTCGTGGAGCGCGCGGATGGTGTTGAGCACGGTGTTGCCGGTGGAGAACTCGTCGTCGACCAGCACCAGAGTGGACGCCTCCGCCTTTCCGGCCAGCAGCTCGGGGTCCTCCGGCAGCAGCAGGTGCGAGGTGGCGTGCGAGTGGGCCTCCTCGAAGCCGCCGGCCTGCGCGACGCCCGGGACGGGCCGCCGGGTGGAATGGAGGTACGGGGCGTCCCGCAGGCCGTCCGCGACGGCGTGGCCGAGGCCGGTGGCCGTCTCCGCGTACCCGAGGACCACCGCGTGGCGGGCCTCGTCGGCGCCGAGGAGCGCCCGTACGCGCTCACCGAGCCCGTACCCGGCCCCGTACACGACCGAAGGCTTCTGCGGCACGTGCTTGCCCAGCACGTTGGAGACGAGCAGGTGGGCCCGCTTGGGGTTGCGCCGCAGGGCGAGGCCCAGCAGCTCCTGGAGCTCCCCGTCGCCCTCCAGGGCCACTCCCAGCCGCTCGGCCACCCAGTCGCCCGACCACACCACGTCCACGGCCTCTTCTCTCCTCGCGCGCCCGCTCGTCGGTACGCGCTCACTACGCTCGGTCATCGGTACGCGCCGCCACGCGCGCTCACTTCGTCAGGCCGGCGGCCAGCAGGTCCACGAAGCCGACGTCCTCGCTCGCCACACCGAAGGCCTCGGCCCGCCGGAGCGTGCGCTCGGCCCAGGCCCGGTGGGGCTTCACTTCGTTCATCTTGTTCGTATACGCCGAGCGCAGCACCCCGCCGCCTCCGCGCTCGGGCCGCAGGATGTCCTGCGCGTCGGTGAACTCCTCGTGGCTGACCACGGAGAGTGCGTGGACGGGTGCCACGTGCGAGGGGTGGATGCAGGTCTTGCCGAGCAGGCCGTTGGCCCGGTCCAGCTCGATCTCCCGCAGAAGTCCGTCGAGGTCGTGCTCGATCAGCGCCGTACGCAGCTCCTCGGCGCTGCCCTCCAGGAAGGGGCTGCGGCGCAGCTGGGGCTTGAACATGCGCTCCTGGCGGCGGAAGTACTCCCAGACCGGGCCGGTGATCGTGAAGCCGGTGCCGTCGGCCCGGCCCAGCACGTTGACCACGTCGGCGATGACGGAGCCGACGATCTGGACGTCGTACGCCGTCATGTCGGGGGCGCGGCGCAGTCCGTAGGCCGAGCAGAAGTCGGTGACGCCGAGCCGCAGGGCGAGCACGCGGTCCCGGTATTTGTCGACGGAGCGCGCGATGCCCTGGAGGACCTCGCCGCGGGTCTCCAGGTGGAGCAGCTCGGGCGATTCGAGGACGGGCATGGCGAACAGCCGTTGTCCGCAGGCGGCTTCGGCTTCTTCCAGGGCCTCCAGGAAGAGTGTTCCGCGCTTCTCGGTGAATTTGGGAAGTACAAAACCGGACAATGTCCGGACGGCCGTGCCGAGCCGGTCGACCAGGTCGGTGATCTGGCCCGGTTCGCGGACCCGGACGAAGAGGAGCGGCAGTCCGGCGCCCGTGGCGTCCCGCTCCGCGAGCGCGGTGAACTGCCTCACCAGGTTGGCCTCCGCGTCGACCACCTCGGCGTCGTCGATCGAATCCTCCAGGCAGAGCACCATGGAGACGACGCCGCGCCCGGCCTGCTTCGTCACGTCGTCGGCCAGGGTGGGCCGGGTGGCCGGGGAGTAGAGCGTGGCGCCCAGCGCGACGGAGAGCAGGCTCGCGGGCGAGGCGGCGGTGAACTCGCACGGCTCGCGGAAGAACAGGCCCTCCCGGGCAGCGGGCGGTATGTGCCCGAAGTGACGCATGAGTTTCCCCCGAACTGCCTGACCGGCCGGACAACGTATGGCCGGTAATAGTACGTACGGACGAGTGTCAACAGTTCCCGATGTACATGAATTTCCGGTTACCCGCCCTTCACCCGGCCTCTCCTGGCGGTATCGTCCGGCCCTCCTCCTTCCCTCTCTCCGGCTCGCTACCACCGCAACAGGACCGCAACAGGACCGGGGCTTTGCCGCCCCCCGCGTTGCCCGCACGTGCCGCCGGCAGGCAGGATGACGCCCATGACGCACACGATGCTGAAGGGCTCGAACGTCCCGGTCGACGCCGTGGCCGTACGGGCCGTGCTGCGGTGGACCCCGGGGACCGGCGTTCCCGATGTGGACGCCTCCGCTCTGCTGCTCGGGGCCTCCGGCCGTGTGCGGTCCGACGAGGACTTCGTCTTCTACAACCAGCCCCGCCATCCCTCCGGTCTGGTCCGGCGGCTGCCGAAGCGCAGCGTCCCCGAGGGACTCACGGACACGATCGAGGCGGATCTCGGCGCGCTCGACCCGTCGGTGGACCAGGTGGTCATCGCCGCCTCGTCCGACGGCGACGCCTTTCAGCAGGTGCCGGACCTGCGGATACTCCTCTTCGACGCCGCCTTCGCCGACGGCGAGCCGCTGGCCGTCTTCGACGTGCGGCCGGAGACCGGGAAGGAGACCGCGATCATCTGCGGCGAGCTCTACCGGCGCGGCGAGGGGTGGAAGTTCCGGGCGGTCGGCCAGGGCTATCCGACCGGGCTGATCGGTCTCGCCACCGCCTTCGGGATCTCGGTCGACGACTCGGAAGCCGGGAACGGGTCGGAGGAGGAACCGGCCGGTGCCGCTCAGGCTCCCGCGCACGCCGTCCCCGATCCCGCCGCGCCCCCGCACGCCGCCTCCGCGCCGGGCGCCGACTCCCAGGCCACCGTCCTGCACCGGCAGCCCGCCTACGGCTACCCGCCGCCCGTCGCGCCTCCGGCCGTGCCTCCGGTGCCCGCCATGCCCGCGCCGCAGCCCGCCGCGAACGCCCAGCGGGCATACGGCTACCCGCAGGCGGCCGGTGCGCCGCCCGCCTACGGCTATCCGCAGCCCGCCGCGGCCGCCGCCCACGCGCCCGACCCGCACTTCGTCCTGCCGCCGCAAGGGCCGCAGTTCATCCGGTCCTGAACCCATCCGGGGCCGGACTCATCCGGACCTGACCTCATCCGGACCTGAACTCATCCGGCCCTGAGGGCTCAGGTCCGGGACTTGTAGCCGCGTCCCCACTGCATGCCGTAGCCGTAGAGCCGGTCCAGCTCGGACTGGAATCCGTAGACGAACTTCACCTCGCGCCGCACGATCAGCTCGCCCTTGACGTTCTCCACGGTGAACACCGCGCAGGAGCGGGCCTGCGGCGCGCGCTCGTCGAGCTCGATCTCGATCCGTGGGCCGTTGCCCGGGTAGAGCGTGATCTTGGCGTGCGTCCGGTCGAACGCGGGCGTCCGGTCGTAGATGTAGACGAAGAAGAGCAGTCGCTTGAACTGGTCGCGCTGGTCGAGGTTGACGTAGACCGTCTCGCCCGAGGGCGCGCCGAAGCGGTCGTCCCCGCTGAGCCGGATGTAGGGCGGGCTGTTCAGATCGCCGATCAGGTTGCCCAGCGGCTGCACGACCCCCTTGGTGCCGTCCGCCAGCTCGTACATGCAGCCGAGGTCCAGGTCGACGTTGACGACGCCCTGGGTGTGCGCCTGCACCACCTCGGGCTGGAAGAGCTTGAGCGGGCGCCGCAGCCGGCCGCTCTGGCGTGAGCGGCCCTCGATGTCCGACGTACGCATCCGCCAGGACAGGTTGACCCTCAGGTTGCCCGAGAGGGCGCCCTGTTTGCTGAGCGAGACCGTGGCATTGCGTTTCGAGAGCACGATGGCGCTCGACGTGCCGTTGCCCGAGTCGAACTGTGCCGCGCGCGCCGGCCACAGGCCGTCGAAGAACCCCATCCCAACCCCCACCTGTCCGACCTGTTCGCCGTGTCGGCCTGTCGCCTTGCCCGTCCGCGGGCCCGGCACACCACTGCGGGGCGGCCACCGGGCCGGGTCCGGGAGAGTCCCGGAGAGCCGTCGCCGTGTGGGCCGCCCCGCAGAGAGCGTTCCTCAATCCCTACCGGGTCACACCCCGGAGTTGACGTGAGCCTTGGAACCGGGACTTCCACCGATGTCCCCGCCGCCTCCGCCCGAAGCGGCGATGGCCTTGTTGCGGCGGAGCGAGGACCAGAAGGAGAGGCCGATGAGGACGACGCCGATCAGGCCGGTGATGATCTCGTTGATCTCGTACTGGATGGTGACCAGCAGGATGACCGAGAGCGCGCCGATCGCGTAGTGCGCGCCGTGCTCCAGGTAGACGTAGTCGTCCAGCGTGCCCTGGCGGACCAGGTAGACGGTGAGCGAACGGACGTACATCGCACCGATACCGAGGCCGAGGGCCATCAGCACGATCTCGTTGGTGATGGCGAAGGCGCCGATGACGCCGTCGAACGAGAAGGAGGCGTCCAGGACTTCCAGGTAGAGGAAGAGGAAGAACGCGGCCTTTCCGGCGAGGGCGACCCCGGTGACGGGCTTGCCCTTCTTCCTGGCCTCTTCCTCGGCCTCGTGCTCGCGCTCCTCCTCCTCTTCGAGCTTGCCCTCGAAGAATCCGGAGAGCCCGCCGACGATGAGGTAGGTGATCAGACCGGCGATACCCGAGAGCATGACGGTCGACGCCTTGTCCACGTGCCCGCCACCGTGCTGGTGGGCCTGGGTCGCGAAGGTCATGGCAGTGATCATCAGCACGATCAGCGCGACGCAGACCGACAGCATGTCGACCTTGCCGAGCTTGGCGAGCGGGCGCTCGATCCAGCGGAGCCACTGGATGTCACGGTCCTCGAAGATGAAGTCGAGGAAGATCATCAACAGGAACATGCCACCGAAGGCGGCGATCGACGGATGGGCGTCCGTCACCAGTTCCTTGTAGCGCTCGGGGTCGTTGAAGGAGAGGTCGATGGCCTCGATCGGTCCGAGCTGGGCGCTCACGGCCACGATCACGACGGGGAAGACCAGCCGCATGCCGAAGACGGCGATCAGGATGCCGACGGTGAGGAAGATCTTCTGCCAGAAGGCATTCATCTTCTTCAGGATTCCGGCGTTGATCACCGCGTTGTCGAAGGACAGCGAGATCTCCAGGATCGTCAGGATCGCGACGATGCCGAATGCTTGCCACCCCCCGTAGAAGAAGGCTGCGACCAGGCCGAGCGCGGTCACCGCGAACGACCAGCCGAAGGTTTTCAGAACCACTGCTACCCCATCGTGTCCATGTAAGGGTCTCCCCCGGTGTGTACGGGGCTCCCCCGCGCCGTGCGCGGCGTTACGAAACGTTGACGCCGAAGTCTAGAGCGATGCCGCGCAGCCCCGACGCGTACCCCTGACCGACTGCACGGAATTTCCACTCACCCTGATAGCGGTAGAGCTCACCGAAGATCATCGCGGTCTCGGAGGAGGCGTCCTCGCTCAGGTCGTAGCGCGCCAGCTCCTGTCCGTCGGCCTGGTTGACCACGCGGATGAAGGCGTTGCTGACCTGGCCGAAGGCCTGGCCCCGGTTGTCCGCGTCGTGGATGGAGACCGGGAAGACGATCTTGTCGCAGTGGGCGGGGACCTGGTCGAGGCGGACGATGACCGACTCGTCGTCGCCGTCGCCCTCACCTGTCAGGTTGTCACCGGTGTGCTCGACGGAGCCGTCGGGGCTGGTGAGGTTGTTGTAGAAGACGAACCACTCGTCACCGAGCACCCGGCCCGACCGGCACAGCAGCGCGCTGGCGTCGAGGTCGAAATCGGCTCCGGTGGTGGAGCGTGCGTCCCAGCCGAGCCCGACCAGCACCTGTGTGAGGTTGGGTGCGACCTTGGAGAGGGAGACATTGCCTCCCTTGGCGAGTGTGACGCCCATGTATGTCCTCCCCGAGTCGTGGAAACGCTGACGGGCGCTTTCGGCACCCGCGGTCGGGCGTCGAAAGCGCCCGGTTGAGCGCGTCCGGCGCCGCACGGGGCGGCGCCGGACGGGGTGGTGCGTGGGCGCGGCACTGCGCGCCCGGTCCTGCTGGGGCGTGCGTGTGCTCAGACGTTGACGCCGAAGTCCTGCGCGATACCGCGCAGGCCCGAGGCGTAGCCCTGGCCGATGGCGCGGAACTTCCACTCGGCGCCGTTGCGGTAGAGCTCGCCGAAGACCATCGCGGTCTCCGTCGAGGCGTCCTCGCTCAGGTCGTATCGGGCGAGCTCGCTGTTGTCGGCCTGGTTCACCACGCGGATGTACGCGTTGCGGACCTGGCCGAAGCTCTGCTGACGGCTCTCGGCCTCGTAGATCGAGACCGGGAAGACGATCTTGTCGACGTCGGCCGGGACACCGGCGAGGTTCACCTTGATGACCTCGTCGTCGCCCTCGCCCTCACCGGTGAGGTTGTCACCGGTGTGCTCGACGGAGCCGTCGGGGCTCTTCAGGTTGTTGAAGAAGACGAAATTGCCGTCCGCCGCGACCTTGCCCTCGGCATTCGCCAGCAGCGCGCTGGCGTCGAGGTCGAAGTCGCCGCCGGTGGTGGTGCGGGCGTCCCAGCCCAGACCGACGATGACCGCGGTCAGGTTGGGCGCGGCCTTGGTCAGCGAGACGTTGCCGCCCTTGCTGAGGCTGACTCCCACGAGTCCTCCAGTAGTTTTCTCAGGGGCCGGCAGACACCAGCGTCCCCGTCGTTCGTTGGCATCGGATCAACGATTGGATCCTAGTGACCGGTTCCCGGCCAAAACAGGCTTTTGGCCGGGCGGCGCCAGGAGATCGCCTCAGAGCGCTTCGAGCGCCTTGATGTAGTCGTTCAGGTCACGTGCGTCCGGCAGGCCGTTGACGACGCTCCAGCGGACGGTGCCCGCCTTGTCGATGATGAAGGTGCCGCGCACCGCGCAGCCCTTGTCCTCGTCGAAGACGCCGTACGCCCGTGAGGTCTCGCCGTGCGGCCAGAAGTCGGAGAGCAGCGGGTATTCCAGGCCCTCCTGCTCGGCGAAGACGCGCAGGGTGTGGATGGAGTCGTTGGAGACGGCGAGCAGCTGGGTGTCGTCGTTCTCGAAGCGGGGCAGCTCGTCGCGGAGCGCGCACAGCTCACCGGTGCAGACGCCCGTGAAGGCGAACGGGTAGAAGAGCAGCACCACGTTCTTCCCGCCCCGGAAGTCCGCGAGCCGCACGGTCCGGCCGTGGTTGTCCTTCAGTTCGAAATCCGGAGCCTCGGTGCCGACCTCGATCGCCATGAACAGGTATCCCTTCCGCCGCTTCCCACTTCTCGCTTCCCGGTCCGGCCGGTGCGAATCCGTACGCACGCGTCCGGCCGTCCGGGTGACTCCCACCCTACGCACGGCCGGCGGAGCACGTACGAAGGCCCCCGGCGGCACGTAAGCGCCGCCGGGGGCCCCGGGTGGTCCTGCGAGTGGTTCAGCGCTTGGCCTTGGCCCCCTTGGGGGTGGCCAGACGGCTTCCCGTCCAGTCCTTGCCCGCGCTGATGCTCTTGGTCTGGGCGAGACCGGCCGTCTGGGCAGCCTCATTGATGTCGCTCGGCTCGACGTATCCGTCACGGCCGGTCTTCGGCGTCATCAGCCAGACCGTACCGCCGTCCTCGAGCAGACCGATGGCATCCACCAGCGCGTCCGTAAGGTCGCCGTCCTCGTCGCGGAACCAGAGCAGGACGACGTCCGCGACATCGTCGTACTCCTCGTCGACGAGTTCCTGGCCGGTAGTGGCCTCAATACCCTCACGGAGCTCCAGCTCGACGTCTTCGTCGTAGCCGATCTCCTGGACCACCTGTCCGGGCTCGAACCCCAGGCGTGCTGCCGGGTTGGTCCGCTCCTCCGCGTGGTCCGCGGTCGCGCTCACGGGATGCCTCCTGATCATGTCTTCGGAAAATGCTGCAGCCACGCGCGTGCGCGGGGCGTAGGCCGTAGTCCACACGGGCCCGGCGAATCGCGCAAGTACCCGGCGTGCGAGACCGCCTGAACGGTGACGTTCCCTGCCACGTCACCGCAGGCTCCGGCAAGTCTCTCCGGGGCCTGGGCCTGTCCCTCCGGGGCTCCGCGAGGTCGCCCCATCTGTTTACGTCCTTCCTCAGCTTATGCCGTTTCGCTCCGGCAATCGGAGTCGAACAGCCTTTGGGAACGCTTGGACGGCTTGGGCGTAAGGTTGCGGTTTGCCCGTACCCCACCGCGTACTGCCCATACTCGTGCCCCGCCGGAGAAATTTCGGAACCTCGGGGTTACCCCTCGGTAGAGATGACGTTCGGGCCCTCGCGGTAGCACGATGGAGGCGGCGCGCACACAGTTGTCCCGGGGGTACGTTCCCCGTAACAGACCCCGCAGAGCACCACCGAACAGCGAAGGAACAGTGTGGCTTCCGGATCCGATCGCAACCCGATCATCATTGGCGGCCTTCCGAGCCAGGTCCCGGATTTTGATCCGGAGGAGACCCAGGAATGGCTCGACTCCCTCGACGCCGCCGTCGACGAGCGAGGCCGTGAGCGGGCCCGCTACCTGATGCTCCGGCTCATCGAGCGCGCGCGGGAGAAGCGCGTCGCCGTGCCGGAGATGCGCAGCACGGACTACGTGAACACCATCGCCACGAAGGACGAGCCGTTCTTCCCCGGCGACGAGGAGATCGAGCGCAAGGTCCTCAACGCGACCCGCTGGAACGCGGCCGTGATGGTCTCGCGGGCGCAGCGCCCCGGGATCGGTGTCGGCGGCCACATCGCGACCTTCGCCTCCTCCGCCTCGCTCTACGACGTGGGCTTCAACCACTTCTTCCGCGGCAAGGACCAGGGCGACGGCGGCGACCAGATCTTCTTCCAGGGGCACGCGTCCCCGGGGATCTACGCCCGCGCGTTCCTGCTGGACCGGCTGAGCGAGGCCCAGCTCGACGCCTTCCGCCAGGAGAAGTCGAAGGCGCCGAACGGCCTCTCCAGCTACCCGCACCCGCGGCTGATGCCGGACTTCTGGGAGTTCCCGACCGTCTCGATGGGCCTCGGCCCGCTCGGCGCGATCTACCAGGCGCGGATGAACCGCTACATGGAGGCGCGCGGCATCGCCGACACCTCCAAGTCGCACGTGTGGGCCTATCTGGGCGACGGCGAGATGGACGAGCCGGAGTCGCTGGGCCAGCTGTCCATCGCCGCCCGTGAGGGCCTGGACAACCTGACCTTCGTCGTCAACTGCAACCTGCAGCGGCTCGACGGGCCGGTGCGCGGCAACGGCAAGATCATCCAGGAGCTGGAGTCGCAGTTCCGGGGCGCCGGCTGGAACGTCATCAAGCTGGTCTGGGACCGCTCCTGGGACCCGCTGCTGGCGCAGGACCGCACGGGCATCCTGGTCAACAAGCTGAACACCACGCCGGACGGCCAGTTCCAGACGTACGCCACCGAGACCGGCTCGTACATCCGCGAGCACTTCTTCGGTGACGACCCGCGGCTGCGCGACATGGTCAAGGACATGACCGACCACCAGATCCTGCACCTGGGGCGCGGCGGGCACGACCACAGGAAGGTCTACGCGGCCTACGCGGCGGCCAAGGCGCACAAGGGCCAGCCGACCGTGATCCTGGCGCAGACGGTCAAGGGCTGGACGCTGGGGCCGAACTTCGAGGGCCGCAACGCGACCCACCAGATGAAGAAGCTCACGGTCGAGGACCTCAAGCGGTTCCGCGACCGGCTGCACATCCCGATCACCGACAAGCAGCTGGACGAGGGCTACCCGCCCTACTACCACCCGGGCCGCGACTCGGAGGAGATCCAGTACATGCACGACCGCCGCAACAGTCTGGGCGGCTATGTGCCGACCCGGGTGGTGCGTGCGAAGCCCCTGCCGCAGCCCGAGGAGAAGACGTACGCGGCTGCGAAGAAGGGTTCGGGTTCGCAGTCGATCGCCACCACCATGGCATTCGTCCGCATCCTGAAGGACCTCATGCGGGACAAGGAGATCGGCAAGCGGTTCGTGCTGATCGCGCCCGATGAGTACCGCACGTTCGGCATGGACGCGTTCTTCCCGAGTGCGAAGATCTACAACCCGCTGGGCCAGCAGTACGAGGCGGTCGACCGCGATCTGCTGCTCGCGTACAAGGAGTCGCCGACGGGCCAGATGCTGCACGACGGCATCTCGGAGGCGGGCTGTACGGCCTCGCTGATCGCCGCCGGTTCGGCGTACGCGACGCACGGCGAGCCGCTGATCCCGGTGTACGTCTTCTACTCGATGTTCGGGTTCCAGCGCACCGGTGACCAGTTCTGGCAGATGGCCGACCAGCTCTCGCGCGGTTTCGTGCTGGGGGCGACCGCCGGGCGTACGACGCTGACCGGTGAGGGCCTCCAGCACGCGGACGGCCACTCGCAGCTGCTCGCCTCGACCAACCCGGGCTGTGTCGCCTACGACCCGGCCTTCGGGTACGAGATCGCGCACATCATGCAGGACGGGCTGCGCCGGATGTACGGCGAGGCGAACGAGGACGTCTTCTACTACCTCACCGTCTACAACGAGCCGATCCAGCACCCGGCCGAGCCGGAGAACGTCGACGTGGACGGCATCCTCAAGGGTGTCTACCGCTTCAAGCAGGGCGAGGCGGGCGAGGTCCCGGCGCAGATCCTGGCGTCCGGTGTGGCGGTCCCGTGGGCCGTCGAGGCGCAGAAGATCCTCGCCGAGGAGTGGAACGTCAAGGCGGACGTCTGGTCGGCCACCTCCTGGAACGAGCTGCGGCGCGAGGCCGTGGACGTGGAGCGGTACAACCTGCTCCACCCGGAGGAGGAGCAGCGCGTCCCGTACGTGACGAAGAAGCTGGAAGGGGCCGAAGGCCCGTTCGTGGCGGTCTCGGACTGGATGCGTTCGGTGCCGGACCAGATCGCGCGCTGGGTGCCCGGCACCTACCAGTCACTGGGCGCTGACGGCTTCGGCTTCGCCGACACCCGTGGTGCGGCGCGCCGGTTCTTCCACATCGACGCGCAGTCGATCGTCCTCGCGGTGCTCACCGAGCTCGCGAAGGAGGGCAAGATCGACCGGTCGGCCCTGAAGAAGGCGCTGGACCGTTACGACCTCCTGGATGTGGCCGCGGCCGATCCGGGCGCGGCGGGCGGCGACGCGTAGCCGTAGAGCTGCTGTACGGATCCGAGGGGCGGTGACGCGGGTGCGTCGCCGCCCCTCGGCGTACGGCGGCTCCTTCTAGTTCTCCCAGATCTTGAACGCCCTCACCTGGTACGGGGAGCGGGGCAGCCAGGTCCCGCCGCCCGGGTACGTCTCGAACTCCGCCGTCTCCTGGCATTCCGCCGACTGGTAGGTGGTGACGGGCCGGCCGGTGCGGTTGGCGAGGGACTGCGCGTCGCCGCCCTTGGGGAGCGGGGTGCAGCTCTCGATGTCGACGGTGGAGAGTTCGTACGTCTGCCGGGCGCCGGTGAAGTCGGGCTTCTTCCAGAGGCAGAGCCGGCCTGCCTCGCAGGTGCCGAGCCGGACGTCCGATGCCGGGTGCGCGCTCGCCCGGGATCGGTCCTCGGCGAGCGCCTGCGGGATGAGCACGGTGAGCGCCGTGACGGCCAGGCCCGCGGCGAGAACGGTCCTGCGGTTCGTGCGCGTGGTCGTACGCA
The DNA here is from genome assembly GCF_044767965.1 of Streptomyces sp. NPDC101178. Taxonomy (NCBI): domain Bacteria; kingdom Bacillati; phylum Actinomycetota; class Actinomycetes; order Kitasatosporales; family Streptomycetaceae; genus Streptomyces; species Streptomyces sp. NPDC101178. Next base: position 209,353 of record NZ_JBIWOZ010000001.1, read on the forward strand.
TGGTGGATCAACCCCCGTGGTCGTGCGCCGCCCCGGTCGTGGTGCGGCGCTGTCCTGACCAGCCTGACCAGCGTGGCGGTGCCGGCGGAAGAGGGAGACGGCCCGCACCACCCTGATAGGCGACAGCCCCGCCGAAAGGATTCGGCGGGGCTGTGGTGTGCGCTGTGTTGACGCCGCAGAGGGTCTAGATGTGACCGACTCCGGCACCCGCCTCGGCGTTCGCGCCGCGCTTGGTGAGGGTGGCGACACCGGCCGCGATGACAGCGACGACACCCGCGACGGTGAAGGCGAGGCCCATGCCGGACATGAACGTGTCGTGGATGACGCCGCCGATGGTGTCGATGACGTCCGGCGTCATACCGGGAGCCTTGGAGAGGGCGTCGACCGGGACCATGCCGAACTCGGCGGCCTCCTCCAGCTTCGGGTCGGGCGTGCCGGGCAGGCCGGCGTCCGTCCAGTTGGTGGCGAAGTCGGAGCTGACCTTGGAGGACATGACCGCACCGAGGACGGCGGTGCCGAGCGCGCCGCCGACCTGCATGGCGGCCTGCTGGAGGCCGCCGGCCACGCCGGAGAGCTCCAGGGGCGCGTTGCCGACGATGACCTCGGTGGCGCCGACCATGACCGGGGCCAGACCGCAGCCGAGCAGGGCGAACCAGAGGGACATGGCGAAGGTGCCGGTGGACTCGCTGAGCGTCGTCATGCCGAACATGGCGGTGGCCGTGCAGACCATGCCGCCGACCAGCGGGACGCGTGGGCCGAACTTGGTGATCAGCAGACCGGCGACCGGCGAGGAGACGATCATCATGGCGGTCAGCGGCAGCAGGTGCAGACCGCTGTCGACCGGGCTGAGGCCGTGGACGCCCTGAAGGAAGAACGTCACGAAGAAGAGGCCGCCCATGAAGGCGAACGCCATCAGCACCATGAGGACGGCGCCGGCCGTCAACGGGATGGAGCGGAACATCGCCAGCGGGACGAGCGGCTCGCGTACCCGCGTCTGCCAGAGGCCGAAGGCGAGGAAGAGGGCGATCGCGAGGGCGAGGAAGAACCAGGTCCAGCCACCGCCCCAGCCCCAGGACTCACCGGCCTTGATGATGCCCCAGATGAGGGAGAACATCGCGCCCGAGAGCAGCACGATGCCCAGGATGTCGAAGGAGCGCGGTGCGTTGGCGGCTCGGTGGTCCTTGAGGATGACGAGGCCGAACACGAGCGCCAGGATGCCGACCGGCACGTTGATGAAGAAGACCGACTGCCAGCTGACGTGCTCGACGAGCAGACCGCCGACGATGGGGCCGCCCGCGGTGGACGCCCCGATGACCATTCCCCAGATGCCGATCGCCATGTTCAGCTTCTCGGCGGGGAAGGTGGCCCGCAGCAGACCGAGCGCGGCCGGCATCAGCAGGGCGCCGAAGAGGCCCTGGAGCACCCGGAAGAGGACGACCAGGCCGATCTCCTTGGAGAAGCCGATCGCGGCGGAGGAGGCCGCGAAGCCCGCGATGCCGATGAGGAAGGTCTGGCGGTGGCCGAAGCGGTCACCGAGCTTGCCCGCGGTGATCAGGGCGACGGCCAGGGCGAGTAGATAGCCGTTGGTGATCCATTGGACGTCGGCGAGTGTGGCGCCGAGGTCCTTCTGGATCGCGGGGTTCGCGATGGCGACGATCGTGCCGTCGAGCGCGACCATCATCACGCCGATGGCGACGGCGAACAGGGTCAGCCAGGGGTGGCCGCGAAGCCCCTTGGCCGCGGCGGGTACGGGGCCGTCTTCCGGTTCCCGCGGCGCCTTCTCGACGGTGGTCTGACTAGTCATACGCGGAGACTAGTGACAGTCGCTGACAGTTGACAAACGCATTCACGAGACCGTAGCTGTCGCGTAGCTCACAGGTAAGCTGACCTGGACAAACGAGGGAAAAGAGGACCGGTACGTGACCCACGGGCAGAGAGCCGCGCCCCGGCCCGGACTGCGCGAGCGCAAGAAACAGCGCACCCGCGACGCCCTGTTGCGCGCCGCCCTGGAACTCTTCACCACTCAGGGGTACGAGCGGACCACCGTCGACGAGATCGTCGAGGCGGTCGACGTCTCCCAGCGCACCTTCTTCCGCTACTTCGCGAGCAAGGAGGACATCACGTTCGCCGTACAGGAGATGGTCGAGTCCCGCTTCATCGCGGAGCTGCGCCGGCGCCCTTCCTGTGAGGCTCCCTTCGAGGCCATGCGGCGGGCGGTGCTCTGCGCCTGGAACAGCATCGGCGAGGCGATCGCGGAGGTCATCACGGTCGACCTCCATATGCGGACTTACCAGATGATCGAGTCGACCCCTTCCTTGCTCGCCGCCCATATGCGGCGCGGAATCGCCCTGGAGAACCAGATCGCCCATCTGATCGCGGAGCGCGAGGGGCTCGACGTGACGCAAGACCCCCGGCCCAGGGTGGCCGTGGCCGCCTTCTCCGGGGTGATGCGGGTGACCGGCCAGCTGTGGGGCCAGGGGCACGATCCGAGCGTGGAGGCACTGCGCGACCTCACGGAGGAGTATCTGGACCAGCTCGTCCCGGCACTGGCGGGCACCTGGCGTCAGGCGGAGTGACCACCGGCCGCGACCCGACGTCGAGACACCGGGGCGGGCGGCGGCAAACAGAGGGCAGACGGTAACCGTCTGTGAAGGAATTTGGTTGAATCCTCTGCAGCCGGGTGATGTACCTCACCTGAATCACGGTCATACGCGCACGTCTCCTAGGGTGTGGCGCAGTGACTTCTTTCGACTCCTCCCCCACCCTGACCGCCTGGCGCGCGCTGCTCGCCGTAGCGGTCGTGTTCGTGATGCTGGCGACCACGGGGTGGTCCGCCGTACGGGATCACCACGCCGAAGGGGAGCGCGAGCTGGCCCTCGCCTCCTGGGCGCGGGACCGGATAGCGGGCCGTTCGCTGCCGGAGGTCGGGGCTCCGGCCTACCGGACGGCCCACTTCTTCGCCACGCTCACCTCGGGGCAGCAGCTCGCGCTCGCCGGCAAGTACCCCTCGGTCGTAGGAAATCTGAACGGGGTTCCGGTCACTCTGCGCTACCACGCCAACCGGCTGGCCCTCAAGCGGGCGGCTGCCGTCGAGAAGCGGCGTACGTACGACGAGGCGCTCTCGCCGGACGGCCGCGGCGAGGCGGCCCGGCGGATGGCCAGGTTCCGGTCGATGCTCGCGAAGGACCGCCAGATCCTGGCGTTCGACCCGTCCGGGCGGGGCCGCGCCGCCGAGGTGTTCGGCGACCTCGAACGGGCCGCGCGGGTCTCCGTGGTCGTCCCCGGCGTCGACACCGGCCTGCTCACGCTGGAGCGGAGCCACCGCGTCAACTCCGCGCCCGTCGGCATGGCGAGGTCACTGTACGCGGCGGAGCGCGCCGCCTCCCCCGGGACCCGTACCGCCGTCGTCGCCTGGGCCGACTACACCGCACCGGCCGGTCTCGGCATGGATGCAGCGCTCGGCGTGCTCGCGGCGGAGGGCGCCCTGCGGCTGAACGCGCTGGTGAAGGCGTTGCCCGGCACGTCCGCGGTCTCGCTCTTCTGCCACAGCTACGGCTCCGTGGTGTGCGGCGTGGCCGCGGACAAGGCGCCTGACCGGGTGGCCGACATCGCGGTCGCCGGATCACCCGGCATGCGGGCCGAGAGCGCCGCGCGGCTCGACACCGATGCCCGGATCTGGGCGATGCGGGACCGGGACGACTGGATCCGGGATGTGCCGCACCTGGAGTTCGGCGGCATCGGCCACGGCGCCGATCCGGTCGACCCGGCGTTCGGCGCGCGGCTGGTCTCGGCGGCCGGAGCGGCGGGCCACAGCGGGTATTTCGAACCCGGAACCGAGAGCCTCGGCAACTTCGCCGCGATCGGCGTCGGCGCCTACGGATCGGTCCGCTGCGCAACCGCCGATGGCGCTTGCCACCGTGGTATTTCCGGCGAACGGGAGAGCCGACGCGCATAGAGCCGTGTGGCAAGCCGATTGGTTGGGACTTACGCCGAGGGGGGACGTGTGCGCCTGTGCCGCATACGATGAGGCACATGGGTGATGTGCTGGCCGGAATTCATGCCACCTGGGAGTTCGACACCGACTCCGTGCTCATCCGCTTCGAACGGGGTATCCGCACGCCGAAGCTCCTGCAGAGCCTGCGGGAGCGCCGCATCCCGCATGCTGCGCTGTCGTCGGTGACGCTGACCCCGGGCAAGCGGGACACGGTGGTGCTGCGTGTCGTGCCGAGACCGGGTGCCGATCCGCTCCTGGAGGCTGCCGCGGGACAGCTGAAAGAGGGGTGCGACCCCTACCGCCTGGTGCTTCCGGCGGAGCGGGAGCTGCTCGCGGAGTATTACGCGGACGAGCTGCGGTCCTGTCTGGGCACCGCGCCCGACGAGCCCGCCGACCGGTTCCTGGTCTCCGCGCCCGAGGCGCCGATGCAGTTCAAGGCGTACGACGGACGAGCCGCCTTCGACGGGGAGCGGGTCTCCTTCCGGTGGTTCTGGACGGGGGCCTCCAGTGCGAAGTGGAAGGCCGGCGACCAGACCTACCGGGTGAGCGAATTGGCCGGAATCGAGTGGCGCTCCCCCGAGGCCCTGGACGGCTGCCTCCGGCTGGTGCCGCGCGCGGCCGTCCCGGCGGACCACCGCACCGGAGGCAGCCTCGGCGACCTGCACGGGCCCCAGACCCCTGGCCTGGAGGCGGCGGGCATCGCGGTGAACGGCGCTTCGGCCACCGTGAGCCGCGTCCCCGCGGACCAGGATCCGGCGGCGGTGCTTTTCGGCCTCGGGTACGGACCGGTGCACGAGTCGCTGCCCTTCGCCGCCGCCGTACTGGAATCCGTACGCCGGACCCAGAGCGCACCGGCCGTTCCGGCCCCGGCACTCGTGAACGCCGGGCGGCGCGACCCCGCGGACATCGCCGAGCGGATACACCACCTCGGTGAACTGCATCAGGCGGGGCTGGTGACGGACGACGAGTACAGCGCGAAGAAGGCCCAGCTGCTCGCGGAGCTGTGAGACCCCGTACCGGAGTATCAGGCGGCGGCGGGGCTGTTCAGCACTCCGGTATGACGCCCGGGAGGCGCTCTGGCTCCTAGGCTGACCCCGTCATGTCGACCACCCCCGCCGGGCCTCCGCCGCCCGCCGACGGCCTGCTGAGCGCCGCCCGCCGCAATCTGCGCGAGCTCGCCCACGGGCTGTCCCACGCGTCCCATCCATCCACGCCGCTGCTGGCCGACGCCCCGAAGCTGTGGCAGCGGCTCCTGCCGTATGCCGTGGTCCTCGCGCTGGCCGCGACCTTCATCCCGGTCACGATCACCGTGCTGACCGGCCGGTACGGCGTGCCCGGCGCGCTGGCCGGGGCGCTCGGCGTGGCCCAGGCGGCGCCGCTGCTGATGCTGGCCCACCGGCCGCTCCAGGCGTGGTGGATCATCTTCCCGGCCGACATCCTGGGCGCGCTGGTGATGCTGGCGCAGCCCGCCGAGCGGTACGACGTCTGGCCGTGGCCCCCGCCGGTGATCGTCGCCTACCTCTTCCTGCTGCTGGCGCTCGGACTGCGCGAGACGCGGCGGACCGTGATAGCCGTCTGGGTGGCGACGGGCGCCGCCGGAGCCGTGCTGCACCTGATCGCACCGGACCGCAGCAGCGGCAGCGCCCTGCTCCTGACGATCCTGGGCGCGGTGGTGCTGTTCGTCGGCGGTGCGGTACGGGAGAGGGGCGTGGCGCAGCGCCGGCTCGCCGAGCAGGAGACGATCAGCGAGGCCGAGCGTGCCCGGCGCACGCTGCTGGAGGAGCGGACCCGGATCGCGCGCGAGCTGCACGATGTGGTCGCTCATCACATGTCGGTGATCACCGTGCAGGCCGACTCCGCCCCCTATCGGATCAGCGGGCTGTCGAAGGCCGCCGAGGAGGAGTTCACGGCCATCGCGGCGGCCGCGCGGGAGTCACTGGGTGAGATGCGGCGGCTGCTGTCGGTGCTGCGCAGCGACGGTACGGACGGCGACCGGGCTCCGCAGCCGGGCCTGGACCGGCTCCAGCAGCTGGTGGAGGCGACGGTAAGGGCGGGGTTGCCGGTGGAGTTGTCGCTCGCCGCCGAGCTCAGCGGAGGCCGGAGCAAGACCCCAGGCTCGAAGCCGGGGCCGGGGCGGGCGGAGGTGCCGCCGGCCGTTGATCTGTCGGCGTACCGGATCGTGCAGGAGGCCCTGGCCAATGTGGTGCGCCACGCGCCGGGGGCCCGCACCCGGGTCCTCGTCGCGCCGGACCACGGCGACCTCGTCGTGCTGGTCGTCAACGGGCCCGCCGCCGAAAGAAGTTCGCCGCTGGAGACCAGCGGGACCGGGCACGGGCTGGTCGGGATGCGTGAGCGCGTACGGTTGACCGGCGGCACGCTGAGCACCGCCCCGCTGCCCGACGGCGGGTTCCGGGTCGCGGCCCGGATGCCGCTGCCCCCGGCCACCGCGCCCGTCGCCGCACCAGCCGACCCCGTGCCTCCGGAGGACCTGTGACCATCCGCGTGATCATCGTCGACGACCAGGCCATGGTGCGGGCGGGGTTCGCGGCGCTGCTGGCGGCGCAGAGCGACATCGACGTGGTGGGCGAGGCGGCGGACGGCCGGAAGGGTGTGGAGGTCAGCCGCCAACAGCATCCGGACGTGGTCCTGATGGACGTCCGGATGCCGGAGATGGACGGGCTGGCCGCCGCCCATGAGCTGTTGAACCCGCCGATCGGGGTGGTGCACCGGCCGAAGGTGCTGATGCTGACCACGTTCGACGTGGACGACTATGTGTACGAGGCGCTCCGCGCCGGGGCCTCCGGGTTCCTGCTGAAGGACGCCCCGCCCGCCGATCTGATCGCGGCGGTACGGGTGGTGGCGGCGGGCGACGCGCTGCTGGCGCCCTCGGTGACGCGGAGGCTGATCGCGGACTTCGCGACGCAGCGGCCCTCCGGAGCGACGCGCGGCAAGCAGGCGCTGCGGCTCAACGGGCTGACTCCGCGCGAGACGGAGGTGCTGGAGCTGATCGCGCGGGGGCTGTCGAACCAGGAGATCGCGGGCCGGCTGGTGCTGGCCGAGCAGACCGTGAAGACGCACATCGGCCGGGTGCTGGCCAAGCTGGACCTCCGGGACCGGGCACAGGCGGTGATCTTCGCGTACGAGTCGGGGCTGGTGACGCCCGGGGACGCAGGGGCGTAGGGCCCCGCCCTCCCCCACCCCCTACCCCGGTAGCACCTCGCAGTTGGCACTCCGGTGTGACGCCTCCTCACCCACCGTCTTCCTACCTTCCTCCCGGTCGCACCGATCGGTGCGACGGCAGAGAGGGAGGGCACGATGCGCCGATACGCGAGGACCGCGGTCGCGTTCGCACTGGCGGCGAGCGTGGTGACGGGGACGGCCGGCTGGGTTTCGGGGGATGCGCAGCAGGCGCTGACCGGGCCGCCGCCGGGCATCACGTCGTGGCGGGCGGACCGGACGCTGGGAGGGGAGCTGCCGGATCCGGAGCGCGTCAGTCCGGTCGAAGTCGCCGCGTTCTTCGACGGGCTGAGCGAGCGGGAGCGTCAACTTCTCCTCGTCCGGCACGCCTCCGTCGTCGGGAACCTCGACGGCGCGCCGCTGGAGCTGCGTTACCGTGCCAACGCCTTGGCGCTCGCCACCGCCGACGACCCCCGCTACCGCTCGCTCGCCGCGCCGGGCCGCCGGATCCTCGCGTTCGACCCGCGCGGGCGCGGCCAGGTCGCCGAGGTCTTCGGGGACCTGCGTACCGCGCGCCGGATCTCGGTGGTGGTGCCCGGTTCCGACAACGACGCCGGGACCTTCGACCGGAAGGTCGCCGCCCACGGCGCCCCGCCCGGCATGGCCAGGACCCTGCATCAGGCGGCCGGTCCGGGCACCGCCGTCATCGCCTGGGCCGGATACACCACCCCGGTCGGTGTCGGCGTCGACGCCGCGACCGGGCGCCTCGCGGAGGCGGGCGCCGAGCGGCTGGAGCGGTTCGCCAAGGGGCTGACTGCCGACGGGCTGCCCGAGCCGGCCGTCTTCTGCCACAGTTACGGCTCCGTCGTCTGCGGCCTCGCCGCCCACCGCCTGTCCGCCACCGACCTGGTGGTCCTCGGCTCCCCCGGCATGCGGGCCGACGACGTGGACGCGCTGCGGACGCGGGCCCGGGTGTGGGCGGCGAAGGCTCCGGCCGACTGGATCGACGACGTGCCGAGCGTGCGGTTCGCCGGGCTCGGCCACGGCACCGACCCCACCGACCCGGCGTTCGGGGCCAGACGCGTCCCGGCCGGCGACGCCAAGGGTCACGCCGGGTACTTCGCCCCGGGCACGGAGTCGCTGCGGGTCTTCGCGGCGATCGCGCGGGGAGCCGCCCCCGGGGAAGGTGCGGCCCGATGAGGACGGCTTCCTCCCGTGCGCGCCGGCTCGCCGCCCGCGTGGACGCCGCCACCCCTGCCCACCGGGACCGGGCCATCGACGGCCTGCGTGCCCTCGCCCTGCTCGCGGTGCCGCTCGGGCACTGGATGCTCGGCGGCTTCCGGCTCGACGCGGACGGTCTGCACAACGCGAGCCCGCTCTCGACGTTCGGGGCCTTCGCCCCGCTCAGCTGGGTGCTCCAGATGCTGGGGATCTTCTTCCTGGTCGGCGGGTACGCCTCGGTCCTCTCCTACCACCGTCGGCCCTCCACCACGGCCGCCTGGCTGCGCGGGCGCCTGGTCCGGCTCGGCAGGCCGGTGCTGGGAGTGGCCGCCGTATGGGCGGTGCTGCTGGCCGCGTCGTCCTGGCTCGGCGTGCCGGGCGACACCTTGCGTACGGCGTCGACGCTGGTGATCCAGCCGCTCTGGTTCGTCGGCGTGTACACGGTCGTCACCGCCCTCACCCCGCTCTGTGTCCGCCTCGCGCGGCGGCTCGGCGGGTGGGCCGCGCTGCCGCTGCTGGGGTCGGTCGCGGTGGTGGACTTCCTGCGGTACGGGCCCTTCGCCGACGGGATGCCGTCCTGGCTGAGCGTGCTGAACATCCTGCCCGGGTGGCTCTTCGCCTATCAGCTCGGTGTCGCGTGGGGCGAGGGGCGGATCGGGAAACGGGGTGCGCGGCTGCTGCTCGTCGGGGGCGGGGTGCTCTTCGCCGTCCTGCTGCTGGCCTTCCACTACCCGGCGTCGATGGTCGGCGTGCCGGGCGAGGCGCGGACCAACTCCCATCCGCCGTCGCTGCTGGTGGTGGCGTTGGCGGCGGCCCAGAGCGGGGCGGCGATCCTGGTACGGGACCGACTGGGGCGGTTGTTGCGCAGGCCGCTGTTGTGGGCGCCGGTCGTGGTGGTCAACATGTCGGCGATGACCATCCTGTGCTGGCACCAGAGCGCGATGCTGGCCGCCGCCATACCGGCCTCGGTGCTCGGCGACGGCACGGCGGCGGTGGCGGGGCTGACGACCGGGCCGGACACGGTGGGCTGGATCCTGGCCCGGACCGTGTGGCTGCCGGTGTTCGGGGGGCTGCTGGTGCTGATCGCGCGGTACACCCGCCGCTTCGACGCCCCCTGGCAGGCGGGCACCCGCGCCGCCCACGCCCGGCGCGCGCTGGCGGGGCTGCTGGCCGCGGGATTCGCGGTCTTCGCCCTGGGGCTGGCGTGAGAGGGGGGCTGGCGTGAGCCGGGGCTGGCGTGAGCGGGCGGGCATGAGGGGGGCCGGGTCCTTGGTTTTGATGAACTTCATGAACCAGGTGATGGCCGCGAGCCCGCCCCCCGGCCCCTCGCCGCGCCTACTCCCGAGCGGCCGACGTATGGCTCATGTCCGGGTAGCGGTCCCCCGCCACCTGGTCCGCGATCGGCTCCAGCAGGGCCAGCTCCTTTGCCGTCAGCGTCAGCCGGGTGGCCGCCACGTTCTCCAGGAGGCGGCTGCGCTTACGGGTGCCGGGGATCGGGACCACGGTGAGGCCGTGTACCTGGGCCCGCTGCTGCACCCAGGCGAGGGCCACCTGGGCGGCCGTCACACCGCGAGCGGCGGCGATCTTGTGGACCGGCTCCAAGAGGGCAGCGTTGGTGCGGGCGTTGTCGCCGGTGAAGCGGGGCTGCTGCTTACGGAAGTCGCCCTCGGACAGGTCCTTGCCCGCGTCGGTGAAGGACCCGGTGAGGAAGCCCCGGCCGAGCGGCGAGTACGGCACGAGCGTGACGCCGAGTTCCACCGCCGCGCCGAGCGCGCTCCTCTCGACGTCCCGGCTGAAGAGGGACCACTCCGACTGGAGCGCGGCGACCGGGTGCACGGCGTGCGCCTCGCGCAGCTCGGGGCCGGTCACCTCGCTCAGCCCGATCTGCTTGATCTTGCCCTGCTGGACCAGCTCCGCCATCGCGCCGATCGATTCGGCGAACGGGACGGCCGGGTCGTGGCGGTGCATGTAGTAGAGGTCGATGACGTCGGTGTCCAGCCGGCGGAGGCTCGCTTCGACGGAGGTGCGGATGTAGGCGGGGTCGTTGCTCACCCCTCGGTACCCGGGGTCGTCGGAGCGCACCAGCGCGTATTTGGTGGCGAGGGTGATCTCGTCGCGGTGGGCGCGCACGAAGGGGGCGAGGAACTCCTCGTTGGCGCCGCGCCCGTAGACGTCGGCGGTGTCGAAGAGCGTGACGCCCGCGTCCAGGGCCGCGTCGAGGGTGTCGCGGGCGGAGCGCTCGTCGGTATCACCGTAGAACTCGCTCATGCCCATGCAGCCGAGCCCTTGGACGCCGATCGCCGGCCCGCCGTCGCCGCCCAGCCGCACGGTGGCGATGGGCGCCGTCTCGTTGTCGGTCATCAGGCACCGTGCCTTTCCGGCGCCGTGCGGGCGCCCGCGTAGTACTCGATCTTGTGGTCGAGGACGGCGAGGGTGTCGTGGAGCTCCGCGATCCGCGTGATCACATCGCGGCGGGTCGACTCCAGCAGCTCCTGCCGCTCCTCGAAGGTGGACTCGCCCTCGCGGAGCAGCTCCGCGTACCGCACCATGTGGGCGACGGGCATCCCGGTCAGCCGGAGCTTGCCGACGAAGACCAGCCAGTCGAGGTCGCGGTTGGAGAAGCGGCGCTGGCCGGTGTGGGAGCGGTCGACGTGCGGCATCAGCCCGATCCGTTCGTACCAGCGCAAGGTGTGCGCGGTGAGCCCGGTGAAGGCGACGACCTCGCTGATGGTGTAGCTGTCCCTGCCGGTGGGCCGGGGATGCGGCCTGGGCAGGGCCGTACAGGCGTTCACGCCGGAAGAAGCCGCGGAAGCCTGCGGCTGTGCGCTGGTCGCGGGGGTGCTCCGGGACGTTCCGTCGATCACCGTCATGCCCTCCACGCTAAATCCTTGGAGTGCACTCGAAGCAAGCGGAACAGGCGCTCAGAGCTCTTCCTCGGCCCGGGTGAGGGCGTCGGTGATCAGGCGGGTGGCGAACTCCCGGTCCTCGGTGATGCGGTTGATGTGCTCCGCGAGCAGGAAGCAGGTGGCCTCCAAAGGGGTCATCTCCGCCTCCGTCCACTGCCCGTACTGCTGACGCCACAGGCTCGGGCTCAGCCCGGTGCCGGCGGCGATGACGAGACCCGCCATGGTGGGGATCGCCTCCGGGCGGATGCTCTGGGTCATGACGCGCATCGAGGCCACGAGCGGAGGGACCACGTACTCGATGACGTCCTTGCCGTGGTCCTCGTGCGCCTGCCGCAGCCAGGTCATGTACATGTAGATGAGGGTGCAGGCGCCGTCCAGCAGGTCATGGACGCTGCGCGGGCCCATCGAGCTGGTGAAGTGCTGCATCAGCTCGCGCTGTTCGGCCTTGCTCTCGCTTCCGCTCGTACCCTCGTAGATGCTCCTGAGCCGGGAGTCGATCATCAGCAGCGCGGCGCCCACATCGCCGGCGGGAGCGTGCTGGGGGCCGCAGGGCGATGACATGGTCGACATGGGAAGCCTCCTCGTCCGGCTGCGGTGCGCAGCGCTTCGCCTCCGCACAGTAGTCGGCCCAGGGGGCGGGAGTTGGCGACTTCGTCACCTTTCGGACGCGGTGCGGGTGCCGCCCGCGCGAACGTTAGGCTCGGGTCCATGGAGAGCTTGCGGATCATCGACACCTGGCCCGTCCCGACCGCGGCGGCCGCCGTCGTACGGGCGGACGGCACCGTCCTCGGTACGCACGGGCCGACCGCCCACCGCTTCCCCCTCGCCTCGGTCACCAAGCCGCTCGCGGCCTACGCGGCGCTGGTGGCGTACGAGGAGGGGGCGGTCGAGCTGGACGAGCCGGCCGGGCCCGAGGGCTCCACGGTCCGCCACCTCCTGGCGCACACCAGCGGCCTCGCCTTCGACGAGCACCGGGTGACGGCCCCGCCCGGCGAGCGGCGCCTCTACTCCAACGCGGGCTTCGAGGTGCTGGGCGACCACATCGCGAAGGCGTCGGGCATTCCGTTCGGCGAGTATCTGCGCCAGGCGGTCCTGGAGCCGCTGGCCATGACGTCCACGACGCTGGACGGCTCGCCCGCCCGCGACGGCGTCTCCACCGTGGACGACCTGGCCCGCTTCGCCGCCGAGGTCCAGGCCCCGCGCCTGCTCGACCCGCGTACGGTGCTCGAAGCCCAGAGCGTGGTCCACCCGGGCCTCAAGGGCGTCCTGCCGGGCTACGGCCACCAGAGCCCGAACGACTGGGGCCTCGGCTTCGAGATCCGCGACTCCAAGTCCCCGCACTGGACGGGCGCTTCCTCCTCCCCGGCGACCTTCGGCCACTTCGGCCAGTCGGGCACGTTCCTGTGGATCGACCCGGTGGCCGGCATCGCCTGCGTGGCGCTGACGGACCGGGCCTTCGGACCGTGGGCGGCGGAGGCGTGGACGCCGTTCACGGACGCGGTCCTGTCGGAGGTCGCGGGCTGAACCGGCCGCGGCCGCCCGCCGCGCACTCGGTGCCGCCGGTGACGGCACTGACCGCAATCAGCCCCCGCCCGCCGTCGGACCCGTCACGCCCGGTCGCGAACAGCACAGCGGCCGTGCGGTGTTCCGCCGTCTCGCGCGCCTACGTCACCCCTGGTCGGCAGCGGCCCGCTCCCGTCGCCGCCTGACCCACCCGACGACCAGGAACACCGCAGCCAGCGCTCCCATCGCCCCGCCGTAGACCCGGGTGTGGACCGCATACCCGGAACTCGCCGCGCCCCAGACGCCGACGATCGCCACCAGCGCGAGGAATGCGGGCGTATCGACGAATCCCCGCCTCCTGGCCGCGCTCGAACCCTCGCTCACCGGCTCCACCCTCCCCGTCGCCCCGCCCCGGCTCCTCGCCTCATCATCGCCGACGGCCCCGGAAGGGGGAACTCCTCCAGGCCCTCAGCGCAGCTCCCAGACCAGCAGCTCCGCCGCCTCCCCGACCGCGGCCGCCTCCAGCCCCTCCGCACCCGTGATCCGGGCCGCGTCCCCCGAGCCCAACTCCTCACCGTGCACGGCGACTCGGCCTCGTACCACATGCACATACAGGCGCACCGCGTCCGGCAGCGCCGTGCGCTCGCCCCCGGTCAGGCGGCGCACGTGCAGCATCGCACCGGCCGCGGGCACGGCGTACGGGGTCGAGTCGGCGATGCCGGGGACGAGCGTGTACGAGGGTTCGCCGCCCGATTCCAGCGGGGCCAGCCACATCTGGAGGAAGGTCAACGGGGCATCGCCGTCGTTGCGTTCGACGTGGCGGACCCCGGCGGCGGCGCTGAGGTGGGCCAGGTCTCCGGCCCGTACGACGGTGGAGTGGCCCGCCGAGTCGCGGTGGGTCAGCTCGCCCTCGACGACCCAGGTGACGATCTCCGTATGGCTGTGCGGGTGCTCGTCGAAGCCCGCACCGGCGGCGAGGCGCTCCTCGTTGCAGGCCAGGACCGGGCCGAAGCGGAGGTTTTCCGGGTCGTAGAAGGAGCCGAAGGAGAGCGCGTGCCGGGTCTCGATGCCGGCGTCCGGCTCGCCGCCCTGGTAGCGGTCCTCGGACCGGTGTACGGAAATCACCCGGCCACGGTAGCCCGGCCCTCCGCGACCCACCGGCCCAGCCGCCCCGTACCCACCGGTAGCCCGCACCCTCGCCCCGCCCCACCGATCCACCGGCCCGATAAGGCAGTCTTGTCCTCGTGCCCCGACCCGATCCTGAGCATTCCGCCGCCCACGACGCCCACCTGCACGCCGCGACCCTGAAACGGCTGGAGCAGTCATCCGGCCGGCTGGCCGCGAACGCGATTGCCCGCATGGACGAATCGCTGCCGTGGTACCGGGCGATGCCCCCGGAGAACCGGTCCTGGATCGGCCTGGTCGCCCAGGCCGGTATCGCGGCGTTCACCGAGTGGTTCCGGCATCCGGAGACCCCGCAGGCCATCTCGACCGATGTGTTCGGCACGGCCCCGCGTGAGCTGACCCGGGCGATCACGCTGCGGCAGACCGTCGAGATGGTGCGGACGACGATCGAGGTGATGGAGGCCGCGATCGAGGAGGTGGCCGCGCCGGGCGACGAGTCGGTTCTGCGGGAGGCGCTGCTCGTCTACGCGCGGGAGATCGCCTTCGCCACCGCCCAGGTCTACGCCCAGGCCGCCGAGGCCCGGGGCGCCTGGGACGCGCGGCTGGAGTCGCTGGTCGTGAACGCGGTGCTGTCCGGGGAGGCCGACGAGGGGGCTGTGTCCCGGGCCGCCGCGCTCGGCTGGAACTCGCCCGAGCACGTCTGCGTCATCCTCGGCACCGCGCCCGACGGCGACAGCGAGCTGACCGTGGAGGCGATCCGGCGGGCCGCCCGCCACGCCAAGCTCCAGGTCCTCACCGGCGTACTCGGCAACCGGCTCGTCGTCATCGCGGGCGGCAGCGACAACCCGCTCCAGGTCGCGAAGGGCCTGATCGGGCCGTACGCGGCCGGTCCAGTCGTCGCCGGACCCGTCGTACCGGACCTGCTGGCGGCCACCCGGTCCGCACAGGCGGCGGCGGCCGGGCTGAAGGCCTGCCTCGCATGGCAGGACGCGCCGCGCCCGGTGCTGGCGGACGATCTCCTGCCCGAGCGCGCGATGGCCGGGGACCCTGCCGCGCGGGACCAGTTGGTGGAGGAGATCTACAGACCGCTGGAGGAAGCCGGTTCGGCACTGCTGGAAACGCTGAGTGTCTATCTGGAGCAGGCGAGCAGTCTGGAGGGGGCGGCGCGGATGCTTTTCGTCCACCCCAACACCGTGCGCTACCGGCTACGACGTGTGACCGACGTCACCGGCTGGTCACCCTCCGATGTCCGCTCCGCGTTCACCCTGCGGATCGCCCTGATCCTGGGGCGCTTGGCCGCGACGGATCCTCAGTCCTAGACTTTTGTCGGACTTCAACAATTCCCCTGACGGTTCTTCGTCCCTGTCCCCACGGGCGTACGGGGCCGTCCACAAGAGAGAGTGTGAGTGTGCTCGTACTCGTCGCTCCCGGCCAAGGCGCTCAGACGCCCGGCTTCCTGACTCCCTGGCTCGACCTCCCCGGTGCCGCCGACCGCATCGCGGCCTGGTCCGACGCCATCGGGCTCGACCTTGCCCACTACGGCACACAGGCCGACGCGGACGAGATCCGCGACACGGCCGTCGCCCAGCCGCTCCTCGTCGCCGCCGGACTGCTCTCGGCCGCCGCTCTGGACGCCGCTTCACCTGACGTCGTCGCGGGTCACAGCGTCGGTGAGATCACCGCCGCCGCGATCGCCGGTGTCATCGACGACGAGGCGGCGCTCCGCTTCGTCCGTACCCGCGGGCTCGGCATGGCCGAGGCCGCCGCGGTCACCGAGACCGGTATGGCGGCCCTGCTCGGCGGCGACCCCGCCGTGACGGTCCCGCACCTGGAGAAGCTCGGCCTGACCCCCGCCAACGTCAACGGGGGCGGCCAGATCGTCGCCGCCGGCACCGCGGCCCAGATCGCCGCCCTGGAGGCCGACAAGCCCGAAGGCGTGCGCCGGGTCGTCGCGCTGAAGGTGGCCGGCGCGTTCCACACGCACCACATGGCCCCGGCCGTGGAGAAGCTGCGTGCGGCCGTCGGGGACCTCACGGTCACCGACCCGGTCGTGCGGTACGTGTCCAACGCCGACGGCCACCCGGTCGCCACCGGCACCGAGGTCATCGCCCGGCTGGTCGGCCAGGTCGCCAACCCGGTCCGCTGGGACCTGTGCATGGAGACCTTCCAGGAGCTCGGCGTGACCGCGCTGGTCGAGCTGAGCCCCGGCGGCACCCTCACCGGGCTCGCCAAGCGGGCGCTGCCCGGTGTGAAGACGCTCGCGCTCAAGACCCCCGACGACCTCGACGCCGCCCGCGCGCTCATCTCCGAGCACGCAGGCGCCTAAGGAGCCCGAGCATGTCGAAGATCAAGCCCAGCAAGGGCGCCCCGTACGCGCGCATCCTCGGGGTCGGCGGCTACCGCCCGACCCGGGTCGTGCCGAACGAGGTGATCCTCGAGACGATCGACTCCTCCGACGAGTGGATCCGCTCCCGCTCCGGCATCGTCACCCGCCACTGGGCCTCCGAGGAGGAGACCGTGGCCATGATGTCGATCGAGGCGTCCGGCAAGGCCATCGCCGACGCGGGCATCGACCCCGAGCAGATCGGCGCGGTCGTCGTCTCGACCGTCTCGCACTTCAAGCAGACCCCGGCCGTCGCCACCGAGATCGCCCACAAGATCGGCTCGGGCAAGCCCGCCGCCTTCGACATCTCGGCCGGCTGCGCGGGCTTCGGCTACGGCCTGACCCTCGCCAAGGGCATGATCGTCGAGGGCTCGGCGGAGTACGTCCTCGTCATCGGCGTGGAGCGGCTCAGCGACCTGACCGACCTGGAGGACCGCGCGACGGCCTTCCTGTTCGGTGACGGCGCGGGCGCGGTCGTCGTCGGCCCCTCGCAGGAGCCGGCCATCGGCCCGACCGTGTGGGGCTCCGAGGGCGACAAGTCCGAGACCATCAAGCAGACGGTGTCCTGGAACGAGCTGCACATCGGCGACGTCTCCCGGCTGCCGCTCGACTCCAAGGGCGAGATCAAGTTCCCGGCCATCACGCAGGAGGGCCAGGCGGTCTTCCGCTGGGCCGTCTACGAGATGGCGAAGGTCGCCCAGCAGGCGCTGGACGCGGCCGGGATCTCCTCCGAGGACCTGGACGTCTTCATTCCGCACCAGGCCAACATGCGGATCATCGACTCGATGGTGAAGACCCTGAAGCTGCCGGAACACGTCACGGTCGCCCGTGACATCGAGTCCACCGGCAACACGTCCGCCGCCTCGATCCCGCTCGCGATGGAGCGGCTCCTGGCGACCGGTCAGGCGAAGAGCGGCGACACCGCGCTCGTCATCGGCTTCGGGGCGGGTCTCGTCTACGCCGCGACGGTCGTTACCCTCCCCTAGGCACACCGGACCTTTTGGTCCGTCACCACGAACCCTGAAGAAACCCACCGAAGGAGCGCCAAGATGGCCGCCACGCAGGAAGAGATCGTCACCGGTCTCGCCGAGATCGTCAACGAGATCGCCGGGATCCCGGTCGAGGACGTCCAGCTGGACAAGTCCTTCACCGACGACCTGGACGTCGACTCGCTGTCCATGGTCGAGGTCGTCGTCGCCGCCGAGGAGCGCTTCGACGTCAAGATCCCCGACGAGGACGTCAAGAACCTCAAGACGGTCGGCGACGCCGCCGACTACATCCTGAAGCACCAGGGCTGATCCCAGCCCGGCTGTGTCGCCACCCGGCGGTGGCGCCGCTGATTCACGACCCTCTACACGTGGAGAAGATTTTCCAGTGAACTCGACCAATCGCACCGTGGTCGTCACCGGTATCGGCGCAACCACTCCGCTGGGTGGCGACTCCGCATCGACCTGGGAAGGTCTGATGGCCGGCCGGTCCGGCGTCAAGCCTCTCGAAGGCGAGCGTTTCGCCGAACTGCCCGTCCGGATCGCCGCCCTCGCGGCCGTCGACCCGAACGACGTACTGCCCCGCCCGCTCGCCCGCAAGCTGGACCGCTCGGCGCAGTTCGCGCTGATCGCGGCCCGCGAGGCGTGGGCCGACGCGGGCTTCACCGCCAAGGCCGGCGAGGACGAGTCCATCGCCCCCGAGCGGCTCGGCTCGGTCATCGCCTCCGGCATCGGCGGCGTGATCACCCTGCTCGACCAGTACGACGTGCTGAAGGAGAAGGGCGTACGCCGCGTCTCCCCGCACACCGTTCCGATGCTCATGCCCAACGGCCCGGCGGCCAACGTCGGCCTGGAGGTCAACGCCCAGGCCGGTGTCCACACGCCGGTCTCCGCCTGCGCGTCCGGCGCCGAGGCCATCGGGTACGCCGTCGAGATGATCCGCACCGGCCGGGCCGACGTGGTCGTGGCCGGCGGCACCGAGGCGGCGATCCACCCGCTGCCGATCGCGGCGTTCGCCAACATGATGGCGATGTCGAAGAGCAACGACGAGCCGGAGAAGGCCTCGCGCCCGTACGACACCGGCCGGGACGGCTTCGTCCTCGGCGAGGGCGCGGGCGTCGTCATCCTGGAGTCGGCCGAGCACGCCGCCAAGCGCGGCGCCAAGGTCTACTGCGAGGTGCTGGGCCAGGGCCTTTCGGCCGACGCGCACCACATCGCGCAGCCCGAGCCGAGCGGCCGGGGCATCGCCGCCGCCATGCAGAACCTGCTGGACTCCAGCGACCTCAAGCCGTCCGAGGTGGTCCACCTCAACGCGCACGCCACGTCGACGCCGCAGGGTGACATCGCGGAGATCAAGGCGCTGCGGAAGGTGCTGGGCGACGACCTGGACCATGTCGCGATCTCGGCGACGAAGTCGATGACGGGGCACCTGCTGGGTGGCGCGGGCGGTATCGAGACGGTGGCCACCGTGCTCGCGCTGCACCACCGGATCGCTCCGCCGACCATCAACGTCGACGAGCTGGACGAGGCGGTCGACGCGGACATCGTGCGCGGGGAGCCCCGGGTGCTGCCCGAGGGGCCGATCGCAGCGATCAACAACTCGTTCGGGTTCGGTGGGCACAACGTGGTGCTGGCGTTCCGCTCCGTGTAGCCCTGCGTTCTACAGGTGAAGCCCGCTTCCCGGTGGCCGGGGAGCGGGCTTCCGTGTGTTTCGGGGCGCTGCCCCGGACTCCGCTCCTCGATCGCCGGAGGGGCTCGGTGCGGTCACACCACCTGGTGCAGCCAGCGGACCGGTGCGCCCTCGCCCGCGTGGCGGAAGGACTCCAGCTCGTCGTCCCACGGCTTGCCCAGGAGGGAGGCGATCTCCGCCTCCAGGTCGCTCTCGCCGCGCGTCGAGCGGGCCAGGGCCGCGCGCAGGCGGTCCTCGGGGATCAGGATGTCACCGTGCATGCCGGTGACGGCGTGGAAGATGCCGAGGCCGGGGGTGGAGCTGTAGCGCTCGCCCTCGGCGGTCGGGCACGGCTCGGCGGTCACCTCGAAGCGGAGCAGGTCCCAGCCGCGCAGGGCGGAGGCGAGCTGCGACGCGGTGCCGGCGCGGCCCTTCCAGGAGAACTCGGACCGCCAGGTGCCGGGGGCGGCCGGCTGTCTGATCCAGTCCAGCTGGACCCGCACACCGAGGACGCCCGCCACTGCCCACTCGACATGTGGGCACAGCGCGCGCGGGGCGGAGTGAACGTACAGGACTCCACGTGTCGTCACCGGAACCTCCCATGTGGGACGAGGTACGCCTTCCCCAGCGGCCTCGCGGCCGTACCGTCTCTTTCCGGACCGTCTCTTTCCGGCCAGGACCCGAGGTTGTCATCAGTAAACAGCATCGGGAGTTAATCTCCTGAAAAGGGACAGTGTGTGACGTGACGTAATGTACCGGAGCCACCCGCCGTGACGAGGTGGGGAACGGTGCCACTGGTTCGACGGGGAAAAGCTACCGTGCGCGGGGGCCGTCCGTGTGACGTACCGTCGGTCCGGACCCCCTGATTCGCCGGCTTTCACCCGGCAGGGCGCGCACGGCCACGACCTGGGGATCGTGGGCTTGCCGGGGGCATGTCCAGCGGCATAGACCAGGGGTTGACCGGAGGGGAACCAGGGATGACGGAGCGTACGACACGCCCACGGATGCGCCGCCGCGTCGCGGGGGCGGCGGCGCTTCTTTTCAGCGCCGTCGCGGCGCTGACCGGATGCGGTGGCGAGAGCTCGGGTGACGGCGTGTCACGGGACGCGCCCGCCGCCTCGTCCTCGTCCTCGTCCTCGCCGACCCCATCTCCCTCCCCCGCCTCCGGCTGGAACCCGAAGCCCGGGTCCGTGGCAGCCGTCGGCGACTCCATCACCCGGGGCTTCGACGCCTGCTCGATGCTGGCGGACTGCCCCGAGGTGTCCTGGGCCACCGGCACCGACAGCCTGGTGCGGAGTCTCGCCGTCCGGCTGCTGGGCACGACGGACGTCACGGACCGGAGCTGGAACCACGCGGTGTCGGGCGCCCGGATGGTCCAGTTGCCGGAGCAGATGGCGCTGGCGGCGAAGGAACGGCCGGAGCTGGTCACCGTGATGATGGGCGCCAACGACGCCTGCCGGGACTCGGTGCGGCTGATGACGCCCGTCGCGGACTTCCGGGCGTCGTTCGAGGCGTCGATGCGGCAGCTGCGGGCCGGGGCGCCGAAGGCGCAGGTGTACGTGGCCAGCGTGCCGGACCTGAAGCGGCTCTGGTCGACCGGACGGCTGGACGAGGGGGCCAAGAGGATCTGGAGCCTCGGCGTCTGCCGGTCCATGCTGGCGGACGCGGACGACCTGGGACCGGCGGCCGTCGCGCGGCGGGACGCGGTGCGGGACCGGGTGGTGGCGTACAACGAGGTGCTGCGGGACGTCTGCGCGAAGGACCGGCGCTGCCGGTACGACGGCGGCGCGGTCTTCGAGTTCCGCTTCACCGGGACCCAGCTCAGCCCGTGGGACTGGTTCCACCCCAGCCGCGACGGCCAGGCCCGGCTGGCGGAGATCGCCTACCGCACCGTCACGGCCACCGAACCGCCCGCGTAGGACCCTCCGTGCGTGGAAGCCTCCGTGCGCGGATTTCGTCCGCGCCGGACGCGATCTCTCCGTGACGCCCTCCAACGTCACCAACGGCATGGGCATCGAGTGGCCGCGCCGCCACCTCGGACCCGACCACCGCATCCACGAGATCGAGAGCCGCTGCCGTACGCCCGTGCACCTCGGCACGACGTTCCTCGTGCTCGCGCCCGGCAAGGCGCCGGTCAACCCCGACCACATCGACGTCGACCGGCTGCCCGCCGTCCTGGACTCCTGGGACATCCTGGTCGCGCCCGAGCCCGAACCGGTCACGGACCTCGTGCTCCGGACGACCTCGATGTGCGGCGGCGCGGGACGCTGGAGTCCTACTTCGGCTGATCCCCGGTGATCTCCACCGTCGCCGTGGCCCGGACGTCCGCCAGGGAGCGGGCCGCCTGGATCTCGTACGTGCCGGGGACGGTCGTCCAGCCGTAGGTCTCCTCGTCCCAGACCTGGTACGCACGGTGCTCGACGGGGACCGTGACCTCCACGCTCTCACCGGGGCCCGCCGTGACCCGCGCGAAGCCGGCGAGCCAGCGGGCCGGGCGCTCGGGGGCTCCCGGGACGGGCTCGGGGGCCAGGTAGATCTGGACGGTGTCGCTGCCGGTGCGGGCGCCTGTGTTGCGGACGCGCACGGTGACCGACTCCGGGGTGGCGGTGACGGCGTCGTACTCCCAGGTGGTGTAGCCGAGGCCATGGCCGAAGGCGTACGCGGGAGTGGTGCCCGCCTGCTCCCAGGCGCGGTAGCCGATGAAGACGCCTTCGCTGTAAGGGAGTTCGCCGCCGGTGGGCGTGGTGGCGGAGACCGGGGCGTCGGCCAGGGTGACGGGCCAGGTGGTGGGGAGGCGGCCGCCCGGCTCCTCCTGCCCGCGGAGTACGTCGGCGAGCGCGTGGCCCGCCTCCTGGCCCGGGAACCAGGTCAGCAGCACCGCGGCGACCTCGTCGCGCCAGGGCAGCTCCACCGGGGAGCCGGAGTTGACGATGACGACCGTACGGGGGTTGGCGGCGGCGACCGCGTGGACCAGGGCGTCCTGGTGGCCCGGGAGCTTCAGGTCGGTGCGGTCGAAGCCTTCGGACTCGACGCGTTCGGTGGTGCCGACGACGACGATCGCGGTGTCCGCGCCGCGGGCCGCCTCGACGGCCTCGGCGATCAGCTCGTCCGGGTCGCGGAGCGGGGCGAGGTGGACGAGCGAGAAGGCGACGCCCTTGAGCGGGTGGCCGGTGGGAGGGCCGGGGCGGTGGTTGAGGGAGACCCGGACCGGAGCGCCTTCGGTGAGCGGGAGGCGGCCGCGTTCGACCGGCTCGTTGAAGAAGGCGCCGAGCGGGTCGGTGCCGGGGGCGCGGTCCTGGGTGCCGTCGAAGAGCGGGCGGTCGTCGACGGTGAGCGCGAAGGAGCCGGTGCCGCGGGTGCCGAAGGTGTGCTCGCCGCTCTCGCGCGGGGTGAAGGTACCGGTGATCTCGACGGTGTCCAGGGTGTCGTGGGTGACGCCTTCGGGCAGGTCGGCGCCGATCCACTGGATCTGGCCGCTGGGCAGCGGGACGGTGGCGAGAACGGTCCCGGAGGCGTCGCGGCAGACGGCGGTGAGGTCGAACCCTGCCTCGGCGATGGCCAGTTCGTCGCTCGGGTCGGCGCCGACCGCGTACGTCAGCGCGCCCTCGGGAAGGGCGGCCACCAGTCCGTCGAGCGGTGGGACCACATGGTCCGGGAAGACCAGCGCCGAGCCGCCGCCGAGCACGCGGGCGTCCCGGGCCAGCGCGCCGGAGAGGGCCACGGTGGTGGCGGGCGCCAGAGGGAGGATGCCGGCCTCGTTGCGTACGAGCACGAAGGAGCGGCGGGCGATCTCGCGGGCCAGCGCCTCGCCGTCCACGGGCGCGGGCAGGTCGGCGGGGTCCACGGCGGGCGGGGCGGTGTCCAGGGCCCCCGTGCGGGCGGCGAGCAGCAGGATGTTCCGTACGGCGATGTCGACGGTCTTCTCGTCCACCTCGCCCGCTCGGACGGCGTCGGCCAGCGCCTCGCCGTAGACCGTGCGCGGGCCGGGCATCGCGGCGTCCAGTCCGCCGGTGATCGCGCCGACGGTGGTCCGGGCGGCGAGCCAGTCGGAGACGATGAAGCCGTCGAAGCCCCACTCGCCGCGCAGCACCGCGTTCTGGAGGTAGCGGTGCTCGGTCATCGTGGAACCGTTGACCTGGTTGTAGGCGGCCATGACACCCCAGGGGCGGGCGTTCTTGACGATCCGCTCGAAGGGCGCGAGGTAGAGCTCGCGCAGCGGGCGCGGGGCGACGACGTTGTTGACGGTGAAGCGGTCGGTCTCGGCGTCGTTGGCGACGAAGTGCTTGACGGTGGTGCCGACCCCGCCGTCCTGGACGCCCTGGACGTAACCGGTGCCGATCTCGCCCGTGAGGTACGGGTCCTCGCTGTACGCCTCGAAGTGGCGGCCGCCGAGCGGGGTGCGGTGCAGGTTGACCGTCGGGGCGAGCAGCACGTGGACGCCCTTGCGGCGGGCCTCCTGAGCGAGCAGGCGGCCCGCGCGCCGGGCCAGCTCCGGGTCCCAGGTGGCGGCGAGCGCGGTGGGCGAGGGCAGCGCGACCGAGGGGTCGGCGGCGGTCCAGCGGACGCCCCGGACGCCGATCGGGCCGTCCGACATCACCAGGGAGCGCAGCCCGATCGCGGGCAGGGCGGGCAGCGACCACAGGTCCTGACCGGCCAGGAGGCGCGCCTTGTCGTCGAGGCCGAGCGCGGCGAGGGCCGTGTCGACGGCGGTCCGACGGAGGGCTTCGGAGTTGCTGGTGCTGGATGCGGCTGCCACGGCCGTACCTCCTGATCGAGTCCGGTGGAGGTCTCCATGGTGTCGCGAAGACCGGTACATCGGTAGGTTTTGTTATATCTTCGTTACGTTGATGAGTGGGGGTCCGGCGATGACGTACGGTCCAGGTGGGCGCGGCCGACGTGGGGCCGGGCGGCACGGAAGGGGCCGGTGATGGCACGGGCCAGGAGCGAGGAGCGGCGGGCCGAGATCCTGCGGGCCACCCTCGAAGTGATCGCCGAGCGCGGCTACCGGGGCGCGACGCTGGGGACGGTGGCCGAGCGGGTGGGGCTGACCCAGCAGGGGCTGCTGCACTACTTCCCGACGAAGGAAGCGCTGCTGGTGGCGGTGTTGGAGGACCGGGACCGCTGGGACACCGGCGGCCGGGGCAGTACCGACGGGGCCTGGCGGCTGGAGCTGCTCGGCTCGCTGGTGGAGTACAACGCGATGCGGCCGGTGATCGTGCGGACGTTCTCGGCGCTGCTCGGCGAGAGCGTGACGGAGGACCACCCGGCCCGGGAGTTCTTCACCCGCCGCTACACCCAGGTCCGGGCCGGCATGGCGGCCACTCTGCGCGCCGAGTACGGCGACACGCTGCCGGGCGGGCTGAGCCCGGAGCGGGCGGCGGTGCTGCTGGTGGCGGTGATGGACGGGCTGCAGTACCAGTGGCTGCTGGACCCGGAGGCGGTGGACATGCCGGAGGCGTTCGCGGACTTCCTGGGACTGCTGGGAGAGCCCGGGGACCCTTCGTAGATTCGTGGAGCTGAAGCTCCTTCGTACAGCTGCCGTTCCTCAGCGCGCCAGGCCCAGCGTGACGCCGAGGCCGACCAGGACCGAGCCGATGGACCGGTTCAGCGCCTTCTGGCGGCGCAGCATCGCGCCGCGCAGCCGGGAGTGCGAGAAGAAGAGCGCGACCAGCGCGAACCAGCCGAGGTGCGCCGCCGACATGAAGAGTCCGTACCCGGCCTGCTGCCACAGGGCGGTCTCCGGACCGACGACCTGCGTGAAGGTCGCGACGACGAACAGGGTCGTCTTCGGGTTGAGCGCGTTGGTCAGGAAGCCGCTGCGCAGCGCGCCGAAGCGGGTGAGGCCCGGCCGGTCCGTGAGGTCGACGTCGAGGTCGGCGCGGGCCAGGAAGGTGCGGACGCCGATGTAGATGAGGTAGGCCGAACCGGCGAGCTTCACCGCGGTGAACACAACGGTGGAGGAGGCGATCAGCAGGCCGACGCCGAGCATCGTGTACGTGACGTGGACCAGGACGCCCGCCGCGACCCCGGCCGCCGCGAGGACGCCGGTCGTGCGGCCGTACAGATAGCTGTTGCGCACGACCATGGCGAAGTCGGCGCCCGGGCTGATGACGGCGAGGACGGTGATGGCGGCGACGGCCAGCAGCTCGGTCATACGGCCCGCTCCTCCGCGGTGGCGGGAAGGCCGGCGGCCGGGTCGACCAGCTCGCGGGCGAGGAGCGTGGCCCCGGCGACCGCTCCCGGCATCAGGAACACCGCGACGAACGGGACCAGGAACGAGAGCGCGAGCGGGACGCCGAAGCCGAGCACCAGCAGTCGGCGGGTGCGCAGCAGGCCGAGCCGCTTCTTCAGGTGCAGCCCGCGGCGCTGGAGGGTCACGCCGGTCAGCTCCTCGGCCAGGAAGTAGCCGGAGACGCAGATGCCGATCGCCGGGACGACGGTCTGGCCGACGACCGGGATGAAGCCGCAGGCGAAGAGGATGATCCCGAAGAGCGCCACGCGCAGCAGGATCCGTACGGAGTCGCGTGCGGAGATCCACAGTTCGCGCCAGAGCGGCAGCCCGGACTCGTGGACCTCGCCGCCCTCGCCCCGTTCGACCTCCTCGGAGAGCGACTCGTAGAACGGCTGGCCGACCAGGAGGGTCACGGCGGTGAAGGTGATGACGGCGAGGAAGAGGCCGAAGAGGAAGACGAGCGCGGTCAGCGTGGTGCGGAGCAGACCGATCCAGGGCGAGGACCAGTCGTCGGCGAACGGGGTGGCCCAGACGACGAAGTCGTCGGCGCCGTAACCGAGTCCGGTCAGCGCGCCCGCGTACACGACGAGGGTGATGAGTCCGGGCAGCAGCCCGAAGCCGAACCACCGGCCGTGTCCGAGGACCCAGCGCTGGCCCTTCATCAAGTAGCCGAAGCCTGCCCCGAGATCGTTCATGGGCGTCAGCGTACTGGCGTACGGATGCGGTACGGAAAACGGCGAGGACCGCACCCCGGAGCGGGGTGCGGTCCTCGCGCTGAGCCGGTGCGTCAGGCGACGGAGAGCTCGACCTTGATGTTGCCGCGGGTCGCGTTCGAGTAGGGGCAGACCTGGTGGGCCTTCTCGATGAGCGACTGGGCGGTGGCGGCGTCGACGTTGGGGATGGTCGCGCTGATGGCGACCTCCAGGCCGAAGCCGCCGGCCTCGGTCTTGCCGATGGAGACCGAGGCGGTGACCGTCGAGCCGGAGATGTCGGCGTTCTCCTGGCGGGCGACGACGCCGAGCGCGCCCTGGAAGCAGGCGCTGTAGCCCGCCGCGAAGAGCTGCTCCGGGTTGGTGCCCGCGCCGCTGCCGCCGAGCGCCTTCGGCGGGTTGACGACGACGTCGAGCTGGCCGTCGTCCGAGGAGACGCGGCCGTCCCGGCCGTTCTCCGCGGTGGCGACAGCGGTGTAGGCGACGTCGATCTTCTGGATGGTCATGATGTGAGGATTCCTCCTGTTGGTGCGCCGCGACTCGCGCCCACGACCGCGACGGCCTGGGATGAGCCTAACGCGTGACCGGAACGGGCCCGGGACGGACCCGGGCCCGGCCCGGGGGCGGGTCAGACGAGCGAAACGATCATCTTCCCGGTGTTCTCACCGCGCAGGAGGCCGACAAACGCGTCGTAGCCGTGTCCGATGCCTTCGACCGTCGTCTCGCGGTACTTCAGCTCACCGGAGGCCAGCCAGCCGGCCACCTCCTCGACGAACTTCGGCTGGAGGTCGGCGTGGTCGCCGACGAGCATGCCCTGGAGGCGCAGCCGCTTGCCGATGATCAGCGCCATGTTGCGCGGGCCGGGGGTCGGCTCGGTCGCGTTGTACTGCGCGATCATGCCGCAGATGGTGGCGCGGCCGTGCACGTTGAGCGCGCCGATGGCGGCTTCGAGGTGTTCGCCGCCGACGTTGTCGAAGTAGACGTCGATGCCGTCCGGGGCGGCTTCCTTGAGCTGGTCGCGGACCGGCCCGTCCTTGTAGTTGAACGCGGCGTCGAAGCCGTACTCCTCCGTAAGGAGCTTGACCTTCTCGTCGGAGCCGGCCGAGCCGATGACCCGGGAGGCGCCCTTGAGCTTGGCCAGCTGGCCGACCTGGCTGCCGACGGCACCGGCGGCGCCGGAGACGAAGACCGCGTCGCCCTCCTTGAAGGAGGCGACGTCGAACAGGCCCGCGTAGGCGGTGAGTCCGGTCATGCCGAGGACGCCGAGGTAGGCGGAGAGCGGGGCCAGGTCGGGGTCGACCTTCACCGCGTGCTTCGCGGGCACGTCGGCGATCTCGCGCCAGCCGAGGCCGTGCAGGACGTGGTCGCCGACGGCGATCCCCTCGGCGTTCGAGGCGATGACCTCGCCGACCGCGCCGCCGTCCATCGGGTGGTCGAGCTTGAACGGCGGGGTGTACGACTTCACGTCGTTCATCCGGCCGCGCATGTACGGGTCGACGGAGAAGTACTTGTTGCGGACGAGGATGCGGCCTTCGGCCGGAGCGGCCACGGCGGCCTCACGCAGCGCGAAGTCCTCGGCCTTGGGCCAGCCGTGGGGGCGGGCGACGAGGTGCCATTCGCGGCTGGACGCGGGAAGTGCTGCAGACATGGGCTCGGGGTCTCCTCAATGTCCTACGGGGGAAGCTTCGGGGGAAAGCTTCATGACATGAAACAACCCTGCTCCTTCATATTTCATATTGTCAAGTAAATCGGTACGCTGGTCCCCATGGCCACCCGCACAGACCCCCTGACCCTTGAGGTCGTCGAGCTCATCGGCACCGTCGTGGCGCGCTACCACGAGGAGTACGACCGGGCCGCCGCCGAACACTCCCTCACCGGGGCGCAGGCGCGGGTCCTCGGGCTGCTGGCGATGGAGCCGACCCCGATGCGGAAGATCGCCGTCAAGCTGAAGTGCGAGCCGTCGAACGTGACCGGCATCGTGGACCGTCTGGAGACCCGCGGCCTGGTCGAGCGCCGGGCGGACCCGGTCGACCGCCGCGTGAAGCTGGCTGCCGCGACGGAGTCGGGCCGGCGGACGGCCCGGGAGCTGCGCGACGCGCTGACCTTCGCCCGGGAGCCGCTGGCCGAGCTGTCGGACGCGGAGCGGACGGTGCTGCGGGATCTGCTGCGGCGGATGCTGGGCGAGGCGTAGGACCCGTCGCCCCTGTCGGCACCACCAGAGGGCTCCGTCGAGATGCCGTCGGCACGGGTGGCAGTCATCCATGGCGCCCGCGGATCAGACGTGCGGAGATCACCTCAGGAAGCCGGCCGGGTGAGAATCCGGTGCGGAACGGAGGATTCCGCGGACGGTCGGTCCGATACGCCTGACCTGCGGGAGGATGGGCGGCATGACCGCTCCCACCCCCTTCGGCCCGCGCGAATTCCAGCTCGTCCTGCTCCGCCGGATGGCCGACCACCAGCCGGATCTGGTCGAGGAGGCGCGCCAAGAGCTGAGTGCCTCGCTCGCGGATCTGCGGGAGGCCAACCGCCGCTGGCAGGCCATGGTCCGCGCGCCCCGGGGCCGGGGATCGCTGCGGCGCTACCGCTCGGTGCTCGGTGCGCCGGAGCTGGCGCTGAAGCGGCGCGTGGGCGACCTGGAGTGCGAGGCGCTGCTCTGGCCGGTGCCGCTGTGGCCGGACCTCCGGTTCGAGGTGATGGCCGGGCCGGGCGGGGCCGTGTGGAACGAGTGGCTCGTCCGGGCCCCGGAGGCGGCGGGCCCGCGGCTCACCTCCGTACCGTCTCTCCGCCCCTGGTCGTGCACGGTGGACGAGGTGGCACGGGCCTTTCCGCCGGCGCGGCCGATGGAGGGCAGCGCGCCGACCCGGTGGGCGCTGGCCGTCACCGACCCGGCGAGCGGGGAGGCGTACGTCGCCGAGTTCACCTGGGGCCTGTTCCAGCGGCTGCTGCCGGGGTGAGCTGGCGGGGCGTCAGCTTCTCCCCCTCGTACGGCCTCGTACGGCGCAGCCCAGCGCGCGCGACCCGGCGGGGAACGCGACGATGCGATGAGAGGCCGGCTCCCGCCGGTACCCCCATCCGCGCTCTCGGGAGAACCTGCCGTGACCGTCAGCCTTGAGCAGTTGCAGCGTTGCCATGTCGCCGTCGATCTCGGGGCCGCGAGGACCCGTGTGTACGTGAAGGGGCTCGGGCTCGTCGTCGACGAACCGAGCGTCGCCGCCGTCAACACCCGTACCGGATCGCTCATCGCGGTCGGGGTGCTCGCCGAGCAGATGACCGGCCGCACCCCCGAATACATCCGGGTGGTCCGCCCGGTCTCCGGCGGCTCCGTCGTCGACATCGAGATGGCCCAGCGGATGCTGCGCCATCTGCTCGGCGACAAGCTCCGCCGCCAGCTGCGCCGCAAGCCCCGGCTGCGCGCCGCCGCCTGCATCCCGCACGAGGCCGATCCGCTGGCCCGGCGCGCCACGGTGGAGACGCTCACCGGGCTCGGCGCCCGGCGGGTCGAGCTGGTGGACACGCTGATCGCGGCGGCGGCCGGCTGCGGGCTGCCGGTGGAACAGCCGACCGCGACCATGATCATGGCGTGCGGCGCGGCCACCACGCAGATCGCGGTGCTCTCGCTCGGCTCGATCGTGACGGCCGTACGGATCCCGGTCGGCGGCAACGCGATCGACGAGGCGGTGATCCAGTACCTGCGCCAGCACCACGCGCTGATGCTGCCGAGCCAGTCCGTGCGTCCGCTGCAACTGGCGCTGCACGGCAACGGCCTCCAGCTCACCGGACCCGCCCTCACCGAGATCCACGGCCGGGACGTGGCGACCGGCCTGGCCCGCTCGGTGCGGGTCGACACCGCCGCCGTACGGAAGGCCATCCACACCCCGCTCACCGCCGTCCTGGACGGGGTCGGCAAGGTGCTGCGCGAGTGCCCGCCCGATCTGGTGGCCGACCTCGCGGACCGCGGGATCATGATGGTGGGCGGCAGCGCGCTGCTGCCGGGGTTCGACGAGATGCTCCGGGACGCGACCGGTATGCCGGTGTTCATCGCCGACCGGCCCGACGTCTGCTCGGTGCTCGGTCTCGGGGCGATGCTGGACGGCAAGATCCAGCCGATGGTCCTCAACCCGACCGCGAGTTAGGCCCGGGTGCCGGTGGACCGGCTGCCGATGCTCCTGGAGGCCGTCCTCAGCATCGGCAGCGACCTCGGTCTCCGGGCCACCCTCCAGCAGATCGTGGACACCGCGACCACGTTGGCCGGGGCCCGGTACGGCGCGCTCGGTGTGCTGGAGCCCGACCAGGACCGGACCGAGGCGCTCTACACCACCGGGATGACGGGGGAGGAGCGGCGGCTCGTCGACCGCTTCCTCCCGGAGCGCCGGGCCTCCCTCCCTCCGGAGGAAGGGAGGAGGACACCGCCCGCTCCGCCACACCTCCTGGCCCCCATCCAGGTGCACACCGAACTCTTCGGCCACCTCTGTCTTGCCGGGAGGAGTTCGGGTTCCTTCAGCGAGACGGACCGGGCCCTGCTGCACGTCCTCGCCGCCCAGGCGGGCATCGCGATCGGCAACGCCCGGCTCTACGAGAGCGCCCGGCAGCGCGAGCGGTGGATCGAGGGGGCGGCGGCCGTCACCACGGCCCTGCTGACCGGGACGAACGCGTCCGACGCCCTGATGACCGTGGCCGAGAGGGCCCGGCTGCTGGCCGGTGCCTCGGCCGGGGTGATCCTCCAGCCGACCGAGGCGGGCGGCATGGAGATCGTGACCGCCTCCACGCTCGACGACCCGGCGGGCATCGTCGGCGCGACCATCGCGCCCGGCTCCCCGGTCCTGGTCCACCTGCTCGGCGGCGAACCGGTCTTCATCGACGACTCCGCCACCGACCCCCGGATGACCACCGACGTACGGTCCCGGTTCGGGCCCAGCATGATGCTGCCGCTGCAGAGCGGCGGCCGGCTCATCGGCACCCTCGCCCTGCCCAGGCACCGCGGCGCACCTCCGTACACGGCGGTCGACCGGCTGCTGGCGACCCAGTTCGCCTCGCAGGCCGCCCTGGCGCTGGTGATGGCCGACGCGCAGGCGGACCGGGAGCAGCTCGCGGTGTACGAGGACCGCGACCGGATCGCCCGTGACCTGCACGATCTGGTGGTCCAGCGGCTCTTCGCCACGGAGATGATGCTGGAGTCGACGCGCCGGCGTGCGGCCACGGAGGAGGACGCGAGCGAGCTGCTCGGGCGGGCCGTGGACGAGCTGGACTCCACCATCCAGGAGGTCCGCACCGCGATCTTCGCGCTCCAGCAGCCGCCGGCCGAGGCGCCGAGCACGTTCCGGGGCCGGGTGCTGCGGGAGACCGGTGGCGCGTCGGCGCTGCTCGGTTTTCCGCCGTCGGTGCACTTCACGGGGGCGGTGGACGCGCTGGTGGGTGAGGAGGCGGGCCGGGAGCTGCTGGCCGTGCTGCGCGGAGCGCTGGCCGCCGCGCACCGCAGGGCCGGGGTCTCGGCGATCGACGTGGCGGTGGACGCGACGGTCCGGCTGGCGGACGGGCGGGTTGCCGTGCGGCTGGTGGTGGCGGATGACGGGCAAGGTGAGGGGGACGGCCCGACGGCGGTGACCTGGCAGACGCCGCTCTGACGCGGTGAGCGGCTCGCCACGCTGACGCGGTGAGCGCCCGGTGTGCGTGCTCGCGAGCGGCGCGGCGGAGCCGTCAGTGCTTCGGGGCCGCCCGCAGCGCGATCCGGGTGTTGGAGTGCGCGACCCCGGCCTCCCGTCTCAGCCGCCGCAGCAGCGTGTCCAGCGACACCGGGTCGGCGGCCGTGGCGCGGATCAGGTAGTCGTGGCCGCCCGTCACGTGCACCACCTCCGTGATCCCGGGCAGCATCAGCACCGAGCGCTCGAACTCCTCGTTCGTCGTGTCGAGCCGCAGCGTCACATCGATGAAGACGACCAGGCCCGAACGGGTGTCGGCGGCCGGGTCGACGATGACGGTGAAGCCGCGGATCACCCCGTCCTTGCGCATCCGGCGGACCCGGTCGCCCGCCGCGTTGGCGCTGAGTCCCACCCGTACGCCCAGATCCCGGTACGAGATCCGGGCGTCCTCCTGGAGAATGCCGAGGATTTCCCTGTCCAGCCGATCCATACCGCGATTGTCCCAGCTTGCGGCGATATCGGCTGAGCAGAGCGGGTACCGGCGGACGGGAGCGCGCTGTCGCCCGGTCGGCGCAGTCCGGCGGGCCGTGCGCTCCGCCGCGCCCTTGACTTACGGGTGTGAACACCGCCGTCAAGCAGTCCCCCGAGCCGCCGGACACCTCCGCACCGGCCGCGACACCGTCCGCCGCCGCGTACCGCAATCTCGCCATGGCCACGATCGGCTTCGCCCTCACCTTCTGGGCGTGGAACCTGATCGCGCCGATGTCCGGCGACTACAAGGACCGGCTCGGGCTCAGCTCGTTCCAGCAGTCGTTCCTGGTGGCCGTGCCGGTGCTGGTCGGGTCGCTCGGCCGGATCCCGGTGGGCGCGCTGACGGACAAGTACGGCGCGAAGCTGATGTTCCCGCTGGTGTCGGCGCTGACCATCGTGCCGGTGCTGCTGCTGATCCCGGCGAAGAACTCGTACGGGGCGATGATCGCGGTCGGCTTCCTGCTCGGGCTCGGCGGGACGACGTTCGCGATCGGCGTCCCGCTGGTGAACTCGTGGTTCCCGCCCGCCAAGCGGGGCTTCGCACTGGGCGTGTTCGGGATGGGCATGGGCGGGGTGGCGCTGTCGGGCTTCTTCACCCCGCGCATCGCGAAGCACGGGGACAATCTGCCCTTCCTGGTGGTCGCGGGGGCGCTGGTGGTGTTCGCCCTGCTCTCCGCCGTCCTGATCAGCGACCATCCCGGCCGGAAGATCCCCACGGACACGCTGGTGCACCGGCTGGGCGAGGCCGGGAGACTGCGGGTGACGTGGGAACTGTCGGCGCTGTACGCGATCGGCTTCGGCGGGATCGTGGCGTTCGGGGTCTATCTGCCGACGTACCTGAAGACCTGGTACGAGATGTCACCGACCGAGGCGGGCACCAAGGCGGCCGGGTTCGCGCTGGTCACGGTCGTCTTCCGGCCGATCGGCGGCTGGCTCTCGGACCGGATCCACCCGGCGCTGGTGACGTCCGGCGCACTGCTGCTGGCGGCCCTGATGGCGGTCGTCCAGGCCTTCGAGCCGCCGCTGAACCCCATCGGCACCATCGCTCTGCTGGCCATGGCGGCCGGGCTCGGCACGGCGAGCGGCAGCGTGTTCGCGCTGGTCTCGCAGGTGACCCCGCAGCCGAAGGTGGGCAGTGTGACGGGCATCGTCGGCGCCATGGGCGGGCTCGGCGGCTTCGTACCGCCGCTGGTGATGGGCGCGATCTACAGCGCCAAGGACAGTTACGCGATCGGCTTCATGCTCCTGTCCGATCTGGCGCTGGCGGGATGCGTGTACGCGTACGGGCGGATGCGGACCATCCAGCGCGACGGGTGAGGTCCTCGGACGTGAAGAACGGCCGCGTTCCCGCCGGAACGCGGCCGTTCGTGTGAGGGCCCGGCTCTACCCGCGCCGCTGCTCGAAGCGGTCCGCCCAGTACGCGGTCCGGTCCAGGTACGCCGTCTCGGCGGCCGCCCCGGTCTTGCCGTAGGCCCCCTCGAAGGTCTCGTAGCCGTGGCCCGGGGGCGGGTCGGAGGCGGCCGGTTCGATGGAGCTGCCCTCGTGCCACTCGTTGAACGAGGTGACGGAGACCCAGGTGGGGTCACCGCCGATCGCCGGGTCCAGGGCGTTGTTCCACTGGCGGTCGTACGAGGCGCCGTCCGCGCGGCCCAGGGTGGGGGTGGTGTTGCCGGGTACGGCCCGGTCGTCGATGTAGCCGGGGGCGACCGAGGGGGCCCAGACCAGGCCGTTGGCCTTGGCGTAGTCGCCCGCGTTCTTCCAGCCGGGCGCGGTTGCGCCGGCGATGCCGTCGTAGGTGTAGAGACCGCCGAAGTGGGCGACCTTGCTGGTGTCGGTGGTCTGGGCGAGGACGATGGCGGTGTCCTTGACGGCGTCCAGCGCCGACCAGTCCTGGATCCGCAGGCTCTCGAAGACGTAGTAGGCGTTGCGGTCGCCGTGGGCCGCGTCCCGGTAGAAGGCGGGGTGGTCGCCGAACTTCCCTTCCAGGTAGGTGATGTCGTCGACGACGGAGGCGGCGGTGCGGCCGGTGTACGGCTCGATGTGCCAGGCGACCTCGATGCCGTGGCGGGCGGCGGCGTCCATCACGTCACCGGCGAGGCCGTCCTCGTAACTCCCCCGCCCCCACCAGCTGTAGACGATGACGCCCGCGCCGGACCGATTCACCCACTCCATGTGCTGGTCGACCGCCCCGGCGATGTCCCCGGAGTCGTACGGGCCGAGCTTGGGGTAGAGGTCGGCGCCGATGGAGGCCGGCGGGGTGTGGCCGCCCTGCTGCCAGTGGCGCCAGCTCCCCGCCGGGCCTTCCGGGGTGCCGTACCAGGGGTAGTAGAAGAGGTGGACGTCCGAGGAGCCCTCGTCCTCGGCGGCCGGGGCGCGGGTGAGGGTGAAGCGGTCGACGTCGAAGAGGGCGCCCGCTCCCCCGGTGAACCGCAGGAACAGCGGGCCCGACCCGGCGGTCAGCGTGGTGGTGACCTCGGTGAAGGTCTCCCAGCCGCCGGTCGGGGCGACGTCCACGGAGCCCAGGAGCGGCCCGGTGGCCGAGCCGGAGCGGATCTCGACCGTGCCGCCCGCACCGGCCGAGGAGACGGTGGCGGTGAAGGCGGTCGCTCCGGCGGTGTCGAGGGAGGAATACCCCGCCCAGTCGCCGTCGTCGATGTAGCCGAGGGTGGCGCCGCCGCTCGCCGCCGCGTGCGGGGCGGCCTGGACGCCGGAGGAGGAGGTGTACGCCTCCGCCTCGGCGCTGTCGCCATCAGGGCCGGGGGCTCCGGTGGAGGAGCAGTCCGCCTCGACGGCTCCGGCCGCGTACTGGATCCCGCCCAGGAGGAGTTGGCGGAAGTCCGGGTCGGCGAAGGACTCGATGGTGTGGCCGAGTCCGGTGTAGAAGGAGCGGCCGTCCTGCTGCTCGTGGCACCAGGTGATGGGGTGGTCGCCGGCCATCTCGCCGCCGCTGTAGCTGGATTCGTCGAGCGACTGGAGGACGTGGACGTCTCCGCGCGGGTTGGAGCGGTAGTTGTACCACTCGTCCGTCCGCGTCCAGGTGTCGTCCAGGTGCGCGGTGGCCGGGTGGACGTGGTCCTCGGTGGTGAGGCGGGCCTCCTGGATCGCCGGATGGCTCTTGAACCAGGCGCCGACGAGGTCCTCGTACTCCGGCCAGTCGTACTCGGTGTCGGCCGCCGCGTGGACGCCGACGAAGCCGCCGCCTCCGTCGACGTACCCCTTCAGGGCGTCCTGCTGGCTGTCGTCCAGGACGTCGCCGGTGGTGGAGAGGAAGACGACGGCCTCGTACGTGGCCAGGTTCTGCGGGGTGAAGGCGGTCGCGTCCTCGGTGGCGGTGACGGTGAAGTCGTTGGCCGCGCCCAGCTGTTGGATGGCGGTGGTGCCCGCCGGGATGGAGTCGTGGCGGAATCCGGCGGTCTTGGAGAAGACGAGGACCTGGTACGGGTCGGCCGCTGCCGCGCTCGGGACGGCCGGGCTCAGGAGGGCCGCTCCGAGAGCGAGCGCCGCGGCGCAGGCCAGGCGGCGGATGCGGGATCGTCTCATCGGTTGCTCACCCGTGCTCCCTGAGTGGTGAAGGTGAAGGCGTCCAGGTCGAAGAGGCTGCCCTGGCCTGTCGGGCCGGTGAAGACGAAGAACAACTCGGTGGACCCTGAAGGGGCGTTGTTCACGTCGGCCGTGACGTCCACGTAGTTCTCCCAGCCGCCGGTCGGGGCGACGGGCAGAGACGCGAGCAAGGTGCCCGTCGGAGAGCCGGCTCGGACCTCCAGGGTGCCGCCGGCGCCGCCCGAGGCGACCCGCGCCGTGATGGAGGAGGCGTTGGACAGGACGTACGGCTTGAAGGAGACCCAGTCGCCGTCGTCCGTGTAGCCGACCGCCGCGCCGCCCTCGGCCGGCCCGTGCGTGGCGACCTCGATGCCGGAGTGGGCGGCGAAGTGCTCGCCCTGGCGGTGGCGGGGCTGGAGGATGGAGTCGCTGTGGGTGGTCAGCCCGCCCGCGTCGGTGTACTCGGCGTCGAAGACCCCGTAGATGTTGGCGGCGCTGTCGTGCTCGCCGTCCACGGGCACGTCGATGGTGCCGGAGCAGCCGTTCTTCGAGGTGATCTGGTGGCGGTGGCTGTCATGGCCGAGGAGGTAGGTGACCTTGACCTTGGAGCAGTCGACCGTGCCGTCCTCGGGGTCGCTGACGGTCACGGTGAACGGGACGGAGTCGCCGAAGGAGAAGAGGGTGCCGTCCGCCGGGGTCGTGAGGGTGACCGTGGGCGCGGTGTTGCCCGCCGTCACGACCAGGCTGGCGGTGCCGGTGAGCCCTTCGGGGTCGGTGACGGTGAGCGTCGGGGTGAAGGTCCCGGCGGTGGTGTAGGTGTGGTCGGGGTTCGGGTCGGTGGAGGTGGACCCGTCACCGAAGTCCCAGGCGTAGGTGAGGTCTCCGCCCTCGGGGTCGTTGCTGCCGGCCGAGGAGAAGGAGACCGCGAGCGGGGTGGGTCCGGAGGTCCTGTCGGCGGTGGCCCTGGCGACCGGGGAGCGGTTGCTGCCCGCGAGGTACTCGATGCGGTAGAGAGCCTGGTTGCTCGCGCCGGTTCCGTAGTCGAGGACGTACAGCGCCCCGTCCGGTCCGAACGCGGAGTCCATCACCTGGGTGCCGGTCCACGGGAAGGTGTCGATCACCCCGGGTGATCCGTCGGCCTTCACCTCGACCGGCTTGATCCACTTGCGGCCGTACTCGGTGGCGAAGAACCGGCCGTCGAGCGAGGCCGGGAACTTCACGGCGGAGTCGAGGTCCGGGTCGAAGTTGTATACGGGTCCGGCCATCGGGGACTCGGAGCCGCTGCCGAACTCCGGCGGAGAGCCCGCGTCACCGGCGTACCGGATCCAGGCCGGCTGAGCCGGAGGGAGGGTGGCGAGGCCGGTGTTGCGGAAGGAGTTGTTGGCCGGGCCGGCCGCGCAGTCGTACTTGGCTCCGGCGGGGCCGCTGGGGAAGGTGTACTCGCCGTACGT
The DNA here is from genome assembly GCF_044767965.1 of Streptomyces sp. NPDC101178. NCBI lineage: Bacteria > Bacillati > Actinomycetota > Actinomycetes > Kitasatosporales > Streptomycetaceae > Streptomyces > Streptomyces sp. NPDC101178. Next base: position 246,417 of record NZ_JBIWOZ010000001.1, read on the forward strand.
CTCCGTGGGCGTGTTGGTGCCCGTGCAGTACGGCCAGCCGAAGTTGCCGGGCTCGGTGACGCGGTTGAACTCGACCTGGCCGCTGGGGCCCCGGTTCGGGTCGGTGGTTCCGGCGTCGGGGCCGTAGTCACCGATGTAGACGGCTCCGGTCGACTTGTCGACGGACATCCGGAACGGGTTGCGGAAGCCCATCGCGTAGATCTCGGGGCGGGTGTCCGCGGTGCCGGGGGCGAAGAGGTTGCCCGCCGGGACGGTGTAGCCGCCGTCGGCGGTCGGCTTGATCCGGAGCAGCTTGCCGCGCAGGTCGTTGGTGTTGCCGGAGGACCGCTGGGCGTCGAACTGCGGGTTGCGGTCCGTGCGCTCGTCGATCGGCGCGTAGCCGCTGGACTCGAAGGGGTTGGTGTCGTCGCCGGTGGTCAGGTAGAGGTTCCCGGCGGCGTCGAAGTCGATGTCCCCGCCGACGTGACAGCACTGGCCCCGGTCGCTCTCGACTTCCAGGACGACCTTCTCGCTGGCGGTGTCCAGCGTCCCGTCGGCCTTCAGCACGAAGCGGGAGAGGTTGAGGTGGCCCTTCCACGGCTCGAAGTCGGCGGCCGAGCCGGTGGTGGGGGCATCGCCGGGCGGGGTGTCCAGGGCGGGCGAGTAGTAGAGGTAGACGTACCGGTTGGCCGCGAAGTCCGGGTCGACACCGACGCCCTGGAGGCCTTCCTCGTCGTGCGTGTAGACGTCGAGCTTGCCCGCCGTCTTCGTCGAACCGGCCGCGTCGGTGAGGCGCAGTGTGCCGTCGCGGGCGGTGTGCAGGACGGACCGGTCGGGCAGCACGGCGAGGGACATGGCCTCGCCCAGTTCGGCCGGACCGAGGGCGAGTTGGACCTGCTGGTAGTCGGCGGCGGGGATGTCGGCCGCGGCGCGTGGGGCGCGGGCGTCGGGGTCGTCGGCCGTGGCCGTGGCGGTGGGGACGGCCAGGGCGGTGGCCAGCAGGGCGGCGAGCGCGGTGGCGTATCTGGACCAGCGTGGGGGTGCGGGTGACATGGTGTGGGGTCGTTCCTTCCTGACGGTACGTGGGGTCTGTCAGGCAAGGCGCTGTCGCGCTTTGCGACGTGCAGGGGATCTCGGGCGCTCGGCTGCAGGCGGCATTTTTCTTCCGGAGAGCGCTCCAACACCCTTGTGGGGCAGGCTTTTTGCATGCTGGCAACGCAAAATTAATTTGTCAATGCTGTATCGAAATTGCGGTTCGATGCTCCGTGCAGCCATGTGGCAGGCGGGGCGGGCCCTCCGGAAGCCCGACCCGGGTGCCCCGAAAGCCCGACCTGGGGGCTCCGAAAGCCCGACCTGGGGTGACGCTGCCCTCATCGGCCTCCGGGTCCCGGCGCGGCCCGCGCCGACGCCCTAGGCTTCCCGGCGTGACCCTCCTTCTCCCCGCGCTCCAGTCCCCCACCGGCCCGGCAGCCTCCCGGGAGGCCGTCCGCTTCGGCGCCCTCTCCCTGACCTACGGCGAGCTGGCCGCCGCCTCCACCGCACTCGCCGCCCGGATCGCGGACGCGGGCCGGGTCGCCGTCTGGGCCACCCCGACGGCCGAGACGGTGATCGCGGTGGTGGCGGCGCTGCGGGCCGGGGTGCCGGCCGTGCCGCTCAACCCCCGTACGGGGGAAGCCGAGTTGGCGCACATCCTGGCCGACAGCGAGCCCACGGCCGTCCTGGCGGGTCCGGACGACGCGCTGCCCCCGGCGCTGGAGAAGCTGCGGCGGGTGACGGTCGACGCGCGGGCGTCCGAGCGTACGGACGGTCACCCGGCGGTCGAGGCCGATCCCGAGGCCCCCGCCCTCATCGTCTACACCTCAGGCACCACCGGCCCGCCCAAGGGCGCCGTCCTGCCCCGCCGGGCCATCGCCGCGTCCCTGGACGCGCTGGAGGACGTCTGGGGGTGGACCGGCGGCGACGTCCTTGTCCACGCCCTGCCGCTGTTCCACGTCCACGGGCTGATCCTGGGCGTCCTCGGCCCGCTGCGCCGGGGCGGCTCGCTGCGCCACCTGGGGAAGTTCTCCGCCGATGGCGTGGCCCGTGAACTCGGCTCCGGGGGCACGATGCTCTTCGGCGTACCGACGATGTACCACCGGCTCGCGGAGGTGCTGGACACACCGGCCGGCACCGGCGAACGGGACGCACTGGCCGAGGCGTTGAGCGGGGCGCGGCTGCTGGTCTCCGGTTCGGCGGCGCTGCCCGTGCACGACCACGAGCGCATCGCGGCGGCGACCGGGCGGCGGGTGATCGAGCGGTACGGGATGACGGAGACCCTGATGAACACGGGAATCCGGGCGGACGGCGTACCGCGCCCGGGCACGGTCGGCCCGCCGCTCGCCGGGGTGGAGCTGCGCCTGGTGGAGGAGGACGGCACGGTGCTCGACGAGCCCGGGGCGATCGGCGAGATCCAGGTGCGCGGCCCGAACCTGTTCACCGGATACCTGAACCGGCCCGACGCCACGGCCGCCGCCCACACGGCCGACGGCTGGTTCCGTACGGGGGATGTCGGCACGGTGGACGAGGACGGGTACGTCACGATCGTCGGGCGCAAGGCCACCGACCTGATCAAGAGCGGCGGCTACAAGATCGGCGCGGGCGAGATCGAGAACGTGCTCCTCGCCCACCCCGGCGTCCGGGAAGCGGCCGTGACCGGCGAGGCGGACCCGGACCTCGGCGAGCGGGTGGTGGCCTGGGTGGTCGCGGCCGACCCGGACTCTCCGCCACGGCCCGAAGAGTTGGCGGACCATGTGGCGGGCCAGCTGGCCCCGCACAAGCGCCCGCGCACGGTGCACTTCCTGGACGCGCTGCCCCGTAACGACCTGGGCAAGATCATGAAGAGGTCGCTCGATGCCCGCTGAGCCGTCGGCCCGGATGACGGCCCGGGAGGCGATCGCGCTGCTCACCGGCGCGGCGGACTTCACCGAGCACCGCCCGCCGCCGCGCACCCTGCCGCCGGACGGCCCGCTCGGCTGGACCGGGTACGACGCGGCGCGGGAGCGGGCGGTCGAGCGCACGGGCGAGGCGGAGTCCGTGGTGTACGGGACAGGAGTCGTGGGCGACCGGGAGTGCGTGCTCCTCTCCTTCGAATTCGGCTTCCTGGGCGGCTCTTTGGGCCTGCTGACGGGTGACCGTCTGGAGGCCGCGTACGAACTGGCCCTGGCCCGGCGCCTCCCGCTGCTGGCGCTCGTCGCCACGGGCGGCAGCCGGATGCAGGAGGGCATGGTCGCGCTCACCCAGCTCCAGCGGGTGGCCGCCGCCTCCACCCGGCTGCGGGCGGCCGGGCTCCCGCAGATCGCCGTGGTCCGCGATCCGACGACCGGCGGCGGCTGGGCCACGGTGGGGGCGGGCGCGGATGTGGTGCTGGCGCTGCCCGGCGCGCAGGTGGGCTTCGCCGGTTCCCGGGTACGGCCGCCGGACGCCGACCCGTACGCGTACAGCGCCGAGGGCCAGTTCGCGGCGGGCCAGGTGGACGCGGTCGTCCCGGCCGACGAGCTGGCCGCCACGGTGACGCACTGGCTGCACGCGCTGGGGCCGCACGAAGATCTGCCCGCCGCGCCGGTGCCCCGCGCACTGCCGGCGGCGCGGGCCGGGTCGGCGGCCGGAGCCGGTACCGGGACGGGAGCCGGTGCGGGATCGGCGGCCGACAGGAACCCGGCGGCCCCGCTGCCCGAGACCGGGCGGGAGGCGGTGGCGCGGGCCCGCGATCCGCAACGCCCGCGCGCAGAGGCGTACTTGGCCGACTACTTCACCGTACGGCTCCCCCTTCACGGCGACCGCTCCGGCTCCACGGACTCCGGGCTGCTGACCGGCTTCGGGCTGCGTGCGGACGGGCAGCCGGTCGCGTACGTCGCCCAGTGCGGTACCCCGACCCGCCCGGCCGGATACCGTACGGCGGCCCGCACGATCCGGCTCGCGGACCGGCTCGGCGTCCCCGTCCTCACCCTGGTCGACACCCCCGGTGCGGCCAACGACGCCGAGGCGGAGCGGGCAGGTGCGGGTGCCGCCATCGCGGACACCTTCGCGGCGATCGCGGCGGCCCGGGTCCCGGTGACGACGCTGGTGATCGGCGAGGGCGGTTCTGGCGGGGCGCTGGCGCTCGCGGCACCGGACAACACCCATGTGACGGTGGACAGTTACTTCTCCGTCATCGCTCCGGAGCTGGCCGCGGCGATCCTCAAGCGGCCGACGGAGGAGACCGGCGCCACCGCCGACCAGTTGCGGCTGCGCCCGCAGGACCTCGTGGATCTGGGCTTCGCCCGCTCGATCGTCGGGTGAACCGGAGGCGTGGTCACGGCTGCGGGTCCCGGGCGTCGTAGCGGGCGAAGCCGCGCCACTTCAGCGCGAGCAGGGTCACGGCGGTCACGCACAGGATGCCGCCGCCGGTGACGGCGACGGTGGGCGAGGCGAGGTCCGCCACCGAGCCGGCCAGGAAGTCGCCGAGGCGGGGTCCGCCCGCCACGACCACGATGAAGACGCCCTGGAGGCGGCCGCGCAGCTCGTCGGGGACGGCCGCCTGGAGCATCGTGTTGCGGAAGACCATGGAGACGGTGTCGGCGCACCCGGCGAGCGCCAGGAAGAGCAGCCCGAGCCAGAGGTGTCGGGTGAGCCCGAAGACGGCGATGGCGGCGCCCCAGCTGCCGACGGCCAGCAGGACGGCGAGGCCGTGCAGCCGGACACGGCCGAGCCAGCCGGAGAACACCCCGCCCAGGAGTGCCCCGAGCGCGGGGGCGGCGACGAGCATGCCGGTGGTCCGGGCGTCACCTCCGTACCAGACGATGGCGACGACCGGGAAGAGCGCCCGGGGGTGGGCGAGGACCATGGCGCACAGGTCGGTCAGGAAGGTCATCCGGAGGTTGGGCCGGCCTCCGAGGAAACGCAGCCCGTCCAGTACGGAGGCCCGCTTGCGCGCCCCGCCGTCCTCCCGGCCCTCCTGGCCGTCCCGGTCGGGCAGCATCGCGGGCAGCCGCCACATCGCGTAGAGGGAGGCGGTGAAGGTGACGGCGTCGACGGTGTACGCGGCGCGGTACCCCCACCAGCCGACGATCAGCCCGCCCAGCATCGGCCCGACGAGCGCGCCCGTCGTACTGGTCATGGAGCTCAACGCATTGGCGGCGGGCAGCTGTTCGGGCGGCAGCAGCCTGGCCACCATCGAGGAGCGGGCGGGTGCGTTGAGCGCGAAGCAGACGGCCTGGAGGGCGACGATCGCGTACAGCAGGCCGACGTTCTCGACGCCCGCGAAGGTGGCGGCCATCAGGACGAGGGCCAGGGAGAACGAACCGGCCGCGCTGAACAGCCCGAGCTTGCGCCGGTCGACGGTGTCGGCGACGGCCCCGCCGTAGAGCCCGAAGACGACGAGCGGCACCAGCGAGCAGAACCCGATGAGCCCGACGGAGAACGCGGACCCGGTGATGTCGTAGACCTGGAGCGACACGGCGAGGGCCGTCATCCCCTGTCCGATCCAGGACACGGTGTTCCCGAACCAGAGCCGCCGGTAGTCGGGGTAGGACCGCAGCGGGGTCAGGTCGGCGAGTATCCGCGTGCGGTGTACAGGTGGTTCGCTCGTTTCGGTCACAGAGGATGGTAGCTACGGCCTGTTCCGGCGGATCCGACGGGCTCCGGGGCGCGGGGCACCGCCCCTAGCGGCAGTCCTGGTTCTCCGCTGCGGCGGGCCGTGCCAGCGTCACATCCTCCAGCCGCACGCTCATGGCTCTGCCCTGGTCGGACCCGCTTCCCTGCCGGGACGGCGCCCAGAGCCAGACGCGCTCGCCGGAGGCGCCGAAGGTGACGACGGGACGATCGGTGACGAGCGGGCCGTTGTAGACCGGGATGTCCGGCCCCTTCGGCTCCACGCACATCAGGGTGCCGCTCAGTCCGTAGTACCCGGGAGGCGTCCGGCCCGCGCGCACCGCGTCCACGGCGTCCCCCCACGCGTGTCCGGCGGACAGCACTCCGAAGAGGAGCGCGGTGACGACGTACTGCAACGCGGACAGCGGAAGGAGGAAGGTGGGGGCCGACTCACCGGGCATCCGGCCCCAGTAGGTGTGACGGGCCCACCCGGCCACGGCGACGAAGAACAGAGCACAGCCCGCCGCCACAGCCATCGGCTTCAGCGCCGCGTACATCATCGAGTACGTCGTCAAGGGCACCGCTTCCACCGGGATCCCGAAGCCGATGGTCAGGTAGACCGTGTACAGCAGCCGGCCGAACCAGGGCAGGAGCAGCAACAGGGGTGCCAGGAGCGCGGGCACCAGCCAGCTGGCGTGCCGGCTGAACCACGAGGGCACCAGCGCCCAGTGGACGCCGTACCCGATGGCCAGCGCCAGGAGCACTGCCGGAGGAGTGATCACCGCCCTCAGCACGATGCTGCCGCCGAGTTCGCTCATCTCGCCGAGCAGCATGTGGCCGATGTAGACGAGCAGCGCGCAGAAGGCGGCGCTGCCGAGCAGGGCGAGCGGCTTCGGGCGGCGCACGGGCGGACCGCCGACGAACACGGCACCGGCCACCGCGGCGGCCGCCACGGGCAGGAGGCCCAGCCAGCGCCAGGCAGTGTCGAGCGCCAGGACGAGACCGCCGGCAGCCAAGCAGACCACCACACCGAGGACGTAGGCGGCCGCCGTGAGCGCCAACGACCAGAGGCCACCGGGCGTCTCGGGGTCGAGCCACGCGGTCGGCGGCGGAGTGGTGGCGTCCGGCAGATCGGGGGGGCCGGTCAGCTCCTCCCGGTCGGCGTCGAAGGGCCGTCCACCCAGCCGGCTCGCCCCGAGCTCGCTCACGGCACGCGCCCGGTCGGGCGGACCGGCCAGGGACAGCGCACGCTGATCGTGCGAGCCGTTGGCCTGCCGTACGAAGCGGAGCAGCCACCGGGCGGCGGGGGTCCCCTGGTCCGGCGGGCGCAGGCGGGTCCGGTACAGGGTCCGGCGCTCCTTCGGGTTCTCCAGCAGGACCGACTGCCGCACCCAGAGCGGCGCCTTGGCCCGGGAGGCGAGGGACTCCACCCTGCGCACCGCGGCCCGGCGCGCTCCTCTGCGCGCACCCCGCAGACGCACCTCGACGATCATCCCCGTACGGGGAAAGGCTATGGAGGCCCGCTCCTCGACGGTCGCCTCCCGCACCGGCCACCCTTGGGCCGTCAGCAACTCCTCGACCAGTGCGGTCTCGTCCGGTTGATTCGGAACCTCGATGAGGAGCCGGACGCGCCGGTTGAAGGAATGCCCCGTGTCGTGATCCATGAAGGGATTCTGCCGGGCGGTCCGCGGAACACCGATCCCCAGGTCAGAACGATTCTGCCTGGGGACACTCGGTGGGGCGGGTGGACTCGAACCCAACGACGTGACGCCTCTCGCCTGCGACGCCGCCGGGACACCCTGTGGAGCAGCCCATTTCCGTCCGGCAGGATCCCGCTGGATATGACCGACCGGGCTGCGGCGCCTCAAGGTCGCGGCGTCCGGGCCCGCTCCTCCTCGGCTGCGAGAACGCAGGCCTTGATCCGATTGCGGTCGACTTTGCCGGTGGAGGTCCTGGGCAGCGGGTCCGTCACCATCTCGATCACGCTGGGGATCGCCGCGCGCACCGTTCGCTCCGAGCAATGCAGGCGCAGCGAAAGGCTGTTCACACTTCCCGCATCGGTCAGCCGAAGGCGGGCATGCAGGCGATGACCGGCGACCGGATCGGGGAGGGCGATGACGGCGGCCTCGGCAACGGCCGGGTGGTCCAGAAGGATCTGCTCCACACTCTGGGTGCTGACCTGGAAACCACGCACCTTCACCAGGTAGTCGGTCCGGCCGATCACGCTCACGGCGCCGTCCTCGTGCAGGGTGACCACGTCGCCGGTGCGGTAGTAAACAAGGCCGGGTGCACCGTCCGGGTGCGGGGCGAAGGTCTTCGCGTTGGGCGCGTTCACGTATCCCGCACTCTGGAAAGGGGTGTTGACCAAGAGCTCACCCTGACCGGGACCGGTCAACGCCCGGCCGTCCTGGCCGATGATCAGCCAGCGCACACCGGCCAGCGGCCGGCCGATCGGCAGCGGGGTACGGAGGGGCCGGTCCTGGTCCACTTCGTGGAGGAAGCTGTTGTTCGTCTCCGTGCAGCCGTAGTTGTTGTACCAGCGTGCCTTGGAGAAGGTGGTGGACACCCCGGCCAGCACACGAGCGGGCATGCTGTCACCGGCGAAGATGACGTGCTCGGGTGTGTCGAGAGGACGGCTCTCCGCTGTCGCCTCTGCGAGCAGTTGGAAGAGCAACGGCACACCCTGGACCACGGACACCGCGTGATCGGCGACCAGATCACGCAGGTAGCCGGCCGAGGTGCCCCTGTCCGGGTCGACCAGCACGACGGTGCCGCCGTGCGCCAGCGTCGTCCACACGTCCAGCATGCAGAGATCGAAGTTGAGCGGCGCGTAGTTGAGGACAGCGACGCCGGTCGCGATCCCGAAGGTGTCGGCCGCCCAGTCGGTGAAACGGCCGACCGCCCCGGACGACAGCGGAACGACCTTGGGCAGACCGGTCGAGCCGGACGTGGTGAGCATGAAGGTCACGGCTTCGTCGTCGACGGCCGCAGCCGGGGGGCACTCCTCACCACCCGTAGGAGCTCCGGCTGGATCCACCACCCGGTCGACGGGTGGAGCGTCGGTGAGGCCGAGCACCACCGCGCATCCCGTTTGCTGGAAGAGGGCTTTCAGGGGCGCCTCGGGCAGCTCGTGCGAGGGCAGGAGGAAGGAGCGGCCGGCCATCAGGCAGCCGAGCACCAGAGCCACGGCTTCCGGTGACTTGCGTACCAGCAGACCGACGGGACGGTCGGCGTCCGGCGCCGCCTCCTCGACCTGGGTGCGTGCCCTGACCGCCATGGCGTACAGATCGCCGTAACTTACGGGCCGGTCCTCCCAGATGAGCGCGGGTGCGCCGGGCTGGGCGGCCGCGCGAGCCGTGAACGATGCGACGAGTGAGCGGGTCATGCCGCACCACCCGCTCGCGACCGCTCGGCCGTCGCCCGGATGGTCCGCACGGAACGGAAGTTCCCGGCCGTCAGTTCAGGGCCGGTCAGAGTGATGCCGTGCTGCTTCGCCAGCCAGCTCGCGATCTGCAGCACCCCGAGGCTGTCGATCACTCCCGTCGCCAACAGATCGTAATCCGGGTCGAGTTCGGTCCACTCGACATCGGACAGAAAGCGCTCGACGACGAATCGGGCGATCTGATCGTCGGAGATCCTGATCAGTTCCTCCGGCTCGATCCCGGACTCGGTGGTCATTTCTGTTTCCCATCCTGGGGTCGTGACATGGGGAGCACAGCCTTGTCTCGATGCTTCGGTCTCACACCTCGAGGAGCGTGCAGAACCAGTGCATGCCGGGGGAGGCGACACCCGCGAGGGCGACGAGGTCCCCCGGCGCCAGCTCTCCGGCCTCCGCGTGCAGGTGAAGGGAGACCAGTTGATCGGCAGCGCCCATGTGGCCGAATCGGCGGGCGAGTTCGGCGTTGGTGCGGGCGAGGTGGATGCCGATCGCGTCGGCGGCACCGTGGATCGCCCGTTGGCTGTCGTTGAAGTAGACGAGCCGGGTCAGTTCGCTCCGGTCACGGCCGGCCCGTGCCAGAGCCTGATCGACGACGTCGGTGAAGCGTCCGACGACCTCCCCGATGAACCGCCCGAAGCGCTCGGGGTCCGCGCCGAAGTGCTCGTAGACCGCGATCATCGGGTCCAGGTCGCGGTGGGTACGGCCCGGGGGCGGTACGGGGTGGGCGGAACCACCGATCTCGATACGGAACAGATCCGCGAACTCAGGATTGGTGAAGCTGGCGGAGGAGAGCCGGCGGAGGCGTGGATGCCCCCGGCGCAGGACGGCGGCGGCGGCTCCGTCGCTGGCGATGGTGCCGTTGAAGTCCATCCGGTTGGTGTGCGTCTCGCTGACCACGTTGACCATGGCCACCAGTACGGTGCCCGTGTCGGGCGAGAGCGCCATCGCACCGGCCGCGTGGTCGAGGGCCAGCGACCACGCGGCGCAGGACTGGGTGAACAGCACGGTCGGGGTGCCCTGGGCGTCGAGCGCCCTGGCCACCGCCGCCGAGGGGTCCCATCCCAGGTACTGAGGGATGTCGGAGTGGCCGAGGACGATCAGGTCCACGTCCGCGATGCCGAGGCCGGCGTTCTTCAGGGCGACGCGGCACGCCTCAGCCGCCAGGTCGACCGCGGTCACCCCGTCGGCCACCCGGTGATAGCTCTCGTAGCCCAGTTTGGTGACAGCGTCAGGATCGGGAAGGTACTCGTGCGCGGTTCCCGCCACATCACGTGGAGTGCCGAAAGCGGTACCGGTCGCGACGATGCCCATCTCCGTCGGAGTCTCCACTGGCCGTCCTTCAGTTCTCACGGGTATCGGTCTCCTGGGCGGTGAGTACAGCTTCGAGCCCCAGGCCCCAGTGCAGCAGGGACTCGTCCTCACCGGCACGGCCGACGCACTGGAAACCGAGCGGGAGGGCGCCCGCGGGACGGGCGGTGGGGATGGTGAGGCACGGGAGGCCGACACCGCTCCACGGCAGGGACATCACCGAGTCTCCGGCGCTCTCCAGGCCGAGCGGAGCCGGTCCGGTGGCGGCAGGGGTGATCCACAGGTCGACGCCGTGCTCGGCCGTGGAGGCGGCCAGCCGGTCTCGGAACGCGTCGCGTCGCGCCAGTGAGTCGGCGTGGTCGGACGCCTGGGCGCCCTGGCCCTGGCGGATGGCCTCGGCGGTGCGCTCGTCGTAAAGCTCCTCGTAGCGTGCGAACCGGTCGGCGTGCGCCTGGGACAGCTCGTAGAGATTGATCACGAAGAAGTCGAAGACCTCTTCCTCGAAGTTCTCGAACATGGGGACGCTCACCACGTCGTAGCCGGCCGTGCGCATCGCGGCCACCTGCTCGTCGAAAGCGCTGCGCGCCTCCGGCTCGGCGAAGTTCATGTACGGACCCTCCGGGATGCCGAGCACCGGCCGGCCGGGGGCCGCACGGTCGGACCGCCAGTCGTCGCACAGACAGCTCGCGGCCAGCGCGACGTCGGCGACCCGAGCGGTGATCATGCCGACGGTGTCGAAGGTCGGGGCGACGGGGAGGACACCGTCCAGCGGAATGCGTCCGTGGCTGGGCTTGAAGCCGACCACTCCGCAGTACGCGGCGGGGCGGATGAGCGACCCGATGGTCTGGGTGCCGATGGCGAGGGGCACCAGGCCCGCGGCGACGGCCGCGGCGGAGCCGCTGCTCGTTCCGCCCGGGGTGTGCTCCGGACGGTGCGGGTTACGCGTGGGCCCCGGCGCCGTCACGGCGAACTCACCCGTCACCGTCTTTCCCGCGATGACCGCCCCGGCCTTGAGCAGCCGGTCCACGACGGTGGCCTGCCCTCCTGCCATGGCCTCGGGCGGCAGTGCCGAACCCGCCCCGGTGGGCAGCCCCTCGACGTGGATGATGTCCTTGATCCCGACCGGAACGCCGTACAGCGGAGGCAGGTCTCCCGGCTCCTTCCCGCGCCGGCCGGACTCCTGGGCGGCGTGGGCCAACCGGTCCGACCGGCCGGGCTCCGCCACGAAGGACTGGACCGTACCGTCCACTTCCGCGATGCGCTCGATGGTTCTCGCCGCGTACTTCTGCGGCTCGACAGCACCCGTCCGCAGGCTTTCGGCGGCGTCCGTCAGCGATATGGGCCGAACAAGATCTTCCATGGTTTCCTTCATACGTTCCGGTCGGCGGGCATATGTTCCGGTCGGCGGGCCGGGGCCCGTCACCGCTGCTGTGCCTCTCCAAGCGTCTTGGTACCGGTCGCCGGAGTGGGGATGTCGTTCTTCTGAGGAGCCGTCGGTCCGCTCTCCTCGCCGGGGGGCGGGACGCCCGGCGGGAGCAGTTCCTCCACGTCGGCCAGCGGGATGTCGAGCACCCTGAGATACCGCCGCGCCGCGTGCAGGGTGACGGCCAGCAGGGCCATGGCGGCGGCCAGCACCAGGATCGCCCTCTCCACGCCCGCCGCGTCGGCGAGGATGCCCGCTCCCAACGGGCCGATCCACTGGACCCCTTGGACGAAGAAGCGACTGGTCGCCGCGACTCTGCCCTGGTACTGGTCCGGGACCAGCCGGACCTCGTACGACTCGGTCACGACGTTCATCGGCACCATGCTGATCATGGCGACCATCACCACCAGGCCGATCTGCCACGGCTGGGAGACCGACACGACCACGGCGAAGGAGGCCATGAAGACCCACGCGGAGATGATCAGGACCCGCCGTGCGCCCAGCTTGCCCATCAGCAAGGGACCGAGGACCGCTCCGATGACACCACCGGTGACCGCGAGCGAGGTGGCGAGACCGACCGCCGTGGGCCCGCCTCCCCGGTGCTGTATCAGCACCACGAAGAGCAGGATGAAGCCCTCGGCGACGGCGTTGAGCACAGCGCCCCAGATGAGCGTGAACACCAGGTAGTCGCTGCGCCTGATCATGCGCAGGCCGTCGCCCACGTCCTTGGCCAGGCTGGACCTGGGCCCGTCGCCCGGGTGCCGATCCGGGCCGAGGGGCCGGCGGATCAACAGGGAGCCCAGGGTGACGAAGAGGAAGGAGACCGCGTCGAAGAGGAACGGGATCCAGCGGCCCATCGCGTAGAGGAGGCCACCGAGCGGAGCGCCGACCAGCTGGGCGACCATGTCGCGCCCCATCCCTTGGGCCGTCGCGGTCGCTATCTGCTCCTTGGGGACGATCCTGCGGAGAACCGGCATCGAGACAGCGACCCGCAGGCCGGCCGCCAGACCACTGACCAGGGCCATCGCGCCGATCGCGGTGATCGAGGGGGCGCCCCGGTACACCAGCAGGGCGACGACGCCCATCGACACCGCCTGGACCAGCGGTGCGAGACACAGGATGGCGCGGCGGGACACCCGGTCCGCCAGCGCCCCGCCCACCGCGAGGGTGGCCAGCTTGCCGACCATGTGCAGGACGGTGATGACGCCGGCTTGGGCGGCGGATCCGGTCAGGTGGAGGACAAGCAGCGGGAAGGCGAGCGTCGACACGCTGGTGCCCAGCGTCGACAGGCCGTTGCCCGACCACCAGTACATGTAGTCGCGATCCCGCCACAGTGACGGGGGGCCGACCGAAGCCGGCCCGGTCTCCTCGGGACGCGCCTGCGCCATGGCTAGTCGTCCCCTGTCCTTTGTTCTCCACGCTCGTCCGGGCGTATGCCGCCGACCTGCGATGCATGCTGGTCGATGGAGAACAGGCCGGGCCAGGCAGCGCACCGGCAACTCACGGGGCGGGAATTGCCGCTCGACCGACCGGACCACGGTCGTACACCTCGATGGTCCCGGCGCGGATCCGGCCCGCCCTGCCACCGGATCGAACCCCCGACGGCGGGACCGGCGCACCGCTACCGGAAGAATCGCGACGCCGCGTAACCCGTTGTCCAGCAGGAGGAGGCGAGGCGTGATCGCTGAGGTGGTGCCCGCCGAGGTGCGAGCACGGGAGGCGTTCGACGACGACGGCCCGGACGGCCGTCACCCTCTTCGCCACCGAACAGGCGGTGGTGGAAGGGGTGCTCGACGAGCGGCGCAAGGAGTTCACCTGCGCCAAAGAGGCTTCCTACAAGACGCTCTCGCCGTGGACGGGAACCCGTTTCGGCTTTCGGGACTTCACTGTTCGACTGCGGCCCGACGGCACGCTCCTCGCAGTTCTCCCGACGCCTCAAACACCCATTTCATCCCGCGGCCCAGCTGGGTTCACCGGCCGCTGGGCGGCACGTTCCGGCCTCCCCCTGTTCGTAGTGGCACTTTCGGCCAGCTATGTACCGTCCGACCTCCTGGACGATTTGGCGTCGAAAGCAGGGAAAAATTGGGACAATCAGGAACAAGCAATCCGATGGAACTGGCGATCTTCATCATGCGGCAATGTCATTTCAAGCCAATCTCGCCCGTCCGGGAGCACATCGATGCGGTACTTTCAAGCCGTCATGAGCGTTCGTCGACTCGGTCAGCGCCCCTTCGGGGACGGTAGCCCCCGTCGACCTCGGAAGAGTGCGGCGTTTCTTGTCCGGGCGCCCGGAAGGACGACGTGTTGGACGGGCGCTGCGCAGGCGGTACGAGCAAGCACGCCCTTGCCGTACCCAGGCCTCCCCATGCACGTGCTCCACAAGGAGCGAATAGGCACATGCTGATGATTACAGCATGTACACCGGTGGGCCGTGCGATTGCCGACGAGTTACAGCCGGCCGAAGCCGGAGCGACCCGAGCCGTCCCGCTCAGCCGAATTTTCTGCCACCTCCGCATCTCCCACTCGGATGAGGTCTTGGAGTAGGGTCCTCCGTAATTGCAGGAGATGTTTCACAGAGCCGCTCGTCAGCGCATACGCGAACCTCACAGCGCCACAAACGCCACGGCTCGCCTATCGGTACCACCGCTCTCATAAAGAATGCGGCGACCGGATTTTCGCATCGCACGGATGCGCACGACTGGCACTGTTAATAATTCACGGGGGGCTTACATGCCGATTCTGAAGGAACACTACTCTTTCGACAGAACAGACATTCATCAGCTCCGCGACTTCCTGGTCAATCAGCGCAGACTGTCCGGCTGGACGCAGGAGGAGCTCTCCGACCGCTCCGGCGTCAGTGTCCGGACCATCCGCAATCTGGAGACCGGTTCCAACACCAATCCACGTCGGACGTCCGTCAGCCTGCTGCTCACCGCGCTCGGCGCCACCGCCACCGCGTTCCCCGAGCCGGCGCCCTGGGACAGCGGGCGCAGGCCGGCGCTCGGGCAGTCCCCGGACCTCCACTCCGACCCGACGGCACTCCCGCCGTGGCAGGGCCCCCGGCCCTTGGGCGACGCGTTGGTGGGCCGCCAGGCCGACCTGGGGCACGTCCTCTCCGCCGCGCAGCGCAGCCGGCTGATCGTTCTCACCGGGCCCGGAGGAGTGGGCAAGACCCGCATCGCCCTGGCGGCGGCGTCCCGGCTGCGCCCACTGTTCCAGGGCGGAGTGGCCGTCGCCGAACTGCACGACGTCCCGCCACAGCATCTGGAACCCGCCGCCTCGGCAGCCGAGTTGACGCGTGTAGTGCGGCGCCTGACCAGCGGCAACGAAGGCGGCGTGCGGGGCAGCGCCGGGCTCGGACGGCGGCTCCTGGTCCTGGACAGCGCCGAGCATGTCTCGCAGCAGACGGCGCGGATCGCGCGGCAACTCCTCGACGAGCATCCGGGGCTCCAGATCATCGTGACCTCGCGCCGCGCCCTGGCCGTCGGCGCGGCCGAGACCTGGGAGGTCGAGCCGCTCTCGTGCGACCGGCGGGACGACTCGGACACCGAACTCCCCAGTGCGGTGGAGCTGTTCGTGCGCCGGGTCCGGGCCAGTCTGCCGACGCTCGACCTGGGCAACCGCCTGCCGCTGGTGCAGCAGCTCTGCCGGCTCCTCGACGGCATGCCACTCGCGATAGAAGTGGCCGCGCGAGGACTCAGATCGCTCCCTCTCACCACTCTCCTGCACGACGGGACGCTCTTCCACCTGCTCGCACACGTCGACGCCGGTGACCTGTCGCGGCACCGCACGCTGTCGGACAGCGTGCGGTGGAGCTACGAACTGCTGCCCGCCCCTCATCGCGAGCTGCTCCGTGAGCTGTCCTCGCTGCCCGGCACGTTCTCCCTGGACGCGATCCCGGCCCGGGCGGGCGGGGGATTCGGCAGCACACGCGTAGCCCACCTCCTGGCCGAACTCGCCGACGTCTCACTGGTCCAGATCAATCGGGGGCAGCAGTACAGGTACGGGGTCCACGCACTCGTACGCCATTGGGTCACGCAGGAGGAAGCCTCGACGGACCTCGGACGGTCCGCCGAGCAGGCCCGCGAACAGCCTGTACTGGCGGGCAGCGCCTGGCGCCGGGCCATCTGACGCGCCACCGGGGACGGCGGCCCGCTCATGCGGGCGCCGGCCCGGCGGCTGACCTGACCGTCTGGAGCGAGAAGTGCCGCGGGCCTTCGAGGCTCGACAGCATCAGCTCCTCCAGCCACGGCAGGCAGCTCTCCTCCAGCTCGGTCGTGTGGTCGAGCCGCCGCAGCAGTCGCTGGAGCGCCAGCACCAGCCATCCGCTGCCGCCCGGCTCCGCCCGCTCCCGCTCGAAGGAGTAGAGCCAGGTGTAGAGGCAGGAGGCAGCCGCGTGGTGGACGCTGTGCTCGGTGGCCTGATCCTGCCCGTGCGTGGAGGCGGCGTCGGGCGCCTCGGCGGCG
This sequence comes from Streptomyces sp. NPDC101178, assembly GCF_044767965.1. NCBI lineage: Bacteria > Bacillati > Actinomycetota > Actinomycetes > Kitasatosporales > Streptomycetaceae > Streptomyces > Streptomyces sp. NPDC101178. The sequence continues at coordinate 262,639 of NZ_JBIWOZ010000001.1, forward strand.
ATCCGAGCGTAGAAGTCGGTCCGGCGTCGGGAGAGTTCGCTGAGAACCTTGACGAGGGCGGCGCCCTCGGGCCCGACGAGTTCGCGTTCCGCGATCCGGCTGGCCTCGGCGGCCGCCGGACCCCAGCCCCGGGTGATCTCGTCCTCACTGGCGTTGGTCAGCCGCAGCGCCCTGCCCGACGGATGCCACTGCGGGGCGTCCTCGGACCAGTCGAAGAGCTGCCGCAGGACCTCTTCCCCGCCGACGGCGGGACGGTCGGCCACTCGCGCCACCGCGGGAAGCTGTGCGGCGATGCTGTGGAGGTTGACGTGTGTGGTCCCCTCGAAGATGCTCGCTATCGCATGGTCGCGCTGGAGCTTCTGGAACGCGCCGGAAGCCACGCCTTCCCGCAGATAGCTCCGGGCTCCGAGAACCCTGGCCGCCTCCTGCACCACCTCCTCGCCGAGGGTCGGGACGAGGTATTTGACCACGGACGACCACAGGCTGAGCCGGGACGGCACGATGGAGAGCGAACGCGCCACCGGCAGCGCCGTGCACTCCGCGATCAGCAGGTCCACATGGGAGTGGACCAGATGCCGCCGGATGACCGGAAGCCGGTAGATCTCCTGTCCGTAGAGCACCCGCTCACGCGCGTGACGCAGAGCGATCCGCAGCACCGAGTCCATGGTGCCGATGGACAGTGCTCCGATCGCCGTACGGGTGATCTGGAGCACCTGGAGGATGCCGACCAGTCCGGCACCGGGACGCCCGAGGAGTGCGCCGGCGGGCACCCTGGTGCGGTCGAAGGTGATCCCGCTGAGGTCGTGGCCACGCAGCCCGACCGTTTTCACGAACGGGTGGTTGGTCCAACTCCCTTTCTCCAGCTGCTCCTTGTCCAGGAGCAGCAAGGAGGACCGCGAACCGTCGATCGCTGCGTAGACGGTGACGAAACGGCCCCGGGTCGCATTGCCGACGGGCCACTTCTCGCCGGTCAGGAGGAAATCGTCACCGTCCCGCTCGGCCATGGTCTCGTTGGTGCCGAGATCGCTGCCGTGGTCGGGTTCGGAAACCGCGAAGCAGGCCAGTTCTCCGTCCAGGAGAGCACCCGCGACCCGTGCGCGCTGCTCGTCGTTCCCCCACAGCCAGACCGAGTTGACCCCGAGGAGGGCAGAGCCGAACATCACCGCGAGCGTCAGATTGCGGCGCGCGAGCGTACGCGTGAGCAGGAAGAGGTCTTCAAGGTTCCGGAGCCGGCCGCCGAAGTCCTCGGGCACCAGGTAACCGGAGAATCCCCACGATCTGAGCAGCTCCACCGCCCCTGGTGGAAGACTGTCGTTCTCCTCGTGCGCCACGATCTCGGCGAAGCTGAAGGGACCGCTCCCGGCGGCCGGGTCACCGAGCGTCCGCTCCAGATCGGCGACCAGCGCGTGGGCCGTGCGCTCGCCTGCGGGGCCGCTCATACCAGGGGGCTGTCGACGCCGTAGCGGCTGAACATGCCGTCCAAGGCTTCCGCGTCGGGCAGCTCCGCCCGGCCCGCGACCACCTCGGCGCTGACCAGCTCGATCACATCACTGACCCGCTCCAGCTTCATGGCGGCCTCAGGGTTCAGCGCCTGGAGGGTGAAGAGGTCCTCCAGGTTGTATCCGAGCTCCGCGAGAACCAAGGAGTGGAAGCCGAGGTCACCGACGAGCCGGTGGTCGAGGTCGATCCGGTCCAGCTTGCGAGGCGCGACCACCTGGACCATACCGATCACCACGGGAGCGATGGCCTCGGTGCCGATCGCGGCAGGAGTGTGAGTCATGCCGTCGACGCTAGGACCTGCCGATGACCGGGCCCAGGCAACGAGCCCGGCAAGCGCGCGGCAACTAGCAGCCTGTCGGGCAACCCGCCGACCGTCCAGGGCATCATGACGCCTCGTCGGTCGTCATGACCCCGTGGAGGTGGACCCGGCCCGGCCGTCGAGGCGTGAACAGCGCTCCGAGAACCCGCCGCCCAGACGAAGTTGCCGCCCGCCTGCCTTGTCGTGACCGGGCTCGGCGATGAGGCTGACCGGCATGAGCACAGCGGACAGCACGCCGGCGGTCGACTGGGTCAGCGCCCGGTTCACCGTCGGGAACCCGCGCCTGAGGCTGATATGCCTTCCGCCGGCGGGCAGTGGCGCGGGCGCCTTCCATGCCTGGCGGCCTTACGTCCCCGAGCACATGGAGCTGGTGCCGGTGGAGCTGCCGGGCCGCGGCTCGCGGATCGACGAGCCCGTACCGGACGATCTCGACGCACTGGTCGAGGCCCTTCTGCACGGCCTTGAGCCCGAACTGAATGTGCCCTATGCCCTGTTCGGCCACAGCTTCGGCGCCGTGGTGGCGTACGAGCTGGCGCTGCGGATCGAGCGGGCGGGGCTGCGGCCGCCCAGCGCCCTGCTGGCCTCGGCGTCCCGGGCGCCGCATCTGCCCCTGATGCGTGAGCCGATCTCGGCGGGCTCCGACGACGAGCTGATCGCCTGGCTGCTGAGTACCGGCGGGCTGCCGCGCGAACTCCTGGCCTTCCCCGACTTTCTGAGCGATCTGCTGACGGCCGTCCGGGGCGACCTGGCCCTCGCCGAGGGCTACGTCATTCCGCACCCGGTCGCCGTGAGCTGCCCCCTCTTCACCTTCGCCGGCGAGGACGACACGGTGGTCCCGGTGGCACAGGTCAGACCATGGGCCGCGTACACACCGGCGGAGCACCGGACCCGGGTGCTGCCCGGCGGTCACTCGTTCCCGGGCACCCACCCCCGGCAGACGATGTCAGCGGTGCTCGACTCCCTGCCGGCTCTCCGGTGAGGCTCACCGGCTGAGACGAGAGACCGCTCAGGAAGTTCGAGTACACGTAGGTCGGCGGGCCTGTCGGACGAGCCTGGGCGACCAGGTCGCACAGGCTCTCCAGGAGGGCCGTCAGCTCGGCGCGGGCCAGGAACGCGCCGAGGCAGAAGTGGGGCCCGTAGGCGAACGACAGGTGCTTGTTGGGGGTCCTGGCCAGGTCGAACTCGTCGGGCTCGGCGAAGACGCGGCCGTCGCGGTTGGCGGAGGCCAGCCAGGTGGTGACGATGTCGCCCTCCTCGACGAACTGGTCGCCGAGGAAGAGGTCCTGGGTCGCGGTCCGCCCGCTGTGCAGGGCGGGGCTCGTCCAGCGCAGTACCTCCTCGACCGCCGAGCTCGTCGTCACTTCGCCCGACTTGAGGGCCCGGAACTGGTCGGGCCGCTCCATCAGCGCCTGGAGCCCGCCGACCATCGAGAAACGGGTCGTCTCGTGGCCGCCCATGATGATGCTGTAGCAGTTGAAGACGATCTCCTCGTGCGTGAGGGGCCGCCCGTCGATCTCCTTGGTCACCAGCAGGCTGACGACGTCGTCGTACGGTTTGTCGTGACGGGCGGCGGCCAGCTCCGAGAAGTAGAGCAGCAGTCCGTTGCGCGACGCCCAGGTCGCCTCCTCGTCGGGGCGCCCGTCCTCGGTGGACAGGGCGGAGGAGGTGAGTTCGATGATGTGCTGCCGGTCGGTGGGCGGCACGCCGAGCAGGTCGCAGATGGCGGCGAGCGGGATGTGCGCGGCCACGTCGGCCGCGAAGTCCACCTCGCCCCGCTCCACCGCCTCCTCGACCAGCCGCCGGGTACCCCGCCGTACGCTCTCGACCACCACGTCGAGGGATCGCGGCGAGAACGGCTTCAGCAGGGCGCTGCGCAGCGCCTTGTGCGGCTGCCCGTCCGTGACGGCGAGCATCCTCCCGGCCGCCGAGTCACCGCCGGCGAGCAGGGTGTCCAGCACGTTTCCCCGCTCAGAGGTGAAGCTCGCGCTGTCGCTGAGCACCGAGACGACGTCCGCGTGACCACTGATCACCCAGAACCCTGGACGGCTGTCGCTCTCGGGTTGCCAGTGCACCGGCGCCTCGTCCCGCAGGCGGCGCCACAACGGCCCCAGGTCGTGGTTGGCGTGCAGGAGCGGATCGGCCAGATCGACGGCGTCGAGCGGGCCCTGATCGAGCGCGGGGCGGGTGTCCATGGGGCGGTTTCCTCGGACTCGGTTACGGGCGGGCGACAGCGGAAGCGCGCGATGCGGACGGCGGCCGGGCGCCGCCGTCCGGGTCAGCGCATCGGCTCGGTGGGGCCGGGGAAGAACGCTGTGGTGGCACCGGCTGTCTCCGCGCCGTCCACGGTGAACTGCTGACCGGAGATGAAGGACGCCTGCGGCGAGGCCAGGAAATGGAACACGTCCGCGATCTCCTCGGGCAGGGCGTGCCGCCGGGCCGGGATGCGTTCGTTGACCTCGTCGAGCATCGCGTCGGTGTATTCGGCGCGCTGCATGGGTGTCAGTACGGCGCCGGGGGCGACACACGCCGTCCTGATCAGCGGGCTCAGCTCCACGGCGAAGGTCTGGCACAGCGAGGCGACACCTGCCTTGCTGGCGTTGTAGTCCGCGTAGAGGGGGTAGCCGCGCGACCCGTTGACGGACGCCGTCGCCAGGAGCACCCCGCGTCCTTCCCGCAGCATGTGCGGAACGGCGTGCCGCCACAGGGCGAGGACACCCATCAGATTGACATCCAGGGTGCGCCGGGCGTCCGCCTCCGTGAGGTCGAGGATGGAATGCCGGACGCTGATGCCCGCATTGGCGATGACGACGTCGATGCGGCCGCGCTCGGCGTGCACCCGGTCGACGGCCTCACCCACGGCGGTCCAGTCGGCGATGTCGAGCATGACCGTACGGATCTCGCCTCCCCCCTCGCGAGGGCCGTCCGCCGCGTCCCCGGTGAGTGCCTGGATGTCGAGATTGACCACGTGGTCGCCCGAGCGGGCGAACCGCTCGGCGGTGGCGAGTCCGATACCGCTGGACGCGCCGGACACGATGACTGTGCGCATGATGCCTTTCCTGTTCCTTCCGCCCGACCGGCTCAGACGATGACGCGGTGGTTGCCGAGTACGTATCCGCTGAAGTTGCGGCGCAGGTTGCGGCTGACCGTGAGCTTCTTCAGCCAGCGGTCGGTGCCGTCGTACCGAGCCGTGAACGACCGGCGGCCGTGCACAGCCCGGTAGTTGTCCACGATGAGCAGCGAGCCGGGGCCCACGGCGACGTCCCGCTGTACCCGGTGCAGCTCGGCCATCAGCCGGTCGAGCGCGCCCTCGGCCTCGGTGTCCCCCGGTGCGACATCCATGAACGGCCGGTCGATGCGCAGGTAGGGATTGAACCGGTCGCCCGACAGAACGGCGGTCGGAACGGCGCTGTCGATCATCCCGTACAGCTTCTCCAGCGCGGGATGTGCGGGGTCCAGGGCCTCCAGCTGCCGTATGTGCTCGGTGTCCGGCATGATCCGGAAGCGGGCCTCGGCGAGTACCGCGCGGTCGTGGTCGCTCAGCCGGACGTCACGGACGGAGGCGACGATGGTCGGCACCAGGTCGGGGTTGCGCAGCCCGAAGAGCAGGAGGTAGTCGCAGCGGTTGGGGTGGAAGCCGTCCTCGGTGTGGAACTCCAGCAGGCTCTCGCTGCCGTAGCCGCTCTGCCGCAGCTCGTCGCCCCGGATCGGCAGGATGTTCTGGATGATGCGCCCTTCCTGAAGGGTCTCCCAGCCGAACGGGTCGCCCAGCGCCATGCCGCACATCGCCAGCCACAGCTCCTGGGACCGGGCCGCGTCGGAGCGGATGGCGTGGCGCCAGTGGTCGGGGGTGGGTCCGATCAGCGCGTCGTCCACCGGGAAGCCGTGCACCAGGCATGCCGCGGACCTCTCGGTCCTGCGGTAGGAGAGGAGGAATCTGCGCAGACCGGCGGGGAGAAGCTCCTCTGCCGTGTGGGCGTGGTCGTAGAAGTCCGGCAGGCCGGGTGCCCCGTGGGCGTCACGGAGCCGTGCGGCGGCCTCCTCCAACTGAGTGACCTCGGTGGCGTCCAGGTGGTATTCGGCAGGAGTGTCGCCGCGGTCCTTTCCCGGCAGGGCCGCCGCGGCCACGTCCGGGGAAGGTACGTCAACAGTCGGGGTGCTGCTGGTCATGTCGGTTGTCCTCACCTGGTCGTGACCGCTCGGGTCGTCCGTCGTTCGGTCCTGTGCGGTCCGCGCCGGGTGGCCGGGCCGCGTGGTGGTGCCCACCGGACCGGCCTGGCAGGGTCCAGGCCTTTCGTGGTCCGGGGATGGCGCTCGGTGCGGTGGTGGGTGTTCGGTGCTGGGTGTTCGGTGCTGGGTGTTCGGTGCTGGGTGTTCGGTGGTGCGTCGGCCCCGTGTGCGAGGGGCCGGCTACCGCCAGTCCTCGGCGAACTCGTCGAGTTCGCTCTGGTCCAGGGTGATCAGCGGTTCCTGCGAGTCGGCCTCATCGGCGTCCGCCGCCGGAACCAGCTCCTTGACCGCGGTGGCGAGCGCCGCCACGGTCTTGTGGGCGAACACGTCGCGCGGGGCGATGTCCAGGCCCTCCGCGTAGGCCATCGTGACGAGCTTGATCGAGACGATCGAGTCGCCCCCCAGGTCGAAGAAGCTGTCGTCGATACCGACGCCCTCCGTGCCGAGTGCCTTCTCGAACAACGCGCACAGCAGCTTCTCGCGCTCGCTCCTCGGTGCCCGGCCGCCGCCGGCTCCGGAGAAGTCGGGAGCGGGCAGGGCGGCGCGGTCGAGCTTGCCGCTCGGCGTCACCGGCAGTCGGTCGAGGGCGACGACGGCCACGGGCACCATGTGCTCCGGCAGCACGGCGGCGACGCGTTCACGGAGCGCGGCCGGGTCGAGCGGGCCGGCCGCCACCGGGGTCGCGTACGCCACCAGGCGTGGTGAGCCGGGGGTGTCCTCCCGTACGACCACGACGGTCTGCCCCACCGAGGGGTCGGCGGCGAGCACCGCCTCGATCTCCCCCGGTTCGATACGGAAGCCCCGCACCTTGACCTGCTCGTCGACGCGGCCCAGGTACTCCAGGCCCCCGTCCGCCGTGCGCCGCGCCACGTCGCCCGAACGGTACATCCGCGCGCCCGGGGGTCCGAACGGGTCGGCCACGAAACGCTCCGCGGTGAGCCCGGACCGCCGCAGATAGCCGCGGGCGAGGCCCTGGCCCGCCAGGTAGAGCTCACCCGCCACCCCGACGGGCGTCGGCCGCAGGGAGCCGTCCAGCACATGGACCCCGGCGCCGACGACCGGCCCGCCCATCGGCGGAGCGGTCCGCCCGGACAGCGGGCGGCTCATCGTCGCCATGACGGTCGCCTCGGTGGGACCGTACGCGTTGACCATGCGGCGCCCGGCCGACCAGCGTGCGACCAGGTCCGGCGGGCACGCCTCGCCGCCCACGACGAGGGTGACCCCGTGGGGCAGGGCGTCCTCGGGCAGTACGGCGAGCGAGGACGGCGGCAGCAGGAGCGCGGTCACACCGTGGCGCTCCACGGTCCGCGCCAAGGCCGGTCCGGGGAGCAGCTCGTCGGGGTCCGCGGTCACCGCACTCGCCCCGGTCAGGAGCGCCGTGGCCAGTTCCCATACTGACGCGTCGAAGCTCGGCGAGGCGAACAGCAGCACCCGCTCCTGCGGACGGAGCGCGAGCCCGACACGCTGCTGGGCGATCAGAGCGGCGATCCCGAGGTGGGACACCACCACGCCCTTGGGGCGGCCGGTCGACCCGGAGGTGTAGATCAGATAGGCGGCGTTCGCCGGCCGCAGCGGCGCGATCCGGTCGGCGTCGGTGAGAGCCGCCCCGGACAGACCTGCGGTCAGCTCCGCTTCCGGGTCCAGGAGTTCGGTGACGTTCCCGGCATCCGGCCCAGGCCCGTCCAGGCACAGCACCTTCCCCGCACCGGCCTCGGCCATGACCGCCGCTCCCTCTCCGGTGGTGACGACGAGATCCGGCCGCGCGTCACCGATCAGGTAGCGGAGCCGGTCCGGCGGGTAGCCGAGGTCCAGTGGAAGATAGGCCGCGCCGGCCTTGAGGACCGCCAGCACCGCGAGGACGGACCGTGCCGACTTCGGCATCGCGATCGCCACGACACGCTCCGGGCCGATGCCCCGGTCCACCAGCGCGCGGGCGAGCCGGTTGGCCTGGACATCGAGTTGCCCATAGGTGAGGGCCAGCTCGTGGTCGTACACCGCGACGGCGTCGGGTGTGGCCCGTACGTGCTCCTCGAAGAGCTCCGGGAAGGTCGCCGTCCGCTCGTGGGCCGGCCCTTCCGCCGCGGCCAGGAGCTGACCGCGTTCCCGGTCCGTGAGCAGGTCGATCCGGCCCAGAGGGACGGTCCGGTCGTGCACGAAGCAGTCGAGGACCTTGCGCACCCGGGCCAGCAGCGCGCCGGCCGCCTCGGCCGTGAACAGGTCCGCACGATAGCTGAGTTCAAGACTGAGACGCTCGTCGGGCATGACGACCAGGCTGAGCGGATAGTGCGAAGCTCCGGGTACGGGCTCCTCGTCGAGGGAGATCCGCAGGCCCGGGACCTGCTCCTGGATGGCCGCCCCGTCGAAGGGGGTGTTCTCGAAGCCGATGACGGTGTCGAAGAGCTCCCCCAGTCCCAGAGCCCGCTGTACGTCCGGGAGCCCGACATGGTGGTACGGGCGCAGCTCGGCCTGGCGCGACTGGAGGTCGGTCAGGATCTGGTCGAGCGATCGTGCGGGGTCCAGCCGTACCCGTACGGCGACGGTGTTCATGAACAGGCCGACGATGTCCTCGACGCCGGCCAGTTCCGGTGGGCGCCCGGCGGTCGTCGCACCGAACACGACGTCGGCCCGTCCCAGTTGGTGACCGAGTGCCACCGCCCAGGCGCCTTGGACGACCGTGTTGAGCGTCAGGCCCGCGCCGCGCGCCGCGGCGGTGAGCGCGTCCGTCCCCTCCGCGTCCAGGGCCTCCGTGACCAGGTGGGGCACGGTCGCGGTGGCCGCGTCGGCGCCCGGGGCGACCAGCGTCGGTTCGTCGATACCGGCCAGGGCCTCGCTCCAGGCCCGCATCGCCCCCTCATCGTCCTGGCGGGTGAGCCAGCCGAGGAAGCCGGTGAACTGAGCCACCGGCCGGTCCGTGTCGGCTCCGCCGCGGGCGTAGAGGGAGAAGACGTCACGGAAGAACAGTGGCAGCGACCATCCGTCGAGCAGGGCGTGGTGGTAGGAGGTCAACAGGGCATGGTCGTCGGTCCCGAGCCGGACCAGGGTGACCCGCATCAGCGGAGGAGCGGTGAGGTCGAAGCGGGTGACGCGGTCCTCGTCGACCAGTTCCGCCAGTCGCCGGCGGCGTTCGTCCTCACCGTGACCGGAGAGGTCGATCTCCCGCCACGGGACGCGCAGGCCCTCGTGCACCACCTGGACGGAACGGCCCGATGCCAGGAGCCGGAAGGAGACGCGCAGCGCGGTGTGGCGGGCGAGAGCCGCGTCGAACGCTTTGCGCAGCACGGCGGGCGTCAGTGGTCCCTCCAGCCGTGCGGGCGCCTGGGCGGTGTAGACGTCGATGCCGTCGGCGGCCAGCAGGGCGTGGAAGTGCATGCCCTGCTGCAGCGGGGTGAGAGGCAGTACGCCGGTCAGCTCGTGTCCGTCGGCGGTGATCTCCGCCCGTTCGGCATCGTTCAGCGACAGCAGCGGCCCGGCGCCGGAACCGTCCGCCGCCGTGGGGGCCTCCGCCTCGATGTCCTCGGCCGCCTCCGCGAGCTTGGCGATGGTCTTGTGGACGAAGACGTCCCTGACGGTGACGGCGAGGCCGGCGCGGTGGGCGCGGGCCGCGAGCTGCATCGAGATGATGGAGTCGCCGCCGAGGTCGAAGAAGCTGTCGTCGACACCGATACGCGGCTGCCCCAGCACCTCCGCGAACACCTCGTGCAACACCAGCTCCCGCTCGGTGACCGGAGCCCGGTACACCTCCGCCGCCCGGAACTCCGGCACCGGCAAAGCCCCCCGGTCCACCTTCCCGTTCGGCGTCAGAGCGAACGACTCCACCACCATCACCACCGCCGGAACCATGTACTCCGGCAACCGCCCCGCCACGAACTCACGCAACGCCCCCACATCCGGCCGCTCACCGGAGACCGGACGTACGTATCCGACGATCCGCCGTACGCCCTCCGCGTCGGCGGACACCGCCGCGACCGCCTGGCCCACCGTGGGATGGTCGGCCAGAACGGCCTGGATCTCGCCGAGTTCGATGCGGTGGCCGCGTACCTTGACCTGGAAGTCGGACCGGCCGCGGTATTCCACGACACCGTCGGGCCGGCGGCACCCCAGGTCGCCGGTCCGGTACATCCGGGCGCCCGCCGGGCCGAAGACGTCGGCCACGAAGCGCTCCGCCGACAGACCCGGGCGGCCGAGGTACCCGCGGGCGACCCCGTCACCGGCGATGTACAGCTCGCCGACGACCCCGGCCGGCACCGGCCGCAGGAACGCGTCCAGGAGATAGACCCGGGTGTTGTCGGCGGGGACACCGATGGCGGGCGGCTCCGCCGCGCCGGTTGAGCCGCGAGGGTGCCAGAGCATCGCGTCGACCGTGCACTCGGCGGGACCGTAGAGGTTGTAGACCGACAGGCCGGGTACGCCGTGGAGTTCGGCCCACAGGTCGTCGCCCACCTCCTCGCCGCCGAGCGCGAGGACTCGCACGCGGTGCCGCTCCCCCGCCGCTTCGAACATGCCCGCGTCGAGCATCTGCCGTGCGACGGAGGGGGTGGTGTCGACGACGTCGATCCGTGCTTGTGCCGCGTGGCGGACGAGTGCCAGGGAATCCTTGCGCACGGTGTCACCGACGATGTGCAACTCGTGTCCGGCCACCATCCACAGGAGCTGGCTCCAGGAGGCGTCGAAGCCGAGCGAGTTGGTGAGCGCGGCACGAAGCGGCCGGCCGCCCGCCCTCGCCCACTCGGGTTCGAAGAAGTTCGCCCGGTGGCTGTGGAACATGTTGGCCAGGTTGCGGTGTTCCACGGCCACACCCTTGGGGCGCCCCGTGGAGCCCGAGGTGTAGATGACGTACGCGAGGTGGGCGGGCAGCAGCGCGCCGGTGCGGTCGTCGTCGTCGAGGTCCGTCCCGTCCGCGGGCGGAAGGGTCTCGTCGAGCAGCAGCGCCGGCACCGATTCGGGTACGTCGCCCACGGTGGCGACGGAGGCCAGGACGAGGGCCGGTCGGGCCTCCGCGCAGATCGCCGCGATGCGCTCCGCGGGGTGGTCGACATCGATCGGAAGGTACGCCGCACCCGACTTGAGGACCGCCAGGATCGCCACGACGGCGTCCGCGGATCGCGGCACGGCAACACCGACGAGGTCGCCCGGTCCCACGCCGCGGGCTGCGAGCAGTCGGGCCAGACGGTTGGCGTCGGCGTTGAGCAGACCGAAGGTGAGGCTGGTCGTGCCGTCCGCGACGGCCACCGCGTCGGGCGTCGCGCGGACCTGTGCCTCGAACAGACCGGGCAGCGTCCCGGCCGGCCGCTCGACGGCGTGTCCGCTCGCCTCGCGCAGGATCTCGCGCCGCTCGGCGTCCGTCCGCGAGGGGAGCCGCCCGGCCTGCTCGTCGGGCCGGGCGGCGATGTCCTCCAGCAGACCGGTCAGGCGCCGCAGTACGCCGCTCGCGGTATCGGCGGTGTAGACGTCCTCGCGGTGGTTGAGTTCGAAGCGGAGCCGGCTGCCGGGGTGGACGGCCAGGCTCAGCGGGTAATGGGTGCCCTCGAACGCCTCGTCGACGGCGTCCCGCAGAAGGCCGACGTCGAGCCCGGGCACCGAGGCGCCCTGGACGGCCCGTTCCACGGGAACGTTCTCGAAGGCGACGGTGGTGTCGAAGAGTTCGGTGGCGCCCACGGCGCGGTGGATCTCGGCGAGGCCGAGGTATTCGTGACCCATCACGGCCGTGTGGTCGTGCTGGATACGGGCCAGCAGGTCCGCCACCGGCTCTGCCGGGTCGATCCGGACCCGGGTGGGCACGGTGTTCATCATCAGGCCCACCATCCGGTCGCTGCCGGGGAGCTCCGGCGGGCGGCCGGCGACGGTGTTCCCGTAGACGACGTCCTGGCGCCCGGTCAGCTCGGTCAACAACAGCGCCCAAGCGCCCTGGACCAGGGTGTTGACGGTGAGTTCGCGGCTCCGCGCCAGGGCCGTGAGTTCCGCCGTGGTCCGCTCGGACAGCTCCGTCACGACGCGCCGCTGTCCCCGGTCCGAGGAGCCGGTGCCTGCCCCGTCCGCGACGAGCGTGGCGCCGTCGACCCCCGAGAGCACGCCCTTCCAGGCCCGCTCGGCCTGGTCCCTGTCCTGCTCGCCGACCCAGCCGAGATAGTCCTGGAAGGGCACCGTCGGCTCCAGCCGATCCGCCGTGCCGCCGTCCCCGTAGATGCGGAACAGATCGCCGAGGATCAGGGGAAGCGACCAGCCGTCCAGCAGGATGTGGTGGTTGGTGATCAGCAGGATGTGCCGGTCGGGTGCGAGCCGTATCAGCGTGAACCGGAGCAGCGGCGGTTTCGCCATGTCGAAGCGCCTCGCGCGCTCCTCGGTGAGCAGCCGGGAGAGGCGTGGCTTCAGTTCGTCCTGGCCGAAGCCGGAGAGGTCGATCTCCTCCCACGGTGGCTCGACCACCCGCGCGACGGCCTGGACGGCCTCGCCTGAGCGACGGCGCAAAAATCCTGCCCGCAGGCTCGCGTGCCGGCCGACCAGCGCGCCGCAGGAGGCACGCAGCAGGTCGGTGTCGAGTGCCCCGGTCAGCTCCAGCGGCGTCTGGACGTTGTAGAAGTCGATGTTCCCGCTGTCGGCTTGTCCCTCCTCGTAGAGGGCGTGGAAGAGAATGCCCTGCTGCAACGGCGAGAGCGGCAGGACCGCTTCCAGGGATGTCTGTCTCACAGTGCTGTCCCCCACTGGGCTTCGAGCTCGTCGAGTTCTTCCGCGTCGATCCGCACCAGGCTCCCGGCACGGGGTGTCGCGGCCCGCTCGCCGACGTCCTCGGCCGCCTCGGCGAGCTTGGCGATGGTCTTGTGGACGAAGACGTCCTTGACGGCGATGGCGAGTCCGGCCCGATGGGCCCCGGACGCCACCTGTACGGCGACGATGGAGTCGCCGCCGAGGTCGAAGAAGCTGTCGTCGACACCGATACGCGGCTGCCCCAGCACCTCCGCGAACACCTCGTGCAACACCAGCTCCCGCTCGGTGACCGGAGCCCGGTACACCTCCGCCGCCCGGAACTCCGGCACCGGCAAAGCCCCCCGGTCCACCTTCCCGTTCGGCGTCAGAGCGAACGACTCCACCACCATCACCACCGCCGGAACCATGTACTCCGGCAACCGCCCCGCCACGAACTCACGCAACGCCCCCACATCCGGCCGCTCACCGGAGACCGCCGGGGTCACATAGGCCACCAGGTGCCGGTGGCCCGGCCGGTCCTCGCGGACGGCCGCCACGGCCCGGCCGACTCCGGGTGCCTCGGCGAGAACGCTCTCGACCTCGCCGAGTTCGATGCGGAAGCCCCGAACCTTGACCTGGCTGTCGGCACGGCCCAGGTAGGACAGCTCGCCGCTCTCCGACAGCCGTGCCACGTCTCCCGTCCGGTACATCCGGGTGCCGGGCGCGCCGAAGGGGTCGGCGACGAAACGTTCCGCGGTGGTTCCGGGTCGGCCGAGGTAGCCGCGGGCGAGCCCGTCACCGCTCAGATACACCTCGCCCGCCACTCCGGGCGGCACCGGCCGCAGCGCGTCGTCGAGCAGCCGGACGCGGGTGCCGGGGACAGCACGGCCCATGGGCGGGACGGTCCGCCCGGACAGCGCGCCGGTCTGGGTCGCGATGACCGTCGACTCGGTGGGGCCGTAGGCGTTGACCATGTGCCGGCCGGGCGACCAGCGTGCGACCAGGTCCGGCGGGCACGCCTCTGCGCCGACGACCAGGTTGATGCCGTCCGGAAGCCCCCCGGCCGGCATGGCCGCCAGCGTGGACGGGGCCAGCAGCAGGCAGTCGACGCCGAGTTCGGCGACGAGCTCGACCAGTGGCGGCCCGGGCGTGAGCCGTTCGGCCGGCGCGACCACCGCGGCGGCGCCGGTGAGCAACGCCGCACACAGCTCCCATACGGAGGCGTCGAAGCTGGGCGAGGAGAACTGGAGTACGCGGGTCCGGGGGGTCAGGCGCAGCAGGTCGCTCTGGTGGCGCGTCAGCGCGGCGAGACCGGTGTGCGTGACGACGACGCCCTTGGGCCTGCCGGTCGACCCTGAGGTGTAGATGACGTACGCCGGGTGGGTGAGGCGCAGGGACGTGCGGCGGTCCCGGTCGTCGAGATCGCCGCCGTCGGTGTCGCCGTCCGCCGGCGGGTGGTCGACGGGAGCGGCCGCCTCGTCCAGGTACAGGCGCGGCACCTCGGGGGCGAGCGTGGCGTCGTCGGCGGCGCGGGTCGTGAGCAGCAGCAGCGGTGCGGTGTCGTCGAGCATCGCGGTGACCCGGGACCGCGGGTAGTCGAGGTCGACCGGGAGACAGGCCGCGCCCGACTTCAGCACCGCCACCGTGGCGGTCAGGGCGGCACCGCCGCGCGGGAGGGCGACCGCCACCAGCCGCTCGGGGCCGGCACCTTGCCCGACCAGCACCCTTGCCAGCCGGTTGGCACGGACGTTGAGCGCCGCGTAGTCGAGGGATTCGGTCGGGGAGAGCACGGCACAGGCGTGCGGGGTCTGCCTGACCTGCTCCTCGAACAGTTGCGGGAAGGTACGCGGGACGACGGGTTCCGGGTCCTGTCCGGGGCTGCCCGCGGCGAGTGCCCGGGTGCGTTCCGACGCGGTCAGGACGTCGAGGCGGGCGAGCGGCACATCTGCGGGGCCGGCGAGGAAGCGGGAGAGGAAGTCCGTGAACCGGTTCTGGTGGGTGCGGAGTTCGGCGAGGCCGTACCGGTCGGGATTGGCCTCGAACTCGATGCGCATGCCCCGGCCGCCCGGATCGGGGTGGCAGGTGATGTTGAGGTCGGTGACGGGTCCGCCGGACAGGGCCATGACCTCGGCCTCGCGCCCGGTGAACGCGGTCTCGGAACCCGACGGCATGATGTTCACGAGCACCCCGAACAACTGCTCGTTGGTACCGAGCATGCGCAGGTCGCGCCGGAGTTCGTCGTACGGGTAGCGCTGGTGGGTGAGCAGTTCCCCCAGCCGCCGCGCGACCTGCCGCACCAGCTGGGCGCGGTCGGCCGCCGGATCGACGGTGATCCGCAGCGGAAGCGTGTTCGACAGCATCCCGGGCACGTTCTGGGACCTGGCCCCGAGCCGCGCGGTGGTGGGCACCCCGATCGTCAGGTCCTGAGCCCCCGTCATCCCGTGGAGATAGGCGGCGACCGCCGCCAGCATGGGCACCGTCCAGGGAGTGCGGGCCGCCCGTCCGGCGGTGTGCAGCGCCCGCAGTCCGTCCGGGGGGAGCACTGTCGTCGTGGCGATCGCCATGCCCGCCGCGGTCGTCGGCGCTCCTGGCGCCAGACCGGCCGTCTCGGGCCGGTCGGCGAAGACTCCCGCCCAGTACGTCCGGTCCGCGGTGTACTCCGCCGACGCGCGGTAGTCGCTCTCGTCCGCCAGCAGGTCCTGGAGCCGGCCCAGCGGTTCACCGTCGGGTTCCGTCCCGGCGGCCAGCGCCTCGTAGCACGCGGAGATCCGGCGCGAGTGCAGCACCGACCCGAAGGCGTCGGACAGGATGTGGTGGCTGCGCTGGTACCAGACGTGGTGATCGGCTCCGACCCGTATCAGGATGTGCGCCGACAGCGCGTCCTTCTCCAGGTCGAGCGCGGTCGCGCGGTCGCGGTCGATCAGCGTCCGCGCGGCGGCGAGGGGGTCCGGCTCGTCGCTGAAGTCGTACTCCTGCCAGGTCGAACAGCCGGGTGGGACCGGCCGCTGGTACGTACCGTCCGGCCGCTCCACCAGTTCGACGTCGAAGCTTCCGCTCTCCCCCTCGGCCCGGCGGATCGCGCGCTGGAGCAGGCCGCCGTCCAACGGCCCGCGTACCTCCATGGCGACCATGGTGTTGTAGGCCGGGTTGGCGGGGTCGAGCCGTTGGGCGAAGAACACCCCCCGCTGGGCCGCCGTCAGCGGCAGCAGACCGTTCTCGGCGCGTGAAGTCATCGGGTCGTAACCGCTCTCTCGTGCATCCCCGCGAGCCTGGAGGCCCGGATCTCGCGACGATGCTGCATCGCCCGCCCGTGCGGTAACCAGGCAACCGAACCGGCAATCAGCGGCGCTGGTCGAAATGCCGCCCGGACCGGGCCGAGTTACCGGGCGCTTGCCTGGTTCTCGTACGCAAGGCGGGTGATGCTGCGGCGAGCCGGGCACGGCGCCACGCCTCGCGTGTGCCGGAAGTGCCGTGAACCATGGGAGAGGACAGGGACGTTGGGAGACCGGAACCGAGGCCTGCTCGATTGGCTGGACCAGCCGTCCACCGAGCGCGGCCTGTACTACGCGGATTCCGCCGACGGCTGGGACTTCTGGTCCTATCGTGATCTGGCCGCGCTGGTGCTGAGAACCGCCGCCGCCCTGCGGGCGCAGGGGGTCGGGCAGGGCGACGTGGTAGCCCTGGTGCTGCGCTCCAGCCCGGGCTTCGTCGCCGGGTTCTTCGGCGCGCTCGCGGCCGGCGCGACGCCGTGCTCCATCCCGCCGCCCTTCGCCTTCCAGCGTGCCGACGAGTACGAGAAGCACGCGAGCCATCTGTTCGCGACGGCCGCGCCCCGGTTCACCGTCTGCGACGACGAGTCGCTGGAGCAGATCCGTAAGGTCGCGAGCGGACTGGGGCTCCAGGAGCCGGTCGCCTTCGACGAACTCGTGGCCGGGGCGGAGCCGTTGGAGCGGCCGATGCCGCTGCCGGAGACCGCGCTGATCCAGTTCACCTCCGGGTCGAGCGGCTTCTCGCGCGGCGTGCTGATCTCCGCCGACGCCCTGGAGACCAATCTCGCCGGAATGGGGCAGTGGCTGGGCTGCGCGCCCCAGTACCCGGCGATCAGCTGGCTGCCGGTCCACCACGACATGGGTCTCGTCGGGTTCCTGCTGAACGTCGTCGTCACCGGCTTCGACGGCTGGATGATGCAGCCGGACGACTTCATCCGCTCTCCGCTGCGGTATCTGCGCTGCATCAGCGACCAGGGTGCCGTCATGACGGCGATGCCCAACTTCGGGCTGGCGTACATCCTTCGCCGGGTGAGACCGGCCGACCTGCGGGAGCTGCGCTTCGACTCGGTCCGGTGCGTGATCATCGGCGCGGAGCGGGTCGACCAGCAGGTGCTGGAGGACTTCCACGCGCTGCTGGGACCGCACGGTCTCGACCGCGGCGCGCTGCTCCCCGCGTACGGCAGTGCCGAGGCGACCCTCGCGGTGACCGGTCTGGCCCCCGGTGCGGGCTGGTCGGCGCAGGCACCGGACGCCGGAGACGCGGCGTCTCTCGCCGGAGCGGCGGTCGTCGGCTGCGGCCGTCCGCTGGAGGGCAGGACGGTGCGGATCCTGTCCGAGGAAGGTGAGGAACTGCCGGACGGACGGGTCGGCGAGATCGTCGTCACCGGGGTGTCGATCGCGAGCGGGTACATCGGTGCCACCGGGTCCGCCTCGGGTACCAGCGTCGATGACGGGGGCCTCGCCACCGGTGACGCGGGCTTCCTCCGGGACGGGCAGCTCTTCGTGATCGGCCGGCTCGGCGACGGGCTGAAGGTGAACGGCAAGATGGTCTTCGCCGAGAGCCTGGAGGCCCTGCTGCACCACCGGGGCATTCCCGAGCGGCGCGTCGCCGTCCTGCTGGGGGTACGCGGCGGGGTACCGACCGGCGTGGCGGTGTTCGGCGGCGTGCGGCCCGGCTGGCGGGAGGCCGCCCACGAGGTTCTCTCCGAATGGCTCGGCGACGCGGCGCTCCACATGGTCGAGCTGCCCCGTGGCGGTGTCTCGGTCACGTCGAGCGGAAAACCGCGCCGGAGAGTCATCTGGAAGGCGCTCTGCGCGGGCGAGTTCGACGCGACGACCCGACCGCTGACGGCGGAGGCGGACGCGCCGGTCGCAGCGGACTGATCGGCCCTCGACGAACCGTGCGCGTGACAATAGTGTGTGCCGCACAGTACAGTGCAGTGCATGGCTACAGAAGAGATCGCTCTTGGCCAGGCCCAGGAGCTGCGGCGCGGCACGGTCGTCCTGGCCTGCCTCGCGCTGCTCCGCAAGCCGCAGTACGGCTACGCACTGCTGGAGACACTCAACGACGCGGGTGTCACCGTCGACGGCAACACCCTCTATCCCTTGCTGCGCCGACTCGAGAAGCAAGGCCTGCTCACCAGCGAATGGAACACCGACGAGTCCCGGCCACGGAAGTTCTACCGGGTGAGTCCCGAGGGCTCCCGGGTACGCACCTCACTGGTGCGCGAATGGCAGGACCTCGTCGCCTCGATCTCACGGCTTACCAAGGAGAATGGATGAGCACGAACACGCTCACCGAGCGCTACGTGCACGAGGTCGTCAGGCGGCTGCCCGCGGATCAGCGCGACGACATCGCCGACGAGCTGCGCACCACCATCGCCGACACCATCGAAGCCCGCGACCCGGCCCGTCCCGAGACGGTCGAGCGCGAGGTGCTGAGCGAGATGGGCGATCCGATCCGGCACGCCGCGCGCTACGCCGACCGGCCGCTCGCCCTGATCGGCCCCGATCTCTACCCGACCTACATCCGACTGCTGGCCTTCCTGCTGACCACCGTACTGCCGGTGATCACCGCCGTGTTCGTGCTGCTGGAGATCGTGGACGGCAACGGCCTCGGGGCGGCCGTGGGCGCCGGCGTCGAGACGGTGTTCACGGTCGGCGCCCAGATGGTCACCGTACTCACCGTGCTGTTCGCCGTCGCCGAGCGCGCCGGCCACCGGAAGGGGACTCTCATCCGTACCACCGACTGGACCCCCGACGACCTGCCCGAGACCCGTGAGCCCCAGAAGGTCGGCATCGGTGCCGTCCTGACGGCGGTCTGGTACGCGCTGCTGCTCGGCCTGACCGTCTGGCAGCAGCTCTCCGAGCCCTACCGGACCGACGGCGGCGAGCGGATCGCCGTACTCGACCCGGACCTGTGGTCGGGGTGGATCTGGCCCATCCTCATCGGGCTCGCCGGCCTCGTCGTGCTCGCTCTGGTCCGCGTGGTCACGCACGGCTGGACCAGCCGGCTGGCCGTCCTGCACGCCATCGCCCAGGCGCTGTTCGTGCTGCCGCTGGCCTGGATCCTCCAGCAGCGGCAGATCTTCAACCCGGACTTCCTGGCGGACGTCACCGACAACACGACGCCCGAGGTCTACACCGGAGCGGCGCTCATCGTCCTGGTCGCGAGCCTGATCGCCGTCGTCAACGGCTTCCGCGCGGCGAAGAAGTAGGACGGGAGCCAGGCGAGGGAAGCAGGAACGCCAGCGCCGATGCCACCCGAGGTGGCATCGGCGCCGGCGCGACGGTCGAGGAGCCCGGAATCAGCGCGTCACCGCCATGATCTCGGGGCGCACCAGATTCTCCGCCAGCAGCAGGCTCTTGACCCGGTCCGAGAGCATGTCCAACTGCCGCAGAACATGGATGACCTGCTGGAACAACATCTGCCGGTAGGTGGCCATCATCGGGTTCGTCCGCGCGAACAGCAGCCCCTTCTCCACGTCGAGGTCCATCCGCTCCCAGACCTCGCGCAGCATGAACCGGCGCGACATCAGCTGGATGGCCTCCAGCAGGAAGTCCTCGCGCTCACGCAGCTCGGCGGCGGTCACCTGTCCGTACATGCCGGTGAGCGCGGTGACCCCGAAGGCGATGTGCCGGGCCTCGTCGCTCGCGACCATCTTGGTGATCTGACGGATGATCGGGTCCCCGAAGCCGCTGCTCGCGAGCCGCAGCGCGGTGATCGCCAGCCCCTCCACGACCACCTGCATGCCGAGATAGACGATGTCCCACCGGGATTCCGACAGCAGATCGTGCAGCAACGTCTTGAGCCCGGGATTGATCGGGTAGGAATCGCCCAGCTTCTCGTCGACATAGCGGGCGAACGCCTCGACATGCCTCGCCTCGTCGGCGACCTGCGAGGCCGCGTAGGTCTTGGCATCCATGTCCGGCACCGTCTCCACCAGCCGGGCCGTGGTCACCAGCGCACCCTGCTCGCCGTGCAGGAACTGACTGCACATCCACGACTGGTACTGCCAGCGGAACTGCGTCAGCAGTTCGCGGGGCACGGGACTTCCCTCGCCGACGACGAAGGACGCGAGTCTCCCCCCGCTCTCCTCCGACATCTCCGACCCGAAGTGGATGTCGTGGTCCCAGTCGATGTCGGTGGTGGCGTTCCACTGCGAGAGCTTGTTCTTCTCGTAGAGGTTCCACACCCGGCTGTCGCGTTGGCCGTAGTCCCAGTTCAAGAATGCCTTGAACATCGCGTCGACCTCCATGAGGTCCGCGGTGACGGTGTCCAGGGTGAAGAAGGTCGATTCGGCCGAGCCGGTCGTGGCGGCCGACCCGCCAGGAGCGGCCGCCACGCCGGTCACCGAGTCCGGAACTGTGGTCATTGGATTACGGTCCACCCCTCGGGCACGGAACAGGACTGACGCTCGTGGAGTCTGACGCGCCCCGGAACAGCTCTCCAGGCACCTGTGGGGCAACTTGGCGGCAGACCGGTTGCCGGTCCCATGCCTGGCCCGCTGCCACCCGCCGAACCATGATGCCCGGAAGGGGCTGCTGCCCCGCATGACCGTCGGCCGACCGAAGGGGCGGGACGCGCATGACTGCCGCCGCACCACCCACCCGCTCAGGGAACCCGTCCGGCTCGCGAAGCGCACCGGCTCCCCCTGACGACTGCCCCTGGATCGTGGGCCGGGTCCGCGCCTCCCGGCCCCGGATGCGGCTGTTCTGTCTGCCGCAGGCAGGCGGCAGCGCGGCCTCGTTCGCCCCGTGGCGTCTCGCCCCGCCCTCCGGCGTGGAGCTCGCGACGGTGGAGCTGCCGGGCCGAGGTGTACGCGGCACGGACCCGCTGCCGGGGACCATGGAGGAACTGGCCGACGCGGTGATCGACGGCATCTCGGACGAGTTCGACCTGCCGTACGCGATCTTCGGCCACAGTTTCGGCGCGCTGCTCGGCTATGAGATCGCCGTCGGGATCGCACGGCGCGGCCTGACCCCGCCGCGCGCACTGCTGGTGTCCGCGGCACGGTCGCCGCACACCCCGGTACGCCGACGTGTATCGGACCGGGACGACGCCGGGCTGCTCGCCTGGCTGAACAGCTTCGGCGGCATTCCTTCAGAACTGTCGCGCTATCCGGCGTACTTGCGGTACGCGCTGCGCACCGTCCGCCGCGACCTCGCCCTCACAGAGGCCTACCTGGCGCCCGGGCCGGAGCGGGTGGACTGCCCGCTGCATGTCCTCGGCGGTGCGGACGACCCACTGATCAGCGGGGCGCAGTTGGAGCGCTGGCGGGACTGCGCGGCGGGCGAGTTCTCCCTCCGGCTGCTGCCCGGCGGGCACGACTACCTCTTCACCGGCGCGCCTGCGGCGCTCGACGCCCTCGGAACGACGCTGCGCTGAGGGCGGGGGCCGGACGGGGAAGCTGCCGGTCGGCTGCCTGTCCCCGCATGCGAACCGTGCGGCAGCATCGCGCTGTCGGCAGCGCCGGCGTCCTCCGCACGCCGCTCACCGCCTTATCACTGCCACCACCGACCGCTCACGGGGAAGACCTCACAGTGAACGAAGCGACCGAGTCGCCGATCGAGATGGCGCTGCCCCTCACGCCACTGCAGGAGGGCATGCTCTTCCACGCCCTGTACGACTCCGAGACGGTGGACGTCTACAACATCCAGGCCGGCTTCGAACTGACCGGGGAGCTCTCGGCGGAGCGTCTGCGCGCGGCCTGCGCCGCCACGCTCCGCCGCCATGCCGTCCTGCGGGCCGGTTTCCGGCTGCGTGCCAACGGGAAGCCCGTGCAGTTGGTACGCCGCGTCGTGGAGACGCCGTGGACCGAGCTCGATCTGTCGGCGGAGTCCGAGTCCGGGCGGCGGAAGAGGCTGCTGGCCTTCCTCGAGGACGAGCGGCTGCACCGCTTCGAGATGGGGGCGCCGCCGTTGATGCGGTTCGCCCTGATCCGGCTGGCGCCCGACCACCATGCCTTCGTCCTGACTTATCATCACATCCTGCTGGACGGGTGGTCTCTGCCACTCGTGCTCCAGGACCTGTTGGCGTTCTACCGGAGCGACGGCGACGACGCCGGACTCGGCCCCCTCACCCCCTTCTCGGACTTCCTCAGGTGGCTCTCCCGCCAGGACCGGCCCGCCGCGGAAGAGGCATGGCGCGACGCTCTGCACGGTCTGGACGAACCGACCCTCGTCGCCCCCGGCGCGCCCTTCGCGGAGGCGATGCCCGGGCTGGCCTTCGTGACACTGTCCGAGCAGGCGACCAAGGCCCTGACCGCTACCGCCCGGGAGCACGGCCTCACACTCAACACCGTTGTACAGGGCGCCTGGTCACTGCTCCTGTCGCTGCTGACAGGGCGCGACGACGTGGTCTTCGGCCAGACCGTGCACGGCCGCCCGCCACAGCTCCCCGGGGTCGACTCGGTCGTGGGCCTGCTCATGAACGCGATCCCGGTACGGGTGCGGATCGCCCCCGAGGATTCGATGGCCGCTCTCTTCGCCCGGATCCAGAACGAACAGGCCGCACTCGCACCGCACCACCACCTGGGGCTGGCCGAGGTGCAGCGGCTGGCCGGGCTCGGCGCGCTCTTCGACACCTCCACCGGCTTCGGGAACGCGCCTTTCGACCGGGAGGCCGTACAGGACGGTCCGGCCGGCTTGCGAGTGACGCCGCTGGAAGGGGACGGGGAAGCGGCCGGACAGCAGGAGATCACCGGATCGACCCACTACCCCCTGAGTGTCTTCGCCGTCCCCGGCCCCAGCCTGCGGCTCGAACTCAACTACCGCACCGACCTGTTCGGCGCCGAACGTGTCGAACTGATCGGCTCCCGGCTGAGGTTGCTGCTCAGGACATTCGCCGATCGGCCCACGACGCCGGTCGCCGCCGTTCCGCTGCTCACCCACGAGGAACGGCAGCAGGTGATCGGCGACTGGGGAGGCCGACGAGCGGAGTTGGGCCACGTTCCCGCCCGCGTACCGGCGACACTCACCCAGCGGTTCGAAGACCAGGTGCGCGCCACACCCGACGCCCCGGCCGTGGCGGACGGGGAGCGGTCGCTCAGCTACCGCCGGCTCGACGCGGAGGCGAACCGGCTGGCACGGCTGCTGCTGGCCCGCGGGGTGAAGCCCGGCGACTTCGTCGCCGTGGCGCTGCCGCGCGGGACGGACCTGATCGTGGCGCTGCTCGGCACGCTGAAGGCGGGAGCCGGATACCTGCCGATCGACCCCTCCTATCCCGCCGAACGTGTCTCGTTCATGCTCGACGACGCCTCCCCGTCCGTCGTCATCTGCGCCGGCACCACCCGCCCGGCGCTCATCACGCATCCGTCGGTCGTCCCGCTCGCGGACCCCGCCGTCCAGGAGGAGCTGGCACTCCTGCCCGAGCACCGCGTGGAGGACGGCGAACGCGGCGCGCCGCTGCGGCTCGCGGACGCCGCGTACGTCATCTACACCTCGGGGTCGACCGGCCGGCCCAAGGGCGTCGCCGTCGAGCACCGTACGGTCGACAGCTACCTCGCCTTCGCCCGCGCCGCCTATCCCGGCCTCGCCGGACAGGCGCTGGTGCACTCACCGCCCTCCTTCGACCTGACCGTCACCGGCATCTTCGGCCCGCTGACCTCC
The DNA here is from genome assembly GCF_044767965.1 of Streptomyces sp. NPDC101178. NCBI lineage: Bacteria > Bacillati > Actinomycetota > Actinomycetes > Kitasatosporales > Streptomycetaceae > Streptomyces > Streptomyces sp. NPDC101178. The sequence goes on from NZ_JBIWOZ010000001.1 coordinate 286,246, forward strand.
GGCGGTCTGGTGCGCATCGTCGATCTGGAGGACTTCGACGCCCCGGCCGGCGCCACCCCGCCGCCCACCTTCGTCAAAGCCACGCCCAGCCACCTGCCGGTGCTGACGGCTTCGTCCGACTGGTACTCACCGACCGGGGAACTGGTCCTGGGCGGTGAGCAGCTGAACGGCGAGGCGCTGGCGCAGTGGCGTGAGGCCCATCCGGGCGTGACCATCGTGAACGAGTACGGACCCACGGAGGCCACCGTGGGATGCATGGAGTACCGCCTGGAACCCGGCGATCCGCTGCCGGGGGGCGCGGTGCCGATCGGCCGTCCGGTCCCCGACGCCCGGGTCTACCTCCTGGACGCTTTCCTGCGTCCCGTCCCCGCGGGCCTGCCCGCCGAGCTGTACATCGGCGGTGACGTGCTCGCCCGCGGCTACGTCAACCGGCCCGGGCTCTCCGCGTCCCGCTTCGTCGCCGACCCCTTCGGCCCGCCCGGTTCCCGGATGTACCGCACCGGTGACATCGCGTGCTGGCGGCCCGACGGCACCATGGTCTACCGCGGCCGGTCCGACGACCAGGTCAAGGTCCGCGGCTTCCGGATCGAACTGGGCGAGGTGGAGAGCGTCGTCGCGGCCGATCCTGCCGTCGCCCAGGCCGCGGCAGCCGTACGGAAGGACCGGCACGGTAACGAGCGGTTGGTGGCCTACGTCGTACCGGCGGCCGACCCGTCCGCGGACCCTGCCACGCTGGCGGACCGGATCGGGGCGCGGCTGCCCGCGAGCATGGTTCCCTCGGCGTTCGTCACCCTGCCCGCACTGCCGATGAGCCCGAACGGCAAGGTGGACCGGGCCGCGCTGCCGGCCCCGGACGAAGCGCGCGAGTCCGGGCAGCGGCAGCGGGCGGACAAGGCGCGGGACGAGAGCGTCGAGGCCGCTCTCGTGGAACTGTTCGTCCAGGTACTCGGTGTGGACAGCGCCGTGGCGGCGGACGACTTCTTCGCCCTCGGCGGCGACTCCATCACCGCCATCCAACTCGTCGTCCGCGCCCGTGCCGCAGGCTTCCGCCTGACCCCTAAGCACATCTTCACCCACCGCACCGCCGGCGCTCTCGCCGCCTTCCTCATGGTGAGCCCGACCGGCGCGGTGGAGTCCGCGGACGGCGGCGCGGGCGCGGCCGACCCGGCGGCACAGTGGCCGGCGGACGTGATCCCCGCGACGCCGATCATGCAATGGCTGCGGGAGCAGGGCGGAACGACCGACGCGTACCACCAGTCGACTCTGCTCCGGGTGCCCGCCGCACTCGACGCCGACCTGCTGGCCGCCGCCGTACGGGCCCTGGCTGAGCGGCATCAGTCGCTGCGCGCACGTCTCCAGGAGGACGGGACGCTGACGCTGGACCCGGTGGACCCGGTCACGTCGCGGAACTCGGTACGCCGGGTGGATGTCGTGGGTCTCGCGCCGGAAGGTGTCCGTCTGCGGATCGCCGCGTGCGCCCGCGAGGACGCCGACTCCCTCGCCCCACGTGCGGGCGCCATGCTGCGGGTGTCCTGGTTCGACGCCGGCGAGGGTGCCCAGGGCAGGTTGCTCGTCACCGTCCACCACCTGGCCGTCGACGCGGTCTCCTGGCACATCCTGCTGACCGACCTGTACGGCATCTGGCAGGACCTGGCAGCGGGTGCCGTCCCGGAGACCGGTCCGGTGCCGTTCTCGATGCGGGATTGGAGCCTGCTGCTCCGCGCCGCAGCGGAGGCACCCGCTCTGCGGGACGAGCTGCCCCACTGGCGGAGGACTCTCGGCGGAGGACGGGGGCCGGGTGACGGCAGGCTCGCCGACGTGGAGCTCTCCCCGTCGCACGACGTCTACGCGACGGCCGGTGAACTCTCCCTCACCCTCCCGCCGGATCTGACCGCCCCGCTGCTCACCACCGTGCCCGCGGTCTTCGGCACCCACACGAACGAGGTACTGCTCACCGCTCTGGCGGTGGCCGTCGCCGCCTGGCGTCGTGACCGCTCGCCCGCTGAGGGCGACAGCACGGCCGTACTGGTCGACGTCGAGGGCCACGGCCGCGACCACGCGTCCGAGGACGTCGACCTGTCGGGCACCGTCGGCTGGCTGACCACGCTGTACCCGGTACGCGTCGACGCCAGGATCGCCGACTGGGCGCCGGACGACGATCCGGCCGGAGCCCGCCTCGGCGAGGCGGTGCGCCGGGTAACGGCCCAGATCGAGGCCGTCCCCCGGCGCGGCACCGGCTTCGGTCTGCTGCGCTACCTGAACCAGGAGACAGCCGCCGAGCTGGCGGCCCGCCCCGCACCCCAGATCGGGTACAACTACCTCGGGAGGCAGGGCGGTGCGGGGACCACCGACTGGAGCGTGGCCCCCGAGTCGGACGTGTTGCCCCTCGGGGCAGACCCCCGTATGCCCATGGCGCACGTCGTCGAACTGACCGCGGCGGTCAGCGACGGCGCGGAAGGGCCACGCCTGGTCGCCAACTGGCTGTGGGCCCGTCGGCTCCTGTCCGACCAGGACGTCGCCGAGCTGGGCCGGCTCTGGTTCGCGGCTCTGCGCACGCTGGTGGAGCACGGGACGAGCACGGAGGCCATCGTCGCGGGGCAGACGATGCCACCCGCCCTTCCACGAGAGGGCGGGTCACTGGGCGGAGAACCGCTCGACCGGCACGACACCGAGCTCGCCGGTCTCGGCGCCCGTATCGGCCTGCCCGTCGTCGAGGCCCTGCCGATGACGCCGCTCCAGGAAGGGCTGCTCTTCCACGCCCGGTACGACAGCCGGGACCTCGATGTCTACAACGTGCAGATCTCGTTGGAGGTCGAGGGCCGGCTCCACGCCGAGCGGTTCCGGAGCGCCTGCGACGCCCTCCTGGAACGGCACCCGATGCTGCGGGCGGCCTTCGTGCAGAAGCGGTCCGGGGAGCCGGTGCAGGTGATCCCGGAGCGGACGGCCATGCCGTGGCACGTCCATGACCTGGCCGGCCTCGACCCGCGCGAACAGGCCGACCGGCTGGCGGCGGTGCTCGCGGCCGACCGGCACCAGCGCTTCGACCCCGCCGACCCGCCGCTGATGCGCTGCACCGTGGTCGGCCTGGGCGAGGACCGGCAGAGAATCGTCCTCACCATGCACCACCTGCTGGTGGACGGCTGGACCACTTCGCTGCTGCTGCGCGACCTGCTCGCTCTCTACGACCACGGCACCGCGAGCGGGCTGCCCGCGCCCGGCCACTACCCCGACCATCTGCGGTGGCTGGCCGAACAAGACCGCGAGAAGGCGCGTACGGCCTGGCTGGAGGCGCTGGCAGGTCTGAAGGAGCCCACGCTGGTCTGCCCCGGCACGGACACCGCGCGGATACGCGTCCTTCCGGAGCGGATCGTCGTCGCCCTCTCCGAGGCGGACACCTCCGCACTGCTCGACATCTCGCGCCGTCACGGTGTCACGCTCAACACCCTGGTCCGGGTCGCCTGGGCGCTGTGCCTGCACCGGCGGACCGGGCAGCTGGACATCGCCTTCGGGGCCACGGTCTCGGGCAGGGAGGCCGAACTCCCCGGCGTCGAGGAGATGGTGGGGGTGTTCATCAACACGGTGCCGGTACGGGTGCGGCTCGACCCGTCCGAGCCGGTGGCCGAACTGCTCGAACGCCTCCAGGGCGAGCACGCCGAACTTCTCGAGTACCACTACCTCCCGCTGAGCGACATCCAGCGGACGGTGGGACTAGGGACCCTGTTCGACAGCTGCGTCGTCTTCGAGAACTTCCCGACCGCCGAGACCCTGCCGAGCGGTCCGGACAACGGCTTGCGGCTGACGGATGTCGTCGGCCACGACGCCTATCACTATCCGCTCAAGCTGATGGCCGCACCCGGCCGGCAGCTGGAGCTGGAGATCAGCTACCGCCCGGACCTGTTCGAGGCACCGCTCGGGCAACAGGTGGCCGATCGTCTACGGGAACTGCTGATCGAGCTGCCCGGAGCGCTGGCCCTCCCGACGGGCCGGTTCCTGGAACACACTCCCGCACCGCCTGCCGAACCAGGGCAGCAGATGATGTGCGAGCTGATCGCGGAGGTACTGGGACGCGACTTCGTCAGCGCGGACGAAGACGTGTTCGAGCTCGGCTGCGACTCCCTGACGGCCCTGCGCCTGGCGGGCCGGATCGAGACGGAACTGGGACGGCCCGTCGACGTCGAGAGCGTCTTCCGCTGCCGTACCGCCCGCGCCCTCGGCACCGCACTCACCTGAGGCCCATGCCAGGCCCGGAATCAGGCCAGGCCGAACTCTGAGAACAGAAAGACTGAAACCATGACAAACCCCTTCGACAACGAAGACGGCGTCTTCCACGTGCTCGTCAACGACGAGCGTCAGCACTCCCTGTGGCCGGCGTTCGTCGAGGTCCCGGCCGGCTGGAACGTCGTGGTGTCGGACAGCACCCGGCAGACCTGCCTCGACTACATCGAGGAGAACTGGACCGACCTCCGGCCCGCCTCACTCGCCGCGACCGACGCGGCTTGACCCGCTTCCCTCATCGAACGCTCCGGCAGAGATAGGTGACCGCACATGCCGAACAACTTCCCCCCCGTCGTCAACTCGTGGAACGAGTGGGACACCCTCAGGGAAATGGTGGTCGGCTCCGCCGACAACGCCTGCTTCGAACCGGCTGAACCAGGCAGCCGGCCCGCGATACGCAACGCTCCCGACCAGCCGTTCCCGACGGGCCCGAAGTCCAAAGAGGCCATCGATCTGGCCAATGAGGAACTCACCGGTCTCGCCCGGCTCCTGGAATCCCAGGGCGTGACCGTACGCCGTCCCGAGACGCACGACTTCTCCGCCCCGGTCACCACCCCCGACTTCGAGGTCGAGAACCAGTACTGCGCCGTCTGCCCGCGCGACGTGATGATCACCATGGGCAACGAGATCATCGAGGCGACCATGTCGCGCCGCGCCCGCTACTTCGAGTACCAGCCCTACCGGAAGCTGGTCTACGAGTACTGGAACGCCGACCCGCGGGTGGGATGGACGACCGCCCCCAAGCCGTCGATGAAGGACGGCATGTACCGCGAGGACTTCTGGGAGTGGCCGCTGGAGGAGCGCCACGCGAAGATGCACTCGTTCGAGTTCTGCGTCAACCAGGACGAGGTGATCTTCGACGCCGCCGACATGAGCCGGCTGGGCCGCGACATCCTGGTCCAGGAGTCGATGACCACCAACCGCGCCGGCATCCACTGGCTCAAGCGCCACCTGGAACCCCGCGGCTTCCGCGTCCACCCCGTGCACTTCCCGCTGGACTTCTTCCCGTCCCACATCGACTGCACCTTCGTACCGCTGCGCCCCGGACTGATCCTCACCAACCCGGAACGGCCGCTGCGCGAGGGCGAGGAGAAGATGTTCCTCGACAACGACTGGCAACTGGTCGATGTGCCCCAGCCGGTCCTGAGCAACGACGAGATGCCGATGTACTGCCAGTCGTCGAAGTGGCTCTCGATGAACGTGCTGAGCATCTCGCCGACCAAGGTCATCTGCGAGGAGCAGGAGAAGCCCCTCCAGGACCTTCTCTCCTCGCACGGTTTCGAGGTCTTCCCGATTCCGTTCCGCAACGTCTTCGAGTACGGCGGCTCCCTCCACTGCGCCACGTGGGACATCCACCGTGACGGCGACAGGCAGGACTACTTCCCGTCCCTCCGGTACGAGCCGCTGATCTGACCGCTCGAACCGAACCGCTCGAATCGCTTTTCCGAAGCAGCGGAGACGGCCCCGGCCCCTGGCCGGGGCCGTCGGCGTGCAGTCCCCACGGATCGTCCCGGGAAACACGTATCCCCAGGCAAGAACGATTCTGCCTGGGGACACTCGGTGGGGCGGGTGGGACTCGAACCCACGGCCGACGGATTATGAGTCCGCTGCTCTAACCGGCTGAGCTACCGCCCCGTTTCGGCGTGGCGCGTACAAGTGTGCGCACCGTCTGCCGCAGCATAGCCGGTCATACGATCTCTCGCTTCGGTTGGCCGACTTCAGCTGATCTTGAGGACGTCGCTGCGTGCTGCCCGGTTGCAGGGATGATCGAGAAGACCCGAAAGAGTCATCCCGAGCCTCCGGCCAAGGCCCGGAGGGCGATGGGGCGCGCACGCGAAAGAGGACCCCGAAGGGTCCTCTCCCGTTCCGCTCCCCCGACTGGACTCGAACCAGTAACCCTCCGGTTAACAGCCGAATGCTCTGCCAATTGAGCTACAGGGGATCGCGCTCCCCCGACTGGACTCGAACCAGTAACCTGCCGGTTAACAGCCGGCTGCTCTGCCAATTGAGCTACAGGGGATTGCTGCGTCGCTTCGAAATCGTACCTGCCTGGCGGCTGCCGGGCGGCGCGTGTTCGCTGCGACACATACATTAGCGCAAGCAGGGGGGTGCTCCGCCAATCGGTATCGCCCGGGGTGATCTCGGGTGCTCGCGGGTAGGCGGGCTGCACACGTCGCACCAAGCGTAGGAAGGGTGGCAGCCATGCGGTACCGGCTCACGTTCATCGCCGGAGTGGCCCTCGGTTACGTGCTCGGCACGCGAGCCGGGCGCGAGCGTTACGAGCAGCTGAAGAAGTCGGCCCAGCGGTTCACGGAGAACCCCGCCGTGCGCAACGCCGCCGAGAGTGCCGCGCACAGCGGCCGGGACATCGCCGGCAAGGCGTACCACTCGGTCAGCGACAAGGTCGGGGACAAGGTGCCCGCCTCCGTCGCCGAGCGCGTCCGATCGCTGAAGGAGCGCAGCAGCCAGAACGGCGGCGCCGAGGACGACTGGGGGACGACCAACACCTGAGGGTGCGGGCAGAGGTCCGCGTCATGTGAGGCGGGGCCTGGCGTAGGCCTCGTCACGTGGGGCGGCTGTTACGGGAAAGTCCCGCGGTGCGGCAGAATCTGTGTATGGGCATAGTCGCGGGGCTGGACAGTTCTTCCGCCTTCACTCACATCGTCGTCTGCGACACGGACTCGGGCGCCGTGCTCCGGGAGGGGTACGCCGCCCACCCGGTCGAGGCCAGGGCCGCCGAGGTCGATCCGCAGGCCTGGCTGCTCTCCCTCGGTGAGGCGGCCTCCGGCGGGCTGCTCGAAGGTGTGCAGGCCATCGGTGTCTCCGCCCAGCAGCACGGGCTCGTCCCGCTGGACCGGCAGGGCAACCTCGTGCGTCCCGCGCTGCTCGGCAACGACCGGCGGGCGCAGGTGGCCGCGGCCGATCTGGTGGACGCGCTCGGGGGCCGGCAGGCCTGGGCCGAGGCGGTCGGGGCCGTACCGCAGGCCGCGCAGCCCGTGGCGAAGCTGCGGTGGCTGGCCCGGACCGAGCCGGAGAACGCCCAGCGGGTCGCGGCCGTGCTCCAGCCGCACGACTGGCTCGTGTGGCAGTTGCTCGGCCGGCCCGCCCGGCGGACCACGGATCGGGGCGCCGCGTCGGGGACCGGTTACTGGTCGGCCGGGTCCGCCGCCTACCGGCCCGACCTCGTCGAACTGGCCCTCGGTCACCAGGCCGCGCTGCCCGAGGTGCTCGGGCCCGCCGACTCCGCCGGGATGACGCCCGAGGGTCTCCTGATCTCCGCCGGGACCGGCGAGACCATGGCCGCGGCCTTCGGGCTCGGGGTCGCGGTGGGCGACGCGGTGGTGTCGCTCGGGGCCTCCGGGTCCGTGATGGCGGTGCACCACGAGGCGCTCGCCGATTCGAGCGGGATGATCACCTCGTTCGCCGACGCCACCGGGATGCACCTGCCGGTGGTGCACGTCTCCAACGCCGTACGCACGTTGCGCGGGACCGCCGAGATGCTCGGCGTGGAGGGGCTGGAGGAGCTCTCCGCCCTCGCACTGAAGTCGACGCCCGGCGCCTCCGGTCTGGTGCTGCTGCCGTACCTGGAAGGCGAGCGCACCCCGCAGCTCCCGCACACCGCCGGCACCCTCTGCGGGCTGCGGCGCGAGTCGATGAAGCCGGAGCACCTGGCGCGGGCCTCGTTCGAGGGGATGCTCTGCTCGCTGGCCGACGCGCTGGACGTGCTGCGCGGGCGGGGCGTGGAGGTGCGGCGGGTGTTCCTGCTGGGCGCCGCCGCCGAGCTGCCTGCCGTACAGGCACTGGCCCCGGCGGTGTTCGGCACGCAGGTCGTCGTGCCGCAGCCCGCCCAGTACGCGGCGCTCGGCGCGGCCCGGCAGGCGGCGTGGGCGCTCGGGGTCTCGCAGGGCAGCCTCGACCCGCACACTCCCCCGGCCTGGCAGGGCGCGGCCGCGCAGGTGCTGGAGCCGGGCGAGGAGCTGGCGGTCGGACGGGCGGTGCGCCAGCAGTACGGGGCGACCCGGGACCAGATCCACCCGGGCGCCTTCGGCGAGGGCCGTTAGCAGGCTCGGCCCGCCCCAGCCTTGACCGTAGTTTGGGGAAAAGGATTCGCCGCTGGAGTACGGCGTACGCGAAACTTGGTCGGCCTCTGCCCTTCGCCGACTCCGAGAGACACGCGTGCTCATAAAACTCCTGCGGGCCCACCTGGGCCCGTACAAGAAACCCATCGCGCTGCTGGTCCTCCTCCAGCTGCTCCAGACCTGCGCCACCCTGTACCTGCCCAGCCTCAACGCCGACATCATCGACAACGGTGTCGTGAAGGGTGATACCGGCTACATCCTGGAGTTCGGCGGCCTCATGATCGCCGTCAGCGTGCTCCAGGTGCTCTGCAACGTCGGGGCCGTCTACTACGGGGCCCGGACCGCGTCGGCGCTGGGGCGGGACGTGCGGGCGGCGGTCTTCGACCGGGTGCAGTCGTTCTCGGCCCGGGAGCTCGGGCGGTTCGGGGCGCCTTCGCTGATCACCCGGACCACCAATGACGTCCAGCAGGTCCAGATGCTGGTGCTGATGGCGTTCACGCTGATGGTGTCGGCGCCGATCATGTGTGTCGGCGGCATCATCATGGCCCTCGGCCAGGACGTGCAGCTGTCGGCGGTGCTGCTGGCGGTGGTGCCGGTGCTCGGGATCTCGGTGAGCATCATCGTGGCGAAGATGCGGCCGCTGTTCCGGACGATGCAGGAGCGGCTGGACACGGTGAACCGGGTGCTGCGCGAGCAGATCACCGGCAACCGGGTGATCCGGGCGTTCGTGCGCGACGGGTACGAGGAGGAGCGGTTCCGGGGGGCCAACACCGAGCTGACCGATGTGTCGGTGGCGACCGGACGGCTGATGGCGCTGATGTTCCCGACGGTGATGACGGTGGTCAACCTGTCGTCCGTCGCGGTGGTGTGGTTCGGCGCGCACCGCATCGACAGCGGCGGCATGCAGATCGGTGCGCTGACCGCGTTCCTCGCCTATCTGATGCAGATCGTGATGGCCGTGATGATGGCCACCTTCATGTTCATGATGGTGCCGCGCGCCGAGGTGTGCGCCGAGCGCATCGAGGAGGTGCTCGGTACGGAGTCGAGCGTCGTGCCGCCCGTCTCCGCCGTCACCGAGCTGCGCCGGCACGGCCATCTGGAGGTGCGGGGTGCGGAGTTCCGGTACCCGGGTGCCGAGGAGCCGGTGCTGCGGGCCGTGGATCTGGTGGCCCGGCCCGGTGAGACCACGGCGATCATCGGGTCGACCGGGAGCGGGAAGTCCACGCTGCTCGGTCTCGTACCCCGGCTGTTCGATGTGACGGAGGGAGAGGTGCTGGTCGACGGCGAGGACGTGCGGACGCTGGATCCGGTGCTGCTGGCGAAGACGGTGTCCCTGGTGCCGCAGAAGCCGTACCTCTTCTCGGGGACGGTCGCGACGAACCTGCGGTACGGGAATCCGGACGCCACCGACGAGGAGCTGTGGCACGCGCTGGAGGTGGCGCAGGCCAAGGGGTTCGTGGCGGGGCTTGAGCACGGGCTCGACGCGCCGATCGCGCAGGGCGGCACCAATGTGTCGGGCGGTCAGCGTCAGCGGCTCGCGATCGCGCGGACGCTGGTGCAGCGGCCGGAGATCTACCTCTTCGACGACTCGTTCTCGGCGCTGGACTACGCGACCGACGCCGCGCTGCGGGCCGCGCTGGCCCGCGAGACGGCCGGGGCGACCGTGGTGATCGTGGCGCAGCGGGTCTCCACCATCCGCGACGCCGACCGGATCCTGGTGCTGGACGAAGGCCGGGTCGTGGGCAGCGGAACCCATCACGAGCTGATGGACGGCAATGAAACGTACCGGGAGATCGTGCTCTCCCAGCTGACGGAAGCGGAGGCCGCGTAATGGCCGGTCCGGGCGGACGGATGATGGCCGGGGGCGCGCCCACCGAGCGGTCGATGGATTTCAAGGGGTCGAGCAAGCGGCTGCTGAGACGGTTCGGCCGGGAGAAGGCCTCACTCTGGCTGATGCTGGGCGCGGTGACGGTCAGCGTGGCGCTGTCGGTGGCCGGGCCGAAGATCCTCGGCAAGGCGACCGACCTGATCTTCGCCGGGGTGGTCGGCCGGCAGATGCAGGCGGGCACGACGAAGGCGGAGGCGATCGAGGGGCTGCGCGCGGAGGGCAGCGGGTCGATGGCCGACATGCTCACGGGCGTGGACTTCACCCCGGGGCAGGGCATCGACTTCGGTGCGGTGGGCGGTGTCCTGCTGGCGGTGCTGGTGGTCTACGTCGCGGCCGGGCTGCTGATGCTGGTCTCGACGCGGCTGTCGATCCGGGTGATCAACCGGATCGTCTTCCGGCTGCGTGAGGACCTCCAGACGAAGCTGGCGCGGCTGCCGCTGTCGTACTTCGACCGGGCCAAGCGCGGTGAGGTGCTCAGCCGGGCGACCAACGACATCGACAACATCTCGCAGACGCTCCAGCAGACGATGGGCCAGCTCATCAACTCCCTGCTGACCATCGTCGGCGTACTGATCATGATGGTCTGGATCTCGCCGCTGCTGGCGCTGGTCGCGCTGGTGACGATCCCGTTGTCGGTGGTCGTGGCGACGCAGGTCGGCAAGCGGTCGCAGCCGCAGTTCGTGCAGCAGTGGCGGGTGACGGGGAAGCTCAACGCCCATATCGAGGAGATGTACACCGGCCACACCCTGGTGAAGGTGTTCGGTCGGCAGGAGGAGTCGGCACGGGACTTCGCCGAGCAGAACGACGCGCTGTACGAGGCCGGGTTCAAGGCGCAGTTCGCCAGCGGGATCATGCAGCCGCTGATGATGTTCATCTCGAACCTGAACTATGTGCTGGTGGCCGTCGTCGGTGGTCTGCGGGTCGCGTCGGGCACGCTGTCGATCGGTGACGTGCAGGCGTTCATCCAGTATTCGCGGCAGTTCTCGATGCCGCTGACACAGGTCGCCTCGATGGCCAACCTGGTGCAGTCCGGCATCGCGTCGGCCGAGCGGATCTTCGAGCTGCTGGACGCGGAGGAGCAGGACGCGGACCCGGAGCACGGGGAGCTTCCGAAGGAGCTGACGGGTCGGGTCTCGCTGGAGAAGGTGTCCTTCCGCTACGAGGCGGACAAGCCGCTCATCGAGGAGCTGTCGCTGAACGTGGAGCCGGGGCAGACGGTCGCGATCGTCGGTCCGACGGGCGCGGGCAAGACCACGCTGGTCAACCTGCTGATGCGGTTCTACGAGGTGACCGGCGGGCGGATCGCGCTCGACGGGGTCGATGTGGCGACGGTGTCCCGGGACGATCTGCGGTCGCGGATCGGCATGGTGCTCCAGGACACCTGGCTGTTCGGCGGTTCGATAGCGGAGAACATCGCGTACGGCGCTGCGCGCGCGGTCAGCCGGGAAGAGATCGAGGAGGCGGCCCGGGCTGCGCACGCCGATCGCTTCATCCGGACGCTGCCCGACGGGTACGACTCGGTGATCGACGACGAGGGTTCCGGGGTCAGCGCGGGCGAGAAGCAGCTGATCACCATCGCGCGGGCGTTCCTCTCCGACCCGGTCATCCTGGTCCTGGACGAGGCGACCAGCTCGGTGGACACCCGGACCGAGGTGCTGATCCAGAAGGCGATGGCACGGCTGGCCCATGGGCGTACGTCGTTCGTGATCGCGCACCGGCTCTCCACGATCCGGGACGCGGACGTGATCCTGGTGATGGAGAGCGGGTCGATCGTGGAACAGGGCACGCACGAGGAGCTGTTGGCGGCCGGCGGTGCGTATGCGCGGCTGTACGCGGCGCAGTTCGCACAGGCGCTGGCCGAGGTGGACTGAAGCCGGGGTGCCTGGCCGGGATCAGTCGAGGTAGCCGCGGAGTTGGTCGGCGAAGGCGTGGTCCCGCAGCCTGCTGAGGGTCTTGGACTCGATCTGGCGGATGCGCTCGCGCGTCACGCCGAAGATCCGTCCTATCTCCTCCAGGGTGCGGGGCCGCCCGTCGTCCAGGCCGTACCGCAGTTGCACGACCTTGCGTTCGCGCTCGCCGAGGGTGGAGAGGACCGCTTCCAGGTGCTCGCGCAGCAGAAGGAAGGCGGCGGACTCCACGGGTGAGGCGGCGTCGCCGTCCTCGATGAGGTCGCCGAAGGAGACGTCGTCCTCCTCGCCGACGGGCGCGTGCAGGGAGACCGGCTCCTGGGCCAGGCGCAGCACTTCGGTGACCCGCTCCGGGGTCAGGTCGAGCTGGCCGGCGACCTCTTCGGCGGTCGGCTCGTATCCGCGCTCCTGGAGCATCCGGCGCTGGACCCGGACCACGCGGTTGATCAGCTCCACGACATGGACGGGGACGCGGATGGTACGGGCCTGGTCGGCCAGCGCGCGGGACATGGCCTGGCGGATCCACCAGGTCGCGTACGTGGAGAACTTGTAGCCCCGGGCGTAGTCGAACTTCTCCACCGCCCGGATCAGCCCGAGGTTCCCCTCCTGGACCAGGTCGAGCATGGTCAGCCCGCGCCCCACGTACCGCTTGGCGACGGAGACGACCAGGCGGAGGTTGGCCTCGATGAGCCGGCGCTTGGCGGTGCGGCCCATGACGACGAGCCGGTCCAGGTCGCCGGCGAGCCGGGAGTCCAGGTCCGGGTGGCCGGCGAGGCGCTCCTCCGCGAAGAGCCCTGCCTCCACGCGCCGGGCCAGCTCGACCTCCTCGGCGGCGGTGAGCAGCGGGATGCGGCCGATCTCGCGCAGGTACTGCCGGAAGAGGTCGGAGGTGGGCCCGCCGCTGTCCGCCCGGTTCCGCGCCTCACGGGGCTCGGGGGCGTGCTCCGCTTCCTCCATGAGGGCCTCGGGTGCGCTCGCTCGCGGGTGGGCCGCGGTCTCCGGGTGGTGGACGGCCCGGTTCTGCGCGGGAATCGCCGACATGTGCTCGGTCGTGGTGGTCACGGTCCGGGTCCGCACGGGGGCGACCTCCCAGTGATCGCTGCCGGATGACGCTGGGAGCCCCAGTGTGAGGCACGGCACAGGGTTGCCACGAGGGGCGTGCGGGGACTTTCTGATTCCGGTCGGTCACCGGCCGGTTACCGGTCACGAGGGGCCCGGTGTGCGCTCAGAGCGCGTCGGCGCCTCGTGCCCGCAGGGACTGCGCGTACTGCTGGAGGACCCAGACCTCGTTCTGCGCGGCCGCCAGATCGTCGGGGGCCACATGGTTGCCGAGGCGGGCGAGGCTGCTCTGGACGTCGTTGATCCGGCGGTCGACGGCGCGAAGGCGGACGTGGACGAGCTGCATGCCCGCGTACGTCTCGTCGATCGTCCTGCCCATGAAGACCTCGACGGCCAGCTCGGTGACGAGGCTGCGCACGGTGTTGTTGGGGGCCGCGTCCATGACGGCGACCAGATACTCGCGGTTGTCGCCGAGGCCGCGTTCGGCGCCGCCCGCCTCCTCGATGCACTGGCGCACCGCCGCGTAGGGCGGGGCGGTGAACTCGTCCGCGCCGTACGCGTCGAAGGCCGGGGAGACCAGGGCGGGCTTCTGGAGGGCGAGCTTGAGCAGCTCGCGCTCGGTGCGGTGGGCGGGGCTGCGGAGGTTGAGCGCGGGGCCGGAGGGGGCGGCGGGGGCCTGGATGGTCTGGGCGGGCTGCTGCGGTGCGCCGCCCCGCCGGTCCTGGGGGCCGCGGCCGCCCTTCTCCCCGCGGTCGCGGGCCCAGCGGGCGAGCTGGGCGACGCGGTGGACGACGAACTCCTGGTCGAGGATGCCGACGAGCCCGGCGAGCTGGACCGCCACCTCCCGCTGCACGCTGCTGGTCTTGATCTTGGCGACGACGGTGGCCGCCTCGTCGAGCGCGGCAGCCCGGCCCGCCGGGGTCTCCAGGTCGTACCGGCCGACGATCTGCCGCAGCGCGAACTCGAAGAGCGGGGTGCGCGGCTCGACCAGGTCGCGTACGGCGTCGTCGCCCTTGGCCAGCCGCAGGTCGCACGGGTCCATGCCGTCCGGGGCGATGGCGATGTAGGTCTCGGCGGCGAACTTCTGGTCGTCCTCGAAGGCGCGCAGCGCGGCCTTCTGACCGGCCGAGTCGCCGTCGAAGGTGAAGATCACGCGGGCGCTGCCGTTGTCCATGAGGAGGCGGCGCAGGATCTTGATGTGGTCGTTGCCGAAGGCGGTGCCACAGGTGGCGATGGCGGTGGTGACCCCGGCGAGGTGGCAGGCCATGACGTCGGTGTAGCCCTCGACGACGACGGCCCGGCTGGCCTTGGCGATGTCCTTCTTGGCCAGGTCGATGCCGTACAGCACCTGGGACTTCTTGTAGATCGGGGTCTCGGGGGTGTTCAGGTACTTCGGGCCGTTGTCGTCGTCGCGGAGCTTGCGGGCGCCGAAGCCGACGATCTCGCCGGCGGTGTCGCTGATCGGCCACATCAGCCGGCCGCGGAAGCGGTCGATGGGGCCGCGGCGGCCGTCCTGGGAGAGGCCGGAGGTGATCAGCTCCTTGTCGCTGAAGCCCTTGCCGCGCAGATAGCGGGTGAGGTGGTCCCAGCCGGCCGGGCTGTAGCCGACGCGGAAGTGGGTCGCGGCGTCCTGGTCGAAGCCGCGCTCGGCGAGGAACTTCCGGCCGATCTCGGCCTCGGGGCTCTCCAGCGCGCGGACGTAGAAGTCGGCGGCGGCCTGGTGGGCCTCGATCAGCCGGATGCGTTCGCCGCGCTGGTGGGAGGGGTTGTAGCCGCCCTCCTCGTACCGCAGGGTGATGCCCGCCTTGGCGGCGAGGCGTTCGACCGTCTCGGAGAAGGAGAGGTGGTCGATCTTCATCACGAACGCGATGGTGTCGCCGCCCTCCTGGCAGCCGAAGCAGTGGAACAGTCCCTTGCCGGGACTGACCTGGAAGGAGGGGGACTTCTCGTCGTGGAAGGGGCAGAGTCCCTTGAGGTTTCCGCCGCCCGCGCTGCGCAGCTGGAGGTATTCGGACACGACGGAGTCGATCGGGACCGCGTCCCGTACCGCCTTCACGTCGTCATCGTTGATCCTGCCGGCCACGGATGAAGTCTACGGGTGAGGTCGGACAACCTGACGCCCGCCGGGTCCCCGTCCGCCGCCCCGTACGCGGGTCAGGCCGTACGGCGAGCGGCCCAGACGGTGCGTTCCGTACGTACGGTGAGGTCGTCGCGGCCCAGGAGCGAGCCGGGGCCCTCGGTGTCGAGCAGCCGGTCCAGCGCGGCCAGGTCCTCGGGCGCGAGCGTCCCGGCCACGCTGTGGCGCAGGCGGCGGAGGCTGCCGAGCGCGTAGGCGCCGACCGCCTCGCTGCGGGCGCCGCGGAGGTCCACGGTGATGACCCGCTCGTCCTCGACCGTGAATCCGGCCCCGGTCAGCTTCGGGCCCCAGTCGGCGCCGCGGTGGGGCACGTGTTCGGCGTGGAAGCGGTCGCTCGCCTCGTGGCAGCGCTCCTCCAGGCCGGGCCGGTCCTCGGGGGCGTCGGCGGGCAGGAAGCGGGGAAAGCCGGAGAGCTCCACCACGGCGAACAGTCCGCCGGGGGCGAGCAGGTCGTGGACGGCACGCAGGGCCCGGTCCGGGTCGGCCATGTGGTGCATCGAGGCCGACGCCCACACCAGGTCCGGCGTGCCGAGGTCGGGCCAGCCGGCGGCGTCGAGGTCGGCCTGCACGGTCCGCACGCGCCCTTCCGCGCCCTGGGCGCACGCCTTCTCGCGGAGGCGCTGGAGGTGCGCGGCCGAGGTGTCGACGGCGGTGACGTGCGCCTCCGGGAAGCGGTCGAGGAGCGCGAAGGTGCCCGTTCCCGTGCCGGAGCCCAGGTCGACGATCCGGCGGGGCGGCGCCTGGACGGGGAGCCATCCGGTGAGGGCGGTGAGGTGGTCGGCGAGGACCTGGGCGTCGAGGTCGAGGATCTCGGCTTCGCCGTGGTGGTCGTGGGTGTGGGGGTGGGTGTGGGTCATGGACCTCACGCTAGGGCGGCCATGCCCATAAGGCACGTACTCTCCCGATACAGGCAAGAAGGTCGTCGGAGACGATGCCGGGCGCGCAAGCGGAGTACGTGACCCGCAGGCCGTTCACGTCGTGTGCGGCAGGTCCGGTGCGCAGTCGTTCCGGGCGCTCCGGCTCTCGCGCAGGTGACCGCGGCGGGCGTCGCGGTCGAAGATACCGAGGATCTCGCACGGGCCGCCCTCGGCGCCGATCGCGTGCGGCAGCATCGTCGGGAACTCGGCGGCCTGGTTGGTCTCCACCCGGAAGCGGCGGTGGCCCAGCATGAGGACCGCCGTGCCGGAGAGGACGACCAGCCACTCCCGGCCGGGGTGCGCGCGCATCCGGGCCGGGTTGTCCGGCGGCGGCTCGGTCATCCGCTGCCGTACGACGGTCATACCGGGGTCGCCTTTGACGGCCCAGCGCATCAGCCCGTGGGCGCCGTCGATCATCGGGCTGGTGATGACGTCGTCCGAGGCGGTCTCCACCAGCTGATCGAGGGTGGTGTCCAGGGCGCGGGCGAGTGTGACGAGCTGGTCCAGGGCGAGGCGGCGCTGCCCGTTCTCGATGCGGCTGAGCGAGGACTGGCTGAGGTTGGCCCGGCCGGCCAGCTCCTCCAGCGACCAGCCCTGCGCCACCCGCAGAGCCCGGATGCGTTTGCGTACGAGGCTGTCCAGCTCGTCATTGTTTTGCTCCATGCGCAACATCGTATGCCCCTGATGCAAACCACGCCTAGCGTCGTGGGGCGGGTCCGGAACAGCCGGGCCCCGTACGACGTGAGGGGCACTCATGAGAACGCGTCCGCCCGCACCGCCCGGAGCCGGTTCCGGACCCGAGGCCGCCGGGCCGAACCCATCCGGACCGCCCGGCCCGCCCGGACCCCGTCAGCTCCGGATGATCCTGATCGCCGTCTCGGTCGCGCTGATGGCGGTCATCGCCTCGGTGTCCGGGCTGAACGTGGCCCAGACCGACCTGGCCGTCGAGTTCGGCGCCTCCCAGTCCACGGTCCTGTGGATCATCAACATCTACACCCTCGCCCTGGCCGCGCTCCTGCTGCCGCTGGGCGCGATCGGCGACCGGATCGGCCGGAAGCCGATGCTGATCGCGGGCCTGGTCGTGTTCGGCGTCGCGAGCGTGCTGGCGGGGCTGGCGCCGACGGCCGGAATCATGCTCGCCGCCCGCGTCCTCAGCGGCGTCGGAGCGGCGATGATCATGCCGATCACCCTGGCCGTGATCACCTCCACCTTCCCCGAGGAGGAGCGCGGAAAGGCGATCGGCGTCTGGACCGGGGTCGCCGGGGGCGGTGGCGTCATCGGGATGTTCCTCTCCGCGCTGCTCGTCGACGTGGCGAACTGGCGGTGGCTGTTCCTCCTGCCGGTCGCTCTCGTCGGGGTGGCGCTCGCCATGACGCTGCGCTCGGTCCCCGACTCCCGGGAGCACGCCGGGCACTCCTTCGACACCGTTACCGCGCTGACCTCGGTCGTCGCGGTGACCGGCCTCATCTTCGCCCTCCAGGAAGGCCCGGAGAAGGGCTGGGGCGCCCCCGTCACCCTCTCCGCCCTCGCCGTCGGCATCCTCGCCGCCACCGCCTTCGTCGCCCGGGAGCTGCGCCGCCGGGAGGCCGCGCTGCTGGACGTACGGCTCTTCCGGGAGCGGCGGCTGGCGAGCGGTTCGCTCACGCTGCTGGTGGTCTTCGGTGTCCAGGCGGGGATCGCCGTGGTCCTCTTCCCGTTCCTCCAGGCGGTGCTGGGCTGGTCCGGGCTGCTGTCCACCCTCGCGCTGATGCCGATGGCGGTCCTGATGATGCTGACGTCCGGGCTCGCCCCGCGGCTGGCGGCGCGGGTCGGGGCCCGTACGACGATGGCGACGGGGATCGCGCTGGGCGGCGCCGGACTCGCGCTCATGGCCCTGTTCGTCTCGGTGGGCGGCGGCTACCTGTCGATCCTGCCCGGCATGCTCGCGATGGGCCTCGGCATGGGTCTGGCGATGACCCCGTCCACCGAGGCCATCACCGCGTCCCTGCCGCGCGAGCGCCAGGGCGTGGCGTCCGCGCTCAACGACGTCACCCGCGAGTTCGGCACCGCGCTCGGGGTCGCCCTGCTCGGTGCGCTGCTGTCGGCCGGCTACCGGAGCGCCGTGGACGACCGGCTGGGCGGCATCCCCCGGGACGCGGCGGACTCCGCGCGGGAGGGCGTCGCCAACGCGGTCGAGGCGGCCGGCGGTGCGGGCCCGCACCGGGAGGCGCTCCTGGACGCCGCCCAGCGGTCGTTCGTGGACGGCTGGCAGCAGGCCATGTGGGCGGGGGTCGCCGTGATGGCCGCCCTGCTCCTCCTCGTACTCCTGCGGGGGCCGAAGAGCCCGGCCCCGGGGGCGGTGGCCGACGCCCCCGCCCCTCGGGCCGACGCCCCCGCCCTTCAGGAGGCCGTCAGAGCAGGGAGGACAGCTCCACCGACGGGTCGGCCAGCGCCTCCGGGTCATGCTGCTGACCTGCCCGGATCAGCTCCTGGATCGTCTCCGTCACGTCCCACACGTTGACGTTCATCCCGGCCAGGACGCGGCGGTCCTTGAGCCAGAACGCGATGAACTCCCGCTTCCCCGCGTCGCCCCGGATGATCACCTCGTCGTAGCTGCCGGGCGGCGCCCAGCCGGAGTACTCCAGGCCCAGGTCGTACTGGTCGGAGAAGAAGTACGGCACCCGGTCGTACGTCACGTCCTGGCCGAGCATCGCGCGGGCGGCGGCCGGTCCGCTGTTGAGGGCGTTGGCCCAGTGCTCGACGCGGAGGCGGATGCCGAGCAGCGGGTGGGCGACGGCGGCGACGTCACCGGCGGCGTAGATGTGCGGGTCGGAGGTGCGCAGCGAGGCGTCCACGGCGATGCCGCCGCCGTGCGCCCGCTCGGCCATCTCCAGACCGGCGGCCTCGGCCAGGGCCGAGCGCGGGGCGGCGCCGATCGCGGCGAGCACGTCGTGGGCCGGGTGCTCCTCGCCGTCGTCGGTACGGGCGGCCAGCACCATGCCGTCCTGGCCGGTGATCTCGGTGAGGCGGGCGCCGAAGTGGAAGCGGACGCCGTGCGAGCTGTGCAGTTCGGTGAAGATCTGGCCCAGCTCGGGGCCGACGACCTGGTGCAGCGGGGTGGCCTCCGACTCGACGACGGTGACCTCGGCCCCGTACCCCCGGGCGGCTGCGGCGACCTCCAGGCCGATCCAGCCGCCGCCGGCGATCACCAGGTGGCCGTTGTCGCGGCCGAGAGCGGCGAGCACGTTGCGCAGCCGGTCGGCGTGGGCGAGGCGGCGCAGGTGGTGGACGCCCGCCAGGTCGGTGCCGGGGACGTCGAGGCGGCGCGGTTCGGAGCCGGTGGCGAGCAGCAGCTTGTCGTAGTGGATGACGGTGTTGTCGCCGAGCTGCACCGTCTTCGCGTGCCGGTCGAGGGCGGTGACGGGCTGGCCGAGGTGCAGCTCGATGTCGGCGCCCGCGTACCAGGGGCGCTCGTGGACGAAGACGCTGTCGCGTTCCTCCTTGCCGCCGAGGTAGCCCTTGGAGAGCGGTGGCCGCTCGTAGGGGTGGTCGCGCTCGTCCCCGATGAGGATCACCCGGCCGGTGAACCCTTCCGCGCGGAGCGTTTCGGCCGCCTTCGCCCCTGCGAGTCCCGCTCCGACGATGACGAATGTCCTGTGTGCGTCGACCACTTGATGCCTCCTCAGTACTGTGCTGCGCGGCGCCCCCGGCTGCGAGCGTCCCGCACGCAGCGTGATGGCGAAAGAGGGTGTGCCCGGAACAGGTCACACCCAGTGGTCAGGTTCCAGTCTGCCTCTCAGCCTCTGCGGGCGGTGAGCGCGGCGTGCAGGGATCGCGCGGAGGCGTCGGTCAGGGCCGCGATCTGGTCGACCAGGACGCGCTTACGGGAGTGGTCGTCGGACGCCTGGTCGAACAGCGCCCGGAAGTGCGGCTCCAACCCCTCGGGCGCGCGGGCGGTGAGCGCGGCGGCCAGCTCGGCGATGACGATGCGCTGGTCGGCGCGGAGGGTCTCCTGTTCGGCGCGCTGCATCACGTAACGGTCGGCGACCGCCTTGAGGACCGCGCACTCGTTGCGCACGGTGCGCGGAACGACAAGCTCCGCGCCGTACCGGGTGAGGCGGCCGGGGCCGTAGACCTCGCGGGTGGCGCCCTCGGCCTCGGTGCAGAACCGGCCGATGAGCTGGCTGGTGGCGTCCTTCAGCCGGGCCTGGGCCACGGCGGAGCCGTCGTAACCGTGCGGCCACCACTCCTGGTCGATCAGCCGGTCCAGCGCCTCCGCCAGCTCCTGCGGGTCGGTGTCGGCGGGGACGTAACGGCCGATGGCGACGGCGAAGATCTCCTCGCGCTCCGGCTCGGCGTAGAGGCAGTTGGGGTCGATGTGCCCGGCGTGCAGCCCGTCCTCGAAATCGTGCACCGAGTACGCCACGTCGTCGGACCAGTCCATCACCTGGGCCTCGAAGCAGGTGCGGTCCTCGGGCGCGCCCTTGCGGGCCCACGCGAAGACCGGCAGGTCGTCCGCGTACACACCGAACTTCACCGAGTGCGGGTCGGTGGGGTGCGCGCCGCGCGGCCAGGGGTACTTGGTGGCGGCGTCCAGGGCGGCCCGGGTCAGGTTGAGGCCGACGCTCACCAGCTCGCCGGTGCGCGGGTCGTGGACGAAACGCTTGGGCTCCAGGCGGGTCAGCAGCCGCAGCGACTGGGCGTTGCCCTCGAAGCCGCCGCAGTCGGAGGCGAAGTCGTTGAGCGCCTGTTCGCCGTTGTGGCCGAAGGGCGGGTGGCCCATGTCGTGCGAGAGGCAGGCCGTCTCCACGAGATCCGGGTCGCAGCCGAGGACCGCGCCCAGCTCCCGGCCGACCTGCGCGCACTCCAGGGAGTGGGTGAGACGGGTGCGGGGGCTGGCGTCCCAGACGAGCGAACGCGTGCCGGGCGTGACCACCTGGGTCTTCCCGGCGAGCCGGCGCAGCGCGGCGGAGTGCAGCACCCGGGCCCGGTCGCGCTGGAAGGCGGTGCGGCCGGGACGCTTGTCCTGCTCGGTGTCGAACCGCTCGGTGTCGGCCGCCCCGTAGCCGCTCCCGGTGTCCCGCTCGCCGGGTGTGCCGTGTGTCTGATCTGCCCCGCGTACGCCCTGTGTGCCGTCCATGGCTCCGACAGTAGCGACCGGGACCGACAACGCGCCGTGAGCGGGCCGGGGAGTCAGGCGGAAGCGAGCAAGCTCACTGCCTCGGAGGGCGCGGTGGCGGACACTGCCTGGTCGTAGCGGTGGAGGAGGAGGCGGGCCATGGCGGGGTGGGCGCCTAGCGGAACGGCGGCGGTGCGGGGCGCGGCGCTCGCGGCGGCGCTCGCGAAGCGGCCGGGCGCGGTGAAGTACGAGGCGACGAAGGTACGGTGCCGGCCCCGGGCGGCCAGCGCGCGCAGCGCGGCGGGGACGGTGGGGGTGGCGGCGGAGGCGTACGCGGGGATCACGGGCACGCCGCCGAGCCGCTCGCCGAGCATCCGGGCCGTACGCCGGGTGTCCTGGGCCGAGTCGGGGTCGCGGGAGCCGGCGGCGGCCAGGACCACGGCGGCCCGGCGGCCCCCTTCGTCGGCGGAATCCCAGCCCGCCTCCACGAGCCGCCCGTACAACGCCTCCACCAGCAGCGGGTGCGGGCCGAGGGGGGCGGCGATCCGGGTCCGTACGAAGGGGGCGGCGGCCGCGGCCGTGGGCAGGTCGTGCTTGACGTGGTGGCCGCGGCCCAGGAGCAGCGGTACGAGGACGGCGTCGGCCCCGTGCAGGCCGTCCAGGGTGTCCGGGAGGAGGGGCTGGTTCAGCTCGATGTGGCCGAGGCGGACGTCGAGCCCGGGGCGCAGGTCGCGGATCCGGTCCAGGAGCGCGAGGACGGTGCGCAGGGCCTGTGCGTCGCGGCTGCCGTGGGCGACGGCGAGGAGGACGGGCGGGGCGGGCGCGCTGGTGGGCGGCCGGGGCGCGGCGGGGGGCCGGGGCACGGCGAGAGGGCGGGTGCGGTGCATGGGCCTGCGGGTTCCGTTCCGGGAGGCGGCGGTGGGCTGGGCTGGGCTGGGCTGGGCTGGGCTGGGCTGGGTGATGATGAATCCGATCGTGCCGGGCGGAGGTTGCCGGGCCGTTGCCTGAGGGTCACGGAGGTTTTCCGCGGCCTCACGGAGGGGTGGTGGCCGGTGTGCGGTGCGGGGGCCTGCACCTGTTTCTGCCGGTCGGTGAACCTTTCGGGCGTTTCGCTCGTCAGGTGAGTTGGGACCGAACGACGGTACGGACGGTGAGGGGGCTCGCGTGCGAGGGATGCGGGGGATGCCAAGGGCACGGGAGGCGTCGGAAGTGCGGGAGGCGCGGGGGGTGCCGGGGAGACCGGAAGGCAGCGCGAAGAGACTCGGACCATGGCTGCGGGTGCGGCTGCGGGTGCTGCTGAGGGTGCCGCGCACCCGCCGGGGCCGACGGCTCGCCGTGCAGGGGCTGATGGCCCTCTGCGTGCTGGCTCTGCTGCCCGCGACCTGGATGCGGATGGGTGCGGGCGACCGGGTCGGGACCACGGCGGACGCCCCGGCCCGGGAGGTCGCCATGGTGTTCGGCGCCGGGCTCCGGAACGGCCGGCCGACCCCGTATCTGGCCCACCGCCTGGACGCGGCGGCCGAGTTGTACCGCACGGGGAAGGTGAAGGTCGTCCTGGTCACCGGGGACAACAGCCGGGTGGAGTACGACGAGCCGGACGCGATGCGGACGTATCTCACCGAGCGCGGGGTGCCGGACGACCGGATCGTCAGCGACTACGCCGGGTTCGACAGCTGGGACTCGTGCGTGCGGGCCAAGAAGATATTCGGGGTCGACCGGGCGGTGCTGGTGAGCCAGGGCTTCCACATCCACCGGGCGACCACACTGTGCCGCTCCGCCGGGATCGACGCGTACGGGGTCGCGGTCGACGAGCCCCGGGACGCGACCTGGTATTACGGCGGGACCCGGGAGCTGGCCGCGTCGGGCAAGGCGGCCCTGGACGCTCTCTTCCGTCCCGACCCGCGCTTCCTCGGGCCGCAGGAGGCCGGCGTGACGGAGGCGCTGGCGTCGGCGGCGCCGTGACGTGAAGCCGGGCGGCGCCGTGACCTGAGGACAGGCGGCGTCGGCGGCGCCGTGACCTGGGACCTCACAGGGGTGTGGGCGGGAGGCTGAGGCGGGCGTTCCGGTGGCGTAACCGGGTGCCTCCGTTCCCGTAATACCGCTCTCGCAGGCTGGGGCCCATGACCGGTACCGAGACACCCACCCACTGCCCGTACTGCGCACTCCAGTGCGGGATGAGCCTGCGCCCGGTCTCCGGTGGAGCGGTGGCCGAGGTGGTGGAGCGCACCGGATTCCCGGTCAACCGGGGCGCGTTGTGCGGCAAAGGGCGGGCTGCGCCGACCGTGCTGCGCCAAGGGGTCCGGCTGACTTCTCCGCTGGTGCGGAGGCGGCCCGGCGGTGCGTTGGAGGAGGCGGGCTGGGACGAGGCCCTGGGGCGGATCGCGGAAGGGCTCGGCGGGGTGCGGGCGGCGCACGGGGCGGATGCGGTGGGGGTGTTCGGCGGGGGCGGGCTGACCAACGAGAAGGCTTACGCGCTCGGGAAGTTCGCCCGGGTGGTGCTCGCGACCTCGCAGATCGACTACAACGGCCGGTTCTGCATGTCGTCGGCGGCGGCAGCGCACCAGCGGGCGTTCGGGATCGACCGGGGGCTGCCGTTCCCGCTGGAGGACGTGCCGCGGACCGGATGCGTGATCCTGGTCGGGTCGAACCTGGCCGAGACGATGCCGCCCGCGCTGCGGTATCTCACCGAACTGAAGGCCAACGGAGGGCGGCTGATCGTCATCGACCCGCGCCGCACCCGCACCGCCGAGCAGGCGGACCTGCATCTGGCGCCCCGCCCCGGCACCGATCTGGCCCTGGCGCTCGGGATGCTGCACCTGGTGGTGGCGGGAGGCCGGGTGGACGAGGAGTTCGTACGGAGCCGTACGCGTGGGTGGGAGGAGGCGCGGGCCGGGGCGATGGCGCACTGGCCGGAGCTGGTGGAGCGGATCTGCGGGGTGGAGGCGGCGCGGCTGCGGGAGGCGGTGGAGCTGTTCTGCGGGGCGGAGAGCGGGATGGTGCTGACGGCGCGGGGGCCGGAGCAACAGGCCAAGGGGACGGACACGGTGGGCGCGTGGATCAATTTCTGCCTGGCCACCGGGCGGGCGGGGCGGCCGCTGTCCGGGTACGGGTGCCTGACCGGGCAGGGCAACGGGCAGGGCGGCCGGGAGCACGGCCAGAAGGCGGACCAGCTGCCCGGCTACCGCAAGCTGACCGATCCGGACGCCCGCCGCCATGTCGCGGAGGTGTGGGGCGTGGATCCGGACAGCCTGCCGGGTCCGGGCCGGAGCGCGTACGAGCTGCTGGACGCACTGGGGCGGGATGTGCGGGCGCTGCTGGTGATGGGCTCCAACCCGGTGGTCTCGGCCCCGCACGCCTCGCACGTGGAAGAGCGCCTGGCGTCCCTGGACTTCCTGGCGGTGGCGGATGTCGTCCTCTCCGAGACGGCGGAGCTGGCGGACGTGGTGCTGCCGGTGACGCAGTGGGCGGAGGAGAGCGGGACCACCACCAATCTGGAGGGCCGGGTGGTGCTGCGGCGGCGGGCGCTCGACCCGCCGGAGGGGGTGCGCAGCGACCTGGAGGTGCTGCACGCGCTGGCCGGACTGCTGGGCCACGGCAAGGGGTTCCCGGCCGAACCGGCCGAGGTGTTCGAGGAGTTGCGGCGGGCCTCAGCGGGCGGGGCGGCGGACTACGCGGGCATCACGTACGAGCGGATCGCGGCGGAGGACGGCGTGTTCTGGCCGTGCCCGGACACGGACCATCCGGGCACGCCGCGGCTCTTCCTGGACCGGTTCGCGACGGCGGACGGGCGGGCCGCGTTCGTGCCGGTGGTGCACCGGGGGGCGGCCGAGGAGACGGACCGGGAGTATCCGGTGGTGCTGACGACGGGACGGGTGGTGGCGCAGTACCAGTCGGGTGCCCAGACCCGCCGGGTGGAGGAGCTGAACGCGGCGGCTCCGGGCCCGTTCGTGGAGCTGCACCCGCGCCTGGCGGAGCGGATCGGCGTGGCGGAGGGTGAGCTCGTCGCCGTGGTGTCCCGGCGCGGCCGGGCGGTGGCGCCGGCCCGGATCACCGGGGCGATCCGGGCGGACACGGTGTTCATGCCGTTCCACTGGCCGGGTGAGGGGCGGGCCAACACGCTGACCAACCCGGTCCTCGACCCGGTGTCGCGGATGCCGGAGTTCAAGGTGTGCGCGGTCCGCCTGGAGCCCGCCCGGTGATCCACCGCCCTTCGGCGATGACGCTGCCGCTCGTCCGCAGGGACCGGGTGACGGCGGCCGCGGCGAGGTAGACCCACGCACGGGTCGCCGGAGGCTCCTCCCCCGGTTCACCCTCTTCGCCCTCCGCCGCTCCGCCCTCCCCCGGCAGCTCGACCTCGCGGACGACCCGCTCGTACAGATTGCGGGGGTGGCCGGGCCCGAGGTACTCCTCCAGGTGGTCCAGGAGCCCGAGCAGCTCCCCGTACACCCCGGGCGCGGCGGTGAGCAGGGTGCCGTGGACGCGGCCGTGGCCGTCGATGGCGTACGGGTAGCCGGGGCCGTCGTACAGCAGGGCCCGGGGCAGGACGGCCGCCTGCTCCTTCGACGTACGGCCCCGGAGGAACAGGTCGTGGTTGGGTTCGCCGGGGAGCAGCGTGCCGTACACGAAGAACGGCAGCTCGTCGGTGGGTGGGGGGCTGGGGTCCAGGGTGCTCATGGCCGCCGTCACAGGGCGGCTGCGGGGGCCGTCTCCGCCGTGACCCAGCCGAGGTAACGGGCGCTGCCGCGGATGACGGGGATGGCGATGATCTCCGGGGTCTCGTAGTCGTGCGCCCCCTGGAGGTACTCCTCCAGCTCCTCGTAACGCTCGGCCGCCGTCTTGAAGAGCACCTGCCACTCCTCGGAGGACTCGATGGCGTTCTGCCACCGGTAGACCGAGGTGACGGGCGCGGAGATCTGCGCGCAGGCCGCCAGCCGGGCCTCCACAGCCCCCTGCGCCAGCTCGTGGGCCTTCTCCTCGCTGTCGGTCGTGGTCAGTACGGTCAGCCATGCCGGCGGCGCTGTCATCGTCGGTCTCCTCGGGTACGGCGGGCACTTGCCCGTGCACCGATTGTCGGCCCGGAGCCGTTCAGGCGCTGTACGGATGCCGGTTTCGCGCGTCGCGCAGGGCGACGCCCCACCAGACCAGCTGGTCCAGGAGTGCCTTGGCCGCCCCGTCGACGTCCGCCGGCTCCCGGTGGTTCCCCTCGTCGTCGAAGAGGGCGCCCGCGTTGTGGAAGGAGACGGTGTCGCGGACGGAGACCGTGTGCGTCTCGGCGAAGACCTGCCGGAGCTGCTCGACGGCGCGCAACCCGCCGGACCTGCCGCCGTAACTGACGAAGGCGACGGGTTTGGCCTGCCATTCGCTGCGGTGCCAGTCGATGAGGTTCTTGAGCGGGGCCGGGAAGGAGTGGTTGTACTCGGGCGTGACCACGACGAACGCGTCGGCAGCCGCCAGCCGCTCCGAGACCGCCTCGATACGGGCCGCGTCCTCGGGGCCGGGGCGGAAGGAGAGGGAGACGGGGAGGTCGGCGGAGAGGACGTCGATGAGCTCGGTCTCGATGCCGTCGTACCGAGCGGCCCGGCCGAGGAACCAGTCGGCGATGACCGGCCCGAAGCGGCCTTCCCGGTTGCTGCCGAGGATGACGGCGACGTGGAGAGGGGCAGGGGCGAGGGCTTTGGTGGTGGTGTCCATGCGGTCGAGTCTTGAGCCTCAACTTTAGTTGAGGTCAAGTCGACAGCGGGTCGCGCCTGAACGGGCCTACGCGTAGGGCCGGATGGACACCGTGACATCCATGGCGAAGACGTTCGCTCCCGCCGCCGACGGCAGGCCCAGAGCCCGGTCGAGCACGCGCCCCAGAGGACCACAGCCGCTGGTGCGCGGGGCGCGGGCTCGACATCCGCAGACCGCCACAGGATGAGCTGACCGAGGCCGAGCGCGCCCTGTCGACCGAGCTGGACCGGATGAGGATGGAGGAGGACGTCGAACTCGCCCGGCAGTTCACCGTCGGGCAGGCGGATTCAGAAGGCTGGATGCGAGGTTCCCGCAGCCTCACCCACCTCACCAGGGCCGAGCTGGACGCCTTCCACGACGACTATCTGGCCCTGCTCGCACGCTATGCCCACGGCCCCGAGGACGCCCCCGACGACGCACGGCCCGTACTCCTCCGCTGGTTTGGCCTGCCCGCCGACTGACCGGCACCCGTATGGACAACCCACCCACCTGAAAAGGCACTTCACACACCACGCGGGCCACGCCCGGGAGCTGTATGCCCTACCTCACCGATCCCGCGGCTCAACCTCCCCCGCCTACGGTGGTCGAGGCTCAGCCTCCCGTGCCTACGGTGGTCGCATGACGCATCGCTCGCCCAGCACATCAGCCCTTCCCCTCCCCCACGTCGAGATGGACGGCCACCCCGCCACCGAGGACGACCTCCGCGTCCCCGCCCTCTTCGGGTTCGGGCACTTCACCGCCATGCAGGTGAGGGACCGGAAGGTGCGAGGGCTCGGGCTGCATCTGGAGCGGCTGGAGACGGCGAATCGGGAGTTGTTCCACCTGCCTCTGGACGGCGGGCACGTGAGGGAGCTGATCCGGCGCGCGCTGGACAGGGCAGGGCTGCGGGACGCGTCCGTGCGGGTGCATGGGTTCCTGCCGCCCGGGGAGAGCCGTACGCGGGTCATGGTCACCGTTCGTGAGGCTGCCGTGATGGCGCCGGGGGCCCGGAGCCTGATGTCGGTGCCGTACACGCGGGCCGTGCCGCACATCAAGCGGCCGGGCGAGTTCGGGCAGACGTACTACGGAATGCTCGCCGCGCGGGCCGGGTTCGACGAGGCTCTGCTGACCGCGCCGGGCGGCGTGGTGACCGAAGGATCCTTCACCAACATCGGCTTCTGGGACGGGACTTCGGTGGTGTGGCCAAACGGCCCGGCGCTCGCCGGTACGACCATGACCCTCCTGGAACGTGGCCTCGCGGCGGCCGGGGAACCGTCGGTGCGGCGGGCGGTGACGCTGAACGGGCTGGGCACGTACCGGGGCGCCTTCCTCTGCAACTCGCAGGGGATCGCGCCGGTGCGGCGCATCGACGAGGTGGAGTTCGCCAGCACGGATGCCGCCAGCACGGATATCGCGAGCACGGATGCCGCGAGCACGGATGCGGACACGGAAGGCGTGATGGGGCGGCTGGAGGCCGTGTATCGGGATACGCCGGCGGAGCCTCTCTGAGACGTGGCCGGAAATCGACCTCTCCATGGTCGTTCCGTGGCGGTGACGGACCATGGAGAGTATGCAGATCCTTATCGAGGCCTCCGCGCTTCCCGGTCGCGCGTGCGGGCCGGACTCCGACTTTCCCGGGTTCGAGAACATCCATGTCGGCGTTCAGCGCAAGGACCGGCCCGGTGAGTTGCTCGGGCTCTGCCCCGGAGACGCACCGGGCACTTCCTGGATTCTGGAATGTGCGGCGAAAGCCACGGCGGACGGGGTCGCCGTCTCGGGGCCGTACATCCAGAATCGGCTGGGCGGGCGGTTCGTCTATCTGTCGTGGGGAACCGTGGACGAGGCCGGGCTCTTCTCCATGTTCCGGCGCGCCAAACTGATGTTCAGCGACATCGAGCCCGAGGTCCTCGAAGCCGCCGCGCGCTCCGGGCGGCTCACCGGGCGACTGGGGCTGACCGACGAGAAGGGGCAGCCGCTGTGCGGACGGGTGCGTCCGCCACTGATCTCGTGGAGCGCCACGGGCGGCGGTTGACCCCCGGAGCCGACACCGCCCGCACCGGACCCGGGGGGGGGTGGGCCCAGTGGGGGCGGGTGCCGTGGGGGCGGGGATCCGTCCCGTGGGGGGGTGTCTTGCGTGTGCCCGGCACCCGGGAAGGCATGCATGTGACGTACGTCACATCCGTCGCACATCCTCGCCGAACCCTGGCGTTCTCGACCTCACCCGATCGGCATCCGATCCGGCAGTACGGACCGAACGGCCCAGTCGCACCGCTGTGACCTGCGAGAACTCCCGGCGACAAGAGTGCCGCGCCGGTCCGTACGGGTGAAAGCTGACCTGGCGTCAGAAGGCGTGCGGTGCCGGGCCCCCGTTAGGTCGGGGGCAGGACACAACCGCTCGCGCCGTCTGCCCGGAGGATCCCCATGCGCAGTCCTGCCCGCCTCGTGACCGGCACCGCCACCGCCGCGGCCACCGTCATAGCGCTCGGTCTCACCGCCGCCCCGTCCGCGTACGCAGGCGACGACTTCGGCCGGCTGGAGATCACCCCCGCCACCGCTCCGCCCGGCGCCAAGGTCACCGTGAACACCACCGCCTGCGGCCCCAAGGGCTCCGGCATCGGTGACGCCAACTCCCTGGACGCCGGGGACTTCGAGGTCCGCCACGGGACGCACAAGGAGGTGCTCGTCGGCCAGTTCACCGTGCCGCACGACACCCGGCCCGGCGTCTACGAGGTCGTCGTCTCCTGCGACAACGGCAAGGACGCCGTCGGCGACCTCAAGGTGATCGGCGGCGGTAAGCACGACAGGCCCGACCACGACCGGCCGTCCGGCCATGTACGGACCGGGGTCGGCGGCAGCGTCGAGCCGAACTCCACGCAGGTCGCCCTCGGCGTCGGCGTGGTCGGCATGGCGGCCGTCGGCGGTCTGTGGCTGCTGCGCCGCCGGACCGAGCCCACCGACGGCAGCTGAGGCCAGGACCGCAAGGCCCCGGAGAGCCGCAGGTCCCGGGCCCCGGAGAGCCGCAGATCCCGGGCTCCGGCCTGCGGCTCCCGGCCCACCGCCCCGGGAGCCGCACCGCTCCCCCGCACCGACCCGGGCCTGGCGCGTTCCCGGGCGCGTCCGGCCCGCCTCGGTCGACCACCTCCGACCCGAGACCCGCCCGGCTCCCGAGACCCACCGGAGCACCGGCTGACGAGGACGGCGAACGTGTCCCAGAGCGCGCAGAAAGCCCGCGGCTGGCTGGTGGGCATCGCCGTGCTGTGCGGTATCTGGCTCGTCCAGAACGGCTCCGGCGAGCAGCTCATCCCGCCGCAGCCCTCCGGCGCCCAGGCCTTCGCCGCCGGGCCCCAGCTCCAGCCCGGCTCCCCGGTAGCCGAACCGCTGCGCCCCTCCGACCCGGTCCGCATCCGCATCCCGAGCATCGACGTCGACGCGCCCATGATGCGGCTGGGTCTCGGCGCCGACGGCAGCCTGGACGTGCCGCCGGACGAGGACCGCAACCTCGCGGGCTGGTACGCGGACGGCGTCCCGCCCGGCGCCCAGGGCACCGCCATCGTCGCCGGGCATGTCGACAACGCCGACGGGCCCTCCGTCTTCTACGCCCTCGGCGCCCTCACCAAGGGCACCCGCGTCGAGGTCGTCCGCGAGGACGGACGCACCGCGGTCTTCTCGATCGACGCCATCGAGGTGTACGACAACGAGGACTTCCCCGACCAGCGCGTCTACGGCGACTCCCCGCACGCCTCACTGCGGCTGATCACCTGCGGCGGAGGCTTCTCCAAGGAGACCGGCTACCAGGGCAACGTGGTGGCCTACGCCCATCTCACCGACGTGCGGTGAGCACCGGACACGGCCCGTCTCACCGACGTGCGATGAGCCCCGGATACGTTGGCTATGCCGTCCACTGGTCGTAGCCCAGCTTCGCCACCAGCGAGAACACCACCGTCAGCAGCACCGCCCGGACGAAGCCGCTCCCCCGGCTCAGCGCCATCCGCGCCCCCGCCATCCCGCCCGCCAGGTTGAAGAGGGCCATCAGCGCGGCCAGCTGCCACAGGACCGTGCCCTGGTACGCGAACATCGCCAGCGCTCCCCCGTTCGTACACACATTGACGATCTTGGCGGTGGCCGAGGCCGTCACCAAATCCAGGTGGAGTACGGCGGTGAGCGCGAGGACCAGGAAGGTGCCGGTGCCCGGGCCGAACAGGCCGTCGTAGAACCCGATCCCGCCGCCGACCAGCACGATCGCGGTGACGATCCGGGACCGGGTGACCGGCCGCGCGTCGGTGTCGCCCGCCGCCGCGGTGCCGAACGACGGGCGCAGCAGGACGAACGTCGCGACCCCGAGCAGCGCCACCATGATCACCGGGCGCAGCACCTCGCTGCTGATCCCGGCGGCGAAGAACGCCCCGGTCATCGACCCGGCGAGCGCCATCAGCCCCACCCGTACCGCCAGCCCCACCTTGACCGGGGCTCTGCGGACGTACGTGATCGCGGCGCCCGAGGTGCCGACGATCGCGACGGCCTTGTTGGTGCCGAGGACATGGGCGGCCGGTACGTTCGGCAGGCCGAGCAGCAGCGCCGGCAGGAGGAGCAGCCCGCCACCGCCCACCACCGCGTCGATCCAGCCCGCGGCGGCCGCGGCCAGGCAGAGGAGGATCAGGGTGGTCAGGGTGATGTCGGGCATGGACCCGACACTAAGGGGGCCCTCGGCGCCGGAACTCACAGGGGCCGCCGGCCGGCGCTGAGCGCACGGTTCCGCCCGGGAAACCGGCGGGATGCGGCTGGGTAACACCCGCCGCGCATGCTCCTGGCCATGAGGAAGAAGACGGAGAGTGCCGCGCCCGTCGTGGTGATCGGCGCCGGGATGGCCGGTGCCCGGCTCGCCGCGCTCCTCCCCGGCGTCACCGTCGTCGGGGAGGAGCGGCACGCCCCTTACAACCGGGTGCTGCTGGCCGATGTGCTGGCCGGGCGGTACGACCCGGGCGTCATCGCCCTGCCGGCCACCGAGGTACGGCGCGGCGTGCGGGCGGTCCGGATCGACCGGGCCGACCGGCTCGTCCACTGCGACGACGGCAGCGTGCTGCGCTACGGGCGCCTGGTCCTGGCCACCGGCTCCAACCCGGTGCTCCCGCCGCTGCGCGGGCTCGGCGCCACCCTGCCGGACGGCGTCCACCCGTTCCGCACGCTCGACGACGCCCTGGCCCTGCGCGCCGCCGTACGTCCCGGAGTGCGCGCGGTCGTCATCGGCGGCGGACTCCTCGGAGTGTCGGCCGCCCGGGCGCTCGCGGAGTGCGGCGCGCAGGTGGTCCTGGCCCAGCAGGGCGAGCACCTCATGGAGCGCCAGCTCGACCCGGAAGCGGCCGCTCTGCTGCGCGGCCACCTCGAAGCGCTCGGCGTGGAGGTGCACACCGAGTGCCGGGTGCGCGGGCTGCGCCGCACGACCGTGGCGACCGGAGAGTCCGTGCGGGCCTCGCCGGCCAACGCACAGAGCACCGCGCCGACAGCCGTACGGGCCGTCCAGCTCGCCGACGGTTACGAGCTCGCCGCCGACCTGACCGTGCTGGCCTGCGGGGTCCGGCCCCGGACCGGACTCGCGCGGGCCGCCGGTCTGGAGGTCCGCAAGGGGATCGTGGTCGACGACGAACTGCGCACCTCGGACCCGTACATCCACGCTCTCGGCGACTGCGCCGAGCACCGCGCCACGCTCTACGGGCTCGCCGGCCCCGCGCTGGAACAGGCCGACGTGCTGGCCGAGGTACTGGCCGGCCGGCCCGCCCGCTACGAAGGCACCCGGGCCCTGACCCGGCTCTCGCTGCGTGCCGGGAGCCACGCCCAAGGCACCGAAGGGCCCGACGGTCTCGACCTCGCCGCCTTCGGCGAGGCCCGTCCGCTACCGGGCGACGACGTGGTCCGGCTGGCCGACGGCACCCGTGGCGCGTACCGCACGGTCGTCGTCCGGGACGGGCGGCTGGCCGGCGGGGTGCTCCTGGGCGACCTCGGCGCGGTCGCCGGACTCGCCCGTACCTGGCAGGACGACGAACCGCTGCCGCCCGCCATGTCCCTGCTCCACCTGCTCACCGACGACGGAGGCCACTGAGATGCCGGAAACCACGATCCCGAACACCGCCCCCGCCTTCGTCCTCGTCGGGCACGGCATGGTCGGCCAGCGGTTCCTGGAGTCGCTGGCCGCGCGCGGGCTGACGCCGGCCGCCGGGCGGGCCCGGGTCGTCGTGCTCTGCGAGGAGCCCCGGCCCGCCTACGACCGGGTCCGGCTCACCTCGTACTTCGCCGGGCGGACCCCGGAGGAACTCTCGCTCGTGGAATCGGAGTTCATGGAGCAGCACGGCTTCGAGCTGTACGTCGGCGACCCGGCCGAGAGCGTCGACCGGACGGCCCGGACCGTGACCGCGCGGTCCGGGGCGGTGTTCCCGTACGACACGCTCGTGCTGGCGACGGGCTCGTATCCCTTCGTCCCGCCGGTACCGGGGAAGGATTCCCGGGGCTGCTTCGTGTACCGGACGATCGAGGACCTGCTCGCGATCGAGGAGTACGCGAAGGGCGCCGAGACCGGTGCGGTGGTCGGCGGCGGGCTGCTCGGTCTGGAGGCGGCCGGGGCGCTCAAAGGGCTCGGACTGCGCACCCATGTGGTGGAGTTCGCGCCCCGGCTGATGCCGGTCCAGGTGGACGAGGGCGGGGGCGCGGCCCTGCTGCGGACGATCGAGGGCATGGGGCTGTCCGTGCACACGGGGGTGGGGACGCAGGCGGTCACCGCGGGCGCGGACGGGGCCGTGAACGGGATGGCGCTCTCCGACGGGTCCTCGCTCGCCACGGATCTCGTCGTCTTCTCCGCCGGTGTGCGGCCGCGTGACCAGCTGGCGCGTGACTGCGGGCTCGTGGTCGGCGAGCGCGGCGGGATCGTGGTCGACGAGGAGTGCCGTACGTCGGACCCGGCCGTGTTCGCGATCGGCGAGTGCGCGCTCGCGTCGGACGGGCGGGTCTACGGGCTCGTCGCGCCGGGGTACGAGATGGCGGAGACGGTGGCCGAGGTGCTCGGCGGCGGTCGGGCCGGGTTCACCGGGGCCGACATGTCGACGAAGCTGAAGCTGCTCGGCGTGGACGTGGCCTCGTTCGGTGACGCGCACGGGAGCGCGGCGGGCGCGCTCGACGTGGTGTACGCCGACTCCCGCTCCGGCGTCTACAAGAAGCTGGTCATCGGCGCGGACGGCACGCTGCTGGGCGGGGTGCTGGTCGGGGACGCCGCCGACTACGGCACTCTGCGGCCGATGACCGGGACCGTCCTGCCGGTCGCACCGGAGCAGCTGGTGCTGCCGGCCGGAGCGGGCGGGCCGGTGACGCTGGGGCCCTCCGCGCTGCCGGACGACGCCGTCATCTGCTCCTGCCACAACGTGACCAAGGGCGCGATCTGCGAGCACACCACACTGCCCGAGGTGAAGAAGTGCACCCGGGCCGGGACCGGCTGCGGCAGCTGCGTCAAGGTGATCGGGCAGCTGCTGCCGCAGAGCCAGGACACCGGGCTGTGCGGCTGCTTCGCCTACAGCCGCAGCGAGTTGTACGAGATCGTACGCACCCTGGAGATCACCTCGTTCACCACGCTCCTCGACTCGCACGGCCGCGAGGAGGCGCGCGGCGGGGAGGGCTGCGAGGTCTGCAAGCCGACGGTCGGCTCGGTCCTCGCCTCGCTCGCGCCGACCGTCGGCGCCAGCGGCTACGTCCTGGACGGCGGGCAGGCGGCGCTCCAGGACACCAACGACCACTTCCTCGCCAACCTCCAGCGCAACGGCTCCTATTCGGTCGTCCCGCGCATCCCCGGCGGCGAGATCACCCCGGAGAAGCTCATCGTCATCGGCGAGGTCGCCCGCGACTTCGGCCTCTACACGAAGATCACCGGCGGCCAGCGCATCGACCTCTTCGGCGCCCGGGTCGACCAACTCCCGCTCATCTGGACCCGGTTGGTCGACGCGGGCTTCGAGTCCGGGCACGCGTACGGGAAGTCGCTGCGGACGGTCAAGTCCTGTGTCGGGCAGACCTGGTGCCGCTACGGCGTACAGGACTCCGTGAAGATGGCGATCGACCTGGAGCTGCGCTACCGGGGCCTGCGCTCGCCGCACAAGCTCAAGTCCGCGGTCTCCGGCTGCGCCCGCGAGTGCGCGGAGGCCCGCGGCAAGGACTTCGGGATCATCGCCACGGCCGGCGGCTGGAACCTCTACGTCGGCGGCAACGGCGGGGCCACCCCGCGCCACGCCGATCTGCTGGCGCAGGACCTCTCGGACGCCGAACTGGTGCGGCTCATCGACCGGTTCCTGATGTTCTACATCCGTACGGCGGACCGCCTGGAGCGCACCTCGGCCTGGCTGGAGCGGATCGACGGCGGCCTGGAGCACGTACGGGATGTCGTCGTCCACGACTCGCTGGGGCTCTGCGGCGAGCTGGAGAGGCTGATGGCCGACCATGTGTCCGGCTACCGCGACGAGTGGGCCGCGACCATCGACGACCCGGAGCGGCTGCGGCGGTTCGTGAGCTTCGTCAACGCGCCCGACGCACCCGACCCGTCGGTGAAGTTCGTCCCGGAGCGGGATCAGATCAAACCCGATCTGGAGCTGCTCGCGGGTCCCGTCCTCGCCGTCCGCACCCTCGAAGGGACCCCGTCCTGATGACCACCACCACCCTGAGCACCACCACGCCGGGCACCACGGCGGCCGTCGTCCGGGTCGCGCACGCCGACGGCTGGCTCACCGTCTGCGGCCTGGAGCTGCTGAGTCCGGGGCGCGGTGTCGCGGTGCTGCTGCCGGACGGCGGGCAGGCGGCGCTGTTCCTGGACCGGTCGGGGACGGTGCGGGCGATCTCCAACCGGGACCCGTTCTCCGGGGCGTACGTCCTCTCGCGCGGGCTGCTCGGCTCGGCGGTCGGGCGGCCGTTCGTGGCCTCGCCGCTGCTGAAGCAGCGCTTCGACCTGGAGACCGGTGTGTGCCTGGACGACGAGGAGGTCTCGGTGCCGGTGTACGCGGTACGGGTGGAGTGAGCGCCGGGCCCTGGCCCCCTGGCGTTCACTTCTGGTTGACGCCTCGTCAACTACGTACTCCTACAGTCCTGACGCGCGACCCGCCGGTCCGTCCGGAGCGGCGGGCCCTCACTCATCCGTGGAGTGAATCGTGGAACGTCGGACCTTCTTGCGCACGGCGGTGGTCGGCAGCTCGGCGGCGGCCTTCGGCGGCACGCTGTGGCGCGGCGCCGCCTCCGCCGCCCCCGCCCAGCCGGCCCCCGGCCCGTACGGCGCGCTGCAGGCGGCCAACGGCAACGGCATCCAGCTGCCGAGCGGCTTCACCAGCCGCATCATCGCCCGGTCGGGCCAGACCGTGGCGAACACCTCCTACCGCTGGCACAGCGCCCCCGACGGCGGTGCGACCTACGCCGACGGGTCGGGCTGGATCTACGTCTCCAACGCCGAGGTGTCGTCCGGCAGCGGTGGCGGGGCAAGCGCGGTGCGGTTCAACTCTTCAGGAACGGTGACGTCCGCGTACCGCATCCTGTCGGGGACGAACATCAACTGCGCGGGCGGCGCGACCCCGTGGAAGACCTGGCTCTCCTGCGAGGAGGTCACCCGGGGCTACGTCTACGAGACCGACCCGTGGGGTGTGAACGCGGCCGTGCGGCGGCCCGCGCTCGGCCGGTTCAAGCACGAGGCGGCGGCCGCCGACCCCGACCACGGGTACATCTACCTCACCGAGGACGAGAGCGACGGCCGCTTCTACCGCTTCCGGCCCGCCACCTGGGGCAACCTGTCGAGCGGCACGCTCCAGGTGCTGGTCGCGGGTACGGGCACCTCCGGGCCGGTGACCTGGGCGAACGTTCCCGACCCGGCGGCCTCCTCCACCCAGACCCGCCACCAGGTCTCCGGCGCCAAGGTCTTCAACGGCGGCGAGGGCTGCTTCTACGCGGCCGGCACCTGCTGGTTCACCACCAAGGGCGACAACCGGGTGTGGGCGTACGACGCGACCACCTCGTCGATCTCGCTGACGTACGACGACTCGCTGGTGACGGGCGGCGCGGCCCCGCTCACCGGTGTCGACAACGTCACCCGGGCCGGCTCCGGCGATCTGTACGTGGCGGAGGACGGCGGCAACATGGAGATCTGCCTGATCACGCCGAACGACACGGTGGCGCCGTTCCTGCGGATCACCGGCCAGTCCTCCTCGGAGATCACCGGCCCGGCGTTCTCACCGGACGGCAAGCGGCTGTACTTCTCCTCGCAGCGCGGCACCAGCGGCAGTTCGTCCGGTGGCATCACGTACGAGGTGACGGGCCCGTTCCGCGGCTGACGCCCTCCGTGTGCGCCGGGGCTCCCCCGTGGCCCCGGCGCACACCCTCGCGGTGCGGCCCCTCGTGGATCAGGCCTGGCCCTCGACGGCTGCCTGGTCCATCCACATGACCTCCCAGATGTGGTGGTCGGGGTCCTGGAACGAGCGGCCGTACATGAAGCCCATGTCCTGCGTCTCGCCCGCCCGGGACCCGCCGGCCGCGAGCGCCGCGTCGGCGAGTTCGTCGACCTTCGCGCGGCTGTCGGCGCTCAGGGCGAGGATGGCCTCGGTCATCTTCGAGGCGTCCGCGATGTCCTTCTTGGTGAAGTCCTTGAAGCGCGGCTCGGTCAGCAGCATGACGAAGATCGTGTCACTGATGACCACACACGCGGTCTTGTCGTCGCTGAACTGCGGGTTGATGCCGTAGCCGAGCTTCTCGTAGAAGCCCTTCGAGGTCTCCAGATCCTTCACCGGCAGGTTCACGAAAATCATCTGAGCCATGGTCGTTGCCTCTTCCTCTGTCCTTCGGGCTGTCCCGTAGGCGCTGTCGAAGGGGTAGACGGCGGGGTCGCCCGGAACTCATCGCCGTCCGCGCGACGAGTTTTGGACGGCTTCTGGCGACCGCCCCTGAGGACTCTCCCGGCGGCGCCCTCAGGACAGCGCGAGCGGCGCCCCGCCCCGGAGCAGGGAGCCGCCCAGCGGCGTCAGGGTGTGGAGCACCGAGCTGCCGTGGCGCAGGGTGAGGACCAGGCCCGCCTCGCGCAGGACGGAGGCGTGCTGGCTCGCCGAGGCGAGCGACACCCCGGCGCGGCGGGCCAGTTCGCTGGTCGTGCAGCCGTTGCCTATGGACTGCAGGACGGCGGAGCGGGTGTGGCCCACGAGGCGGCCGAGCCAGGGTCCGGGCTCGGCGAACTCCGGTGCGCCGGGGTGGGTGACCGGGTAGACGAGGACGGGCGGGAGCGCCGGGTCGCGGTAGACGACCGGGGTGCCCCGGCAGAAGAACGAGGGCTGGAGCAGCAGCCCGCGCCCGTCGAGATACAGGTCGCGGTCGACGGGGTAGTCCGCCTCCAGCACCGGCGCTCGCCACCGGATCATCGGCGGCAGGGTGGCCAGCAGCCCGTCGGCGCCGCCGTCCAGGAGCGCGCGGCCCCGCACGGCCCGGTCGGCCTCGATGGAGGCCCGGATGTGCGGCCAGTACGGCTCGACGGCGGCGTCGTGGTAGCTGCGCAGGGCGCCGATGAGCCGGGCCAGCGGCTCTGCGCGGCCCTCGGAGAGTGCGGCGGGCAGCGCCGCGGTGATCCGGCCGGCGCCGGCGTCCGGGCCCGCGGGGCCCAGGCCGCCGCGCTGCCGCCGCCGGCCGGCGGCCATCAGGTCCAGCTCGCGGCGGATGCGGTCGGAGGGCGTGTCGCGCAGGGCCTCCATTCCCACGTCGAGCCCGAAAGGCTCGGCGCCTTCCTGCGAGGGCGTCAGGAAATCCGGGAAATATCCGCGGGGCGGAACGACCGCCGCCAGCAGTTGCGCCTCACCATTCAACCGCGCCCGTGTTTCGCCCCGCCATTTCCCGAAGACCGTCGACGCCCGCCGGTCCCTCAGCCGGTGAAAACTGAGAATCGTTTCCCACAACGCGTCCGGTCTCGTGGCCATCCGCACCCGCGAAAGGTCCAGCCTGGACACATGGATCCGCAGCACTACCGCCCCCACCTGTTGCATCCGCAATTGCCCCCACCGAAGGGTATGCGGACCGTCACAGGAGGTCACCACGGGGTTTCGGCCAGAAGTGAAACGTCTCGCCCCGTTCCGCTTCACCCGAAAAGCTGTACGACGTCGGGTACGCATCCGGTGCCCGCCGGATGAGCACGTGAAGGCCGTGGGGGGCTTTGTGTGTTCGGCGGCGGCGGGCGACGGTGCGGCTCCGTACCCGGCGGGGGTAAGCCGGGTGCGGTCCATGGGTGGGGATCCATGGACCGCACCCCGGTCCACCTGATGGCTACCGTCACTTCTTTGCGCATTAAACGAAGCAATGTGTGCTGCGACACATCGGTAGCGCGTATTCCGCTACGGGCGGGCTTCCGGCGGCGCCCACCACATATTCCGCGGGCAAGGCGAAGCGGCGGCACCCCCGCACAGGGCGCCGCCGCTTCTCGGTGTTCCGGGGATCCGACCGGGATGGCGGGCCGGTGAGGGACCCGACCCAATTCCCTTATGAATCCCCGGAGTTGGTCACTCGTACCGCATCAGCGGCTGTCACTCCCGCGCGACTGCGCCGCCGCCCGGCCCGCCTCAAGACGCGCCACCGGGATCCGGAACGGCGAGCAGGAGACGTAGTCGAGGCCCACCTCGTGGAAGAAGTGCACCGACTCCGGGTCACCGCCGTGCTCACCGCAGACGCCGAGCTTGAGGTCCGGGCGGGTGGCCCGGCCGGCCTCCACGGCGCTGCGCACCAGCGAGCCGACGCCGTCCTTGTCGATCGTCTCGAACGGCGAGACCCCGAAGATGCCCTTCTCCAGGTACGCGGTGAAGAACGAGGCCTCCACGTCGTCCCGGGAGAAGCCCCACACCGTCTGGGTCAGGTCGTTGGTGCCGAACGAGAAGAACTGGGCGGCCTCGGCGATCTGGGCCGCCGTCAGCGCGGCGCGCGGCAGCTCGATCATGGTGCCGATGGTCAGCTTCAGGTCGGTGCCGGTGGCCGCCTGGACCTCCGCGATGACCCGGTCGGCCTCCTCGCGGACGATCTCCAGCTCCTGGACCGTGCCGACGAGCGGGATCATGATCTCGGCGCGCGGGTCGCCCTTGGCGTTCTTGCGCTGGGCGGCCGCCTCGGCGATCGCCCGTACCTGCATGGCGAACAGACCGGGGATGACCAGACCCAGGCGCACGCCGCGCAGGCCGAGCATCGGGTTCTGCTCGTGCAGCTTGTGGACCGCCTGGAGGAGGCGCAGGTCGTTCTCGTTGGCGTCCTTGCGGGACTCCGCGAGCGCGACGCGCACCGACAGCTCGGTGATGTCGGGCAGGAACTCGTGCAGCGGCGGGTCGAGCAGCCGTACGGTGACGGGCAGGCCGTCCATCGACTCGAACAGCTCGATGAAGTCGGCCTTCTGGAGCGGGAGGAGGGCGGCGAGCGCGCTCTCCCGCTCGTCGTCGGTGTCCGCCAGGATCAGCTTCTCGACCATCTCGCGGCGCTCACCGAGGAACATGTGCTCGGTGCGGCACAGCCCGATGCCCTGGGCGCCGAAGCGGCGGGCCCGCAGCGCGTCCTCGGCGTTGTCCGCGTTGGCCCGCACCCGCAGCCGGCGGACCCGGTCCGCGTACGCCATGATCCGGTGCACGGCGGCGACCAGCTCGTCGGCGTCGTCGGCGCCCGCGTGCATCCGGCCCTCGAAGTACTCGACGACCGGCGACGGCACGACGGGTACCTCGCCCAGGTAGACCTTGCCGGTGGAGCCGTCGATCGAGACGAGGTCGCCCTCCTCGATCACCTTGCCGCCGACCGTCATCCGGCGGCGCTTGGTGTCGACCTCCAGGTCCTCGGCGCCGCAGACACAGGTCTTGCCCATGCCGCGCGCCACGACCGCCGCGTGCGAGGTCTTGCCGCCGCGCGAGGTCAGGATGCCCTCGGCGGCGATCATGCCTTCGAGGTCGTCGGGGTTGGTCTCGCGGCGGATCAGGATGACCTTCTCGCCGGAGCGGGACCACTTGATCGCGGTGTACGAGTCGAAGACGGCCTTGCCGACGGCGGCACCCGGCGAGGCGGCGATGCCCCGGCCGAGCAGCTCGGTCTTCGCCTCGTCGTCGAAGCGCGGGAACATCAGCTGCGCGAGCTGGGCGCCGTTGACGCGCTGGAGCGCCTCGGCCTCGTCGATCAGGCCCTGGTCGACGAGCTGGGTGGCGATCCGGAAGGCGGCACCGGCGGTGCGCTTGCCGACGCGGGTCTGCAGCATCCAGAGCTGACCGCGCTCGATGGTGAACTCGATGTCGCAGAGATCCTTGTAGTGGTTCTCCAGCGTCTCCATGATGCCCATGAGCTGGTCGTACGACTTCTTGTCGATCGACTCCAGATCGGCGAGCGGCACCGTGTTGCGGATACCGGCGACGACGTCCTCGCCCTGCGCGTTCTGGAGGTAGTCGCCGTAGACGCCCTGGTGGCCGCTGGCCGGGTCGCGGGTGAAGGCGACGCCCGTACCGGAGTCGGGACCGAGGTTGCCGAAGACCATCGAACAGACGTTGACCGCGGTGCCGAGGTCGCCGGGGATGCGCTCCTGGCGGCGGTAGAGCTTGGCGCGGTCGGTGTTCCACGAGTCGAAGACCGCGTTTATGGCCAGGTCCATCTGCTCCCGCGCGTCCTGCGGGAACTCGCGTCCGGCCTGGTCCTGGACGATCTTCTTGAACTGCTTGACCAGCTTCTTCAGGTCGGCCGCGGCCAGGTCGGTGTCGACCGTGACCTTCTTGGCCGTCTTGGCGTCCTCCAGCGCCTCCTCGAAGAGGTCGCCGTCGACGCCGAGCACGGTCTTGCCGAACATCTGGATGAGGCGCCGGTAGGAGTCCCAGGCGAAGCGCTCGTCGCCGGACTGGGTGGCGAGGCCGGCAACGGAGGCGTCGGAGAGGCCGATGTTGAGGACCGTGTCCATCATGCCGGGCATGGAGAACTTGGCACCGGAGCGTACGGAGACCAGCAGCGGGTCGTCCGCCTGGCCGAGCTTCTTGCCCATCCGCTCTTCCAGCGCGGCGAGGTGCGCACTCACCTCGTCGCGCAGCGCCTTGGGCGCCTGCCCGCTCTCCAGGTAGACCTTGCACGCCTCGGTGGTGATGGTGAAGCCCGGAGGGACGGGCAACCCGAGGTTGGTCATCTCGGCGAGGTTGGCACCCTTGCCGCCCAGAAGATCCTTCAGATCCTTGTTGCCCTCGGTGAAGTCGTAGACGAACTTCTGGGGATCTTTGTTTTCCGACACGGGTCTCGACTCCTCGAGGACGCGGTGGCTGCCCTGACGGCGAGGAACATACCCAGATCGAAGGTATATGGGTACGTCCACTTGGTCGTCATACGGCCGCAACCACCCGTCCGCCAGCAGATCCAAAGAAAGTCTCCGGCGTGCGGGGCGGGGCTCTCCGTTCAGCTCTTGAAGGCAGCATGGCCATTTCTTGACCCTTACCTCTCATATGAGCGGACTGCTCCGCACCTGAGTACACCTCTCGAAGACCGCCACCTGGCACTGAGTGCCAGGTCTTCCAGAAGTGCAGTCACCGCTATATCGCTCATCTGAGCGCACCCCCGATCAAGGGTGGCGCGAATCACGCTGGTTCCGGACCCTGGATTTCAGGATTCGGACGCCTCGGAGACGTCTCAGGAACGCCTCAGGCAGTCGGCGAGCACTCCGAGGTCCACCTCTTCCAGGCTACGGGCGAACGTCCGCGCCCGCCCCGGGGCCACCGGGAGCAGCGACGGGACCACCAGCACCGCGCACCCGGCGGCATCGGCGGATGCGGTGCCGTCCGGGGAGTCCTCCACCGCCACACAGGAGGCGGGATCGGCGGCGAACCGCTCGGCGGCCGCGCGGTACGGATCGGGATGCGGTTTGGTCCGCACGGTGTCGTCGGCGGAGAGCGTGAAGGCGAAGTCCG
This sequence comes from Streptomyces sp. NPDC101178, assembly GCF_044767965.1. NCBI lineage: Bacteria > Bacillati > Actinomycetota > Actinomycetes > Kitasatosporales > Streptomycetaceae > Streptomyces > Streptomyces sp. NPDC101178. Next base: position 329,244 of record NZ_JBIWOZ010000001.1, read on the forward strand.
CCCCGGCCAGCGCCCCGGCCACCACCGCGTCCACCACGCTCCGAGGCGAGGCGCTGACCAGTGCGAACGGCACTCCGGCGGCTTCGAGTGAGGCGAGCAGCTCGGCGGCACCGGGGCGGAGCGGAGCGCCGGCGTCGACCTTGCGGAAGAAGGAGTCGGTCAGTTCGGCGGCGGTACGGGGAAGGGTTGAGGAGTCGCCGCCGGTGACCCCGATCAGATGAGCGGCGGTATCGGCGACGGCCCGGCCGACGACCTCCGGCGCGTCGGCGTCGGTCAGCCGGTGGCCGAGCCCGGCCGCGACCTCACGGGCCGTCTCCCACCAGAGGACCTCGGTGTCGACGAGCGTGCCGTCCATGTCGAAGAGGACGGCGGCGGGGGCCGTTGTCTTCACGCGTCCACCTTGCCACCGGAGGCCGCGGCACCGGGTGCCGCCGTCTCCCGTACGGGCACGACCAGCACCGGCCGGCGGACCGGGGTGACCCTGGCCCGTACGCCGGGAGCCAGCTCCGTGGCGTCCCGGGACGGGAGGTCGGCCTTGACCGCGACGCCGTCCGGGAGGTCGAGGAGGACCCGGGTGACCGAGCCGAGGAAGGCGGCGGAGACGACCGTGGCCGTACCGTCCGCGTCGGCGCCGACACCGATGTTCTCGGGCCGGATGAGGACGTCGACCGGGCCCCGGCCCACCGGGATGTCCCCGTCGACCGGGAGCACGGCACCCGCGACCTCCACCGAACCGTCCCCGGTCAGCCGCCCCGGCACCCGGTTCATGGTGCCGACGAACTCGGCGACGAACGGTGTGGCCGGGCGCTCGTACAGCTCGGCCGGCGGTGCGCACTGCTCCAGGCGGCCCGCGTTGAGGACGGCGACCCGGTCGGCCATGGAGAGGGCCTCCTCCTGGTCGTGGGTGACGAAGATGGTGGTGATGCCGAGCGAGAGCTGGAGGCGGCGGATCTCCTCGCGCAGGGTGAGCCGGACCTTGGCATCGAGTGCCGAGAGCGGCTCGTCCAGGAGGAGGACGCGGGGGCGCAGGGCGAGGGCGCGGGCCAGGGCCACGCGCTGCTGCTGGCCGCCGGACATCTGGTGCGGGAAGCGGTCGCCGTGGGCGGGCAGTCCGACGAGTTCGAGCAGCTCATGGGCGGAGGCGTGCCGCTCGGCCGTGGCGACTCCGCGCATCCGGGGGCCGAAGGCGACGTTGTCGCGGGCGTTGAGGTGCGGGAAGAGGCTGTAGGACTGGAAGACCATGCCCGCGTCGCGCCGGTTGGCGGGGACCGGGGTGATGTCCTCGCCGTCGACGAGGACCTCGCCGGAGTCGGGCTGCTCGAACCCGGCGAGGACCCGGAGCGCGGTGGTCTTGCCGCAGCCGGAGGGGCCGAGGAGTGCGAGGAGCTCGCCGGGTTCCGCGGTGAGGTCGAGGCCGTCGAGAGCGACGGTGGGGCCGAACGCCCGGCGCAGGGAGCGGAACTCCACCCGGGCGCCGGTGGCGGCCCGGCCTTCCCGCGCGGCGGCTTCGGCCGGCTCGGGACGGGGGGCGGCGGTGGGCAGGGCTGACATGGGTGGCTACTCCTTGCCGGGTGCGGAAGGTGCGGAAGGTACGGGAGTGGGGGCTGCGGTTCCGCTTCCGGCTGCGGCGGCCGGGGTCACCGTGGTCGGACCGGCCGGGATCGCGGTCGCCGGACCGGCCGGGATCGCGGTGGCGGAGGCGGACGAACCGGTTCCGGCGCGCGAGAGGATGAGCAGCAGGGCCCAGGTGATGAGGAGCGAGAGCAGCGAGACGGCGACCGACATCCGGGCCTCGGCACCGGAGACGGTGACGATCCACACCGCGAAGGGCCGGAAGCCCAGCAGCGAGGCGACCGTGTACTCACCGAGCACCAGCGCCAGGGTCAGGAACGAGGCCCCGGCGAGCGAGGAGCGCAGGTTGGGCAGGATGACGCTGACGATCACCTGCAGCCGGCTCGCCCCGCAGTTGCGGGCCGCCTCCACCAGCGTGGGCACGTCCACGGCCCTCAGCCCCGCGTCCAGCGAGCGGTGCACGAAGGGCAGCGCCAGCACGGTGTAGGCGAGGACCAGCACCACCGGGAACGACTCGTTCTGCACGGCCAGGAAGGTCTGGTAGAGCGGGGTCCGCGAGAAGTGGTCGGGCCCCCAGCGCAGCACGGTGGCGATCCCGGTGACCAGCGCGATCGGCGGCACCACCAGCGGCAGCATGCAGACGATCTCGACGACGGCGCGCAGCCGGGGTGGCCCGAGCCGCACCGCGACGAGCGCGGGGACGACGAGCAGCAGGGCGAGCGCGATGGTGGCGGCTGCGAGCGAGAGCGAGAGGAAGAGGCTCTCGGTGAAGCCGTCGGCGGACAGGATGCCGCTGTACGCCTCGAAGGTGAGGCCCTGGTTCGGTACGTGGACCGTGAAGACGAACGAGGAGACCAGCGGAGTGATGAAGTACAGCCCGGCGACGGCCAGGACGGCTCCCCGCCAGTAGCGCGGGCGGCGGCGAGCGGCCTTCGCCGTTTCCGAAGCGGGAGCGGCCGGGACGGTGGTCAGTGCAGCCATCGGGAGCTCCGTCGCTGGAGGGGCAGGTAGACCGCCATCACCAGTCCGGCGATCACGATCATGTCGAGGCTCAGCGCCAGGGCCACGTTCTCCTGGCCGACCAGGACGTTCCCGGAGAGCGCGTCGGCGATCTTCAGGGTGACCAGCGGTACGGAGCCGCCGACCAGGGCGGCGGCCGTGGCGTGCGCGGCGAAGGCGCTGCCGAAGAGGAGGACGAACCCGCCGAGCAGCGAGGGCGCCAGCACCGGCAGTCCGACGTACCGCCAGAACTGCCAGGCGGTGGCGCCGTTGTTGCGGGCGGCCTCGCGCCACTGGGGGCGCAGTCCGTCCAGTGCCGGGACGACGACGATCACCATGAGCGGGATGAGGAAGTAGAGGTAGATGACGGTGAGGCCGGTGAAGGAGTAGAGGTTCCAGCCGAGCGCGTCCAGGTGGCCGAGCTGGGTGACCACACCGGAGATGCCGAGGGTGGCGACGAAGGCGAAGGCCAGCGGGATGCCGCCGAAGTTGGCGAGCACGCCCGAGGCGGTGAGCACGGCTCCGCGCAGCGCGCCGCGCCGGGAGGTGACGACTGCCTGGGCGATGAGGACGCCGAAGACGGTGGCGATGGCGGCGGTGAGCGCGGAGAGTTCGACGCTGCCGGTGAGCGAGGTGAGGTAGGGCCCCTGGAGCGAGCGCTGGAGGTGTTCGCCGGTGAACTCGGTGGTGCCGGCGACCGGGTCGGTACGGGTGAGGGCCCCGTACAGCAGGGCTCCGGCGGGCAGTCCGAAGCAGAGGCCGGCGAAGACGAGCAGCGGGAGCGCGCCGAACCAGGCCCGGAGCGCCCGCCGGCGGCGGCCGGTCTTCACGGGGGCCGCCCCGGGTCCCGGGGCGGCGGACGGGTGGGAGACGGTCATCAGGAGACGGCCTTGTCCCAGTTCTCGGAGAGCGTGGCGTTGGCCTTGTCGAGCTCCTCGGAGGAGGGGAAGGTCGGGGTGCCCTCGACGGCCGGAAGCTTGGAGACGAAAGTCTTGTCGACCGTGCCGTCCTCGGTCATCGCGGGCAGCAGCACCGGGCGGGCGTACCCCTTCAGCCACAGGTTCTGGCCCTCGGCGCTGTACAGGTACTCCATCCACAGGCGGGCGGCCGCCGGGTGCGGGGCGTCCTTGTTGATGGCCTGCGAGTAGAACTGGGCGTAGACGCCGTCCTTCGGTACGGAGACCTTCCAGTCGACGCCCTTGCCCTTGAACTGGTCGGCGTACCCGGCGTTCAGGTAGTCCCAGTCGATGCTGATCGGCGTCTCACCCTTCTCGACGGTCGCCGGGGTCGACTCGACGGGGATGAAGTTGCCGCTCTTCTTCAGCTTGCCGAAGAAGTCGATGCCGGGCTGGATGTCCCCGAACGAGCCCTTGTTGGCCAGGGACGCCGCGTACACGCCGCCGAACGCGGAGCCGGACTTGGTCGGGTTGCCGTTGAGGGCTACCTTGCCCTTGTACTCGGGCTTCAGGAGGTCCGCGAAGGTCTCGGGGCAGGTCTTGATGCGGGCGGCGTCGCAGCCGATGGAGACGTAGCCGCCGTAGTCGTTGTACCAGCGGCCGTCCGCGTCCTTCTGGCTGTCGGGGATCTTGTCCCAGGCGGTGACCTTGTACGGGGCGAAGAGGTTCTCGGCGGCGCCGCTGCGGGCGAAGGCGATGCCGAGGTCGAGGACGTCGGGGGCGCGCTTCTGGCCCTTGCGGGACTTGACGGCGGCTATCTCGTCGGAGCTGGAGCCGTCCGGGTTCTCGCTCTTGATCCTGACCTTGTACTTGGCCTGGAAGCTCTTGATGATCTCGCCGTAGTTCGCCCAGTCCGGCGGGAGGGCGATCACGTTGAGCTCGCCCTCCTTCTCGGCGGCGGCGACCAGCTTCTCCAGCCCGCCGAAGTCGGCGGCCGAGGTGGCCTCGGTGGACTTCACCCCGTTCGCGCCGGTCTCCACCTTCTCGTCGGGTGCGGCGCCGCACGCGGTGAGGGCGGTGAGAGCGGCGGTGGAGAGGGCGAGGGCGGCAACGGCACGGCTGTTGGCGCGAATACGGGGACGGGGTCGGGCTCTGCGCACGGTAGGTCTCCCTGAAGCGAAGCGTGAGGGCCACTTGTTCATACAAGCTGGCACCAGTTCGCCCGGGCCAGGTGTCCGGGGAGTTAACGTCCCATGTCTGCTGCCGCAAGAGGGCGGGAAGAGGAAAGCCCACTATTCAGGGGTTGTGGTAGATAACGACCTCGCATCGAAACGCGTCGCGACAACGCTAGAGTGGGCGGCAGGACCGTCACCGAAGAGCGGATCTGTACACAACGCTCGGTTCATATGAAGCCAAGGGGGACGCGTGGGCGCTACGCGCTACCGGGAGATCGCCGAGTCGCTGCGGCACGCCATCCGCACCGGCACCTACCCGCTCGGCTCCCGGCTGCCGTCCGAGAGCGACCTCTCCGCCCGCTGGGAGGTATCGCGCGGCACGGTCCGCCAGGCGGTGGCGCTGCTGGCTTCCGAGGGCCTGATCGGCTCCCGGCAAGGGGCGCGCCGGGTGGTCCTCCGCCAGGAGCGCCGCCAGAGCTTCCAGCAGCTCAACAGCTTCGCGCAGTGGGCGCAGGCGATGGGATGCGAGGTCACCAGCCGCATCCTGACCCGCACGGTGCGGACCGCGACCGATGAGGAGGCGGAGCGCCTGGACGCCGACCCGGGAGCCGAGGTCCTCTACGTACTGCGCCTGCGTCACCTGGACGGCGAGCCGGTGATGGTCGAGCGGACGGTGTACGCGGACTGGGTGGCTCCGGCCGTCCTGGAGCTGCCGGAGGACTGCGTCTCGATCATGGACAGCATCGCGGAGCGCGCGGATATCGTCGCGCACTACGGCGAGCACCTGATCGACGCGGTCGCGGCGGGCAGCGAGGACGCGCGCCTGCTGCGGGTGCGCCGAGCGAGCCCGCTCCTGCGCCAGCGCCATCTGACGTACACGGCGGCGGGCCGGGCCATCGAGTGGACGGACGACCGCTACCGGGCGGGCAGCGTCGTCTTCAACGTGATGAACTCGGCGGGCGCGGCCCCGCTGGAGCGCCGGGCGGGGCCGGACGTACGGGGCTGACCGGCTTCGGGGGACCCGGCCCGCCCTATACGCGTACGGACTCAGCCGCCGGAGGTGTCCAGCTCGGCGTCGGCGCTGACACCGGAGCAGTCGTACGGGTCCTTGAGCCAGCCGTCCGGCAGGACGACCCGGTTGTTGCCGGAGGTCCGCCCGCGCGGTCCGTCGGCGCCGTCCGGCCAGGGCTGGTCGAGGTCCAGCTCGTGCAGCTGACCGGCCAGCTCCTCCAGCGAGGAGGTGACGGCCAGCTTCTTGCGCATCTCGGAGCCGACGGCGAAGCCCTTGAGATACCAGGCGACGTGCTTACGGAAGTCGATGACGCCCCGGGCCTCGTCACCGATCCACTCCCCCAGCAGCGTCGCGTGCCGCACCATGACGTCCGCGACCTCGCGCAGGGTCGGCGCGTGCCGTTCCGTGCGCCCTTCCATGGCGTTGACCAGATCGGCGAAGAGCCAGGGCCGACCGAGGCACCCGCGCCCGACCACGACGCCGTCGCATCCGGTCTCGCGCATCATCCGCAGGGCGTCATCGGCGCACCAGATGTCGCCGTTGCCGAGGACCGGAATCTCCGGGACGTGCTCCTTCAGCCGCGCGATGGCGTCCCAGTCGGCGGTGCCGCCGTAATGCTGGGCGGTGGTCCTGCCGTGCAGGGCGACAGCCGTCACCCCCTCCTCGACGGCGATGCGGCCGGCGTCCAGGAACGTGAGGTGGTCGTCGTCGATGCCCTTGCGCATCTTGATGGTGACGGGCAGGTCCCCGGCGCCCGATACGGCCTCCTTGAGGATGGCGCGCAGCAGGGGCCGCTTGTACGGAAGCGCGGAGCCGCCGCCTTTGCGGGTGACCTTGGGGACCGGGCAGCCGAAGTTGAGGTCGATGTGGTCGGCGAGGTTCTCCTCCACGATCATGCGGACGGCCTTGCCGACGGTGACCGGGTCGACTCCGTACAGCTGGATCGAGCGCGGGGTCTCGGTCGCGTCGAAGTGGATGAGCTGCATGGTCTTCTCGTTGCGCTCGACCAGCGCCCGTGTGGTGATCATCTCGCTGACGAACAGCCCCTTGCCGCCGGAGAACTCCCGGCACAGCGTCCGGAACGGGGCGTTGGTGATCCCGGCCATGGGCGCGAGCACCACGGGCGGCTGCACGGCGTGCGGGCCGATACGGAGCTGAGGAAGGGCGGGGGCGAGCGTGGTCATTGGTCCATTGTCGCGCACGTGGGAGGGGTGGCGGTCTCGGTCTCCGCGTACGCGGAAGGGGTGGCGGTCTCGGTCTCCGTGTACGCGGAAGGGGCGGCGGCCGCGGGGTGGTGACCGGGCGGCCGGTCGATCTGCCGGAGGTCGCGCTTCTGGGCGGCGCGCAGGAGCACCCAGGCGGCCAGCAGTACACCGGTCAGCGCCCAGGATGCGATCCAGGCGGTGGGCCACCAGGCGGCCGGCGGCCGGAACATCAGCTCGGCCGCGGTGAGGGCCATGGCGACCCCGTGCGCCCAGCAGAGTGCGACGCCGGCCAAACGGGCTGACCGGTCGGTTCTGCGGAACCCGGCTCTCGTCCTCGATCCGTCCTGCTCCATGATCCCCCGTCTCACCATGCGTTTCTCCGTCCGACCTTGGCTGCTCGCGCGTTCGGATGCGAGGAACAACCGTTCCCATGGTCGGTTTTCGGCCCCATTTCGTTGACGCCAAAACAGTTGCCACAAGGAAAGAGATCCCTTGCGGGACCCCGTTCAGGGAGGAACCGGACACCGAAGTCGGCTTGATCCGGCCCGTTTACGCGTTACCCGTCGAGAACTTGTTCGTGTCATGTGAAGGACCCGTGGCAGCGTGTGCGACTCCGGTGATCGCAGCGGTCACCGCGTCCACGAATCCCGCGGGGGGATCGCATGGTTTCGCGTGCTTCCGGCACGCCGTTTCGGCGTGCCCGTACATCTCGTACATCTCGCAGAAGTGCTCTGACAGCGGCCTTGGTGGTGGCCGCGCTGAGCGCTTCCGCACTGCCGGCGCTGGCCGCGCCGGGTGAGGACCCGGCTCCGGCTCCGGTCTCGGTCTGGGGGCCGGGCGGTCCGAAGGCGGAGATGCCGCCGGTGCAGGTCGGCTCCAACAAGCCGGAGGCCAGTGCGGCCGAGGCGGCTCCTTCGGAGGAGAAGGCAGCCTGGCTGGAGGAGGAGAAGGACCGGGCCGGGACGGGCGCACCGCCCGTACCCGCACGACAGGCCGCCCGCAGCTCGGTGGCCGCCGAGGCGTCGGCGTACGTCCCGGAGGGTCAGGGCTCGGTCCCCTGGCACCAGATCTCCGACTTCCGGATCACCGACTCGCTGGTGGCCCGGGTCAACCACTCCAACGGCAACCTGATGCTGGCCGGCACCGACTTCGACGTCGCGGGGGTGGGGGAGAAGCTGCGGCTGGCGCGTACGTACAACTCGCTCGACGCTCCCTGGGGCAAGGTGTCGCAGCGGTGGTGGCAGGAGTACGAGCGCTACCTGAACCTGGCGAACACGGACGAGGTGGTCCTGTACGACGCCACCGGGGCGGCGGTCCGCTTCGCCAAGGAGTCGAACGGGACGCTCACCACGCCGAAGGGCTACTCCAAGGACCTGAAGAAGAACGCGGACGGCACGTACACGCTGACCGACCGCAAGTCCGGTTCCAAGGACACGTACGACGTCAACGGCACGCTGACGAAGGTGACCGACAGGAACAAGGGCGCCATCACCGTCACCCAGCACGACCAGGGCGCGGAGCACAATGGCTTCAAGCTCACCGAGACCCGCTCGGGCCGGTCGGTCGACCTGGTGAAGACCGACGCGTCGCAGTGGCAGGCCAAGGACCACACCGGCCGCACGGCTGTCTTCGACCTCAACCCGGCCGGTGACCTGGCGAAGACGACGGACACCGAGGGCAAGGCCACGGTCTTCGGCTACGACTCCTCGCGCCGCCTGACGAAGATCACCACGCCGCAGGGGCGGGTGACGGTCTTCACCTACGACAGCCAGAACCGCGTCACCTCGATGCTCCGCGCCACCGAGCTGAACGGCTCCGGCCACACCGGCCCGACCTGGACCTACGCCTACTCCGCCACCAGTCCGTCGGCGGCCGGTACGACCACGGTCACCAACCCGGAGACCCACGCGACGGAGTACGAGCACGACGCGGACGGCCAGGTCACCAAGGTCACCGACGCGCTGAAGCAGACGCGCTCCAAGAAGTACGACGCGAACCGGAACGTGGAGGAGGCCACCGACGCCCTGGGTGTGGGCAGCACGCCGGGCAACGTCACGAAGTACGGCTGGGACTCCCGTAACAACCCCACCGGCGCCACCCTCCCCACCGGAGCGTCCGCCACCGTGACGGGCTATCAGACGATCGCGGGCAGGGACCTGCCGGACAGGTCGACGACGGCTGACGACGAGAAGACCGACTACACCTACGACACGGCGGGCAACACCAAGTCCGTCGCCGTCGAGGGCACGGGCGGCGGGAACCAGTCCTTCGACTACAACCCCGCGACCCCCACCTGCGGCGGCTTCGAGGGCCAGATCTGCAAGGTCACCACGAAGATGACCGCGTCCAAGTCGGTGGCCACGAACTTCACCTACGACGCGAAGGGCAACCTGAAGACGGTCAAGGCCCCGGCCCCGCTAGGCACCACCACGTACACCTACGACGACCTCGGCCGGGTGGCATCGGCGAAGGACGCCCGCGGCATCACGATCCTTTACGAGTACGACCACCGCGACCGGGTGAAGAAGGTCGACTCCTCCAACTACCAGACGGTCACCTACGAGTACGACGGTGACGGCAACCTCACCCAGCGCTCCGACGGCACCGGCGTCATCAAGTACGCCTTCGACCCGCTCTCCCGCGAAACGGTCCGCACCCTCCAGGACAGCTCCCAGACGGTCCTGGCCTACACCCCGGCGGGCAACGTCGACACCTACCAGGACCCGGCCGGCCTGACCGACTACACCTGGAACAAGGTCAACAAGCTCACCGAGCTGAAGGACCCCAAGGGCAAGATCACCAAGTACACGTACAACAAGAACGACGTCCGCACCACGACCACCTACCCCGGCAACACCGTGCAGACGGTCACCCCGGACAAGTCCGGCCGCCCGGAGAAGATCAAGGCCACCAGCCCCAAGGGCACCCTGGTCGACCTCGCCTACACCTACACCCGTTCGGACGGCAAGGACGGCGGCAAGATCCGCACCACCACCGACGCGGTCGCCGGGACGAAGACGAGCTACGAGTACGACAGCGCCGGCCGCTTCTCCTACGCGGCGGAGAACAAGGGCAGCACGCTCAACTCCTCCTGGCAGTACTGCTACGACCTCGCCGGCAACCTCACCTCCCAGGGCACCGACAAGGGCTGCCCGCGCGGCACCACCTACACCATCAACGACGCCCAGCAGATCACCGCGAAGGACGGCTCCACCACCAACTGGTCCTACAACCAGATCGGCAACGAGACCGCCGCGGCCTCCACCCCGGAGACCACGCGCACCGGCATCACGTGGACCGACCACTCCCAGATGACGTCGATCACCACCGGCGGCAAGACCTACGCGGGCCAGTACGGCTCCACCGACCAGTCCGAGCGCATCAGGCTCGGCGACACGTTCTTCCACAACGGCCCGCTCGGCCTCTCCGCCACCTCAACGGCCGGTGTGGACACGGGATTCAACCGTGAACCCGGGGGCACGCTGAACTCCATGACCCGCGGGGGGAAGAACCACTACTACCTCACCGACGCACTCGGCAGCGTCGTGGCCCTGGCCGACGAAGCCGGCACGAAGGTCAACACGTATTCCTACAGCCCGCGCGGCGTGCAACGCGCCGGCACGACCGAACAGGTCCCCCAGCCCCACCGCTTCGCCGGCGGCTACCAGGACCCCACCGGCCTCTACCACTTCGCGGCCCGCTACTACGACCCCAACATCGGCCGCTTCACCACCCCCGACCCCTCCGGCCAGGAAAAGAACCCCTACCTCTACGCCGAAGGCGACCCCGTCAACCGCATCGACCCCACCGGACTGCTCAGCTTCGGTGACGTCACCGGTATCGGCGACTGGGCCAGCCTCACTTACGACACAATCACCGGCGACACGGAAGGCGCGAATGCGACCAAGATGGGAATCCTGACGGGTATTGGCGTGGAAGGAGTCTGCATGGCGGGAGCTGCGGCCGGGACCTTTGCCACTCTAGGTGTTTCGGTAGGCGCCGGTCTTACTGGCTGCTCCGTCGTAGCGGCCGCAGCAGCAGGATCCGTCACGGCCGCCTATAGCTAATCGATGCCCCGAGGGGGCGGGATGAATTTCCCGCCCCCCAACAAAAGAGAGATTAATATGCGCAAGGTAGTGCAGATAGGAGCGGCGTTCCTTGCAATTCTCTGCGGTATCGCCCTGATCGTCCTGGGCGTTCAGGACATAGATGGCGGAGGCGGCCGGGCCGCGCTCCCCATCTTCTTCGGCATTTCCATCTGCATTGGTGGAATATTCTTCACATTCAGGAAGCCTCAGTGATGAACACTTCAGCCATCATGCCGCCGTCCGCAGGGGGCCTCCCTGCGTGGGGAATCATTCTCATTATCTTCTTCTTTGTGCTTTCCATTATCTTCGTGCTAACACGCCGCCGCTAGCACACCAGCAGCGCCCACACATCCGGCTCACCACCCCCGACTCCCCCGACCAGGGAGAGAACCCCTACCTCTCCGCCGAAGGCGACCCCGTCAACCGTGCTCGCCAGTCTGGTCGAACCGCTCGGGTCTGCCATATTCGGGTAACTCGGAGCAGGAGAAAAATGAATAGCGGTGGATGGCGAAAATCCGTTCCGCTCACCCTCGGAACGGCCGCGACAGCAAGCACTATCGGAATGCTTGCCGCATCCCTTGGCCTATTCGATGGAGCCCTCTGGCAGACAGCCCTCATTTTCGGAGCACCTGGAGCCCTCAGCGGATTTGTCATGGCGATCCTCAAGCCGTAGGCCATCAAGCGGGTTTCACCTCAGCTCCGCAGCGAAGACCCTGGAATCACCCCTTACGCCGTCCTAATCGTCACCGCTTGCTGTATGGCTACGTGATAGCCGACTGAAACCAGCAACTTTTCGCATCGGGACCCCTCGTCCACACGGTGGACAAATCGCAGGCGGAGGATCGAATGGCAGAGCGAGACATCCCACCCCTCTACGTCCCTGTGGCCGTCATTCTCCTGTCCGCACTGGTGATCATCGGCTCCATCGTCGGCGACGGGCAACCTGGAGTCCGAACTGCGGCGTTGGTGATCGGAGGAGTGATCGCTGTCGGCCTGGTACTCCACATGGTCCGATCGGCACGGGGTGGCAAGGGCTCTCGCTGAGCCGTGTTCATCAAGTTCCCACCTGGAGGATGCGCATGAGTGCAGGTCGGACCATCACTTTGGCGGGAACGCTCCTGATGGCGATCGGAGCGGCCGTAGCAGTTGTCGCCGGGCCGCTCTGGCTTGCCGTGGTTCTCGTCGTCGGCGCTTGTTCGGGAGGGGCCGGAGTCTTCGCCGGGCGGCACGACCAGGGCGTGCCCGGCGGATCTCAACGGGTCCTCGGTACGGCGGCGGGGGGGGGGGGGGCGGGGGGCCCCCCCCCCCCCCCCCGGCCCCCCCCCGGGGGGGGGTGTGTGGGGGGGGTGGGGGGGGGGGCCGGGGCGTGCGGCGCCCGGGGCGGCCCCCGCGCGGGGGGCGCCGCGGGTTTTCCACTGGGGCGGGGGGGGGGGGGGGGGGCGGCGGGCCCCCCCCCCCCCCCCCCCCCCCCGGCCGTCACCGATTCGAGGTGTTTCAGGGAAGGTGCTTGCGGGCCGCTGCGACGGAGTCCGTGACGCCGTGCACCGCCGTGTCCGTCACGTCGCCGAGCCGGTGGGCGACGGCGTGGGCCCGGTGGGTGAGGGCGTCGGACGCGTGGTCCGCGGCGTGGCGGGTGCGGTAGGCGAGGGAGGGCTTGCCGTGGGTGTCGGCCGCGGCGATGAGGAGGCCTCCGGCCAGGGACACGTTGGCGAGCAACTGGGCCCGCCGGGACGCACGTTCGTCGGGATCGTCGGCCGCTCCGTCGGAGTAGGCAGCCAGGGCCGCCGGTACCAACGTCACCGCGAGGGCCGCCGACGCCAGGCGTGGCGCGCGCCCCAGCGCGAGGAGGACTCCGGCGCCGAGCTGCACCGCGCCTTGCAGACGTGCGAGCTGCTCGGGGTCGTCCGGGAGGAAGGCGTACCGGGCGGCCAGTCTGGCGACCGGATCGTTGCCGGTGCCACCGGAGTGGTCCCGGGGGACGGGGTGGCGTACCGCCGTGTACCCGTCACGGATGAACTTCGTGGCCAGCAAGGGCCGGGCGACTCTGCGCAGGACAGCCATGTGCGTCGGCTGCCCAGTCCGCGGCGGACCACACCCGTCCGGCTGCCGGCACGTTCGAGAAGCGGCGCCGGACGTCCAGGGAGCGCGTGGCCCGCTCCGGTCGGTACCCGTCCGTCCGGGCGTACGCGGCATATCGCCGGGATGGGATCGGCAACTGGGGGCACAAGGGGGGTGACACAACCGCTGTGACGGATGGTGACACATGCTGCTCCCTCGCCCGGACACGATTCGCACGCTGCTGGCCCGCTACTACGAGCTGCAGCTGGAACACTCCCAGGACTCCCACTACGAGCTGCAGCGGAGCCTGGAGGACGTGACGTACACGTTGTGCGTCAGCACCGGCACCCGGACCGTCCAGGACGCTCTGCTCGCGGCGGAAGCCATCCTGCGGAGCTCAACCACGGATCAGCGACCCGCACTTCAGATCCCGGGACAGCGGAGCACGCCACCCGGATCAGCCTCACACCCCTTCGCTCCCTGAGCGCCACGAGGCAGAGAGAGCCAGGTGAACGCTCCGTGACGGGAAACGAAGCGGGCGCGGCCGGGCACGTGTGCCGGCCGGCCTCGGCGGCCGAGGCGCGCAGGGAAGTGGAGTTCGCTCTCCACCCTCTGCTGTGCTCGCCGGACAGCCACTACCTCCGGGCGCACCGGGCCGGTTTCGAGGACGCGATGCTGGTCGCCTCCGAGCTCGTCGGGCATGTGCTCCACCATCCCGAGGACTCCCCCGATGTGCGCCACCATCCCGAGGACTCCCCGGATGCGCGCCACCACCAGGGGCACTCCTCCGGCTGCTTCCTCGTGTGCCTCCTGCACAGCGACGAGGTCACCATCACCGTGACCGACACCTGCGAGGAGATCCTTCCTCTCTGCCCGCGCGCACCGACTCCCGGAAGCACCGGCCTCGCCGGCCTCGCATGGTGGGTGATCAACAAGGTCGCCGACCAGGTCGTCGTCCAGGCTCTGCCCACCGGCGGCAAGACGATCACCGTGGCCGTGCCACTCTCCGGCCCCTGACGCGCTCTCCTCGGAATATCACCCAGGAGCAACACCCCGGGAATTTCGGGTAACCACTTTTTCTACATGATCCTCTCCGGTGCGCCCGGACGTTCATCAGCCCATCCCATTCTTTCGCATTCCCGATGGCGTCAGAGAATTACCCTCCGGACCAGGTAGGTTTCGATGTGAAGGTATTCTCGTCACCCGAAGGAAATGCTTGATGAAGGTTCGCACCGGGAATCCGTCCGCCGCTCGTGCCGTGACAGACGACTTTCTGTCCGGCCAGGACCGGCCGGTCCCGTCGCCCAACGACTCCCGAGGGATCGGCCGACTGCTCTTCGCGCGGCTCGCCGAACTGGAAGAGGGCACCGCCGAACACCAGTACGTCCGCAACACGCTGGTCGAGACCCATACGAACCTGGTGCGGTTCGCCGCGAGGCGCTACCGCACCCACCAGGCCGGGCAGTTCGAAGACATCCTCCAGGTCGGCACCATCGGCCTCATCAAAGCCATCGAGCGCTTCGAACTCTCCCGCGAGGTGGACTTCCCCGCTTTCGCGCTCCCCTATATCAGCGGCGAAATCAAGCGTTTCTTCCGTGACACCACCTGGTCCGTCCACGTGCCCAGGCGCCTCAAGGAACTGCGTTCCTCCATCAAGGCCGCCCACGAAGATCTGGCCGTGCATCTCGACCGCGCCCCCACGGCCTCGGAGCTGGCCCTCCATCTGGGTCTGCCCGAGGACGACGTGGCAGAGGCACTGATCGCGGCCAACGGCTACACCGCCGACTCCCTCGACGCGCCCTTGGGCACCAGCGCCGGTGATACCGGGAGCACCACGCCGAGCTGGGCCGAGATGCTCGGCGACCAGGACAGCAGGCTGCAGCACGTGGAGAACCTGCACACGCTCGCGCCTCTCCTGGCAGCTCTGGACGACCGCCAGCGCACCGTGCTGCGGCTGCGCTACGGCCAGGAGCTGACGCAGACGGAAATCGGCGCGCACCTGGGCGTCTCGCAGATGCACGTCTCACGCATCCTCAAGCACACCTTGGCGGCCTTGCGCGCGGGAATGCTCGACTAGGGCCGTCCCGCCGTGGTCTGAGCGGCGGCTGCCGTGAGCACCTGGTCGGCCAGTTGTTCGGCGGACTGTCCACGGCCCGCGTCGATACGTCGCAGGCCCAGCCTGTCCACGGCCTCGGTCATGAGTGTCTGGTAGCGCTCGGTGCGGGCCAGGAACTGGTCCATCAGGGTCTGCTCCCCGGCCGTTGCCTCGTCGTAGCGGCCCGCCGCGCGGACGCGGGCGCGTAAGACGGCGTGGTCGGTGGTGAGCCACACGGCGGCCGTGCGCGGGGCCTGGAGCCTCGCGGCGTGGACGGGCCAGAGGGCCGACCCCTCCAGAACCATGCCCGTCCGGCCGTGGCCCTCAGCCGTGTGGGTCGCGATCAACTCTTCGATACGGGGCCACAGCCGATCGTAGTGGCCGAGAACAGACGCGATCAGTTCGTCAACCGGGAGTGATCCGTAGTGCTCGGCCACGTGCGCCGGCACCTCCTGCTCCGGCGTTCTCCAGGGTCGCCCAGGGTGCCGGGCCAACCCGTCGGTGCTCAGGTACGCGAACCCGAGTCTCTCCGCCACTACTTCGGCAACGGTCGACTTTCCGACGTTCGACGTCCCGCCGATCAGAACCACCCGTACATCACGCACGTCGACGACCCTACCGAAAGGCCGCTCATCGCCGGCGGTCCAGCTCTGGTGCTCCCGGCGGTCCAGCAGCCTCCAGTGGGGCGCGCGAGCCGCTCTTCGCCTACGAGCCCCTGGAGGCGGCCCACGTGCCGTCCGACACGCCCCTCACCACCCGCGGTTCACCGTGGCCTTCGGGCCGGTCACCAGCGTCGCCGCCGGGACGTCCTCGGCCACCACCGCGCCCGCCGCGATCACCGCGTCCCTGCCGATGGTGACGCCCGGCAGGATCGTGGCACCGGCGCCGATCCAGACGTTCTCCTGTACGTGGATGGGCCCGCCGGTGAGGTAGTGGCGGCGTTCCTCCGGGTCGACCGGGTGGCCGCTGGTGATGAACGTGGCCTTCGGGCCGACCATCACGCGCGCGTCGAGGCGGATTCCCGCGTAGTCCAGGAACGTGCAGTTCTGGTTGATGAACACCCGGTCGGCCAGGTCGAGACGGAGGCCGTAGTCGGTGAAGAAGGGTGGGTAGACCGTGGTCCTGGGCGGCAGCGGCCTGCCGAGGATCTGTGCGAAGAGGGCCGCCTTGCCCTCCTCGTCCTCGAACGGCAGGACGTTCAGCCGGGAGGTCAGTTCGGTGGCGCGGAGGACCCTGGCGGCCATGGCCTGGAACTCGGGGCTGTGGATGCGCATGAGACGGTCGCTGGGCATGGACACCACCCTGCCACCTCCCACTGCGACGATGGGGATGCTCTCGTGAAGCGACGAGAGCCGGCGGAAGGCAGGCTCGGCGCTTCCCCGGCACGACCAGACCATGAGGTGCGCATGGCCCATCTGTTTCTCTTCGGCTGCTTCGCCCTGCTGGGCGCGGCCGCCTCGCTGGCCGCCCGTGCCGGGTACCGGGGCCAGGTCTGCGACCGGTTCGCCGGGTACGAGGTTCCCGCCGCGGTGAAGTCGGATCCCGCGCTACGGAAGCGGGCCGACGACCTGGTGGCCTTCTGGTGCACCGGGGCCGCGGTCCTCGGCTTCGCTCCCCTGGTGCCTCCGGGAGCGTCCTGCTCAGCGGCGGTGGTGCGTCGGTCTCCACCTGGGGGCTGATCGCCCTCGCGGCGTACGCCCTGGTCGTCGTGACCGTAGGCGGCTACCCCTTCGAGAAGATCAAGCAGCTCGCCGGCTCCGCCGCGCGCTGAGCGTACGCAGGCCAGGAGCCCGGGGCGCTGTCCGCCCCGGGCTCCTCCGCGTTCTCCGGCTCACTCACATACGGGCTCACATACTGGCGAGGACCGCGCCCAGGACCATGCCGCCCACCAGCCCGATGGCGCTGACGACGATGGCGACCGTGGAGAGCCGCTCCTTCCGGACGGTCTTGGCGATGATGGCCATAACCAGGCCGGCCAGCGCGAAGACGATCGGCAGGATGATGAACCCGACCACGCCCAGGACGATCGCGATGATGCTGAGCACGTTGCTGCTCGCCCCGCGCTGAGGCGTGCCATGGTTCTGCTGACCGGTCGGCTGGTTGCTGTACTGCGTAGTCATCTGCCACTCCTTCGGGACGGTCGCACCGAGATCCGATCCCGATGTGGACCGGCCTGACACTCGGGTGCCCCGAAGTTCCTTGCTGACACAGCTACTTGGGCTCGGAGCCAGGAAGATCCGGTGCGGCAGCGCCTTCCGGGCGGCCACCCCCCTGCCGTCCGGGCCCGGCGGGAGTGCGCCCGGCAGGTGCCTCGGTGCCGTCGGACGGGCCCAGCAGATGGCCGCGGTCGCGCAGGGCTCGCTCGACGGCTTCGAGGCGGCGTCGCTGCCGGCGCATGGTCAGGGGGTTGGCCAGGAGCAGCCCTGCCAGCACGAGGTTGTAACCGGCTCGCACGTAGTGCCCGTCAAGAGCCTTGAGCAGGCCGGTCACGAACCACAGCAGGGCGAGGCCCCCCAGCAACCACCATGCCAAACGGCTGTCCTGGAGGTCCAACGAACGCCGCGCCCGCGTCGCGGCGTCGATCGCGGCCGGCAACTCCGCCGGGTCCTCAGGTATTTCACCGCGTCGAATCCGGCGGACCACTCCTATGTACCGGGCCGTGCCGATCCCCAGCCTCGCCGCCCGGCGACGCGTCTGCCACCAGGCCAGGGCGACCACGAATGCGGCCAGCAGAACGAGGACGACGGCGAGCGTCAGCCCCTGGGAGACGTCCGCCCTGCCGTCACCGAGGATCGCTCCCACCAGGAAGCCTGCCAGCGCCGCCGCCGCCAGAACGCCCAGGACCATTCCCACCGCACCCGCGCGCCCCGACTCCGTACGCGCCTCTTCCGTTGCCCCGGACATGGCCGGTCCCCCTCCGCCGCGTTTCCCTTTCCGGGCGCCTACCCCCTGGAGCCTTCAGCACCCCGCCGAGCATCCGCGTCCCGGCCGGCCGGCCCGCCGAAATCCCCCGGAACGGCATTGCCTCATAGGGAAGTTGGCTCGCATGCGCTGTCGCGGGCCGGGCACAAGGGCCGGTACGGAAAGGGGGCCGTCGATGAGCTCTGGTCTGGAAGTGTCGGCGTGGCGCGGTTCGGACGACCCGTCCGACTGGGCAGGGGCCGCGGTGATCCTCGCGCTCTACCTGCTGATCGGTTACGGGCTGGAGTACCACTCGAAGAAGCGCCGGGGTGCCGCACGCCCGGCGAGGGCGGCGGCGGAAGGGCTGTTCTCGGAACGGGAGGGCATGGCCGCCGCTCCGGAACAGCACTTCGCCAGCCGCATGGTGATGATGGTCGGCGCGCTGGCAGCGGGAGGCGCCGGGTTCCTCACCCGGGACGCGGCCACGGCGGTGCACTATGCGGCCATGGGCGGGGTCGCGCTGCTCGCGATCTTCGCGTGCGCGTACTTCGACTACCGGACGCAGCCACGCACCAACTCGGATCAGTAGAGATCACCCTGATCGCCCATCAGGTGATCTTGGTTACAGCTTCTCGGGGCCGGGCCTCCCGTCCTGGTGCGCTGCCAGACTCGGGATGTCCCATCCGATGATCACGTCTCACGTGGTCACGCCCCGACAAGGTGCCGATGTCCCCGTTCACGCTGCGGAAGAGACCCGACGATCGAGCGCCGCGAGGCCGGACCAGGCGCCGGAGAACCCTCTTCGGGGCCGTGCTCGCCCTGGCGCTCTCCCTCTCGACGCTCACCCTGTCCGCCGCACCCGCGCAGGCGAGTGACGCCTACAACAGCATCACCAGCGCCTCCGCGCCCAACGTCGACTGGATGTCCCGTATCGCGGACGGCACCAGCCTGTCCTGGCTCTCCGTGCCCGGCACCCACGACAGCCTCGCGCTCTGCGGCGAGCGGGATCCGAAGACCGGGAAGTGCGGAGGCATCGCCACCAGCATCACGCAGACCCAGGAGAACCACGGGTTCAGCGCGCAGACGCTGACCACCCAGTTCCGCGCCGGTATCCGGGCCCTCGACATCCGGGTCCGGCTCGACAAGGGCGACGAGGGGCTGAAGTTCACGATCCACCACGGCGCCGCCTACCAGTACGCGAACTTCACCGACGTGCTGAACGCGACCCGCGACTTCCTGCGCGACGAGCCCGACGAGACGGTGCTCCTGCATCTGAAGGCCGAGTGCGACGGCGGCACCTTCGGCTGCGAGGACGCCGAGGGCTACCGTACGGACGAGTGGCGCAAGAAGGTCTTCGATTCCTACCTCGACGGCCGCTCCTACACCGGCGACGGCGACGAGAGCACCAGGTCCACCGCCTGGCGCGACCTGTTCTGGGCTCCCTCGGTGACCGGCAGGGGTCAGGCCGGCCAGGTCCCCTCGCTCGGTGAGGTGCGCGGCAAGGTGGTCCTGATGGGCTACCGGGCCACGAAGGGCGGCATCTACGACGGGTACGGGATCAAGCAGCCGTACCCGGCCGGCGGCTCCAACGAGGAGTACGTGCAGGACGCGTACGAGGTCGACACCATCAGCGACATCGCCGGCAAGTGGGAGAAGGTCCGGGCCCACCTGCGGAAGGCCAACGGCACCTGGGACTCCTCACGGCCCGGTGAGAAGGAGTACCCGTACAAGCCGGGCGCGCTGTACATCAACTACACCAGCGGTACGGGCGGGGGCGCCCACCCCTACACCGTGGCGGGCGGCACGCCCACGGCGACCGGGGTCAACTCCTTCCTGCGGCAGTGCCTCCAGGGCGAGAACGACCGGTGCCCGGAGTTCCACGCGGACCGCGGCGACAAGTTCGGCGGCCGGTCCGGCCTGGACCGGATGGGCGTCGTGATGATGGACTTCCCTGGCGGGAAGCTCATCGACGACATCATCGGCCGCAACGAGACCGGCGGCTCCACCCGCAAGGTGATGGTCGTCGGCGACTCCATGTCCCAGGGCCACGAAGGGGACTACACCTGGCGCTACCGGCTCTGGCAGTGGTTCCGCGACCAGCGGATCGCCGTCGACTTCGTGGGCCCGTACAGCGGTACGAAGCCCCAGGACACCCCGTCCGCCCCGCAGCCGCCGCGCCTCCAGGGCGAGCCGGAACCGGCGGCCGGTCCGCCGAAGACCTCCGGCGCGTATGCCAAGGACGCGCAGGGCTTCGACAGCGACCACTTCGCGGTCTGGGGACGGCAGGCGGCCCAGGACAAGTCCCTGATCAAGGAGCAGGTCGCGAAGTACCAGCCGGACCTGCTGCTGGTGGGCCTCGGCTTCAACGACATGGGCTGGTTCGTCAGCGACGCCGGCGGCACCCTCGACAGCATGAAGAAGCTGGTGGACGAGGCCCGCGCCGCCAAGCCCAACCTGAAGTTCGCCGTGGCCAACGTCCCGCAGCGGGCGAAGATCGGCGGCCGTGACGACCTGATCACCAAGACGACCGCGTACAACGAGGCGCTCGCCGAGGCCATCCCCGGCTGGCACTCGTCCTCCTCGCCGGTCAAGCTCGTCGACTGGGCCGGTGCCTACGACTGCGCTCCGGCCTCCTGCCCCGCCGCCTACGACGGCCTGCACCCCAACGCCGTCGGCGAGTACCAGATCGCCGGTGCCTTCGGGACCACCCTGCACAAGGAGTTCGGCCTCGGCACCTCCGCCCCGAGCGTCCCGACCACCGGCCCGGCCCGCCCGTCCGGCACCCCGGGCAACGTGAAGGCCACCTCGGCGGACAGCGGGATCGTGGTCACCTGGGACCAGGTCTTCGGGGCGTACGGGTACGAGGTCCGCTCCCGCCTGGCCGGGCTGCCCGACTGGAGCACCGCGCGCTCGATCGGCAACCGGTTCGACACCACCTGGGTGGCCGATGGCCAGAAGTGGGAGTACCAGGTCCGTACGGACAACGGTGCGACCAGCTCCGCCTGGTCGTCCACCGTGAGCGCCACGGCCCGGCCCAGGACGGCGGCCGGACCGGTCGGCATCGTCACCCGTCCCACGGCGACCGGCATCGACTTCGCCTGGGGCGCGCCGACCGGCCCGTACACCGACTCCATCGACCGCTACGGCGTGATCGCGTACGACCAGGACACCCCGGGCGCGTTCGTCCAGACGGTGGGCACACGGAACAAGGCCCTCCACTTCGACGGGCTGAAGCCGGGCCACCGGTACACCCTGGCCGTGCAGACCTGGAACCGGGCGGGCGGCGGACTGCCCGCGCTCGGCCGGCCCGTCGTCGTCGGCGCGGGGACACCGCCCGCTCCGACGGGCCTGAAGGTCGTCTCGACCGATGCGACGACCGTCCAGCTCAGCTGGAAGGGCTCCGCGCAGGCGGCCGGCTACCGGGTGTGGATCCGCAACATCAACAACGGCAGCCAGTCGGCGGCCGACGAGTCGGTCATCTCGGAGACGAACCACGGGATCGCGTTCCTGGTCCCCGGAACGTGGAACTACGAGTTCTGCACGACGGCGGTCAACGGCGCGCTGGAGTCGGGCAAGTCGAACTGTGTGGTGGCGCCGAGGCCGGCCAGCAGCTGATCCGGCGCACGGCTCCGTGTCCTACCGGTAGCTGAGCCCGCGTACGGTTCTCGCGTTACGCCGGGTGCCCCGGACCCTTTCGTTCTCGTTTCGGGGCACCCGGCTCACCGCACGTCCGGGCCGATGCGGTCCGTCGTCCGGCTCGTCGAGTCGTACGTCCGGGCTTCGGCCCACCGTCCCGGTACCGCCGCCCCTGACGGAAGCCACCGGCAGTCAGGTCCGGGCCAGATGGCACCGCGCCCCCGGCCGAGCGTGATGTGCGGGACCCATCGGCCAGGAGCGAGCAGCGGATGGGACCGGCCGTCGCCGTCGGCCTCCCGCAGGATCCGCCACACCCTCTCGTGCAGCGCGAGCAGCGCCGCGTCCGGCCGTACCGCCCAGGCCAGCACGTTGTTCCGGCCGGAGAAGCGCAGCAGCCCGGTCAGGTGGAGCGGCAGCGGCAGCGCGTCGAGCGCCTCCGTCAGTGCGGTACGGGTGGCGGCCGGCAGGACGTCCGCCGCCGCGAGCGTGAGGTGCGGCCGGTTGGTCGGGTGGCGGTGGCCGGCCTGGCTGGGCAGGCCCTCGTCGGCGACGGACCGCCACACGCGCCGTACGACCCGCTCGGTCGCCTCGTCCGGCAGGAGCTCGATGCTGTGCACCAGCGCAGCGTACGGTCGTGGTGCCGCGCTTGCCCTCCGGACGGCCTCAGACCTGCTGCGGGAGGCCGCCGTCGCCCTCGATCACCAGCCGGTCGGTGCCGGGCTCCTCCGCCCCCTCGACCACGGTCACGTCGATCGTGCCGTCGCCGGTGGTGTCGAACTGGTAGACGTCCGCGACACCGTCACCGGTCGTGTCCGTCATCCACACGTCGGGCTTGCCGTCGCCGTTGGTGTCCGCGCTGAGGAGGACGTGGTGCTCGTCCCCCTGGGTCACCGGCGCTTCTTCGGTGGTTCCGTTGGTCTCCATGGCGGCCGGTTGCCCCCGGGAGACTGTTCGAAACCGCGGCACGCGCCAGGACAGGATGAGGACATGCTCGACTACGACGAAGAGGCCCGGCACTACGACGCGTCCCGAGGCGGTGAACCGAGAGCCCGCGCGGCCGCCGACGCGGTGGAGCGGCTCCTGCCGCACGGGCCGTGCGTGGTCCTGGACATCGCGTGCGGCACGGGCATCGTGACCGGGCGGCTGCGGCGGCCGGGGCGGACGGTGGTGGGCGTCGACCGCTCCCCCGGGATGCTGGGCCTGGCCGGGCGGCGGATGCCCGGAGGTGTCGTACGAGGCGACGCCACCCGGCTGCCGTGCGCGGCGGCCTCGGTGGACGCCGTGGTCATCGTCTGGCTGCTCCACCTCCTGCCGGACCCCGAACCGGTCCTGGCCGAGGCGGCCCGGGTGCTGCGGCCCGGCGGGGTGCTGATCACCACCGTCGACAAGAACGACGCGTACTTCACGGAGGACAGCGACATCGGCCGGATCACGGCGGAGCTGCGGCACCGGTACGCACCTGAGGTGTCCGACCGCTCGGCCCGGGTGGTCGGTGCGGCGGCGGACGTGGGGCTGGAGCCCACGGGCCGTACGGAGTTCCCGGGCATCGGCCAGGGCCGCAGCCCCCGCAGCTGGTGCGAGGCGATCGACGCGGGGTTCATCCTCTGGTGCACCGACGCGTCCCCGGACCAGGTGGCCGACGTACGGCGCCGGCTCGCCGCTCTGCCGGACCAGGACGTGGCCCGTCCGGACCCTCAGTACCGTCTCGTCGCCCTGAGCTTGAAGGTGTGACAGGACGCCCTCTCGTCGTGATCGAGGCCGAGCGGATCGTCTGCGCGGAGCACCGGCTACGACGCGAGGGCTTCGCACCGCGCCGGTTCTGGACCAAGTAGGCCCGGCAGCACGGAAGTAGGCACGTCAGAAGACGGACAGCCCGGTGAGCGTGGTGAAACGGTCGAGGGCCGACACACCCGCCACCGAGTTGCCGCGCTTGTCGAGCCCCGGGCTCCAGACGCACAGCGTGCACACGCCCGGCACGATGGCGATGATCCCGCCGCCGACGCCGCTCTTGCCCGGCAGCCCCACCCGGTAGGCGAACTCCCCGGCCGCGTCGTACGTCCCGCAGGTGAGCATGACCGCGTTGACCTGCTTCGCCTGGCTGCGGGTCAACAGCGCCGACCCGTCGGCCCGGACACCGCCCCGGGCCAGAAACCCGGCGGCGAGGGCCAGGTCCGCGCACGAGGCCTCGATGGAGCACTGCCGGAAGTAGGCGGCGAGCAGGGCCGGGACCGGCAGCGTGATGTTGCCGTAGGAGGCCATGAAGTGGGCCAGCGCGGCGTTACGGTCCCCGAAGGCGGCCTCGGAGGCGGCGACCTGCGGTACGAAGTCGATGGCGGCGTTGCCGCTCTCGGCGCGCAACAGGTCCCGCACCTGGCCGGCGGCGTCCCCGGTCAGAGCCTGCAACCGGTCGGTGACCACCAACGCACCGGCGTTGATGAACGGGTTACGGGGGATCCCGTTCTCGTACTCCAGCTGCACCAGCGAGTTGAACGGGTTGCCCGACGGCTCGCGCCCCACGCCCTGCCAGAGCTGCCCGCCGTCCAGGGAGAGCGCCAGGGCCAGGGCGAACACCTTCGAGATGGACTGCGTCGAGAACGGCTGCCGCCAGTCACCGACCCCGTAGACGGTCCCGTCCGGCTCCGCGACGGCCATGCCGAACCGCCGGGGATCGGCACCGGCGAGCATCGGTATGTAGTCGGCGGGCGTGCCGTGGTCGTCGAGCGCGCTCATCTCCTCGGCGATCCGGCTGATCACCGAGGAGAACCGGTGGGAGCCGGGGCGCGGGCGCGGAGCCGGAGTGCCGATCCGAGGGGCGGCGGAGGTGTGGGGCACGGCGTTTCCTGACGGGGGCGGTTCGGCGTTCGGCGTACGGAGGTGGATCGAGGTCGCCCCCAGTCTGCCAGCTGCGCCGGAGCGCGCCGAAGCTGGTTGCGGCGGCCAACGAGCGGGTGCGAGGCGCGAACGTACGGACCCTGGCACGTCCTGGCGCCCGCGTGCGTGGAGACCGGCCTCACCCCTACAGCGGCCGCCACCTTGGCTCCGCAGCCGACCGGATCCGCCCGAGGGCTACCGCGAGGCCCTCACTTCCCACCGCGCCGGCTCAGCCTGCGTACCACTCTGAGAAGCCACCCCGGCTCTCTCCATTGTGAGAGAACTTGGCGCGCGATCACGGTGTCGGGGTGGTCCTCGCCCAAGAGCCGCTCACTGTCGGCCACCACCCGCTCCAACAGCTCGATCGCCTCCCCAGTGCGCCCCGTCTGCCTGTACGAGACGGCGAGGTTGGCCCGGGCCCTCACGGTGTCGGGGTGGTCCTCACCGAGCAGCCGCTCCCGGTCGGCCACCACCCGCTCCTCGATCACCATCGCCTCCTCGGTCCGCCCCGCCTGCCCGTACGAGGCGGCGAGATTGGCCCGAGCCAGCACAGTGGAGGGATGGTCCTCACCGAGCAGCCGCTCCCGGTCGGCCACCACCCGCTCCTCGATCACCATCGCCTCCT
>NZ_JBIWOZ010000001.1:354472-403978 GCF_044767965.1 Streptomyces sp. NPDC101178
CCGAGCCGTCACGGTATCGGGGTGATCATCACCGAGCAGCCGCTCCCGGTCGGCCACCACCCGCTCCTTGATCGCGATCGCCTCCTCGGTCCGCCCTGCCTGCCAGTACGAGGAGGCGAGATTGGCCCGAGCCGTCACGGTGCCGGGGTGGTCCTCACCGAGCAGGCGCTCCCGGTCGGCCACCACCCGCTCCAACAACTCGATCGCCTCCCCGGTCCGCCCCGCCCGCCAGTACGAGGAGGCGAGATTGGCTCGGGCCGTCACGGTGTCGGGGTGGTCCTCGCCGAGGCGTTGCCGGCTGGTGGCGGCCATGGCGTGCCAGTAGGTGATGGCGGGGGCGGCCAGGCCGGTGTCATGGAGGCTGGTGCCGGCCCGGAACAGGACCGGATGCCCATCCGGGTCCCAGAGGGTGTCGGGGGCGTGCTCGGCGAGTGCGTCGGTGTTGGCACGCAGGACAGCGGCGAGGTCCGGACGTACCTGGTCCACCTCCGGCCACACCTCCAGCAGCGCGTCGGCCGCCGCCCCGGCTGCCCGGCCGAAGTCGTCGGCGGTGAGCGACTCCCGTACCGCCCGCGCCGTCAGAGCGTGCATACGCACAGCCCGCGGTTCCCCACGCTGGTCATAGATGATCAGTGCATACCGGTCAAGAAGACGAAGCACGGCTTGTGTGTCATGGCTGGTGTCCGGGTGGGTGGTAAGGGTGGGGGCGGTCCACAGGCTGGCGGGTTGGCCGTCCGGGTCGAGGAGTGCGATGAGGTGGAGGACGGAGCGGGCGAGGGGGCCGCAGGCGTCGCGGTCGGTGGCTTCGAGCGCGAGAAGAAGGGTGGCAGTGATCTCCCGGCCGTAGCCTTCGGTGTCCGCCCAGTGCGGCAGGAGTTCGTCCAGATGTGCGGCGCGCTGGGTGAACTGGCTGAGGTAGGCGGTGCAGGTAGTGCTCTCGCGGATCATGTAGGCGGCGGCGTGGCTCAGGGCGAGGGGAAGATGGCCGAGCGCCTGCGCAAGGGCAGGAGCCTGATCGTCGAGGAGGTGGTCGGTGCGGTCGTGGCCGAGTCGCAGGGTGAGGTAGGCGACGGCCTCCTCAGGGGTGTAGACATCGACGTCGATACGGGTGCGGTTCCCGCCGGTCAGGCGGGGGTCTTTGAGGCGGGTGGTGGCCAGGACCCAGCCGGTGGAGCGGTGGCTGTCGGGCCACCAGGGCTCGATGGTGTCGAGGTCGGTGATGTCGTCGAGGACGACCAGCCAGCGGCGGTCGGTGGTAGCGAGGTAGTCCAGGAAGACTTGTGCGTCGGCTTGCGGGTCCGTCCCGGTGAGGCCGGGGGCGCGGACACGGTGGGCGGCTTTCGCGTAGGTGGTGAGGATCTGCTGGGTGTCGGTGGCGGGTACCCACAGCACCAGATCCGTGCCGTCGGTGAGAGCTGTGCGGACGTAGTCGGCGGCAAGCTGGCTTTTGCCGACCCCGCCACCGCCGGTCATCACCTGCACCGGCAGCGGCGCGGTCGGCCGGGGCGAGGGGTCGGCTTCTTCACCACGGTTTCGCGTGGTCGTGGTGTCGCTCGTCAGGACGGCCGCGTGGCCGTGGTCACGGGCGTCGTTGACCTGACGGCGCACGGTGCTGCGTGGCTGAAAAGCCGTCGCCAGTACGGGAACGGTGCCCACCACCACCGGCCAGGACACGGCTTCTTCCCTGCTGGTGAGGGTGTGGAAGTGCTGTTCACCGATGTTGACGGTGCTGTGCGGTCCGACAGCGCTGCTCTCGACGTTTCCGCCGACGCCGATGCCGCCGTTGCCTGCGGACACCGGGGACGGGTCAGCCCTCTGATGGGGAAGGGGGCCGGTCGCGGTCGGGGTGTTCCGGCGCCGTCTGCCCGGCCAGGTCACCGCTCGCTACCCTCGCCCAGGGCGCTGTCGGTGACGTCGCCGCCGGTGGCGATGCCGCCGCGCCTTGAGCTCACGTCGTCGTTCCTGGCGGGCGGGGTGGCCGCAGGCGGTGGGGACGTGGACGGGCCGGTCCTTTTGGCGTTCTTACCCACGGCGGATCCGGTGATGTTGCCGCCCACGGCGATGCTTCCCTGGTCGGCAGAGACCCGACGGCCGCCGCCACCGGGGCCGCCGCTACCGGTGCGGACCAGTGCGATGACCGAGACCAGGAGCGCGGCGAGGGCGACGACTGCCCCGGCCACGGTCGCGGCCTGCCCCGCAGTGTCGAGATCCCCCAGCCAAGCCAGGAGTACCAGGCCGACCGACATCAGGCTCGTGATCACCGCGGTCACCCATACCCACACCCGAGCTGCCCCCGTCACCGCCATCAGCCACCCTCCTTATCGCGTCGGGCCGTTCGGACCTCTGGATCCGGGGGCGGCCCGCACTCCGATGCCCCGTCAGTTCTGGTGCGACCGTAGCGGCCTGACGACGGCAAGTTCATAGGAACCGGCCAGAAAGACCCCCTCTGACCATCCTTGCGGACCGCCGGTTCGGACTGCGGCGATCAGGTGGAACGGCCAAGCGAAGAACGCTACGTTCAGAGGCATCCGTCCGGACCCAGACGCCGCGCGCCAGTCCTCGGTGCGGCGGACCGTAGCCAGGCCATCCAGGGGGCACCAGACGGTGGATATCTGCACGCACGTCACCACGACAAGCCCGATGCGGAGCGGGGCCGGAACACCCGCCCGCATCGTCGGAGACGACCAGTGAGCCCCCAGGGCTGGCCCTGGAGCCGCCCTACGCACCCCGCTCCCGACGAGAACACCACGGCCGCCGCCAGCCGACCCCCGCACGCTCCTGTCTCCGAGGACAGCCGCGCCCACGCCCCCCTGCACCCGAATGTTTCCGCAGCCAGCGACAGCATCGCCATCGGCGGGAACACCGACGGAAGCGCCGTCGGTACAGGAAACACCGTCTACAACATCCACGAAGAACACACTCACCACACGACGAGCCCGAGCGGCGAGGTGCTCTGGCCGGTAGAAGTCGGCCCCGTACCGGCACTCGCCACGGCCTTCCAGCCCCGCAGCGCACTGCGCCGACACATCGATGCCGCCCGCGCCCGCACCACGACCGTGGTCCTCACCCAGGTCCTCTCCGGCGGGGGTGGTGTCGGCAAAACACAGCTGGCCGCCGCATGCGCCGCCGACGCCGTCACCGACAGCGTCGACCTCGTGGTCTGGGTGACCGCGACCGAGCAGCAGCAGGTCATCACCCAGTACGCGCAGGCCGCAGCCCGCATCCATCTGCCCGGCGCCACCGGCAAAGACCCGCAATCCGACGCCCGCGCCCTGCTCGACTGGCTCGCCACCACCGACCGCCGCTGGTTGGTCGTCCTCGACGACATCACCGACCCTGCGGAGATCACCCCCTGGTGGCCCACCAGCCGCACCGGCACCGGCCATGTCCTGGCCACCACCCGCCTCAAAGACGCCCGTCTGACCGGTGGGAACCGCACCCGTATCGACGTCGATGTCTACACCCCTGAGGAGGCCGTCGCCTACCTGACCCTGCGACTCGCCCACGACCGCACCGCCCACCTCCTCGACGATCAGGCTCCTGCCCTCGCCCAGGCCCTCGGCCATCTTCCCCTCGCCCTGAGCCACGCCGCCGCGTACATGGTCAACGAAGACCTCACGTGCACCCAGTACCTCGCCCACTTCCGCCGGACCCGACTCGAACACGCCCTGCCCGACACGGCGGACGCCGAGGGCTACGGCCGGGAGATCGCTGCCACCCTTCTCCTCGCCCTCGAAGCCATCGACCGCGACTCCCGTGGCCCCCTCGCCCGCTCTGTCCTCAACCTCACCGCATTCCTCGACCCCGCAGGCCACCCGCGTGCCTTTTGGACCGCTTCTGCTGCCCTCAGCCACGTCACTCCGCGCCCAGACACCTCCCAGGCGCAGGCCGCACTCGACCAGATCCACACCGTGCTTCGTCTTCTTGACCGGTATGCGCTGATCACCTATGACCAGCGTGCGGAACCGCGGGCTGTGCGTATGCACGCTCTGACGGCGCGGGCGGTACGGGAGTCGCTCACCGCCGACGAGTTCGCCCGGGCAGCCAAGGCGGCGGCCGACGCGCTGCTGGAGGTGTGGCCGGAGGTGGACCAGGTACGTCCGGACCTCGCGGCCGTCCTGCGTGCCAACACCGACGCACTCGCCGACCATGCCCCCGACACCCTCTGGGACCCGGACGGGCATCCGGTCCTGTTCCGGGCCGGCACCAGCCTCCGTGACACCGGCCTGGCCGCCCCCGCCAGCACCTACTGGCAAGCCATGGCCACCGCCAGCCGGGAACGCCTCGGCGAGGACCACCCCGCCACCATGACGGCCCGGACCAACCTCGCCGTCTCGTACAGGCAGGCAGGGCGGACCGGGGAGGCGATCGAGCTGTTGGAGCGCGTGGTGGCCGACTGGGAGCGGCTGCTCGGTGAGGACCACCCCTCCGCCGTGAAGGCCCGGGCCAACCTCGCCGTCTCGTACTGGCAGGCGGGGCGGACCGGTGAGGCAGTCGAGCTGTTGGAGCGGGCGGTGGCCGACCGGGAGCAGCTGCTCGGTGAGGACCACCCCTCCACCGTGAAGGCCCGGGCCAACCTCGCCGTCTCGTACAGGGCGGCGGGGCGGATCAGGGAGGCGATCGTGATCGAGGAGCGGGTGGTGGCCGACCGGGAGCAGCTGCTCGGTGAGGACCACCCCGATACCGTGCTGGCCCGGGCCAACCTTGCTGTCTCGTACGGGCAGGCAGGGCGGACCGGGGAAGCGATCGCGATCGGAGAGCGGGTAGTGGCCGACCGGGAGCAGCTGCTCGGTGAGGACCACCCCTACACCGTGACGGCCCGGGCCAACCTCGCCGTCTCGTACGGGCAGGCAGGGCGGACCGGGGAAGCGATCGAGCTGTTGGAGCGGGCGGTGGCCGACCGGGAGCGGCTGGTCGGTGAGGACCACCCCGATACCGTGCTGGCCCGGGCCAACCTCGCCGTCTCGTACGGGCAGGCAGGGCGGACCGGGGAAGCGATCGAGCTGTTGGAGCGGGTGGTGGCCGACAGTGAGCGGCTGCTCGGTGAGGACCACCCCGACACCGTGAGCGCGCGCGAGGTTCTCTCAATGTGGAGGAACCCGGGCAACTCGACTATCCGTTAGTTTCAGGCCCTCCGCACGCGCTTGTTTCGCACCCTCGCTCCGAGGGCGGGGCAAGTGAAGGTTCGTCGTCTCGCCGCCGGAGACGACCGTGTTCCTCAGGGAGAAGGTCACCGAACGGTTCCGTGGGGAGAAGACCAGGAGGGTTTGAGTACACGTACTCATGAGCCATGTTCCGGCCGGGCCCGAGAGTGGGGACCCGCACCGAACACGAGGAGCAGGCCATGAGTGCCCACCCCGCCCCGGCCCCGACGCCGGCCCTGAGTCTGTCGTCCCGGCGTCGTTTGCCGGCCCTCCTCGCCGTCGGAGTGAGCGCGGCGCTCGTCGCATCGTGGTTCGGCGCGGCCGATCCGACGACCTGGCTGCTGGAGACGGTGTGGGTGATGGTGGGGCTGCCGCTGGCGATCCTGCTGCGCCACCGTTTCCCGCTGAGCGGCCTGCTGTGCGGGCTGCTGGCGGCGCACGCCCTGGTCCTCATCGTGGGCGGCCACTACACCTACGCGGAGGTGCCCGCCGGGGACTGGGTGCGCGACTGGCTTGGCTGGGACCGCAACCCCTACGACCGCTTCGGCCACCTCGTGCAGGGCTTCGTCCCGGCCGTCTTGGTGCGCGAACTCCTCCTCCGCACCTCCCCGTTGCGCGGCAGCCGCTGGCTCGCCCCGCTCACCGTCTGCGCCTGCCTGGCCTTCAGCGCCGTCTTCGAGATGCTGGAGTGGCTGGCGGCTGTCACCGGCGGCCAGGCCGCGGAGGCCTTCCTCGGCACGCAAGGAGACGTCTGGGACACCCAGTGGGACATGTTCTGCGCCCTCATCGGCGCCGTCTGCGCCCTGTTGCTCCTCAGCCGTGTCCACGACCGGTCCCTCATCCGTCTGAGCCGTGAGAGGACGGCCGAGAGCTGAGAGAAAAAAGGGGGTTCTTCCACCGGCCGGTGGAAGAACCCCCTTTTCTCGGCGTCCGGAAAACTCTCCTGCCGACCGGAAGCCCAAGAACAGAAATGCGTCAGGCGTTGATCTTCTTCAGGTCCACCACGTCCCCGGCGGCGGGCTTCTGCGCGTCGACCTTCTTGTTGTATTCGCTCAGCACCGTCTCGCTCGGCACGTCGCCACCTTCGGACACCGCCTTGAGAACGTAGGGCTCGCCCTCGGTGGCCACGTACATGGTGATCTTCTCGCCGTTCTCCTGCTTCTTCTCCAGGATCAGCGCCGGCGTGCCGTCGACCTCCGTGGTCTTGCCCTTCTTCATTCCCTTGCGCTCGGACTTGTCGCTGTCCAGCATGGCGAGGGCGGCCTGCTTGTCGCACATGCCCTCCGCCCCGGCCTGCGCCGAATCGGAGACCACCCACTTGTCCTGCACCTGCTGGACCACCTTCTCGGTGCCGGGCTTGCCCTTCAGCGTGTTCTGCCAGAACTTCTCGTCGCCCCGCACGTAGACGCTCTGCCCGACCTGGATGACATCGGCCTTGGCCCCCTGTCCGGTCATGGTGCCCTTACAGAGATCCTGGTCGTCCACGCGGAAATCGAGGTTGATCTCGTTGCCGCCGGGCTGCTTCGCCTTTCCGACGATCCGCAGGGATTTCGCGTCACGCGTCGCCTTGACCGCCTCCGCCGCGATGGTGTCCGCGCTCTTTCCCTCGAACGCGTCGTCGGAACTCTCACCGCCACACCCCACCAGTGCCGTCGCGCCCAAAGACACCGAAACCGCGGCCAGGATGACCTTCTTCATCGCTTTCCCTCCCGGAAATAATGGAAGGCCTCCCCGGGCCCTCATGAGCCCGGCTACCCAGCAAAAGCGGAAGATCACTCACCTATTTATCAATTTCCCGGTGTCCCCAGGAAAGAGGCGGAATTCGGCCACGGTGGCCGACGCGGGGGCTGCTCAGCCGGTACGCGTACGGACTCCTCGCCTCACGGCTTTCCTACGGCGTCGAACGTCCCGGCCTGCACGCTTGCGACGAACGCGGAGAACGCCGCCGTACGGACGTCGACCGCCGGGCCGTCCACGCACTTGGAGTCACGCATCGGGACGATGCCACGCGCAGCGGCCAGGTTGACGGCGACCTCGACGCAGTTGCCGCCGTTGTCGCTATACGAGGACGTGAACCACTGCGGGTGCTGCTCGGCGATCATGAAGTGCCCTTCTGTCGCCGGAAGTTCCACCATGCATGAGCCAGCAGACCGCTGCCAGAGTGCCTTGGCCCCGGGCGACAGAACGCCCCACCCTGCGCGGGACAGAGTGGGGCGGTGCTCGGAAGGGTCTTCCCGTCAGGCGGCGTTGAACATCCCGGCCTGCACGCCGGCGACGAACGCGGAGAACGCGGCGGCACGGACGTCGACGACCGGGCCGTCGACGACCTTGGAGTCGCGGACCGGGACGATGCCCTGCGAGGCGACCAGGTTGGCGGCCACCTCGACACAGTCACCGCCGGTGTCGCTGTACGAGGACTTGAACCAACGGGGGGATTCGGTCTTCACAGGGTGCCCTTTCGCAACTTGCTGATCTTGGCCACAGACGCCGCCTTCGACAGCGACTCGCCCTGCATCTGATGGTAGGCCGTGAACATGGGTGCCACTAGCGACGTTTCGCGCTCGACATACCCCTGCGCCTGCGATTCGGCGTAGGCGACGATGGACCGGTCGGCCATGGTCAGCAGGTTGACCGGCAAGAAGAACGCCCTGCGCTCACCCAGGCTGAACGGCGCCACCTGGATGATCCAGTTGGGGCGCGCGGCCATCTCCTCCAACCGTCGGAGCTGGGCGTTCATGACCTCCGAGCCGCCGACAGCCTGATGGAGACAGCTCTCGTCCATGACGACGAACACCATGGGCGGTTGCGAACGCACCAGCGCTTCCTGACGCTGCGCCAGGAATGCGACGCCCTCGTCGGCCTGCTCGTACGTGATGGAGCCTCGTTCCACGTGCCCGTAGGCCACAGCCCGCGCGTAGTCCGGTGTCTGTAACAGCCCAGGAATGAGACCGAGGTTGTAGATCCGGAGCTCAACCGCACGACCCTCGTACCCCGCGTACTCCGGAAAGCCCTCCTTGAGCGAGCCGTTCCG
The DNA here is from genome assembly GCF_044767965.1 of Streptomyces sp. NPDC101178. Lineage (NCBI taxonomy): Bacteria > Bacillati > Actinomycetota > Actinomycetes > Kitasatosporales > Streptomycetaceae > Streptomyces > Streptomyces sp. NPDC101178. The sequence continues at coordinate 362,648 of NZ_JBIWOZ010000001.1, forward strand.
CAGCTCCATGTACTCACGCTCGAAGGAGTCGGCCGTGCCGGTCGTACCAAATGCCAGGTCGGACTTCCGCGAAAACGGAAGGGACGGCGGTTTGCGAACAGTTTCCACGGCCGAGATGTGCTGACTGGAGTACCCGATCCTCGGAGCCAGCGCGTCCTGTGTCCACCCCCGCTCCTCCCGGAACCTGCGGAGACGCGCTCCGAAGGCCGCCTGCGGGCTGCTGGCGGGGTTCAGCTGCTTGATGTTGACCATGCCCGGACTTCCTACTCTTCCTTCAGATTCCCTCAGTTGAAGGGCTCTTTACGGTAGGTCACTCTGAATCGCCCCGGTAGCCGAACGGCTACAGAACGGAGCGAAGGAGTACGCCATGGACTCTTGTGCGAGCCACCAGGAAGAACCTCCTGACCCACCCGCCCCGAACACCCCTCTGGTCGACACCAGCCGCAACGACCGCGTCGGCGAGTTCCGTGGCGTCGCCGGCACCCGCTGGTCCCTCCGGCCCATCGGCGGCGGGCGCGAGTGGGAGGCCGACCCCCGGCACGTACGCCCCGCGCTCCCGATGGAGCAGATTCGCGCCCGTACCGCCCGGGCCAACGCCCGCAGCCGGGGTGAGGTGCTGTGAGCGGCGCGTTCGCCGCCGAGGTCACCGTGTCCGACGCCCGGCGGTACGCCTCCCTCGGCGCCGTCGCCGTACGCAACCGGCGCCTCGTCCTCCTCTGGCTCCGGCGCCAGGCCCTCCGCCTGGCCAACGCCCACGGCGACCGCGCGGCCCTGGAACGGGAAGCGCTGCGGCTGCCCACCGCCGACGTACGGGCCGTCCTGTTCCACGGCACCGACGCACCCGAGAGCCTGCGGTGCTGGGCCACCGACGCGTACCGCCAGGACGAGGCGATACGGACGCTGGAAGCGGGCTTACCCCTCCGCTTCACCGTCGCCGACCCCGCCGTCGGCCTCCGCGTCACCCTCGCCGGATGGCACACCGCCCCGGCCGTCCCGCCGTAACTCCCCCTCCGCAGAAGAGGCTTCCGTGCTGCAGTGCACCGCCGTGACCCTGACCCCTCGCAGTGAGGTGCTCACCGCCCTCGTCACCATGCCCTACGGGCCCGACACCCTGCCCGACGACTTCACGATCGACCACCACGTGCTGTGCGAACTCGGCGAACACGACGACCGCGCCGAACACGCCGCGCTCCTGGCCCCCGCCGAGGATCCCGACCGCCCCGCGCTCTGGTTCCACTGGACCGGCTCCGGCACCGACCGCACCCACCGCATCATCACCGCGCCCTGGTGTCCGGCCGTCCTCCGGCACCTGGGCACCGCCGCCATCCTGCGGTGCTCACTCTTCAACGGCCACACCGCCGGCCACTCCTGGGACATCGCGGACCCCCTCGGGGACCTCGTCGCCGGATCGGCCGGTACCGGCAGCGATGACGACGACACCTCCGACGACCCACGAAAGCGCCACCGGCCATGAAGCAGTGCACCGCCGTCGCCCTTCTCCCGCCCCCGGACCACCTCGTCGCCCTCGCTCCTCCCGGACAACGGCCCGAGACCGGCCATGTCCTGTGCGAACTCGGCGGCGACCATGACGACCGGCACGCCGCCCTGCTCTGGGACGAGGGCGGACGGCCCGGAAGCGGCGTCTGGGTCCGCTGGAAGGGCTCCGGGCTCGCCGCCCTCGCCCCGCTCCCCTGGTGTCCCGCGCTCGACCCCCGTAACGAGGCCTGCGAGCTGTTCGCCGCGCACCCCTCCGCCCACAGCTGGCTCGTCACGGACCCCACCGACGACGCCATCACGCGGCTCCTCGCCCGCCAGCATCCGGAGCCGTTCCCGGAGTTCAGGGGCAAAGACGTCGGTGGAGAGGGTGATCAGGACGGGACCGGGGGCCCGTCCTGAGGATCGTGTTCCGCAGCGGGTCGCTGATGGCCCGCACCTGCCCGGTGGTGGTGAGCTCGATCGTCTCTTCGAGGTCGTAGTCAGGCTTATTGCTCGGCATGGTTCGATCGAACGAACATCATCGATCGATCCATACTTTTGGTCCGTTCAGAGAGTGAGCACACCATGGCGGAAGTTGTGCTGTTCCACCACGCGCAGGGCCTGACACCGGGTGTTGAGGCCTTCGCGGCCGAGTTGCGACGGGCAGGGCACACCGTCCACGTCCCGGACCTGTACGAAGGGCACGTCTTCGGGACGCTGGAGGAGGGCATCGCCCACGCGAGCCGGACCGGGTTCTCCACCATCGCCGAACGCGGGGTCGCCGCCGCCGACCGGCTCGGCGGCCGACCGGTCTACGCGGGGTTCTCCCTCGGCGTCGTACCGGCGCAGCGTCTGGCCCAGACCCGGGAGGGCGCCGAGGGGGCTCTGCTGTTCCACTCCTGTCTGCCGGTGACCGAGTTCGGCGAGGCCTGGCCGACCGGTCTTCCGGTGCAGGTGCACGGGATGGACGGCGACCCCTTCTTCGCCGGTGACGGGGATCTCGACGCCGCGAAGGAGCTGACCGCCGGTACCGAGGGTGCCGAGCTGTTCGTGTACTCCGGCGACCAGCACCTGTTCGCCGACTCCTCGCTCCCGTCCTACGTCCCGGCCGCGGCCGACCTGTTGTTGGGGCGAGTTGTCCAGTTCCTGAACGGTCTCCGATAGACCTGCCGCCCGGTCAGCTCTCCTCGCAGCCGGTGATACCGGTCAGCAGGCGCGCGGTGGCCTCCGGTGCTTCGAGCATCATGTCGTGGCCGGTCGGGAGCGAGTGGACGTCCCAGCCGTGGGCTCGTGCCCGGTCCTCGGACCGTTCGAGGCTGGGCAGCGGCGGCCGGGTGTGGCGTACGTAGGACGCGGGCAGGGCCGCGAGCGGTGCCGGGTCGAAGTCGACGGCGTCCGTCTGGCAGCGCAACGGGAAGGCGGTGAGGCGGGGCGCCACCCAGGCCGCCAACTCCTCGTCCGTGATGCCCCATTGGGCGAGGAAGGAGGCGTCGGCGGGCAGGAACCAGCCCTCCCCGCCCGCTGCTGCCAGTGCCCGGTACCGCTGGGCCGTCTCCGGCGGCTCGACGTCCAGCAGGCACTCGCCCGGCCGGACGAGGAACGCGCCGAGGAAGGTGACCGAGGCGAGGCGACCGGCCGCTCGCTCGGCGACCGGGCCCGCCAGGACACCGGCGTAGCTGTGCAGGACCAGGTGCACGTCGCTGAGGTCTTCGTAGCGCAGGAGAGCGGCCACATCCTCCACGTGCGTGGCGACGCCGACGTCCGGGCCGAGCAGGTGGGCGTGCTCGCCCTGGCCGGTCAGGCTCGGCGTGAAGACCTGATGGCCGGCCCGGGAGAGCAGGTCACGGACGGACCGCCAGCACCAGCCACCGTGCATAGCTCCGTGGACCAGCACATAGGTCCCCATGACAGACCGCCTCATTCGCCCGATCGCACCCCCCGTCTGCACCTTAGGGCGCCGATCGCCGCGCGGACGGGACGACAGGACGGCTCGGGGCGGGTCAGGTCATCGCCTGTGCCCCTATGACCGACAGCAGCCGCAGCCGGTCGTAGCTCTCGCTGCCGGGCGCCGCCGTGTAGACGAGCAGGCTGTGGGACTGGTCGGGGTCCAGCAGCCGTTGGCAGTTCAGTTCCAGGACGCCCACCTCGGGGTGGATGAAGCGCTTGACCTCGTGCGGGCGGATGCCGACCTCGTGCCGGTCCCACAGGCGGCGGAACTCCTCGCTCCGGTCGAGCAGCAGCTCGGCGCAGTGGGCCGCGCGGGAGCCGGCGCCCCGCAGGGTGGCCAGCTCGCGCAGGCCGGAGGCGAACATCCGGGAGAGGAAGTCATGGTCGTCCGCCACATACATCGAGCGGGTGTCGGGGTCGGTGAACCAGCGGTAGCCGATGGAGCGGTCGAAGCCCGCGTAGCGGGTCGTGTCGCCGGTGAGGGCGACGCCCAGCGGGCTCTGCCGCAGGGTCTCCCCCAGTTCGGTGACGATCTCGGCGGGGGTGTCGTCCAGCCGGTCGAGGATGCGGAGGAGGCCGGGGTTGATGTGCTCACCGGTCGTTCCCCGGACGGGCGGGGTGTGACCGGAGAGGCGGAACAGGTGGTCGCGCTCCTCCAGGGAGAGATGGAGGCCCTGCGCGATCGAGGCGATCATCTGCTCCGACGGCTGCGGTCCGCGTTCGCGTTCCAGCCGGGCGTAGTAGTCGGTCGACATGTGGCAGAGCACGGCGACCTCCTCGCGGCGCAGCCCGCCGGTCCTGCGGCGCTGTCCGCGCGGGAGTCCGACGTCCTCGGGTTGCAGCAGCTCCCGGCGGTGCCGGAGGAAGGCCGCCAGGCCTGCGCGGTCGATCTCCACTGTTCTCCTCCGGTCCGTGTCTTCGTCTTCCCGGTCGTCCGCCCCGCCCCCGGTCGTCCGCCCTCACCTCCTTTGTAGCGTCCGGCGGCCGAACCAACCACGGATCGTCGATCCCCCCATACGGCCGGGCGCGTCCCCGGAGTGCGGCGGCGCCCGGAACGTAACGTCGCCTCGCCGGTCGAACAGCGGGCCGCCGATCAGCGGATCGGCAGGCCCTGGATAGGCCGCGGCGACGGCGTCACCGTGGAAGCGACCCGGCCTCACGGACCCCACGAGGAGTGATCACCATGCCCCGCAAGACCCCCGACCTCACCCTCCCCGACCTCTCCGGCAAGCGTGCCGTCGTCACCGGCGGCAGCGACGGCATCGGGCTCGGTATCGCGGCCCGCCTCGCCGGCGCCGGTGCCGAGGTCGTCCTGCCCGTCCGCAACCAGGGCAAGGGTGAGAAGGCGCTCGCCGCGATCGAACGGCAGGCTCCCGGCGCCCGGGTGTCGCTGCGCTCGCTCGACCTGTCATCGCTGGACTCGGTCGCCGCGCTCGGCGACTCCCTGGCCGGCGAGGGCCGGCCCATCCACCTGCTGGTCAACAACGCGGGCGTCATGACCCCGCCCGAGCGGCAGACCACCGCCGACGGGTTCGAGACGCAGTTCGGCACCAACCACCTCGGCCACTTCGCCCTCGTCGGCCGGCTGCTGCCCCTGCTGCGGGCCGGGCAGGCCCGGGTGACCTCGCAGATCAGCGTCTCCGCCAACCAGAACGCGATCAACTGGGACGACCTGAACTGGGAACGTTCGTACAACGGCATGAAGGCCTACAGCCAGTCGAAGATCGCCTTCGGGCTCTTCGGCCTCGAACTCGACCGCCGCAGCCGGGCCGAGGGCTGGGGCATCACCAGCAACCTGTCCCACCCGGGTATCGCTCCGACGAGCCTGCTCGCCGCCCGGCCGGAGATGGGCCGGGCCAAGGACACCCTGGGTGTGCGGCTGATCCGCTTCCTGTCCGCGCGCGGCATCCTGGTCGGCACGGTGGAGAGCGCCCAACTGCCCGCGCTGTACGCGGCGACCGCGCCCGACTCCCGGGGCGGCGCCCTCTACGGGCCCAAGGGGCCCGGCCACATGGGCGGTGCGCCGGCCGAGCAGAAGCTCTATTCCCGGCTCACCGGCACCGACGAGGCCCGTCGGGTCTGGGAGGTCTCGGAGAAGCTGACCGGGGTCCGGTTCACGGACCTGGCCGGCCGGTAGGGCCGACCTGCACGGCTACGCGGCGGCCGGTGGGGCCGCGAGCCGGAAGCCCACGCCGATCGCCGCCAGGTCCTCCTCGTACGCGCCGTGGCGCCGGGCGCACCGGGCCAGGTCCCGGTCGTGGCGGAAGGCACCGCCCCGGGTGATGTGCCGGTCGAAGGCCCAGTCCTCGGTGACCGGTACGTCGTCGGGCGCGCCGGGATACGGGGCGTAGAGCGTGGAGGTCCACTCGTCGGCGTTGCCCGCCATGTCCAGCACGCCGAAGGGGCTCGCGCCGTCCGGGAACGAGCCGACCGGCGTGGTGGTGCCGACGCCGAGGTCCACCAGATTGGCCAGCCCGGTGCGGTACTCGTCGCCCCACGGGAACTCCCGGCCGTCGTCACCCCGGGCGGCCCGCTCCCACTCGTCCTCCGTCGGCAGCCGCACCTCACCGCCGATGCGCTCTCCGAGCCACCGGCAGTACGCCGTCGCGTCCTCCCAGGCGATCCCGATGACCGGATGGTCCGCCGGGCCCCGTGGCGCCGGCCGGCCGGTGTCGGCCGCGAAGAGCGCGTACTGCTCGACGGTGACCGCCGTCCGGGCGATCCGGAAGGCCGGTAGGTGGATCTCCGTACGCGGGGCCTCCTTCCGGTACCAGGCCTCCGGCACGTGCGTGTCCGCGTAGCGCCGGGCCACGGCCGCCATCTCGCCGGCGGGCGTGCCGCGACGCACGAGCCCGGCCGGGATGTCGATCCAGTCCACCTGATCCACTTCTTCTTCTCCTCCGTCACGCATCGTCGTTCAGGCCGCTACCGGCTTGACCAGGTCCACGACGCCCTCTTCCCAGGTGCCGGGCAGCACGGCGTATCCCTGCCGCTCGTAGAGAGCGATGTTGCGGTGACTGGCGGCACCGGTGGACAGGACGATGCGGTCGCCTTCCTCTGCCGTGGACTCGGCCCGGCTCAGCAGCCAGCGGCCCACGCCGAGGCCGCGCAGGTCGGGAGCGACGGCGAGCCGTCCGACGTGGAGGTCGGTGCCGGTGCGGCGGGTGCGGACCATGCCGAGCAGCCGGCCGTCCCGCCAGAGGCCCGTGGTGTCCCAGTCGGCCAGCCAGGTGCGTACGTCGGCCGGTGACTCGTGGAGCGCGGGGATGGCCAGCGTGTCGTTGGCGAGGGCCTCCTCCATCCAGCAGCAGCGCTGGAGCACAGTCACCTCGGCGGCGTCGTCCGGGCCGAGCCGACGCGCGTACGAGCCCGGCAGCGGGCCCGCGACGGAGGCCGCGTGCTCGCGCTCGCGCATCGGGGCCAGAGCGCGGGCCGCTCGTACCAGCTCCGCCAACAGGCCCTGTGCCGCGTCCGCGTGGCGTGCCTCGGGCTCCAGGCGGCCGTCCCGCAGCGCGTCCGCGATCCGCAGGGCGACGGTCGCGCCGAGCGGGACCAGCCGCAGCGTGGTCACCACCTGCTTGGCGTGCTGGACCGCGCGGGTGCCGGCCGAGGTGTGGCCGTAACTGACGAAGCCGACCGGCTTCCAGGCCCATTCCGGGCTCAGGTAGTCGAGCGCGTTCTTGAGCGTGGCCGGCATGCCGTAGTTGTACTCCGGGGTCACGAGGACGAAGCCGTCCGCCTCGGACACGATCCGGCTCCAGCGGCGGGTGTGGTCGTGGTGGTGGACGCCGCTCGACGGGTGTTCCTCCTCGTCCAGGAACGGCAGGTCCAGATCGCCGATCGCCACGGGCACGAGGTCCGCGCCGAGCAGCCCGGCGTCGGCCGCGAGCGTGTCGGTCAGCCAGCGGCCGACGGCGGGGCCGAGCGCGCCGGGTCGCGTGGAGCAGGTCAGGACGAGGATGCGCAGCCGCTTCGTTGTCATGGAAACGAAATTAGCCGGTAGGTTGGTTACATGTCAACGAATAGTTTGGAGCCCCCGGTCGACTGGCTCTCCGCCGACGAGGAGCGCGCCTGGCGCGCGTACCACCGCATGGTCACCGCCGTCCAGGTCGGCACCGCGCAGGACCTGGCCGCAGTCGGTCTCTCCGAGCCGGACTACGAAGTGCTCAGCACACTGTCCGAGCGCCCGGACGGCACCAGCACGCTGCACGAACAGGCCGCCAAGATGGGCTGGTCACGCAGCCGCCTCTCCCGGCACGCCTCCCGCATGGAGGCGCGCGAACTCCTCCGCCGCGCGCCCGACCCGGCCGACGGCCGCGGCTGCCTCCTGATCCTGACCCCGACCGGCTGGGACACCTTGCGCGACGCCGCTCCCACCCATGTCGCCTCCGTACGCCGCCACTTCGTCGACCGCCTGACCCCGGAGGAGCTCGCGGCCCTCGGCGCGATCGCGCGGAAGCTCATCGACGAGCGGTAGGGCCTTGGGGAAAGCGCGGTGGGCCTCCGGGAGTACGACGGTGGGCCCGGATCACGGATGATCCGGGCCCACCGTCGTACGTGTTTACGTGTCAGCTCTGCGCGGAGCCGTCCTGCTCGGCCGGCTCGGCGGTCGTGGCCGCCTGGGCCTCGGCGCGCTCGCGCATCTTGCGTACCAGCTCCTGCTTCTTGTCCTCGGCGGCCTTGCGGTCGGCGCCTCGCGCGGAACCCGCGCCCTGCTGTTCGGCGCGGGACAGCTTCTTGCGCTGTCCGCCGACGCCGAGGAGGTTGTTGCGGCTCTTGGCCACGGCGTTCTCCCATTCGTGGTGATGAGAAGTGAGAAGTGCGTCAGGAAGGGTCGAAGGGCCGGTCTGCGCCGGTCCTCGTGGCGGCGGGGGTTCACTCACCCGCCGCGCTCTCACTCGTAGATCTGGAAGAACGAAGACATGCCCAGAACGGTACCGCGCCCCCGAAGCGCCCCGCACCCGGTTTTCAGGCCATCGGGTCCACCGTCGCCTGGTGCGCCTCGGTCAGGTGCTCCTGGGCCTTGAGCCACGGCAGGAACTGGGCCGAGCGGCGCCAGCCGCAGGTGGCGCAGGTCAGCTCGCGCGCGATGCCCGACTTCCGCACCCGCACGACGTGTTCACGGCCGTGCTGGTCCCATCTGGTGACCTTGCTGGTGGTGATCGACGGCATCGCGTACCTCCCGGGACGGCGGCGGAGAGGCTCCGGTGGACCGTACGACGAAGCCCCCGGTTCCGTACCCGGAACCGGGGGCCTCACGCGCCTGCGGGCGCACGTACGGGAGTTGTCAGCAGCCGACCAGGCGGGCGCCGAGGTACGCCTGGATCTGATCCAGCGAGACGCGCTCCTGCTTCATCGTGTCGCGCTCGCGCACGGTCACCGCGTTGTCGTCGAGGGTGTCGAAGTCGACGGTGACGCAGAACGGCGTGCCGATCTCGTCCTGGCGGCGGTAGCGGCGGCCGATCGCGCCGGCGTCGTCGAACTCGATGTTCCAGTTCTTCCGCAGGTCGGTCGCCAGGCCCTTGGCCTTCGGCGAGAGCTGCGGGTTGCGGGAGAGCGGCAGGACGGCGACCTTGACCGGGGCCAGGCGCGGGTCGAGACGCATCACGGTGCGCTTCTCCATGACGCCCTTGGCGTTCGGCGCCTCGTCCTCGACGTAGGCGTCGAGCAGGAACGCCAGCATCGCGCGGCCGACACCGGCCGCGGGCTCGATGACGTACGGCGTCCAGCGCTCGTTGGCCTCCTGGTCGTAGTACTGGAGGTCGGTGCCCGAGGCCTCGGAGTGCGCCTTGAGGTCGTAGTCCGTGCGGTTGGCGACACCCTCCAGCTCGCCCCACTCGCTGCCACCGAAGCGGAAGCGGTACTCGATGTCCGCGGTGCGCTTGGAGTAGTGGGAGAGCTTCTCCTTCGGGTGCTCGAACCAGCGCATGTTCTCCTCGCGCATGCCGAGGTCGGTGTACCAGTTCCAGCGCTGGTCCATCCAGTACTGCTGCCACTCCTCGTCCTCGCCCGGCTTGACGAAGAACTCCATCTCCATCTGCTCGAACTCACGCGTCCGGAAGATGAAGTTTCCCGGAGTGATCTCGTTCCGGAAGGACTTGCCCATCTGCGCGATACCGAACGGCGGCTTCTTGCGCGAGGTCTGCAGCACCTGGCCGAAGTTGGTGAAGATGCCCTGCGCGGTCTCGGGACGCAGGTAGGCCACCGAGCCGGAGTCCTGGGTCGGGCCGAGGTGCGTGGAGAGCAGGCCCGAGAACTGCTTGGGCTCGGTGAAGGTGCCCTTGTTGCCGCAGTTGGGGCAGTTGAGGTCGGCGAGGCCGTTGACCGGCGGCTTGCCGTGCTTCTCCTCGTACGCCTCCTCCAGGTGGTCGGCGCGGTAGCGCTTGTGACAGGAGGTGCACTCGGTCAGCGGGTCCGAGAAGGTGGCGACGTGGCCCGAGGCGACCCAGACGTCCGGCGCCAGGATGACCGACGAGTCGAGACCGACCACGTCCTCGCGCGCGGTGACCATGTAGCGCCACCACTGACGCTTCAGGTTCTCCTTCATCTCGACGCCCAGCGGCCCGTAGTCCCAGGCGGCGCGCTGACCACCGTAGATCTCACTGCAGGGGTAGACGAAGCCACGGCGCTTGCTCAGGCTGACGATGGTGTCGATCTTGTCGGCGGCCACGGTGCTCTCTTCATACGACGATGACGAACGGCGAATGCCTCAGATTACCGGCGGGCGCACCCCCTGGATCAAATCCGCAGGGCCTCCGCCTCATCACCTCGTGATCTTCCGGGCATCTCATCTGCCTTGTTGACAATCGTTTCCAGTTTTGTTGAAAATGACTGTCATGAACGTACGCCGCCTGATACCCACCACTGCCGTCGCCGGAGCAGTCGTCCTCGGTCTGACCGCTCTCTCCGCCTGCTCCACCTCCGACGCAGCGGACGGGGGCAACGGCGACAAGCTGAAGGTGACCGCGTCGTTCTACCCGATGCAGTTCCTGGCCGAGCGGATCGGCGGCGAGCACGTCGCCGTCACCAGCCTCACCAAGCCGGGCGTCGAGCCGCACGACCTGGAGCTCACCCCGCGCCAGATCGGCTCCATCAGCGAGGCCGACTACGTGCTCTACCTCAAGGGCATCCAGCCCGCCGTGGACGACGCGATTGCGCAGTCGGGTGTGAAGAACACCGTCGACGCCGCGACCCTCACCACGCTGGAGAACCACGGAGCCGAGGTCAGCGGCCACGACCACGGCCACGAGGGCGAAGAAGAGCACGGCCATGAGGAGCACTCCGAGGGCGACGGCCACAACCACGGCGAGGAGGGCGGCGCCGACCCGCACATCTGGCTGGACCCGGTGAAGTACGCCGAGGTCGCCAAGGGTGTCGGCAAGTCCCTGGAGAAGGCCGACCCCGACCACGCCGCGGACTACAAGAAGAACACCGAGGCCCTGGTCGGCGAGCTGGACAAGCTGAACACGGCGTACGAGACCGGGCTGAAGAACACCGCCACCAAGACCTTCATCACCACCCACTCCGCCTTCGGCTACCTCGCAGAGCGCTACGGGCTCACCCAGCAGGGCATCGCGGGCATCGACCCCGAGGCCGAGCCGAGCCCCGCCCGCATCCAGGAGATCCACACCATCGCGGAGAAGGAGAAGGCCACCACGGTCTTCTTCGAGACGCTCGCCAGCGACAGGACCGCGAAGACCCTCGCGAAGGACACCGGGCTGAAGACCGGCGTCCTGGACCCGCTGGAGGGAATCACGAAGAAGTCCCAGGGCGCTGACTACATCGAGGTCATGGAGTCCAACCTCGCCGCGCTGCAGAAGGCGCTCGGCGCGAAGTGACCCGCACGACCCGCTTCACTCGTAGGACCATCGGATCGGAGGCGCTCATGCCGGAGCGTGAGAGCACCACCCGCGAGCCCGTCGTCAGCCTGCGCGGCGCCACCGCCACCCTCGGCGCGCGGCCCGTGCTGCGCGGCGTGGACCTCACCGTGGGCCGCGGCGAGGTCGTCGCGCTGCTAGGCGCCAACGGTTCCGGCAAGTCCACCGCCGTACGGTCCGCCATCGGCCAGGTCCCGCTGACCGGCGGCACCGTCGAACTGTTCGGCACCGAGCTGCGGCGCTTCCGCCAGTGGGGCCGGATCGGTTACGTGCCGCAGCGCACCACGGCCGCCGGAGGGGTCCCCGCCACCATCCGCGAGGTCGTCGCCTCCGGCCGGCTGGCGGTGACGCGGCTGCGGTGGCCCAGGAAGGCGGACAGGGCGGCCGTGGAGCGGGCCATCGAGCTGGTGGGCCTCGCCGATCGAGCCAAGGACTCCGTGAGCGCCCTGTCGGGCGGGCAGCACCAGCGGGTCCTGATCGCCCGCGCGCTGGCCGCCGAGCCGGAGCTGCTGATCATGGACGAGCCGATGGCCGGGGTGGACCTGGCCAGCCAGGAGATCCTCGCCTCCACGCTGCGCGAGCAGGTGGCGCTCGGCACCTCCGTCCTGCTGGTGCTGCACGAGCTGGGTCCGCTGGAGCCGCTGATCGACCGGGCCGTGGTCCTGCGCGACGGCTGCGTGACGCACGACGGGCCGCCGCCGGAGGCGCTCGGCCAGCACGCGCTGCCCGGCCACGACCACGTACACCCCCACGCGGCCGCCGAGCCCGTACGGACGGGACTGCTGACCTGATGCTGTTCGAATTCCTCAACCCTCCCTTCATGCAGCGGGCGCTCATCGCGGCCGTGCTGGTCGGCATCACCGCGCCCGCCATCGGCATCTACCTGGTCCAGCGCCGCCAGGCCCTCATGGGCGACGGCATCGGGCACATCGCGATGACCGGTGTCGGCCTCGGCTTCCTGCTCTCCACCAGCCCGGTCTGGATGGCCACCGCCGTCGCCGTGGCCGGTGCGGTCGTCATGGAGCTGATCCGCTGGTACGGACACACGCGCGGCGATCTCGCGCTGGCGATGCTCTTCTACGGGGGCATGGCGGGCGGCGTGATGCTGATCAACCTCTCCGACACCGGCTCCAACGCCAACCTGACCTCGTACCTCTTCGGCTCGCTCTCCACCGTCTCCGAGTCCGACGTGATCGCGATCTGCGTGCTGGCGGCCTTCGTGGTGCTGGTCACCGTCGGACTGCGGCGGCAGATGTTCGCGGTCAGCCAGGACGAGGAGTTCGCCCGGGTGACCGGGCTGCCGGTACGGGTGCTGAACCTGCTGATCGCGGTGACCGCCGCCGTGACGGTGACCGTCGCGATGCGGGTCGTCGGGCTGCTGCTGGTCAGCGCGCTGATGGTGGTGCCGGTGGCGGCCGCGCAGCAGATCACCAAGTCCTTCAAGGTGACGTTCGTGCTCTCCGTGGTGATCGGCACCACCGTGACCCTGACCGGCACCGTGACCTCGTACTACCAGGACGTTCCGCCGGGCGCGACGATCGTGCTGCTGGCCATCGCGGTGTTCGTCGCCCTGACCGCGCTCGCGGCTCCGCTCGCCCGGCGCCGGGCCCGGACGAGCGAGGAGAAGGGGGCCGAGTGCACCCTGGAGGTACCGGCGGCCCGCCGGGGGACGGACGACCTGCGCGTTTGAGTGCGGCGCCCGGGCGGGCTGGCACAATGGCCCGACACATGTACGGGCGACACGAGGAGGCACCTGTGGCCACGGCGCCGATCAGTGGCACGAACGCAGCGCCGGTACGCGGCCGGTCCACCCGGCAGCGGGCGGCGGTGGCGGCGGCCCTCGACGAGGTCGACGAGTTCCGCAGCGCCCAGGAGCTGCACGACGTCCTCAAGCACCGCGGCGACTCCGTGGGCCTGACCACGGTCTACCGGACCCTTCAGTCCCTCGCCGACGCGGGCGAGGTCGACGTCCTGCGCACCACCGAGGGCGAGGCCGTCTACCGGCGGTGCTCGACGGGCGACCATCACCACCACCTGGTCTGCCGGCTCTGCGGCAAGGCGGTCGAGGTCGAAGGGCCCGCCGTCGAACAGTGGGCCGAGATGATCGCCGCCCAGCACGGCTATGTGAACGTCGCGCACACCGTGGAGATCTTCGGCACCTGTGCGGAGTGTGCCGCGAACAAGAAGTGAGCACGCGAACGTAGGAGGGGCCCCTGTACGCGTACAGGGGCCCTCTTGCGTCCTACGACGTCACTTCCCGGCGGCCTCCGCGGCCTCCTGCGCCTCCTGCGCCCCGCCGAAGCGGCGGTCGCGCTGGGCGTACTCCAGGCAGGCGCGCCACAGGTCGCGGCGGTCGAAGTCCGGCCAGAGAACGTCCTGGAAGACCATCTCGGCGTACGCGCTCTGCCAGATCAGGTAGTTCGAGGTGCGCTGCTCGCCGCTGGGGCGCACGAAGAGGTCCACGTCCGGCATGTCCGGGTAGTAGATGTACTTCTGGAACGTCTTCTCGTTGACCTTGGACGGGTCGAGCTTTCCGGCCGCCACATCCCGGGCGATGGCCTGCGCGGCGTCCGCGATCTCGGCGCGGCCGCCGTAGTTGACGCAGAAGTACAGCGTCATCCTGTCGTTGTCCTTGGTCTGCTCTTGGGCGACCTGGAGCTCCTGGACGACGGACTTCCACAGCTTGGGCATGCGGCCGACCCAGCGGATCCGGATGCCGAGCTCGTCCATCTCGTCGCGGCGGCGGCGGATCACGTCGCGGTTGAAGTTCATCAGGAACTTCACCTCGTCCGGCGAGCGCTTCCAGTTCTCCGTGGAGAAGGCGTAGAGCGAGAGGTTCTTGACGCCCATCTCGATGCAGCCCTTGAGCACGTCCATGACGACGCCCTCGCCGACCTTGTGGCCCTCGGTGCGGGGCAGACCCCGCTCCTTGGCCCAGCGGCCGTTGCCGTCCATCACGACGGCGACGTGCTGGGGCACCAGCTCGCCGGGGATCTTCGGAGGCGTCGCGCCCGAGGGGTGCGGCTCGGGGGTCTTGTACGTGCGCCGGTTACGGCCGCCGAGGATCCCGCGTACTGCCATGAGGTTCTCAGTCTCCCTGTGTCACTTCTTCACACAACGCGTCGCTCTCTTGGGGCCCGCGTCACTTCTCCACGTACCGCAGCGAGCGCAGGCCGCGCTCCAGGTGCCAGTGCAGGTAGGCGGACACCAGCCCGCTCCCCTCCCTGGCATGACGCGCCTCGCACGCGTCCGCGGTCGCCCAGTCGCCGCTCAGCAGCGCGCTCAGCAGTTCGAGTGCCTGTGCCGAGGGTACGACGCTGCCGGGGACCCGGCAGTCACCGCATATGACGCCTCCCGCCGCGACGGAGAAGAACCGGTTGGGCCCCGGCATCCCGCACTTCGCGCAGTCCTCGAAGCTCGGCGCGTACCCGTTCACCGCGAGCGAGCGCAGCAGGAATGCGTCCAGGATCAGGTGCGGCGCGTGCTCGCCACGGGCGAGGGTGCGCAGTCCGCCGACGAGGAGCAGGTACTGCTGGACGGCCGGCTCGCCCTCGTGGTCGGTGAACCGCTCGGCGGTCTCCAGCATCGCGGTGCCGGCGGTGTAGCGGGCGTAGTCGGCGACGATGCCACCGCCGTACGGAGCGATCGTCTCGCTCTGGGTGCAGAGCGGCAGCCCGCGGCCGACCAGCTCGCTGCCGCGCGCGAAGAACTGCACGTCGACGTGGGAGAAGGGCTCCAGGCGGGCACCGAACTTGGACTTGGTGCGGCGCACGCCCCGGGCGACAGCGCGGACCCGGCCGTGGCCACGGGTCAGGATCGTGATGATCCGGTCGGCCTCGCCCAGTTTCTGCGTACGCAGCACGACGCCGTCGTCCCGGAACAAGCTCATGGGGCCATTGTCGCGCACACCCGGACGGGGGCGTACGCCTGTGCGCCTCTCGGGAGCCCTTAGGAGGGCGTGCGGGCCGCCGCGGCGAGCAGGCGGGCGGTGTCGTCGGCCGGGAGCTTCAGGGCGGCGCCCACCGTCGTCAGGACCTCGCGCTCGGCCGGGCTGTAGGGACCGTCGGCGAGCGCGATCCTGGCGCCCTGGAGGAGGACCGACTCACGGCCGGCGGCGGCCAGGTGCGGGGCGAGCGGGGCCAGGACCTCGTGCAGCTCGATGGCGAGGGTCGCGCCGCACGCCTCGGCCGCCGGGTCGCTCCGGGAGCCGTAGCCGGTGTCGGCGGCGAGCACCTCCACCACGGTGTAGAGCTGCTCCTGGGTGCAGTCGTCGAGCCCGGCGTCCCGGACGATGCCGACGGCGGTGTCCAGGACCGTACGGGAGGTGGCCCCGCCGGCCGCGAGGACGGCCAGGGTGACGGTGTGGACGGCCTCCCGGAGCATCGCGGAGAACCGGGTGGTGGTGGGGTGGTCCAGGGCGTCGGTGGCGAAGCGGGCGCGGCAGGCGGCGCACTCCACGACGGGCCCGGTCTCGCCGCGGCGGGCCAGCGGGATGCCGAGGACGGTGAGCCGGCGGCGGCCGGTGAGGCGGCGGTAGTTGCGGTCGCCGCCGCAGCCGGGGCAGAAGAAGGCGCCGTCGCCGACGGCGTCCCAGACCGTGCGGATGCCGCAGAGGACCGGCCTCAGAGCGCGTTGTCCTTTGACTGACCGCACGTCGCACACCTCCGTAACGCTCCGGCAACATTGCCGTGTGTTGGACGTGATGTTAGCCACATGCGCGAGGCGGCGTCAGTAGCGCGGAGGTCACAACCCTTCGAATATGGCCGAACCCCGACCGCCCGGAGCGGGCGGTCGGGGTCCTGGAACCGCTGACGTCCGGGGTCGAAGCGGACGTCCGTACGAGGAGGTGTGCGGCCGGGTCAGCGCGAGGCGCGGTTGACGGCCGAGACGACCGCCTTGAGCGAGGCGCGGGTGGTGTTGGCGTCGATGCCGATGCCCCACAGCACCTTGCCGTCGATCGCGCACTCGATGTACGAGGCGGCCTGGGCGCTGGCTCCCTCACTCATCGTGTGCTCGGTGTAGTCCAGCAGCCGGGCGTCGATGCCGATGGCCTGCAGGGCTTCGAAGAACGCGGAGATCGGGCCGTTGCCCGATCCGGTCAGCACGGTGTCCGAGCCGTCCACGGTGGCCTCGACGGTCAGGGTGTCCGTGCCGTCGGTGTCGGTGGTGGTCTGGCCGGAGCGCAGCTGGATGCGCCCCCAGGCGTTCTCCGCGTTCGGCAGGTACTCGTCCTGGAAGGTGGACCAGATCTGCGTCGGCGTGACCTCGCCGCCCTCGGCATCGGTCTTGGCCTGAATGATCCGGGAGAACTCGATCTGCATCCGGCGCGGCAGGTCCAGCTTGTGGTCGTTCTTCAGGACGTACGCGATACCGCCCTTGCCGGACTGCGAGTTGACCCGGATGACCGCCTCGTAGGAGCGGCCGACGTCCTTCGGGTCGATCGGCAGGTACGGCACGGCCCACTCGATGTCGTCGACGCTCTTCCCCTGGGCCGCCGCGTCCTTCTCCATCGCGTCGAAACCCTTCTTGATGGCGTCCTGGTGGGAGCCGGAGAAGGCGGTGTAGACGAGGTCGCCCGCGTACGGGTGGCGCGGGTGGATCTCCATCTGGTTGCAGTACTCGCTGGTGCGGCGGATCTCGTCGATCTGCGAGAAGTCGATCTGCGGGTCCACGCCCTGCGAGAACAGGTTCATGCCCAGGGTCACCAGGTCGACGTTGCCCGTGCGCTCGCCCTGGCCGAACAGGCAGCCCTCGATGCGGTCGGCACCGGCCATGATGGCCAGTTCGGCCGCCGCCACCGCCGTACCCCGGTCGTTGTGCGGGTGGACGGAGAGGCAGACGAACTCGCGGCGGGACAGGTTGCGCGACATCCACTCGAAGCGGTCCGCGTGGGTGGAGGGCGTGGAGCGCTCCACGGTGGCGGGCAGGTTCAGGATGATCTCGCGGCCCTCCTCGGGCTGCCAGACGTCGCAGACCGCCTCGCAGACCTCCAGGGCGAAGTCCA
Source organism: Streptomyces sp. NPDC101178 (assembly GCF_044767965.1). Lineage (NCBI taxonomy): Bacteria > Bacillati > Actinomycetota > Actinomycetes > Kitasatosporales > Streptomycetaceae > Streptomyces > Streptomyces sp. NPDC101178. The sequence goes on from NZ_JBIWOZ010000001.1 coordinate 379,952, forward strand.
GCTCGGTGTCGGTGAAGATCTCCGGGCTGTACTGGTAGCCGAAGACCGTCTCGGGGCCCAGGATCTTCTCCGCGTACTCCATCACCAGCCGCGTGCCGTCCACCGCGATCTGCTTGACCTGCTCCTTCGAGCCGCGGAAGACGACGCGGCGGAAGGTGGGCGCGGTGGCGTTGTACAGGTGGACGGTGGCCCGGCGGGCGCCGACCAGCGACTCGACGGTCCGCTCGATCAGCTCCTCGCGGGCCTGCGTCAGGACGGAGATCGTCACGTCCTCGGGGATCGCGCCCTCTTCGATGATCGAGCGGACGAAGGCGAAGTCGGTCTCGCCGGAGGACGGGAAGCCGACCTCGATCTCCTTGTAGCCCATGCGTACGAGCAGATCGAACATCTCGCGCTTGCGGGCCGGGCTCATCGGGTCGATCAGCGCCTGGTTGCCGTCGCGCAGATCGGTGGACAGCCAGCGGGGCGCCACGGTGATCCGGTTGTCCGGCCAGGTGCGGTCGGCGATGTCCACGGCCTCGTAACCGCGGTACTTGTGGACCGGCATCCCGGACGGCTTCTGGAGCTGCGTCGCGTTGGTGACGGGGGTGGGGCGGCCGACAGCGTCGCTCGCGGGGTTCACAGCACCGGCAGGGTTCACGGGGGTCGTCATGGCGTAGGGCTCCTCGGGGTCCGACATGGGGTCGGCCGACGGTGTCGCTGCAGCACCAGACTCCGCGGGGAGGGGGTCGGCCTACGACTACAGGCCCTCGCCGCGGCAGCTAAGGAGAAGCAGCCCGAAACGCATGATGCGACGAGCCTAGCCGAGGGTGGCCCGGGGTGTCGGTCCGTATCAGTATGCGGGACCGGGCATCGATGAGGGGAAAACGGTGACTCATCACTCCATTTCGTCAATCATCGTCGCAACCAGTGACAGGGCCGTGACGGAGTGCCACAGTCGATGTCATGCAGCCTCGAACCGATGAGGACGGGCTCCACCCCGTCTTCTGCACCATCGTGCCGCCCCATGTCCTCGACAAGCTGTCGCACTCCGGCGACGCCCGGCTGGCCGAACCGGCCCGCCGCACCCTGGAGGCCGACGGCCTCCGCCGCGACCGCCGCCGGCTGACGGCCCTGGCCGCCGCGCCCGCCACCCCCACGGCGGGCGCGGTCCCCGCCAAACCCCACCGCACCCTGTACGACTGCGAGAACGGCACGTCGCTGCCGGGCACCAAGGTCCGCGACGAGGGCGACAAGCCCACCTCGGACGCCAGCGTCAACCGCGCGTACGCCGGACTCGGCGCCACCTTCGACCTGCTGCTCTCCGCCTACGGCCGCAGCTCGATCGACGGTAAGGGCCTGCCCCTCATCGGCTCCGTCCACTACGGCCACGAGTACAACAACGCGTTCTTCGACGGCGAGCAGATGGTCTTCGGTGACGGCGACGGCGAGATCTTCCTCGACTTCACGTACGCCATCGACGTCATCGCCCACGAACTGGCCCACGGCCTCACCCAGTACACCGCCAACCTGCGCTACGAGGGCCAGTCGGGCGCGCTCAACGAGTCGGTCTCCGACGTGTTCGGCTCGCTGGTCAAGCAGTACTCGCTGGGCCAGAGCGCGGAGCAGGCGGACTGGCTGATCGGCGCCGGACTGCTGGCGCCACGGGTGAGCGGGGACGCGCTGCGCTCGATGAAGGCTCCGGGTACGGCGTACGACGACGATGTGCTCGGCAAGGACCCGCAGCCCGCGTCGATGGAGGAGTACGTCGAGACGGAGGAGGACAACGGCGGCGTCCACATCAACTCCGGCATCCCGAACCGCGCGTTCTACCTCCTGGCCACCGCCCTGGGCGGCAACGCCTGGGAGCGGGCCGGGCAGATCTGGTTCGACGTGCTGACCGGCGGCGAGCTGACGGCCACGGCGGACTTCGCGGAGTTCGCCCGGCTGACGGTCGCGGCGGCCGGCGCCCGCTTCGGGGAGCGCGGTGAGAAGGAGGCGGTCCTGAAGGCCTGGTCCGAGGTGGGGGTGGAGACGGCGTAGCGAGGCGCGCGTCACCGTCTCCGAGCACCGCGGGCTTGAGCCGTCTCCGAGCACCGCGGGCTTGAGCCGTCACCGAGCACCGCAGGCTTGAGCCGTCACCGAGCAGGGCGGGCTTGAGCGTTCACCCGGCCCCGGCTAGACAGGACCCCATGCGTATTCAGGTCAGCAGGACCGGCGGCTTCGCCGGCATCTCCCGCCACCATGAGGTCGACACCGAGGGCCGGGAGGACGCGGCGGAGTGGGAGACGCTCGCCAAGGAGGTCCTCGCCGCCGCCACCGAGGCCGGCACCCCGGACGCGCCGCCGTCCGGGGTGCCGGACGGATTCCGGTACCGGATCACGGTCGGGGACCGCACCGTGTACTGCGCTGACCCCGATCTGACCGGGGCCCAGCGCACGCTGGTCTCACGCGTCCTGAAGGAGGGCGCGTGAGACCGGCCCCGGCTTGAGGGGGCTTCCGGGACTCGGGAGGAGGCTCCTAGAACCCGAGCTTCCGCAGCTGCTTCGGGTCGCGCTGCCAGTCCTTCGCGACCTTCACATGCAGGTCCAGGAAGACCGGCGTGCCGAGCAGCGCCTCGATGTGCTTGCGCGACTTGGTGCCGACGTCCTTCAGCCGCTGGCCCTTCGGGCCGATGATGATGCCCTTCTGGCTGGGGCGCTCGATGTAGACGTTGGCGTGGATGTCCAGCAGCGGCTTGTCCGCCGGACGGTTCTCGCGCGGCAGCATCTCCTCGACCACGACCGCGATGGAGTGCGGCAGCTCGTCGCGTACGCCCTCCAGCGCGGCCTCGCGGATCAGCTCCGCGACCATGACCATCTCCGGCTCGTCGGTGAGGTCGCCCTCCGGGTAGAGCGGCGGGCTCTCGGGGAGCAGCGGGGCGATGAGGTCGGCGAGCAGGCTCACCTGCTGGTCCTTGACCGCCGACACCGGAACGATCTCGGCCCACTCGAAGCCCAGCTCGTCCGCGAGCGCGGAGACGGCGAGGAGCTGTTCGGCCAGCGCCTTCGACTCGACCAGGTCGGTCTTGGTGATGATGGCGATCTTGGGGGTCTTCTTGATCCCCGCGAGCTCCTTGACGATGTACTTGTCGCCGGGGCCGAGCTTCTGGTCGGCGGGCAGGCAGAAGCCGATGACGTCGACCTCGGCCCAGGTGGTCCGTACGACGTCGTTGAGCCGCTCGCCGAGCAGCGTGCGCGGCTTGTGGAGGCCGGGGGTGTCGACCAGGATCAGCTGCGCGTCCTCGCGGTGGACGATGCCGCGCACGGTGTGCCGGGTGGTCTGGGGGCGGTTGGAGGTGATCGCCACCTTCTGACCGACCAGAGCGTTCGTCAGGGTGGACTTTCCGGCGTTGGGGCGGCCCACGAAGCAGGCGAAGCCGGCCCGGTGGGGGGAGGTGGTCTCCGCTTGCGGGGCAGCGGATTCTTGGTTCGGGCGAGCGCTCATGGCGACCATTCTCCCCGATCGCGGCGGCGCTCCCGCACAGCGGTCCGTACGGACGCGCCGGAGGGCCGCCTCGATCAGGGGTGAACCCGGCCCGTCAGCCCGCCGTGACCCGCAGCCGCAGGGTGCCGTCCGGGCCCGCGAGGAACACCGGGGTCTCCGGTCCGCCCAGGTCACGTACGGCGGCGCGGTCCTCGTCGGCGGGGGTCTCGGCGGCGGAGACGACGGCGGCGGCCTCCAGCGAGGTGGCGCCGCTGGCCACCGCCATGGCGACGGCGGTCCGCAGGGCGCTCAGCTTCAGCGACTCCAGCGCCACGGTGCCCGCCACATACGTACGTCCCGTCTCGTCGCGTACGGCGGCGCCCTCGGCCACCCCGTTGCGGGCGCGGGCGCTGCGCGCCAGGGTGACGATCTTGCGGTCCTCTGCGCCGAGGTCGGCGGCGTTGGTGGTGTCGGTCATGGCACGAGCATACGAACCGGGCCGGGCCGGTCACACGCGGGTACGCCGACGGGCCCGCGCCCGCTTTGCCGGCGCGAGCCCGTCCCCGTACCCCCTAAGGCCGGTCCAGCCGGAGCCGCTCCGCCTTCGGGAGGCCGGCGACCACCAGGTCGTAGGAGTCCTCGATCAGTTCGCGCAGCAGCTTGTCCGGGACGCCGGAGACGGTCACCGTGTTCCAGTGGCGCTTGTTCATGTGCCAGCCGGGCACGACGGCCTTCGGGTGCTCCTCGCGGAGCCGGATCGCCTCATCCGGGTCGCACTTGAGGTTGACCGTCAGCGGGTCGGCGTCCAGCGTGGTGAGCGCGAACATCTTGCCGAGCACCTTGAAGACCGAGGTCTCCGGTCCGAACGGGAACTCCTCCACGCTCGCGTTGAACTCCAGGCAGAACGCGCGCAGCCGCTCGGGGGTCATACCCTCTCCGCCTCCGCTTCCTTCTCCTGGGGCTCCACCAGCACCGTGACGATCTTGTTCCGGCGGCCGGCCGGGGACTCGGCGGTGAGGCGGAGCTTGCGGCTGTCGGGCAGGTCGACGACGGCCGAGGCACCGGCGATCGGGACCCGGCCGAGCGCCTTGGCGAGCAGGCCGCCGACAGTCTCCACGTCCTCGTCGTCGTATTCGTCGAGCCCGAAGAGGTCGCCGAGGTCACCGATGTCGAGCCGGGCGGTCACCCGGTAGCAGCCGTTCTCCAGCTCCTGGACGGGCGGCAGCTCGCGGTCGTACTCGTCGGTGATCTCACCGACGATCTCCTCCAGGATGTCCTCGATCGTGACGATGCCGGCCGTGCCGCCGTACTCGTCGATGACGACGGCCACATGGCTGCGGTCCCGCTGCATCTCGCGCAGCAGGTCACCGGCGTTCTTGGTGTCGGGGACGAAGGCGGCCGGGCGCATCGCGGTGGAGACCGGGTCGGCCTCGGACTCGCGGTTGACGTGGGTCTTGCGGACCAGGTCCTTGAGGTAGACGATCCCGACGATGTCGTCCTCGTTCTCGCCGGTGACCGGGATCCGGGAGAAACCGGAGCGCAGGGCGAGCGTGAGCGCCTGTCGGATCGTCTTGTAGCGCTCGATGGAGACCAGGTCGGTGCGCGGCACCATCACCTCGCGGACCAGGGTGTCGCCGAGCTGGAAGACCGAGTGCACCATGCGGCGCTCGTCGTCCTCGATCAGCGACTCCGCCTCCGCCAGGTCGACCATGGCCCGCAGCTCGGCCTCGCTGGCGAACGGCCCCTTGCGGAACCCCTTGCCGGGCGTGAGCGCGTTGCCGATGAGGATCAGCAGCTGCGGGATCGGGCCCATGATCCGGGCCAGCGGCAACAGGACGTACGCCGAGGCCGTCGCCGTGTTCAGCGGGTGCTGGCGGCCGATGGTGCGCGGTGAGACGCCGATCGCGACATAGCTGACGAGGACCATCACGCCCATCGCGACGGCGAGCGCCTCCCAGGTCTCCGGGAACTTCTGCAGGCAGACGTAGGTGACCAGCACCCCGGCCGACATCTCGCAGGCCACCCGCACCAGCAGCGCGACGTTGAGATAGCGGGTCGGGTCGGCGGCGATCTGCGCGAGCTTCGCGCTGCCGCGCCGGCCGGAGCGGACCGCCTCGTCCGCCCGGAAGCTCGACGTCCGGGCGATGCCGGCCTCCGCGCAGGCGGCCAGCCAGCCGACCATGACCAGCAGGACGGCGCCGGTGATCAGGGGCGCGATCACGAGACGGTCGGGGCCGGGGACGCACCGGTGAGCCCGTGCTCACCGCGCCAGCCGTCCACGATGGCGGCCTGGAGGCCGAACATCTCGGCCTTCTCCTCGGGAACCTCGTGGTCGTACCCCAGCAGGTGCAGCACTCCGTGGACGGTCAGGAGCTGGAGCTCCTCGTCCATGGAGTGCTGCGTCGGTGCCTCTTCGCCCTGCTTCTTCGCGACCTCCGGGCAGAGCACGATGTCACCGAGGAGCCCCTGCGGAGGCTCCTCGTCGTCCTTGGCCGGCGGACGCAGCTCGTCCATCGGGAAGGACATGACATCGGTCGGACCGGGCAGGTCCATCCACTGGATGTGCAGCTGCTCCATGGCGTCGGTGTCCACCACGATCACCGAGAGCTCGGACAGCGGGTGGATCCGCATCCGGGCCAGTGCGTAGCGGGCGATGTCGAGGATCGCCTGCTCGTCGACCTCGGTTCCGGACTCGTTGTTGACGTCGATCGACATGGTGCGCTGCGACTACTTCCCTTTACGTCGGTCGCGTCGGCCGTCTTCCGGGCCGCCCGCCTGACCGTCCTGCTGACCGTTTCGGCTGTCGTACTTCTCGTACGCGTCGACGATACGGCCGACGAGCTTGTGCCGGACGACATCCTGTGAGGTGAGGCGGGAGAAGTGCACGTCCTCCACACCGTCCAGGATCTCCTGGACCTGACGGAGACCGCTCTTGGTGCCGCTCGGCAGGTCGACCTGGGTGATGTCACCGGTGATGACGATCTTGGAGTCGAAGCCGAGGCGGGTGAGGAACATCTTCATCTGCTCGGCGCTGGTGTTCTGCGCCTCGTCGAGAATGATGAAGGCGTCGTTGAGCGTCCGGCCCCGCATATACGCGAGCGGCGCCACCTCGATCGTGCCCGCCGCCATCAGGCGCGGGATCGAGTCGGGGTCGAGCATGTCGTGCAGCGCGTCGTAGAGCGGGCGCAGATACGGGTCGATCTTGTCGAAGAGGGTGCCCGGGAGGAAGCCGAGCCGCTCCCCCGCCTCGACCGCCGGGCGGGTCAGGATGATGCGGCTGACCTGCTTGGACTGGAGCGCCTGGACCGCCTTGGCCATGGCCAGGTAGGTCTTTCCGGTGCCTGCCGGGCCGATGCCGAAGACGATCGTGTGCTCGTCGATCGCGTCGACGTACCGCTTCTGGTTGAGCGTCTTGGGGCGGATGGTGCGGCCGCGGTTGGAGAGGATGTTCTGGGTGAGCACCTCGGCGGGTGTCTCGCCCTGGGGGTCTCCCTCGCCGGTGCCGGCCGCCCTGAGCATGGCGATCGACCGTTCCACTGCGTCCTCCGTCATCGGCGCTCCGGTGCGGAGCACGAGCATCATTTCGTCGAACAGGCGCTGGATGAGGGCGACGTCGGCCGCCTCGCCCGTGGCGCTGATCTCGTTGCCCCGGACATGGATGTCGGCCGCCGGGAAGGCCTCTTCGATCACGCGCAACAGCGAGTCACCCGATCCGAGGAGCATCACCATGGGGTGAGCGGCCGGGATCCGGATCTGGGCACGCGCCTGCGGGTGTGTGGGTGTCTGAGTCATGGGCCGGCCCTCGGGCCTGCGCATACCTCCCGTTGCAGGGTTCTCGCTGCTCGACAACCTCTGGATCACCAGCCTACGACCTGGCAGTGACAACACGGAGTCCTTTTACCGGCCGTGTGTGCGAGGAGGCCGGTGGCTTACCGGCCGTGTGTACGAGGAGGCCGGTGGCCGATCACCGGCGGAAGCCGATCGTGGGGACGGCGCGCCGCAGCGGCCAGGCGCGGGCCGTGGTGGGCAGCAGCTCCTCCAGGAACGCGTACCGCTCCAGGGCGGCCGGGTCCTGGCTCTCGCAGGTGCGGATGCGCTGCCACCAGGCGGCGATCTCGGCCCAGCCGGGTGCGGAGAGCGAGCCGCCGAACTCCTGGACCGAGAGCGCGGCGGTCAGCCCGGCGAAGGCGAGGCGGTCGGCGAGCGGCCAGTCGGCGAGGGTGCCGGTGACGAATCCGGCCACGAAGACGTCCCCGGCGCCCGTCGGGTCGAGCGCCTCCACCTCGATGGCGGGCACCTGGGCGGCGGCGCCGGTCCGCCCGTCGACGGCGTACGCGCCCTCCGCACCCAGGGTGACGACGGCGAGCGGGACGCGTTCGGCCAGCGCGTGGGCGGCGGCGCGCGGACAGTCGGTGCGGGTGTAGCGCATCGCCTCCTCCGCGTTGGGCAGGAACGCCTCGCAGTGCGCCAGGTCCGGCAGCGCGTCCAGGTCCCAGCGGCCGGTCTCGTCCCAGCCGACGTCGGCGAAGACCAGCGCGCCGTGCCGGGCGGCGGTGGCCACCCAGGGCTCACTGCGGCCCGGGACGAGCGAGGCGATCGCGGCGCGGGCGCGCGGCGGGCACCGGGGGAAGGCGGGGTCCGGGGCGGCGGCGGGGGCGGCCTCCGCAGGGCCGGTGCCCGCCTGGCCCGGGGACACCGCCGGTGCCGGGGACGCCTGCTGGTCCGGGGGCACCGTAGGCGCCGGGGGCACCGCCGGTGCCGGGGCCTCGTGGCCGTGGGAGACCATGGTGCGCTCGCCCTCGTACGCCATCGAGACCGTGACCGGGGAGTGCCAGCCGGGAACGGTGTGGGACATCGACAGGTCGATGCCCTCGCCCTGTTCCAGCGCGTCCCAGCAGTACTCGCCGTAGTGGTCGTCGCCGAAGGCCGCGGCCAGTGAGGTGTGCAGGCCGAGGCGGGCGAGCGCGGTGGCCATGTTGGCGACGCCGCCGGGGCTGGAGCCCATGCCGCGGGCCCAGGACTCGGTGCCGCGCACGGGGGCGCTGTCGAGGCCGGTGAAGATGATGTCGAGGAAGACCGTGCCCGTCAGGAAGACGTCACAGGCGGGGTCCTGCGGGGCGCGCAGGGCCAGCAGCGGGTCGATTCCTGGAGTGTCAGTGCTCACCGTGCGCTCCCGGCCGTGCGGCAGATCTGGACAGTGTGAGATCCGGCCAGTCTGCCCGATTCGGGCGACGGGGCGGAGCCTCCCCGCCGATCCGAGGGTTCTCCGGCATGCGGGGCTGACCTGCATAAACATGCGCTGCTACCCGGCCTCCGAATACATAAACGCATAAGTGACCCAGATCACAGCGAGGCGACTTTCGGTCGGCTGGAAGCGCTTGATACAAATTGCCCCGCGAGCACCTTCGGGGACGTTGTCCGACGAGAGCCGCACTTCCCGCATCTCCCGCATTTCGTCGTACCTCCTTGCATTCTCCCCCTTCCCGCGCGCCGGGCATCGCTCTGCCCTGCTCTGCCTGCCCTGCGCGCGTCGCACCACCCTCTCCCCCTCCCCCTGCCTGCTCAGGCATGTCTTCAGGAACGCCCATGTCGTCGCGCCGTGCCGCGTGGCCCTTGGTTGCCGTGTTCACCGCCGGTTACCTCGCCTCCTATCTGCTGCCCACCATCGTCGGCCGCCTCAGCGTCCATCTCGGGCTGACCCCCGCGCAGGCGGGCCTGGTCGGCAGTGCTCTGCTGCTGAGTTCGGCGAGTGCCGGGTTCACGCTGGCGGGCCGGGTCGAGCGATGCGGGTCCCGGACCCCTGCCCGGGCCGGTCTGCTGCTGGCCGCCGTCGGGTACGGCTCCGCCGCCCTGGCCGGGTCCGTACCGCTGGTGGTGGCCTCCGTGGTGGTCGGCGGCTTCGGCTCGGGGGCGGCGACGGCGGTCGCGGCGGCCGGGATCGCCGCGCAGCGCGACCCGCACCGGACGTCCTCGCTCGGGCTGCTCACCGTCTCCGCGACGGCGGGCGCGCTCTATCTGACGATCCCGCACCTCGGCGGCGGCCACCGCCTCCCGTTCGCGGCGATCGCCCTGGTCGCCCTGCTCGTCTGGCCCGCGACCACCCGGCTGAACGGCCCCACGGCCCCGGAGGAGTCCGCCTCCCGGGTCACCGGCCGGCTGCCGCACCGCCGCTCCGGTCTCGTCCTGGCGGGCGGCATGCTGGTCTGGTCCATGGCCCAGAACGCGCTCTGGGGCGTCAGCAGCCGCATCGGCGTGGTGCAGGTGGGGCTCTCCGAGGTCACCGTCGGCGCGGTCTTCGCCGTCGCACTCGGCGCCGGTCTGCTGGGCGTGATGGGCGCCGGGGTGCTCGGTGCGCGGGTGGGGCGGGCGGTGCCGATCGGGCTGGGGACCGTGGTCATCGCCGGGAGCATCGTGGTCAGCTCCTCCGCCCGGGACCTCGCCTCGTTCGCGACCGGCGAGGTCCTCTGGAACACCGTCTACCCGGTGGTCCTCTCCTACCTGATCGGTCTGGCCGCCTCCCTGGACGTACGCGGCCGCTGGGCGGTCCTGGCGGGCTCGGCGTCCTCGGTGGGCGTCGCCTGCGGCCCACTGCTGGGCAGCGTGCTCTCCGAGGAGGCGGGCTACCCGGCGATGGGGCTGATCCTGGGCGCGGCCACGCTGCTGGTCGCCGCGCCCGTGACCGCCGTGGCGCTGCACACCGGTGGGCGTCCGCTGGTGCCCGGCTCGGTCCGCCGCCGTGGTGGCGCCCCGGCCGCGCTGCTGGCCGCCACCACCGGCAGCCTGTCCGGCGCGGTGCCGAAGCTCGGCTCACCGGAGCAGGCCGTCACCGAACTCCGCGTACGGCGCAGGCGGCTGGTGCGCAGCGCGATCCGGACGGCCGGTCCGGACGGCGGGCCCGGTCAGTCGAACGCGTACGCCTCGACCTCGGACAGGTAGCGCGCCCGGCGCTCCTCGTCGTGGTCGAGGAAGGCCGCCTCGAAGGAGTTGCGGGCCAGGGCGCGCAGCTGCTCCGGGTCCAGGGCGAGGGCGTCCCGGACGGCGTCGAAGTTGTCGCCCGCGTACCCGCCGAAGTAGGCGGGGTCGTCGGAGTTGACCGTGCAGAGCAGGCCCGCGGCCATCATCTGCGGCAGCGGGTGGTCCTTGAGCGTGTCGACCGTGCGCAGCCGTACGTTGGACAGCGGGCACAGGGTGAGCGGCACCCGGTCCGCGACCAGCCGCGCCACCAGCTCCGGGTCCTCCATGCAGCGCAGCCCGTGGTCCACGCGCTCCACCCCGAGGACGTCCAGGGCCTCGCGGATGTACGCGGGCGGCCCCTCCTCCCCCGCGTGGGCCACCTTGCGCAGGCCGAGCGCGGTGGCCGCCTCGTACACCTCGCGGAACTTGGCGGGCGGGTGGCCGACCTCGGCGGAGTCCAGGCCGACGGCGCTGATCCGGTGGAGGTAGGGGCGGGCGGCGTCCAGGGTGCCGAGGGCGGCCTCGGCGGAGAGGTCGCGGAGAAAACAGAGGATGAGCTGGGTGGAGATGCCGTGGGTCTCCTCGCTGCGCTCCAGAGCGCGGCTCAGCCCTTCGATGACCGTGCCGATCGGGACGCCGCGGGCGGTGTGGGCCTGCGGGTCGAAGAAGATCTCGGCGTGCCGGACGCCTTGGGCGGCGGCGCGGGCGAGGTAGGCGTCGGCGAGTTCGGTGAAGTCCTCCTCCGTACGCAGCACGGCCATGAGCGCGTAGTAGAGGTCCAGGAAGGACTGGAGGTCGTCGAACGCGTAGGCCCTGCGCAGCTCGTCGGTGGTGGCGTACGGCAGGGTCACTCCGTTGCGTTCCGCGAGCGCGAAGGCGAGTTCGGGTTCGAGGGTGCCTTCGATGTGGAGGTGGAGTTCGGCCTTGGGGAGGTGCACGGTGTCTCGCAAACAGTGGTGCTGGTGGGTTCAGTGGTGGTGACGGGGAGGGAGCGGGACTCTGATCAGGTCCTGCGCCACGGTGAGTTCGCCGTCGAACCCGGCGGCGCGCGCCTGGGTCTCGAAGAGTTCGGGGTCGCTGTAGCGCTGCGAGAAGTGGGTCAGCACCAGATGGCGTACGCCTGAATCCTTCGCCACCCGGGCGGCCTGTCCGGCGGTCAGGTGGCCGTGGTCGGTGGCGAGCTTCTCGTCCTCGTCGAGGAAGGTCGACTCGATGACGAGCATGTCGCAGCCCTCGGCGAGCGCGTACACCCCGTCGCAGAGCCGGGTGTCCATGACGAACGCGAACCGCTGGCCGCGCCGGTGCTCGGAGACCTGCTCCAGCGTCACACCGCCGAGAGCGCCTTCCCGCTGGAGGCGGCCGACATCCGGTCCGGCGATCCCGTGCTCCTTGAGGAGGGCGGGCAGCATGCGGCGGGTGTCGGGCTCGGTGAGGCGGTAGCCGTACGACTCGACGGGGTGCGAGAGCCTGTGGCTGTCCAGCGTGTACGAGGCCGTGGCGGCGAGGACCCCGCCGGTTCCGGCGACCGGGGTCTCGGTCAGCTCGACGGTCTCGCGGTAGGCGGTGGCGTACCGCAGCCGGTCGAAGAAGTGCTGCCCGCTCGCCGGGTAGTGGGCGGTGACGGGGTGCGGGACCTGGTCCAGGTTGATGCGCTGGATCACTCCCGCGAGCCCGAGCGAGTGGTCGCCGTGGAAGTGGGTGACGCAGATCCGGTCGATGTCGTGCGCGGCGACCCCGGCCCGCAGCATCTGGCGCTGGGTGCCCTCGCCGGGGTCGAAGAGGATGCCTTCACCGTCCCAGCGCAGCAGATAGCCGTTGTGGTTGCGGTGCCGGGTCGGGACCTGGCTGGCGGTGCCGAGCACCACCAGCTCGCGTACGGACATGGGAGAACGCTCCTGCGGTGCGAAGAACTATCCGGGCGGCCACTGGAGGCCGCGGCCGCCCAGGACGTGGGCGTGCGCGTGGAAGACGGTCTGGCCGGCGCCGGAGCCGGTGTTGAGGATGATCCGGTAGCCGGTGGCGTCGACCTTCTCGTCGGCGGCGACCGCTCCGGCCTCGCGCAGCACGTCGGCGGCGATCTGCGGTTCGGCGGCGGCCAGCGAGGCGGCGTCCGGGTAGTGGACCTTCGGGATGACCAGGACGTGGGTCGGGGCCTGCGGGTTGATGTCGCGGAAGGCGACGGTCGTGTCGCTTTCGCGGACGATGGTCGCCGGGATGTCCCCCGAGACGATCTTGCAGAACAGGCAGTCGGTCTGCGGCTCTCCCGCCATGACGCCGGGCCTCCTCGTTCGCTGGTGATCAGTGGCATTCGCCGGTGATCAGTGACAGGCGATCAGTACAGGTGCATGCTAACGCCGGTCCGCCGACGGCCGTTCAGCCCCAGCGGCCGGTGCGTCCCAGCAGCAGCGCCGTCGCGGCCGTCCCGGCGGTGGACGTACGGAGCACGCTGCGGCCCAGCCGGTAGGGGCGGGCGCCCGTCTCGGCGAAGGCGGCCAGCTCCTGCGGCGAGACGCCGCCCTCGGGGCCGACGACGAGCACGATGCTGCCGGTGGCCGGGAGTTCGGCGGTGGCGAGCGGGGTGCTGTCGTGGTCGCGGTCCTCGTGCAGGACCCCGGCGAAGTCGGCACCGGCCAGCAGGGCGGCGACCTGCTTGGTCGTCATGGCCTCGGCCACCTCGGGGAAGCGCACCCGGCGGGACTGCTTGCCCGCCTCCCGAGCCGTACTGCGCCACTTCGACAGGGCCTTGGCGCCTCGCTCGCCCTTCCACTGGGTGATGCAGCGGCCGGCCTGCCAGGGCACGATCGCGTCCACGCCGGTCTCGGTCATGGTCTCGACGGCCAGTTCGCCCCGGTCGCCCTTGGGGAGTGCCTGGACGACGGTGATCCGGGGCGCGGGCTCCGGCTCCTCGTGGACGCTTTCGACCCCGACCGTCAGCCGGTCCTTGCCCTCGGCGGCCCTAACCACACCCTCCGCCCAGTGGCCGAGCCCGTCGGTGAGGGTGACGGCCTCGCCGGGCTCCAGCCGCTTGACCGACACGGCGTGCCGGCCCTCGGGCCCGTCCAGCACGAACTCCGGTCCGGTGGGCATCCGTTCGACGACGAAGACCGGTGCGGTCACCGGGGGCTCCTCATGCTCAGGGCCGCCCTGGCGGCCTCCAGTTCGTCGGCGAGCAGCTCGATCAGCTCGCCGACGGGCAGTTCGCGGGCCATGCGGTGGCCCTGCCCGGCCCACAGCGCCATGCCCTGCGCGTCCCCCGCCTTCGCGGCGGCCTGGCGCAGCCCGGTGGTCAGGTAGTGGACCTGGGGGTAGGCGGCGGGGGCGTACGGGCCGTGTTCGCGGACGAACCGGTTGACCAGGCCGCGCGCGGGGCGGCCGGAGAAGGCCCGGGTCAGCGCGGTGCGGACGAAGAGCGGGTTGGTGAGGGCCTGCTTGTGGAGCAGGTGGGCGCCGGACTCCGGACAGATGAGGAACGCGGTGCCGAGCTGGGCCGCGTCGGCGCCGGCCGCGAGGACGGCGGCGATCTGCGAGCCGCGCATCAGGCCGCCGGTGGCGACGATCGGGATCTGCACGGTCTCGCGGACCTGGGTGACCAGGCTCAGCAGCCCGGTGCCGGTGTGGTCGGCCTGCGGGTCGTCGCGGTGCGTGGACTGGTGGCCGCCCGCCTCGACGCCCTGGACACAGACGGCGTCGGCACCGGCCCACTGGGCGCCTTGGGCCTCCTCGGCCGAGGTGACGGTCACGATGGTGTACGTCCCCGCCTTGGCGAAGGCGTCCAGCGTGTCGCGGGTGGGGCAGCCGAAGGTGAAGGAGACCGCCGGGACGGGGTCCTCCAGCAGGATGGCGACCTTCGCCTCGTACCCGTCGTCGCCGCAGCCGTCGGGGTCGCCGAGCGGGGTCTCGTACCAGGAGGCCTCACCGGCCAGCTGGTGGCGGTAGACCTCGACGGCGCTGGGGTCGGCGAGCGCGGGCTGCGGCATGAAGAGGTTGACGCCGAACGGGCCGCCGGTGAGCCGGCGCAGCTGTTTGATCTCGTTGTACATGCCGTCCGTCGTTTTGTAGCCGGCGGCCAGGAACCCAAGCCCGCCCGCCTCGGCGACGGCCGCGGCGAGCTGAGGTCCGGAAGCGCCGCCCGCCATGGGGGCCTGCACGATCGGATACCGGCAGAGATCGGTCAACGCGGAGGACATGACCGCATCGTGCCACGTCCGCCGCACAGGGCCGAATCAGCCAGCTTCGCGGGTGACCGGATCTCCCGCAGAACGCCGCACCGCCCACCGGCGGGTAACCGATGGGCGGTGCGGTGAAAGGCGGAAAAGGCTTCAGCGGCCGTTGAAGGCGTCCTTCAGCCGGGAGAAGAGACCCTGCTGACCTGGCTGGAACTGACCCAGAGGCCGCTCCTCGCCGCGCAGCTTGGAGAGCTCCCGCAGGAGCCGCTCCTGCTCGGCGTCGAGCTTGTTCGGCGTGATCACCTCGACGTGGACGATGAGGTCGCCCCGGCCCCCGCCGCGCAGGTGCGTGATGCCCCGCCCGTGCAGGGGTACGGACTGGCCGGACTGGGTGCCGGGCCGGATGTCGATCTCCTCGACGCCGTCCAGGGTCTCCAGCGGACACTTCGTACCGAGCGCGGCCGCGGTCATCGGGATGGTGACCGTGCAGTGCAGGTCGTCGCCGCGCCGCTGGAAGACGGAGTGCGGCAGCTCGTGGATCTCGACGTACAGGTCGCCGGGCGGGCCGCCGCCGGGGCCGACCTCACCCTCACCGGCGAGCTGGATGCGGGTGCCGTTGTCGACGCCCGCCGGGATCTTGACCGTGAGCGTGCGGCGCGAGCGGATGCGGCCGTCACCGGCGCACTCCGGGCACGGCGTCGGCACGACCGTACCGAAGCCCTGGCACTGCGGGCAGGGCCGCGAGGTCATGACCTGGCCCAGGAAGGACCGGGTGACCTGCGAGACCTCGCCACGGCCGCGGCACATGTCACAGGTCTGCGCGGAGGTGCCGGGGGCCGCGCCCTCGCCGCTGCAGGTGTTGCAGACGACCGCCGTGTCGACCTGGATGTCCTTGGTGGTGCCGAAGGCCGCCTCCGCGAGGTCGATCTCCAGGCGGATCATGGCGTCCTGGCCGCGCCGGGTGCGCGAGCGGGGCCCGCGCTGCGAGGCCGTTCCGAAGAACGCGTCCATGATGTCGGAGAAGTTGCCGAAGCCACCGGCTCCGAACCCGCCCGCGCCGCCTCCGCCCTGAGCGGAGAGCGGGTCGCCGCCGAGGTCGTAGACCTGCTTCTTCTGCGGGTCCGAGAGCACCTCGTAAGCGGCGTTGATCTCCTTGAACCGCTCCTGGGTCTTCGGATCCGGGTTGACATCCGGGTGCAGCTCGCGGGCGAGCCGACGGAATGCCTTCTTGATCTCGTCCTGCGATGCGTCGCGGCGTACGCCTAGTACGGCGTAGTAGTCCGTGGCCACTTACGACTCCGCCAGGATCTGTCCGACGTAACGTGCCACTGCGCGTACCGCTCCCATCGTTCCGGGGTAGTCCATGCGGGTCGGTCCGACCACGCCGAGTTTGGCGACTGCCTCGTCGCCCGAACCGTAGCCGACCGCGACGACGGACGTGGAGGTGAGCCCCTCGTGGGCGTTCTCGTGCCCGATCCGCACGGTCATGGCTGAGTCCGTGGCCTCACCGAGCAGCTTCAGCAGGACGACCTGCTCCTCCAGTGCCTCCAGCACCGGCCGGATCATCACAGGGAAGTCGTGCCCGAAGCGGGTGAGGTTGGAGGTGCCGCCGATCATCAGCCGCTCCTCCGTCTCCTCGACCAGGGTTTCGAGGAGGGTGGAAAGAACCGTGGAAACCGTCCCCCGGTCCTCGCTGTCGAAGGATTCCGGCAGCTCCCGCACCAGCCGCGGGACATCCGCGAAGCGGCGTCCGACGACCCGGCTGTTGAGCCGGGCCCGCAGATCCGCGAGGGATGCCTCGCCGAAGGGCGCGGGGCAGTCGATCATACGCTGTTCGACCCGGCCGGTGTCCGTGATCAGGACGAGCATCAGCCGGGCCGGTGCGAGCGAGAGCAGCTCCACGTGCCGCACCGTCGAACGGGTCAGCGAGGGGTACTGCACGACCGCGACCTGCCGGGTCAGCTGCGCGAGCAGCCGCACCGTCCGGCCGACCACGTCGTCGAGGTCGACCGCGCCGTCGAGGAAGTTCTGGATGGCGCGGCGCTCGGGCGAGGAGAGCGGCTTGACTCCGGCGAGCTTGTCGACGAAGAGGCGGTACCCCTTGTCGGTGGGGATGCGCCCCGCACTCGTGTGCGGCTGCGCGATGAAGCCCTCGTCCTCCAGCACCGCCATGTCGTTGCGGACGGTGGCCGGCGAGACGCCCAGCTGGTGCCGCTCGGTGAGCGCCTTGGAGCCGACGGGCTCCTCGGTGCCGACATAGTCCTGGACGATGGCGCGCAGCACTTCGAGTCTGCGTTCGCTGAGCATGGCGCACACCTCCAGCTGTCGTTCTCCGGCGTCGGTCTTCCGGTACCCGTCTGGCACTCGGTGCGTACGAGTGCCAGCTACTCATCGGTCAGTGTACGGGGGTGGGGTGGGGCCGGGGCAAGGGCGGACCGGCCACGCCGCCGCCGAGCCGTACGGGACGGTGCCGATAGCGTCGTCCCATGGACGTGTTGTGGGAAGACTTCGGCTGGGAGCGGTTGGGTCACGGTATCGGGCGGCGGCGACTGCCCGGCTGGGACGCCACGGTGGCGCTGGTGGCCGGGGCCGGTGAGGTGCTGCTGTACGACACCGGCTCGACGCTGCGCGAGGGCGTCGAGCTGCGGAGGCAGGCCGAGGCGCTGCTCGGCCGGAGGGTGACGCATGTCGCACTGAGCCACCCGCACTTCGACCATGTGCTGGGGACGGCGGCGTTCGCTGGGGCGCAGGTGTACGGGGCGGTGGGCGTCACCGCGCTGCTGAAGCGGTCGGCGGACGAGCTGACCGGGCAGGCCGTGCGCCACGGCCTGGCGGAGGAGGAGGCGCACCGGGCGGTCGACACGCTGGTCGTGCCGCACCACGAGGTGACCGGCGAGTGGACGCTCGACCTGGGCGGCGGCCGTCAGGTGCTGCTGGCCAACGTGGGCCCGGGCCACAGCGGCCACGACCTCGCGGTGCTGGTCCCGGGGTCGGACGGTGAGCCTCCGGTGGTGCTCTGCGGTGACCTGGTGGAGGAGTCGGGCGAACCGCAGGCGGGCCGGGACGCGATCACCTCGCGCTGGCCCGCCGCCCTGGACCGGCTCCTGGAGCTGGGCGGCGAGGAGGCGCTGTACGTACCGGGGCACGGGTCGGTGGTGGACGCGGCGTTCGTCCGGGAGCAGCGGGAGGCGCTGGCGGAGCGGTTCGGGGTGGGGTGAGGGGCTGCCGGAGGCGGGAGGATTATCGTCTGCGCATGCGCAGCTACCAGCCGGACCTGACCCCGCCGTGGAAGCGGTCCGCCCCCGTGCCCGAGGTGCCCGCCGAACCCGATCTGGTCGTGGAGGAGGTCGCCACCGGTTTCTGCGGGGCGGTGATCCGCTGCGAGAAGACGGCCCAGGGGCCGACGGTGACCCTGGAGGACCGGTTCGGCAAGCACCGGGTCTTCCCGATGGAGCCGCGCGCCTTCCTGCTGGAGGGCAGGGTGGTCACGCTGGTGCGCCCCAGCCCCGGCGGCCCCGCCCGCCCCACCCGTACGGCCTCCGGCTCGGTGGCGGTGCCCGGTGCGCGGGCGCGGGTGGCGCGGGCCGGGCGGATCTATGTGGAGGGCCGGCACGACGCGGAGCTGGTGGAGCGGGTGTGGGGCGACGACCTGCGCATCGAGGGCGTGGTGGTGGAGTACCTGGAGGGCATCGACGACCTCCCGGCCATCGTGGGCGAGTTCTCCCCGGGGCCGGATGCCCGGCTCGGGGTGCTGGTGGACCACCTGGTGGCCGGTTCCAAGGAGTCCCGGATCGCGGCGCAGGTCTCGGACCCGCATGTGCTGGTGGTGGGCCACCCGTACATCGACGTGTGGGAGGCGGTGAAGCCGTCGTCGGTGGGGATCGCGGCGTGGCCGGTGGTACCGCGCGGCCAGGACTGGAAGACCGGGGTGTGCCGGGCGCTGGGGTGGCCGGAGAACACCGGGGCGGCCTGGCAGCACATCCTGTCGAAGGTCCGCAGCTACAAGGACCTGGAGCCGCAACTGCTCGGGAGAGTCGAAGAGCTGATCGACTTCGTGACGCTGCCCGAGGAGTGACGGCACGGGGGCGAGCCCGGTCCCCTGGGCTCAGTCCACCAGGTCCCGCACCACCGCGTCGGCCAGGAGCCGCCCGCGCAGGGTGAGGACCGCGCGGCCCTCCTCGTACGGAACCGGGTCGAGCAGCCCGTCGGTGAGCGCGCGGCGGGAGGCGGCGAGGCCGTCGGGTTTCAGGAGGTCGAGCGGGCAGCCCTCGCGGAGGCGGAGCTCCAGGAGGATGCGCTCCACCCGGCGGTCCTCCTCGGCGAGGATCTCCCGGCCGGCGCCGGGTGAGCGGCCTTCGGCCAGCGCCTGGGCGTACGCGCCCGGGTGCTTCACGTTCCACCAGCGGACGCCGCCGACGTGGCTGTGCGCGCCGGGGCCCACGCCCCACCAGTCGGCGCCGCGCCAGTACAGCTCGTTGTGGAGGCAGCGGCCGGCCTCGGTGGTGGCCCAGTTGGAGACCTCGTACCAGTCGAAACCGGCGGCGGCGAAGGCCTCGTCCGCGATCAGGTAGCGGTCGGCGTGGGCGTCGTCGTCGGTCATCGGGATCTCGCCGCGCCGGATGCGGCGGGCGAGCTGGGTGCCCTCCTCGACGATGAGCGCGTACGCGGAGACATGGTCGGGGCCCGCGCCGATCGCCGCGTCCAGGGTGGCCCGCCAGTCGTCATCGGACTCGCCGGGGGTGCCGTAGATCAGGTCGAGGTTGACGTGGTCGAAGCCGGCCGCGCGCGCCTCCGCGACGCAGGCCTCGGGGCGGCCGGGGGTGTGCGTGCGGTCCAGGATCTTCAGGACGTGCTGCTTGGCGCTCTGCATCCCGAAGGAGACCCGGTTGAAGCCGCCCTCGCGGAGGGCTGCGAGGTAGGCCGGGTCGACGGACTCCGGGTTCGCCTCTGTGGTGATCTCGGCGTCCTCCGCGAGCCCGAACTCCTCCTTGATCGACCCCAGCATCCGCACGAGATCGGCCGCCGGCAGGAGCGTGGGCGTGCCGCCGCCGACGAAGACCGTACGGACCGGGCGCGGGTCGTCGCCGAGGACCTTGCGGGCCTGGCGGACCTCCTCAATGAGGTGGGCGGCGTAGTTGTCGCGGGAGGCGAGCGCGCCGCCGGAGCCGCGCAGCTCGGTGGCGGTGTAGGTGTTGAAGTCGCAGTAGCCGCAGCGGCTGGCGCAGTACGGGACGTGCAGGTAGAAGCCGAGCGGGCGGTCGGCTGCGCCTTCCAGGGCGTGGCGGGGCAGTGCCCCGTCGTCGGGCACGGGCTCACCATCGGGCAGTACGGAAGGCATACCGTCCATTGTCGCTCGCGCCGGAAGCGTCTCCGACCGGCCTCAGTCCGCGTGCAGCACCAGCAGCGCCACATCGTCGTCCGGCGGCCGCTCGGCGAACGCGTGGACCGCTCGCCGGATACGGTCCGCCGTCGCCTCGGCCGGCAGTCCGGCGCACCCGGCCAGCACCCGGGCCAGCCCGTCGCCGTCGTCGAACATCAGCGGCCCCGAGCGCCGCTCGGTCACGCCGTCGGTGACGCAGAGCAGGGTGTCGCCGGGCGCGAGATCGAAGACCTGACTCTCGTACACCACGTCCTCGACGACCCCGAGCAGCACCTGCGGCTCGGCCGCCGGGCGCACCGAGCCGTCGGGGCGCAGCAGCAGCGGCAGCGGGTGCCCGGCGCTGGCCACCGTGCAGCGGACACCGCCGCCGGGGAGCGGCACGACCTCCCCGTACAGCAGGGAGAGGAAGCGGGACTGCGAGCCGTCGTGGAGCTGCCGGCCTCCGGCGGCGGCGACCATCAGCGCGGCGGCCTCGGCGGCCTCCATGGCGTCGTCCAGGAGGAGCCGGTTGAGCCGGTCCAGGACCTCGCCGACGCCGAAGCCCTCGCGGGAGAGCAGGCGGAGCCAGGGGCGGGCGAGGCCGGTGACGACGGCGGCCTCGGGTCCTGAGCCCTGGACGTCGCCGAGGACGAAGCACCAGCGGTCGCCGGGGCAGGGGAAGACGTCGTAGAAGTCACCGCCGACCACGCCGTCGTCGCTCGGTTCGTAGACGAGGGCGCTGGTGACGCCGGGGATCTCCGCGACCTTGCTGGGGAGCAGGCCGCGCTGGAGGATCCGGCTGATGGTGGCCTGGCGGGTGTAGGCGCGGGCGGCGCCGACGGCGAGGCCGAGGCGGCGTACGAAGTCCTCGACGAGCGAGGCGACGGCGTCGGGCACCTGGGCGACGCCCTCCCGGCCGACCAGGACGGTCCCGAGCGCGCGGCCGGCCGCGGTGATCCGGAAGGCGAGGGCGGCGCCGTCGCGGCCGCCGGGCTGCGGGGACTCTTCGGTGCCGGGGTGCGTGGGCCACGGCACGGGGACGGGCAGGGGGCCGGAGCCGACGCCGGCCGGGAGGCGGAAGGGTTCGCGCTCCAGGGCCGTGCGCAGGGGCTCCGTACCGGCTTCGTCGCTGTGCCAGACCCGGGCGAGCCGGGGCTCGGCCCCCGGCCCGCCGCCTTCGGCCTCCAGCCAGATCGCGCACCAGTCGGCGAGGCGCGGCACCAGGAGCTGGCCCGCTATGGCGGCCACCAGGTCCTCGTCGAGCTGCCCGGCGAGCAGGTCGGACGCCTCGGCCAGGAACGCGGGTGCGCCGCGGCCGTCCCAGACCGCGTCGTCACGCTCGGTGCGCCGGGCGGCGGGAGCGAGGATCTCGGCGGCGCGCAGGCCGCGCCGGAGGGATTCCTGGTCGGGCGGGGCGGGCGGGCCGTTCCAGTCGTCGACGGGGAGGCGGGCCCAGACGGTCTTGAGGCCGGTGCGGTAGGTGATGCCCCAGGACTCGGCGAGCGTGGCGACGAGCTGGAGGCCGCGCCCGTACTCGGCGGGGTCGGGAAGGCCGGCGGGCGCCTCGGCCTCCGTCTCCGTACGGCCGGGCTCCTTGTGCTCGTCGGCGCCGACCGGGCGGGCCGGGTGGTGGTCGGTGACCTCCAGGACGAGGGCGGCCGAGGGCTCGTCGCCGCCGTCCTCCTCCAGTCTGAGGACCAGGTCGACCGTGGTCCCGGCGTGTACGACGGCGTTGGTGACCAGTTCGTTGGTGACGGTCACCGCGTCGTCGGCCAGCCGGTCGCTGAAGCCCACGGCGGCGGGCACCCCGAGCCCGGTCCACTCCGCGAGCGCCGCCCGCACGAACCGGCGGGCGGCGGAGGGTGCGAGAGGTATGCCGGGCAGGCTGGTGCGGCTGGCCGGACGCGGGCCGTGCGCGCACCCGGCACGGGCGGTGCCGGGGCGCTGCACGGTGTCCCGCTGGTCCCGCTGCGAAGGGATGGGTGCCACGGTGCGGCTCCTCCGGGTCCGATGATTCCGACAGAGTGACAGACCGGACGCGCCCATAAGCACCGAGTTACCGAAGTGGGCAGAAAATCGAGCAGTTCGAACGCAAGGCTTCGGAAAACGGCCCCGCAGCGGAGCCCCTGTGGCGGCGCGAGAGGGTGCGGGTTTGCGTCTGCCGTAACGGCATGTGGTCCGGTGGGTTCCCTCCCCGCTCCACCGAGGCTTCACCGAGGAAAGGCACCCGCTCATGCACTCGTCCTTCGTCCCGCCGCGCCGGGTGCAGATCGGTGACGCGGCGGCGTTCGCCGGTACGACACCGCGGGCGATCCGGCACTACCACGCGATCGGTCTGCTTCCCGAGCCCGAGCGCGGCGGTGACGGGCGCCGCCGCTACGGCTACCAGGACATGATCCGGCTGCTGTGGATCCGCAAGATGGCCGGCGCCGGAATCGCCCTGGAGGACATCCGGGACGCCCTCACCGCGGACCCGGGCTCCGCCGACGGCGACGGCGACGGCGACAACGGCGGCGACAAGGACAGCGGCGGCGACGGGATCGCACTCACCCTGGAACGCCTGGAGAACTCCCTCGCCGCCCAGGAGACCCTGCTGCGCCGTCAGCGGACCGCCGTGCGGCGTATGCGCGCCGAAGGCAGCCGTACGGGCTTGCTCTCCGACATCGTGACCGACCGCTTCAAGAGCCTGCCCGAGGGCTCCCTGCGCCAGGCGGAGCTGGACACGCTGCTGGTCACGGAGCGGATCTTCGGCCCACTGGGCGCAGCCATCCAGGCCACCCGCTTCATCGCCCTGGCCACCCACCCCACCCTGCGGGAGGAGTCCGACCGCATCGACGCCGCCGAGGAGGCACTCGACGACACCGTCGCCGTCGACGATCCGCGGGTGCCGCGGGTGGCCGCCGAGCGGCACGCCTTCGAAGGCGCCTTGCAGGCCGCCATCGAGGAGTCCGGTCTGGCCGGGGAGGAGGAGTCCCTGATCGATTCCTGGGACGCCCCGGACTCCGCCACGGCCGACCAGGAGGAGGACGACGGCGACCACGGTTCCGGCGGACGGAAGGCAGGCACGATGAGCGCGCTCGAAGCCGTGGGCAAAATGCCGTACGACTTCTCCCCCGCCCGTCTGCGCTGCATGGAGTTGGCCGTCCGGCTCGCGGCCCAGGACACTCCCACGGCCTGAACCACGGGCCGGCCGGCGGCCAGGAGGAAACCGGGTTCCGTCGCGGCGATGAGCCCGCGGCCGTCCGAGGGTCTACCCCTGGAGAGACGACCGACTCACCAGGAGTACGCCATGGGCCTCATCCACATCGAGCTGTTCGCGACCCTCGACCTCGTCGGGCAGGCGCCCGGCGGACCCGACGAGGACCCGGCGGGGTTCCCGTTCGGCGGCTGGCAGGCGCCCCTGCTGGACAAGGTCACCGAGGCGCAGATCGGTGGAGCGTACGAGGGCACGGACGCCCTTCTGCTCGGCCGGCGCACCTACGACATCTTCGCCGCCTACTGGCCCCACCAGGAGGGCGGCGAGGACGACGGGATCGCCACGCTCTTCAACAGCGTCCCGAAGTACGTGGCCTCCCGCGGCGGGCCCGACCTCTCGTGGGCCGGGTCGACGCTGCTCGGCCCGGACCTCGCCGCCTCGGTGCGCGAGATCCGTGACCGGCACGAACACGTGAAAGTCGTCGGGAGCCTGAACCTCGTGCAGAGCCTCCTGCGCGAGAAGCTCTTCGACCGCCTCGACCTCTGGCTGCATCCCGTCGTGCTCGGCGTCGGCAAGAAGGTGTTCGACGGGGGCGCGGTGCCCACCAACCTGACGCTCCTCGCGCCACCGGCAGCCGGCCCGAAGGGCGCGGTCCACCTGCGCTACGGGCTCGCCGACGGCACTCCCGCGACGGGCGACATGAGCGCACCCGATCGCGGCGCCGGGAGCTAGGGTGCCGGGGCCGGTCACGGCGTGACGCGCACGGCGTGACGCGCACGGCGTGACGCGCACGGCGGGCGGGGGGGGGGGGGGGCCCCCCCCGGGGGGGGGGGCCCCCCCCCCCCCCCCCCCCCGGCCCCCCCCCCCCCCCCCCCCCCCCCCCCCCCCCCCCCCCCCCCCCCCCCCAC
>NZ_JBIWOZ010000001.1:403986-980375 GCF_044767965.1 Streptomyces sp. NPDC101178
GCGGGGGGGGCCCCCGGGGGGGGGGGGGGCGCGGGGGGGGGGGGGGGCCCCCGGGGGGCCGGGGGGGGGGGGGGGGGGGGGGGGGGGGGGGGCCGGCGCCCCCCGGGGGGGGGCGCCCCCCCCCCCCCGCCCGCGTACGGCTCTGCGCCCTGCGAACGCGCCGCGCGTCTACGCCTCGCGCGATCCCGCGTACATCTCGTCGATCAGCCCCTGGTACTCGCGCTCGACGACCGGCCGCTTCAGCTTGAGGCTCGGGGTCAGCTCGCCGTGCTCGACGTCCAGGTCACGCGGCAGGAGGCGGAACTTCTTGATGGTTTGCCAGCGCTGGAGGCCCTCGTTGAGACGCTGTACGTAACCGTCGATCAGCTCGACGGTCTGCGGGGCGGCGACCACCTCCGCGTACTCCTTGCCCTCCAGGCCGTTCTCGGCGGCCCAGTTCAGGATGGTGGGACCGTCGAGGGCGATGAGCGCGGTGCAGAAGTTACGGTCCGCGCCGTGCACCAGGATGTTGGAGACGAACGGGCAGACCGCCTTGAACTGGCCCTCGACCTCGGCCGGGGCGACGTACTTGCCGCCCGACGTCTTGATCAGGTCCTTCTTGCGGTCGGTGATGCGCAGGTAGCCGTCGGCCGACAGCTCGCCGATGTCCCCGGTGTGGAACCAGCCGTCCGACTCCAGGACCTCGTCGGTCTTCTCGGGCAGGTTGTGGTAGCCCTGCATGATGCCGGGGCCGCGCAGCAGGATCTCGCCGTCCTCCGCGATGCGCACCTCGGTGCCGGGGAGCGGCTTGCCGACGGTGCCGGTGCGGTAGGCCTCGCCCGGGTTGACGAAGGAGGCGGCGCTGCTCTCGGTGAGGCCGTAGCCCTCCAGGATGTGGACGCCGGCGCCCGCGAAGAAGAAGCCGATGTCGGGGGCGAGCGCGGCGGAGCCGGAGATGCAGGCGCGCAGCCGTCCGCCGAAGGCGTCACGGATCTTGGAGAAGACCAGCGTGTCGGCGACCTTGTGCTTGGCGCCGAGCGCGAAGGGGACGGACGCCTTGCCGGTACGGCGGTAGTTGTCCTGGGAGACCTTGGCGTACTCGCGGCCCACCCCGGCCGCCCACTGGAAGATCTTGTACTTGGCGCCGCCGCCCGCGCGGGCCTTGGAGGCGACCCCGTTGTAGACCTTCTCGAAGATCCGGGGGACGGCCGCCATGTAGGTCGGCTGGACGACCGGCAGGTTCTCGATGATCTTGTCGATACGGCCGTCGATCGCGGTGACGTGGCCGACCTCGATCTGGCCCGAGGTGAGGACCTTGCCGAAGACGTGGGCGAGCGGCAGCCAGAGGTACTGCACGTCCTCGGCGGTGATCAGCCCGGTCGCCACGGTGGCCTTGGCCATGTACGACCAGTTGTCGTGCGGCAGTCGTACACCCTTGGGACGGCCGGTGGTACCCGAGGTGTAGATGAGGGTGGCGAGCTGGTCGGCGGTGATGGCCGCGACCCGCTCGGTGACCGCGTCGGGCGTCTTGGCGAGCAGCTCGTTGCCGCGCGCCTCCAGGTCGTCGAGGGTGATGATCCAGCCCTCGGGGTCGCCCTCGGCGGGCTTGACGCCGGCCGGGTCGATGACGACGACATGCGCGAGGTCGGGCAGCTCGGTCCGGCGCTCACGGGCCTTGGCCAGCTGCTCGGCGTCCTCCGCGATGAGGATGCGGCTCTCGGAGTCGGCCAGGATGAAGGCGGACTCCTCGGCGTTGGTGGAGGGGTAGACCGTGGTGGTCGCGGCGCCCGCGCACATCACACCGAGGTCGATGAGGATCCACTCGACCCGGGTGGCGGAGGAGAGGGCCACCCGCTCCTCCGGCTGGACGCCGAGCGCGATCAGCCCGGCGGCGATCGCGTAGACCCGCTTCGCGGCCTGCCCCCAGCTCAACGACTTCCAGTCGTCGGGGCCCTCGCCCGAGGCCGACGGGACCGGATAGCGGTACGCCTCCCCGTCCGGGGTCGCCGCCACGCGGTCGATGAAGAGGGCCGCCACGGAGGGCGGCCGGTTATCGATCAAGGTCTGTGTGTCGCTCACGACGTCCTCCGGGCCTGCGGCATTGCTACGACCGGCTTCTTTGATCCTGCGACTACTGCGGCTGAGCGCCGCTGTCCTGTGCTGCTGTCCTGCTGCGCAACCTGCTTGTTCGGCTTGTTTAACTGGTGAGTAACCATCGATGCGTGATCAGAGTAGAGGGCACTCGTCCGCCACGTAAGAGGCAACGAGCCGCCGCTTTCATAACGAAAGGGCCCCCACTCCGCACGTTACTGCGGTGTGAGGGCCCTGGGGCCGACCGTCGCCGGGAGGGCGGGACGGGGGACGGAGACGGGGGGCTCTACTTCTTGCCCTTGCCCTCGCCGGCGGACTCGTCGGTCGACAGGACGGAGATGAAGGCGTCCTGCGGGACCTCCACGTTGCCGACCATCTTCATCCGCTTCTTGCCCTCCTTCTGCTTCTCCAGCAGCTTCCGCTTACGGGAGATGTCACCGCCGTAGCACTTGGCGAGGACGTCCTTGCGGATGGCACGGACGGTCTCACGGGCGATGACCCGGGCGCCGATGGCGGCCTGGATCGGCACCTCGAAGTTCTGCCGGGGGATCAGCTTCTGGAGCTTGGCGACGAGGCGGACGCCGTACGCGTACGCCTTGTCCTTGTGCGTGACCGCGGAGAACGCGTCCACCTTGTCGCCGTGGAGCAGGATGTCGACCTTGACGAGGTGGGCCGACTGCTCGCCGGTGGGCTCGTAGTCGAGGGAGGCGTAACCGCGGGTCTTGGACTTCAGCTGGTCGAAGAAGTCGAAGACGATCTCGGCGAGCGGCAGGGTGTAGCGGATCTCGACGCGGTCCTCGGAGAGGTAGTCCATGCCGAGCAGCGTGCCGCGGCGGCTCTGGCAGAGCTCCATGATGGCGCCGATGAACTCGCTGGGGGCCAGCACCGTGGCGCGGACGACCGGCTCGTGCACCTTGTCGATCTTGCCCTCGGGGAACTCGCTCGGGTTGGTGACGATGTGCTCGGTGCCGTCCTCCATCTCGACCCGGTAGACCACGTTGGGCGCGGTGGCGATCAGGTCGAGGCCGAACTCGCGCTCCAGCCGCTCGCGGACCACGTCCAGGTGGAGCAGGCCGAGGAAGCCGACACGGAAGCCGAAGCCGAGCGCGGCGGAGGTCTCCGGCTCGTAGACGAGGGCGGCGTCGTTGAGCTGGAGCTTGTCCAGCGCCTCGCGCAGGTCCGGATAGTCCGAGCCGTCCAGCGGATACAGCCCCGAGAAGACCATCGGCTTCGGGTCCTTGTAACCGCCCAGCGCCTCGGTCGCCCCGTTCTGCAGGGAGGTGATCGTGTCACCGACCTTGGACTGCCGGACGTCCTTCACACCGGTGATGATGTAGCCGACCTCGCCCACGCCGATGCCGTCGGCCGGGGTCATCTCCGGGGAGGACACCCCGATC
The DNA here is from genome assembly GCF_044767965.1 of Streptomyces sp. NPDC101178. NCBI lineage: Bacteria > Bacillati > Actinomycetota > Actinomycetes > Kitasatosporales > Streptomycetaceae > Streptomyces > Streptomyces sp. NPDC101178. The sequence goes on from NZ_JBIWOZ010000001.1 coordinate 407,454, forward strand.
TCCAGCAGCTCGTGGGTGGCGCCGGTCGACATCATGCGGATGCGCTCGCGCTTGTTGAGCTGGCCGTCGACGACCCGGACGTAGGTGACGACACCGCGGTACGAGTCGTAGACCGAGTCGAAGATCATCGCGCGGGCGGGGGCGTCCGCGACACCGACCGGGGCCGGGACGTCCCGGACGACCCGGTCGAGCAGCGCTTCCACGCCGACACCGGTTTTGGCCGAGACCTTGAGCACGTCCTCGGGCTGGCAGCCGATGAGGTTGGCCAGCTCCTCGGAGAACTTCTCCGGCTGGGCGGCGGGCAGGTCGATCTTGTTGAGCACCGGGACGATGGTGAGGTCGTTCTCCATCGCCAGGTAGAGGTTGGCCAGCGTCTGGGCCTCGATGCCCTGCGCGGCGTCGACCAGCAGGACCGTGCCCTCGCAGGCCGCGAGCGAACGCGAGACCTCGTAGGTGAAGTCCACGTGGCCCGGGGTGTCGATCATGTTGAGGACGTGGGTCCGCCCCTGGTCGTCGCCCTCGGTGGGCGCCCAGGGCAGCCGGACCGCCTGGGACTTGATGGTGATGCCGCGCTCGCGCTCGATGTCCATCCGGTCGAGGTACTGAGCACGCATCTGCCGCTGGTCGACCACACCGGTCAGCTGGAGCATCCGGTCGGCAAGGGTCGACTTGCCGTGGTCGATGTGCGCGATGATGCAGAAATTGCGGATCAGCGCCGGGTCGGTACGGCTCGGCTCGGGCACGTTGGAAGGAGTCGCGGGCACGCAGGGTCCTGATTCTTGAGACGCCGAACGCCGTGTCTCGGGTCGATGTCGGGTCGGTCGGATCGTCGGTCGGATCGATACGTAGGCTCCATCGTCCCACGCCTGCGGGCCAGCGACCGGTTTGGGCCGGTCGGAGGGTGACTGCTACCGTGGACAGCTGTGCCTCGTGGCTCTCGCGAGCCGCGCGGCGCACTTAGAAGATCCAACGAACCTGAAAAGGCTCTTTCGTGGCGAACATCAAGTCCCAGATCAAGCGGAACAAGACCAACGAGAAGGCGCGCCTGCGCAACAAGGCCGTCAAGTCGTCGCTCAAGACCGCGATCCGCAAGGCCCGCGAGGCCGCCGTTGCCGGTGACGTCGAGAAGGCCACCACGGCCGCTCGCGACGCTTCCCGTCAGCTCGACAAGGCTGTCTCGAAGGGTGTCATCCACAAGAACGCCGCCGCCAACAAGAAGTCGGCGCTGGCGTCCAAGGTTGCCGCCCTTCAGGCCTGAGCTTCTTCCCGAAGCTCACTGATGTGACCGCCGGAACGGACCAGACGGGCCCTCTCTCCCGCCCCTGACCGGCACCCCGCGCCGCACACCGAACCTGCGTTCGCCACGCGGGTGCGACGCACCAAGAGTGTGACCCGGAAGCCCCGCAGCGCCGATCTCCCCAGATCAGCGCTGCGGGGCTTCCGTGCGTTCGTGGACGTATCCAGCCCGTCCGGCGTTTGAGGACGGAACCGGTCAGGGCAGGGCCCCGCTCCCATCGGTGAAGCTGAGGGAACGGCTACCGCCCCGACCTCGCCGCCCGCGCAACAGCGACGACGGCCTTCTCCAGGGCGTACTCAGGGTCATCCCCTCCGCCCTTCACCCCCGCATCCGCCGCGGCCACGGCCCGCAGGGCCAAGGCCACCCCGTCCGGCGTCCACCCCCGCATCTGCTGCCGCACCCGGTCGATCTTCCACGGCGGCATCCCCAGCTCCCTGGCAAGGTCCGCCGGCCGCCCGCCCCGCGCGGACGACAGCTTCCCGATCGCCCGCACCCCCTGCGCCAGCGCACTGGTGATCAGCACCGGCGCGACCCCGGTCGACAACGACCACCGCAGCGCCTCCAGCGCCTCCGCCGCCCGCCCCTCGACCGCCCGGTCGGCGACCGTGAACGACGAGGCCTCCGCCCGTCCGGTGTAGTAGCGCCCGACGACCGCCTCGTCGATCGTCCCCTCGACATCCGCGATCAGCTGCGACACCGCGCTGGCCAGCTCCCGCAGATCGCTGCCGATGGAGTCGACCAGCGCCTGGCAGGCCTCCGGTGTCGCGGACCGCCCGTGGGTCCGGAACTCCGACCGTACGAAGGAGAGCCGCTCGGCCGGCTTGGTGGTCTTCGGGCAGGCGACCTCCCGGGCCCCGGCCTTGCGCGCCGCGTCCAGAAGCCCCTTCCCCTTCGCCCCGCCCGCGTGCAGCAGGACGAGCGTGATCTCCTCGACCGGCGCACCGAGATACGCCTTGACGTCCTTGACCGTGTCGGCCGAGAGGTCCTGCGCGTTGCGCACGATCACGACCTTGCGCTCGGCGAAGAGCGAGGGGCTGGTGAGCTCGGCGAGCGTGCCGGGCTGCAACTGGTCGGACGCCAGATCCCGTACGTCCGTGTCGGCGTCGGCAGCACGGGCGGCCGCCACCACCTGCTGCACCGCACGGTCCAGGAGGAGGTCCTCCTGGCCCACGGCGAGGGTGAGGGGGGCGAGCGGATCGTCGGTGGAATTCTTCCTGGTGGCCATCGCGCTCCAGCATCCCATGGCCCACTGACAGCCCGGATCCCCCGCCGCCCCAGGGTGCGGGGCACAGATATCCGTACCGGAGAATGTCCGGGTGAACGATGAGAGACACGTACTGGTGCTGCCCGACCGCGACGCCGCCGAGGAGGTGGCCGGGGAGCTGGCGGAACGCTTCGGGGTCGCCGAGGAACCCCAGCTCGTACGGGACGCCCTGGCCGGCGAGGACGACGCCGAGGACGCCCAGTGGCTGGTGGTCGTGGAAGACCCGGCCGGACGCCTGGACCCGGCCGCGCTGGACGAGTTCGCCGCGGAGTACGAGGGGTGGCTGGAGAAGCCGTAGCGCCTCGGGTCCGCACGGGGCGAAAGGCCTAGGTCCGGCGGCCGACGCGCCCCGCACCGGACGGCGGTTAGCGTGACGGCCATGAGCACCCCGGAACCTCCCCGCACCCCGGAACAGCGCCTGCGCGACACCCTCGACCGCCTCCGCGAGGACGAGGACGCCTGGGTGGCGACCGCCTCATCGGACGGCACCCCGTGCTTGGTGCCGTTGTCGTTCGTCTGGCACGGGGACGCCCTGGTCATGGCGACGCGCAGAACCAACCCGACGGCGGCCAATGTGACCCCCACCGGCCCGATCAGGGTCACCCTCGGCCCCACCCGTGACGTGGTACTCATCGAAGGAGAGGCGGAGATCGTCGAGGGAACAGCCCTCCCCGCCGCCACCGGCGACGCCTTCGCGGCGAAGCTCACGTGGGACCCGCGCAAGGACTCCCGGTGGGTGTACCTGCGCGTCACCCCGTACACCGTCCGGGCCTGGCGTGAGGTGAACGAGCTGGCGGACCGCGACCTGATGCTCTCCGGCAGCTGGCTGGTCCCGCCCTCCTCCGTCGCCTCCGGCACCGACCGGTCACCCCTCCCTTCCTGAACGTCCCACCGCCCGCAGCTCCTTGCCGGCGCCCGTCACCGCGATGGCGCCATCGGTGTCGGTACGCAGGACCCGCGCCCCGGCGGCCGTGAGCGCTTCGACGGTCCGGGGCGACGGATGGCCGTACGGGTTGTCCGCGCCGCAGGAGATGAGCGCGAGCCTCGGCCGCGCGCCGTCCAGCAGCCCCGCGTCCTGGAAGGCGGACCCGTGGTGGGCCACCTTGAGGACGTCCACCCGGGGCAGCCCGGCGGAGCCGAGCAGCAGACCGCGCTGGGCCGGCGGTTCGAGGTCGCCGAGGAGCAGCAGCGTCAGGCCGCCCGCCGCCCGTACGTACAGGGTCACGCTGGCGTCGTTCGGCCCGCCTGCCCCCTTCACCGCCCCGACTCCCCCGGGCCCGTCGCGCGGCCAGAGGACCCGCCACTCCAGCGGCCCCGCCCGTCGTCGCTCACCGGGTACCGCCCGCACCGTCGCGACCCGGGCGGCGGCCGCCGTACGCCGGACGAACGCGGCCTGCTCGGGCGGCTCGTCCAGGCTCGTCGTCTGGACCGCGCCCACGGCTCTGCCCCGCAGCACCCCGGGCAGCCCCCTCACATGGTCGGCGTGGAAATGCGTGAGGATCACCAGCGGCACCCGGGTGACGCCGAGATCGCGCAGGCAGTGGTCGACCGAGCGGGGGTCGGGTCCGGCGTCGACGACCACCCCCGTACCCTCCCCGGCCGCGAGCACCATCGCATCGCCCTGCCCCACGTCGCACAGCGCGAACGCCCAGCCGGGCGGCGGCCACCCGGTGACGATCCGGGCCAGCGGGACCGGTCGCACCACCACGAGGACCAGGAGGAGCGCGGCGCCCGCGCAGAGCCAGGGGTGGCGCACCAACCGGGGCGCGAGCAGCGCGCCCAGGACCGTGAGGACCGCGAGAAGTCCGGCGCCGACCCAGCCTCCGGGCCACGGCGCCTCGGCCCCGGGAAGGTCCGCCCCCGCGCGGGCCACCCCGGCGATCCATCCGGCCGGCCAACCAGCGACCCAGGCCAGCAGTTCGGCCGCCGGAGGTGCGACCGGCGCGACGGCCAGCGCCGCGAACCCGAACACCGTCGCGGGCGCCACCGCGAACTCCGCCAGCAGATTGCACGGAATCGCCACCAGACTCACCCGCGAGGCCAGCACCACCACCACGGGCGCGCACACCGCCTGCGCCGCGGCCGCCGCCGCCAGCACCTCGGCGAACCGCACCGGCATCCCCCGCCGTTGCAGCGCCGTGCTCCACCGGGGCGCGAGCGTCAGCAGGGCGCCCGTGGCCAGGACCGACAGCAGGAACCCGTAACTCCGGGCCAGCCACGGGTCGTACAGCACCAGGAGCACGACGGCCGCCGCCAGTGCGGGGAGCAGGGACCTGCGGCGGCCGGTCCCGATGGCGAGAAGCGTGATCAGGCCGCAGGCCGCCGCACGCAGGACGCTCGGCTCCGGGCGGCACACGACGATGAACACGAGCGTCAGCCCGCCGCCCAGCAACGCGGTCCCGCGCAGCGAGATACCCAACTTCGGTGCCAGGCCGCGCCTCTCACTGTTCATGGCCGAACCGGGCGGGCCGATGAGGAGGAAGAGCAGGATCGACAGGTTTGCCCCGGAAACAGCTAACAAGTGCGTCAGGTCGGTGGCCTTGAAGGCGTCGTGGAGGTCCGGCGGGACCCTGGAGGTGTCCCCGACCACCAGCCCCGGCAGCAGCGCCCGCGCATCCGCATCGAGGCCGTCCGTCGCCTCCCGCAGCCCGGAGCGCAGCTCGCCGGCCGAGCGCTGGACGGCCGTCGGAGGGCCGGTGATCCGGGGTGGCCCTTCGGTCTCCACCCGCAGGACGGCGGCCAGGCGTTCGCCCTCGTGGGCAGGGGGCGAGAGGCGGCCGCCGACGCGGAGCCGGGTGGACGGGAGCAGCTCCTGCCACCTCGTCCGGTCGTCGCCGGGCGAGACCATGAGGAGCACGGGCGTACGGACTTGGGTGCGGTGGCCGCCGGGTGGGGCCACCTCGGTGATGTCCGCGTTGATCAGGAGCGTGTCCGGGGTGCTGTGGCTGCCCCGTACGCCGGGACGCGTCGGCCGGGGATCCGAGGTGACCCGCACCTCGGCGTCCACCCGTGCGTGCTCCTGCGCCAGCCCGGGAACGGGCCCTCGCCGCACATCGGCACCGTGAAACCCGGCCGTGGCTCCGCCGGCCGCCACACAGAGCAGCACGGCTCCCGCGGCGACGGTCCACTTGCCTCTGCCCGATGCGGCTGCCCGTCTGCCTCCGGCCGCTGCGGCCTGCGGTCCGGATCCTGCCGGTGCGGCGGCCCGCCCGGATCCACAGGACACGGCTGCCCTCCTGCGCGCAGCGGTCCCGGCCACCAGGAGCGCGAGCGCCACCACGGCGCAGACCACCGCCCCTGCCGCCACCCGGCGTCCCGGCAGTCCCAGCGCGAGAGCCGCGGCCGCCCAGACCGCCAGCGCAGGCGGGACGAGCCGGAGGTCCGTCGTCCCCTCCTCCCGCGCACGGGCCGTGCCCTGTACACCGGTCGTGTCCCGGTCGGCGCGGTCGGCGCGGTCGGCCACGGCCGCCGTGGGGCTGTTCACGGCTGTACGAGCGGTCGGAGGTCGGCGAACCGGCGGTCACCGATGCCGCTGACCTGCCGCAGCTCGTCGACGGACCGGAATCCGCCGTTCTCCGTTCGGTGGTCGATGATGTGCTGCGCCAGCACGGGCCCGACCCCCGGCAGGGTTTCGAGCTGCTCCTTGGTCGCCGCGCTCAGGCTCACCAGGGCCGCTGGACCGGCCGCGCCCGGCGCGCCCACCGCCCCGACGGTCGTGCCGAGGGCCGCAGGGGCCTGCGGCAGTCCCACCGCGACCTGCTCGCCGTCCACGAGCACGCGCGCCCGGTTGAGGCCCGAGAGATCGGTCCCGGCGCGCGCACCGCCCGCCGCCCGGAGCGCGTCCGCCACCCTCGAACCGGCCGGAAGGCGCTGGACACCCGGCCGGCGCACCTTGCCGCTGACATCCACCACGATCTCCCCGGCCGGTTCGGGAGGAGGCGTGGGCGGTGCACCGGCAACCGGTCGGGGTACCGCGCCCGCGCCTCCGGCCCGTAACGGATCGTCGATCGCCGCCGCGGCCCCGGCCTCCACCGCCTCGGGGGCACGCACCCCCTGCGGACGTGCGGACCAGAAGTGGAAGGCGGCCAGGCCGACGGCCGCCACCAGCACCAGTGCCAGCGCCGCGATCGTCCGCGGTGCCAGCCCCCACCCGAGCCGCGATCCCAAGGGCACCCGGTCCCACAGCCCGCCCACCACACGCCCGACCCGCGAGGGCGCCTCCGACCGGTCCGGGGCGGCTCCTCCCGGGCGATCGTCGTGCAGCGCATACGCGGCCGGGCTCGGCTCCGGAACCACACCCGGGCCGACCTCCGGAACCACACCCTGGCCGACCTCCGGAACCACTCCCGGGCCGGGCTCCGGAACCGCACCCGTCATCAGCGCGTCCGCCCGACGCCGAGCGGCCGCCGCGGCAAGGGCGGCACGACCTCGCGCGGTCCCCTGCCTGCCGGGGCGCGCGCCGGGCCGAGCACCGGGACGGACCCCGGCCCGCCCACTCGGACGGCTGCCGGGCCCACGCCGCATCGGGCGTCCACCCGCCGCCACCCTCACGGCAGCAGAGGTCGGCGACGGCGACGGGGACGGAGAAGTTGTGGACACGTGGTCGGGCATCGACACCCGAGGAGTTCGAAGGGCCATGCCTCACGACGTTAGGCACAATCGCCCGAACTCGCTGAGCAGCCCCGATTCCTGTGGACAACCGGCCAGTTGTGGATATCTCGGTCACCCGTCCGAGGTTCCCCGCCATCACCTCCGAGGCTTCGGCGCCATCACCTCCCAGGCCCCGCCGCCATCACCGCGACGCGGTCACCGCCCCCGTCACCGACACGAGATCACCGTCACCGCGGCGAGATCACCACACCCAGCAGCCCCGGCCCCGTGTGCGCCCCGATCACCGCGCCCACCTCGCTGACATGGAGCTCGGCCAGCCCCGGCACCCGTTCCCGCAGCCGCTCGGCGAGCCGCTCCGCGCGCTCCGGCGCGGCGAGGTGGTGGACGGCGATGTCAGCCGTCGCCGCACCGGCCCGCTCGGCGACGATCTCCTCCAGGCGGGCGATGGCCTTGGACGCCGTCCGTACCTTCTCCAGCATCTCGATCCGGCCGCCGTCGAGCTGGAGGATCGGCTTCACCGCGAGCGCGGACCCCAGCAGCGCCTGAGCCGTACCGATACGGCCGCCCCGGCGGAGATAGTCCAGCGTGTCGACATAGAAATAAGCGGATGTTCCGGCGGCCCGCTTCTCCGCCGCCGTCACGACCTCGTCCAGGCTGCCGCCCGCCTCCGCGCTCTCCGCAGCCGCGAGGGCGCAGAAGCCGAGGGCCATGGCGACCATGCCCGTGTCCACCACGCGCACCGGGACCGGCGCGTCCTTCGCCGCGAGGAGCGCGGCGTCGTACGTACCCGAGAACTCCGCCGACAGGTGCAGCGAGACCACCGCGTCGGCGCCGCCCTCGGCCGCCGCCCGGTAGGTCTCGGCGAAGACCTCGGGGCTGGGGCGCGAGGTGGTCACGGAGTGGCGTTTCTGCAGGGCCAGGGCGAGCGAGCGGGCCGAGATCTCCGTGCCCTCCTCCAGCGCCTGATCGCCCAGGACGACGGTCAGCGGCACCGCGGTGATGCTGTGCCGTTCCATCGTCCGGTGCGGCAGGTAGGCCGTTGAATCAGTGACGACAGCGACATGGCGGGGCATGAGCCGGAGGTTACCTGCCGAGGTGGGAGTACGGGAGCCCGGCCCCGGCCCCGCGATCATTCGTGGTCACTTCGGAGCGCGTCCAGTCGGAACGCGTTCAGTCGGAACGCGTCCGGTCACCGCGCGACCGTCAGTTGGTCGTCTCCGGCCGGGCCGACTTCTGCCACGGGTACGTCGTCCGCAGGCGCGGGTCCGGAGCGGTGATCGCCTGCGGGGCCTCCTCGCCGGCCGGTCCGCCCCAGGAGTCGTCCGCCGTGCTGCTGCTGCCGCCTCCGGCGGCAGGCTCGGGCCAGTCCACCCCGGTGTCGCGCCTCTGCGGCGCCCCGGCGCCCGGCCCCTGCCCGGACTGCTGCTGCTCCTCCACGCTCCAGTGCCGCAGGGCCCCCGCCTCGATGTCGATCTGCGCGTTGAGCGCGTCCAGGTCGTCGTCGGCGAACTGCCGCGCGCGGTCCCGGGCCGCCCAGCGCAGCGAGTCCGCCGAGTGGGTGATCCGCTCGGTGCGCTCCCTCAGCTGCGGCAGCAGGCCGGCGACCGTCGCCCGGTCGGGCTCGCGCTCCAGCCGCTTCAGCTCCTCGTCGAGCTCCAGGCCGTGGGCGCTCAGCCGCCGGAAGAGGCCCACCGACTCCGCGAGGGAGGAGTCCGCGGCGACTCCGGCGTGCAGGGCGTCCTGGGTGGCCCGCATCGAGGTGCGCAGGGCCAGCCGGAGCTGCGCCAGCTCACCGGCCACACCCGGCTGGCCGAAGCTCTTGGCCCGGAGCGTGGTGTCCTCCACGGTGCGACGGGCCTGCGTGATCGTGCGGTCCACGCCGCGCTTGGCCGCGCCGACGGCCTTCACGGTCATATAGACGCCCAGCGCGATGAACGCGACGAAGAGCAGCGCCAGGATCGTGATCACGGCTTCCATGAATGCCCCTCGGTGTGTCGATGCGGCCCGCCGGTACCGGTTCGCCCTCTCCACCGTAAACGGAACGGGCAGGCCGAGGGTTCCTTCGGAACCCCCAACCTGCCCGTAGGGGATGGCCCTAACTCCGCACGAAATGGGTCACGCGGGGACGATGTTCACCAGCTTCGGCGCCCGCACGATCACCTTGCGGATCCCGGCGCCGCCCAGCGCCGCGACGACCGCCTCATCCGCCAGGGCCAGCGCCTCCAGCTCCGCGTCCGTGATGGAGGGCGAGATCTCCAGGCGGGCCCGGACCTTGCCCTTGATCTGGACGACACAGGTGACGGTCTCGTCCACGACGTACGCCGGGTCGGCCACCGGGAAGTCCTGGTGGACGACCGACTCGGCATGGCCCAGGCGGCGCCACAGCTCCTCAGCGATGTGCGGGGCCAGTGGGGCGACCAGCAGGACCAGCCGCTCGGCCACGGACCGCGACAGCGGGCCGCCCGCCTTCGTCAGGTGGTTGTTCAGCTCGGTGATCTTGGCGATGGCGGTGTTGAACCGCATCCCCTCCAGGTCCTGGCCGACCCCGTCGATGGCCTTGTGCAGGGCCCGCAGGGTCTCCTCGCCGGGCTCCGTGTCGACGACGGTGACCTCACCGGTCTCCTCGTCGACCACGTTGCGCCACAGCCGCTGCAGCAGCCGGTACTGGCCGACCACGGCACGCGTGTCCCAGGGGCGCGACACGTCCAGCGGGCCCATCGCCATCTCGTACAGGCGCAGCGTGTCGGCGCCGTACTCGGCGCAGATCTCGTCCGGCGTGACCGCGTTCTTCAGGGACTTGCCCATCTTGCCCAGGACGCGGCTGACCTTTTCGCCCTCGTAGTAGAAGGCGCCGTCGCGCTCCTCCACCTCGGCGGCCGGAACGGCGATGCCCCGGGCGTCGCGGTAGACGAAGGCCTGGATCATGCCCTGGTTGTACAGCTTGTGGAACGGCTCGGCCGACGAGATGTGGCCCAGGTCGTGCAGCACCTTGGACCAGAACCGCGCGTACAGCAGGTGCAGTACGGCATGCTCGGCGCCGCCGACGTACAGGTCGACGCCGCCCGTGGGCTGGCCCTCGCGCGGGCCCATCCAGTACTGCTCGATCGACGGGTCGACCAGCTGCCGGTCGTTCGTCGGGTCCAGGTAGCGCAGCTCGTACCAGCAGGAACCGGCCCAGTTGGGCATGGTGTTGGTCTCGCGGCGGTACTTGCGCGGACCGGAACCGTCGCCCAGGTCCAGCGTCACGTCGACCCAGTCCGCGTTGCGCGACAGCGGGGTCTCGGGCTGGGCGGAAGCGTCCTCCGGGTCGAAGGTGCGCGGCGAGTAGTCCTCGACCTCCGGCAGCTCCAGCGGCAGCATCGACTCGGGCAGCGGGTGGGCGATGCCCTCCTCGTCGTACACGATCGGGAAGGGCTCGCCCCAGTAGCGCTGGCGGCTGAACAGCCAGTCGCGCAGCCGGAAGTTGACGGTGCCCTCGCCGACGCCGTGCTCCCGCAGCCAGTCGGTGATCCTCGCCTTGGCCTCGACGACGCCCAGGCCGTCCAGCGAGATCTCGTCGTTGGCCGAGTTGACCAGCTTCGCGTCGTACGAGCTGAAGGCGTCGTCCCAGGTGGCGGGGTCGGTGCCGCGGTCGTCGGACGGCTGGACGACACAGCGCATCGGCAGCTCGAAGGCGCGCGCGAAGGCGAAGTCGCGGGCGTCGTGCGCCGGTACGGCCATGATCGCGCCGGTGCCGTACCCCATCAGGACGTAGTCCGCGATGAAGACGGGAACCTTCTCGCCGCTGACCGGGTTGGTCGCGTACGCGCCGGTGAAGACACCGGTCTTGTCCTTGGCCTCGGCCTGCCGCTCGACGTCGGACTTGGCGGCGGCCTGCTTGCGGTACGCGGTGACGGCCTCGGCCGGGCTCGCGTGCCCGCCGGTCCACACGGGGTGGGTGCCCTCGGGCCAGGCGGCCGGGATGATCCGCTCGACCATGTCGTGTTCGGGGGCCAGCACCATGTACGTGGCGCCGAACAGGGTGTCCTGACGGGTGGTGAAAACGGTGATGCCACCGGCGGTGTCGACCGGGAACTCGACCCGGGCGCCCTCGGAGCGGCCGATCCAGTTGCGCTGCTGCAGCTTGATCGCCTCGGGCCAGTCCAGCCCGTCCAGGTCGTTCAGCAGCCGGTCGGCGTAGGCGGTGATGCGCATGTTCCACTGGCGCAGCTTGGCCTTGAAGACGGGGAAGTTGCCGCGCTCGGAGCGGCCGTCGGCGGTGACCTCCTCGTTGGCCAGCACGGTGCCCAGGCCGGGCGACCAGTTGACCGGGGCGTCGGAGGCGTACGCCAGTCGGTACTGGCTCAGCAGGTCGGCGCGCTCGGTGGCGCTCAGCGCGCTCCACTCACGGCCGTCGGGGGTCGCGCGGGTGCCGTTCTCGAACTGCTCGACCAGCTCGGCGATCGGGCGGGCCCGGTCGGCCTCGGTGTCGTACCAGGAGTTGAAGATCTGCAGGAAGATCCACTGCGTCCACTTGTAGTACTCGGCCTCGATCGTCGCGAACGAGCGGCGGTTGTCGTGGCCCAGACCCAGCCGGCGCAGCTGGACCTTCATGTTCTCCATGTTGGCCTCGGTGGAGACCCGCGGGTGCGTGCCGGTCTGGACGGCGTACTGCTCGGCGGGCAGGCCGAACGCGTCGAAGCCCAGCGTGTGCAGCACGTTGTGGCCGGTCATCCGCTGATGACGGGCGTAGACATCGGTGGCGATGTAGCCCAGCGGGTGTCCGACGTGCAGCCCGGCGCCCGAGGGGTACGGGAACATGTCCATGATGAACTTCTTCGGCCTGGCGGCCAGCTCCGGATCGCCCGCCAGCTCCCCGGTGGGGTTCGGCGCCTCGTACGTCCCCTCGGCGTCCCAGAAGTCCTGCCAGCGTGCCTCGATGTCGGCGGCCATCGCCGCCGTGTAGCGGTGCGGCGCGGCCGTCTCGGCTGCGGAATTCGTCTCGCTCATGATCCTCAAAGCTCCATCGATCGTCATCTGCCGGGAAACGAAAAATCCCCTCGCACAGGAGGGGACGCCGCGCTGACTCCGACCAGGCGTTCTCACCGGTCGGGACTGTTCAGCGCGGCTCGCTAAGCAGAAGGCGTACGGCACGCATGGCGTCAGGGTACCGCACGGGCACGGAGGGCTGCGGAGAGCGACCGGTGGGTGGACGCCGCTTGCTGCAGCGCCTGGAAGCGGCCCCGTGGTGCCCGGAGAACGGCCCTCCTAGGGGGCGAAACAAAGAGGTTACTCGGCGTACCGACTTCTATCGGGGCAACCGAGCAAAGCTCGTACCGGTTGGTATGGGGCGTCCTAGCATGCGGCAACGGGACCGCTTTGCCGAACTATTCGGAGTCGCCCCCATGAACCCTCATCGCAAGATCCGCGTATCCCCCAGCATGAGCCCCGCAATGAGTCGGCCTGTACAGGGCGGCCTGACCGTCACCGCCCTGGTTTTCGTCCCTCTGCTCGCCGTCGCGGGGAGCGACGGCTTCCGCGCCACCCTCGATTTCACCACCGGCGTCCTGTCGCTGGTGTCACTCAGCGCGACCGTCGCCTGGGGTCTGCTGGCCACGGACCGGCTGTTCCTCTCCACCCGTCAGCGGATCATCTGCCAGGGCATCCACCGGGCCACGGCCATCGCCGCGCTCGGCTTCCTGCTGCTGCACGGAACCGTGAAGATCGCCCTCGGGCACGTCTCCGTGATCGGCGCCCTCATACCCTTCGGCCTCGGTGTGACGGGAACGGCGGGGCTGATCGGCTTCGGGTCGCTGGCCGGGCTCCTCATGGTCGTCACGGCCGCGACCGGTGCCCTGCGCAGCGCGTTCGCCCACCCCTCGCCCACGGCCACCCGGCTCGGACAGTCACTGGGCTCGCCCCGGGAGGCGGGCGGGATCGCGGGCCGGTGGCGCGCTCTGCACGCCCTGGCCTATCCGGCCTGGTGCGCCGCGCTGATCCACGGCCTGTACGCGGGCCGGGCACCGGCCACCTGGGTCGTCGTGATGTACGGCCTCTGCCTCACCGCCGTCGCCGGCGCCCTCTGCCTGCGGCTGCTGCCGCGCCCGACGAAGCGCCGCATCACCGACCGGATCACCACGCTGATGAACGCGGACGCGGGCTTCGACACCCCGGACCCGGTGCTGCGCGCGTCCGCACGGCCCGGCACGGACCGCGAGGCGCCTTCGGGAGACCCCGCCGGGTGGAGGGAGCCGGACCGCGGGGTCCGGGGCACTCCGGTGCGCCCGCGCACCCTGTCGGCGCCGGCACCACCGCCGATGCCACCCCCCGTACCGCTGTCCGGGTCGCTGCACGCGCCGCACGAGACGCACTCCCTGCACGAGGCGCCGACGGAACTGCTGTACGGGGTCCACTCCCAGGCGTACGAGCCACCGCCCCGCAGCTCCGACCGGCTCGCCGACGGGCCTGCGGGCGGACCGGGCATCGGGTCGGCGGGTGGCTCCGGGATCGGGCCGGCGGGCGGGCCGGGCATATCGGCCGGATACCGCTTCGTCTCGCAGGCCGGCGACGCCACACGCCCGCCCGGCGCCAGATGGCCGGCCCCGTCCCCCGCACCGCCCGCGCAGGCCCACCACGGCCCGCAAGGAGCCGAGCACACCTACGCGCCCCCGCAGGAACCACCGCTGTACACACCACCGCTCCACACCACGCCCTCGTACGAGACACCGATGTACGGCACCCCCGCGTACAGCACGCCGACCCACAGCACGCCGACCCACAGCGCACCCGCCTACGGCACACCGACCTACAGCACAGCTGACGCGACGCCTTCTTTCGACAGCGGCCAGACCAGCAGCGGCCAGACCAGCGGCCGCCAGACGCCCGCCTACGAGGCGCCATACGAAGCCGCCTACGCACCCGCCTACGAATCACCGTCCCGGGCCGCCCCGTCGGCCGGCCCCTCCACCACAGCCACCCACAGCACACCCATCCCCGGCGCCGAGCCGTCGGCCGGACCGTTCTCCGCGCCCCCGGCCGGCGAACCGTGGCACGCACCCGCAGGAGACCGACCGTGAATGCCCCTCTTCCCGACGTTCCCGAGGTCCGCGTCGTCGGCCTGCCCCAACTGACCACCGGCTTCGACCTGGTGGAGCGGCTCGACCTCGCCATGCACCTGAAGGTGCACGGACCCCTCGAACCGATGACCGGCGAGCGGCTGGCCGGGCTGGCCGAGGCGATATCCCTGCGGGGGCGGGGCGGCGCCGGATTCCCCTTCGGGAAGAAGCTGCGGGCCGTGGCGAAGGCGTCCATCCGGCGCGGTGTGCGGCCCGTCGTCGTGATCAACGGGAGTGAGGGCGAGCCCGCCTGCCGCAAGGACACCGTCCTGCTCAACCGCGCCCCGCACCTGATCCTGGACGGCGCCCTGCTGGCCGCCGAGGCGCTCGGCGCGCGCACCCTGGTCGTCGCCGTGACCCGTAACTCCACCGAGGTCTCCGTACGCGCGGCGCTGGCCGAGCGCGGCCTCTCCGACCGGCGCGGCCAGCAACTGCGCGCCCGGGTGATCCGCACCCCGGAGCGCATGGTCTCCGGCGAGGCGTCCTCGGTGATCCGGGCGGCGAACGGCGGCCCGGCCCTGCCACCCGGCCGGCGCGAGCGGGCGGCGGAGACCGGGGTCGGCGGCTCACCGACCCTGCTGTCGAATGCGGAGACGTACGCCCAGCTCGCCGTGGCCGCCCGGATCGGCCCCCGCCGCTACGGGCACACCGGGCTGCCGGACGAACCCGGCACCGTCCTGCTGACCGTCTCCGGCTCCGTGGCGCGGCCCATGGTCATCGAGGTGCCGACCGGGGTGCCGCTGCGGTACATCCTCCAGCTGGCCGGAGCCCCGCCGCTCCCCCAGGGCGTGCTGACCGGCGGGTACCACGGCAACTGGATCGACGCGGTCGCCTCCCACAACGCGGTGATATCCCGCGAGTCCCTGGCCACCGTCGGCGGCGCGCTCGGTGCGGGCGCGATCCTGCCGATCGGGCCGGACACCTGCCCGCTCGGCGAGTCCCTCCGGATCGCGAACTGGCTGGCCGCCGAGACCGCCGGGCAGTGCGGCCCGTGCAAGCTGGGGCTCCCCGCGGCGGCCGGCGGCCTCTCCGACGTGCTGAACGGCGGCGGGCCCGCCGCGCTGGAGGCCCTGCGCGAGGTGACCCAGGCCGTGAAGGGCCGGGGCGCGTGCAAGCATCCGGACGGGTCGGCGCGGTTCTTCATGTCGACGCTGTCGGCGTTCACCGACGACCTCGCCGCCCATGTCCTGGACGGCGGCTGCGGCCGCGAGACGGTCGGGGTGCTGCCGCTGCCCGCCTCCGGCTACCAGGACGTGGAGGAGTCGATCCCGAGCGGCGAGAAGCTGGCGGTGGACTGGACGCTCTGCCAGGGCCACGGCCTCTGCGCGGACATCGTCCCCGAGCTCATCAGACTGGGCCCCGACGGCTATCCGGCGCTGGCGGACGCCTCGGTCCCCATGCATCTGCGCGGACGCGCCCAGCGGGCCGTACGGCGCTGTCCCGCGCTGGCCCTGCGGATCGAGCAGCCGGCCGCCGAGCGGCAGCAACAGCGGCCCGCCCTGCCCGCCGTCAACCGGCGGGCCCTGGGCAGCGGACGCGACTGACCGGACAGCACAGGAACGAAGGAAGCGGGCCACCCGGATCCGGGTGGCCCGCTTCTTCACTGCCAAGATTATGGATCTTGTGGAGCTAAGGAGAATTGAACTCCTGACCTCCTGCATGCCATGCAGGCGCTCTACCAACTGAGCTATAGCCCCTTGTTGTTTGCCGCCCGGTTCCCCTTGGCGACATCGAGAACATTACACGGTCCCCCCGGTGCTTCACCAAATCGCTTCCGATGAGTGGGCATATGCCCGAATTATCCGGAGCGTTGAGCCGTCAGCCGCAGGTCAGAGGCCCGGAGGATCATGCCGTCGCGAAGGAGTAGAACCGCTTGAGCGTGCAGTGCTCCTCCAGGAGCCGCCCGTAGATCGGCTCCCCCTCCAGCTCCCGGTAGGTCTCGATGGGGTCGCCTTTTATGATCAGCGCCCGGGCGCATTCCTCGCACCAGTACTGGTATTCCGGGTTGATCGGGTCCATGTCCCTGACAATGGGCGTACCGCTGCCGCACCAGTCGCACTTACGCCTGTGTGCACCCATCAGTCAGCTCCAGCTGTGGCCGCAGGCCGTACACACGTAGGAGACCCCTCCGTTGTCGCCCAGGACCTGGGCCACGTGGGACGAACCGCAGGACGGACAGCCGAGCCGGGATCGATCTTCGGACCTTACGGGACCGGGAGGCGGGGCCGGGACAAGGGGCAGGCCGGGGACGTGTTCGCGACTCGCAGGCATCGCGCTCCCTCCCGATCGGTCCGTCGCCCCCTCCGGCGCTCCGATTCTGCCATGACCCCGCAAGAGGGTCAGCCCGCTTCACGCCCCCTACGCAGAAGATCCCGCCCCCAGACGGGGACGGGATCTTCGATTGTGGAGCTAAGGAGAATTGAACTCCTGACCTCCTGCATGCCATGCAGGCGCTCTACCAACTGAGCTATAGCCCCGCTGTTCGCTCTGTTTCCCTGCGTTTCCGCGCTGCGAACAAGAAGAACTTTAGCCTGTGACCTGCCGGAAAGTGAAATCCGGCCGCGGCCGCCCGTGGACGGCCCGCGAACAGCGGCCGAGCGGCCCCGGAAGGCGGCCTAGTCGTCGTCGCCGAGCACCGGCTCCGGCAGCGTTCCGGCGTTGTGCTCCAGCAGGCGCCAGCCGCGCGCACCCTCGCCCAGGACGGACCAGCAGCAGTTCGACAGCCCGCCGAGCCCCTCCCAGTGGTGCGCCTCCAGACCGAGGAGACGGCCGATCGTCGTCCTGATCGTGCCGCCGTGGCTGACCACGACGAGCGTGCCGTCGACCGGCAGCTTCTCGGCGTGCTCCAGGACGACCGGCGCGGCCCGGTCGGCGACCTCGGTCTCCAGCTCACCGCCGCCCCTGCGCACCGGCTCGCCGCGCTTCCAGGCCGCGTACTGCTCGCCGTACCGCTCGACGATCTCCCCGTGCGTCAGGCCCTGCCATTCACCCGCGTACGTCTCACGGAGTGCGGCGTCGTGGGCCACGGTGAGGCCGGTGACGGCGGCGAGCTCGGCGGCCGTGGCAGCCGCCCGCCGGAGATCGGAGGCGACGAGGGCGTCGGGCTGCAGCGAAGCGAGCAGCCGGGCGGCCCTGCGGGCCTGCCCGACGCCCTCCTCGGTGAGCTCGATGTCCGTGGAGCCCTGGAATCGGCGCTCCAGGTTCCACGCGGTCTGGCCGTGACGCCAGAGGACGATCCTGCGGCCCCGGCCGCTGCGACTGCCGTTCAGCTCTGGTCACCTTCCGTGCTGCCGTTGAGCTGTGCGTGCTCCTCGGCCTTGCCTCGGGTCCTGACCGCGTCCTCGGGGAGGGCGATCTCCGGGCAGTCCTTCCACAGGCGCTCCAGCGCGTAGAAGACGCGCTCCTCGCTGTGCTGGACGTGGACGACGATGTCGACGTAGTCGAGGAGGATCCAGCGGGCGTCGCGGTCGCCCTCACGGCGCACCGGCTTGGCGCCGAGCTCCTTCTGGAGCTTCTCCTCGATCTCGTCGACGATCGACTTGACCTGGCGGTCGTTGGGGGCCGAGGCCAGCAGGAAGGCGTCGGTGATCGACAGCACATCGCTGACGTCGTAGGCGATGATGTCGTGCGCGAGCCGGTCGGCGGCCGCCTGAGCGGCGGCGTTGATGAGCTCGATGGAGCGGTCCGTGGCGGTCACATGCAGGCTTTCGTCGGCGGTCGGATGCAACCTCTAGGGTCTCACGGACCGCCGACAGCCCCTCCCGCCGACGATTACTTGCTCCTGTCGTCCTGCTACTTGCTCTTGTAGTCCTGCCCCAGCACGGCGGACACGTCCGCGTTGGCGGCCGGCTCGCCCTTCTTCACGGCATCGGCGGGCAGCCCCAGGGTCTTGGCGACCTCGGTGGCCTTCCCCTTGTCCCCGGCGCTCCGGTAGAGCACGACGGACTCGGCCTCGGTCTCGGCCCTGCCACTGTCCACGAAGGCGTAACCGCCGTTGACCAGCGTGATCCGGGCGGATTCGCCGGCGTCGGCGTTCCCGGTGGCGTTGCGGACGGCGACCCTCAGAGGCGCGCCCTCCTCCGGAGCCTTCACCGTGCCGCCGAGGATGTCCTTGACGACGCTGCGGGTGGCCGCGTCGGTGAGGGTGCCGTCGTCCTGGACCGGCAGCATCGCCGTCTTGTAGTCGCCGACCTTGGCCCGGGACGCCAGCTTGGCGAGCGAGGCCCCGAGATCCTTCTCGGGCAGCGACGGGTCCAGGACCTGCGCCAGCGTCTCCACGGTGACGGTCGCGGCCTTGGGGTCCTCCGAGATCTTGCGCAGCACCGCGCGCATGACCTCCCCGAACCGCGCCAGCTGCTCGGCCTCGGCCTCACCGGGCGCGAGGTAGGTGGCGTACGCGACGGCCATCGGGCCGCTGAGCGTCTGCGCCTCCCCCTTCCTCACCAGGGGCGCGGCACCCTTCTTGGCGTCGGGAACATCGATGTCGGTGTCCATCTCGATGTTGCCGACCTGCTCGACGAGGATCTCCAGGTACGGGGTGTCCAGCCGCCAGGTGCCGCTGATCCTGGTGCCGAGAAGGGTCTCGATCGACTCCCTGGTGCCGGTCCTGCCGTCGTCGTCGACGGACTTGCCCAGCGTGGTGGTGGTTCCGTCGTCACCGGCGACGGCGAGGGTGTTGGGCAGCAGGACGGTGGTGCCCTGCTTGGTGGTGGCGTTGTCGACGAGCAGAGCTGTCGACGTGCCGCCCTTCTTGGTGTTGTGCAGGTGCACCACGATCACGTCGCGCTGCTGCGCGCCGGCGGCGACGGACTTCTTCTCCTCCGGGCCGGAGAGGCCGGGAAGCATGTCGGCGGACCAGAGGTACCCGACGCCGCCGACCACCACGAGCACGGCGACGACGATCAGCGCGATCATCCGGTTGCGGCCCTTGCGCCGCGCCTCCTCGCGCCGCTCGCTGCGGCTCTCGGTGAACTTCAGCCAGTCGATAACGTCCTCGGAGTCCTCGTCGGGCTCCTCGATGAACGAGAACTGCTCGGTGCGGTAGTCCGGCGCGGAGCCGCGCTGCCCGGGGACGGAGGGATCCGCCTCGGCCTCGGGCTCCGGCTCGCGCGTGGGCTGGGGGGTCTGCTGGGTCTGCTGCGGTGCCTGTTCCGGTGCGGGGGCGGCGCCCTGCTGCGGGATGTTCCACTGGCCGGTGTCGACGGCGGCGGGCTGCTGCCCGGTGGCGTAGCCGTAGTCGGTGTAGCCCCCGTAGCCGTACCCCTGGCCTTGCGCCTGGCCCTGGCCGTAGCCCTGGTCGGTGCCTTGGCCGCTCTGGTCCTGCTGCTGGGCCTGCTGTCCCGCGTACGGGTCGTAGGGCTGCTGGGACCCGCCGTACGGGTCGTATCCGTACCCCGACCCCGCGTCCGAGGCCTGCCCCTGCGCCTGGCCCTGTCCCTGCTGGGCGGCGTAGGGGTCGTACTGCTGACCGCCCTGCTGCTGCCCTTGCTGCTGGTACACCGGCTGCCCGTACTCGTCGTAGCCGATGATCTGCGGCTGCTGGTAGTACGGGTCGTGTCCGTACGGGTTCTGTCGGTCGTTCACCGGTGCCCCTCTCCGTGGCTCAGTCGCCGCGGTACAGCTGGCGCTTGTCGATGTAGCGGACCACGCCGTCCGGCACCAGGTACCAGACCGGCTCCCCCTGCGCGACCCTCTCACGGCAGTCCGTGGACGAGATCGCCAGCGCGGGCACCTCCACGAGGGAGACGCCGCCCTCGGGGAGTCCGTCGTCCGTGAGGAGGTGACCCGGCCGGGTCACACCGATGAAGTGGGAGAGCGAGAACAGCTCCTCCGCGTCACGCCAGGTGAGGATCTGGGCGAGCGCGTCGGCGCCGGTGATGAAGAAGAGGTCCGCGTCGCCGTGGACCTCGCGCAGGTCCCGCAGCGTATCGATGGTGTACGTCGGTCCGCCACGGTCGATGTCACTGCGGCTGACCGAGAACTGCGGGTTGGACGCGGTCGCGATGACCGTCATCAGATAGCGGTCCTCGGCCGGGGAGACCATCTTGTGGCTCTTCTGCCACGGCTGCCCGGTCGGGACGAACACGACCTCGTCGAGATGGAACTGGGCGGCCACTTCACTGGCCGCCACCAGGTGTCCATGATGGATCGGGTCGAAGGTCCCGCCCATGACGCCGATCCGGCGCTTCTCGGGGCCGGTAGGCACTTCCTGCTCTCCCATGCGTGCAGAGCCTACTGGCACAGCTGTACGCCTCTGACTCAGCGGTCGCGGTTGAAGCGGGTGGTGACCCAGAGCAGGAACATCAGCGCGAGGAAGGCGAGGCCGCCGACGAGGTAGGGGTTGAGGCTTTCGTGGTTGCCGCCGCCCTCGCCTCCGGAGGCGAGGGTGACCAGCTCGTGTGCGGTGCTCGTGAGGCTCATCTTCGGCAGGACCTATCGATCGTGAGTCGGAAGGAAGACGTCGGGCACATCGTATGCGGGGCCTCCGGGCACGCTCACGCCGACTCAGTCGTTGTCACCGTTGTCGCGGTATCCGCGCAGCAGGAACCAGGCGAGCAGCACCGCTCCGACGATCGAGGCCAACAGCACGATCCGGAGGGTGGCGCCGGGTCCCTGGTCCTCGGATACGGCGGCGAGAGTGAAGGCGATGTGCGGCATTCCGGGCGCTCCTCATAGTTGTCCACAGCCCCCCGCACACCGTAGCGCCAGCGCATACGCTGGGTTTTGTCCGGGGGACGAGCGACGTCTCGTACGAACAGGGGGCCATCCATGACCGACACCAGTCACGAGAACGTGCCGAGCAGGGCGCGCAGGCGATTTCCCGGGATCTCCTCCCGGGCCTACGAGCACCCGGCGGACCGGTCGGCCCTGGTGGCCCTGCGCCGGCTCACCGGTTTCGACACCGTCTTCAAGGCGCTGAGCGGGCTGCTCCCGGAGCGGAGCCTGCGGCTGCTCTTCCTCTCCGACTCCGTGCGGGTGAGCGAGGCGCAGTTCGCGCACCTCAACGACATGCTGCGCGACGCGTGTTACATCCTGGACCTGGAGAAGGTCCCGCCGATGTACGTCAAGCAGGACCCGCAGCCCAACGCCATGTGCATCGGGATGGACGAGCCGATCATCGTGGTCACCACCGGCCTCGTCGAGCTGCTCGACGAGGAGGAGATGCGGGCGGTGGTGGGCCACGAGGTGGGTCACGCGCTCTCCGGCCACTCGGTGTACCGGACGATACTGCTGTTCCTGACCAACCTGGCCGTGAAGGTCGCCTGGATCCCGCTGGGGAACGTAGCGATCATGGCCATAGTGACGGCGCTGCGCGAGTGGTTCCGCAAGTCGGAGCTCTCCGCCGACCGGGCCGGGCTGCTGGTGGGCCAGGACATCCAGGCCTCGATGCGCGGTCTGATGAAGATCGCCGGTGGCAACCACCTCCACGAGATGAACGTGGACGCCTTCCTCGCCCAGGCCGACGAGTACGAGAAGGGCGGGGACCTGCGGGACTCGGTCCTCAAGATCCTCAATGTGCTGCCCCGGTCGCACCCCTTCACCACGGTGCGGGCCGCCGAGCTGAAGAAGTGGTCGGAGACCCGGGACTTCCAGCGGATCATGGACGGCCACTACCCGCGACGCGACGAGGACAAGGACGCCTCGGTGACGGACTCCTTCCGGGAGTCGGCCACGCACTACGCCGACACCGTGCGGACGAGCAAGGACCCGCTGATGAAGCTGGTCGGTGACATCGCCGGAGGCGCCGGGGACCTGGGCGGCAAGCTGCGCGACAAGTTCACCGGAGGCGCCGGGGCCGCCCGGGGCGGTTCCGCTACGGGCTCGGACGGTACTCCCGGAGGGCCTGAGGGGACGGAGGGGCCTGAGGAGGGGCCCCGGAAGGCGTAGGGGCGCTCAGCGGCGCCAGGGTCCCGCAGAGGGCCGCGGTGGGCCGGCCGGCGGCGTACGGGTCGGTGGGCGCGGGGCCCCGGTCGTCGGCCCGCTCCCCCGCCAGGAGCGGGCGCAGCGCCCCCGCCGGGCCGGACGAGCAGGACTGCGGCCCGGCCTGTACGTGGGCGGTGCGCAGCTCCAGCCGGTGCAGCCGCAGGTCCTCGCGGTCGAAGCGGAAGCGCAGCTCGCGCCGGACGGTGAAGAGCGAGGCACCGTCCTCCTTGCGGGGGCCGGTCGCCGGGCGCAGGGCGTAGGTGAAGGTGTGGTCCGAGACGACCTCCAGGGTGCCCGCGCCGTCCTCCGCGTACGCGAGGGTGCCCTGGACCCGGATCCCCGGGTCCGCGAGCTCCACCTGGGCCGGGTCGAAGCGGACCAGCCAGCCGGTGGCGGCGTGGAGGCCGTCGTCGGCGGGGCTGCTCATGGACCGTTCGAACTGGCCCCGCTGGTCCGGGTCCAGGAGCTGCTCGACGGGCCTGCGGACCTGGCCGGTGAGGACGTCCGGGTTGAGCGAGGACTCCACCAGGTAGTCCTTGGCGATGGCGAGGGCGGTGGTGATCTGGCTGTCCGAGAAGTTCTGCGTGCGCCGTACGGAAGGGAAGTTGATGCCCTCGCCGCCGGTCCGGAAGCCGGAGAGTGGTGCGGCCCGGTAGAGCCGCTCGGGTGATCCGGCGGGTACAGCTCCGCGCGGGGCGAGGGACACCACGGTGGTCCGGAGCGGTTCGGCCCGCCGGGTGACGGGTTGCGGATAGGGGTTGCGGAAGCCGATGTAGACCGCCGCGGCGAAGGCCAGGGCGATGAGGACGACCAGCACGATGGCGGCCCGAGAGCCGTGGTGAGCGGGGGCCGCCGGCTCCGGCAGGGTCCGCACGGCGCGGGCGGGCTCGCCCATCCGCTCCCGGGCCGAGAATTCCTGCATGCGGGCACTGCGGATGAACGATTCGTCGAAGACGAGCGAGCGGTACTCGTCCTCGCCGCCCTCGGGGTTCTCGGGCGGGCCGTTCGGCGGTTCTGAGCGGCCTGTCATGACGTCTCTCCCGCATCTCCGCACCACCGGGTCCAGCGCGGCGCGCAACGGTCTGCTTCGGCCGCCAGGTGTCCGGCAGCGAGAAGCCCCCCGGAAGCGAGGGGTCACATCATCAGAGTAGGTCGATCAGCGGTGACGTAAACGCGGAGAGCGGCGCGAAGTGGCGGCCGGGACCACCGCCGTTCGGGTGATGGACGGGCGGTTGACCGGATGCTGGGCCGTTCAGGGAGCGTGGGGCGTGGCGGAGACCGTCGGGCGCGAGTGCTCCACGGCGGCCGGCGGAATCGCGCCCGGCTGGTCCACCCCGCTGGTCGCGGGCGGCGGCACCGGGTCCTGGCGGTTCGCCGAGGTGCCCCGGTAGACGGCGGAGAAGGCGAGCGCGACCATCCCGACGCCCATCACCACAGCCAGCAGCCAGGCGACCGGGCGGTGCCAGCGGGCGGCGCCCCGGTAGCCGCCCGGCCCGTAGGAGCCCGGGCCGGCGTCGTCGTCGGGGTCGTAATCGAGGTCCTGCGGGTCGTGGTGGGCCTTGGAGCGGCCGTACGAGCCGTATTCGCCGTCCGTGGGGCGGCGGCTGCGGCGGGTCCGGGCGGCCTCGGCCTGCGCGCGGGCCTCGGCGGCGGCCAGGAGCCGCTCCACGGCGGTGGGTTCATGGACGGTGGCGGCCCGGACGAAATCCTCGTCGAACACCACGGAGGCGAAGTCCTCGTCCGCGCCCCCGCGGTCGTCGTCGGGCTCCCAGCCGTCCTGGAACGGCTTGCCCCCCACGTCGTCCGGCACGGATTCAGCGTAGCCGTGCCGGGACGTTTTGGGCAGGTGCTCCGGAAAGTCGCCGGGCCGGCGGGAGGGGGAACATGCGGGCGGACCATGCCCCGGACGCGTCAGGCCGCCGTGGCTGCCGGGTGTGGCTACCGGGTGTGGCCGTCGCCGGTGACGATGTACTTCGTCGAGGTCAGCTCCGGCAGGCCCATCGGGCCGCGGGCGTGCAGCTTCTGGGTGGAGATGCCGATCTCGGCGCCGAAGCCGAACTGTCCGCCGTCCGTGAAGCGGGTGGAGGCGTTGACGGCGACCGTGGTCGAGTCGACCAGCTGGGTGAAGCGGCGGGCGGCGGCCTGCGAGGTGGTCACGATGGCCTCGGTGTGGCCGGAGGACCAGAGGCGGATGTGGGCCACGGCCGCGTCCAGGGAGTCCACGACGGCCGCCGCGATGTCGTACGAGAGGTACTCGGTCTCCCAGTCCTCGGTCGTCGCCGCGACCACGGTGGCCTTGGTGGACTCGGCGTGGGCGAGGACCTGCTCGTCGCCGTGGACGGTGACCCCGGCCTCGGCCAGCGCGTCCAGGGCGAGCGGCAGGAAGGCGTCGGCGACGTCCTTGTGGACGAGGAGGGTCTCGGCGGCGTTGCAGACGCTGGGGCGCTGGGCCTTGGAGTTGATCAGGATGTCGACGGCCATCGACAGGTCCGTCTCGGCGTCGACGTAGACGTGGCAGTTGCCGGTGCCGGTCTCGATGACGGGGACCGTGGACTCCTCGACGACCGTACGGATCAGGGAGGCGCCGCCGCGCGGGATGAGGACGTCGACCAGGCCGCGGGCGCGCATCAGCTCCCGTACCGAGTCGCGGCTCTCGCCCGGGACGAGCTGTACCGCGTCGGCCGGGAGGCCCGAGCCGCCGACCGCGTCGCGCAGGACCCGGACCAGGGCGGTGTTGGAGGCGTACGCGGAGGAGGAGCCGCGCAGCAGGACCGCGTTGCCGGACTTCAGGCAGAGGGCGGCGGCGTCCACGGTCACGTTGGGGCGGGCCTCGTAGATGATGCCGACCACGCCGAGCGGGACGCGGACCTGGCGCAGGTCGATGCCGTTGGGCAGCGTGGAGCCGCGCACCACCTCGCCGACCGGGTCGGGCAGCGCCGCCACGTCCCGTACGTCGGCCGCGATGGCACGGATCCGCTCCGGGGTGAGGGTGAGCCGGTCGATGATGCCCTCGCCCGTGCCGGCCTCGCGGGCCTTCTCGACGTCCTGCGCGTTGGCCTCGACGATCTCGGCAGTCCGCACTTCCAGGGCGTCGGCGATCGCCAGCAGCGCGTCGTCCTTGGCCGCGCGCGGAAGTGGCGCGATATCGGCGGCGGCGGCGCGGGCCCGGTAGGCGGTCTGCGCGACCGGGGAGAGGTTGTCGTAGGGCGAGAGCGTGGTCATGCCCGCAGAGTAATGCGCGCTCTGCGGGCATACGGCACGTATCCCGTGATGCGAGACGGCCGACCCGAGGGACGGACGCCTCGCATCAGGGTCTTTCAGTAGGGGTGCACGCCGACGGGGGCGGCGGGCGGTGGCCCGTACCCCTCGGCGATGCGCTGGTGGTAGGTCTCGCGGTCGATGACTTCGAGGCCGACGATCTTCCAGGGCGGCAGCTGGGCGGTGGATCGGTGCTCGCCCCAGAGCCGCAGCGCGACCGCGGCCGCGTCGTGCAGATCGCGGGCCTCTTCCCAGTAGCGGATCTCCGCGTGATCTCCTGCGTAGCGGCTGGTCAGCAGGAAGGGGTGGTCGTGTGCGAGCTGTTCCAGGCCGCGTCTCACCTCCCCCAGCGGTGTCTCGGTCCCCGAGACGCTGAGGGTGATGTGCCACAGTTTGGACTGTGGCCGGTCCTCCTGCTTCGCCGTCAGCGGCTCCTGTTCGGCGGTGCCTCCCAGGGGCGGGTTCCGGTCGAGATCCGCCCCCGCTCCGACACTCGTCAGGGCGCGGCTGCCCGTGGATCGGGGCGACGCCCCCGGGCGCGCTCGTCTCACCGGCGGCCTCCTGTGATGTGTTGCTGTGCGGACCCCTGTTTCCCCACTACAAAGTGGACCAGTCCACGGCCTGGTCCGGGGCGGTTTTGGTAAAGGTCCCTGCCCGATGGCGGGACTTTCAGCCGTTTCAGGGGGTGAGGCGGGGCGTGAGGACGACGAGATCGTCCCTGTGTACGACCTCGCGTTCGTAGGCGGGTCCCAGTTCGCGGGCGAGGTCGCGGGTGGAGCGGCCGAGGAGCTGCGGGATCTCCTTCGCGTCGAAGTTGACGAGTCCGCGGGCGACCGGGGTGCCGCGCAGGTCGCGCAGCTCCACCGGGTCGCCGGCGCTGAACTCGCCCTCGACGGCGGAGATCCCGGCGGGCAGCAG
Source organism: Streptomyces sp. NPDC101178 (assembly GCF_044767965.1). Lineage (NCBI taxonomy): Bacteria > Bacillati > Actinomycetota > Actinomycetes > Kitasatosporales > Streptomycetaceae > Streptomyces > Streptomyces sp. NPDC101178. Next base: position 433,819 of record NZ_JBIWOZ010000001.1, read on the forward strand.
CGAGGTGCGGCGCTCGACGACGGCTCGTACGGCGCCGTCGTCCAGGGTGAGCGCGCCCTGCGGGGTGGAGGCGTGGGCGAGCCAGAGGAGCCGGTCGGCGGAGCGGCGGCCGGTGCGGTGGAAGTACGTACCGGTGTCGCGGCCGGCCAGCGCGTCGGCGGCGCGGCTGGCGGAGGTGAGGACGACCGGCACGCCGGCCGCGGTGGCGATGTTGGCGGCCTCGACCTTGGTGACCATGCCGCCGGTGCCCACGCCCGCCTTGCCGGCGCTGCCGATGGTGACGCCCGCCAGGTCGCCGGGGCCGGTGACCTCGGCGATGCGGGAGGCGCCGGGGGTGCCGGGCGGGCCGTCGTAGAGGCCGTCGACGTCGGAGAGGAGGACGAGGAGGTCGGCGTGGACGAGGTGGGCGACGAGGGCGGCGAGCCGGTCGTTGTCGCCGAAGCGGATCTCGTCGGTGGCGACGGTGTCGTTCTCGTTGACGACGGGGACGGCGCCCATCTCCAGGAGCTTGTCCAGGGTGCTGTAGGCGTTGCGGTAGTGGGCGCGGCGGCTGGTGTCGTCGGCGGTGAGGAGCACCTGTCCGACGCGGACGCCGTACCGCGCGAAGGAGGCGGTGTAGCGGGCCACCAGGAGGCCTTGGCCGACGCTGGCGGCGGCCTGCTGGCGGGCGAGGTCCTTGGGCCGGCGGACCAGGCCGAGCGGGGCCAGCCCGGCGGCGATGGCGCCGCTGGAGACGAGGACGACCTCGCGTTCGCCGCCGTCCCTGACCTTGGCCAGGACATCGACGAGCGCGTCGACCCGGTCGGCGTCGAGGCCGCCGGAGGCGGTGGTGAGCGAGGAGGAGCCGACCTTGACGACGATCCTGCGGGCGCCGGTCACGGCAGTCGCCCGGCCGGACGGCCCGCGGCCCACAACCGTACGGTCCGAAAGTCCGTGTCCCGACGCCGTGCCGTCCGCCGCCGCATCGTCCGACGGCCTCTGCTCTGCCACGTGCTTCCTCGCCTTGGATCGCCCGGTCTCCGGCGGGGCGCGCACCCGCCGCCCCGGCACAGCACAGTACGCGAGCGGCCGACCTCGCTGCCTGCCGGTTTCGCCCGGTGGACACGGGCTAGGGGGCGTCCCCGATCGCGAGCATCCGGTCCACCACGCGGGCGGCGGCGCGGCCGTCGGAGGGTTCGCAGAAGTCGTCGCGGAATCGTGCGTACTTCTCCCGGTACTCCTCGCTCACCTCGTCGATGTTCCGGATCGCGGCGACCAGGTCCTCCGAGGTCTTGATCAGCGGTCCGGGCGCGCGGGAGGTGAAGTCGAAGTAGAAGCCGCGCAGGGTGTCGCGGTAGTGCTCCAGGTCGTACGTGAAGAAGAGCATCGGCCGCCCGGAGTGCGCGAAGTCGAACAGCACCGAGGAGTAGTCCGTGATCAGCACGTCGGCGATCAGGTAGAGGTCGGCGATGTCCGGGTAGTACGTGACGTCGTGGACGAAGCCCTGTCCGGCGCCGGGGATGGAGTCGAGGACCTTGTGGTGCTTGCGGTAGAGCAGTACGTGGTCCTCGCCGAGCTCGCGCCGCGCGGCCTCGACGTCGATCCGGTTGTCCAGCTTGAAGCGGCGGCCGCCGTAGCGCTGGTCGTCGCGCCAGGTCGGCGCGTACAGCACGACCTTCTTGTCCGCGGGGAGACCGAGCTTCTTCCGTACGGCCCCGGCGCGCTCGGCGCGGTCGGGGGCGTGGAAGACGTCGTTGCGCGGGTAGCCCGCCTCCAGCACCTCGCACCGGAGGCGGAAGGCGTTGGTCATGATCGGGGTGGTGAAGGCGTTCGGCGTGATGAACAGGCTGTACTGGCAGGACCGCTGGGGCAGGCTCGCGATGTAGGCCAGGTTCGCCTTCGGGGTGCCGAGGAGGTCGGCGCCGATGCGCTTGAGCGGGGTGCCGTGCCAGGTCTGGACGACGACCTGGCCCTCGCGGCGGACGAACCACTCGCGGATGCCGCCGTTGGTGACGACGTACCGGCTGCGCGCCAGCGCCTCGTACCACTCCTGGCTGGCCCACTCCACGCCGCGTACGCCGGGCGGCAGGACGACCTGCTGGTCGTGGACCATCGCGATGTGCTCGACCTCGGTGCCGCGCCGCTTGAGCTCCTCGTAGACCGCGCGCGGCGAGTCGGAGAACTGCTTGCCGCCGAAGCTGTTGTAGAGCACGGCCTCGCGCAGCGGCAGCTTGCGCTGCTCGGGCGTGTGGACGTCGCGCATCAGGCGCTGGCGGTAGGCGGCGCGCAGTCCGGGACCGAGGACCGGTCCCGACTCGACGAAGATCCGGTCGAAGTCGACGCGGTCCACGGTGTACGTGCGGTGCTCGCCGCGGTGGGAGAGCGGCAGTACGGGGACGAGGTCGGGGCGGAACGTGACGGGCAGGTCGTGGGTGTGGTCCCACTCGGTGCGCCGGCGCAGCCGTGGCATCCACCGTCCGGCGCGCAGCGGCACGGTGCCCTCGTACGTGGGCATGGTGTCGGGGCGCAGGCGGGCGGTGAAGCGGCCGTCGGCGAAGTCGGCGGGCAGCGGGCGGTCCTCGTTGCGGCCGGTGTGGCGCAGGACCATCGACATCTGCTCGGCCGGGCCGGTGAAGGTGCCGGAGAGGACCAGTTCGCCGTCGGCGCTCCACTCGACGGTGTCGACGACCGGCTGGACGGTGCGCAGCTGCGGGGTGAAGTTCCCGGCGCCGTCGGTGCGGATCGCCAGCTCGCGTCCGCCGGGCAACGGGTGGCAGCCAGTGCGCAGTTGCTCGCCGTTGGTGGCGCGGCGGGTGGTGCCGTCGGCGAAGACGATGAGCGTGCGGTACGTGCGGCAGGTGCCGGGGGCGACGCCGTCGTCGGGGAGGGCGGCGAGGGGCAGCTCCGCGGTGTGGCGGAACCAGCCGTCGTCGCCGGTGCCGGTGTGCCGGAGCGGCAGGTCGGTGGCGAAGCCGGTCGGCTCGTGGTCGATGCGCAGCGCGGTGGGGTGCTTGGCGGCGGGGGCCGTCACGCGGGAGCGGAGGGTCAGGGTGAGGGTGTCGCCGTCGCACCGCTGGGCGTCGATCTCGGCGGGGACGACGTCCACGGTGAGCTTGAGGCGGTTGCGGTCGAACCCGGCGACGAGCCGGACGCCGTCGTCCAGGACGCGGGTGAGGCTGTGTCCGGCGGCGCCCGCGCTGTTCTTGGTGACGCTGCCCACGGACATGCCGCCGGGGCGCGGGATGCCGATGCCCAGGCGCCAGGTGCCGGACTGCCACCGGCCGCGTACCCGCAGCCGGCCCGGGTCGATGCCGATCTCGAAGCCGGACCGGTCGTAGTTGTGCAGGGCGCCCTTGGCCTCGGCGGTGGCGCGGGGCTCGTCGACCGTGCGCAGGCGCAGCGGGAGGGCGGAGCGGCTGCCCTGGCGGCGGAGTGCGGCGACGCGCAGGGAGCGTCTGCCGGTGTCAGAGGGGACGTTGGGGATGTAGGCGTAGCCCTTGACGAGGAGCTTGCCGCCTTCCCAGGCGAGGTCCAGGAGCTTGGCGCGTACGGGGAGTTCGCTGCGGTTGAAGTTGCGCACCGAGGACGGGAGCGAGGAGCTCTCGATGCCGGGCAGCTCGATCCGGGCCCGCCGCAGGCCCTTGACGGAGAAGGCGCCCGGGTTCTCCCGCTCGTAGTGGAGCAGCTCCGCCAGCTCCTCGCCGCGTCCGCTGGCCGCCAGGTGCCATTTGACCCGGGCCATCGGGGAGAACTGCCGCACGATCTTGGGGGCCGCTCGGTCCAGGAAGTCCTTGGCCGCGCTGTGGAAGGCGGGGCGCTCCTCGGCCGGGGTCTCGGGGAAGTACTTCATGAGCCGGCTGAGCTCTTCTGGGATCGCTTCGAGGGACGCCACGCGCGGAGTGCCTTTCCGAGGGAAAACGTACAGATCGTGAACCCCGGGAAAATGGGGTGCAATTGAGACGCCAACAGCGGCTCATGCTTACACCCCGGCACAGTGTGACGCCAATCACACAAATGCCCCCTGCGGGCCCCTCGCGGGCGGCCCGGGAGCCTCGGAGCGCCCTCCGGTCAGACGCGGTGCGCGCGCGGGGCGCGCCACGCGTGCAGCGCCGTACGACAGGCCTTGCGGACCACGCGGCGGGCGAAGGAGACGCGCGGTCTCGGCTGCGGCGGCTCGATCCGGCGGCCGCCGGCCCATTCGGTGACGGTCACCTCGTAGGCGCGCTTCGGAAGGGCGGAACCCTTGCCCGCCTTGGCGAAATGCGGGTACGCGAGGAGGATCCGGTCGCCCTTGCGGACCACCTCGGGCTCCTTCTTGTCCCGCAGGAACGCGGCGATGTCGAGCAGCAGATCGAGCCGCCCGCGAGCGAGCGCGGTGAGCCTCAGCCGCTCGTGGACCTTGAGCCGGCGGCCGACCCCCGGGGTCCAGTAGGCGTCCATCAGAGGGGCGGCGAGAGCCATCTTCTCGCGGCGCACGGCGTCGGACTGATTCATCAGTCCGGGTCCGAACTGGGGCAGCAGCGTGATGACGAACGGACGCACCATCAGCGCGTCCCGGCGCGGACCGGCGGGAACCAGGTCGGCGATGAGCCCCATCAGCGCGCGGGCCGAGTCGAAGCGGCGCCGGTGGCCTCCCTTCTTGGTCATCTGGTTGCCGTCCTCACGGCCCACCAGGTAGTAGCAGGTGTAGTCGGCGACGACGGAGACGCCGTTGCCGCGCAGATAGGCCTCCATGGTGAACAGGGCGTCCTCGCCCGTCTTCAGGTTCTCGTCGAAGCTCATGCCGAGCCGTACGAGGAGGTCGCGCCGGAACAGCTTCTGCGCGCTCAGCGTGAATTTGATGTTGGATTCATAGAGGTCGGCGCGCTCGACGGTCTCTTTCCACATCGACTTCGCCGCCCCGCGGTTGACGCCGACGATCTTTCCGAGCACCACGTCCGTGCCCGCCCGGTCGCCCATGGCGACCATCCGCTCCAGGGCCTCCTCGCCGAAGTAGTCGTCGGCGTCGAGGAAGAAGACGTACCGGCCGCGGGCGAGCTTCAGGCCGCGGTTGCGCGGGCCGCTGGGGCCGCCGGAGTTGGCCTGCCGGACGACGCGCATGGGGATCGCGGTCCGGGCGGCGAACTCCTCCAGGCAGGTGCCCGTGCCGTCCGTGGAGCCGTCGTCGACCGCGATGATCTCCATCCGCCCTGCACCGATCGTCTGCGCCTCCACGGACTCCAGACAGCGGACCAGATAGGGCATCGCTTCATACGCTCCGACGATCACACTGACATCGGGCTCGTGGTTCGTCCTGGGCATGTCGGCCATATGCACCCGTCGATTTCATCATGAAAAAGGACGATTTGCCCGGCTATGCACCTTCTCCGCACCGGCACGCCGAACGGCCCGTACGTCTCCTCCCCCTGGGAGACGTACGGGCCGCTGCGGAGGTTGCGTCTTTTCCGGACAGTCAGATCGGATGCGCGGCTCAGCGCGCCGGCGAGCTCCCCTCGACGACCGCGGTCTCCGCGGCCGCCTCCACCGCGGTCTCCGGGGCCACACCGGCGACGGCCCCTCCGGAGACGGCCAGCGCGCCCCGGTCCGCCACGGCACCGGTCTCGGCCTCGGGCGTGGCGGCTCCGTCGCCGGGGTCCGCCTCACGGTCCGGGACCGCGATGACCTGGTCACCGAGGCGCTGGGCGACACCGGCGTTGCGCGCCTCGGCCTTGGCGGCCAGCGCCCGTACGGCGGCGTTGAACTGCTCCATGGAGGTCGGCTCGTCCGGACCCAGGAGGTACGTCTTCAGCTCGCGGCGCGCACCGGCCAGTGTGTCGGCCGACGGGTCCGCCACGGCGGCCAGCAGCTCGTCGAGCTCCTCGGCGCCGTTGGACAGGATGACTCCGGCCCGTACGGCGGTGTTCTGCCGCTTGAACTCCTCGGCCCCGAGCGCCGCCGAGTCGGTGACCGCGTACGGCTTGCCGCTCGCGATGAAGTCGGAGACCACGCTGGAGATGTCCGAGACCATGGCGTCGGACTCGTTGAAGCAGTCGTACAGCCTGGGCTGCGAGCCCACCACCGTACGGTGCTCCCACCAGCCGAAGGAGCGCCAGTAGGCGTCGTCCCACGCGGCCCGCAGCTGCGCCACCTCGGCCTCGCGGACGGGGTCGGCGAGCGAGACCCGGGACTCCTCGGCCTCGTCCCCGTCGGAGCGGCCCACGGCCGCGAGCTCCGCGAGGCGGGCCTCGATCCGCACCAGCCCGGCCTGGGCCGCGCTCCGGTCGGCGGCCGTCCGCTCGGCCTCCGCGGTCCAGCGGGGCTCCGCGGCGCGCTCGGCGGCCGCCTTCTCCAGCATCGCGCGGATCTTGGCGTCGACGGCCCTGGCCGTGCGGCTGCGGATGCCGGTGAAGGGGTGCGGCTTGTAGATGATCCGGACGGGGTCGTCGGCGGCGAGCAGCCGGCGCACGATGTTCTCGCCCGCCAGGAGCAGGGAGGTGTTGCCGGAGTTGTCGTCCCAGCCCTCCCAGGTGGGGGCGTACAGCACGGTCGGGATGGGGTTGCGGGCCGCACCCGTCCAGCTCTTGATGGGCTCCAGCTGCGGGCGGCCGACCTCGACGATGTCCTCGTCCCGGATCCCGACGTCGGCCAGCGCGTAGCGGTCGCGGCCGGCCCGGCCGGCCGTCCAGACCTCGTCGTACACCTTGGAGTACGGGTTGACGCTGGCGAGCTTGTCGCTGTCGCCGTGACCGATGAAGACGTGCTTCATGGTCGGCACGCGCAGGATGTGGATGTTCTTGCCGACGTTGGCCGGATACAGGCAGACGCGGACGGTGGAGAGGTCCAGGTTCATCAGATGCGTGCCCGCCGGGACGCAGAGCACCGGGACGGGGGTCTCGGCCAGCTGTGTCACCAGACCGCGCTCCCGCATGATGATCAGCGGCCGGCCCTCGACACGGGCCATGGTCTCCAGCCACATGTTGCCCTGGTAGGCGGACTCGTTGGAGCCGGAGAAGTAGAGCACCTCGGTCGGCTGGTACTCGCGCAGCCAGGTGTCGACGGCCTTGAGCACGGCGGCGGCCGACGGCACGAGCCGGCCGCGCCGCAAGTACGGCAGGAGCGCGGCGACGTAGGCGAAGGCCAGCAGCAGGGAGAGCGCGGCACCGGCGTAGCCGACGGCGTCCTCACCGGTCCCGGCGGCGATCAGGATGCCGGCCATGGCCGGGATGTCGAGGTGCAGCACCTTCTCGCCCGCTCGGCGCAGCAGCGCACCCGGCGGGGCGTCCGGGATGCGTACGGCGTTGAGGTCCACGTTGCGCGTGACGACCGGCATCGTGCGGCGCAGCCGGATCAGGGTCGCCAGCGCGCCGTGCGGGACCTGGAGACCGTAGAAGATCAGGAAGCAGGCGACCGCCGTGTAGAACAGCGGCTCCTCGGCGAGGCCGAGCCGGGCCAGCAGCAGGACGAGCATCAGCTCGCGCACCAGGAAGCGGATGGACAGTCCGGCCCGGACCTTGCCGAGCCGGTTGATCAGATAGCTCCCCCGCTGGTGCAGATACCAGTCCGCGGCATAGGTGACAGCAGCGGCCGCCGCGAAGAACCAGATGTTCGGAAGGAGCGCCGCCAGCATGACGCAGGGGTACCCGAGCCCGAGCAGCAATGCTGCCGCGAGCTCTGACCTGCTGCCCACACGGGCCAGGCGAATAGCTGTCGAAATCACGAAGAACCTGCTCCAGGGGGGTGCCGGTCGGATTCACGCACGGGGAAAGTGTGAGGATATGACTTCACGAACACGGGCCTCTGTCCTCGCGCAAAGCGATGACAGAGGCCCGTATACACACAATGGTCAAGAATTATTACACATCCCCTTGACGGTCCAGCGCATACGCCAGCGCCTGCTCGAACCCGGAGGAGGCGGAGGCCTCGGCCGTCGGATCCTGCTGTCGTACGTCGATGACATGACCGGTCATCGTGGAGAGCAGCACGTCCAGCGAGGTGCGCGCCACGGCCTCGGAGGAGAGCAGCGAGCCCTCCGGTTCCTGGCCGAAGGCCCTGGTGCGCATCGGCGTCGCGGTCCGCTCCGGGTTGACGCAGTTGACCCGGATCCCCTCCCCCGCCCACTCGTCGGCGAGCGCCTGGGTCAGGTTGACCATCGCGGCCTTGGTGGAGGAGTAGAGGCTGTACTCGGCGCGGCCGCGGGTGTAGCTGCTGGAGGTGTAGAGCAGCAGCTGTCCCCGGGTCTGGACGAGGTACTTGTAGGAGGCGCGCGCGATCTGGACGGGGGCCAGGTAGTTGACGTTCAGAGCTTCCTGGATCGTCGCGTTGTCCGTCTCGGCCAGCTTGCCGATGCGCAGGACTCCGGCCGTGTTGATGACGTGGTCGATGCGGCCGGTCTCGGCGTACGCCTTGGCGAGCGCCTCGTCGATGTGGACCGGGTTCTCCACGTGCGTACCGGTGGTGGAGCGGCCCAGCGCGTAGACGCTCGCGCCGTAGCTCTCGGCCAGCCGCGCGATGTCGGCGCCGATCCCGTACGAACCGCCGAAGACGACGAGGGTCTTGCCGGAGAGCAGCTCGCGGTAGGCGTCCTCGCCGGCCTGGCGCGGAGCGGCGGTGGAGGCGAGCTGGAAGAGCTTGTCCGTGATGAAGACGTCGACCGGCTGGGTGACCTTCATGTTGTACTCGTCGCCCGCGACCACGTGGATCGGCACGTCCGGGAGGTACTTGAGGACCACCGAACAGTCGTCGGTGGCCTGGAAGTTCGGGTCCCCGGCCGCGATCCGGTACGCCTTGCGGATCGTGGAGAGCTTGAACGCCTGCGGGGTCTGGCCGCGGCGCAGCCGGGAGCGGTCGGGGACCTCGGTGATGAACTCCCCGTCCTCGCCGTGGGTGCGGGTCACGATGATCGTGTCCGCGGAGGGGATGGCGACGTCGACGGCCTGGTAGCGGTCGAGGGCGTCGACGCAGTCCCTGATCACCCGCTGTGACAGCAGAGGGCGCACCGCGTCGTGGAAGAGGACGTTGCGCTCCTCGCCCTCGGCCAGCCCCTCGCCGAGGGCCGCGATGGCACGCTCGGTGGTTTCGTTGCGGGTGGAGCCGCCCTCGATGATCCGGGTGACCTTGGTCAGTCCGGCCCTCGCGACGATCTTCTCGACGTCCGGCACGAAGCCCGGCGCCATCAGCACGATGACGTCGTCGATGTCCTCGGCGCTCTCGAAGATGGCCAGCGTGTGCTCGATGACCGCCTTGCCGGCGATCTTCAGCAGCTGCTTGGGGATCGACAGTCCCACGCGCTGTCCCGTACCACCGGCGAGCACGACCGCTGTGGTCCGGGGCTTGGCTTCGTGCGGCTCAGACACAGACGACCTACCTTGCTATGACGGAGGAACAGCGCGATGCTCGCACTCTCCGTGACCGTCTCGCAAGGCGGACGCCGTCCGGCGCCCGTCCCGCGGAAACCGGCAGTTCACCCTCTGGCCAGGAAGGTTGGACGGTGCGGGGCCGGTACGGGAGTGATCTGATCCATAGAGATGTTGCATAATCTGCACATCTGCGACTCTTGCGCCCGGTTCGGGCGGCCGCCGGGAGCGGCCGGACCGCCCGAGACCTGGCCGGAGAATACCGGACGGCCCGGCTCCATACGGAACCGGACCGTCCGGTCGTGGCAGCGGTGCGCCCGTGCGAGGGCGCACGCTTCCTAGAAGGGGTCGAACTCGTCGTACTCCTTCTCCGCGTCGTCACGCTCCGCATCACGGTCCCGGCGGCGCTGCGCGGCCGGGCGCGGCTCCTCCAGGCGGTGGTCCTCGCCACGGCGGCCGAGCATCTCGGCACCGGCGCTCACGGTCGGCTCCCAGTCGAAGACGACCGCGTTCTCCTCGGGGCCGATCGCGACGCCGTCGCCGGCCCGGGCGCCCGTCTTCATCAGGGCGTCCTCGACACCGAGGCGGTTGAGCCGGTCCGCGAGGTAGCCGACGGCCTCGTCGTTGTTGAAGTCGGTCTGGCGCACCCAGCGCTCGGGCTTCTCGCCGCGCACCCGGTAGATGCCCTCGTCGTCCAGGGTGACGGTGAAGCCCGCGTCGTCGACGGCCTTGGGACGGATGACGATGCGGGTCGCCTCCTCCTTCGGCTTGGCGGCACGCGCCTTCGCGATGATCCCGGCGAGCGCGAAGCTCAGCTCCTTGAGACCCTTGTGCGCGATGGCGGAGACCTCGAAGACCTGGTAGCCGCGGGCCTCCAGGTCGGGGCGGATCATGTCGGCGAGGTCCTGGCCGTCGGGGATGTCGACCTTGTTGAGGGCGACGATGCGGGGCCGGTTCTCCAGGCCGCCGTACTGGCGCAGCTCCTCCTCGATGATGTCGAGGTCGGAGACGGGGTCGCGGTCGGACTCCAGCGTGGCGGTGTCCAGGACGTGCACGAGGACCGAGCAGCGCTCGACGTGGCGCAGGAACTCCAGGCCGAGGCCCTTGCCCTGGCTGGCGCCGGGGATGAGGCCAGGGACGTCCGCGATGGTGTACACGGTCGAACCGGCGGTGACGACGCCGAGGTTCGGGACGAGCGTGGTGAAGGGGTAGTCCGCGATCTTCGGCTTGGCGGCGGAGAGCACCGAGATCAGCGAGGACTTGCCCGCGCTCGGGTATCCCACGAGGGCCACGTCGGCGACGGTCTTGAGCTCCAGGACGATGTCCCGGCTCTCCCCCGGCTCACCGAGCAGCGCGAAGCCGGGCGCCTTGCGGCGGGCGGAGGCGAGCGCCGCGTTGCCGAGGCCGCCGCGGCCGCCCTGGCCGGCGACGAAGGTGGTGCCCTGGCCGACGAGATCGGCGAGCACGTTGCCTGCCTTGTCGAGGACGACGGTGCCGTCGGGCACGGGCAGGACCAGGTCCTGGCCGTCCTTGCCGGAGCGGTTGTCACCGGCGCCGGGCTGGCCGTTGGTGGCCTTGCGGTGCGGGCTGTGGTGGTAGTCCAGCAGCGTGGTCACGGACTGCTCGACGACGAGGATCACATCGCCGCCGCGTCCGCCGTTGCCCCCGTCGGGGCCGCCGAGCGGCTTGAACTTCTCCCGGTGTACGGAGGCGCAGCCGTGGCCTCCGTTACCCGCGGCGGCATGCAGCTCGACGCGGTCCACGAAGGTGGTCATGGTGGGTGCCTCCAGGTACAGCAGGTAAATACGGAATTGTCTCTGTCGTAACACGCCGAGGGCGGACCCGCTTCCCCGGTTGCCGGGAAAGCTGAGATCCGCCCTCGGAAGGTGCTGTGTGCCGTTACGCGCGCGTCGACAGGATCAGACGGCGAGCGGAACGATGTTCACGACCTTGCGGCCACGGTGCGTACCGAACTGCACCGCACCGGCGGTCAGCGCGAACAGCGTGTCGTCGCCGCCACGGCCGACGCCCGTGCCCGGGTGGAAGTGGGTGCCACGCTGGCGGACCAGGATCTCACCGGCGTTGACGGCCTGACCGCCGAAGCGCTTCACGCCGAGCCGCTGAGCATTGGAATCGCGCCCGTTCCGAGTGGACGATGCGCCCTTCTTGTGTGCCATGTGTTCTCAGTCCCTTACTTCGCAGCCGCGGGGATACCGGTGACCTTGATCGCCGTGTACTGCTGGCGGTGACCCTGGCGACGGCGGTAGCCGGTCTTGTTCTTGTAGCGAAGGATGTCGATCTTCGCGCCCTTGTGGTGGTCCACGATCTCAGCCGTGACCTTGATGCCGTCCAGCACCCACGGGTCGCTGGTGACCGCGTCACCGTCGACAACGAGCAGGGTCGAGAGCTCGACCGTGTCGCCAACCTTGGCAGTGGAAATCTTGTCAACCTCAACGATGTCGCCGACAGCAACCTTGTGCTGGCGACCACCGCTGCGCACGATGGCGTACACGCGGATCTCTCTCTCGCTCGGAACGGATCCCCTGATGCCAGCCGCTCGCACGGGCCGGGGCCCGGGACGATCCGGAAGGATGAGCGGCCTCTCCTGGCGGACGGCGCGAACACCGACCGTTACCGGGAGGGATGTGCTCAGGGGTAGGCGCGTCAAGTAAACACACCGAGGGTCAAGGGTACGGGGCCGGGGCGTGGGGGGTCAAACCGGGGTGGCGGCCCCGCTGCGGCCCCTCCGGAACCGCGGGCGCACCTATGCTTTCCGGGCCAGTCAGCTCTCCGGAAGGCACACACCGTGAACTACAGGGTCCAGCCCACCGCCCAGGTCGACGGCAGTGCCGAGATCGGCGCCGGCAGCAGCGTCTGGGAGCTGGCGCAGATCCGTGAGGACGCGAAGCTCGGCGAGGGCTGCGTCGTCGGCCGCGGCGCCTACGTCGGCACCGGCGTCCGCATCGGCGACAACGTCAAGATCCAGAACTACGCCCTCGTCTACGAGCCCGCCGAGCTCGGCGACGGCGTCTTCGTCGGCCCGGCGGTGGTCCTCACCAACGACCAGTACCCGCGCTCGGTGGACCCCGACGGCAAGCAGAAGCGCGGTGGCGACTGGGAGGCGGTCGGCGTGCAGGTCGCCGAGGGAGCCTCGCTCGGTGCGCGTTCCGTCTGTGTCGCGCCGGTGCGGATCGGCCGCTGGGCCATGGTCGCTGCGGGCGCCGTGGTGACCAAGGACGTCCCGGACTTCGCGCTGGTCGTCGGCGTACCGGCGCGGCGGATCGGCTGGGTCGGCCGCAGCGGTGTGCGCCTGGTGGCGCGCGAGGGTGAGCCGGGCGTGTGGGAGTGCCCGCAGGGCGGGACGGTGTACGAGGAGGAGGACGGGGTCCTCAGGGAGCAGCGGATCACGCCTGCCCCCTGAGGTCTGCCGCTCAGTCCTCCAGCAGCAGCCGGTCGAACCCGGGGCTGATCACCGGCCAGTCCCAGGTGGTCAGCGCGTGTTTCGCCGCCCCGGCCGCCGCCTCGCGCCAGGTCTCCTCCGTGGCCGTCAGCGCGAGGATGCGGTCGGCGGCCTCCCGCGGTGAGGCGACGACCCAGTCGGCGGGGAAGAGCGTGCGGGCGCCGTGCTCCTTGCCCGCGAAGAACGGCCAGTCGCGGACGACCGGCAGCGCCCCGCTGGCGGCGCCTTCGACCAGCCCGCAGTGGAAGCTCTCGCGCACCGAGCTGCTCAGGATCACGCCGACCCCGGTGAGCGCGCCCGGAACGTCCTCCGTACGGCCCAGCAGCTGAACCGCTCCGCCGGGCTCCAGCTCGGCCAGGTCCCGCCGGAGCAGGTCGTCGTAGGCGCGGGCGGCGGCGCTGGCCTTGCGGTCCAGGCCGTTGCCGATGACGACCAGCCGGTAGCGCTCGTCCCGCTCCCGCAGCAGCCGCAGCACCTCGACGGCCCAGCGCGGGTCCTTGGCGACGACGCCCGCGCCGATCAGCCCGACGGTGAAGCGGACGCCGGCGCCGCTCTTCCCGCGCTGGAACCGCTCCAGGTCCATGGCGTTGGCGATGACGTGCAGCGCCGGCGCGCCCGGCTCCCGCAGGCGCGGCAGGCAGTCGACGACCAGGTCGCGCAGGTGGTCCCCGACGAAGACCAGGTCGTCGACCCGGTCCAGGTCCACCAGGTGCGGCCAGAGGGTGAACGCCTCGTAGCTGTGCAGCCGTACGACGATCCGCGTGGTGCCCGGATCGACCAGCGTGAACAGGGCCGCGGCATTGGTGCACCAGTCGACGAACACCGTGTCCGCCCAGTCCAGATGGGGCCGGAGCGCCTCCTCGGCCTGCTCCCCGAGGGGGGCCGCGCCGCCGAGCGCGTACTCCATCATCCGCTGGGCGCCGCGCGCGAGCGGCCGCAGCGTGTCGTCCTCCTTGACCTCCAGGAAGCGGATCTCGACGCCAGGGTGGTCGGCGTACCGGTCGCGGATCGACTGCAGGAAGTTGGCGTTGGAGTACGTCGTGACCAGCAGCCGCAGCGGCCGGCCGGCCGGCGGGGCGGCGGCGGGCAGCGCACGGCCGCGCGGCGCGGTCAGCGCCTGGAACGCCGTGCTCGCGCGGAAGGGCGCCAGATAGCCGGCCGGGTCCTCGGCCAGCGGCGAGGTGAGCGAGTCGAAGTGGACGGCGCGCGGGAAGGCGAGGGTGAAGGCCGAGGAGAGCGAGGCCGCGGCCTTCTTCGCCCCGCCCTTCGCGTGGTGCCGGTCCGCGATCGTGAGCGCCGCCTCGTACGCGGACCGGCGCAGCGCCGCGTCGTCGTGCCCACGGTCCAGGTCCGCGCGGGCGGCCTCGGCGAGCAGATCCGCGCGGAGCTCTTGGTCGGAGGTGAGCCGGGCGGCGTCCCGCAGCACCAGGGTGGCGCCGGCCTTGCGGCCGCCTTCGGCCATGCTCAGGCTGACGCGCCGGGCCAGCTCGGCCCGCAGCCGGTCCGGCACCTTGGGCGCGGCCACCGCGCCGCGCCACGACTTGGCGCCGAGCGCGGTGCGCAGGACGGCCGGGGACGAGGCGCGGCGCAGCACACCGCCGGCCACGCGCCGGACGCCGCGCTTGGTGGAGCGGGCGGCGCCGGCCGGGGTCGGCACGCTCCGGGCGACGGCCCGCAGCGCGTAGTGCACCGGGCGCTCGCGGCGGTCCTCGACGGCCTTGAGCGCGGGGGCGATGCCGAAGACCGCGTGGGCCCGGCGGTTCACCTGGGCCAGCCGCCACACCGTGTAGACGGCGGAGGCGTCCAGGGCGACCAGGACGTGGGCCCGGCGGCCCGAACCGCGCACCTGCCGGTCGCCTTCGGCCGAGGCCCAGACGCGGCGCGGGGCGGAGAGCTTGGCCACGCGCTTCTCGAACGTCCGGCCGCGCCCGGCGGCCGCCTCCTGAAGGGAGCGCAGTGCGGCCAGTTCGAGACCGGGGTCGATGTCGTCCGGTGCGAAGAGGCCCGCCAGTTCGACGGTGGCGCCCGCCGCCCGGAACTTCTCCAGCGACGCCTTGAGGACCGCGGGCTGCGGCCGTGTTCCGGCGATCAGAAGTACGTGCGTCATACGGAGAGGTCCTCCACCTCTTGGGTGCCGGGGGCCGTGGACGCCGTCCCGGAGCCCTGGTCGCCGTCGGGGCCGCCCGAGACGGCCTGGCGGATGAGACGGCGGACGGCGGGGCCCAGTTGGGCCGCTCGCGCGTACTGCGCCGCGTGGCGCCTGGCCGCCGCCCGGTCCTCCTCGCCCGCCTCCACGGCGAGCTTCGCCGCACGGGAGTAGCCGGCGGCCAGCTCCTCCTCGTCGAAGCCGGTGGCTCCGGTCCACAGCGGATGGCCGGTCATCACGGTGGTCGCGTCGTGCTCCACCGCGTGCGCGGACATGACCGGCAGGCCGGTCGCGGCGTACTCGTACACCTTGCCGGAGGTCATGTACTTCCCGCCCATGATCATCATCAGCAGGACGTCCCAGCCCGCGAAGATGTCCGGCACATCGGCCTTGGGCGCCGGTCCTCCGAAGCTCACCTCTTCGCCACGGGCGTGCGCCTGACGGATCATCTCTATATGGGCGTTGGCCTCCCGGGTGGCTCCGGAGCCGATCTGGCCGCGGATCTCCAGCCGGGAGCGGGCGACGAGCGGGTCCCGTTCGCGGGCGAGGCGCCAGCCGTCGAGAACGGCCTTGAGGACGCGGGGCGGTGAGGTCACCACACCGAGGTGGCCGAAGGTCAGGCCGGCCTCGGGATCGGGGGTGCGGGTCCGGGCCGGGACGCTGTCCTCGTCGTACCCGTTGCGCACGACGTGGACGCGGTCGGCGAGATCGGGGTGGCGTTCGCGGTACCACTCGGCGATCGGGTCGTTCACCAGCCACAGGGAGAGCGCGTGGCTGAGCACCTTGCGCTCCCACACGCCGGAGGGCGAGTCGGCGGTGAACGCCTCGCCGCCCTCGATCACGTCGACGGACCAGCCGTCCCGGAAGTCGATCGCGTACGGAACCTTCCGCGTCTCCCAGAGGTGCAGGGCCGCGGCCATGTTCACGTACGGCACGCAGGTCGCGAGGACGAGGTCGGCGGGCCTGTTCCGGTGAATGCGCTCGACCGCCCGTTCCAGGTCGGCCTTCCAGCCGCCGTAGATCGGCTCGGGGAAATCCTTCATCCCTTTCTTGCGGTAAGCGGCGACCCACTGCGCGGGCCTCAGTGCGCGGTCCTCCGAGAACTTCCGGATATCGGTTTCCAGGTCCTCGCGCACCAGCGGAAGCTTCACGACGCGTACGCGCGGATCGACCGGCTCCGAGAGCGTGTGGTCGAGGCCGAAGTCCCGCTCCCAGGACTCGTCGGCAATGGTCACCACCGTGACGTCCCAGCCTTGCGAGACGAATTGGTTGGCCGTTTCACGCATACGGTAGGCGCAGCTTTTCGCAGCGGGGGGAAACCCGATCGCCAGGTAAATCACATGGTGCGGAGCAGGGGTGTTAGGCACATAAAAACGCTAGCACGGCAGGCCTTCACCCCTGCCCCCGTCGTCTACGGAAGGTCAGCCGCCGATCACTACGCGTCGTACGCCGGCCCACTTCTCCGGGTCCGTCGTACGACGGCCGTCGACCAGGACGCGGACGTCCGGCAGATCGGCGGCGGCGAGTTCGCGGTACTCGGCGTGATCGGCCTGGAGGATCGCCGCGGTGACGGCCTGCCGGCCGTCGTGCGGGACCAGACCGAGCGCGGTCAGCTCCTCGGGGGTGTAGAGCGGGTCCGAGACGAACGGCATCGCGCCGCGCGCCCTCAGCGCCTCCACGACCCCGTAGACACCGGAGAACGCGGTCTCCTTGACGCCGCCGCGGTAGGCGGCGCCCAGCACCAGGACCCCGACGCCGTCCAGGTCGCCGTAGGCGGCGGCCAGCAGATCGACGGCGTACGACGGCATGGCGACGTTCGCCTCGCGGGCCGCGCGGACGACGGTGGCCTCGGGGTCGTTCCACAGGTACATCCGCGGATAGATCGGGATGCAGTGGCCGCCGACGGCGATGCCGGGCTGGTGGATGTGGCTGTAGGGCTGGCTGTTGCAGGCCTCGATGACCTTCTTGACGTCGATGTCGTTCCGGTCGGCGAAGCGGGCGAACTGGTTGGCCAGGCCGATGTTGACGTCCCGGTAGGTGGTCTCGGCGAGCTTCGCCAGCTCGGAGGCCTCCGCCGTACCGAGGTCCCAGACGCCGTTGGGACGGGGCAGGTCGTCGCGCTGGTCGAAGTCGAGGACGGCCTCGTAGAACGCCACGCCGGCCGCGGCGGACGCCTCGTCGATGCCGCCGACGAGCTTCGGGTAGCGGCGCAGGTCGGCGAAGATCCGGCCGGTCAGCACCCGCTCCGGCGAGAAGACCAGATGGAAGTCGTCGCCCGGCGTCAGGCCGGAGCCCTCGGCCAGCATCGGCGCCCAGCGCGTACGGGTCGTGCCGACGGGCAGCGTGGTCTCGTAGCTGACCAGGGTGCCGGGCTTCAGTCCGGCCGCGATGGCCTTGGTGGCGGCGTCCATCCAGCCGAAGTCCGGCGTGCCCTCGGCGTCCACGAAGAGCGGGACGACGACCACGACGGCGTCGGACGCGGCGACCGCGGCGGTGGTGTCCGTCGTCGCGGAGAGCAGGCCGGCGCCGACCGTCTCCTTGAGCTTGGCACCGAGGTCGTACTCGCCGGGGAAGGGCTCGGTGGCCGCGTTGACCAGCTCGACGACCTTCTCGTTGACGTCCGCGCCGATGACCCGGTGGCCCTTGGCGGCGAACTGCACGGCGAGCGGGAGCCCGATCTTGCCGAGCGCGACTACACAGATGTTCATCGGGACACTTTCCTCTTCAGCCTGGACAGCAGTCGGCGCAGCCGGGGGCGCAGCGGGGGCTTCGGTTCCCACAGCAGGGCCGTCGTGATGACGAGCCGCCCCTTGGCGTTCGGGTTGGCCGAGACCCGGTGGGGCGTGGTCGTCCCCACCCGGCGGGCCAGCGGCATCGGCAGGCCGCCGGTGCGGACCGCGATCTCGTACGGGTTGCCCGCGACGTCGACGTAGAGGCGGACGCCGCGCTTGGCGTGGATCAGGTCGACGGGGATGCGTGCGGTCAGCAGGGTGCCGGTGCCGTCATCGGCGGGTTCCTGGGTGAACTCGCCGACCGCCTCCGGGCGCTGGGCGTCCTTGGGCAGTCTGCGGCCGCCGGCCTTGCCGGCGCTCTTGGGCAGGGCGCCGTGGGCGAGGGCGACGAAGGCGGGCGGGGTGTCGCCGGTGAGGCCGATCCGCAGCTTCAGGGCGAGGGTGAGGTCCGACCCGTCCTGCTCCCAGGCGGCCGACAGCAGCTTCGTACCGTCCGCGATCCGGCCGGCGACCGACTCGCGTGCCTCGTACCACCGGTCGTCGAGACCGATCGCGGCGTCCCGGAAGCCGGGGTAGAGGGCGTAGGCGCGGCCTCCTTCCAGCAGGAAGGGCGGAGCGCCGTGCTCCGCCTCGTCCGCGATGGCCCGGGTGAGCTCCGCCACGGCGCCGCGCTGGGCGAGGCCGAGGCGGACCCGTCTCTTCACGCCGGTCGCGTCGCGCAGGGTGTCGGTGAAGTAGGCGTCCTGGAGAGCGGCCAGTCCGTCGCAGATCTCCTTCCGGGTCTCCGGAGGGAGCGCCGGGAAGTCGTCGAGCATGAGCTTGGACAGCTCCCACTCGAAGTGCCGCTTGAGGACGGCGTCGCGCTGCGGTCCGGCCTCGACGAGCCCGGCGGTGTGGTCCATGATGCGCGCCGTGCACCGGAGGCGGGCCAGGTGGTCGGCGCGGTAGGTGATGTTGCTCGCGTCGCCGCGCTTGACCGCGTAGTAGTACGTGTAGTCCGCGAGGACCGAGATCCTCCGGGCCTTGACGCACGCCTCTATGGTGAACGGCTGGTCGCTGCCGACGGGCAGGTCCTCGGGGAACCGCAGTCCGTGCTTCTCCACCAGCTCGCGGCGGAAGAGCTTGGTGTTGGCGAGCGTGAAGGGCAGCGCCGAGTCGTAGAGGCTGACATCTGTCCGGTTGCCGGAGAACAGCTTCTGGTGGACGTAGCGCCCGTTGGTGCCGACCATCTTGCCGACGACCACGTCGGACTCGTTGGCGTCGGCACAGGCGACCATCCGCTCCAGCGCCTCTTCGCCGAGGTAGTCGTCGGAGCCGATGAAATAGACGTACCGGCCGGTGGCCAGCTCCAGGGCACGGTTGCTCGGGGCCGCGGGTCCGCCGGAGTTGGGCTGGTGGACCACGGTGAAGACGTCCGGGTACCTCTCCGCGAAACGGTCCAGCTCGCGGCCGCTGTCGTCGGTGGATCCGTCGTCCACCGCGATGACTTCCAGCCGGTCCTCGCCGATGGTCTGCCTCACCAGGGAGTTCAGGCATTCGGTGAGGTACGGCATCGTGTTGTAGACGGCGACGACCACACTGACGTCGGGTGTTCCGGTCATCTCGCCGTACCTCGCATCAGTCGGGTGTAGACCCCGTCGAGAACGTCGGCCTGGGCTTCCCAGGTCCACTCGTCCAGCCGGCCTTCGACCTCGTAGGCGGCGGTGTAGCGCTTGGGCGCGTCGAGCACGGCCCGGACGGCGCGGACGTAGTCCGTGACGTTCTCCGCCTCGAAGACCTCGCCCTGACCGGTCTGGCGGGTCATCTCGGCCATCGTCTTCACATCGCTGACCACCAGCGGCAGCCGGGCGTGCGAGTACTCGAAGAACTTGGTGATAAGCGCGATCTCGTGGTTCGGCCAGTGGTGGATCGGGATGACGCCGACATCGGCGGTCGACAGGAACGAGACGACCTGCCAGTGCGGCACGTAGGGCATGGCGTGCACCCGGTCCTGGACGCCGAGCTCCTCGGCCCGCTTCATCAGCGTACGGATGTACGGCAGCTCGGGGTGGCTGGCCACGAACGCGACATGGGCGCCGGGCAGCTCCGGGAGGCCGTCCACCATGACGTCCAGGCCGCGCTGGCGGGCGGCGAGGCCGCTGTAGACCAGCAGCGGCACATCCGGGCCGATGCCGCAGAGAGCGCGCAGGTCGGGAACGGGCAGAGCGGTGAAGCGGGAGGCCTCGGCGGCCTCCGGCGCGTTGAGCACGACGTCCGGGCGCTCGGGCAGCTTGTGGGTCTTCTGCAGCAGGTCGGCCAGGCCGCCGGAGACGGTGACCACCGCGTCGGCGTACTTGGCGTGCTCGCGTTCGTACGCCACCATCGCCGGGAGCTTCCGCTGGTTGACCCAGGAGCGCACGCCGGGCAGGTACTCGTGGGCGTCCCAGACGAGGGAGACCTTCCGGCCGGCCGCGCGGGCGCGGAGCTTGGCGCGGGAGCCGACGCCGAGCATCCGGAAGTCGTTGGCGTGGATGATGTCCGGCTGGAGCACGTCGATGACGGGCCCGTAACTCAGTTCGAAGTCCCAGACGCTGGGGTCCAGCCGCCGCCACGCGCGGTCACCCATCGTCTTCAGCCAGAAGGCGGTGGCCGCCTTGTCCACGGCGGCGGAGCGGGTCCTGCGCAGGCCGCGGAGCTTCCTGGTGTGGCGCGAGCGCAGCTTCACCCAGCGGCTGGTGGCCTTGGCCGCGCCCTTGCGCGCCGCGAGCCACACCTGACCGCCGGTGGAGCCGAGCACGGAGCGGTCCTCGCCGGTCCTCAGCGCGGCGCCACGGACCCGGAGGTCCGCGCGCCAGGCCTTGACCTGCTGCGTACGGAACTCGGCCACGCGCTCGGACGGGTAGGCCAGCGGGCGGCGGATCGGCGCGCCGCGCAGGTCCTTGGGACGGGTCGACATCTTGGACTTGACGCCGAGGAGGCGGACCTCGGCCTCACCGAGCTGCCAGGCCGTCTCCTCCTCCTTGCCGGAGAACTTGCCGAGCAGGATGACGTCCCAGCCGGCCGCGGCGGCCGAACCGGCCTGCTTCTGCACACGGGAGTCGCCGTGCACGCTGTTGTCGACGAGCATGACGATACGACCGCGTGCACCCTTGCGGGGCAGTGCGGCGAGGTCTGGGTACGAGGGGAGTTCAGGTGCCATGTTCCGTCCGGTCCGGGGCCGTGAGAGTAACGGTGGTGCGGGTCGTGGCGGACTCCAGCACGGCTTCGGCCACCTCGACGGTGAGGAGCCCCTGCCGCAGGGTGCAGACATCCGCGGACTCCCCGCGCACAGCGTCGCGGAAGAGTTCGTGCTCGACAAGCAGGGGCTCGCGCTTGGGGATGGCATAACGGATCATGTCGCCCTCTGACACCCCGCGGAAGGCGCGCAGCGCCTCCCACTCGGTGGTGACCGCGGCGTTGGAGTGGAAGGTGAGGTCGGCGGTGAGGGTGTCGGCGATGAAACAGCCGCGCTCGCCGGTGACCGAGGTGAACCGCTCCTTGAGCGGGCTCAGCCAGTTGACCAGGTGGTTGACCATCGTGCCGTCGGAGAGCTGGCCGACGGCGGAGACCATGTCCTCGTGCGGACGGCCCGACTTGGAGACGGTGTGCGCGGCGATCGACGTGTACGACTGGCCGGTGACCCAGCCTGTCAGGTCGATGTCGTGCGTGGCGAGGTCCTTGACCACGCCGACGTCGGCGATCCGGTGCGGGAAGGGGCCCTGGCGGCGGGTGACGACTTGGTAGACGTCGCCGAGCTCACCGGCCTCCAGGCGGGCGCGGAGCGAGAGCAGGGCCGGGTTGCACCGCTCGATGTGGCCGACGCCCGCGACCAGGTCACGGGCCTCGAACGCCTCGACCAGGCGGCGGGCGCCCTCGACGCTGTCCGCGAGCGGCTTCTCGATCAGGGCGCAGACACCGGCGTCGGCGAGCTGGAGGCCGACCTTCTCGTGCAGGCCGGTGGGGCAGGCGACGACGGCGTAGTCGATACCGCGGGCGAGGAGCTCGTCGACGGTGGACAGGACGGGCGCGCCCTGCGCCCAGCCGTTCCGGTCGCCCATCGGCTCGACGACGCCGGCCAGCTCGACGCCTTCCAGGCCGGAGAGGATCCGGGCGTGGTTGCGGCCCATGGAGCCGAGGCCGATGAGCCCGGCCTTCAGAGCGGCGGTCACAGGTTCTCCCCCAGCGAGTTCACGGCGGCCACGATGCGCTCCAGGTCGTTCCGGGTGAGCGAGGGGTGGACGGGCAGCGAGACGACCTCGGCCGCCGCCTTCTCGGTTCGGGGCAGCTCCCAGGTCCGGCCCGCCTTCTGGTCCGGCTCCCAGTAGGGCTTGAGGCGGTGGATCGGCGTCGGGTAGTAGACCGCGTTGCCGACGCCCGCCTCGGTGAGCCTCGCCATCGCGGCGTCCCGGTCGCCGCGGATCCGCACGGTGTACTGGTGGTAGACGTGCCGGGCGCCTTCGGCCACCGGCGGTGTGGTGACGGCCGGGGCGGTGATGTGGGCGTCCAGGTACGCGGCGTTGGCGCGGCGCTGCTCGGTCCACTCCTCGACCTTGGCGAGCTGGACACGGCCGATCGCGGCGGAGACGTCGGTCATCCGCATGTTGGCGCCGACGATCTCGTTGGCGTACCGCTGCTCCATGCCCTGGTTGCGCAGGAGGCGCAGCGTACGGGCCAGTCCGGCGTCGGCCGTGGTGACCATGCCGCCTTCGAGCGCGTGCATGTTCTTGGTGGGGTAGAAGCTGAAGGTGCCGCCCGCGCCGAACGCGCCGACCGGCCTGCCGTTCAGTGCCGCCGCGTGGGCCTGGCAGGC
This sequence comes from Streptomyces sp. NPDC101178, assembly GCF_044767965.1. Classification (NCBI taxonomy): domain Bacteria; kingdom Bacillati; phylum Actinomycetota; class Actinomycetes; order Kitasatosporales; family Streptomycetaceae; genus Streptomyces; species Streptomyces sp. NPDC101178. The sequence continues at coordinate 456,296 of NZ_JBIWOZ010000001.1, forward strand.
GTCCTCGACCACGGCGAGGCGGTGCTTCTCGGCGATCGGCATGAGCTTGTCCATCGCGGCCGGGTGGCCGTAGAGGTGGACCGGCATGATCGCGGCGGTGCGCGGGGTGATCGCGGCTTCGACGGCCGCCGGGTCGAGTCCGAAACCGTCCGGCTCGATGTCGGCGAAGACCACGTCGGCGCCGGTCAGCCGTACCGCGTTGGCGGAGGCCGCGAAGGAGAACGAGGGGACGATCACCTCGTCACCGGGGCCGATCCCGAGGGCCAGGAGCAGCAGCTGGAGAGCCGAGGTGCCCGAGTTGACGGCGACGCAGTGCCGTCCGTCGACCAGGCGGGAGAAGCCCTCCTCGAAGGCCGCGACCTCGGGCCCCTGCACGACCCGGCCGCTGCGCAGTACGCGTACGGCGGCCTCGATCTCGTCTTCCCCGATGACGGGTCGGGCAGCGGGAATCGGCTGCTCGTTGATGCTCGTCATGGACGTCCTCCTTGACACCGCAAGAGCTCGTTACCGGCAGAATTCTGGATTGCGGACACCGCGCACAGCCGCGCGAAACCCCGTCGGCGTGACGCCGACGCCCTCCCGGGGGAATCAGGTCCGGTCTGATGGGTCACCGGGGCCGGTCACCAATTGTAGTTTCTGCGAAGAACTCTGACAGTCCAACAGCCGTCATCACATTATCAGTGATTTCACAACCCATTTCAGCGACGTTAACTCACTTTGCATCAGTTCTGGTACAAAGCCCGTGGCCCGCCTCCGAAAGTAACGGGACGGGCCACGGACAATGAACGAACGATTGCGGGGAATCGTCAGCCGGCTGACGCCTCACCGTCGGAGGACGGCGCCGAAGCGGTCACGGAAGGCGACGCCTGCTCGGCGGCGACGGTCTTCTTGGTCGCCTTCTTCGCGGCCGTCTTCGCCGTCGTCTTCTTCGCGGCGGTCTTCTTGGCGGCCGTCTTCTTGGCCACCGCCTTCTTCGCCGGAGCCTTCTTGGCGGCGGCCTTGCGGGCCGTCTTCTTCGCCACCGGCGCCTCCTCCGGCTCACCGGACGCGGGAGCCTCGGCGGCCTCGGTCTCCGGGGCCTCGGAGGCCTTCGGATCGGGCGCCGACCCGACGACGAGGACCGCCGCCTCGTCCGCGCCCGTCGGCGAACCCGCCGGAGCGGTGGCCTTACGGGTCGCCCGGCGACGGGCCCGCGGCGGTGCGGCCTCCTCGGGGGCTTCCGCCTCGGACGCCTCCTGTACGGGAGCGGGCTCGGCGGGCGCCTCGACGACCGGGTCCTCGACGGCGACCGGGTCCGTGGCGGGCTCGGCCGGCTGTACGGGCTCCGCCGGCTCGGCCTGCTTCGGCGAACCCGCCGGGGCGGACGCCTTACGGGTGGCGCGACGGCGCGTACGGCCCTGGGGCGCGGCCTCGGCCGCCTCCTGTGCTTCCGGGATCTTCGGCGGCTCGGGCGTGTCGAGGACCGGCTCGGCGACCGGCTCGGCCTCGATGGCGGGGGCCGGAGCGGGAGCCTCGGTCCTCGGGGCGCCGGCCGGGGCCGACGCCTTGCGGGAGGCGCGGCGGCGGCCACGGCCACGGCCGGCGGCCGCCTCGGCCTCGGCCGGGCTGCTGTAGAACTCCTCGTCCGCGGCGACCTCGGGCTCCACCGCCACCGGCGCGGCGACCTCGGCGGCCAGCTCGGCCTCGGTCTCGGCGGGCTCGGCGGCCTGGTCCTCGTGGCCGTGGTCCTGCTCGTGACCGTGCTCGTGGTCCTGCCCCGCGCCGCCACGGCGCTTCTTGGACTTCTTGGAACCGCCGCCGCCGCCACCGGCGGACGTCGGCTGCTCCATGTGGACGATCACACCGCGCCCGTTGCAGTGGACGCAGGTCTCGGAGAAGGACTCCAGCAGGCCCTGGCCCACCCGCTTGCGGGTCATCTGGACCAGGCCGAGCGAGGTGACCTCGGCGACCTGGTGCTTGGTGCGGTCGCGGCCCAGGCACTCCAGCAGGCGCCGCAGGACCAGGTCCCGGTTGGACTCCAGCACCATGTCGATGAAGTCGACGACGACGATGCCGCCGAGGTCGCGCAGCCGCAGCTGGCGCACGATCTCCTCTGCCGCCTCCAGGTTGTTCCTGGTGACGGTCTCCTCCAGGTTGCCGCCCTGGCCGGTGAACTTGCCGGTGTTGACGTCGACGACGACCATCGCCTCGGTCTTGTCGATCACCAGCGAACCGCCGCTGGGCAGGTAGACCTTGCGGTCCAGCGCCTTCATCAGCTGCTCGTCGATGCGGTACGTCGCGAAGACGTCGACCTCGGACGTCCAGCGCGAGAGCCGCTCGGTCAGGTCGGGCGCCACGTGCGAGACGTACCCGTGGATCGTCTCCCACGCGTCGTCACCGCTGACGATGACCTTGGAGAAGTCCTCGTTGAAGATGTCGCGCACGACCCGGACGGTCATGTCCGGCTCGCCGTAGAGCAGCGTCGGCGCGTTGGAGCCGCTGGTGCCCTTCGCCTTCTTCTGGATCTCCTCCCACTGCTGCTGGAGCCGCTCGACGTCACGGCGCAGCTCGTCCTCGCTGGCGCCCTCGGCGGCGGTGCGCACGATGACGCCCGCGTCCTCGGGGACGATCTTCTTGAGGATCGTCTTGAGGCGGGAGCGCTCGGTGTCGGGCAGCTTGCGGCTGATCCCGGTCATCGAGCCCTCGGGCACGTAGACCAGGTAGCGGCCGGGCAGCGAGACCTGGCTGGTGAGGCGGGCGCCCTTGTGGCCGATCGGGTCCTTGGTCACCTGGACCAGGACGGACTGGCCGGACTTGAGCGCGGTCTCGATGCGGCGCGGCCCGTGGGCCATGCCGAGCGCCTCGAAGTTGACCTCACCGGCGTACAGGACGGCGTTGCGGCCCTTGCCGATGTCGACGAACGCGGCCTCCATGGAGGGCAGGACGTTCTGCACCTTGCCCAGGTAGACGTTGCCGACGTAGCTGGTGGCCTGCTCCTTGTTGACGTAGTGCTCGACGAGCACGTTGTCCTCGAGGACGCCGATCTGGGTGCGCTCGCCGCTCTGGCGGACGACCATCACGCGCTCGACGGCCTCGCGGCGCGCGAGGAACTCCGCCTCGGTGATGATCGGGACGCGGCGGCGGCCCTGCTCGCGTCCCTCGCGGCGGCGCTGCTTCTTGGCCTCCATCCGGGTCGAGCCCTTGATGGACTGGACCTCGTCGAAGCCGGTGCCGGGCTCGCGCTCCTCCTTCTTGCGGGGCTCGCGGACCTTGACGACCGTACGCTCCGGGTCGTCGGTGCCGTTGTCGGCCTCGGCGCCGGCGTCACCGCTGCGGCGGCGGCGACGGCGGCGACGGCGGCTGCTGCTCGAACCGGAGGCGGCGGAGTCGCTGTCGCCGTCGTCCTCCTCGTCGTCGGCCTCCTGGGCCTGGGCCGGGGCCTGGTCGTCCTCGGCGCGGGCGGGTGCGGGCGCCTCGTCGGCGTGCTGCTGCTCGGCCTCGTCCTGGTCTCCGGCCTCGCCGCGACGGCGGCGGCGGCCACCGCGACGGCGGCGGCGCGAGGGGCGGTCGCCGTACTCGTCGGTGTCCTCGCCGTCGTGCTCCTCCGCCTCGGCCTCGGCCTCGGGTGCCTCCTCTGCGGGCGTCTCCACCGGGGCGGCGGCGGTCTGCTCGGGCTCGGCGGCCTCACCACGGCGGCGGCGACGGCGGCGCGAGGGGCCCTGCGGCGCGGCCTCGGCGGGCGGGGAGGTCTGCCCGGTCTCGGCGATCTGCTCCTCGGCCTCCTCGACCTCGTCGTACGCGGAGGAGGGACCGGCCGCGGCAGCGGCGGCGGCCGCCGTCTCGGGGGTCTGGAACATCGGCTCGGCGAAGACCGGGGCCTGGAACACGGCGACGGCCGGGCGCGTGGCGCGGCGGCCCTTGCGGGTCGGCTCCTCGGTCTTGGCGGTGAACTCGGGGCGGCCCGCCGCGGCGGTGGCCCGGCGGCGCTGGCGTCCGCGCGGTGCGGCCTCCTCGACCTCCTCCGCCTCGGCGGCGAGCTCCTCGGCGACGGCGGCGGGCAGGCTCTCGCCGGCCTCGACGGTCTCCTCCGCCTCGGTGACCTGCGGGGCACCGGCGGGAGAGGTGGCCTTACGGGAGGCACGACGGCGACCGCGCGGCGCCGGGGCCTCCTCTGCGGGCTCGACGGCGGCCGGGGTCTCGGGCTCGTTCACCACGTCGGCGGCCTCGGCGGCGGCCTGCGGGGCGCCGGCCGGGGCGGAGGCACGGCGGCGGGTGCGGCCACGCGGGGCCTCGGCGACCGGGGCGGCGGGCTCGGCGGCCACGGCGGCGGGCTCAGCCACGGGCTCGGCGGACGCGACCGGCTCGACGACCACGGCGGCCTCGGCGGCCTGCGGGGCACCGGCGGGCGAAGTGGCCTTGCGGGAGGCACGGCGGCGGCGCGGGGCGGCGGGCTCCGGAGCGACCTCGGCCACCGGCTCCTCGTCCTCCTCCGTCTCCTCCACGACCGGCTCGGCCGAGGTCTCGACGACCTCCACGACCTCGGCGGCCTGCGGGGCACCGGCCGGAGCCGTCGCCTTGCGGACCGCGCGGCGGCGGGTACGCGGCGCCGGGACCTCATCGGCGGGCTCCGCAAGCGGGGCCTCGGCCACCGGAGCGGGGGTCTCGACGGCCTCGGCGACCGCCTCTGCGGTCTCCGGAGCGCCCGCGGGCGCGGTCGCCTTGCGCACGGCGCGGCGGCGCGTACGGGCGGGGGGCGCGGTCTCGACGGCCGGTTCGGGAGCGGTCTCGGGCGCGGTCACCGGGGTCTCCACGGCGGCGGCCGGTGCGGCCTCCTCGGCGGCGGGCGCCTGGGCCGCGCCGGGCGGGCCGGCCGGGCGGGAAGCGGCGCGGCGCCTGCGGCGCGGCGGCAGCTTGTCCCCGGGGGTGTTCTCTTCGTTGTTCCCGTTGGTGGCGGGTTCGTTCGGCTGAGGCATGCGGGCGGTTCTCCCGTCGCGCTCCCGGGCGCCGCGTCTGATTCCGGTCCGGCACGGTCCGCAGTGGTGCGATACCGCTCGTCCGGGGCGCGGGCGCCGCACGGGAGCTGATGTCTTGGCTCGCCGGTTCCGTCCGCGGTGTTGCGGACGGCCTGGCGAAAGTCTTATGGGTCAGTGCGCGGCCCGACCCAGGTGGCTCCCGAGTCGGAGGGCTGCGCTACAACGACCGCCTACGCGGAACCTGCACCTTCCGGCGCCGTCGCGACGGCTGCTGCGACCGCGTTGTGTGCGGTCGGGGCGGCCTCGCGGTCGGGCGCGAGCGGGTCGGTCACCGTGCCGGACTCCTCGTCGAAGAGCCCCTGCGCCAGCCTCGTCACCGCGGCGGGGACGGGCGGCGCCAGGTCGGCCACAGCGCGGAGACCGGACAGGACGTCGTCGGGTCGCACGGCAGGTGTCACGTGCCGAACAACCAGCCGCAGTATCGCACAGGGCCCGTCCCCCGGCCTATCAGCCGAGTGATCAAGAGCTCGCAGGTCGGCGACGGCGGCGCGGGCGTCGAAGGTGCGGATGCCGTTCTTCGCCTTGCGCTGGACCTCGACGGTCCCGGCGGCGTTGAACGCGTCGACGGCTCTGCGGGCCTCGTCGGGATCGACGCCGTCCAGGCGCATCTCCCAGACCGAGGCGGTCAGCCGGTCGGCGAGGCCGGAGGTGCGGGCCTCCACCGCGTCGGTGATGTCGAGACCGTCCGGCAGCGAGTCGTTGAGCAGCTCGCGCAGGAGGCTGGGGTCGCGTGCCTCGGTGAGGGCGATCTCCAGGAACTCGGCCTCGCTGCCCGTGCCGGTGGGGGCGGCATTGGCGTAGGACACCTTGGGGTGCGGGGTGAAACCCGCCGAATACGCCATCGGCACCTCGGAGCGGCGCAGTGCCCGCTCGAAGGCCCGCTGGAAGTCGCGGTGACTGGTGAACCGGAGGCGGCCGCGCTTGGTGTAGCGCAGACGGATGCGCTGCACTGCCGGTGCGGGCGGCGGGCCTTCGGGCTGTCGCTTGCCCAGTGGTTCTTCTCCTCGGTGCGGGGCGGGCGCCGGGGAGCGCCGCCCACGAAATACGGGGTGGTCCCCGGGGTGCCGCTCCGGCTCACCCCTGCTTGACGAGTTTCTCGCTCAGCAGGGAGGTCTCGGACGCCTGCGCCGCGCTGGGGACAGTCGTTGTACTACCCAGAGTACGCGCAGGCACCCCCACCGGTTCCCCGGACCGCGTTCCGGCCGCCCCGCCGACCGGTGCGCGCCAGGCGTCGCGGCGGGCCTGCCGCACGGCTTCCCGGGCGGTGGGCAGGGGGTGTCTTGCCGGCGAGCCCGGCATGATCGGCCGGACACCCCTCGGTGGCTGCGGTCGTCCGTGCCCTCCATGACGCGCAGGCCCGGTCCGGGGTTGCCGGGCCGGGCCTGCGGTGTGTCACGGACCCGCTACTTGTTGACCACGCTCAGCGGGAGCAGCTTCTTGCCCGTCGGGCCGATCTGGATGTCCAGGTCGAGCTGCGGGCAGACGCCGCAGTCGAAGCACGGGGTCCAGCGGCAGTCCTCGACCTCGGTCTCGTCGAGCGCGTCCTGCCAGTCCTCCCAGAGCCAGTCCTTGTCCAGACCGGAGTCGAGGTGGTCCCAGGGCAGGACTTCCTCGTACGTGCGCTCGCGGGTGGTGTACCAGTCGACGTCGACGCCGAAGTCGGGCAGCGTCTTCTCGGCGCAGTTCATCCAGAGGTCGTAGCTGAAGTGCTCGCGCCAGCCGTCGAAGCGGCCGCCGGACTCGTAGACCGCGCGGATGACGGAGCCGACGCGCCGGTCGCCGCGCGAGAGCAGGCCTTCGACGATGCCGGGCTTGCCGTCGTGGTAGCGGAAGCCGATGGAGCGACCGTACTTCTTGTCGTCGCGGATCTTGTCCCGGAGCTTCTTCAGCCGGGCGTCGGTGTCCTCGGCGCTCAGCTGCGGGGCCCACTGGAACGGCGTGTGCGGCTTGGGCACGAAGCCGCCGATGGAGACCGTGGCGCGGATGTCGTTCTGGCCGGAGACCTCGCGGCCCTTGGCGATGACGTTGACCGCCATGTCGCCGATCTGGAGGACGTCCTCGTCGGTCTCGGTGGGCAGGCCGCACATGAAGTACAGCTTCACCTGGCGCCAGCCGTTGCCGTAGGCGGTGGCGACGGTCCGGATCAGGTCCTCCTCCGAGACCATCTTGTTGATGACCTTGCGCATCCGCTCGGAGCCGCCTTCGGGGGCGAAGGTGAGGCCGGAGCGGCGGCCGTTGCGGGTCAGCTCGTTGGCCAGGTCCACGTTGAACGCGTCGACGCGGGTGGAGGGCAGCGAGAGGCCGATCTTGTCGTCGGTGTAGCGGTCCGCCAGCCCCTTGGCGATGTCGCCGATCTCGCTGTGGTCGGCGGAGGAGAGGGAGAGCAGGCCGACCTCTTCGAAGCCGGTCGCCTTGAGGCCCTTGTCGACCATTTCGCCGATGCCGGTGATGCTTCGCTCCCGCACGGGGCGCGTGATCATGCCGGCCTGGCAGAAACGGCAGCCGCGGGTGCAGCCGCGGAAGATCTCCACGGACATCCGCTCGTGCACGGTCTCCGCGAGCGGGACGAGCGGCTGCTTGGGGTAGGGCCACTCGTCGAGGTCCATGACGGTGTGCTTGGAGACGCGCCACGGCACGCCGGACCGGTTGGGCACGACGCGGCCGATGCGGCCGTCGGGGAGGTACTCGACGTCGTAGAAGCGCGGGACGTAGACGCCACCGGTCTTGGAGAGCCGGAAGAGCACCTCGTCGCGGCCGCCGGGACGGCCCTCGGCCTTCCAGGCGCGGATGATCTCGGTGATCTCCAGGACGGCCTGCTCGCCGTCGCCGATGACCGCGCAGTCGATGAAGTCCGCGATCGGCTCGGGGTTGAAGGCCGCGTGGCCGCCCGCGAGGACGATCGGGTGGTCCACCGTGCGGTCCTTGGCCTCCAGCGGGATGCCCGCCAGGTCCAGGGCGGTGAGCATGTTGGTGTAGCCCAGCTCGGTGGAGAAGCTGAGCCCGAAGACGTCGAAGGCGCCGACGGGGCGGTGGCTGTCCACGGTGAACTGCGGCACCTTGTGCTCGCGCATCAGCTCTTCGAGGTCCGGCCAGACGCTGTACGTGCGCTCGGCGAGGACGCCTTCGCGCTCGTTCAGTACCTCGTAGAGGATCATGACGCCCTGGTTGGGCAGCCCGACCTCGTAGGCGTCGGGGTACATCAGGGTCCAGCGGACGTCGCAGCTGTCCCAGTCCTTGACGGTGGAGTTCAGCTCACCGCCGACGTACTGGATGGGCTTCTGCACATGCGGGAGCAGAGCCTCGAGCTGTGGGAAGACCGATGCGGCAGACATCTCGCGAACCTTCGTGAGCCGGCAGGGGTGACCATCCAGCGTACCGCGCGTCTCAGTGCTTCAGATCCGCCCGGAGTACGGGGTCCGATGCGCGGCTCCAGACCTCGGGCAGCTCGCGCTCGCGCCGGTCGGCGGTCGCCTCCTCGTGTCCGTACAGAAGTCCCCAGGTGAAGGCGGTCTCGCCGGCCGCGTGCGCCTGGACGGCGAGGGTGCGCAGTGCCTCACGGGCGACCACGCTGTCCTGGTGGTCGCCCAGCAGGGACTGGACGGCCTTCACCCGCTTGGCGAACCGCTTGGCGGGCTTGCCGAGGGCCGGCTCGGCCGCGTCGGCCGCGTACCGCGCACGCTTGGCGGCCTTGCGGGCCTCGTGCATGGCGGTGTCGCGCTCGGGGCCCGGCGGGTGCTCCAGGGCGTGGTCCATGCGGCGCGCGAGCTTCTCGTAGTCCTTGAGCACCGCGCGGGGCAGCGCCTTCTCGGGTGTGCGGGAGGCGGCCGGGCGCAGCGGTGGTTCGGCGCCGAGGGCGTCCAGGGTGTCGAGGAGCGCCAGATACCGCTTCCCGTCCAGTACGCCGGTGATCCGGCGGCGCGATCCGGAGCGGCGGGCGGCCGACCAGACCTGGAGCCGGTCGCGCACCGGGCCGAGGGCCGATGTGGCGGGCAGGGCCGCGATCCGGGTGGTCAGCCGCTCGTCCAGGACCTCCTGGTCGCGGTCGACGCCCAGCTCACCGGCGAGCCACTTGAGCTCGGCGCCGATCGGGTCCGTGACCTCGCGGTCCAGGATCTTGCGGTACGTCTTGAAAGCGCTGCGCAACCGCCGGGTGGCCACGCGCATCTTGTGCACGGAGTCCGGCAGGTCGCGGCGGACGGCGGGGTCGAGGTCGACGATGGTGCGGATCTGCTTGCGTACGTAGGCGAGGACGTGGTCGCCCGCGGTCCGCGGGGCTTTTGTCTTCGGCTTCTCCTCCTTGCGTACGGGTGCCGTTTCCGCCAGCGCCCTGGCGAGCTTCGACGCGGATGCCGACGGGCGCACCCCGGCCTTGCGGAGCCGCTTCTCGACCGCGTCCAGGAAGGCGGGGTCGCCGCCCTCGGCCAGCTCGACCTCGATCTCGGTCCAGGTGGCGGTGGTGCCGGCCCCCTCCCCCGCGAGCCGTTCGGCGAGCACGTTGTCGACGCTGACCTCGGCGAGGAGGGTGCCGTCGGCGTCGGTCAGGTGCTGGAGGTCGCGGGAGGTGAGCAGGCGGACGACCGGAGCCGGTTCCGCGTGCCGGAGGCGGGAGCGGAGGAGGGCGGCGAAGGAGGGCGGCAGGGTGTCGGCGAGCGGTTCGTGGAGCTCGTCGCGGATGCCGGTGGCGACCGGGAACTTCAGGTGCCAGCCCTCGTCCGCTCCCCCGCTCCGGCGGCGTAGGGTGAGGGCACCCTGGGCGAGGCGGAGGTCGGCGGTGTCGTAGTAGACGGCGTCCAGCTCCGTGACGCCCTGCTCCAGGACCCGGCCGACCCCGGCCACCCGGCTCAGGTCGGGCAGCCGGGTGGCGTCGGTGGCTTCGTACTTCCGCTCGATCTCGCGCTTGGTGTCCGCCATATACGGACACCTACCCGGGTGGGTCGGGTTCAGGCGGACATCGGGCGCTGCACTCTGATCGACTGGAGCAGCCCGATCGCGACCCAGACGGCGAACATCGAGGACCCTCCGTAGGAGACGAAGGGCAGCGGCAGGCCGGCCACCGGCATGATGCCGAGCGTCATGCCGATGTTCTCGAAGGCCTGGAAGGCGAACCAGGCGATGATGCCGGCGGCGACGATCGTGCCGTACAGCTCGGTCGTCTCGCGGGCGATCCGGCAGGCGCGCCACAGGACGACACCGAGCAGGACGATGATCAGCCCGGCACCGAGGAAGCCCAGCTCCTCACCGGCGACGGTGAAGACGAAGTCGGTCTGCTGCTCGGGGACGAACTGGCCGGTGGTCTGGGTGCCCTGGAAGAGCCCGGTGCCGGTGAGGCCGCCGGAGCCGATCGCGATGCGGGCCTGGTTGGTGTTGTAGCCGACGCCGGCCGGGTCGAGCGCCGGGTTGGCGAAGGCGGCGAACCGGGCGATCTGGTAGTCGTCGAGCAGTCCGAGCTGCCAGACCGAGACGGCTCCGGCGGCGCCGGTGCCGAGCAGGCCGAAGACCCAGCGGTTGGAGGCGCCGGAGGCCAGCAGGACGCCGAGGACGATGACGGCCATCACCATCACCGAGCCGAGGTCCGGCATCAGCATGACGATGGCCATCGGGATGACCGCGAGGCCCAGCGCCTTGGCGACGGTCCGGTGGTCGGGGTGGGGCTGGTCGCCCGCGTCGACCCGGGCCGCCAGCAGCATCGCCATCACCAGGATGATGGTGATCTTGGTGAACTCGGAGGGCTGGATGGAGAACCCGGCGGGCAGCTTGATCCAGGCGTGGGCGCCGTTGATCGTGGTGCCGAGCGGGGTGAGGACGGCCAGGACCAGCAGCACCGAGATGCCGTAGAGGACCGGGACGGCTCCGCGCAGGGTGCGGTGGCCGAGCCAGATCGTGGCGATCATCAGCGCGATGCCGATGCCGGTGTTCATGGCGTGCCGGAGCAGGAAGAAGTACGGGTCGCCCTGGGTGAGGTGGTCGCGGTTGCGGGTCGCGGACCAGACGAGCACCGCGCCGAGGAGCGAGAGCGCGAGCGAGGCGCCGAGCAGCGGCCAGTCCAGCCGCCGGGCGACGGAGTCGCGGGCGGTCAGCTTGGCCCAGGAGCCCTGATCGGGGGCGTAACGGGATACGGAGAAGCCACCTGCCATCAGGGCCGCCTCCCGGTCATCGCCGGTGATCCGGTGAGTCCCGGCTGGCCCGGGGGCTGCGGCACCAGGTTCTCCGGGTCGGCCTCCTGGCCTTCCGGCTGGGTCGGGACGGGGTTGTACGGCTTGATCTTCGGGGCGTGGATCGAGCCGTCGGGCTGGACCTTCGGCAGCGCCTTCTGGGGCTTGGGCAGCAGGGCCTTGCTCACATCCTGGTTGCCCTCGGCGTCGAGGCCGTAGAGCGCGTCGTAGATCTTGCGGACGGCGGGCCCGGAGGCGCCGGAGCCGGTGCCTCCCTGGGAGATCGTCATGACGATCGTGAAGTCGTCGGTGTAGGTCGCGAACCACGAGGTGGTCTGCTTGCCGTACACCTGCGCCGTGCCGGTCTTGGCGCGCATCGGGATCTTGTCCTGCGGCCAGCCGCCGAACCGCCAGGCCGCCGTGCCGCCGGGCTCGACCACCGAGCGCAGCCCCTTGTCGAGGTCCTTGATGGTCTGGGCGTTCACGGGCAGCTTGCCGGTGGACTTGGGCTTGATCTCCTGGATGCTCTTGCCGTCGGGGCTGATCACGGCCTTGCCGACGGTGGGGGCGTGGAGGGTGCCGCCGTTGCTGATGGCGGCGTAGGCGGTGGCCATCTGGATCGGGGTGACGAGGACGTCACCCTGGCCGATGGCGTAGTTGATGCTGTCGTACGCCTTGAGCTGGTTGCCTTCGAGGCAGCTCTCGTACGCGATCTGCTGCACGTACGTGCCGCCCTTCTTGCCCTCCTTGCACCAGGCGCCCTTGTTCGCCTCCCAGAAGTCCTGCTTCCACTGGCGGTCCGGGATGCGGCCCTTGACCTCGTTCGGCAGGTCGATGCCGGTCTCGTCGCCGAGACCGAAGTCGCGGGCGGTGGTGTAGAACCAGTTCTTGGCGTCCTTCTTCGGCTTTATGCCGCCGTCCTTGGACCACTCCTCGTGGCCGAGGCGGTAGAAGACGGTGTTGCAGGAGTACTTGAGCGCGTCCCCGAGGGTGATCGGGCCGTGGCCCTGGGACTCGAAGTTGGCGAAGGTCTGGTTGCCGAGGCTGTAGGAGCTGCTGCAGTTGTACCGGTCGTTGAAGGCGTGGCCGCCGCGGACGGCGGCGCTCGCGGAGACCACCTTGAAGATGGAGCCGGCGGGCGCCTGGCCCTGGATGCCCCGGTTGAGCAGCGGGTAGTTGGACTTCTCGCTGGTCAGCTTGGCGTACTGCTTGCCGGAGATGCCGCCGACCCAGTCGTTGGGGTCGTAGTCGGGCTGGGAGGCCATCGAGACGACGCGGCCGGTCTTGGACTCCATGACGACGACGGCGCCGGAGTCGGCCTCGTACTTGCGGCCGGTGATCTTGTCGGTCTCCTGGCGGACGGTCTTCATCGCCTGGGCGAGCTCGTACTCGGCCACCGCCTGGACGCGGGCGTCGAGGCTGGTGACGAGGCTGGAGCCGGCCACCGCCGGGTCGCTCTCCGCCTCGCCCATGACGCGGCCGAGGTTGTCGACCTCGTAGCGGGTGACGCCCGCCTTGCCGCGCAGCTCCTTGTCGTACGTCCGCTCCAGGCCCGAGCGGCCGACCTGGTCCGAGCGCAGGTACGGCGACGGGCCGTCCAGCGCCTTCTGGATCTCGTCGTCGGTGACGGGCGACAGATAGCCGAGCACCTGCGCGGTCTTCGCCTTGCCGGGTGCGGTGTAGCGGCGTACGGCGGTGGGTTCGGCGGTGATGCCGGGGAAGTCCTCGGCGCGCTCGCGGATCTGGAGGGCCTGCTGGGTGGTGGCCTCGTCGGTGACCGGGATCGGCTGGTAGGGCGAGCCGTTCCAGCAGGGCTGCGGGGTCTTGGAGTCGCAGAGCCGGACCTTGTCCCGCACGTCCTGCGGCTTCATGTCCAGGACGTCGGCGAGCCGGGTGAGGACGCCGACGCCGTCGTCCTTCATCTTCAGCAGCTCGGTGCGGCTGGCGGAGACGACGAGGCGGGTCTCGTTGTCGGCGAGCGGGACGCCGCGCGCGTCGAGGATCGAGCCGCGCACGGCGGGCTGGACGACCTGCTGGACGCCGTTGCCGGCCGCCTTGTCGCTGTACTCGTCGCCGTTGCGGATCTGGAGGTACCAGAGGCGGCCGCCGAGGGTAAGCAGCAGCGAGAAGACGAGGACCTGGATGACGATGAGCCGGATCTGGACCCGCTGGGTCCGCCCGGTCTCGGGAATGTTGCTCACGGGGTGCCCCCGGTGGTGGTCCGGCTGAGGGTGCGGGGGTCGTCCCCCGGGAAATACAGCCTCACAGGCGCTTGACCCCCTTGATGCGGCCCGCGCGGGCGGCGCGGTTGCGGGCGGCCTTCACGCGCAGGCCGCCGCGCTGGTTGCCGATGCGCAGCCCGGTGCCGGAGGAGAGCCAGCCCGCGGCGACGTCGCTGCCGCCTCCGGCGGCCTCGGAGACCGGGTCGCTCTCGGTGCGTCTGGCCAGGGCCATGATCAGCGGCACGACGAAGGGCGCCAGCAGCAGGTCGTACACCGCGGCGGTGAACAGCAGGCTGCCGAGGCCGACATGGCGGGCGGCCGTGTCGCCGACGAGGGCGCCGACGCCCGCGTAGAGCAGGGTCGATCCCAGCGCGGCGGCGACCACCGCGGCCATCGGTGCGAAGGCCGACTTGAGCTGCCCGTTCTCCGGCCGGACCATGCCCGCGAGGTAGCCGATGACGCAGAGCACCAGGGCGTAGCGGCCGACGGCGTGGTCGGCGGGCGGCGCGAGGTCCGCGAGGAGTCCGGCGCCGAAGCCGATGAGCGCGCCGCTGACCGGCCCGTACACGAAGGCGAGTCCGAGGACGGTCAGGAGCAGCAGGTCCGGGACGGCGCCGGGGAGCTGGAGGCGGGCGAGGACGGTCACCTGGACGACGAGGGCGACGGTGACCAGGACGATGGAGAGCAGAGTCCGGTTCAGGCGCATGGGGATCAGCTCTACTCCTGGTCGTTTGCCGCGTTGTCGGGTTGCTGGGCGTTGCCCTGCTGGTCGCCTGCCGCGCCGTCGCCCGCGTTCTCGTTGATGTTGCCGACGACCTTGCCCGAGCCGTCGACGAGGTCGCCGTTGGGCTGGACGGTGACGGTGACCGTGGGGGTCGGCTTGGGCTTCGTCTTGACGGGCTGCTTGGGCAGGACCGTGTCACGGGGGTCCGAGCGCGGGGCCTGGACGACGACGCCGACGATGTCGAGCTTGGTGAACCCGACGTACGGCTTCACGTAGACCGTCCGGGTCAGCGCGCCGCCGGAGGGGTCGACGCGGACGACCTCGCCGACCGGGACGCCGGGCACGAAGGGCTTGTCCTTGCTGGAGCCGAAGGTGACGAGCCGGTCGCCCGCCGCCACCTTGGCCTTGCCGTTGAGGAACTGCACCGAGAGCGGGCGTGAGCCCTGGCCGGTGGCGAAGCCGAGCTCGTCGGTCTTCTCCATCCGGGTGCCGACGGTGAAGTCCGGGTCGTTGGCGAGCAGGACCGTAGCGGTGCTCGGGCCGACGGTCGTGACGCGGCCGACCAGCCCCTCACCGTTGAGGACGGTCATGTCGCGGCGGATGCCGTCGTCGGATCCGGCGTCGATGGTGATCGTCCAGGAGAAGCCCTGGGCCGCTCCTATGGCGATGACCTCGGCGCCCTTGATGCCGTACTGTCCGGCGCCCGCGTTCTTCAGCATGGCGTCGAGCTGGCGGACGCGGCTGTTGGTGCGGTCGTCGCTGCCGAGCTTCGCCTTCAGCGCGGCGTTCTCCTGCTCCAGGGCGGAGATCCGGTCGTGGCGCTTGCCGGAGTCCCGTACCGCCCCTATGGCGTTGCCCACCGGGTCGACCGCCGTCGCGACGCCGTTCTGGATCGGCCCGAAGACGGTGGCCGCGGCCTGCCGTGCGCCGTCCACCGGTGATCCCTCGCCGCCTCGGATATCGACCGTGATCAGGGCGAATGCGATGGCGATCAGCAGCACCAGGAGCAGCCGGCTCTCTCGTGTGTCCCTCACGTGCGGCGGCCGTGCCTTCCTCGTCGGAATGTTCGTGCCTGTGTGTACGTCGCTGTCGGTACGTCAGCGCCCGTGCACTTCGGTACGTGTACAGCAACGATCTATATCAACGATCCGGCGGGCGGAGCCGCAGCGTCCGCGCGCCGGATCGGGTGATGTTCCGTCTGTCCTACCGGCGGGGCTGGGCGTCCAGCACCTGCTGGAGCGCCTCGAACTCCTCGACGCACTTGCCGGAGCCGAGCGCCACCGAGTCCAGCGGGTCCTCGGCGATGTGGATCGGCATGCCCGTCTCGCGGCGCAGCCGCTCGTCCAGGCCGCGCAGCAGCGCGCCGCCGCCCGTGAGGACGATGCCGCGGTCCATGATGTCGCCGGAGAGCTCGGGCGGGCACTTGTCGAGCGTCGTCTTCACCGCGTCGACGATCGCGTTGACCGGCTCCTCGATCGCCTTGCGGACCTCGGCGGCCGAGATGACGACCGTCTTCGGCAGCCCGGAGACCAGGTCGCGGCCGCGGATCTCGGTGTGCTCGTCCTTGTCCATGTCGTACGCCGAACCGATCGTGATCTTGATCTGTTCGGCGGTGCGCTCACCGAGGAGGAGCGAGTACTCCTTCTTGATGTGCTGGATGATCGCGTTGTCCAGCTCGTCACCGGCGGTCCGGATCGACTGGGCAGTGACGATTCCGCCGAGCGAGATCACCGCGACCTCGGTGGTGCCGCCACCGATGTCGACGACCATGTTGCCGGTGGCTTCGTGGACCGGCAGGCCGGAGCCGATGGCCGCGGCCATGGGCTCCTCGATGATGTGCACCTGGCGCGCGCCGGCCTGCGTGGACGCCTCGATGACGGCGCGGCGCTCGACCCCGGTGATACCGGAGGGAACGCAGACGACGACCCTCGGGCGGGCCAGGTAGCGGCGCTTGTGGATCTTGAGGATGAAGTAGCGGAGCATCCGCTCCGTGATCTCGAAGTCGGCGATCACGCCGTCCTTCAGCGGCCGCACGGCAACGATGTTGCCCGGCGTCCGCCCGATCATCTTCTTGGCCTCGGAGCCGACTGCCAGGATCCCGCCGGTGTTGGTGTTGATGGCCACGACGGACGGCTCGTTCAGGACGATGCCGCGCCCCCTGACGTACACCAGCGTGTTGGCAGTCCCGAGGTCGATAGCCATGTCACGGCCGATGAACGACATTGAGTTCCCCTTGTTCCCCATGAGGATGCGTCGGGCCTTCCCAGGTAGCGAAGATGGCTTGTTCTGGTAGGCGAGGTTGGCGCTGCGGGCGTGGAAGCTTCCATCGTAGTGCCGTATGCACGGACACAGCGCGAGGGTCCTTCGCCAGTGTGAGCGGAACGGGTGCCCGTTCTACCCATGGTGACGTTACGTCGGAGGGATGCGTTCCCGCGAGAGGGAACCCTATGCCGAAGGGCGACCGAATTACTTCGGTCGCCCCAGGCAGGCAGCGCTGTTTGGCCGATCGGGTCAGGAAAGTCCCGGAAAGAAAAGCTTCAGTTCTCGCTCTGCGGACTCCGGCGAGTCCGAGGCGTGGATGAGGTTCTCCCGGGTGATCGTGCCGAAGTCACCGCGGATCGACCCGGGCGCGGCGGCGATCGGATCGGTGGGGCCGGCGAGCGTGCGCACGCCCTCGATCACCCGCTCGCCTTCGGCCACCAGGGCGACGACCGGGCCGGAGGCCATGAACTCCATGAGCGGCTCGTAGAAGGGGCGGCCCTTGTGCTCGCCGTAGTGCTGCTCCAGCGTGTCGTGGTCCAGGGTGCGCAGCTCCAGCGCGGTGATCCGCCACTCCGCCTTGCGCTCGATCCGGCCGACGATCTCGCCGATCAGGCCGCGGCGGACCGCGTCGGGCTTGAGGAGGACGAGGGTGCGCTGAGTCATGTGCGGCTCCTTGCAGACACTTCGGGTGCGGTGAGGCGAGATTACAGGGGTACGGGGACGGGTCTGCGCCCGGGTTCACTCAGGGTCACCTACGCGCCCCGGGCACCTGCCGTCATCTCAGGCCGTGGCCTTGCCGGCCTTCTGCTGGGCGGCCCAGCGGGCCTTGGCCTCGTCGATCTTGCGGCCGTAGTGCACGGAGGCCCACCACAGCCCGCCGAAGACCAGGCCGAGGATGAACATCATCGGGACCACGAATCCGCTGAGGACCAGCGCCACCTGGAGCGCCCAGCCGAGCTGGATGCCGCCGGGCCGGGTGAGCATCCCGCAGAGCAGCAGGGACAGCACCATGCCGGCCCCGCAGACCGTCCAGACCGTGGCCTGGGAGACGTCGTCGAGCTTCATCGCGACGAGACCGGCGAAGCCGATCACGAAGAACTCACCGAGCAGCGTCGAGGCGCAGAGCGTACGCATCCTTGTCAGCCCCTTCCCAGAAGCAGCCGGGCCTCGCCGACCGTGATCACCGATCCGGTCACCAGGACCCCGGCGCCCGCGTACTCGTCGTCCTC
Organism: Streptomyces sp. NPDC101178; assembly: GCF_044767965.1. NCBI lineage: Bacteria > Bacillati > Actinomycetota > Actinomycetes > Kitasatosporales > Streptomycetaceae > Streptomyces > Streptomyces sp. NPDC101178. The sequence continues at coordinate 473,897 of NZ_JBIWOZ010000001.1, forward strand.
CTCGGCCAGCGTGATCGCCGCCTCCAGCGCGTCGTCGAGACGCGGCTCGACCTGGACCCGGTCGTCGCCGAAGACCTCGACGGCGATCGCGGCCAGCTCGTCCGCGTCCAGCGCGCGGTCGGTGGAGTTCTGCGTGACGACGATCTCGGCGAAGATCGGCTCGAGGGCCTCCAGGAGACCGCGTACGTCCTTGTCGCCGCTGGTGCCGACCACGCCGATGAGCCGGGAGAAGCTGAACGCCTCGGAGATCCCGTCCGCCGCGGCCCTGGCTCCCGCCGGGTTGTGCGCGGCGTCCAGGACGACGGTCGGGCTGGAGCGCACGACCTCCAGGCGGCCGGGCGAGACCACGGCGGCGAAGGCCTTGCGGATGGCGTCGATGTCGAGCGAGCGGGCCTGCTCGGCGCCGATGCCGAAGAACGCCTCGACGGCGGCGAGCGCGACGGCCGCGTTGTGCGCCTGGTGGGCCCCGTACAGCGGGAGGAAGATCTCCTCGTATTCGCCGCCGAGTCCGCGCAGGGTGACCAGCTGTCCGCCGACGGCGACCTCGCGGGAGGTGACGCCGAACTCCATGCCCTCGCGGGCCACGGTGGCGTCCACCTCGACGGCCTTCTTCAGCATCACCTGCGCGGCGTCCACCGGCTGCTGCGCCAGGATGACCGTGGCGCCCTGCTTGATGACGCCGGACTTCTCGCCGGCGATCTCGGCCGGTGTGGTGCCGAGCCGGTCGGTGTGGTCGAGCGAGATCGGGGTGACGACGGCGACGGTGGAGTCGATGACGTTGGTGGCGTCCCAGGTGCCGCCCATGCCGACCTCGACGACCGCCACATCGACCGGCGCGTCGGCGAAGGCCGCGTACGCCATGCCGGTGAGCACCTCGAAGAAGGAGAGCCGGTAGGGCTGCTGGGCGTCGACCATCTCGACGTACGGCTTGACGTCCTCGTACGTCTCGATGAAGCGCTCGGGCGCGATCGGCGAGCCGTCGAGGCTGATGCGCTCGGTGATCGACTGGACGTGCGGCGAGGTGTAGCGGCCGGTGCGCAGCTCGAAGGCGTTGAGCAGGGCCTCGATCATGCGGGCCGTGGAGGTCTTGCCGTTGGTGCCGGTGATGTGGATCGAGGGGTAGGCGCGCTGCGGCTCGCCGAGCACGTCCATCAGGGCGGCGATGCGCGTGACGGACGGCTCCAGCTTGGTCTCGCCCCAGCGCCCGGCGAGCTCCTGCTCCACCGCGCGCAGCGCCCGGTCGGTCTCGGGGTCGGCGGGCCGGGCGGGGACCGCGTCGGCCTGCGGCGCGCCCCCGTAGGTGCGCAGGGTGCGGCTCCCGGCCTCGATCACCGCCAGGTCGGGGTCGCGCTGGGTCTCTTCGCCGACGATCTCCGCGAAGGTGTCGTCGGGCTGGGACGCGTCGTGCCGGTCTGAAGGGCGGGGCTCACTCACGGGGCCAGTCTACGGATGGGCGCCGACATCGCGCGCAGCGCCCGGCGGAGTGCGGAGCGGGGGTACGGCGAAGCCCCCGCATCCCCCGGTCGGTCGGGGTGCGGGGGCTTCGCCGGTCGGCTGCTCAGCCCATCAGCTCGCGGGGAGCGCCGCCAGCTGGGCGGAGATCCGCTCGATGTCGGCCTCGGCCTTGGAGAGCCGGCCGCGGATCTTGTCGACCACGTTGTCCGGGGCCTTGGCGAGGAACGCCTCGTTGCCGAGCTTGCCCTCCGCCTGCGCCTTCTCCTTGCGCGCCGCCTCCAGGTCCTTGGTGAGGCGCTTGCGCTCGGCCGGGACGTCGATCGTGCCGGACAGGTCCAGCGCGACGGTGGCCCCGGCGACCGGGAGGGACGCGGTGGCGTGGAAGCCTTCGCCGGCCGGTTCCAGCCGGAGCAGCTGGCGGATGGCCGCCTCGTGCGGGGCCAGCGCGGTGCCGGTCAGGGTCAGCTGGGCCGGGACCTTCTGGCCGGGCTTGAGGCCTTGGTCGCCCTTGAAGCGGCGGACCTCGGTGACGACCTGCTGGACCAGCTCGATCTCCTTCTCTGCCGCCTCGTCACGGAAGCCGGAGTCCGCGGGCCACTGCGCGACGACGACGGACTCGCCGCCGGTCAGCGTGGTCCACAGGGTCTCCGTGACGAACGGGACGATCGGGTGGAGCAGGCGCAGGGTGACGTCGAGGACCTCACCGAGGACCCGGCCCGAGACCTTGGCCTGCTCGCCGCCCGCGAAGAACGTGGTCTTGGACAGCTCGACGTACCAGTCGAAGACCTCGTCCCACGCGAAGTGGTAGAGCGCGTCGGAGATCTTCGCGAACTGGAAGTCGTCGTAGAAGCGGTCGACGTCCGCGACGGTCTCGTTGAGGCGGGAGAGGATCCAGCGGTCGGTGGCCGTCATCTCCGACGGGTCCGGCAGCGGGCCCTCGACCGTCGCACCGTTCATCAGCGCGAAGCGGGTGGCGTTCCAGATCTTGTTGGCGAAATTGCGGGAGGCCTTGACCCAGTCCTCGCCGATCGGGACGTCGGCGCCCGGGTTGGCGCCGTTGGCCAGGGTGAAGCGGACGGCGTCGGAGCCGTAGGCGTCCATCCAGACGATCGGGTCGACGGCGTTCGGGTTGGACTTCGACATCTTCTTGCCGAACTCGTCGCGGACGAGACCGGTGAGGGCGACCGTCTTGAACGGGACCTCGCCGTCCATCGCGTACAGGCCGAACATCATCATCCGGACGACCCAGAAGAAGATGATGTCGTGGCCGGTGAGCAGGACGTCCGTGGAGTAGAACTTCTCCAGGTCCGGCGTCTGCTCCGGCCAGCCGAGCGTGGAGAACGGCCACAGGCCGGAGGAGAACCAGGTGTCCAGGACGTCCTCGTCCTGGAACCAGCCCTCGCCGGTCGGCGGCTCGTCGTCGGGTCCGACGCAGACGACCTCGCCGTCGGGGCCGTACCAGACGGGGATGCGGTGGCCCCACCAGAGCTGGCGCGAGATGCACCAGTCGTTGAGGTTGTCGACCCAGTCGAAGTAGCGGCGCTCCAGCTCCTTCGGGTGGATCTCGACGCGGCCGTCACGGACCGCGTCGCCCGCGGCGGCGGCGAGCGTCTCCACCTTGACCCACCACTGCAGCGAGAGCCGCGGCTCGATCGTGGTCTTGCAGCGGGAGCAGTGGCCGACGGAGTGCATGTACGGACGCTTCTCCGCGACGACCCGGCCCTGCTCGCGCAGCGCCTCGACGATCGCGGAACGCGCCTCGAACCGGTCCAGGCCCTCGAAGGGACCGGGGACGGTGATGATGCCGCGCCCGTCCATGATCGTGACGGATTCCAGGTCGTGACGCTGGCCGATGGCGAAGTCGTTGGGGTCGTGGGCCGGGGTGACCTTGACCGCACCGGTGCCGAACTCCGGGTCGACATGGGTGTCCGCGACGACCGGGATCGTACGGTCGGTCAGCGGCAGCTTGATCCGCTTGCCGATCAGGTGGGCGTAGCGCTCGTCGTCGGGGTGGACGGCGACGGCGGTGTCGCCGAGCATCGTCTCGACGCGGGTGGTCGCGACGACGAGCGTCTCGTCACCTTCGCCGTACTTCAGCGAGACCAGCTCGCCGGCGTCGTCCTGGTGGTCGACCTCCGCGTCCGAGAGGGCCGTCATACAGCGCGGGCACCAGTTGATGATGCGTTCGGCGCGGTAGATCATCCCGTCGTCGAACAGGTTCTTGAAGATCGTCTGGACGGCCTGGGAGAGGCCCTCGTCCATGGTGAAGCGCTCGCGCGACCAGTCCAGGCCGGCACCGAGGCGGCGCAGCTGGCCGAGGATCCGGCCGCCGTACTCCTCCTTCCACTGCCAGGTCCGCTCGACGAACGCCTGACGGCCGATGTCGTGCCGCGACTTGCCCTCTTCGGCGAGCTGCTGCTCGACCTTGTTCTGGGTGGCGATACCGGCGTGGTCCATACCGGGCAGCCACAGCGTCTCGAAGCCCTGCATCCGCTTGCGGCGGGTGAGGGCGTCCATCAGCGTGACCTGGAAGGCGTGGCCCAGGTGGAGGGCGCCGGTGACGTTGGGGGGCGGAATGACGATGGTGTACGGAGGCTTGTCACTCTTCGCGTCGGCTTCGAAGTAACCACGCTCTACCCAGCGCTCGTACAGCTTCCCCTCTACATCGGCCGGCGCGTACGTGGTCGGCAGTTCGGGGGTGCTGGCTGGCTGCTGCGATGAGTTCTCGGTCACGGGGGACAGTTTAGGGCCGTCACAGCTCTGCACTGAAACGGATTGGTTCAGTAACGGTGTCCGGGCCGATGGCCCATGTCAGGGCGGCTTCCGTCAGGATGTTCGCAACGCATAAGAGTTTCGGAGGGGACACCGCAATGAGCTACAACCAGCCGGGCCCGTACGGCGGGCAGCCGCCGCAGGGCCAGCCCGGACCGTACGGACAGCAGCCCGGGCCGTACGGCGGCCCGCCGCCGCAGGGCCCGCCCCAGGGCCAGCCCGGCTACGGCTACCCCCAGCAGGCCCCTCAGGGCGTCCCGCCGCAGCAGCAGCCCGGCCCGTACGGCGCACCGCAGGGCCAGCCCGGCTACGGCTACCCGCAGCCGCAGCAGCCGGGCCCGTACGGGCAGCAGCCGCCCACTCCTCCCTACGGCGGCCAGCCGGTGTACGGGGGCCAGCCCCCGTACCCGCCGCAGCAGCCGAAGAAGAAGACCGGGCTGATCGTGGGAGCGTCGGTGCTGGCGCTGGCGGTCATCGGGGCGGGGGTCTGGTACTTCGCGGGCGGGGCGAGTAACAGCGATGTGGCCGACTCCACCAAGGGGTACAAGCTGACGCCGGCCGCGTCGGTGGACGACTACGCGCGGGACACCTCCAAGCCCGTACGTTCCGGCCCGGTGACCGGGAAGTCGAAGGAGGACGCCGAGGCCGCGGGCGTCAAGAACCCGCAGCAGGCCGGTGCTGACTACCAGAGCGGCTCGAAGGACAACCCGCTCACGCAGAAGATGCTCCTTCTCCAGGGCTACTGGGGCGAGGTAGAGGACCCGGCGAAGGTCATCAACAACTCCTTCAGCGACGCCGAGAAGAAGATGAGCGAGAGCAGCAACGGCGCCAAGGTCTCTCTCGTCGGCGATGCCAAGGACGTCAAGCCGGCTGGTTTCGAGGGCGCTCTGATGAGGTGCCAGAACCTCAAGACCATCAACGACAAGGCCGACGGCACCCTCGCGAAGGGGCCGAAGGAGGTCATCACCCCGGTCTGCATCTGGGCCGACTACAGCACGGTCGGCATGGTCGTCGCCGTGGACGTCGGCGGAGCCCTCACCGGCAAGGCCATGGCGCAGGACGAGGTCGCCGCCCTCGCCGCCAAGCTCTACAACACCTCGCGCACCAAGATCTGACGCGCCGCGTTCGCGCTCAACCTCGAAGGGGCGCCCTCCGGTTGACCGGTGGGCGCCCCTTCGGCGTACGTAAGTCGTCTGCCGCTAGGCGGACTTCTCGTGGCGGCCGCCGTCGTTCTTGCCGATCGTGCGCGGCTCGCGCGGGACCAGCGTCGGGTTGACGTGGTCGCGGACGACGTCCGGCGTGATGACGACGCGGGCGACGTCCTTGCGGGACGGGACCTCGTACATCACGGACTGGAGGACTTCCTCCATGATGGCGCGCAGGCCGCGCGCGCCGGTCTGGCGCAGGATCGCCTGGTCGGCGATGGCCTCCAGTGCCTCGCGCTCGAACTCCAGCTCCACGCCGTCGAGTTCGAAGAGGCGCTGGTACTGCTTGACCAGGGCGTTGCGCGGCTCGATGAGGATCTGGAGCAGCGCCTCGCGGTCCAGGTTGTGGACCGAGGTCAGCACGGGGAGGCGGCCGATGAACTCGGGGATCATCCCGAACTTCACCAGGTCCTCCGGCATGACCTCCTGGAACTGGTCGCTCGCCTGGATCTCCAGCTTGGAGCGGATCGTGGCGCCGAAGCCGATGCCCTTGGCGCCGGCCCGGGACTCGATGATCTTCTCCAGGCCGGAGAAGGCGCCGCCCACGATGAACAGCACGTTCGTCGTGTCGATCTGGATGAACTCCTGGTGCGGGTGCTTGCGTCCGCCCTGCGGCGGGACGGAGGCGGTGGTGCCCTCCAGGATCTTCAGCAGGGCCTGCTGGACGCCCTCGCCGGAGACATCGCGGGTGATCGACGGGTTCTCGCTCTTCCGGGCGACCTTGTCGATCTCGTCGATGTAGATGATCCCGGTCTCGGCCTTCTTGACGTCGTAGTCGGCCGCCTGGATCAGCTTCAGCAGGATGTTCTCGACGTCCTCGCCGACATAGCCGGCCTCCGTCAGAGCCGTCGCGTCCGCGATGGCGAACGGGACGTTGAGCATGCGGGCCAGCGTCTGCGCCAGCAGCGTCTTGCCGGAGCCGGTGGGGCCCAGCAGCAGGATGTTCGACTTGGCCAGCTCGATCGCGTCCTCGCGACCGGCACCGCCGCCGTTCTCCCCGGCCTGGACCCGCTTGTAGTGGTTGTACACCGCGACCGAGAGGGCCTTCTTCGCGGGCTCCTGCCCGACGACGTACCCCTCGAGGAACTCGTAGATCTCGCGGGGCTTGGGAAGCTCTTCCCAGCGGACCTCGCTCGTCTCCGCGAGCTCCTCCTCGATGATCTCGTTGCAGAGATCGATGCACTCGTCGCAGATGTACACACCGGGTCCCGCGATGAGCTTCTTCACCTGCTTCTGGCTCTTGCCGCAGAACGAGCACTTGAGCAGGTCGCCGCCATCACCGATGCGTGCCACGAGGTGCTTCCCCTTCGCCTGGGAGGCCGCCTGGTTCAGCGGCTCCTGGTGCCTCTATCCGACGGTACCTTGCCTGGGCCCCCGTTCGGGCCCCCCTTGGCACGGTTCACACGGCCGAGACCGTGCAAACGGAATGTGCCAAGGGGAAAGACCGACGTCAGACCGATGCGCCCGCGGTCGTCTTGCGGGTGGACACGATCTGGTCGACGAGCCCGTACGCCAGGGCGTCCTCGGCCGTGAGGATCTTGTCGCGCTCGATGTCCTCGCGGATCTTCTCCACCGGGGTGGTCGAGTGCCGGGCCAGCATGTCCTCCAGCTGCGTCCGCATCCGGAGGATCTCGTTGGCGGCGATCTCCAGGTCGGAGAGCTGCTCGCGACCCGTCTGCGAGGACGGCTGGTGGATGAGGACGCGGGCGTGCGGGAGCGCCATGCGCTTGCCCGGGGTGCCGGCGGCGAGCAGGACGGCGGCGGCCGAGGCGGCCTGGCCCATGCAGACCGTCTGGATGTCCGGCTTCACGAACTGCATCGTGTCGTAGATCGCGGTGAGCGCGGTGAACGAGCCGCCGGGGCTGTTGATGTAGATCGAGATGTCGCGGTCCGGGTCCATCGACTCCAGGCAGAGCAGCTGCGCCATGACGTCATTGGCCGAGGCGTCGTCGACCTGGACACCGAGGAAGATCACGCGCTCCTCGAAGAGCTTCGCGTACGGGTCGTACTCACGCACACCCTGCGAGGTGCGCTCCACGAAGCGCGGGACGACATAGCGGTTGTCCACCTGCGGGCCGGTGTAGAGGCCGCTCGCGGAGGCGCCGGAGAAGTTGTTCATGTGGGTGTTCACCATCCTGGTGGCGTTCTGGGGCTGGAGGTCTCGGCGTACGAGAAGGGGGTGCGGGTGGGGTGCCGACGGTCCGGTGGGGACCGGATCAGGCACCCGTGCCGCCGCCGCCCGGGATGCCCGACGCGACCGTGATGATCTCGTCGATGAGGCCGTAGTCCTTGGCCTCCTCCGCCGTGTACCAGCGGTCGCGGTCACCGTCGCGGATGATCGTCTCGACGGACTGGCCGGAGTGGTGGGCGGTGATCTCGGCCATGCGCGTCTTGGTGCGGAGCAGGTACGCCGCCTGGATCTTGATGTCCGAGGCCGTTCCGCCGATACCGGCCGACCCCTGGTGCATGAGGATGTCGGTGTTCGGGAGCGCGAAACGCTTGCCCGCGGCGCCGCCGGTGAGCAGGAACTGGCCCATCGAGGCCGCCATGCCCATGCCGATGGTGACCACGTCGTTCGGGATGTACTGCATGGTGTCGTAGACCGCCATGCCGGCGGTCACCGAGCCACCGGGGCTGTTGATGTAGAGGTAGATGTCCTTGTCCGGGTCGGCGGCAAGGAGCAGGAGCTGCGCGGTGATCCTGTTGGCGATGTCATCGTCGACCTGCTGACCGAGGAAGATGATGCGCTCGCCGAGCAGTCGGCTGTAGACCTGGTCACCGAGGCCTCCACCGAGGGACGGCTCTCCGGCGGCGTAGGGCATCAGATTCGTCACGTATCCACCTGCTCGTCTCTGACGGCTCCGGCCGTCTCAGCGTCTTCGTACCGGGGGATGGGGGACTCCCCCACCCTTCCTCTTCATGGACCCTAACGCGCAGGTAGGACAACGCCATCCCGGTTCCGCAACTGTTCGCTGGGAGCGCAAGGTCCGCCGTGGGCACAGGGGTTCCGGTGCCGCACAGCGATGCGGGGTGTGACAGCGACGGGCCCCGGACGCGTGTGGTGCGTCCGGGGCCCGTCGTGCCGGCCGGCGCGTGGCCGACCTGGGATCAGGGCGAGGCTCAGGCCTCGTTCTTCTCCTCGGCCTTGTCCTCGGTGGCGGCCTCGGCGGATACCTCCGTGGTCTCGTCCTCGTCGTCCTCCAGGTCGACGACCTCACCGTTGGTGTCGACGACCTTGGCGGCCTCGACGACGACGGCGAGCGCCTTGCCGCGGGCGACCTCGCCGACGAGCATCGGTACCTGGCCACCCTCGACGACGGCCTGGGCGAACTGGTCGGGGCTCATGCCGGAGGAGGCCGCACGCCGCATGAGGTGCTCGGTGAGCTCCTCCTGGTTGACGTTGAGCTTCTCCTTGTTGACGAGCTCGTCCAGGATGAACTGGGTCTTGATGCCCTTGATGGCCTGCTCGGAGGTCTCGTTCTCGAACTCCTCCAGGGTCTTGCCCTGGATCTCGAGGTACTTCTCCAGGTCGAGGCCCATCTGGCCGAGCTGGTGGTGCTCCAGGTTGTGCTTGCGGGTCTGGACCTCGTCCGCGAGCAGCTTCTCCGGGATCGGGACCTCGGCGAGCTTCAGCAGCTCCTCCAGGACGCGCTCCTGGGCCTGGGTGGCCTGGTCGTACTGCTTGGTGGTCTCCAGGCGCTTGCGGCTGTCGGCCTTCAGCTCCTCCAGCGTGTCGAACTCGCTGGCCATCTGGGCGAAGTCGTCGTCCAGCTCGGGGAGCTCACGGGCGGCGACGGCGGTGACCTTGACGGTGACCTCGGCGGCCTTGCCCTCGGCGGAGCCGCCCTTCAGCTCGGAGGTGAAGGTGGCCTCGCCACCGGCCTCCAGGCCGGTCACGGCCTCGTCGATACCGTCGAGGAGCTCGCCGGAACCGATGGTGTACGAGACACCGGCGGCCACGCCGTCCTCCAGGACCTCGCCGTCGACCTTGGCCTCCAGGTCGATCGTGACGACGTCACCGTCGGCGGCGGCGCGCTCGACCGGGTTGGTGGAGGCGAAGCGCTCGCGCAGCTGCTCCACGGCCTTCTCGACCTCTTCGTCGGTGACCTCAAGGGCGTCGACGGTGACCTCGATGCCGGAGTAGTCCGGGATCTCGATCTCGGGGCGTACGTCAACCTCGGCGGTGAAGGCCAGCAGCTCGCCGTCCTTCAGCTCGGTGATGTCGACCTCGGGCTGGCCGAGGACGTTCAGCTCACCCTCGTTGACCGCCTCGGTGTAGAACTTCGGAAGGGCGTCGTTGACGGCCTCCTCCAGCACAGCACCGCGGCCGAACCGCTGGTCGATGACCCGGGCGGGGATCTTGCCCTTGCGGAAGCCCTTCACCGTGACCTGCTGGTTGATCTTCTTGTACGCCGCGTCGAGGCTGTCCTTGAGCTCCTCGAAGGGCACCTCGATGCTGAGCCGAACCCGGGTCGGGTTCAGGGTCTCCACGGCGCTCTTCACGGTTCGGTCTCCTTGGTGGCTGACTTCTTGGGGTTCTGCTGGGCCGCCTGACTGGCGGCTTCGCGGACCGAGCCCGGTACATCAGACACACGGGCACGCAATTTGCATAGTAACGGCAAGGGGGAGGACTCCCACAATGCGATCTTGCTGGTGGTCGGGGTGGCCGGATTCGAACCGACGACCTTCCGCTCCCAAAGCGGACGCGCTACCAAGCTGCGCCACACCCCGTCGGTGCGACACGTAGGGTACATGCACCGGAGCCCTGCGTCGGCCCCTTTACGACAGGGGCGGGGAGCGGTGGTCCGGCGGCCGGCGTCAACGGGTGTGCGGAGAGCGCCGCCGACCCGCTACGATGCTTTCCGTGCCGCGGTCCGGTGGACCTGCGGTGCGGTGCACGCGGGCGTAGCTCAATGGTAGAGCCCTAGTCTTCCAAACTAGCTACGCGGGTTCGATTCCCGTCGCCCGCTCCAGATGCCTAAGGGCCAGGTCGGAGAGTCATTCTCCAGCCTGGCCCTAGCGCTTTGCCGATCTTCATCTAGCCCTACGTGCCCGCTGTGTGCCCGTTCGGATCGGACTCTTGCTTCCGGGCCTTCTCAATGGCCGCGCTCACCGCGTTGCCGATCAGCCGCTCTCGCTCGGCGGTCGCGTGCTGGTAGATCAGCGCCGCACGGGCCGTACTGTGGCCCATTCTCGTCATCAACTCGCGCGTACTGGCACCGGTCGCCGCCGCCAGGGTGTTGCCCGTATGACGAAGATCATGGAAGTGCAGCCCCTTGATCGCAGCGAGATCGCACGCCTTGCGCCACAGCCGGTTGAAGTGGTTCCGCCGAGGCGTCGCGCCCTTGGCACCAACGAAGACCCGGCCATCCGCTCCGGGCTCCGCGTAGACCGTCAGATGCGCGGCCAGCTCGCCATGGATCACCGCCGGGATCGCCACGGTGCGCTTCCCGGCAGCGCTCTTGGGCTCCTTCACCAGACGCGTGCCGTTGTGGAGTTCGGCGATATTCCGACGCACCCGCAAAGCGCCGGCCGACAGGTCCAAGTCTCGACGGCGGAGCCCGACCAACTCCCCCCAGCGAAGCCCGGAGAAAGCCGCCAGGAGGACAAGGGCGCGATACCTAGGCTGGATGGCCTCCGCGAGCGCGTAGACCTCCTGAACCGTCGCTATGGGCCGCTCAGGGGTCGGTGCGGTGCTGGCCCCCTTGACCCGGCAGGGGTTTCGCCGGATCAACCGGTCATCTACTGCGGTCATCAGTACCGCCCGGAGGAGGGCGTACGACTTCGCAACCGTTGACGGGCCGGTCCCGCCCTCCAGTCGGGCGACCCGCCAGGCGCGGACCATGGCCGAGGTGATGTCCGCTACCGCGACGTTGCCGAAGGTGGGGACCAGGTGATTGCGGAGCAGCGAGCGGTAGAGATCGGCGGTCGAGGCCCCAATGCCGCGCTCGGTGATCCAAGTGGCCGCGTAGGAACCGAAATCGATCCGGCCCGCACCAGGGTCAGACCAGTCGCCCGAACGCAGTTCCGCTTGCCGCTCCGCCAGCCAGTCATCGGCATCACGCTTGGTTCGGAAGGTCTCAGGCGCGGGCCGGTCGATGCCGTCGGCTCCGAGGTAGCGAGCTTGATAGCGGCCGGAAGGCAGCTTCCGTACCCGCCCGAAGGAACGCTTTTTGCCTGCCATCAGGCAGCCCTCCTCAGAGCAGCACGGCGCAGCAACACGGGCTCAACGGTGTTGGCAGCGATGAAGGCCGCTACGGCGGTCTCGGGGATGCGGACGTGTCGGCCGACCTTGACGAAGGTGATCCGGCGCTCCTCGATCAGCCGCCGGGGGAACCGGGCGGTGGTGCCGAGGAGTTCGGCGACCTGATCAACGCTGAGCAAGCGTTCCATGCTCACCACTCCCCCATCGTGTCGAGTGCTTCGAGTTCGGCGCGTGCTTCGCGGGCGGTGGTGCGGCCGGTCTGGATATCGCGGGCGATCGTGGCAGCGAGCCAGGACTCACCCGGGGTGTGGCCGTGCCCTGCGTAGGTCCAGTGGGCGAGGGTCAGTGTGGAGCCCTCCGGGGCGTCATCGGGGTCAGGGAGGCCGCGTTCGCGGCGTTCCTGGCGGGCCCGGTAGTCGGCCCTCACCTGGCGGAGTGCGCCGAGGGTGGTGGAGTAGGCGCGGGACTTGGTGGAGAAGTGGCCACGGAAGCCGAGCATGTGGGCCCAGCGCCACAGCATCCGGTCCGGGTAGGCGTCGTCCAGGACGAAGCACGCTTCGATCAGGCGGCGGGCGTGGTCGGGCAGGTCGGTGAGCTTGTCCAGCTCTCCCAGCTCCCCGATGCGGCGGTCCACCGTCCCGGTGGTCTCGGCAGCCTTGGTGGCGTACTTCGCCACGTACGCGGCCACCGCCTCCTCCGACAGGTCCTCATTCGCACTCCCAGCACCGATGGGGCGGACGTCCACCTGTGTGCCCCATGCCAGCGTCCGGGCGGGATGGTCGCCGGAGGGCGGGAGCGGGACCGTGGCACGGGCGGCAGCCGCCTGGATCGCGTCCGTGAGCAGGGCGACGGAGGCCCAGCCCGGGGGCGGGGTCTCAGATCCTTCGGGGCCGTCGAGTCGGACGATGGCGTGGAAGTGGACCGCGCCGCGCTTCTGGAACTCGGCGACCTTCCCGAAGGAGACCCGGCAGACCTCGGCAGCCTCTTTCTGGGAAAGGCCGGCGCGGGCGGCGACCTCCCGGCGGAGGTAGATGGTGAACCGTCGCCAGAGGTCCCCGGCGTGGTTGTTCCACAGCACCGCCCCCGCATAGTCGTACGTGCCCGGGTTCAGGGCGTTGCCGAGGAGCGGGGAGTCTTCGGGGTGGTCGGTGCCGCACCGGCAGACACCCCGGTTGGGCCGGTTGTGGACCGGGCCGAAGCTCGGGGCCGTGAGGGTGGCAAAGACCTTGGGGTGCGTGCGCACCGTCACCGGCGTCCCCTTGGCCACGTCGCCGGTGAGTCCGGCGCGGATGAGGTGGAAGGTGTCTCCGGCGTAGGTCCAGGCGCAGGAGGGGCAGCGGGAGGCCCGCCGGTTCCCGCACGCGACACGGAGCCGTCCACCGGGCTCGCCCTGGGTGCTGTAGGAGTAGAGCACCTGCCCCGACTTCGCGTCGCGGGTGGTGGTCATGCCTTCCAGGTGGATCGGGTCCGAGCAGCCACCGGTCCGGCGGACCTGCTCCTGCCACCGGCCGAAGCCGGGGGCGTTGGCGACCCGTAAGAGGTCAGCCAGGGTCAGCGGATCGGTGCCCACGATCGCGGCAGCACCGGCCACGGCCGAGGGCTCTACGGGAAAGAGGGTCACCGGCGACGCCCCCGGCGCGCGGACTCACGTTCCACGACCCTCTGATGAGCGTCGTAGGCGTCCGACTTGGCCTGATAGGCGCGCTCCATCTCACGCCGCGCCTCGGGCGAGGGATCGACGGAGCTACGCCAGTACGCGTCAACCGACTCGTTATGCGTACGCAGCATCTCTGCCTGAGACGCCTTCTCCGCCTTGCTCTGCTTGCTACCTCCGAACAGTCCCATTACGCGGCCACCTCCAGCCGAGGAGCCGCACCCACGAGCGCGGAGAGACGGCCGATGTGGGCCGAGTGCCGGTCCTTGGCGCGGTCGCTGATCTCGCTGGCCGTGATCTGGCCGGGGTCGAACTCGTTGAGACCGGAGCCCTCGCAGACCCAGCAGAAGATCGACAGGCAGTCGTCCTCACCGGCCCAGCCAGACCCGGCGCACTCCGAGCAGTCCGCCCAGGGGCGGGATGTCAGGAAGTACAGGCACTCACCCGGTTCGGCGCACCGCGACTCCAGGCACGCCGGGCAGGCCCGACCTAACGCCGAACGACGCACAACCACAGCAGAAGCAGTCATGATGGAAGCTCCCTGATGGGACAGGGGGGCGGTGTGTCTGCTTGGCGGTAGGAACGCCGCCCCCAACTGGCTTGAGCCACTTACTGGCTTAAGCCAGTTGAGCACGAAGGGCTGCGCGGGTCAAGACGCTGGCTTAAGCCAGTTGCTATGCTCGGTTCATGACCGCATCCGACCGCTCCCCCCAGCAGCCAGCCAGCCGACGAATCGCTGACGCCCTCCGCGCCTCGATCGAGCGGGGCGAGCTGGAGGCCGGCCAGAAGCTCCCGTCTGAGCGAGCCCTGGCCGAGCAGTACGGAGCGGCGCGCAACACCGCGCGAGAAGCCATCCGCCTCCTGGCCGAGCAGGGGCTCGTGACCGCGAAGCACGGTCGGGGCGTATTCGTACGCGAACCCCAACGTCTCTTCCGCTTCGGCAGCGATCGGTACTCAATCGCGAACCGGGAGACCGGGCTTACCCCCTTCCGCCTGGAAGCCAAGAAGCAGGGCAAGGTCCCGCGCATCGACGTCTTGAGCATCACCCGCGAGGTACCGCCCTCCGACGTCGCGGAGCGGCTCCAAGTCCCGGCCGACAGCGAAAGCGTCGTGCACCGCGAGAACCACTACTTCGCGGACGATGAGCCGGTCCAGATCGTCTCCACCTACCTGCGCTGGGAGGAGGCGGAGGGCACTCTCCTTATGCAGGCGAAGTCAGGGCCGAACGGGATCTACGGCCGCCTTGAGGAGCTGGGCCACGTGATGACGCGGGTGCGCGACGAGATCAGCGCTCGGATGCCTTCACCAGAAGAGGCCCGGGTACTTGACCTCTTGCCAGGGGTGCCCGTACTCGAAGTGCTCCACACGAGCCTGGATCAGAACTCGGAGCCTTTCGAGGTGTCCCGGTACGTGCACCGCGCCGATCAAACCGGGCTCCTCTACGAGCTGCCCGTTTCCTAGCCCACTGCTCCGTTGGAGGACTCGCGTGGCTGACACCACCATTCGCCCTATCGAAGATGCCGACGTTCCCGGAGCTGCGGCAGCCCTGGTCGAAGTCCACTCGACGGATGACTATCCGGTTGAGGGAGTGGGTGACCCCGAGGCATGGATCACGCCGCCGGGAGTCGTGAAGGCGTGGGTAGCTCACCGGGACGGTGTGGTGGGGCATATCGCGATCATGAAGGCGGAGGGGGAGAAGGCCGTCACCCTCTGGCAGCAGCAGAGCGGAGAGGCTGAGTCCCGCATCGGTGTACTGGCCCGGCTGTTCGTGGTGCGATCTGCGCGGAAGCACGCCGTGGGCGAAAGCCTCATGCGCGCAGCCATGGACTACGCCGAGGAGAACGGCCTACGCCTTGTGCTCGACGTGATGGAGAAGGACGAGGCAGCCATCCGCCTCTACGAACGCTTGGGCTGGCAGTTCATCGGCGGAGCCACGCACCAATTCGGAGACAGTCAGCAGATCCCCGCCAAGTGCTACGTCTGGCCCGCCAGCTAGCTCCGGGACGTTACAGGTTTCTCTACCTCATCAAGGCACCCGGCTGCGCTCCGCTCCGCCGGGCGCGCTTCCCGGCTCTGGCTGCGCCCGCGCTCCTGCCTTCGGCCCGCTCGGCGCTGCCGCCGCCGACGCGCGCCCACAACTGGATAGGCCCGGGGGCATGAGACGAGAACCAAGCCCGCGGCTTCACGACGATGCCTCCGGCGGGGGCGCTCAGACTCCGGGATGGGACGGGGCACCGTTCGCGAGTGCCGGCCGGAGCGGGGCGAGCGTCGTGGGGCTCCCATCCCGACCACCTTCGACCCAGGCAGAGCCGAGCAGTCGCGGCCCAGGGCGTCAAGGTCGTTCGTACAGTGGCGCGCTCCACCTTGACGCCCTGAACCACGACCGCTCCACGGTGTGTGGGTCGAAGGCGGACGGGATGGGAGCCGGGGTGAGTGGTGGGTCAGAGCGCTGCCCACCTTCGCTTCGAAGCCCGATCCGGCCCGCAGAAGCTTGGGAAACCAAGGAAAACCTTGGATTCCAAGGAAGAGACCCCGCCAGCGACCAGGCCAACCTTCGGATCTCAAGAAGGATCTAAGGTCAACGCATGGAAAGTCCTTGGAACTTGCTTTTGAGGGCCCGCCTAGGAGAGACTCCAGCAACGGGCACGACGCAACAACAGTCCAGCCCAGTCTTGGCTCATGCACGCATGGGCAGACGCGCTTGCGGCTCCCCGGCAACCCACAGGGACATCGCAAGGCGGTCATCAGCACTGCCGACGCTCAACGCATGCCGATAGGTGCCCAATCTCATCTGCTTTGGCGGCTGGAGAGACCAAGCACCTTCGGCTTACGCAGGAGGTTCCATGAACTACCGAGAGAACCCACGCCACTTACCCTCTCGCAGAATCAAGAGGGCCAGGCGTGGGCAGATTAGCGCTGCACCCCGGCTTCCCGCAAGCCGATCGCACGGTTTCGCGGCGGCAGCGACCGCCGTGGGGACGCTCATCTCCGCCCTGGCGGCCAGCGGGGCCCTCATCCTCGCCAACCCTCCTGGGGCGCACCCCATGCCCGTCACGTGCCCGATAACGCGGAATCTCACGGGGAACCCCGGGGAATCAGCGAGCGCGGACAGGCACCCCGCAGGTCAGCATTACGCCAGGTCAGGGGACTTCCACGTACGGGGTCTTCCAAACTAGCTACGCGGGTTCGATTCCCGTCGCCCGCTCCATGCCAGGGCCCGGTCCGACGTCTCCGTCGGACCGGGCCTCTCGCGTCACCGGGCCTCCGGCGGACGGGAGGCGGACCGGCTCAGAAGCTGATCTGGTTGATCGTGTCCGCTATCGAGTTCATGAACCTGTTGATCGACGGGGCCATGCCGGTCGACGCCAGGAAGAAGCCGAAGAGCACGGCGACGAGCGCGGGGCCGGGCTTGATGGAGCCGCCCCGGATCATTACCACCAGGACGACCGCGAACAGCAGCACCATAGACAGTGAGATAGCCACGTCTGATCACACCCTCGGTCGGTCTTGGTCGGTCCGCTTCGCCGGTCCGGAAACGCGCACCACTGCGCGCCCCGTCGCGTCCATCGTGCCACCAACTCCCCCGTGTCTGCTGCCGGGTGACGGATCGCACTGACCGGATCCCGCCATCCTGCCCAGCTCGGCGGCGCTCCACTCCGCACCCCCGCGCTTCCGCCGCGAAATCCGCGCGGCGCATATTCACCGACCCGCCTGTGGTGATCGCTTCCTCGATCACCACAGGTCGTTCACAGGTAATTGGCGTGCGCGGATGCGAGGTAATTCACTCCTCGAACACGCCGCCGATATTCCCTGTTTAAGAGGGATCAAGTGTGTCATAGCGGGCAGTGGTCGATTGTTTCGAACGCGAATAGAGGGGAAAACGCGCCATCTCAACGCGGTTTTACGCGCGGCAATCGACGGGTCTAAGGTGCCTTAGATGTTCCAAGCTCCGAGCGTATTCACCAGGGCCCCGCACCCCCCGGCGACCCGGGAATCGGAGCCCAGATCCGAGCGGACGCCCACCCCCACGGCCACCGCCCCGGCACCCAAGGCCCCGCCGGCGGCGGCGAAGCAGCGTGACCCCTACTTCGACAACGTGAAGTACCTGGCCATCGTGCTGGTCGCGGTGGCGCACGCCTGGGAGCCGGTGATGGACGGCAGCCGGGCCACCCGGGCGCTCTACATGATCGTGTACACGTTCCACATGCCGGCCTTCATCCTCATCTCCGGCTATTTCTCCCGTAACTTCGACCTGTCCGCGCCGAAGGTGAAGCGGCTGATCACCGGCGTCGTCGTGCCCTACGTCCTGTTCGAGACGGCCTATTCGCTCTTCAAGCGGTACGTGGACGACTCCCCCGACACCGCGATCAGCCTGGCCGATCCGCTCTATCTGACGTGGTTCCTGATCGCCCTGTTCATCTGGCGGGTCACCACGCCGATCTGGCGCACACTGCGCCACCCGCTGCCGGTGGCGCTCGCCATCGCGATGCTGGCCTCGGTCTCCCCCGACATCGGCGACGACCTGGATCTCCAGCGGGTCTTCCAGTTCCTGCCGTTCTTCGTCCTCGGCCTGCTGATGAAGCCGGAGCACTTCCAGCTGGTCCGGCGCCGCGAGGTGCGGCTGCTGGCCCTGCCGCTGTTCGCGGGCGCGCTGCTGTTCGCGTACTGGATCGCCCCGCACATGCAGCTCGGCTGGCTCTACCGTGCCAACAGCGCCCAGGAGAGGGACGCACCGTGGTGGTCGGGCGCGGTGATGTCCCTGGCCCTGTTCGGCTGCGCGCTGGCGCTGACCGTCGGCTTCCTGGCCTGGGTGCCGCGCCGGCACACCTGGTTCACGGCGCTGGGCGCCGGAACGATCTGCGGCTACCTGCTCCACGGGTTCCTGATCAAGGGGGCCGTCTACACGGGCCTGTTCGACCGGTACACCTGGCTCTCCGACCCCGTCGGCCTGGTCGTCGTCTCGGCCGTGGCCGCCGTCGCGGTGACGCTCATGTGCTCGCCGCCGGTGGGCCGGGCGCTGAAGTTCGCCACCGAACCTGACATGCCGTGGGCGTTCCGGAAGGACCCCGCCCAGCGCTGAACCCGCTGCCCCTGGTGCCTGATCCGCCGGGCACACCCTTGGTCTCCGATCCACCCGCGCCACCGGCCGCGGGTGGATCAGCGCGTTTCCGGGTTGGCCGAAACCTTTCGGTCGGAGGGCGAACCTCCGCCGGTCAGCCCCAACAGCCCCCGTACCTGCGCATATTTCGCCGTCAGCCGGGTACGGGTCGGCTCCTCCAGGACAGCGAGACGGGCCGGATCGGCGTTGTGGGCCAGATCCGCCTCCTTGATGAGCAGCGCGCCCTCGGTGGCGAGGATCCGTGCGGTGTACGAGGTCAGCTCCTCGCCCGGCCGTTTGGTGACGGCCAGGACCATGTCCTTGACCTCCTGCGGCAGCGCGGCCCCGGCCAGCCACCGGGCGGAGAGCGCATCGTCCTCGATCGCGTCGTGCAGCCAGGCCGCCGCGATCTGCTGGTCGGTGCCGCCCCGCACCCGTACGCCCTCGGCCACCGCCGCCAGGTGTTCGGTGTACGGGCGGCCCGCCTTGTCGGTCTGCGCCGCATGGGCCTCACGGGCTAGGGCCTCGACCTGGGCCAGGTTCAGATGGGTGCCGGACATGGCCCGACTCTACGGCGGCACGTCAACGCCCTCGCCGGCCTGCGGCGTCGCCGGAACCGGCCGCCACCGCCCAATCCGACAAAAGATGACAATACGGCGATCTCACAGTTGCAGAGTCAATCGTTCGGTAAACTAATTACTGACGGTTTATTGACACCCTCTTGACACCTTCTTGACCTATCCCGAAGGAACAGGCTCATCGGACACGCAGACACCCTCCTCGCCATGGGCGGCGCCTTCCTGGCCGCTGCCGTCCTCGCCCGCCTCGGCGGCCGTATCGGGCTGCCGACGATCCCCCTGTTCATCCTGGCCGGCATCCTCCTCGGCCCTCATACGCCTGGTTACACGCTTCTCTCCAACCCGCACGACCTGGAGATGCTCTCCGCGCTGGGACTCGTCCTCCTGCTCTTCTACCTGGGGCTCGAGTTCCACATGGACGACCTCAGGACGGGCGGCCGGAAGATGGCCATCGCGGGCGGGACCTATCTGGTCCTGAACGTGGGCGCCGGTCTCGGTTTCGGTTTCGCACTGGGCTGGGGCACGTCGGAGGCGCTGGTCCTCGCCGGTGTGCTCGGCATATCCTCGTCCGCCATCGTCACCAAGATCCTGGTGGACCTGGGCCGCATCGGTAACCCGGAGACCCGGCCGATCCTCGGCATCATCGTCGTCGAGGACGTCTTCCTCGCCCTCTACCTCGCCGCTCTCCAGCCGATCCTGTCCGGTGCGGACAGTCTCTCGGCCATGCTCGTCGACGCCGGCAAGGCCTTCGGCTTCCTGCTGCTGCTCGCTCTGGCGGCCCGGTTCGGGACGAAGCTCATCGGCAAGCTGATGAACACCCGGGACGACGAGCTCCTCGTCATCTCCTTCCTCGGTGTCGCGGTCTTCGTCGCCGGTGTCTCCGAGATGTTCGGCGTCGCCGACGCGATCGGTGCCTTCATGGTCGGCCTGATGCTCGGCTCGACCACCTCCGGCGAACGCATCCTCAAGCTGGTCCACCCGCTGCGCGACGCGTTCGGCGCGATCTTCTTCTTCGCCTTCGGCCTCTCCATCGACCCCGGCGTCCTCCCGAGCGTCTTCTGGCCGGTGCTGGCGGCCGTCGTCCTGACGCTCGCGATGAACGTGGCCGCGGGTCTCGCCGCCGCCCGGATCTACGACTTCGGCTCGCAGGGCACGGCCAACATCGCCACCACGCTGGTGGCCCGCGGCGAGTTCGCGCTCATCCTCGCGACGATGGCGGCCGCCGCCGGACTCGACAGCCGGCTCTCGCCGTTCATCGCCGGCTATGTGCTCCTGCTCGCCGTCCTCGCCCCGCTGGCGGCCGGACGCTCGCACTGGCTGGCCCGGATCCTGCCCGGCGGACGCGGCGGCAAGGACGACGGCGGCGGCAAGGACGGCGACAAGGATCAGGAACAGGTCCCGGTGTCGGTCTGAACGGCTGCGGAGGGTGCCGCCGGGAAGCACCCGAGGGTGATGATCACCACATGATCACCCTCGGGTGACGGGTGCCTCTTCGTTGACGAGAGGCCGAGGCGCTCAGGCCCTGCGCGAGAGCAGCAGCAGTGCCCGGTCGTCGTTGACATCCTTGGCGCAGGCCTCGATCAGATGCCAGGCCGCGCCCTCGAAACCGGTGGAGACGTAGCGTTCGGCCTCACCCGTCAGCCGGTCGATGCCCTCGGCGATATCCCGGTCGGACGCCTCCACCAGGCCGTCCGTGAAGAGCATCAGCACGTCTCCCGGCGCGAGCGAGCCCTTCACCGCGTCGAACTCGGCCCCGTCGTAGACACCGAGCAGCGGGCCCTCGCCCGACTTCTCCTCCCACTGCCCGCTGCCCGCGTGCAGTTGCAGGGCCGGTGGATGGCCGGCCGAGAAGATCTCGTAGTCCCCGGAGTCCAGATCCAGCACCAGGTGGATCGAGGTCGCGAACCCCTCGTCCCAGTCCTGCCGCAGCAGATAGCCGTTGGCGGCGGCGAGGAAGCCGTGCGGCGGCAGCGAGCCGAGCAGCCCGCCGAAGGCGCCGGAGAGCAGCAGGGCCCGAGAGCCCGCGTCCATGCCCTTGCCGGAGACGTCGGTGAGGACGACCTCCAGGGTCCGGCCGCCGTGGGTGCGGGCCGCGACGACGAAGTCGCCGGAGAAGGACTGGCCGCCGGCCGGGCGCAGGGCCATCTCGCGGTGCCAGCCCTGCGGCAGCCGGGGCAGGGAGCTCTGCACCCGGATGCGTTCGCGCAGGTCGAAGAGCATCGTGCCGCCGCGCCGCCACGGCACGCCGACCCGGGCCCGGAACTGGGCCAGGATCAGCCCGAAGAACCCGCAGGCGGCGACCACGAGGACGGTGCCCGGAGTGACCCGGGCGGGGCCGTCCAGGTACGGGCCGAGAATGAGCGCTTCCGCGATCAGGGCGGCGGCGGACGTGGCGTACAGACCGAGCAGGCTGGCGGGGCGCAGCAGGAGGCCGCCCGCGACGATGGGCAGTGCGAGGGCGGCCGGGTCGATCCACACCGGGCTGGCGATGGTGGCGAAGGTGATGGCCGGAATCGTCAGCAGGAGACCGGCCAGGGCGATCCAGTCGGAGCCGTCGCCGCGGAAGTAGTCCACCCCAGACCTGCGCAGCCCGATGCGGGCCCGGTGCGCCGATCTGCGCCACCGGGCCCAGAAGTCGTCCACTCCTGCGCGACGGGCCATTGCCGGGACCCTATCCACCCGGACGCCGCCGGTGCAGGGGGACCCCGGTCTCGATCCGGGCGAAATCGAGTCGTCCGCTTCGGCGCACCCTGGTAGGGATGGCCTATGACTTCAGAACCCCGTGTGCTGCGACCTGCCGAATGGGACCCCTGGTTCGCCTGTCTGGAGCGTGCGTTCGGAGGCGCGGCGAGTGCCCCGGAATCGCGTGCGCTCTGGCAGGAGCTGACCGAGCACGACCGGTCCGTCGGGCTCTGGGACGGAGAGGTGTGCGTCGGTACGGCGGGGGCGTACAGCTTCCGGCTGACCGTGCCCGGCGGGGCGGCCGTGGAGGCGGCGGGCGTCACGATGGTGAGCGTGGCGGGGACGCACCGGCGACGCGGGCTGCTGCGGTCGATGATGCGGCGCCAGCTGGACGACGTACGGTCCTGGGGTGAGCCGCTGGCGGTGCTGACGGCGTCGGAACCGGCCATCTACGGGCGCTTCGGCTACGGGGCCGCGACCCGCGCCCTGAGCGTGAACGTCGACACCTCTCGCGTACAGCTGGATTCCCCGCCGGGCACGGAGGACGTACGGGTGCGGTACACGGATCCGGTGGCGGCCCTGCCCGCCTGCGAGGAGGTGTACGGGCGGCTCGCCGCGGAGCGTCCGGGGACGCCGGTGCGGCAGCCGAGGTGGGAGCGGTCCGCGGTGATCGACACGGCGCAGGACCGGGCCGGTGCCTCGCCGTTGCAGTGCGTGCTCGCCGAGCGGGACGGCGAGGTGACCGGGTACGCCACGTTCCGGGTGCGGCCGGACTGGGACCGGGCGGGGCCGAAGGGGACGGTGGCGCTGCGGGATCTGGGGGCGCTGGATCCGGCGTCGTACGCGGCGCTGTGGCGGTTCCTGTTCGGCATCGACCTGACGTCGTCCGTGGAGGCGGGCCCGCGGCCGGTGGACGACCCGCTGATGCAGCTGGTCTCGGACGTGCGGCGGTGCCAGGCGCGGGTGCAGGACGGGCTCTACGTACGGCTGGTGGAGGTGGGTGCGGCGCTGGAGGCGCGCGCGTACCGGACGCCGGTGGATGTGGTGCTGGAGGTGGCGGACGCCTTCTGCCCGTGGAACGCGGGGCGCTGGCATCTGGTGGCGGACGCGAAGGGCGGCGCCTCGTGCCGGCGTGCGCCGGATCGCGCGCCGGATCTGGAGCTGTCGGTACGGGAGTTGGGCGCCGCGTATCTGGGCGGGGTGTCGTTCACCTCGCTCGCGGCGGCGGGACGGGTGCGGGAGGTGCGGCCGGGGGCCGTGGAGGAGGTCTCGGCGGCATTCTCGTGGCACGTGGAGCCGTGGTTGCCGCACAACTTCTGAGCGGAGACGGGTCCCCGGGTCAGGTCCCGGACCGGCGCGGGCCCCGAGCGGACGGCGCGTGCGCGGTCAGGCTTCGGACGACAGGCCCGGGTCCTGGCAGCGCGGGCACCAGAAGAGGTTGCGGGCGGCGAGGTCCGCCGTCCGGATCTCGCTCGCGCAGATGTGGCAGGGCAGGTTGGCCCGGCGGTAGACGTAGACCTCGCCGCCGTGGTCGTCCTTGCGGGGCGGGCGGCCCATCGCCTCGGGGAGGTGCTCGGGGCGGACGGTGTCGATGCGGTTGTTCCGTACGCCCTCGTGCATCAGCTCGACCAGGTCCGCCCAGATGGCGTCCCACTCGGCGCGGGTGAGGTCCTTGCCGGCGCGGTACGGGTCGATGCCGTGGCGGAAGAGGACCTCGGCCCGGTAGACGTTGCCGACACCCGCGATGACCTTCTGGTCCATCAGGAGCGCGGCCACGGTGGTCCGGCTGCGTGAGATCCGCTGCCAGGCCCGCTCGCCGTCCTCGTCGCCGCGGAGCGGGTCAGGGCCGAGCCGTTCGTGTATCGCGCGCTTCTCGGGCCCGGTGATCAGGGCGCAGGTGGTGGGGCCGCGCAGGTCGGCGTGGTGGGCCGCGTTGACCAGGCGCAGGCGCACGGTGTCGGTGGGCGGCGGTGGCGGGGCCGTACCGAAGCCGAGCTTGCCGAAGAGGCCGAGGTGGATGTGGACCCAGCCGGTGTCGCCGAAGCCCAGGAAGAGGTGCTTGCCGTGGGCGTCGGTGGTGGTGAGGGTGCGTCCGTCGAGGAGGGCCGCGCTGTCGGAGAACTTGCCCTGAGGGCTGCTCACCCGGACCGGTCCGCCCGCGAACCGCTCGGCGTGGTCCTGGGCGAGGCGGTGGATCGTGTGTCCCTCGGGCACGGTGGGCTGCTCCTGTGGTTCCTCTGGAAGGGCGGGCGGTGACATGGCCGTGCCGCCGGGTCCGGGACCCGGCGGCACAGGTGGCGTAAGGGTCAGCCCTGCTGCGGGTGGTGAGCCGGGATCGGGGGGAGCTCGCCGGTGTTCTCGTACGCCGAGAGCATCTCGATGCGGCGCGTGTGGCGCTCCTCGTTCGAGTACGGCGTGGAGAGGAAGATCTCGACGAACTTGGTCGACTCCTCCAGCGTGTGCATCCGGCCGCCGATCGCGACGACGTTGGCGTTGTTGTGCTCACGGCCGAGGGCGGCGGTCTGCTCGCTCCAGGCCAGTGCGGCACGGACGCCCTTGACCTTGTTGGCGGCGATCTGCTCGCCGTTGCCGGAGCCGCCGATCACGATGCCGAGGCTGTCCGGGTCCGCGGCCGTCTTCTCGGCGGCACGGAGGCAGAACGGCGGATAGTCGTCCTGGGCGTCGTAGATGTGGGGGCCGCAGTCGACGGCCTCGTGCCCGTGGGCACCGAGCCACTCGACGAGGTGGTTCTTGAGTTCGTAACCGGCATGGTCGGATCCGAGGTACACGCGCATGGAGCGAAGTGTGGCACGAACCGCGCGGGGTAGCCGCCAGCGGGGTCGGAGCCCGTCCTGTCGGCGTCGCGGTCCGGCTCGTCCGGCCCATGTGGCGCACGTCACTTGGGTAATGATCAGGCAAATGATCCGGATGAGAGGGTTCCGCTTCTGCCTTCTTCCGGGCTTGAATGCGTGGCCTTGTCTTCCGCACCACCCCACGTGGAGCAGGGCACACCCTCATGCACGGAAACGTTAGGACTTCCCCCCATGACGTCGCAGACGACGCTGGCGGAGCCGGGTCACGAACCCGGTGAGCCGGATCGGCCCGACTCCTCGGGCGGACTTCAGGCAGGCCTGAAGAACCGCCACCTCTCGATGATCGCGATCGGCGGTGTGATCGGCGCGGGCCTCTTCGTGGGCTCCAGCGCGGGGATCGCGGCCGCCGGGCCGGCGATCCTGGTCTCGTACGCGATGGTCGGCCTGATGGTCGTCCTCGTGATGCGGATGCTCGGCGAGATGGCCGCCGCCCGCCCGAGCTCCGGCTCCTTCTCCGCCTACGCCGACCAGGCGCTGGGCCGTTGGGCCGGCTTCTCCATCGGCTGGCTCTACTGGTTCTTCTGGGTCGTCGTGCTCGCCGTCGAGGCCACGGCCGGCGCCAAGATCCTGGAGAGCTGGATCCCGGGCGTCCCGCAGTGGGCCTGGGCGCTGATCGTGATGGTCGTGCTGACCGCCACCAACCTGGTCTCGGTGGGCAGTTACGGCGAGTTCGAGTTCTGGTTCGCCGGGATCAAGGTCGTGGCGATCGGCGCGTTCGTGGTCGTCGGCCTGCTCGCCGTCTTCGGCTTCCTGCCCGGCTCGGACAACTCCGGCTCGGGGCTCGCGCACCTCACGGACTCCGGCGGGTTCTTCCCCGAAGGGCCGGGCGCGATCCTGACCGGTGTGCTGATGGTGGTCTTCTCGTTCATGGGCAGCGAGATCGTGACGCTGGCGGCCGGTGAGTCCTCGGACCCGCAGCGGGCCGTGTCGAAGGCCACCAACAGCGTGATCTGGCGTATCGCCGTCTTCTACCTCGGCTCGATCTTCGTCGTGCTGACGCTGCTGCCGTGGAACGACCCGTCGATCCTGGAGAAGGGCAGCTATGTGGCCGCCCTCGACTCGATCGGGATCCCGCAGGCCGGCAACGTCATGGACTTCATCGTGCTGACGGCCGTGCTGTCGTGTCTCAACTCCGGCCTGTACACGGCCTCCCGGATGGCGTTCTCGCTCGGTGAGCGCGGCGACGCGCCGAAGTCCTTCGCCAAGGTCAACAAGCGCGGCGTGCCGCAGGCGGCGATCCTGTCCTCGGTCGTCTTCGGCTTCGTGGCGGTGTTCTTCAACTACCAGTGGCCGGACACGGTGTTCCAGTTCCTGCTGAACTCGTCGGGCGCGGTGGCGCTCTTCGTCTGGCTGGTCATCTGCTTCACGCAGCTGCGGATGCGCGGGATCATCCTGCGCGAGACGCCGGGCAAGCTGGTCGTACGGATGTGGCTCTTCCCGTACCTCACCTGGGCGACGATCGCGGCGATCTCCTTCGTCCTGGTCTACATGCTGACCGACGACACCGCCCGTGAGCAGGTCGTGCTGTCGCTGCTGGTCGCGGCGCTGGTGGTGGGGATCTCGCTGGTGCGCGAGGCGCGCGGCCGCAAGGCCGTCGCGAAGTGATCCGCGGCCGCTGACGCCTGAAGGCTCCACGGAAGAGGGGCCCCGGCCGGCCGGGGGGGGGGCGGGGGGGGGCCCCGCGGGGGGGCGGCGGGGCGGGGGGGGCCCCGGCGGCGGCCCCCCCAGCCCGGGCCGCGGCGCGCGGGCCCCCCCCCCGGGCGCTCGGCCCCGCGCGCCCGCCCCCCTCCCGCCGCCCCGCGGGCGCGGCCCCCCCCCCCCCCGCCCCCCGCCGGGGGGGGCCCCTCTTCCGTGGCTCTTCGGCGCGGGCTCAGCCGCGGCGGCCGAGCAGCTTCCAGGCGGCGGGCAGGGCGCCCATCGCCAGGGCCGCCTTCAGCGCGTCGCCGATGAGGAACGGGACGAGACCGGCCGCGACGGCGGCGCTCAGGGACATGCCGGTGGCGAGCGCGAGGTACGGCACGCCGACGGCGTAGATGATCGCGGAGCCGATCACCATCGTGCCCGCCGTGCGGAGCACCGAGCGGTCGCCGCCGCGCCGCGCGAGGGCGCCGACGACGGTGGCGGCGAGCAGCATGCCGAGGATGTAGCCGAGGGAGGGCATCGCGTAGCCCGAGGTGCCCTCCGCGAACCACGGCATGCCGGCCATGCCGACGACCGCGTACACCGCGAGGGAGAGGAGGCCGCGGCGGGCGCCGAGCGCGGTGCCGATGAGGAGCGCGGCGAAGGTCTGGCCGGTGACGGGGACCGGGGAGCCGGGGACCGGGACGGCTATCTGGGCCGCGATGCCGGTGAGGGCGGCGCCGCCCACCACGAGGGCCGCGTCGACGGCGTAGCGGTGCCGGGCTGCGGGCAGCAGGTCGGCGAGGACCGCTCCGGAACGGACGGGGGCGGCAGCAGTGCTCATCGGGACTCCGCGGGTGAGGGCAGGCAGGTGGGGTGGGGCTGCTGCCGACGTTAGCCCAGGGGCCGGCGCTCGATCACCATCAGCCGCCCACAAAGCGGCGGTTGACGGGTTGGTGGGATTCGCACAAAGGTCCATTCGCAATCGCGGCTGGGCGTGATGCTCGTCACTGAGGTGAGGAGGCGGGTGGCCCGTTTTGCCGGGAGGGGCCTTGGAGGCTCAGACTGTAGGTTCCCCATAAATGATCCGAGAGTGACTCGCACCTCATGCACGACGCTCCCCCCACCCCGTCCGGGGCTCCCGCCACCCCCGCGGAGCCTCTCGAACACGGCCTGAAACAGCGCCACCTCACGATGCTCGGGCTCGGCGGCGTGATCGGCGCCGGGCTGTTCGTCGGGTCGGGCGCGGGCATCGCGGTGGCGGGGCCCGCCATCGTCGTCTCGTATCTGATCGCGGGCGCGCTCGCGATGCTGGTGATGCGGATGCTCGGCGAGATGTCCGCCGCGATGCCGGCCTCCGGTTCCTTCTCCGTGCACGCGGAGCGGGCCCTCGGGCGGTGGGCCGGGTTCAGCGTCGGCTGGCTCTACTGGTTCCTGCTGGTGGTGGTCCTCGCCGTGGAGGCGACGGCCGCCGCGCAGATCGCCCATGGATGGGTGCCGGCGGTCGAACCGTGGGCGTGGGTGCTGCTGTTCATGGTGGTGTTCACCGCGGCCAACCTGGCGGCGGTGAGGAACTTCGGCGAGTTCGAGTTCTGGTTCGCCTCCTTGAAGGTCGGCGCGATCGTCGTCTTCCTGGGGCTGGGTCTGTGCGCGGTCTTCGGGTGGCTGCCGGACACCGACCCGGTCGGCATGACCAACCTGACCGGGCAGGGGGGCTTTCTGCCGAACGGGTGGAGCGGGGTCGTCTCCGGCGTGCTGACCGTGGTCTTCGCCTTCGGGGGCCTGGAGGTCGTCACCATCGCCGCCGCCGAGACGGACGACCCGGCGCGCGCGGTGGGTCGCGCGGTGCGCAGTGCGGTGGTGCGCATCCTCTTCTTCTACGTCGGGTCGATGCTGGTCATCGTGACCGTGCTGCCGTGGACCGCCCAGCAGGCCGGGCTGAGCCCGTATGTGAAGGTGCTGGACTCGATCGGGGTGCCGTCGGCCGGGCAGATCATGAACATCGTGGTGTTCGTGGCGCTGCTCTCGGCGCTCAACGCCAATCTGTACGGCTCCTCGCGGATGGTGTTCTCGCTGGCGGAGCGCGGGGAGGCGCCGCGCGGGCTGCTGAAGGTGTCCCGTAAGCCGGGAACGGCGGGCGGTGTGCCCCGGCGGGCCGTACTGGCCTCGGTGGCCTTCGGCTTCGTCTCCGTCCTGCTCAATCTGCTCTGGCCGGACACCGTGTTCCTCTACATGCTCAACTCGGTCGGCGCGGTGCTGCTGTTCGTCTGGGCGCTGATCGCCGCCTCCCAGCTGCGGCTGCGCGCCCGGCTGGAGCGGGAGGCGCCGGGGGCGCTGGAGTTGCGGATGTGGTGGTTCCCGTATCTGACCTGGCTGACGCTGGCGGGGCTGCTCGGCGTGCTGGTGCTGATGCTGACGGACGCCGACGCGAGGCCGCAGGTGCTGTGGTCGGCGGGCGCGACGGCGCTGGTGCTGCTGGTGGCGGTGGGCCGGCAGTGGCGGGAGCGCAGGGGTTCCGCCTCCACCGGCCGGTAGCGGTCGGTGCTTACCGACCGCTAGGCGGGTGTGCACCTTGTGTGAGCCTCGTGCCCGTATAGCAGACACCCGTTCCGTGTGAGCGGTGCGGATGCTCAGACTGTGGTCCGTCCCTCGTCTCAGCTACCGAACAGAGCTCGTCCATGTCTCGGACCTCCGTGTCTCCCCCCACCGCTGACTCCGCAGCCGCCGCCGGAGCCTCGACGGACTCCGCGCTCACCCACGGCCTCAAACAGCGCCACCTCTCGATGATCGCCCTCGGCGGCGTGATCGGCGCCGGGCTCTTCGTCGGCTCCGGGGCCGGGATCGCCGCCGCCGGGCCGTCGATCGTCATCGCGTACGCGCTCTCCGGGCTGCTCGTCATGATGGTGATGCGCATGCTCGGCGAGATGTCGGCCGCCAACCCGGCCTCCGGCTCCTTCTCCGTGCACGCCGAGCGGGCGATCGGCCCGTGGGCCGGGTTCACCGCGGGCTGGTCCTTCTGGTTCCTGCTCTGCGTGGCCGTCGGCCTGGAAGGGATCGGAGCGGCCCAGATCGTCAGCGGCTGGCTGCCCGGGACGCCGGAGTGGGCCTGGGTGGCCCTGTTCATGGTGGTCTTCCTGGGGACCAACCTGGCGGCCGTGAAGAACTTCGGCGAGTTCGAGTTCTGGTTCGCCGCGCTGAAGGTCATCGCGATCACGCTGTTCCTGGTGCTCGGCCTGCTGGCGATCCTCGGCGTCCTCCCGGACACGGAGGCGCCCGGCCTGGCCAACCTCACCGGTGACGGCGGCTTCCTGCCGAAGGGCATGGACGGCTTCATCATCGGGCTCCTCGCCTCCGTCTTCGCGTACGGCGGTCTGGAGACGGTCACCATCGCCGCCGCCGAGTCGGAGAACCCGGTGCAGGGCGTCGCGAAGGCGGTCCGTACGGCGATGTGGCGCATCGCGGTCTTCTACATCGGCTCGATGGCCGTCATCGTCACCCTGGTCCCCTGGGACAACCCGAAGGTCGCCGAGGTCGGCCCCTTCTACGCGATGCTCGACCACCTCGGCATCGGCGGTGCCGCGCAGATCATGAACGTGGTCATCCTCATCGCCCTGCTCTCCGCGATGAACGCCAACATCTACGGCGCCTCGCGGATGGCCCGGTCCCTGGTCGCCCGGGGCCAGGGCCCGGCCGTACTCGGCAAGATCTCGTCCGGGGTGCCGCGCAACGCGGTGCTGTTCTCCTCGGTGTTCGGCTTCCTGTGCGTGCTGCTCAGCTACTGGCGGCCGGACGACGTCTTCCCGTGGCTGCTCAACATGATCGGCGCGGTGATCCTGGTCGTATGGATCTTCATCGCCGTCTCCCAGCTGATCCTGCGCCGCCGCACCGAGCGCGAGACGCCCGAGAAGCTCGTCGTACGGATGTGGCTCTTCCCGGTCCTCACGATCGTGGCGCTGGCGGGCATGGCGGGCATCTTCCTGCTGATGCTGCGCCAGCCGGACACCCGCGACCAGCTGCTGGCCACGGGTGCGCTGACGGCGGTGCTGATCGGGATCGGCGTCGTACGTCAGCGGCGGCGCCGGGACGAGGACACCGCGGAGATCCCGGCGCAGCGGAAGTAGGCGGTCCGGGGCGCGGTGGTCACAGCAGAAGCAGTACCGCCGCGCCCCACAGTGCCGATACGGCCACCAGCGGCGGGCCGACCGGCGTGCCCTGCCGGGCCGTCGGCGCCTCCTCGGTGGGCCGCAGCTCCGGGTCGAGGTGCAGGGCCCGCATCTCGTCGGCGGCGCGGACCGCGTACGGCTCACGGTTCAGGCGGCGTTCCAGCCAGGCCCAGCCGGTCGGCGACAGCGCGACGTCCGGGTGGTTCTTGCCGGTGGTGACGCGGATGCCGTCCTCGGTGTGGCGTACGGCGGTGATCGCGTCCCACTCGATCCGCCGTACGCGCCACGCCCCGGTCACCCAGAGCCCGTCGCGGTCGGCGGTGATCCGCCAGGTGAGGGCCGTGGCGACGGCGGTCGTCAGCCACGGCAGTCCCACGACCAGCCAGAGCCAGGTCCAGGACGGCCCGTCGTCGAGCATGGCCCACATGCCGCCGCCCTGCACCACCAGCAGGCCGAGGCCCACGGCCCGCGAGAGGCCGTGCGCCTTCCAGACCCGCAGGCCGTCGACGGGCGCCAGGGTGGCGGCGATCTCCTCGACGGGCCGCCGCGCGTTCTTCCGCTTGGGGCGCCCGGGTCCGCGCGTCACCGGCCCCGGGACGGCCGGCTTCACGGCGGTGACGCTGCACTCCACCGCGACCTCGGGCGAGTCCTCGTCGTCGCGTGCGGCGAAGGCGACTTCGGCACCGGCGTACGGAACGCCGTACAGGACGGCCTCGCGCAGCGGCGGTGGAGGGTCCTCGCCGCGGAGGATCTCCCGGACCTTTGTGAGGTCGACGGCCTCCGCGTCCTCCGGCCCTTCCTCCTCGTCCTCCTCGGAGGCGGCCAGTGAGTGGAAGTACAGGACCGGTCGGAGGCCCTGCGGATCGTCGGCCGCGAACACCCAGGTGCGGCCGTCCTCGTGGTCCTCGCGCACCAGCACCTTCAGCACCGGCTGGGGCCCGTGCCGCAGCCGTACCGAACGTGTCCTTCCGTCCACGCCGTTGACGAAGAACGCCAGCGACGCGACGAGGCCGGCGAACACCAGCAGCTCCCAGCCGAAGGCGTCGTACGGTTCCGCGACCAGCGCCGCCCAGTCGCCGTCCACCACGACATCGGCCGTGCCGCCCTCGGGGAAGCTCTCCGGAAAGGCCGTCTCGAAGCGGTGGGTGCGCCCGTCGGCCTCCACCTTCACGATGTCCATGCCGTCGTCGTCGCGCTCCAGGGCCACGACCCGTCCGGACAGCCGCGTGGCGGCCGCGGCCCGCTCCTCGTACGCGTCCGCCACCCGCTGGACCTGCCAGTAGCCGAACCCGGCGACGGCGAGCAGCAGTGCGGCCAGGCCGAAGGAGAAGCGGCCGCGGCGGAACGTCCGCGCGGCGGCGGGCAGCGGCTGTGCGGCCGGCCCGGCCGCCTCCAGGGCCAGCGTCCGCTGCCGGCCGGCTAGGGCCAGCCGGTGGACGATCCCGGCGGTGGTGAACGCGACGGCCACGAGGTGGGCGAGGACGTACGGCTCCGCCGACGACTCGGTGACCCCGCCTTCCGCGGCAGACCCCACCACCCCGGCCGCCAGCCCCACCAGAGCGAGCCGGGGCTGCCGCCAGACCCAGTACGGGGTCAGCGCCAGCACGACGGCCGTCCCGAGACCCCACCAGTCGGTGCCGCACGGCTCGGCGGAGGAGCAGGCGGGAGCGGGCCCCGCCGCCAGGTACCAGACCATCGAGACGACGAGGGCCGCCACCGACCACAACGGGCGCGCCCACCCGGCCGGAACGGCGTTGAGCCAGCGTTCGGCGCCGGAGGTACGCCAGTCGGCGGCGCCGGGGGGTATGTGCTCGGCGGGCAGGGGCACAGGAGCTCTGTTCACCCGCGCATTATGACGAAGGGTGAGGTCATGGCCGGAGGTCCGGGTCACCGGCGGGCTGGTGACCGGAGGCCCGGGTCACCGGCACGGCTTCGTGGCCGGTGACCCGGGGACGGCGTTCGGTGCGTGGTGTTCAGCGCACAGTCTTCGGCGTGTGGCTTTCGGCGCGCGCGGTGTCTCAGCGCGTGGTGCGCCTGTTCGCCGTCTTCTTGGCCGGCGCCTTCTTCGCCGCCGTCTTGGCGGGGGCGGGCAGCGCGGTCTCCTTCGCCGGGGTGCGCTTGGCGGCCGTGCGCTTCTGGGCCGCGGCGGCCGCGGCCTCCTCGGTCTCGGCGCCGGCGTTCGACAGCGTGCCCGAGCTGCTCTCCAGGTGGGCGCGGACGAACCACTGGAACTGCTCCAGGCCGCGCAGGTGCTCGATGAGCAGGTCCTCGGTGACGGGGTCGATCTCGCCGGCCTTCCCGACCGCCGCGCGGTGGTCCTCGATGATCCCCGTGTAGACCAGGTCCAGCGCGCCGAGGTGGGCGATGGCGTCGGCGCGGCCGACGCTGTAGTCGTCCCAGGTCCGCTCCTTGACCAGCACGCCCGGCGTGCCCTGCGGCTCGCCGCCGAGGGCCGAGATGCGCTCGGCGGCCGCGTCGGCCATGTCCCGTACGGCGGCGGTCTGCGGGTCGAGCATCTCGTGCACGGCGATGAAGTGCGGCCCGACCACGTTCCAGTGGATGTGCTTGAGCGTCAGCGCGAGGTCGTTGAGCGCGTGCAGGCGCAGCGTCAGGAGGTCGATGACCTGGCGGCCCTCGTCGACGCCGAGGCCGGGAACGGTGTAACGGGGGGTGCGTGCGGGGGACATAGGGGCTCCTTGTGCAGAGGGGATGGGGTGACAGGGGTGGGGTTGGGGGCGGCCCGGAACGGACTGCGGGGGCCGCCCGGAGGGGGCGCTCAGCCGGCGTCGCCGGTGCCGCCTTCGGGCGGGGTGGCGCCGGGGCGCTCGCCGCCGGGGCGGACCGGGCCCGCCGCTGCGCGGATGCTCGCCAGGGCGGCGTCGGCCACCGCGCGCGGGGTGATGCCGAACTCCTCGTACAGCCGCTCGTAAGGGGCCGAGGCGCCGAAGTGCTCCAGGCTGACCATGCGGCCCGCGTCGCCGACGATGTCCCGCCAGCCCTGGGCGACGGCGGCCTCGACGCTGACCCGGGCCCGTACGGCGGGCGGCAGGACCTCGTCCTGGTACGCGTACGGCTGGTCGGCGAACCACTCGCGGCAGGGCAGGGAGACCACCCGGGCGGCGTGGCCCTCGGCGGCCAGCAACTCACGTGCCTCCAGGGCGATGTGGACCTCGGAGCCGGTGCCGATGAGGATGACGTCGGGCGTACCGCTCTCGCTGTCGGCGAGTACGTAGCCGCCGCGCGCGGCTCCGGAGGCGGGGGCGTACGCGCCCTCCCCCCGCTCCAGGACCGGTAGCGGCTGCCGGGTGAGGGCGAGGCCGGCGGGCCGGTCGTGGTGCTCCAGGACGGTGCGCCAGCAGACGGCGGTCTCGTTCGCGTCGGCGGGCCGGACGACGTCGAGGCCGGGGATCGCGCGGAGGGCGGCCAGCTGTTCGACCGGCTGGTGGGTGGGGCCGTCCTCGCCGAGTCCGATGGAGTCGTGGGTCCAGACGTAGGTGACCGGGAGCTTCATCAGGGCGGCGAGGCGGACGGCCGGGCGCATGTAGTCGCTGAAGATCAGGAACGTACCGCCGTAGGGCCGGGTGAGGCTCTGGAGCGCGATGCCGTTGAGGATCGCGCCCATGGCGTGCTCGCGGATGCCGAAGTGGAGCGTACGGCCGTAGGGGTCGCCCGGGAACTCGCCCGTCTGCTTCCCTTCCGGCACGAAGGACGGCTCGCCCTCCATGGTCGTGTTGTTGCTGCCCGCGAGGTCGGCCGAGCCGCCCCACAGCTCGGGGAGCACGGGCGCCAGCGCGGTGAGTACGTCGCCGGAGGCCTTGCGGGTGGCGATGCCCTTGGGGTCCGCGTCGAAGACCGGGAGGCTGTCGGTCCAGCCGTCGGGGAACTTCTGCTCCCGCAGCCGGTCCAGGAGCGCGGCGCGCTCGGGGTGGGCGGTGCGCCACTCCTGGTAGCGGGGCTCCCAGGCGCGATGGGCTTCGGCGCCCCGTTCCCGTACCGCACGGGCGTGCTCCAGTACGTCGTCCTCGACGGTGAAGTCGGCGTCCGGGTCGAAGCCGAGCAGCTTCTTGGTGGCGGCGACCTCGTCGTCGCCGAGGGCGGAGCCGTGGGCCTTGCCGGTGTTCTGCTTGGTGGGCGCGGGCCAGCCGATGATCGTACGCAGCAGGATCAGGGACGGGCGGCCGCTCTCGCTCTTCGCGGCCTCGACGGCGGCGAGGAGGGCGTCGACGTCCTCCACGTAGTCGCCGGTGCGGGTGAAGTCGACCGTCTGGACATGCCAGCCGTACGCGGCGTAGCGGGCGGTCACGTCCTCGCTGAAGGCGATGTCGGTGTCGTCCTCGATGGAGATGTGGTTGGAGTCGTAGAAGACGACGAGGTTGCCGAGCTCCTGGTGTCCGGCGAGCGAACTGGCCTCGGACGTGACGCCTTCCATGAGGTCGCCGTCGGAGGCGACGACGTACACATGGTGGTCGAACGGGCTGGTGCCGGCGGACGCGTCGGGGTCGAGGAGGCCGCGCTCGCGACGGGCCGCCATGGCCATGCCGACGGCGGAGGCGAGCCCCTGGCCGAGCGGCCCGGTGGTGATCTCGACGCCCCGGGTGTGGCGGTACTCGGGGTGGCCGGGGGTGATCGACCCCCAGGTGCGCAGCGCCTCCAGGTCCGTCAGCTCCATGCCGTAGCCGCTCAGATAGAGCTGGATGTAGAGCGTGAGGCTGGAGTGGCCGCAGGAGAGGACGAAGCGGTCGCGCCCGAGCCACTGGTCGTCGGCCGGATCGTGGCGCATGACCTGCTGGAAGAGCAGGTACGCCAGCGGAGCCAGGCTCATCGCGGTGCCCGGGTGGCCGTGGCCCGCCTTCTGCACGGCGTCGGCGGCCAGCAGCCGGACGGTGTCGACGGCCCGGACGTCGAGCGGGCCCCAGCCCGCACTCTCCGCGACCGGCAGGGCGAGCTTCGGGTCGCGGCCGCGGTGCGGGCCGCCGCCCGGGGCATCGGGGGCGTCGGGGGCATTGCGGGGTGCCATCAAGTCCTCCTGCATCGGTGGGGCGGTCAGCGGCGAGCGGTACGCCTGCGGACCCCGGCTCCGCAACGCCCGGCCGCTTGGCCGGGTCCCCCGGAACGACGGGTCCAAACCTGCGATGGCGTACACAGCACGACAGAAGGAGCAAATCATCCTTGCGGGACAAAGCGCGGAAGACCTGCGGGAGAAGGAGCGGAAGAGCGGGACCGCAGGTCCTAGGCCGAAGGGCTGATCACTTCGCGGACCTTTCTGCTGTTAGCCTGCTCTTGCATATAGGTTGCAATAACAACTGGACGGCATTCCCAGCAGTCGGAGGGCTCGCATCATGGCCACGTACACGCTCCCGGAACTCCCGTACGACTACGCGGCGCTCGAACCGGTCATCAATCCGCAGATCATCGAGCTGCACCACGACAAGCACCACGCCGCCTACGTCAAGGGTGCGAACGACACCCTGGAGCAGCTGGAAGAGGCCCGCGACAAGGAGGCCTGGGGAGCGATTAACGGCCTCCAGAAGAACCTCGCGTTCCACCTCTCCGGCCACATCCTGCACTCGATCTACTGGCACAACATGACCGGCGACGGCGGCGGCGAGCCCCTCGCGGCGGACGGCGTGGGCGACCTCGCCGACGCGATCACGGAGTCCTTCGGGACCTTCGCGGGCTTCAAGTCCCAGCTGACGAAGGCCTCGGCCACCACCCAGGGCTCCGGCTGGGGCGTGCTCGCGTACGAGCCGCTCAGCGGCAAGCTCATCGTCGAGCAGGTCTACGACCACCAGGGCAACGTCGGCCAGGGCTCGGTCCCGATCCTGGTCTTCGACGCCTGGGAGCACGCCTTCTACCTTCAGTACAAGAACCAGAAGGTGGACTTCATCGAGGCGATGTGGCGGGTCGTCAACTGGCAGGACGTGGCGAAGCGTTACGCGGCCGCCAAGGAGCGCACGGACGTACTGCTGCTCGCGCCCTGATTCCGCTCCGGCGGTCGATACGTCCTGCCTCGTGATCGTCTTCTCAACCTTCACTTCGGCGGGCGGATGAACGGAGAGCCCTCGCGAGGACGTGACTCGCGGGGGCTTTCCCATGCCCTGGGCGGGGCGCACGAAGTGGCACCCCCGCGCCGGAAGACGACGCCTCATGATCCGGCCCAAGCTCTCCAGCACCATCGAACGCCGCCTCCTGGTGAACCACCGGGTGGACCCGTACGTCGCGTCGGCCGGAGCTACCCGGGCGAGCACGGCCGCGCGGACTTCACGGTGCGGGAGGAGGCCGACGCGGTACGGGTGGCCTTCGCGACCCGGGACGGTGAGGTGGAGGTGGACGCGACGGTGGAGCCGGCGGAGGAGCTGTGCGGGAGCGGGCTGTTCACGGACCTGGCGGAGGCGTCGGAGTTCTTCCGCCTCGGCCACCGCGGCCTCTCCCCCAACGCCGGTGGCACACACCTGGACGTCCTCGAACTGTCGGCGCCCGCCTGGAAGGTGACGGCGGGCCGGCCCTGTACCGTACGCTCCTCGTTCTTCGAGGACCCGGACCGTTTCCCGCCGGGCAGCGCGGTGCTGGACAGCGCGCTGGTGATGCGGGGCGTGGCGGCGGAGTGGTCGCAGGGGGCGGCTTTGCGGGTGGGGTGCGGGGCGGGGGCGGGGGCGGCGTAGCGCGCGGCTACCGGGCTACCGGGCCGGGGGCGCAGCGGGCCGGGAAAAGGACGGCCGGTGGGGCGAGTTCGCGCCGGCGTACGCCGGTGATGTGCAGGCACGCGTCGGGGCTGCCGCCCTCCGGCGGGTAGTGGAGTGCGACCTGTTCGAGCGGGGTGACGCGGCCGGCCAGGTGCAGCTCCGCCGCCTGCGTACCGTCGTCCGGGAAGCGTCCGGCGAGAGCTCCGAAGGCCAGGGCCCCGTCGTTCCCGGCGATGATCTCGTGGACGTCGAACCGCCAGTGTTCGGCGGCGTCGGCGCGCAGGTGCTTGCCTTCGAGCCCGAAAGTGGCGAGGAGGCCGGTGCTGCCTCTGAGGTGGTCCGCGAGGGCGCAGCAGATCGGGACGGCCTCGGCGTAGGGGGTCGCCACCCGGGTGTGGCGGTCGTGGGTGGCGAACGCCAGGGCGTCGTCGAGCAGCCCGAGGGCGGTGGCTCCGGCTTCGGGGTGTCCGTGCCGGGCGATGGCGAGGAGGATGGGCGCGGCGGTGACGACGGCGGGGAAGACCTCTCCGCTGTGGTCGTGCACGAGCCCGCCGCCCGCCAGGACCGAACCGGCTCGGGCGGCCTGGCCGAGGCCTGTCGCCGTGGCGAGGGCGCGCAGGCCGGAGGCGGCGAGGTCGGGTCGGTACCAGCCGGCGGGGCCCGGTATGCGGGCCCAGTCCACTGCTTCGATCGCGTCCAGCACCGTCGTATCGTCCCACGGCGAGAGGGAAGGGCAGGCGGAGGCGGAGGGGCAGGCGGACCTCGCCCGCCCGCGCCGAAAATACCCGCAGCTCACCGGGCCGAACTGCCACGATGGCCTTCGTCCCCCGCCCGTGCTCCCCCTACGGAAGGCAACCGTGAGTTCCCGTCCCGACCCCGTCCCGGCCGACCCCACCGTCCTGCACCCGATGCCCGGCCAGCCGCGGGTGGTGCAGTTGAAGCCGCTGGTCACCTCGGAGCTGATCGAGGTGGGGGCGTACTCGTACTACGACGACCCCGAGCACGCCACGGAGTTCGAGACCCGGAACGTGCTCTACCACTACGGGCCGGAGCGCCTGGTGATCGGGAAGTTCTGCGCGCTCGCCACGGGGGTGCGGTTCATCATGAACGGCTCCAACCACCGTATGGACGGCCCGTCCACGTTCCCGTTCCCGACGCTCGGCGGCTCGTGGTCGGACCACTTCGACCTGCTGACGGGGCTGCCCGACCGGGGCGACACGGTGATCGGCAACGACGTGTGGATCGGCTACGAGGCCGTGATCATGCCGGGCGTCCGCATCGGGCACGGCGCGATCATCAGCTCACGGTCCGTGGTCGTCTCGGACGTCCCGGACTACGGCATCGTCGGCGGCAACCCGGCCAGGCTCATCCGCACCCGCTACGAGGAGGCGGATATCGCGCGCCTGCTGGCGGTGGCGTGGTGGGACTGGCCGGCGGAGCACCTGACGCGCCATATCCGTACGGTCATGTCGGGCACGGTGGCCGAGCTGGAGGCGGCGGCGCCGAGGAGCTGCATCTGGTAGTGCTCCGCGAGTCGACTCACGGAGCACTACCAGGGCCTCTACCGGTGCCGCGTAAGTCGACTCACGCGGTGGCCCCTACCCACAGGGGAGCGGTCAGCCACCGAAGGTGCCCGCCTTCACACCGTCGATGAACGCGGTCCAGTGACCGGGGCCGAAGAACTGGAGTCCGCCGGCCGGGTTCTTGCTGTCGCGCACGGCCCGGCCGCCGTCGGCGGTGTGGGCGACCTCGACGCACTCCTGCTGGCCGCCCTGCGAAGCACTGGACTTCTTGAACTCCGTAACGATCTTCTGGCTGTTCATGTCGGCTCTTTCTCGGACTCGGGAAGGCTGGCGAGGCACTCACGCAGGAACGTGAGGGTCTGTGCGGGCGTCAGGGCGGACGATCGAAGAGCTTCGAAGATCTGCGCGTGGGTGGCCATCTCCTCCAGATCCTCGATGATGACCGTGCTCGTCGTGCCGTCGAAAGCGACCGCGCCAGGGGCCGACTCAAGCACTTCAGGTGATCTCTGGTTCCGCCTGCCCACGACCTTGGGGGACGTATGTCCGGGCGCACAGACAGCAAGAGGTTCCGAGTCCGCAGGGACTCCATCCCCGCCGCTCGGCGGCACGTCAGAACGGTCCTCGTCGGGTGGAAGCTCGGCGGCTTGGTGGACGACGCCTCGCTGATCACCAGCGAGTTGGCCACCAACGTCGTCGCTCACGCCAAGGGCGCCGGCGACTACTTCGAGTTGGGGTCACGGCGCCGGAACGGCGTACTGATCCTGGAGGTCGCCGACTCCTACCAGTGGCTGATGCCTGAGCTCGGCAAGCCGGCCGACGACGACATGTCCGGCCGAGGCCTGCTCATCGTCGACGCGCTCGCCGAGCGGTGGGGCGTACGGCCTCGCAATCCCGGAAAGACCATCTGGGCTCAACTACCGACCGGGACAAGGCCCCTGTGAGGCAGCTCCCCCACCACCGGCACACACATCCCCCACTCCTCCCCTTCGCCGAGCTGGTACGCATCGAGGGCGACCCCGCGTACCGGGACCGGCACTTCCCCGGGCTCAGCGCGGCGATCGCCCAACGCGGCCACTGGCGCTCGGCCGAGGCGGACGCGCTGGTGCGGCAGCCGAGGTCG
Source organism: Streptomyces sp. NPDC101178 (assembly GCF_044767965.1). Taxonomy (NCBI): domain Bacteria; kingdom Bacillati; phylum Actinomycetota; class Actinomycetes; order Kitasatosporales; family Streptomycetaceae; genus Streptomyces; species Streptomyces sp. NPDC101178. The sequence continues at coordinate 513,528 of NZ_JBIWOZ010000001.1, forward strand.
CCGCCGGGAGAGCTGAGTGGCAGCAGAGCAAGCAGTCCACCACCAGCACGGAGGAACAAACAGATGCGCACGATGACGCAGATGCCCGCCCCCTGGGGAACGGGCCGGATGGGACCGTACGAGGCCACCCCCACGATCCCGCAGTTCACCCCCGTACTCGACCCCGAGACTCAGGTGGCCCTGATCCTCGACGAACACGGACGCATGGTCGAGATGGGCGGTCACGGCACCAGCACCAGCGGGCTCACGCCCACGCAGACCACCCCGGGCGACGGCGCCGGCCCGGGCGGAGCCAACGACTCCGACGCCACGGAGTCCTACGACCAGGACCAGTCCGACTGATGGACGGCCGACGCGGGTCGGTGCTGGTGCTGACCAACCCCTCCGACGTGACCACGGACATCGTGCTGCGCATCCTCGCCGCGCGCCGTGTGCCCGTGGTTCGCCTCGACCCCGGCACCGACCTGCACACAGGGGCCTCGCTGTCCGCCACGTACGGCACGGGCGTTCAGCGGGGTGCCCTGCGCACCCCGAGCCGGAATCTCGACCTCGGGCGGGTGCGGTCCGTCTGGGTACGCCGGTCCTCGCCGTACGCCGGTCCTCGCCGTACGCCGGTCCTCGCCGTACGCCGGTCCTCGCCGTACGCCGGGCCGCCCGGGCTGGAGACGCCGGACCGCAAGTTCGCGGCGGAGCAGGCCTCTTGGGGAGCCGGAGGCATCCTCGCGTCCCTGCCGGGCGTGCACTACGTCAACCATCCCTGGAACAACCGCGCGGCCGAGTACAAGCCCGCTCAGCTCGCCGCCGCGCAGCGGTTCGGTTTCCTCGTGCCCGACACGTTGATCACCGATGTCGCTTCCGAGGGGCGGGAGTTCGCCGCTGAGCAGAGCAACGGCGTCGTCTACAAGCCCTTGTGGAACACGCCTTACCGCGTGGCCGGGCGGCCTCACAGCGTATGGGCGCGCGAAGTGCGTGAGCAGGAGATCACGGACGCCGTGGCGGTCTGCCCTCACCTCTTCCAGGCCCGGGTGGACAAGGCGTTCGACGTACGGGTGACCGCCGTCGGGCATCGGCTGTTCGGAACTCGGATCGACAGCCCCGACCTCGACTGGCGGCGCCGACAGAACCTCATGCGCTGCGGGCCGATGGACGTGCCCGACCCGGTGAGGACCTCCATCCACGCCTACCTCACCCACTTCCGTCTCGCGTACGGAGCGTTCGACTTCGCCGTGACCCATGACGGCGCCTGGTACTTCCTTGAGTGCAACCCCAACGGGCACTGGGCCTGGCAGCCACCCGGCATCACCGACGCAATCGCCCATGCCCTCGCCTATCAGCTGGAGAAAGGCTCGGAACCGTGAGCATATCCGCTCAACTGCGTGCCGCCCTCGCGAACGTACTGGCCGAGGGCGGCACGCTCACCGACCCGGCATGGCGCGGCGCAGCCGAGGCCGTACCCCGGCAGCTGTTCGTGGGGTCCTACTTCGCGCAGGTCCCCGACAGCTTCACGACCCGCTACCGGCCCGTGCACCGGGGTGAGGACGGGTGGCTGGACGGGGTCTACACCGACGAAACACTCATCACCCAACTCGACGGCCGCACCAGGGCGGACGACATCGACGGCGGCAGCACCGTCGTGGGCTCCGCGACCTCGTCATCCACTCTGCCGTCGCTGGTGCTGCGGATGTGGCAGCAGCTCGAAGTGGAGCCCGGACACCGGGTGTTGGAGGTCGGCACCGGGACCGGCTACTCGACCGCCCTCGGGGCGCACCGCCTGGGCGACGACCGGCTCACCAGTGTCGAGTACGACCCCGTGGTCGGCCAGGCCGCCGCTTCCGCCCTCAAGGCCGCCGGATACGCGCCGCGGCTCATCGTCGGAGACCGTCTGCGGGGAGATCCGGACGGCGGCGGGTACGACCGGCTGATCGCCACCTGCTCGGTCCGGTACGTCCCCATGGCCTGGCTGCATCAGGTGAAGCCGGGCGGAAAGATCCTGGTCACCCTCTCCGGCTGGAGCTACGCGTCCGGGCTGGCGCTCCTCACCGTGATCGGGCCCGGGACCGCCACCGGACGGTTCCTGCCCGGGTACACCAGCTTCATGATCGCCCGCCCGCACGACCGGCCGCCCCGTCCGACCCTGGCTCTGCTGCCCGGCGAGGAGCGGCCCAGCCTGATCGACCCGGCGGTGATCGGGACGTGGACCGGCAGTTGGGTGGCCCAGCTCGCCGCGCCGGCGGCGGAACGTATGGGGGTGGGGCCGGAGCAGGTCCTCTGGGACGTCTCCACCGGTTCCCAGGCACGGACGACGCCCGGGCCCGGCGGCGGGTGGACTGTTGTACAGCGTGATCCTGTACGGCTGTGGGACCGGGTCGAGACCGCGATCCGGCACTGGCAGGCGGCGGGCGAGCCGCACCAGGAGGGCTTCGGCGTCACGGTCTCCGCCGCCGGCCAACGGGTGCGGATCGGTGGTGAGGACAGGCCGGGGTGGGATCTGCCAGTGTGACCTCCGGCTACCTCCTCTCAAGGACCGCGAGCCCCGCCCTCGCTACATCGGCTCATGCCGTGGGCGGGGCCTCGTGCTGCCTAAGAACCCCGTCGCCCACAGCTCCGTCCGTTCCCCCCGGCCGCCACCGCATCCTCCGCCTCGCAGCCCGCTGGCCTGGATAACCGAGATCACCACCGCCCTCGAACGGCCCGCCCGCCTACCAAACCCGGCTGACCAGCGCATCCACGCGCTCCCACAAGCAGACAACCCCACCTGGAGCAGTGCCCAACACCCAACCGAGACAACACCCAGGTCCTCACCCTGCCCGCGCGACCGCCGAATGGGCCACCGACTCCGCCGGCGGCCCATCGCGATGTTCGAGGCTGGCTTGGGGGCTCAGGAGCCGCCCATCACGCCGCCAATTCGGAAGTGAAACCGCAGAGCCGGTCAGCACCGTGATCAACTTCATGGATTCGCTCACGCCCGACGACTGAGTGCGAGAGCATCATCCGAAGCGATCGAATGTGAGGACTCATGGAACCACAGAACGGGCTGGAAGCCGCTGAAGCACTCGTCGATGCCTGCAAGCACGCGGGAGGCCATGAGCTAGACCTTTCAGGGCTCCGCTTGAACGCATTGCCTGAGTCGCTGGGCAACCTCACGGAACTCATGGAGCTTGACCTCAGTGGCAACCAGCTGACGGCCGTCCCTCACGCCCTGAGCAACCTCACATCCCTGAACCATCTCGATCTGGACAACAACCAGCTGACGACCGTCCCTCCCTGGGTAGGGAACCTCACCGGTCTGACCGAGCTCAAACTAGGCAGTAACCAGCTGACCGCCGTCCCCGAAGGCCTTGGCAACCTCGCCCACCTCAAGCGCCTCGATCTGGACAACAACCGGCTGACGACTGTCCCCCAGTGGGTAAAAGACCTCTCCGCCCTCGCAACGCTCCACCTTAGTGGCAATCAGTTGACGGTTTTTCCCGATGCGTTGAGCAACCTCACCGGACTTGTTGAACTTTACCTGAGTGATAATGGGTTGGCAGCGGTTCCTGAGAGTCTGGGTAACCTTACCGAACTCGCCACGCTCTACCTGAGTGGTAATCGGCTGTCGGCGGTTCCTGAGAGTCTGGGTAACCTCGTCGGACTTGTTGAGCTCAATTTGAGTGGTAATCGGCTGTCGGCGGTTCCTGAGAGTCTGGGTAACCTCGTCGGACTTGTTGAGCTCAATTTGAGCGATAATCGGCTGTCGGCGGTTCCTGAGAGTCTGGGTAACCTCACCGAACTCGCCACGCTCTACCTGAGTGGTAATCGGCTGTCGGCGGTTCCTGAGAGTCTGGGTAACCTCACCGAACTCGCCACGCTCTACCTGAGTGATAATCGGCTGTCGGCGGTTCCTGAGAGTCTGGGTAACCTCACCGAACTCACTATACTCAGACTGGGCAGTAACCAGATTACCGCTGTCGCAAGTTCGCTGGGGAATCTAAGCCAGCTTCGGCATCTCGATCTCGACAATAACCTACTAGCGACCGTCCCAGAGAGCCTTGGCAACCTGACCAAACTCACAGAGCTCAACTTGTACGAGAACCAGCTGACCACCGTCCCGGACAGCCTGGGCAACCTCACTCAACTCATCGAGCTACGACTCGACATCAATAAACTGGCTTCCGTCCCAGAAGCGCTGGGCAATCTAACCCAGCTTCAGCGTCTCGATCTAGACACGAACCAACTGACTGTAATACCGGAAAGCCTGGGAAATCTTACCCAAATAAGTATGCTCTACCTGTTTGACAACCAGCTGACTTCCATCCCGGGAAACTTCAGCAAACTCACCGAACTCAACACGCTCAACCTGAGTGGTAATCAGCTGACCGTCATCCCGGAGAGCCTAGGCAATCTAACCAATCTCACCTGGCTAGACCTGAGCAGGAATCATCTGACCGCCATCCCGGAGAGCCTGGGTAACCTAACCGACCTCACCGAGCTCAATCTGAGTGGTAATCAGCTGACTTCCATCCCGGAGAGCCTGGGTAACCTAACGCGGCTCGCCGCACTTAGCCTGAGTGGTAATCAGCTGACCGCTGTACCAGAAAGTTTGGGTAACCTTACCGAACTCACCTCGCTCAGCTTGAGCGGCGGCAACCAGTTGACGACTCCACCACCGGAGATTATTTCTGCCGGCGCTCAGGCTGTTGTGTCGTTTCTTGCAGAGATGGGGCATGATCCAGTCCATCAGTGGGCTTCGAAGGTCGTAGTGGTGGGTGAGGGTCGAGTAGGCAAAACATCGCTACTACGTGCCCTCCGGGGAGAATCTCATAACCGCCATGAGGCCAGCACGCACGGACTGACAGTCGACAGCCTCCACCTTGCCCATCCCAACCCCCCAGGCGACGAAAACGTGATCATGCGCCTGAGCACCTGGGATTTCGGCGGACAAGAAATCTACCATGCGACTCATCAGTTCTTCCTAACCGATCGTTCCCTGTTCTTGTTGCTTTGGGATGCGCAGATCGGATGGGAGGGGAGCAAACTCCATTATTGGCTTGACATGATCAAAGCTCGCGCCCCGCAGGCCCCAGTGGTACTGGTAGCTACCCACCTGGGACCTCGACCACCAGACCTACCGCTCGCCGAACTCAAGGAGACTTATCCAGGACTCATTGCGGCGAGTCTGGCTTCGGACAGCGAATCTCGTGAAGGCATCGAAGAGCTGAGGGAATGCATCCGGCGAGAAGCTGCGCGACTCCCTTTGATGGGGGCCACTTGGCCTCGGCGATGGCTTCAAGCTGCCGATGCAATCCGAGCCGATCAAGCTAGGCATGTCGAACCCGAACAATTGCACGCCTTGATGGCGAATCATGGAGTGACCGAGGAGGCCCATCGGCAGGCGCTGACTGCGGCACTACACAGCCTTGGGGATTTGCTTTTCTATCCGGACGATGAGGAGCTATGCGACTTGGTTGTTCTGCGTCCTCAATGGCTAACCGCCTATATCAGCAGAGTCTTGGATTCAGAGATAGTCCTCGAAAGCGGCGGGCTCTTTAATCATGGTCTAGGCAACGAAATCTGGCAGGACGTCGACCGGGCTATGCGTCGACACTTCATCAGGATGATGGAGCACTTCGACTTGTCCTACCGCACCGAGGGTCGAATGAGTAGCCTTGTAGTTGAATTGCTACCTTGGGATCCTCCGCCGTACCAGGAGCAGTGGGATGGGCTGCTACGCAATGGTCCACGCGAGTTGCGACTGCGATATAGAATGCACACTGTGCCACCCGGGATCCCTACATGGTTTATTGCCCGGGAACACCGTTTCTCCATTGGCCTTCGCTGGCGTTCAGGCACCCTGCTAAAGCATCCGGATGGGGAGCACTTCGGTCTAGTAGTGGTTGACCGACACGCTAAGGCGGCAGAGATTCGAGTCCGCGGCCCATATCCGCACGATTTTTTCGCGGTACTCAAAGACGGATTTGAGCAGACCCTGCAGCGCTATCCTGGACTGGATATCACTCGTTCAGTTCCCTGCCCACACAAGGATGATGATGGAAAATCGTGTCCTCACGAGTTTCCTCATATGCAATTGGTGACTCGGTTGGCCCGTAAGCCCCCCCGTGAAATCATCGAATGTCCAGAACATCTGGAGGATCTGGACGTGCGTATGCTGCTGCAGGGCATCGAGCCTCCAACTCAACGCAAATCGGAAGTGATGGCAGCTGAAGCCCTCGCTAAACTCGATCAGCTGCAAGCTTCCGCGCAACAGCGTCACGAAGAAGTCCAGATCCGCTTTAATCAGGCCGACTTTAATTTCGATCAAGAGTTGGGGCGGACTCGAGCAGAGGTTTTTGCCGTGCTGGCCGAGCAGCAGCGGGGATTCCTGGCAACAATTAGGCGCGAACAGTCGAGAAATGAGGTGCTGTGCCCGAGTCTAATTTGGGTGCGGCGGACGAACCGTCGCCGCGTTGGAGGATTGCTGCCGGGGGAAGTGCTTCAGTTGCACTTGTGCTGCGAAGCGCCGGGGCAGTGGCACCTGCTAGCGGACGTTGAGCCGTACGAGGTGCCGGCGGAGTCTGACTTCACTAACGCCGTACTGCTTCCTTATGTGCAGCGCACGCTCTCAGTGTTGAAGTACGTAGTTCCAGTCTTTGGTGCTGGCCTAGGAGTGGCTTCGGAAGATCTGGCTAATATCTTGAAAGATGACATCGAATTGATGAAATCTTTGCTGGAGGGATTGCCTGAGGAAATGCGCACGCGGTTGGATGATGGCCAGATCCAGTCCATGGCTAGGGCGGAGGATCATGCCGAATACCGCCGAATGTACCACCTCCTTAAGCAGCTTGATCCCGCTGAAAAGTGGGGTGGGCTGAATAAAGTCACCACACCCGAGGGGCATACATATTGGTTGTGCCGTGAACATGCTCGAACTTACCGCCCGGTTATGGGGGCGGTGGAAGGCGTTCAACCGCAGTTCTCGGCCGGGGAAGGGACCACACATGTTTTGACACAGTCAACAGAGCGACCTGATCCGATCGAGTAACGTCGTCACAATGGGCAGAGCTGTCGGTGGTGATGTGGCAGCAGGCGGACTTGAGGAAGGCTTCGTGGCTGCCTGCTCGTCGTTCCCAGCGGATGCGTTTGAGACCGTGGGGCTAAAGGCTGTTGCAGACGGGTGTGGGCAGGTCAAAGTCGTGTTTGACCTGCTGGTTCCGCCTGTCATAGCAAGGTTGTGCAGGGTGGCGACGGCTTGGACGGCGTGGTGGGGGCCGTCTCCTTTCTGGCGGCAGTCGCGGAGGGTTTCCAGTTCTTCATGCGGGCGAAGGTGTGCTCGACGCGGGCGCGGACGCGCCGGTGTTCGGCGTTGTCCTCCTCCTGGCCCCGCAGGAGTGGGCGTCCGGATCTCTTGCGGTGCGGGACGATCAGTCCGGTGCCCAGGTAGGCGCCGTCGGCGATGACCGTTATCCCGGCCCCGATGGCGATGCAGGTCCGAATCCCACCAGGCGTGGACGTTGGCCTTGTTGCCGGGGACGGGGCGGGCCGAGGCGATCACCAGGCGGCTGTCCGCATCGATGACGACCTGCACATTCGCCGAGAACCGGTAGTTGCGTGAGGACGCGGCGACCGTACGGTCGCGGACCGGGACGAGGGTTCCGTCCACGATCCACAACCGTTCGACGTCCGCGACGGGCCGCGGAGCCGTCTCCAGCGCAAGAAGCGGCCGCAGGCGCTGGATGACCCGGCAGACGGTGGCCGGGGAACAGCCGAAGAGCGGGGCGAGCTGCCGCATCGTGAGGTTGGTGCGGTAGTAGACGGCCACCAGCAGGACCCAGTCCGCCAGCGGCAGGCACCACGGTCGACCGCCACCGGGACCATTACCTCTCCGCTCCCGTACCGCCTTCACCAACTTCTCGAACCGGCCCATCCGCAACCCGGCGAACGTCTCCGCTCACAACGGCTCAGCCCGCAACACCCTACCCATACAAGAGGAATTCCCTAACTCAGGTGTTCTGCAACACCCTTTAGGGGATCGGTGTTGCACCAGGAAAACGGTCCCGCGCAGACCGCCAGGGCCGCAACACCGGTGACAGCATTTGCTGCGCTCCTCTTTCGCGATGGCATCGGCAACTTCCTCTTCTCAACAGCCGCAAGAAGGCGGCTGCTCGGGCCGCCCGATCACGGCCGGCCCGAGCGGAACACCGACCCCACGAACTCCGTCAGCAGCCGCTCCTTCAGCCGGACCGGCAACGCGTCGAGCAGGAACAGCACCGGGGCCATCCGCTCCGGGAGGCCGGCCCCCTCTCCCAGGCCCGCGAAGGCCAGGATTCCCGCGATCTCGTCCGGGGTGAGCGCGTCGGGGTCCAGGTCCGCCGCCAGGTCCGTGAGGGCCGGGTCCGTCGTGACCGGGGGCAGAGCCCGGGCCTCGGCCAGGGCTTCCGGCAGGTCGGTGAGCAGGGTGTCCACGCGGTCGACCGTGGCGGGGGTCAGGGTGAGGTGGAGGTTGGGCGGGAGGCCGTCGAAGGAGAGCTGGGGCTGGAGGTACCAGCCGCGTACGCGCATCTCGTCGGCCAGGTGCAGCAGCAGGCTCAGGTCCGGTGTGGCGGCGGTCCCGTCGGGGGTGGCGGAGGTGAGGACCGTGAACGCGACCAGGCCCGCCTCCGGTTCGCCGAGGATGTGGACGTCCGGGATGGCGCGGAGGCCCTCGGTGAGGTGGTCGGAGGCTTCCGCCACCCGTGCGGCCAACGCCGTGTAGCCGTCCTCGCCTATGTGCTGGAGCACCGCCCACGCCTGGGCGAGGAGGCCCGCCGACTTGGTGCCCTGGACCGTCGGGTTGACCACCGGGTAGCCGGGCCAGCCCGCGTGGGCGAAGTACTGGTGGCGGCGGAGTCCGGCGTCCCGGTAGAGGACCACGGAGGCGCCCTTGTCCGCGTAGCCGTACTTGTGCAGGTCCACCGAGAGCGACGTGACACCGGGGAGCGAGAGGTCGAAGGGTTCCACCGTGCGGCCCGCCTTGCGCAGGTACGGGAGCAGCCAGCCGCCGATACAGGCGTCCACATGGCACAGCACCTCGTGCTCGGCGGCCGCCTCCGCGATCCTCGCCACCGGGTCGATGACCCCGTGCGCGTACGAGGGCGCAGAGGCGACGACCAGTGCGGTACGGGGCGTGATCGCGGCGGCCATCGCGGTGGGGTTCGCCTTGTACGTCACCGGGTCCACCGGGACGACGACCGGTTCCAGGCCCAGATAGGCGGCGGCCTTGTGGAACGCGGCGTGTGCGGTGGAGGGCAGCACCAGTTGCGGGTCGGTCACGCCTCGGGTCGAACGGGCGTGGTCCCTGGCCGCCTTGACCGCGAGCAGGATCGATTCGGTGCCGCCGCTGGTGAAGGTACCCCGCGTCTGCGGCGACCCGCCGAGGAGCGCTGCCGCCGCGCCGACCAGGTCGTTCTCCAGGCGCGCCACGCTCGGGAAGACCGTGGGGTCGAGGCCGTTGACGGTGGCGTACGCGGCGTAGGCCTCGGCGGCCAGCTCGTCCAGGCCCTCGCGCCCGGCGTCGTAGACGTAGGCGAAGGTCCGGCCGCCCCGGGTGGGGGCGTCGGCGGTGCGCAGTTCCTTGAGTTCGGTGAGGATCTCGGCGGCGGGGCGGCCGGTGGGGAGTGCGGGGGCGTTGTCCTGGTCAGGGGACACGGGCGGGTTCCTCCGGGGCGTCGGCGGGGTCCTCGCGGTAGTGGTGGAGCAGCCACAGGCTCGCGGCGGCGAGGAGTGCGGGCAGCAGGCTCATACCCGCCGTGATGCCGGTCAGCGCGGCGGCGGGCTGCGCGACCTCGTGGTCGGCGTCCGATGAGCGGAAACCGGTCACCGTGAGGACCAGCGCGAAGACGCCCGCGCCCAGCGCGAACGCCAGCGTCTCGGCCGCCGTCCACAGGCCGGTGAACGTGGCCGCACGGCGCTTGCCGGTACGGGCGGTGTCGGCGGCCAGGGTGTCCGCGAGCAGGGTGAGCGGCAGGAGTTGGAGGCCCGCGTAGGCGATGCCGATGACCGCGACCGCCGCGTATCCGAGCGCGCTGCCCACCTGGCCGGTCAGCGCGAGGGCGGCGGCCCCGGCGACGTACAGCAGCGTTGCGCAGCCCTGCGCGTACTTCGCGCCGCGCAGCCGGGCGAGCCTGGTCCAGACCGGCACGACCAGGACCAGCGGGCCGATCAGGCAGGCGAAGAGCGGGGTCACCGCGGCCGGTGAGCCGAGGGTGTACGTGGCGAAGTACTGGACGCCCGCCAGCATCACGCCGACCGCGAGCGCCTGGAGGAACCACATGCCGGCCAGGAGGAGGAACGGCCGGTTCGTGCGGGCCACGGCGAGTTGGGCGCGGAGGGAGGGTTCGGCGGTGGAACGGGCCACGGCGGGCGCCCACCGGGTGGTGAACCAGGCGCCGAACATGCCCGCCGCGAGCAGGACGGCGACCGCGACGCCCATCAGCCGGTAGCTCGCCGAAGTGCCGCCGTCCGCATGGGCGATGGCCGGGGCGAGCGCGCCCGAGAGGAGGATCGCGGCGCCCAGGAAGCCGACCCGCCAGCTCAGCACCCGGCGGCGCTCGGCCGGGTCCTCGGTGATCTCGGCGGGCATCGTCACGTACGGCACCTGGAAGACCGCGTACGCGGTCGCGGCGAGCAGGAAGAGCGCGGCGACGTACGCGGCGGCGGCCATGCCGCGCAGCGGGGGCGCGGCGAAGATCAGCGCGAAGAGCGGCGGCAGGGTGCAGGCGCCGATGAGGAGGAACGGGCGGCGCGGGCCGCCGCGCAGCCGGCTGCGGTCGGAGAGCGCGCCGACGAGCGGGTTGATCAGGACGTCCCAGGCCTTCGGCAGGAAGACCGCGGCCCCGGCGATGGCCGGGGAGACGGCGAGCACGTTGGTCAGGTAGTAGAGCAGGATCAGGCCGGGCACGGTGGCGAAGGTGCCGGTGCAGAGCGAGCCGAGGCCGTAACCGATCCGCACCCGGCGCGGGAGGAGCGGGCCCGGGCTGCCGGGGCTCCGCTCCGTACCGCTGTCGTGGCGGCTCTCGGTCGGCATGGGGCAGATCATGAACGAGAGTTCGAGCGAAGGGCAAGGGGTGGGGCCGGAGGCCTCTCAGGTCACTGGGTGCCCTCGTCCGCCACGCAGAACTCGTTGCCCTGCGGGTCCTGCAGGACGTTCCAGGCCAGGCCGTGCATGGAGTGCTCACCGATCACCGTCGCCCCCAGCCCCACCAGGCGCCGCACGTCCGCCGGGCGGTCGGGGGACGCGAAGTCGACGTGCACCCGGTTCTTGACGGACTTGGGCTCGGGCACCCGCTGGAAGCCGAGGACCAGCGGCGTGGCGGGGACGATGACGAACTCGCCGTAGTCCCGCGTGCCCTCCACCCCCAGCGCCGTGGCCCACCAGGCGGCGAGGGCCTGCGGGTCGGGACAGTCGATCGTGATCATCTCCGGTGAGATTCGCATGGTCCTCACCGTACGGTCCGGCACTGACAACGGGCCGGGAGCACGCGCGTGCTCCCGGCCCCACCAGGCGGAAGGCCCGGTCTCAGTCGAAGATCGGGCCCTGCGTGCGGGTCCGCTTGATCTCGTAGAAGCCCGGGATGGAGGCGACGAGCAGCGTGCCGTCCCAGAGCTTCGCCGCGTCCTCGCCCTTGGGGGCCGGGGTGACGACGGGACCGAAGAAGGCGACCTGCTCGCCGTCGGCGCCGGGCACGGCGACGACGGGGGTGCCGACCTCCTGGCCGACCTTGTCGATGCCCTCCTGGTGGGAGGCGCGCAGCTCGGTGTCGTACGTGTCCTTGTCGGCGTACTCCACCAGGTCCTCGGGCAGGCCGGCGTCCTTGAGGGCGCCGACGATCGCCTCGCGGGTGGGGCCCTCGTCGTTGTTGTGGAAGCGGGTGCCGAGCGCCGTGTAGAGCGGGCCGACGACCTCGTCGCCGTGGAGCTGCTGCGCGGCGATGACGACCCGGACCGGGCCCCACGCCTGGGTCGCCAGCATCTCGCGGTACTCCTCGGGGACGTCGTCCAGCTTGTCCTCGTTGAGGACGGCGAGGCTCATCACATGCCAGCGGACCTCGATGTCGCGGACCTTCTCGACCTCCAGGATCCAGCGCGAGGTCATCCACGCCCACGGGCAGAGCGGGTCGAACCAGAAGTCGGCCGGGGTCTTGCCGTTCGCGGGGGTGCTCTGGGACATCTCTCTCCTCATGGAATGGCCTGGTGCTGCTGTGGTCCAGAACACTCCCTGAAGGTCTCCCATTCCCGGACCGGCCGCTGCCGGCCGACCGGATACCGGCCGCCACGGACGCGTGCAAGGATCAATAGGTTCGAACACGACACATGACGCGCGTCACGAAGGAGTGCCCGTGCCCGGTGAAAACCTGTCCCGCGACGAGGCCCAGAAGAGGGCCGAGCTGCTGACCGTCGACGGTTACGAGGTCGAGCTCGACCTGCGTTCCGCCGTCGACGGGCCCGAGGGGGCCGGCGGGGGCGGGGGGCCGGTCACGTTCCGGTCGCTCACCACGATCCGGTTCCGCTCCTCCCGGGCCGGTGCCTCGACCTTCGCCGACCTGGTGGCGCCGGGTGTGGACGCCGTGACGCTGAACGGGAAGGCGCTCGACCCGGCCGCTGTGTTCGACGGCGCCCGGGTGGCGCTGGACGGGCTCCTGGAGGGCGAGAACGTCCTCGTGGTCGACGCCCGGTGCGCGTACAGCAGGACCGGCGAGGGCATGCACCGCTTCGTCGACCCGGAGGACGGCGAGGTCTACCTCTACACGCAGTACGAACCGGCCGACGCCCGCCGGGTCTTCGCCAACTTCGAACAGCCGGACCTCAAGGCGCCCTACCGCTTCCAGGTGACCGCGCCGGACGGCTGGCGGGTCTGGTCCAACGGGGCCGAGGAGTCGCACGAGGGCGGGGTGTGGCGGTTCGCGGAGACCCGGCCGATCTCCACGTACATCACGGCCGTCGTCGCCGGTCCGTACCACTACGTGACCGACCACTACAGCCGCACGTTCGAGGACGGCACCACCCTGGAGATCCCGCTCGGCGCGATGTGCCGCAAGGGGCTCGCCAAGCACTTCGACGCGGACGACGTCTTCCTGGTCACCAAGCAGGGCCTGGACTTCTTCCACGACAACTTCGACTACCCGTACCCCTTCGGGAAGTACGACCAGGCCTTCGTGCCGGAGTACAACCTCGGGGCGATGGAGAACCCGGGCATGGTCACCTTCCGCGAGGAGTACATCTTCCGCGGCAAGGTCACCTCGGCCGCCTACGAGCGGCGCGCCAACGTCATCCTGCACGAGATGGCGCACATGTGGTTCGGCGACCTGGTCACCATGGAGTGGTGGGACGACCTGTGGCTGAAGGAGTCTTTCGCGGACTTCATGGGCTCCTTCTCGATGGTGGAGGCGACCCGCTTCACCAACGGCTGGATCACTTTCGCCAACAACCGCAAGGCGTGGGCCTACCGCGCCGACCAGCTGCCCTCCACACACCCGATCACGGCCGACATCCGTGACCTGGAGGACGCCAAGCTGAACTTCGACGGCATCACGTACGCCAAGGGCGCCTCGGTACTGAAGCAGCTCGTCGCGTACGTGGGGCGGGAGGCGTTCCTGGAGGGGGCGCGGCGCTACTTCAAGAGCCACGCCTACGGCAACACGCGTCTCGGTGACCTTCTTTCGGTGCTGGCGGAGACCTCAGGGCGTGACATGACGGCCTGGTCGCGCTCCTGGCTGCAGACGGCCGGCGTCAACGTGCTGACCCCCGTCGCGGCGTACGACGAGGCCGGCGCGTTGACGGAACTGACCGTCGTACAGGAGGCCGCTCCGTCCCATCCGGAGCTGCGCCCGCACCGGGTCGCGGTCGGCCTGTACCGGCGTACGCCGGAGGGCGAGCTGACGCGGTACGCACGGGCCGAGGTGGACGTGGCCGGCGAGCGCACCGTGGTGAAGGAGCTGGCCGGGGCGGAGCGGCCCGATCTGATCCTGGTCAACGACGACGACCTCACGTACTGCAAGGTCCGCTTCGACGAGGGGTCCCTGGCGACCCTCCGTGACCACCTGGGCTCCATCACCGACCCGCTGGCCCGTGCCCTGTGCTGGTCGGCCCTGTGGAACCTGACCCGGGACGCGGCTCTGCCCGCCCGCGACTTCGTCGCGCTGGTGCTGGCGCACGCCGGGCGCGAGAGCGACATCGGCGTCCTGCAGATGCTGCACGCCTGGGCGCAGTCGGCGCTGGTGAACTACGCCGCCCCTGCCTGGCGCGAGGAGGGCGGCCGGGCGCTGGCCGAGGGCGCGCTGCGCGAGCTGCGGGGAGCCGAGCCGGGCAGCCAGCACCAGCTGACGTGGGCCAGGTTCTTCGCGGCCGTGGCGGGCTCCGAGGCGGACTTCCAGCTGCTCGGCGGGCTCCTGGAGGGCACGGCCCGGATCGACGGGCTGGAGGTCGACCAGGAGCTGCGCTGGGCCTTCCTCTCGCCGCTCGCCTCGCACGGCGTGGCGAACGAGGCGGCGATCGACGCCGAACTGGCCCGGGACGACACGGCGTCCGGCAAGCGCCACCACGTGCGGTGCCTGGCCTCGCGTCCCTCAGAGGCGGTCAAGGCGCAGGCGTGGGCGGCGGTCGTCGAGTCGGACAAGCTCTCCAACGCGCTGGTCGAGGCGACGATCGCGGGCTTCGAGCAGCCCTCGCAGCGGGAGCTGCTGGCGCCGTACGCGGACCGCTACTTCGCGGCGATCGAGCGGGTCTGGGCGGAGCGGTCCATCCAGATCGGCATGCATGTGGTGAAGGGCCTCTTCCCGGCCCTCCAGGACAGCCCGGAGACCCTGGCGGCGACCGACGCCTGGCTGACCGGTCACGAGGACGCCGCTCCGGCGCTGCGCCGGCTGGTCCTGGAGGCCCGCGACGACCTGGCGCGGGTGCTGCGCGGGCAGGAGTGCGACGCGCGGGCGTAGGAGAGAGGGCGGTTCAGGGGGCGCGCGATCAGGAGGTGCGCGCGGCGCGAAAGTGGCGCTCGCACATCTGACCGGATGCGCCCCCTGGCCAATTCGGGCACAATCGCTCTTTTCGGCTGTCGAACATCCTTACTTTAGGGCTGCGTTGTCCGGAATTGTCGACGGCTCTGTAACAGGGGTTAAGAGACCCTGAGTTGGCGGGAAATCATCGCCCATGACCCAGAACACCCCGCTCTCCCCCCTGTCCTCGCGCCTCCCCCGCCCCTCGCACCACTTCCAGGACGTGACGCGCCGCGTCCTCTCCGCCGCCCAGCTCCGCGCACGCGGCGTCTCCGCCGCGCAGACGTCCGCGCACTGCCTGCCCGGCGGCCCCTGGCAGCACCTGCTCCCCGGCGTCTATCTGCTCCACCCGGGCCCGCCCGGCGGCCGGGAGCGGCTGCACGGCGCCCTGCTGTACGCCGGCCGCCCGCCGGTCTCCTCCCGGCGCACGTCCCCGGAGCACACGGACGCGGGGTTCGGCGAGGCGATGGTGACCGGGCTCGCGGCGCTCGCGCTGCACGGCTTCGCCGCGGCGCCGGAGCTGGAGGCGCTGCACCGGATCGACGTCCTGGTGCCGCGCACCCGGCGGCTGCGCTCGTCCCGGTTCGTGGAGGTGGTGCGGGCCACCGCCGCGCTGCCCGAGCCGGTGCTACTGGCCGGAGTGCCCGTCGCCCCGGTGGAGCGGGCGCTGGCGGACGCGGTGGCGGGGCTGACCGAGGTGGCGGAGGTGACCCGGCTGCTGACCGAGGCCGTACGGGCCGGGCGCAGCGAACCGGCCGCGGTGGTGCGGGAGCTGAGCGCGGCCGGGGTGCTGGGGCGGCCGGCGGTGGTGGGTGCGGTGGACGCGCTGCTGGCCGCGGGACGGGCGGCGGCGGAGGAGCGGCTGTACGCGATGGTGCGCGAGCACGGGCTGCCGGAGCCGCTGTGGAACGTGGAGCTGCGGCTGCCGGGCGGGCCGGAGCTGGGCGGGGTCGACGCGTACTGGCCGGATCTCGCCGTCGCCGTCGAACTGGACACGCGCGCGCCGCGGTTCGGTGCGCCGGAGAAGGGGTGGCGCGGCGGGAACCGGGGGCCGGGGCGTGCTGAGGACCCGCAGTGGTCCGCGTACGCCGCCAAGCGGGAGCGGCTGGAGCGGCTCGGGGTCACGGTCGTCCACCTCACCCCGGGGAAGCTGTGCGAGGCGGTGGACCAGCAGGCCACGGTGGTGCGTACGGCACTGATGGCGGCGGACGACCGGGAGCCGGCGGCGTATCTGGTGGTGCTGCCGCGGTGATCGCGGCGCGAGGTGTCACGGGTGCCACTGGTCCGGACCACCCGGGCCGTGGTCCGGACCGCAGAGGCGGAATGATCAATTCCAGCAGGCACTTTCGCCTCATTCATCCCGTGTGACGCATCGTCCCCGGTGGCGGATCTATGCCATGTACCTGTCTCGTCTCCGTCAACTCTCCACAAAGCCCTGTCATTTACGACAGGGTGAGCGGTCATCCGGTACCGAATTCCGGACTCTCTCTTTCAATTACAGGGATGCTGATGACCAAGGAATCCCCCAGCTCCATACCCGGGGCGAGACGAGCCGCGCGCATAGCCGCCGCTGCCGGCCTGGCCGCCGCCCTCGCGGCCTCCGGCGCGGCACCGGTGTTCGCCGTCGACGACCCGGCACCGGCACCCGTCAAACCGGCCGCCACGAGCGACCAGGGCGACAAGCTCGGCAAGGCCGACGCCGAGGTTCTGGCCAAGGCCGAGGCCAAGGGCGAGAAGAACATCACGATGATGATCGCCACCACCCCGGGGGCGACCGAGCAGGTCACCGAGCAGCTGGACGCCGTCAAGGGGTCCGTGCTCGGCCAGACCTACGACAAGCTCGGCTACGTCCGGGCGACGGTGCCGACCGGCACCGCCGAGGCCACCATCGAGGCGGCCTCCAAGCTCAAGTCCGTGCTCGGCATCGATCTCAAGCAGGAGATCAAGCTGGACGACCCGACGCCCGCGGGTGACCGGGCGGCCGGCGCCAAGCAGGTCAAGGCCACGGGCAGTTACCCGGCGCCGGGCAAGAACACCCCCGCCGCCAACCCGTACAACCCCTCCTTCGAGACGGGCGCGGTCGACTTCGTCAAGAAGAACCCGACGGCCGACGGTCGCGGGATCACCATCGGTGTCCTGGACTCCGGTGTCGACCTCGGCCACCCGGCCCTGAAGAAGACCACCACCGGCGAGCGCAAGATCGTCGACTGGGTGACCGCCACCGACCCGGTCAACGACGGCGACGGCACCTGGCTGCGGATGACGCAGACCGTGACCGGACCGACGTTCACGGTCGGCGGGAAGACCTACTCGGCTCCGGAGGGCAGCTACAAGTTCGCCACCTTCGCCGAGTCGGCCACCACCGGCGGCGACATGGCGGGCGACCTCAACCGCGACGGTGACACCACCGACGTCTGGGGCGTGCTCTACGACCCGGTCAAGGGCACCGTCCGGGTCGACCTGAACGAGAACGCGGACTTCTCCGACGACAAGGCCCTCAAGCCGTACAAGGACAAGTTCCAGGTCGAGTACTTCGGCGAGGACGACCCGCGCACCAAGGTCGTCGAGCGCATCCCGTTCGTCGTCGAGACCCGCAAGAACGTGGTCTACAACGCGGCCGGCGCCAAGGCCGACTACGTCAACATCGGTGTCATCGAGGGCTCGCACGGCACGCACGTCGCGGGCATCACCGCGGCCAACGGCCTGTTCGGCGGCGCGATGAACGGCGCGGCGCCCGGCGCCAAGGTCGTCTCCTCGCGCGCCTGCACCTGGTCCGGCGGCTGCACCAACATCGCGCTGACCGAGGGCATGATCGACCTCGTCGTCAACCGCGGTGTCGACATCGTCAACATGTCGATCGGCGGCCTGCCGCCGCTGAACGACGGCAACAACGCCCGCGCCGAGCTCTACAAGCGCCTCGTCGACATCTACGGCGTCCAGCTCGTCATCTCGGCCGGCAACAGCGGCCCGGGCCTCAACACCATCGGTGACCCGGCCCTGGCCGACCACGTCATCTCGGTGGGCGCGTCGATCTCCAAGGAGACGTGGGCCGCGAACTACGGCTCCAACGTCACCAAGAAGTACGACATGCTCCCCTTCTCCTCGCGCGGTCCGCGTGAGGACGGCGGCTTCACGCCGACCATCTCGGCTCCGGGTGCGGCGATCAACACCACCCAGACCTGGTCCGAGGGTGGTCCGGTCAAGGAGGCGGGCTACGCCCTGCCGCCCGGCTACTCGATGCTCCAGGGCACCTCGATGGCCTCGCCGCAGGCCGCCGGTGCGGCGGCCCTGCTGCTCTCCGCCGCGAAGCAGAAGGACCTGGAGCTGCCCCCGGCCGACCTGCGTGTCGCGCTGACCAGCTCGGCGAGCCAGATCAAGGACGTGCCCGCGCACGTCCAGGGCTCCGGTCTGATCGACATCGTCGCCGCCTGGAAGCTCATCACCAAGAAGGGCAACCCGGCGCACGAGTACAAGGTGAAGGCACCGGTCGACACCGCGATCGACTTCGCGCTCAAGGACCCGGGCTTCGGCACCGGCCTCTACGACCGTGAGGGCGGCCTGAAGGTCGGCGAGACGAAGGTCTACGAGATCACCGTCACCCGCACCACCGGCCCGGACCGCAACGTCCAGCACAAGCTGTCGTGGAAGAACAACGACGGCACCTTCAAGCTGAGCAGCCCCGAGTACGTCTCGCTGCCGCTCGACACCCCGGTGAAGCTGAAGGTCACGGCGAAGGCCAAGACCGCGGGCGTGCACAGCGCCATCCTGGAGCTGGACGACAACAAGACCGTCGGCATCGACCACCAGGTCATGTCCACGGTCGTCGTCGCCCACGAGCTGAACAGCCCCGGCTACGCGTTCAAGTCGTCGAGTTCGGTGCAGCGCAACGGCACCACCTCGTACTTCTTCAACGTGCCGGAGGGCGCCAAGACCCTTGAGGTCGCCCTCAGCGCGCTGCGCTCGGGCAGCCAGACCCGGTTCATCGCCCTGCACCCGTACGGGACGCCGGTCGACCCGACCTCCACGGTCAACTGCTACCCGAACTACGAGAACCCGGCCAACACCTGCCGTCCGGACGTGCGCTCCTACAAGGACCCGTACCCCGGCGTGTGGGAGGTCGAGGTCGAGTCGCGCCGTACGTCGCCGCTGCTGGACAACCCGTTCAAGCTGGACGTGTCGATCCTCGGTGCCTCCTTCGACCCGGCGGTGCAGACCATCGCCGAGGCGAAGATCGGCGCCCCGGCCGCGGTGAACTGGAAGGTCACCAACACCGCCGCGCCTCTTGAGGGCAAGCTCAAGGGCGGCTCGCTGGGCTCGGCCAAGGTCGACAAGCCGTCGATCTCCACCGGCCAGACCCGTCAGACCACGGTCACCATCGGTGCGGGCGTCGAGAAGCTCGACTTCGCCATCGGCGGTACGTCGGACGCCAACGCCGACCTCGACCTGTACGTCTTCCGGGGCGCCACCCAGGTCGGCAGCGGCACGACGGCCGGCTCCGAGGAGAAGGTCAGCCTGGCCAACCCGGCCGCCGGTACGTACACGGTCATCGTCGAGGGCTACTCGGTTCCGTCCGGGTCGACCACGTACGACTACCGCGACGTGTACTACGCGGCCTCGCTCGGCACCCTGAAGGTCGACACGTCGAAGACCTACAGCCTGGCGAACGGCGCCTCGGCGCAGGTCGGCGCGGAGGTCGTGGTCGCCGGTGCGGCTCCGGAGGGCCGGCAGTTCTTCGGTGAGGTCCAGCTGGTCAACGCGCGCGGCACCGCCGCGGGCACCGGCAGCGTCGTGATCGAGAAGGTCACGCCGTAACGGACACCGTACGAACAGCAGCGGGGCGGGCGCTCTCCACGAGCACCCGCCCCGCTGTGCGTGTTCCTCGTCACAGGCGGCGGCCCGGGCCGCAGATGTTCCCCTTGGCACGCACGGCCGATGCAGATTCTGCGGCCCTCGCGCGGAGAGCCCGCAGGTCGGACAATGGATTGGACAAGCCGTGCCGGGTCATACGCATGATGGGGCGGTAATCGGGCCGCGCGCACGTACAGCCCACGTGCTCACGTACAGAGGAGTTCCAGTGAAGGTCGGAATCGTCGGCGCCACCGGTCAGGTCGGCACAGTCATGCTCAGGATCCTGGCCGAGCGGGACTTCCCCGTCGACGAGCTGCGGCTCTTCGCCTCCGCCCGCTCCGCGGGCTCCACGATCGGCTTCAGGAACACGGCCGTCACCGTCGAGGACGCCTCCACCGCCGACTACACCGGCCTGGACATCGTGCTGTTCTCCGCCGGCGGCGCGACCTCCAAGGCGCTGGCCGAGAAGGTCGCCTCCCAGGGCGCCGTGGTGATCGACAACTCCTCCGCCTGGCGCAAGGACCCCGAGGTCCCGCTCGTCGTCTCCGAGGTCAACCCGCACGCCGCCCGCGTACGGCCCAAGGGGATCATCGCCAACCCGAACTGCACCACGATGGCGGCGATGCCCGTGCTGCGCCCGCTGCACGCAGAGGCCGGCCTCGAAGCGCTGACCGTCGCCACGTACCAGGCGGTCTCCGGCTCCGGTGTGGCCGGCGTCGCCGAGCTGCACGGCCAGGCGTCCAAGGTCGTCGCCGACGCCGAGAAGCTGGCCCACGACGGCGAGGCCGTGGACTTCCCCGAGCCGGCCGTCTACAAGCGCCCGATCGCCTTCAACGTGCTGCCGCTGGCGGGCTCGATCGTGGACGACGGCTTGTTCGAGACGGACGAGGAGCAGAAGCTCCGCAACGAGTCCCGCAAGATCCTGGAGATCCCGGAGCTGAAGGTCTCCGGCACCTGCGTCCGCGTCCCGGTCTTCTCCGGCCATTCGCTCCAGATCAACGCCCGCTTCGCCCGCCCGATCGGCGTCGAGCGCGCCTATGAGCTGCTGAAGGACGCCGAGGGCGTCGAGCTCTCCGAGATCCCGACCCCGCTCCAGGCGGCCGGCAAGGACGCCTCCTTCGTGGGCCGCATCCGGGTCGACGAGACGGTCGACAACGGCCTCGCACTCTTCGTCTCCAACGACAACCTCCGCAAGGGCGCCGCGCTGAACGCCGTCCAGATCGCGGAGCTGGTGGCGGCCGAGCTGAAGGGCTGACGCGCGAGCCTTGTACGCGCACGCGTCGACGGAAGGGGCGGCCACCGGAGTGCATCCGTGGCCGCCCCTTCGTGTGCGTGCCTCAGGGCCGCCGCACCTCGAAGTGGAAGCACCCGTACTCCACCGCCCGTACGTGCACCAGCGCCACCTCCGGATCCGCGAACGCCTCGTCGAACGCCGCGTCGAAGCCCTTCTCCGCCTCGGCCAGGATCTCCAGCAGTCGGCCGCCGGCGATGTGTCCGCGCGCGTCGTAGCGGCGCACCGTGCGCAGCGCGCCGGGGCGTGAGAAGGGGTAGCTCTGGCGCTCCGGGTCCGGGCCCGCGCACTCCTCGGCGTGGATGAAGACGGGACCCTGCTCGTCGTACGCCCCCGGGGCCGCCCCGGTCGCGGCCGCCCAGCGGCGCAGCGGGGCGTAGGAGACCAGGGCGACGCGCTCCCCCGGCTCGCTGCCGCGCAGGCAGCAGCGGAGGGGGGCGCCGGCCCCCGTATCCCGGTACGGGGCGCAGGGGCGGCCGGCGTCGTCGATGGCGCGGAGCGCGGCGAGCGCGGCGGGGGCGATGGGGTGCGGCTCGTACCGGGCGACGAGGCGCGGCTCGTATCCGGTGGTGGCGCGGAGCTGGTATCCGGTCATGGTTCGAGCCTGGCCCCCGGAGCCGTCCGCGTCCGGCGGAAAACGGACATCGCGCTGGGAGTGCGGCCCATGGAAGGATGACGGAAACGCCGCATACCAAGTCGCACACCTAGGAGATGACCGCGTGCCTGGCACGAATCTGACCCGCGAAGAGGCACAGGAGCGGGCGCGCCTGCTGACCGTGGACGCGTACGAGATCGATCTCGACCTCTCCGGAGCGCAGGGGGGCGGCACCTACCGGTCCGTGACCACCGTGCGCTTCGACTCCGCGGAGGCGGGTGCGGAGACCTTCGTCGACCTGGTCGCCCCCGCCGTCCACGAGGCCGTGCTCAACGGCGAGGCGCTGGACGTCGCCGCCGTGTTCCACGACTCCCGGATCGCCCTGGCCGGCCTGCGCGAGGGCGCCAACGAGCTGAAGGTCGTCGCGGACTGCGCGTACACCAACAGCGGTGAGGGGCTGCACCGGTTCGTCGACCCGGTCGACGAGCAGGCCTACCTCTACACCCAGTTCGAGGTGCCGGACGCCCGCCGCGTCTTCGCCTCGTTCGAGCAGCCGGACCTGAAGGCGACCTTCCAGTTCACCGTGAAGGCCCCGTCCGGCTGGACGGTCATCTCGAACTCGCCGACGCCGGAGCCGAAGGACGACGTCTGGACGTTCGAGCCGACGCCGCGCATCTCCACGTACATCACGGCGCTCATCGTCGGCCCGTACCACTCGGTGCACAGCAGCTACGAGAAGGACGGCCAGTCCGTCCCGCTCGGCATCTACTGCCGCCCCTCGCTCGCCGAGTACCTGGACGCGGAGGACCTCTTCGCCGTCACCCGGCAGGGCTTCGCCTGGTTCCAGGAGAAGTTCGACTACGCGTACCCGTTCGCCAAGTACGACCAGCTCTTCGTCCCGGAGTTCAACGCGGGCGCGATGGAGAACGCCGGCGCGGTCACCATCCGCGACCAGTACGTCTTCCGCTCGAAGGTGACGGACGCGGCGTACGAGGTGCGGGCCGAGACGATCCTGCACGAGCTGGCCCACATGTGGTTCGGCGACCTCGTGACGATGGAGTGGTGGAACGACCTCTGGCTCAACGAGTCGTTCGCCACCTTCACCTCGATCGCCTGCCAGGCGGACGCCGAGGACTCGAAGTGGCCGCACTCCTGGACCACGTTCGCCAACTCCATGAAGACCTGGGCGTACCGGCAGGACCAGCTGCCCTCCACGCACCCGATCATGGCGGACATCGGGGACCTGGACGACGTCATCGTCAACTTCGACGGCATCACGTACGCCAAGGGCGCCTCCGTCCTCAAGCAGCTCGTGGCGTACGTCGGCGAGGACGCGTTCTTCCAGGGCGTGCAGGCGTACTTCAAGGCGCACGCCTTCGGCAACACGCGCCTGTCCGACCTGCTGGGCGCGCTGGAGAAGACCTCCGGCCGTGACCTGAAGACCTGGTCGAAGGCGTGGCTGGAGACGGCCGGCATCAACATCCTGCGCCCGGAGATCGAGACCGACGAGAACGGACACGTCACCTCCTTCACCGTCCTCCAGGAGGCCCCGGCGCTGCCCGCCGGTGCCAAGGGCGAGCCGACGCTGCGCCCGCACCGGATCGCGGTCGGCTGCTACGACCTCGACGGCAGCGGCAAGCTCGTCCGGACCGACCGGATCGAGCTGGACGTCGACGGCGAGCGCACCACCGTGCCGTTCCCGGAGAACACCGCCCGTCCGGCCGTCATCCTCCTCAACGACGACGACCTCTCGTACGCGAAGGTCCGCCTCGACGAGGAGTCGCTGCGGGTCGTCACCGAGCACCTCGGCGACTTCGCCGAGTCGCTGCCGCGCGCCCTGTGCTGGGCCTCCGCCTGGGACATGACGCGGGACGGCGAGCTGGCGACCCGGGACTACCTCTCGCTGGTGCTCTCGGGCATCGGCAAGGAGTCGGACATCGGCGTCGTCCAGTCGCTGCACCGCCAGCTGAAGACGGCCCTGGACCTGTACTCCGCGCCGGAGACGCGCGAGGCCGCGCTCAACCAGTGGACGGAGGCGACGCTGGCGCACCTGCGGGCGGCCGAGCCGGGCAGCGACCACCAGCTGGCGTGGGCCCGTGCCTTCGCGGCGACGGCCCGCAACCCGCAGCAGCTGGACCTGCTCCAGTCGCTGCTGGACGGCACGGAGTCGATCGAGGGCCTGACCGTCGACACCGAGCTGCGCTGGTCGTTCGTGCAGCGGCTGGCGGCCGTCGGCCTGCTGGACGAGGAGGAGATCGCCGCCGAGTACGAGCGTGACCGGACGGCGGCGGGCGAGCGCCACGCGGCCTTCGCACGGGCCTCGCAGCCCTCGGAGGAGGCCAAGGCGCAGGCGTGGGCCTCGGTCGTGGAGGCCGACAAGCTGCCCAACGCGGTCCAGGAGGCGGTCATCGGCGGCTTCGTCCAACCGGACCAGCGCGAGCTGCTGGCCCCCTACACGGAGAAGTTCTTCGCCTCGGTCAAGGACGTCTGGGACTCGCGCAGCCACGAGATGGCCCAGCAGGTCGCGGTCGGCCTCTACCCGACGCTCCAGGTCTCCCAGGAGACCCTGGACGCCACCGACGCGTGGCTGGCCTCGGCCGAGCCGAGCGCGGCCCTGCGCCGGCTGATGTCGGAGTCGCGGTCGGGCGTGGAGCGGGCCCTGAAGGCCCAGGCGGCGGACGCGGCGGCGGCCACCGCCTAGTCGCTTCCGGTACGCGCCCGGGGGCGCTCTCTCCGCTGCGGTGGAGGGGGCGCCCCCTTGGCGTAGGCCGGTGCGCTCCGGCTCTTGTGCCGCATCGGCGTGCGCCCGCGCGTTTGCCGTACGCCCGCGCGCGGGGTGGTCTCCCGTGGCCTACGGTCCGAAGGGTCGTCGCAAGAGCTTCGGTCGCAGGCCACGGGAGGGTTCGGATGCCCGGCTTCGCCGCCGTGCCGGTCGCGCTGGCGCTGTGCGCGGGTCTGCTGACGGGCCCGGCGCAGTCCGCGCGCGCGGACTGCCGGGCCGGTCCGGCAGGCTGCCACGACCTCTACACATACGGGTACGGCCTCGGGCTCCATCCGTTCACCGAGGCGCATGAGGTCCGCGAGCAACTCACGGACCACTTCTGGCTCTTCCCGGTCAGCGGCGGCTGCCCGAGCCGGATCCGGGCCGGAGCCCGCTGCGAGCTGCTGGGCGGCAACCCGGTGGAGGTCGAGTACATCGGGAACGACTTCTTCCAGATCAACACACTGCCGGGCCACCAGCTCGGCAGCGGTATGCACATCCGCTTCGCCTTCTCCCGCTCCCTCGGCTTCCACTCCCTGACCGTCCACGCCTGGCAGGACCGGCCCACCGACTGCACGGGCGAGATGTTCTGCAACGCCGCGAACAGCGCGTTCGCGTGGGGCACCTGGCTGGTGCTGGCCACGACCCTGCGGTTCTCCGCGTACGTCGCCTGAACCGCGAGCCGTTCCTGAACCGCGGGCCGTTGGAGACCGCCCGGCGGGCGGGCGCAGGAGCGCAGCCGTCCGCCGGGCGGAAACTGGGGGGCCGGAGCGTTACGGGGTCACGCGCCGGACTCCTCGTAGCGGCGGGTCAGCTCGGCCGTGCCGGACTCCGTGAAGCCGCCGTGCAGTCGCATCCGGGCCACGCCGCCGTCGGGGAAGGCGTCGAGGCGGACGTGGGTGACGACGGCCTGGGCGCGGAGCACGAAGCGGTGCGGGGTGTCGGGCTGGAGGCGGGTGCGCGGGATGATCTCGAACCATTCGCCGGTGTCGCCGTTACGGCCCTGGAGGGCGATCCAGCCGGCGGAGTTGCCCTTGAGGTAGGCGGTGTCGATCTCGACCGCGCGGATCGCGCCCTGGGCCGGGAGGCGGAAGCGGACCCAGTCGTTGGTGTCGCGGACCCGGCGGCGGCGGTTCTCCCAGCCGTCGTCCATCTTGCGGGAGGTGCCCGGCAGGATGATCTGGGTGGGCGAGGAGTAGAAGCGGTCGGAGGCGTCCTCGTACGTACCGCCGTTGAGCACCGAGATCAGGTCGACCGTGCCGAGCGCGGCGATCCAGGCCGGGTCGGGGACGACCTCGCCGTGCACGCGGAGGCGGGCTATGCCGCCGTCGGGGTGCTGGCAGAGGCGGAGGTGGGTGTAGCGGCGGCCGCCGGTGATCTCGAAGGCGTTGGCCGCGTGGCCGCGTACGGGCGTGGGCGGCAGGATCTCCTCCCACTTCACGTCGTCGGCGAGCAGCTCCTGCGGGCTCGGGGCGCCTTCGACGGCGGCGGCCTGTACCGATACGCGCTGGGGGTAGTTGCCGCGGAAGTGCGCGGTGTCCACGATCAGGCCGCGGACGATGCCGGGGGCGCCGAGGCGGACGATCGCCCAGTCGTGGTCCCCGGGGGCCGGGAAGGGGTTCTCGGCGTCGGCGCCACGGCGGCGACGGGTCTCCCAGCCGTCCATGATCTTGCCCTTGTGGCCGAAGTGCTCGGGGTCGAAGACGGCGCGCTCGCGCAGGAGGAGGTTCTCGCGCTCGGCGAAGAACTCGTCGTTGGCGGCGATCACCCCGGCGCCGAGGCGGCGGTCGGCGAGGTCCACCAGCTCGGTGAAGGGCAGGTCGCCGGCCTCGCGGTAGTCGGCGTAGGGGTCGCCGCCGCCGTAGGGCGCGGCGTCGTTGGCGTGGGGATCGGTGTCGGAGTTCTGAAATGTGGTCTCGCTCGCGCCGAAGGTCATGTGGCTACCTTCGCGCGACCGGAACCATCAGGTCCATCGAAAGTTTTCACAGATACTGTTCAGCTCAACTGAACGATACGGTTTCAGTTGAACGACGCGGTTCAGTTGAACGATGCTGCGGCCTCCGTGAGCGCTGTGAGGACCCGGGCCACCGCCGGGCCGCTCTCCGCGCCGTGCCGGACCGCCGCCACCACGTGGCGGCGCGGCTGGTCCGCCTCCAGGACCCGCATCACCACGCCTTCACGGCGCTGTTCGCGGGAGGCCATCCGGGGGACGAGCGCGATGCCCATGCCCGCCTCGACCAGCGCGAGGATCGCGGTCCAGCCGGCGGCGCTGTGGGCCTGCTCGGGGACGAAGCCCGCCGCCTCGCAGGCCGCCGTGGTGATCTCGGACCACGGGCCCGAGCCGCCGAAGATCCAGCGGTCGGCGGCCAGGTCCGCGAGGCGCAGCGCGGGCGCGGCGGCGAGTGGGTGGCCGGCCGGGAGCGCCACGTCCAGCGGGTCGGCGAGCAGCGGGAAGAGGGAGAAGCGCGGGTCGCGGGCGGTCGGGGCGTGCGCGGCCAGCGAGAGGGCCAGGTCCACCTCGCCCGCGGTGAGCAGCTCGTACGCCTGGGCCGCCTCGGCCTCCCGTACGCGTACGCCGGGCCCCGGCCGGTCCTCGGCGCGCAGCAGCCGCACGGCGGGGACGACGAGGGCGGGCACGGCGGTGGAGAAGGCGGCGACCCGCACCTCACCGGCGTCGCCGCGGAGGTAGCCGGTGAGTTCGGCGTCCGCCCGCTCCAGCTGGGCGAAGACCGCCTCGGCGTGGCGCAGGACGAGGTGGGCGGCGTCGGTGAGGCGGACCCGGCGGCCCTGCGGCTCCAGGAGCTCCACGCCGAGCTGCTTGGCCAGGTTGGTGAGTTGCTGGGAGACGGCGGAGGGGGTCATCAGGAGTGCCTCGGCGGTCGCCGTGACCGTGCCGTGGTCGCGGAGGGTGCGCAGGATGCGGAGCTTCTTGACGTCCCACTCGGTCATGGCCGCAACCTACCGGGCGGGCGGCGGCATGCCGGACACGCCGATGCGCCGCGCGGTAGCTCCTACCGGCGGCGCATCCTGCGTACGGGTGCGGGTCAGACCTGCTTCTTGGACTTGTCCAGGACCATGACCAGGGCCGTGATCACCAGGAACAGGGCGATGGGCGCGATGACGTAGAGGCCGATGGTCTCCATCGCGCTGAGGCCCGGGCCCGGGTCGTCACCGTCGTCGCGGGTGTACGCCAGAGCCGGGGCCGACATGAGCAGCATCATCAGCGCCGTCCCGGCCGCAACGACGCCGGCGCGCATTCCGTTCTTCTTGTCCACGGTGCCAACGTAGCGAACGGCTAGCGGGGGCGCGCGCCCGGGGGTGCCGTACGGGCCTTCGCGGGGTGCAGGACCTCCATCAGACCGTGCAGCCGGGGCGAGGCGGCGATCTCCTCCAGGGTGACGGGGTGGCCGTCCGGGTCGGCGATGGGCAGCCGCCAGTTGGGGTACTGGTCCCAGGTGCCCGGGAGGTTCTGCGGGCGGCGGTCGCCGACGGTGTCGGGGAGCCAGATGCCGGTCATCCGGGCGGGGGTGGCGCGCAGGAAGCGGTGGACGGCGCGGACGGCAGCCTCCTCGTTGCCGTCGCCCTCCGGGAGCATCCGCAGCCGGGCGAGGAGGGCCAGCCACTCGGCGGTGGAGGTGACGTCCTCGGTGAGCTCCTCCTCCAGCGGGCGGGTGAGCAGGCCGAGGCGGTGGCGGAGCGTCACATGGTCGCCGGTCAGCCGGGCGGCGGTGGAGGGCAGGTCGTGGGTGGTGGCGGTGGCGAGGCAGTCGCGCCGCCACTTCTCGGGGGCGAGCGGGCGGCCGTCGCCGTCCCAGTCGCGCTCGAACCAGAGCACGGAGGTGCCGAGCACCCCGCGCCGGGCGAGCGCCTCGCGGACGCCGGGCTGGACGGTGCCGAGGTCCTCGCCGACGACGACGGACCCGGCGCGGTGGGCTTCCAGGACGAGGACGGCGAGCATCGCCTCGGCGTCGTACGTGACGTACGTGCCGTCGGTCGGCGGCCTGCCCTCCGGCACCCACCAGAGCCGGAAGAGGCCCATGACGTGGTCGATGCGCAGCGCGCCCGCGTGGGCCATGAGGCCGCGCAGCAGGCCGCGGAAGGCGGCGTAACCGGTGGCGGCGAGGACGTCGGGGCGCCACGGCGGCAGGCCCCAGTCCTGGCCGCGCGCGTTGAAGGCGTCCGGCGGCGCGCCTACGGACATGCCGTGGGCGAAGGCATCCTGCTGGGACCAGGTGTCGGCGCCCGCCGGGTGCACGCCGACGGCCAGGTCGTGGACGATGCCGACCTCCATCCCGGCGTCCTCGGCGGCCCGCTGGGCGTCGGCGAGCTGAATGGCGGTGAGCCAGGCGAGGCGGCAGTGGAGGTCGACCCGGTCCAGCAGTCCGGAGCGGGCGCGGGCGGTCGCCGCCGAGCGGGGGTCGCGCAGCGGCTCGGGCCAGGCGTGCCAGTCGGGCCCGTGCACCTCGGCGAGCGCGCACCACAGGGCGTGGTCCTCCAGCGCCTGGCCCTGCTCGGCCAGGAAGTCGCAGTAGGCGGCGCGGCGGCCCGGGGTGAGCGGGACCTCGGCGATCAGCTCCAGGGCCTGCCGCTTCAGCTCCCAGACGGCGTCCCGGTCGATCAGGGCGCCTTTGTTGAGCACGGCCTCGCTGAGCGCGGCGGCGTCCTGGTGGAGGTCCTCCAGGGTGGTGCGGTCGCGGACGTGCCCGTACTCGGGGATGGACTCGACGTGCAGGTGCACGGGGTCGGGGAAGCGGCGCGAGGAGGGGCGGTACGGCGAGGGGTCGGTGGGCTTCCCGGGAACGGCCGCGTGCAACGGGTTGACCTGGACGAACCCGGAGCCGAGGGTGCGCCCGGACCAGGCGGCGAGGTCGGCCAGGTCCCCGAGGTCGCCCATGCCCCAGGAGCGGGCGGAGAGCAGGGAGTAGAGCTGGACCAGGAAGCCGTGGGTCCGCTCTGGCGGCTGCGGGACCCGGGCCGGGGCGACGACCAGGGTGGCGGTGGCCTCGTGGTGGTCGGGCGTACGGACGTGGAGGCGGTGGATGCCGTACGGAGGCTGGGTCCAGCCGGCGGGGGCGGCACCGGAGCCCGTGCGGGCCGCGGCGGGCTCGGCGGCCTCGGTGGGAACGGCCCCGACGGGCGCGGCGCCGGAGTCTGCGACGGCCGCCGGCTCCGGCTCGACCGTGACGGTCGAGCCGGGCGGCAGTCCGGTCAGCGGGGGCGGCAGCGGCTCACCGGCCCAGACCACCACGGTCGGCGGCAGCAGGCGCGAGCGGGACTCCGCGGCGACGAGTGACCTCCGTACGTCCTCCGGAGTGCCGGCGTCCACGCCCAGCGCGGCGAGCACGGCGATGACCGTGTCGTCGGGGACGGACACCGTGACATCCGGGGACGGGGAGTAGGAGGTGGCGACACCGTGCAGTGCGGCGAGCCGGGACAAGCCCATTCAGACTCCTGGGAACTCCATGCCCCCTGCGGTGCCGGGTGCGGTCGGCTCGCTGGTCAGAGGGGCGACGGCGGCGAGCGGAGGCTCGCTCGTGAGAGGGGTGGCATCGGCGAGCGGCGGCTCGCTGGTCAGCGGTGCGGCATCGGGATACGGGGATTCACCGAGCAGGAGGGAGATATCGGCGAGCGGCGGCCCGCTGATCAGGTGGGCGACATCGGCGAGCGGAAGGCCGCTGGTGAGAGGTGCGGGATCGGCTTGGGCGGGTACCTGTTTGGAGAGGGCGGAGAGCAGAAGCTGCGCGGATGCGGGCATGGTGGCCTCCTGGCCGTGGAGAACAGGACCCTGAGGACCTACCCAGACCTGGCATGCGCAGACCTGGACGTGACCTACCCGTCATACATCGCGTCATGACGGCGTACACCTTCGGACAACGAGCCCAACGTGCCCCTGGTCACCTTCCGTTCCCTCGTACGGCAGGTATGAGCCGTTTTCAGCCATTCTCACGGGCCACACCTGTCCCCCGGGCGCGAAGGCGTCACTATTCCCGGCAAATCCGACAGAACAGCCATGTGCATTGACACCCTCGCGCCCGGGTGGTGGGCTCGGACCTCACTCAGGCCTTCAGAGGGAGCGCGACGTGCGGTTCGGGCGCAGAAAGCAGGCCACGGCCGTGGCCGTCGCCGTGATCGGTGGGCTGCTGAGCCCTTTCGCACCGGCCGCCACAGCCGCCCCCGCCGACCCCGGCAAACCGCCCGCCACCTCGCCCGACCGCGCCGACACCGCGCAGCCGCCCGCCGTCTGGCCCCGGCCGCAGAGCATCCGGGCCACCGGTCCGGCCCTGCCGCTCTCCACCGAGGCCACCGTCGTCGCCGCGCCGGACGCCGATCCGTACGCCGTGGCGGAGCTCCGCTCGCTGCTGCGCGCGGCCGGGGTCACGACCGTCCACGAGAGCCTGCCGGGCCGCGGAACGCTGATCCGGGCCGGCGGCCCGGGTGCAGGCGAGGCACTGCGGGCGCTGCGCGCTCCCGACCGCGCCGACCTGCCCGCCGGCGGCTACCGGATCGCGTCCGGCAAGGTCGCCGGGCGCGCCACCGTGGCGCTGGACGGGCTCGGCGAGGACGGCCTGTTCCATGCGGTCCAGACCCTGCGGCAGCTGGTGAGCGGTGGTGCGGTGGCCGGGGTCGTGGTGCGGGACTGGCCGGGCACGGCCGTACGCGGCATGGCGGAAGGGTTCTACGGACAGCCCTGGACCCAGGAGGAGCGGCTCGCGCAGCTCGCCTTCATGGGCCGCACCAAGCAGAACCGGTACCTCTACGCGGCGGGCGACGACCCCTACCGGCTGGCCCGGTGGCGCGAGCCGTACCCGGCCGAGCGCCGGGCCGACTTCCGGGAGCTGGCGCGGAAGGCGGAGGCCGAGCACGTCACGCTCGGCTGGGCCCTCTCGCCGGGCCAGGCGATGTGCATGGCCTCCGACCAGGACGTGCGGGCGCTGACGAAGAAGATCGACGCGATGTGGGCGCTGGGCGTGCGGGTCTTCCAGCTCCAGTTCCAGGACGTCAGCTACAGCGAGTGGCACTGCGACCTGGACGCGGAGACGTTCGGCAACGGGCCCGAGGCGGCGGCCCGCGCGCAGGCGAAGGTGGCCGGGGCGGTGGCGCGCCATCTCCAGGAACGCCATCCGGACGCGGCACCGCTCTCGGTGCTGCCGACGGAGTTCTACCAGGACGGCGCGACCGACTACCGCACGGCGCTCGCCGCCGAGCTGGACGACCGGGTGCAGGTGGCCTGGACGGGCGTCGGGGTCGTACCGAAGAAGATCACCGGGCGTGAGCTGGCCGGGGCGCGCGCCGCGTTCCGCCACCCGCTGGTGACGATGGACAACTACCCGGTCAACGACTACGCCCAGGACCGGATCTTCCTCGGGCCGTACACCGGCCGGGACCCGGCGGTGGCGAGCGGTTCCGCGGCGCTGCTGGCCAACGCGATGGAGCAGGCGTCCGCCTCCCGTATCCCGCTCTTCACCGCCGCCGACTTCGCCTGGAACCCGAAGGGGTACCGCGCGGACGAGTCCTGGCGGGCGGCGATCGACGATCTGGCGGGCGGCGACGCGGGCGCGCGGGAGGCGCTGTCGGCACTGGCGGGCAACAGCGCGGACTCGGTGCTCGGCTCGGCGGAGTCGGCGTACCTCCAGCCGCTGTTCGCCGCGTTCTGGCAGTCCCGGGCGGCCGCGGCGCCGGTACGCGACCGGGCGGCGCGCGAGCTGCGGGCGGCCTTCACCGTGATGCGCCGGACCCCGGACCGGCTCGCCACGCCCGCCGACGGCCGCCTGGCCGACGAGGTGCGCCCGTGGACCGAGCAGCTGGCCCGCTACGGCCACGCCGGAGAGCTGGCCGTCGACCTGCTCCAGGCCCAGGCGGCCGGTGACGGGGCGGGCGCCTGGCGGGGCCGGCTGGCACTGGAGCCGCTGCGCGAGGAGATCGCAGCGCAGAAGGCGACCGTCGGCAAGGGCGTGCTCGACCCGTTCCTGGACCGGGCCGAGAAGACCGCCGACGGCTGGAACGGCGTCGACCGGCCCGCCGGGCGGGTCACCAAGGACGCGCACGGCTACACGGTCCGCCTGGAGCGGGCCCGTCCGGTGGAGGCCGTGACGGCGCTCGCCGAGCCGGGACCGGATCTGGCCGGCGCGGTGGTGGAGGCCCACGTTCCGGGCGAGGGCTGGCGGGCGCTGGGCCGGCTGTCGCCGAGCGGCTGGACCCAGACCGCCGCGAAGGGGCTGCGCGCCGATGCCGTAAGGGTCGCCGTGCCCGAGTCCGCCCGGACCACGCCTCCGTCGTACCTGAGTCCCAGCCTGCCGCCGTCGCCCGCGGTCCCGGCGGGCGCTCCACGGCTGCGCGCGCTGGTGCCGTGGTTCGGGGACGAGCCGGAGGCGGTGCTCGACCTGGCGCACGGCGAGACGGACGCGGAGATCGGCGGTGAGCCGCAGCGGGTGGCGGCGCGGCTGGCCGGGCGGCGTCCGGCCGAGGTGAAGGGCAAGCTGACCGCGAAGGCGCCCAAGGGCATCGAGGTGCGGGTCCCGAAGCAGACGACCGTGCCGCGCGGGTCCCGTACCGAAGTGCCGGTGGACATCACCGTTCCGGCGGACACCCCGGCGGGTGAGTACGAGGTTCCGCTGACCTTCGGCGGCCAGGAGTCCACGCTGACCGTGCGGGCCTTCCCGCGGACCGGCGGCCCGGATCTGGTGCGTACGGCCACGGCCTCCTCCTCCGCCGACGAGACGCCTGACTTCCCGGCCTCCGCCGCCTCGGACGGCGATCCGGAGACCCGGTGGTCCTCGCCGGCGGAGGACGGGGCGTGGTGGCAGGCAGAACTCCCGCAGCCGGTGCGGCTGGGACAGGTGGTGCTGTCGTGGCAGGACGCGTACGCCTCCGCCTACCGCATACAGACCTCCGCCGACGGCCGCACCTGGCGCACCGCCGCGACCGTCCGGGAGGGCCGGGGCGGGCGCGAGTCGGTGCGGATGGACGCGAAGGACACCCGGTTCATCCGGGTGCAGGGCGAGGCGCGGGCCACGCAGTACGGCTACTCGCTCTGGTCGGTGGAGGCGTACGCGGTGGCGGAACAGGCTCCCTGAGGTAGGGACGACGAAGGCGGGGCAGGGACGACGAAGGCCCGGTCTCAGGCGGAGACGCCGTCGATCCGGGCCATCACGTCGTCCGCGCCGAACGGTTGCAAATACGGCAGCCAGCGCGGGTCGCGGTGTCCGGTCCCGATGATCCGCCAGGCCAGGCCGGTCGGCGGGGCCGGCTGGTGGCGCAGTCTCCAGCCGAGCTCGGGGAGGTGGCGGTCGGCCTTGACGTGGTTGCAGCGGCGGCAGGCGGCCACCACGTTGTCCCAGGCGTGCTGTCCACCGCGGCTGCGCGGAATGACGTGGTCGACGCTGGTCGCGGCGGCCCCGCAGTACATGCAGCGCCCTCCGTCCCGGGCGAACAGCGCCCGGCGCGTCAGAGGAACGGGCCCCCGGTAGGGGACCCGGACGAAACGCTTGAGCCGGACCACGCTGGGAGCGGGCACGGCACGGGTGGCGCTGTGCAGGAAGGCGCCGGTCTCCTCCAGGCAGATGGCCTTGTTTTCGAGGACGAGGACGAGCGCGCGGCGGAGCGGTACGACGCCGAGCGGCTCGTACGACGCGTTGAGAACCAGGACGTGCGGCACGGTGGATGCCTCCTTGTACGCCGGCGGCGCGTGGCTCGCGCCGGGACGATCCGATCTCAGTCTCTCCTCATGCCTGGTCAAAGCGCCACCACGTACGGGTAACGGGCCGAGAGGATTTTTCTCACCCTCCGGCGCGACGGGCGCCCGAGGTGCTCGTCGGAGGTGTCTCACCAGGGCGGCGTCCCGCGCTGTGCGATCGGCCACAGCACACCTGTTCCCGGTGAGACCTGTCTCTCCTCCGGGGACGGCAACGATCCACTCCCCCGGCTTCGTTAGTGTTATCGGTCAGCCGTCGTCCCCCTGGAGGTCCCCGCCGTGCACCTGTCCGCCCTGTTGGCCGCAGCCCCGTCACCCGAGCCGGGCGGCTCGCTTGAGGAAGCCGCCGAGCAGGCCGGGAACGCCGCGGGATGGGTCGAGGAGAACTGGTCCACCTGGCTGAGCACCGGTCTGCGGATCCTGCTGATCGTGGCCGTGGCGATCACGCTGCGCTATCTGATCCGGCGCGCCCTGACCAACCTGATCGACCGGATGAACCGCAGCGCCCAGGCGGTGGAGGGCACCGCGCTCGGCGGTCTGCTGGTGAACGCGGAGCGCAGACGCCAGCGCTCGGAGGCGATCGGCTCGGTCCTGCGGTCGGTGGCCTCCTTCGTGATCATGGGAACGGCCGCGCTGATGGTGCTGGGCGCCTTCAAGATCAACCTCGCGCCCCTGCTCGCCTCCGCCGGTGTCGCCGGTGTGGCGCTCGGTTTCGGCGCCCGCAACCTGGTCACGGATTTCCTCTCCGGCGTCTTCATGATCCTGGAGGACCAGTACGGGGTCGGCGACACGATCGACGCGGGCGTGGCCTCCGGTGAGGTCATCGAGGTCGGCCTGCGGGTCACCAAGCTGCGCGGCGACAACGGCGAGATCTGGTACGTCCGCAACGGCGAGGTCAAGCGGATCGGCAACCTCAGCCAGGGCTGGTCCACCGCCGGCGTCGACGTCACCGTGCACCCGACGGAGAACCTGGAGCACGTCCGCGAGGGGATCACCACCGCCGCCGAGACCATGGCCAAGGAAGAGCCCTGGTCGGAGCGGCTCTGGGGCCCGGTGGAGGTGCTCGGCCTGGACGCGGTCCTGCTGGACTCCATGACGGTCCGGGTCACCGCGAAGACGATGCCGGGCAAGTCGGTGGGCGTCGAGCGCGAGCTGCGCTGGCGCATCAAGCAGGCGCTGGACGACGCGGGCATCCGCATGATCGGCGCGGTGCCGCTCCAGACGGACGGCGAGTCCACGGCGGACCCGACGGCGGCGATGGCGGCCCCGTCGGCGTACGCGTCGGCCACCTCGCCGCAGTCGCTGGCCGCGACGCCGATACCGCCGCCGGCGACGAACCTGAACAAGTAGCTCCCACCCACCCAAGCCCCCGGCAGCCCCAGGAAGGCGGCCGGGGGCTTTTACGTGCGCGGTAACGCTTTCGTTGCCGGACGGGCGCTCCCCATTGACGCCCCGGTGGCGCGCGTCCTACCGTCCTCCCTGAATAGGAAAGTTTCCTAACAGAGTCGACGAGGGTGGGGCATCCACGATGACGGGAACCACACCGGGCACCCCCCGGGTGCTGCGGGCCATGAACGACCGCGCCGCCCTCGATCTGCTGCTGGAGCACGGGCCCCTCTCACGCACCCGGATCGGGAAGCTGACCGGCCTCTCCAAGCCCACCGCGTCCCAGCTCCTGGCCCGGCTGGAGGCGGCCGGTCTGGTCGTCGCCACCGGGACCAGTGAGGGGCGGCCCGGGCCCAACGCGCAGCTCTACACCGTCAACGCGCGCGCCGCCCATGTCGCCGGGCTCGATGTGAACGAGCGGCGCATCGTCGCCGCCGTGGCGGACGTGACCGGGGCGGAGGTCGGGCAGTTCGAGCTGGCGACGCCCGGCCGGCGCGCCGACAGCGTGGTGCGCCAGGTGGCGGACGCGCTGGACGGGGCGGCGAAGGAGGCCGGGCTGACCCGCGCCGACCTCCACCGGGTCGTCATCGGCACCCCGGGCGCCTTCGACCCGGGCACCGGGCGGCTGCGGTACGCCTCGCACCTGCCCGGCTGGCACTCCCCCACCCTCCTGGAGGAGCTGGCCGCGTCGCTGCCGATGCCGGTGGAGTACGAGAACGACGTCAACCTGGTCGCCGTGGCCGAGCAGCGCCTCGGTGCGGCCCGCGGCCACGAGGACTTCGTGCTGCTCTGGAACGAGGAGGGCCTCGGCGCCGCCCTTGTCATCAACGGGCGCCTGCACCGCGGCTTCACCGGCGGCGCGGGCGAGGTCGGCTTCCTGCCGGTGCCCGGGACCCCTCTCGTACGCCAGGTCGTCAAGGCCAACAGCGGCGGCTTCCAGGAGCTCGCGGGCGCCCAGGCGGTGCCCCGGCTCGCGAAGGCGCTCGGCATCGACACACCGCAGCAGCCGCACGCCGAGGCCGCCGCCACCCTGCTGGAGCGGGCGGCCGCCGCGTACGAGCGGGACGACGCGCTCACCGAGCTGCTGCGCCAGTACGCCCACCGGCTCGCCACCGGCCTCGCCTCCGTCACCGCCGTCCTGGACCCCGGGCTCATCGTGCTCTCCGGCGGTGCGGTCGCGGCAGGCGGCGAGGTCCTGCGCTCCCTGATCCAGTCCGAGCTGGCCGAACTCGCCGCCTCCCGGCCCCGGCTGGTCGTCGGCGAGATCGACCGCACCCCCGTACTGCGCGGCGCCCTGGAGAGGGCGCTCGCCGACACCCGCGACGAAGTGTTCGACACCTCGCGCTGAACCGACCCCCGTAACCGCCCCTGCCGTCCGCCTCTCTCTTCCCCCGTTCCTGGTCCCTGGGAGTTTTGTCATGCGCACAAGCCGTCTCACCAGCATCGCCGTCGCCGTCGCCGCGATATCGGTGCTCGCCACCGCGTGTACCGGCCAGTCCGAGGCCGGCGCCTCCGACGACCCGGACGCGAAGACCACCATCAACTTCTGGCACGGCTGGAGCGCGCCCGCCGAGGTCAAGGCGGTCCAGGACAACATCGACCGGTTCGAGAAGGCCCACCCGAACATCACGGTGAAGGTCTCCGGCAACATCAACGACGACAAGCTCAACCAGGCTCTGCGGGCGGGCGGTTCGGACGGGCCGGACGTGGTCTCGTCCTTCACCACGGCCAACGTCGGCAAGTTCTGCGCCTCCGGCGCCTTCACCGATCTGAAGCCGTTCATCGAGAAGTCGAAGCTGGACCTGGAGAAGACGTTCCCGAAGGTCCTCCTGGACTACACCCAGTTCGAGGGCAAGCGCTGCGCCCTGCCGCTGCTCACCGACGCCTACGGCCTCTACTACAACAAGGACGCGTTCAAGAAGGCCGGGATCACCGCGCCGCCGAAGACGATGTCCGAACTGGCGAGCGTGGCGAAGAAGCTGACGGTCGAGAAGGGCGACACCTACCAGCAGCTCGGCTTCATGCCGAACTTCCACGGCTACGAGACCGTCGTCAGCCACTACATGCCCTCGTGGGACCACACCTACTTCGACGAGAACGGCAAGTCCAACATCGCCAAGGACCCCGCGTTCGCCAAGATGTTCACGTATCAGAAGAAGCTGGTGGACAGCCTCGGCGGCTACACCAAGCTGGAGAAGTACCGGGGCACGTTCGGTGACGAGTGGGGCGCCAAGCACCCGTTCCACACCGGCCAGGTGGCCATGCAGCTGGACGGCGAGTGGCGGCTCGGGATGGCCGAGGACGCCGGGGTGGACTTCGAGATCGGGGTCGCGCCGATGCCCGTCGCGGACGACGAGGCGGACAGCTACGGCAAGGGCTACCTCTCCGGCACCATCGTGGGCATCGCCCCGGCCAGCAAGAAGCAGAACGCCGCCTGGGAGCTGGTCAAGTTCATGACCAGCGACACCGAGGCGGTCGTCAACTTCTCCAACGGCATCCGGAACGTGCCGTCCACCCTGGAGGCGCTGAAGTCGCCCGGCCTGAAGTTCGACCCGCGCTTCAAGACCTTCCTGGACATCGCCCAGCACCCGGCGTCCAGCACCTCCGACGGGGCCGTCAACGGGGCCACGTACCAGCTGACCCTCCAGGACTTCGGCTACCAGTACGAGAAGGGCGCGGTGAAGGACCTCCAGGCCGGTCTGGAGAAGACCGCGAAGCAGATCGACACCGACATCGCCAAGGCCAAGTAGCCCTCACGATGACGACGCACACACTCCGCTCCAAGCGCCGCCGGT
Source organism: Streptomyces sp. NPDC101178 (assembly GCF_044767965.1). Lineage (NCBI taxonomy): Bacteria > Bacillati > Actinomycetota > Actinomycetes > Kitasatosporales > Streptomycetaceae > Streptomyces > Streptomyces sp. NPDC101178. The sequence continues at coordinate 551,897 of NZ_JBIWOZ010000001.1, forward strand.
CGGCGCTGCGGAACGCGGCCTTCATGTCGCCGTGGCTGATCGGGTTCTCGGTCTTCTTCGCCTACCCGATGGTCTCGACGGTCTACTTCTCCTTCACGTCGTACGACGGGTTCGGCGCGCCGGTCTTCAACGGGCTGACGAACTGGACGTACGTCTTCCAGGACTATCCGATGTTCTGGCCGTCGCTGTGGAACACGCTCTGGCTGGTGCTCGTCGTGGTCACCTGCCGGGTCGTGTTCGGCCTCGGGATCGGGCTGCTGATCACCAAGATCAAGACGGGGACGGGCGTCTTCCGGACGCTCTTCTACCTGCCGTATCTGGCCCCGCCGGTCGCCGCGACGCTCGCCTTCGTCTTCCTCCTCAACCCCGGCACCGGGCCGGTCAACGCGATCCTGGGCGACCTGGGGCTGCCGACGCCCGGCTGGTTCAACGACGCCTCCTGGTCCAAGCCGGCGCTCACCATGCTCGCGGTCTGGGGCATCGGGGACCTGATGGTCATCTTCATGGCCTCGCTGCTGGACGTGCCGACCGAGCAGTACGAGGCGGCCGAGCTGGACGGCGCCTCCGCCTGGCAGAAGTTCCGCTTCGTGACCCTGCCGAACATCTCGCCGATCGTGCTGTTCGCCGTGGTGACGGGCGTCATCCAGGCCATGCAGTACTACACGCAGCCGCTGGTGGCCGGAAAGGTCGCCTCCGGGGTCATCGGCGGCTCAGGACAGTCCTTCGAACCCGGTTATCCCGACAAGTCGACTCTCACGCTCCCCCAGCTCGTCTACAACCTCGGCTTCCAGCGCTTCGACTACGGCGCCGCCTGTGTCGTCGCCCTCGTGCTGTTCGCCCTGGCCATGGCGTTCACCGCGCTGCTCATGCGGGGCCGCAACAACCTGATCCAGGCCGGTGACTGAGCCATGACCCAACTCCTCGACAAACCCCGCGCACTCCCTACCGGTGACGCGCCCACGCCCGCCGCGCGCACCGCACGCCGTAAGGCGCTGCTGCACTGGATCGCCGTCCACTCGCTCGGCATCGCCGCCGCGCTCTTCTTCGTGCTGCCGTTCGTCTTCGTGGTGCTCACCTCGCTGATGAGCGACCAACAGGCGCTGACGCGTGACCTCACCCCCAACACCTGGGAGTGGGGCAACTACGAGAGGGTCTTCAACACCCCGGGCTTCCTCGTCTGGTGGCGCAACACCCTCCTGTACGCGGGACTCGGCACCGTACTGACCGTCGTGTCGTCGATCCCCGTGGCATACGCGCTGGCGAAGTTCCGCTTCCGGGGCCGCAAGCTGTCCCTGATGCTCGTCATCTCCATGATGATGCTGCCGCCGCAGGTCGTCATCATCCCCATGTACCTGTTCTGGGCGAAGCAGATGGACCTCTCCGGCACGCTGTGGCCGCTGATCATCCCGATGGCCTTCGGCGACGCTTTCTCCATCTTCCTGCTGCGGCAGTTTCTTCTGACCATCCCGAACGAGTACCTGGACGCCGCCAAGGTGGACGGGTGCGGTGAGTTCCGCACGCTGATGAAGGTCGTCCTGCCGATGGCCAAGCCCGGCGTCGCGGCCATCGCGCTCTTCCAGTTCTTCGCCGCCTGGAACGACTACTTCGGACCACAGATCTACGCCTCCGAGAACCCGGCCGCCTGGACGCTCAGTTACGGCCTGGAATCCTTCAAAGGCGCGCACCACACCGACTGGAACCTGACCATGGCCGCGACCGTTCTGGTCATGGCCCCCGTGATCGCCGTCTTCTTCTTCGCTCAGAAGGCATTCGTCGAGGGCGTCACGCTGACCGGAGTAAAGGGCTGACAATGAAGCTCGCAGTAGTGGGTGGCGGGTCCACCTACACACCTGAACTGATCGACGGATTCGCCCGGTTGCGGGACACGCTGCCGGTCGAGGAGCTGGTGCTCGTCGACCCGGCGGCCGACCGGCTGGAGCTGGTCGGCGGCCTGGCGCGGCGGATCTTCGCCAAGCAGGACCACGCCGGGAAGATCACCACGACCACCGACCTGGACGCGGGCGTGGCCGGCGCCGACGCGGTCCTCCTCCAGCTGCGCGTCGGCGGACAGGCCGCGCGCAACCAGGACGAGACCTGGCCGCTGGAGTGCGGCTGCGTCGGCCAGGAGACCACCGGCGCCGGCGGCCTCGCCAAGGCGCTGCGGACCGTGCCGGTCGTCCTGGACATCGCCGAGCGGGTGCGCCGCACCAACCCGGACGCCTGGATCATCGACTTCACCAACCCGGTCGGCATCGTCACCCGCGCCCTGCTCCAGGCCGGGCACAAGGCGGTCGGCCTGTGCAACGTGGCGATCGGCTTCCAGCGCAAGTTCGCCCGGCTGCTGGAGGTGAACCCTTCCGAGGTCCACCTGGACCACGTCGGGCTCAACCACCTCACCTGGGAGCTGGGCGTGCGCCTGGGCGGCCCGGACGGCGAGAACGTGCTGCCGAGGCTGCTGGCCGAACACGGTGACGCGATCGCCGACGACCTCCACATGTCACGGAAGCTGGTGGACCGGCTCGGCGTCGTCCCCTCGTACTACCTGCGGTACTTCTACGCCCACGACGAGGTCGTACGGGAGCTGGGGACCAAGCCCTCCCGCGCTGCCGAGGTCGCGGCGATGGAGAAGGAGCTGCTGGCGATGTACGGCGACCCGGCGCTGGATGAGAAGCCCGAGCTGCTCGCCAAGCGCGGCGGCGCCTTCTACTCGGAGGCGGCGGTGGACCTCGCGGCCTCGCTGCTGGGCGGCGGCGGTTCGCCGGTCCAGGTGGTGAACACGTACAACAACGGGACCCTGCCGTTCCTCCCGGACGACGCGGTGATCGAGGTGCAGGCCCGGGTCGGCCACGACGGCGCGACGCCGCTGGCCGTGCCGGCCCTGGACCCGCTGTACGCCGGTCTCATCGCCAACGTGACGGCGTACGAGGACCTCGCCCTGGAAGCCGCGCTGCGCGGGGGCCGGGACCGGGTCTTCAAGGCGCTGCTCTCGCACCCGCTGATCGGCCAGTACGAGTACGCCGAGCAGCTCACCGACCGGCTGATCGCGCACAACCGGGAGCACCTCCCGTGGGCGTGAACGTCTCGGTCGTCGCCGTCGACGCGGGCAACAGCAAGACCGATGTGGCGCTGATCGGTGACGACGGCACGGTCCTCGCCACGGCCCGGGGCGGCGGGTTCCAGCCGCCGCTGGTGGGCGTGGACTCCGCGATCGACGTCCTGGGCTCGGTCCTGGACCGGGCGGTGGCCGGGCTCCCGGATGAGGCCGCCGCAGAACTGGCCTCCGTTCCCGGCTCGTTCGGGCACATCTCGGCCTGTCTCGCCAACGCCGACCTGCCGGTCGAGGAGGCCGAGCTGGCCCGGGCGCTGGAGGCCCGTGGCTGGGGGACGTCGGTGCAGGTGCGCAACGACACCTTCGCGATCCTGCGCGCCGGGGTGGACGAGCCGCGGGGCGTCGCGGTGGTCTGCGGGGCCGGGATCAACTGCGTGGGCATGGTGCCGGACGGGCGGACGGCCCGGTTCCCGGCGATCGGGCGGATATCCGGTGACTGGGGCGGCGGTGCGGGGCTGGCGGAGGAGGCGCTGTGGTTCGCCGCGCGCGCCGAGGACGGGCGCGGTGAGCCGACCGAACTGGCCCGTACGCTGCCGGGCCACTTCGGGCTCGACTCGATGTACGCGCTGATCGAGGCGCTGCACCGGGGCGCGATCCCGCTGACCCGGCGCCATGAGCTGACGCCGGTGCTCTTCGCCACGGGTGGAGCCGGGGATCCGGTGGCGGCCGCGCTGGTGGAGCGGCTGGCGGAGGAGGTGGTGGCGATGGCGTCGGTGGCGCTCAGCCGGCTCGGGCTGCTGGAGGAGGAGGCTCCGGTGCTGCTGGGCGGCAGCGTGCTGGCCGCGCGCCATCCGCAGCTGAACGACCGGGTCGCCGAACTGCTGGCGGTACGCGCCCCGAAGGCGGTGGCGCGGGTGGTGTCAGAGCCGCCGGTGCTGGGGGCGGCGCTGCTGGGCCTGGACGTGACGGGGGCGGCGCCGGAGGTCCACCGGCGGCTGCGGGAGCAGTACGCCTGATCCCGACCCCGGAGGCCTGATCACCCGGAAGCCTGATCGCTCGCCAGGGCGGACAGGAGGGGCGTCCCGTCGCGTTCGTGCGGCGGGGCGCCCCTCGTTCGGGGGAACGTGGGGGTGCCCGGGGAACCGATCGGGCGTCTCGCACGTGTACCTGATGGGGAGTCCGCAACGCATGGGGATGGCTGGACGGTCGGGGAGGCTCGGGGCGGAACCGGAGCGGTGCGAAAAGGCCGGCGACGATGCCGGTTCGCTTATGGGGATGTTTCGGGGCACGTTGCGCCGATCGCCTTGATCCACCGCGTCCGCCCTGATCGAATGCGTTGTCCGGTGCGGGATCCAGGCGTTCTCGATGTGCCGGTCCGTCACCGCGGCCATACTTCTGGCCGGGCACCGGACCGCGATCGGCCGGGGTCCGGAGCACCGTCGGTGACCGAGGGGGAGGTCGAGTGACACAGCTGCCGCAGGGCGGCCCGCAGACGCAGCGCGCGCCTGAGCAGGCGCCCGCGCCGACCGGCCTGCCCGCTCAACGACCGGGCTCCTGGGCCGCGCAGAGCCGTCGGCTGCGCGCCGTGGCGACGACCGAGCCCGGCCGCCTCCAGATCATCGGGGCCGTGCTGGCGCTGCTGGTCGTGGCGTTCGGCGCGGTGACCGCCCTGGAGATCTCGCACCGGGCCTCCGCCGCCGACGACGTGGTGGGGCGCAGCCAGCCGCTCAGCGCGGACGCGGCCAGCATCTACCGCTCGCTCGCCGACGCGGACACGATGGCGGCCGGCGGCTTCCTCGCGGGGGCGCAGGAGCCGAAGGCGGTGCAGGAGCAGTATCGGAAGGACATCGAGGAGGCGGCCCGGCTGCTGGTGAAGGCGTCGGCCAACACCGACTCGTCGACCAGTTCCTGGCAGGAGATCACCACCCTCAACGAGGTGCTGCCGGTCTACACCGGCCTGATCGAGCGGGCCCGCGCCAACAACCGGCAGGGGCTTCCGCTCGGCGGCGCCTATCTGCGGTACGCCAACCAGAAGATGACGAACGAGCTGCTGCCCGCGGCCGAGCGGCTGTACGCGGCGGAGACGGGCCGGCTCGACCGGGACTCCGCCGACGCCCGCCGGTGGCCCTTCCTCTCGCTCGCCGCCGGACTGGTGGTGCTGGGCGCGCTGGTGTGGATGCAGCGCCGCAACTACCGCCGCACCAACCGGGTGTTCAACCACGGGCTGCTGGTGGCGACGGCCGCCGCGTCGGTGGTGCTGCTCTGGCTGGCGGTCGGGCACACGGTGGCCCGCACCGAGCTGCGGTCCGCGATGACGCAGGGCCAGGAGTCGCTCGACGTGCTCAACAACGCGCGTATCAACTCCCTGAAGGCGCGCGCCAACGAGAATCTGACGCTGGTGGCGCGCGGTGCGGTGCTGACCGCCGACGGCTCGGCCGACCAGTACGAGACGGACTACACCACGGGCATGAAAGCCCTTCAGGAGCAGTTGGAGAAGGCAGAGCGGCTCGCCGACGACGAGAGCGGCAGCACTCCGGTGGCCCGGGCCGCCAAGAGCGTCACCGAGTGGCAGGACCGCCACCGCAAGGCACGCGCCACGGACGACCAGGGCGACTACGACGGAGCGTTGAAGCAGATCATCGGGGAGAAGGACTCCACCGGGCAGTCCTTCCAGCAGGTGGACACCGCGCTGCGGACCGCGCTCGCCCATGAGCAGGGCGAGTTCACCGCGGCCGCCGAGGGCGGGCGCGGGGCCCTGCGCGGCCTGCCGACCGGGGCCGCCGCGCTGGCGGTGCTGGGCGCGGTCGCCGCGATCCTCGGGGTCAACCGCAGGCTCTCGGAGTACCGGTGAGAGGGGCAGCGATGGCCAGGGCGAGAACGTGGGCGCGGCGCCGTACCTCACGGGTCCGGCTGCGCGGCTGGGGCGGTGTGACGGCGATGGCGGTGGCGTGCGTGATCACCGCCGCGCTCACGCTGCTGCCGCTCTCGCAGCACAGCGGGGGGACCGCCGTGGCGGATCAGGTGGGCGGCGGGACGACCGCGACCCTGCCGGTGCGGGCCGAGGCATGCACCGATCCCGAGGCGAGCCTGCCGCCCTCGTCGGCGGACGGGCCGGGCGTCGCGAAGATCAAGGCGCGCGGGAAGCTGGTCGCGGGCGTCGACCAGAACAGCTACCGCTGGGGGTACCGCAACCCGTACAGCGGTGAGCTCGAAGGGTTCGACATCGACCTGGTGCGGGCGCTGGCCAAGGACATCCTCGGCGACCCGAACGCCGTGATCTTCCGGGCGATCCCCACCAACCAGCGCATCGCCGCCCTGGAGCGGGACCGGGTCGACGTCGTCGTGCGGACGATGACCATCAACTGCAAGCGGCTGGAGCAGGTCTCCTTCTCCACGGCCTACTTCCGCACCGGCCAGCAGATCCTGGCCCCCAAGGACTCCGCCATCACGGGGTACGACGGATCGCTGAAGGGCAAGCGGGTCTGCTCCGGCGAGGGCACCACCGCGTACGAGGCGCTGGAGAAGGAGTCGTACGGGGCGATATTCAAGGACGAGCTCGACGGCACCGACCGGGACCCGGACCGGCTGACCGTCCCCAACCAGCTGGACTGCCTGGTCCGGCTCCAGCTCGGCGAGGTCGACGCCGTCCTCACGGACAACGCGCTCGGCGCCGGGCAGGCGGCGCAGGACCCGGCGGTGGCCCTCAAGGGCGCGGGTCCGTTCACCACCGAGTTCTACGGTGTGGCGGCGAAGAAGGGCGCCGACGATCTGGTGGCCCGGGTCAACAAGGTCCTGGTCGACTACCGCGCCGGCGGGCAGGGCAGCGCCTGGATGGTGTCGTACCGCAAGTGGCTGGCGGCCGACCTGCCCGGTATATCGGCGCCACCGGCCCCGAAGTACCGCAGCGAGTGACCCCGGCGCGCCGGGCCGCGTCCGTACCGGCGGTGACCGCGTACGGACCGGACCGGTCGCGCGCGTACCGGAGCAACTGACCCCGTCCGGGCCCACCGGCCCGGCGGCGAGAGCGGAGAGGTGATCGATGGGCGTCGCGGGATCCTTCCCCAGCTTCGCGGGGAGGCCCCCCGGCCCGGTCATGGACCGGGACGAGGCGGACCGTGCGCTGGCCCGGCTCGGCGCGGAGCACGAGGCGATCGAGACCTCGCTCCTCGCCCTGCAGGACCATGCGGGCCGCCGCCTCCTGGAGGGCGCCGAGCTGACCGGTCTCACCCGGGAGCGCTGGGCCACGACCGAGCAGTCGATCACGCTGCTGTGGGGGTACTTCGACGCCTACGCGGGCGCGCTGGAGGAGGCCCGGGACATACGGGCGCGCCGCCGTCACCCGAACCGCGAGGATCTGGCGGCCCTGACCGAGCTGCTGCGCGGCGAAGCGGTCACGGTCGCCAACTCCGGTGCGGTGCCGCCCTCCTCGGTGACGGGACCGGCCCGGCTCTCGGAGCGGTTCTCGCTCCAGGAGCTGGTGGCCCGGATGAATGAGCTGTACGCCAGGTCGCTGGACATGGTCGTCGCCTCGGACTCCGTCTGGTCGGCGCTGCCCGCCCGGATCGACCTGCTCGCCGCCGAGCTGCACCGCACCCGTTCGCTGGCCCACTCGGTCGGGGTGCGGCCCGGTGAGCACCCGGCCGGGGACGATCTGGAGGAGATCACCGGGGAGCTGACCACGCTGCGGGTGCAGGTGATCTCCGACCCGCTGGCGTTCTGGCTGCCTGGCCCCGGCAGCGCCGCGCCCGGCGGTGGCCGGCCGGACACCTCGCGGTACGACCGGGCGGCCCGCGCGCTGGAGGACGTACGGCGGGAGATCGAGGCGGTGCTGGCGGTGCGGCAGGACGCCGAGGCGCGGCTGATGCGGGTGCGGGACGTGCTCTCGCGCGCCGACCGCACGCTGACCGAGGCGCGGGCGGCGCGCGGCGAGGTGCTGGCCAAGATCGCCGCGTCCGAGGTGCCCGCCGTCAGCGGACCGGCGACCGCACTCCAGGAGCGGCTGGACATCGCCGCCGAGTACCGCAGGCGCGCCCAGTGGAACCGGCTCTCCCCGCTCCTGGAGACGCTGGAGCAGGAGGCCGAGGAGGAGCTGCTGCGCGCCCGGGAGTCGCTGACCTCGGTGACGGCCCCGCTGGCGGTCCGGGCCGAGCTGCGCGGCCGGCTCGACGCGTACAAGGCGAAGGTGGCCCGGCACGGTCTGGCGGAGGACCCGCTGCTGATCGAGCGGTACGACGCGGCGCGCCGGATGCTGTGGAGCGCCCCGTGCGATCTGCGGGTGGCCGAGCAGAACGTCCTGCGCTACCAGCAGGCGGCGGCCGAGCTGCTGACACCGCAACGGCCCGAAGGACCGGACGGGCCCCGGGGACCCGAGGACCGGCGGGGCGACCAGGGGGAGACACGATGAGTACGCAGTGCCAGCGCCCGGCGTGCGAGGGCGCCTACGAGGACGTGGGCGGAGGTGAGCTGTACTGCGACACCTGCGGTCTGGCCCCGGTCGTCTCACCGACGGGCATGGTCTCCTCGCCGCCCACCGGTATCGCGGGCGGCGGCCGGGCGAGCAGCCGCGACAGCTCCTCGCAGCGCTCCTCCTCCCGTGCCTCCGCGCGCTCCTCTTCGCGTTCGTCGACCTCGCGGCGCTCGGTGTCGGGGCGGCTGTCCCGCTCGCTCTCCGGCTCCTCCACCTCCCGTTCGGTCTCGGTGCGCTCCTCGGGCTCCTCTGCCGCCTCCTCCACCCGGGGCCGGCTGGGCGTCGGCCTGGTGCAGGTCCCGGACGTGCCGCGGCCCGACCCGCGTACGGCGGTGATGGAGAACCCGGAGGTGCCCGAGCGCAAGCGGTTCTGCTCCCGCTCCGACTGCGGTGCGCCGGTGGGGCGTTCGCGCGGGGAGCGTCCCGGCCGCACCGAGGGGTTCTGCACCAAGTGCGGCCACCCGTACTCCTTCGTGCCGAAGCTGACTGGCGGCGACATCGTGCACGGCCAGTACGAGGTGGTGGGCTGCCTGGCGCACGGCGGGCTCGGCTGGGTCTACCTCGCGGTGGACCGGGCCGTCTCGGACCGCTGGGTGGTCCTCAAAGGCCTGCTGGACACCGGCGACCAGGACGCGATGGCGGCGGCCATCTCCGAGCGCCGCTTCCTCGCCGAGATCGAGCACGCCAACATCGTGCGGATCTACAACTTCGTGGAGCACCTGGACCAGCGGACCGGTTCGCTCGACGGGTACATCGTCATGGAGTACGTCGGCGGCAAGGCGCTCAAGGAGATCGCCAACCAGCGCCGCACCCCGTCCGGCAAGCGCGACCCGCTCCCGGTCGAGCAGGCCTGCGCGTACGGGATCGAGGCGCTGGAGGCGCTCGGCCATCTGCACAGCCGCAACCTGCTCTACTGCGACTTCAAGGTCGACAACGCGATCCAGACCGAGGACCAGCTGAAGCTGATCGACATGGGCGCGGTACGCCGGATGGACGACGACGAGTCCGCCATCTACGGCACCGTCGGCTACCAGGCCCCCGAGGTCGCGGAGGTCGGCCCGTCGGTCGCCTCCGACCTGTACACGGTGGCGCGGACGCTGGCGGTCCTCACCTTCGACTTCCAGGGGTACACGAACGTCTTCGTGGACTCACTGCCGGACCCGGACAACATCGAGGTGTTCCGCACCTACGAGTCCTTCTACCGGCTGCTGGTCCGGGCCACCGACCCGGACCCGGGGAGGCGGTTCGCCTCCGCCTCGGAGATGGCCGAGCAGCTGACGGGGGTGCTGCGCGAGGTCGTGGCGCTCCAGAGCGGGCGGCCGAGACCGGCGCTGTCGACGCTGTTCGGCACGGAACTGCGCGTGACGGACACGGAGTTGTTCGCCGAGCAGATGGACGACGTGTCCCGGCTGGGCGCCCGGGCGGCCTCCTCGGGTCGCGGTGGCCGCTTCGGACAGCGCAAGCGCGGTACGGGTCCGCTCCCGGGCATTCCGGCGCAGGGCGGCGGCGTACCGGGCCAGGGCGGTGCGGCGCCGGTGGCGCCGGGGGCCGTGACGTCGGCGGTGGCGGGTGCGCTGCCGGTGGGGTCGCAGCCCGCCGGTCCGGGACCCGCGGGGGCGGCTCCGCTGACGGCGACGGCGACGCATGTACGGGGCGGCGGACCGGCAGCGGCGTACGCGCCCCCGGTCCACGCGCCTACGCCTACGCCTGCTCCTGCTCCTGCTCCTGCTCCTGCTCCTGCTCCTGCTCCTGCTCCTGCTCCTGCTCCTGCTCCTGCTCCTGCTCAGGCGTACGGGCAAGCCTCCGTCCCGGCGCCCCGGGAGGCCCCGCCCTCCCCCGCCGCACAGCCCGGCCCCACCGCCCCGTACGGCACCTCCGGGGCCACCACCGGGGGTGTCCGGCCGGCCGTGTTCGACGCGCGGGCCACCTCTCTGGCGCTGCCGGTGCCCCGGGTCGACGCGAGCGATCCGAACGCCGGGTTCCTCGCCGGACTGATGGCCTCCGCACCCGCCGAACTGATCGCGGCGCTCCAGGCGGTGCCCGCGGCCTCGCTGGAGACCCGGCTGCGGGAGCTGCGGGCCCGGCTGGAGATGCGTGAGCTGGACTCGGCCGCCGCCGCGCTGACCGCGCTGGAGACCCGCCACCCGGACGACTGGCGGGTCGTCTGGTACCGGGGCGTCGCCTCGCTGGTGACCGGTGACCACGAGGTGGCGGCGCTCTCCTTCGACGCGGTGTACGACGCGTTCCCCGGGGAGCCGGCGCCCAAGCTGGCGCTGGGGATCTGCGCGGAGGTGCTGGGCCAGCTGGACAACGCGGCCGAGTACTACCGGCTGGTGTGGGCGACCGATCCGAGCTTCGTGAGCGCCGCGTTCGGCCTGGCCCGGGTGCAGATCGCCGCCGGGGACCGGGCGGGTGCGGCGCACACCCTGGAGTCGGTGCCGGAGGCGTCGATCCACTACACCGCGGCCCGGGTCGCCGCCGTACGGGCCCGGTTGCGCGAGCGGGACCCGGCCGAGCCCCTGCTGACCGATCTGACGGCGGCCGCCGTCCAGGTGGCGGCGCTGGCCGGGTTCGGCCTGGACCCGGTGCGGCGCGAGCAGTTGACGACCGAGGTTCTGGGCAAGGCGCTGGACTGGGTACTCTCCGGTAGTCCCGGTGCCCCGCCGCCGGGCGGACCGGCGGCCGCCGGAGCTCCGGGCACCCGGAAGCTGCTCGACGCCGAACTGGACGAGCGGGGACTGCGGTTGGGCCTGGAACGCTCGTACCGCATGCTCGCCCGGCTCGCGCAGCGGGGCGACGAGAGGATCGAACTGGTGGAGCGGGCCAACCGTTTCCGCCCCCGGACGTGGGTGTGAAGATGTCAGAGAGCCACCAGCAGCCCGCCCTGGCGCGGTGTCCCGGCTGCGAGGAACCGCCGGCGTCCGGCGACCTGTTCTGCGGCGCGTGCGGCTACGACCTCTCGGCCGTACCGACCCGGACCGGCGACCGGCCGACGATGCCCATCACCGTGCCGCCGGCAGCCGAGGCCGCTCCGGCGGTCTCTCCGGCGGCCCCGCCCGCGCCCGCCGCGCCCGCGCCTGCCGCGCCCGCCTCCGCGCCCGACGCACCCGCGCCGCCGGTGTCGGCCGTGGAGTGGCCGGCCGCCTCCGAGACGGACAGCTCCGACGTGCCCGTACCCGTGCACCGGGCGACGGACCTGCCCGGCACGGACTCGGGCGGCCAGCCGCTGCCGGCGACACCCGGGGCGCACCACGACGACCAGCCGACGACACCCCCGGTGCGCCACGACGACCGGGCGGCGGCTGAATCGGCCACCTCCGTACCTCCGGGCGCCTCGGGCGACTTCGCGCTCGCCGCCCCCGATCCCCGTACGGCGGAGCCCACTCCGACGCCCGCCGCCGGCACCAAGGTCTGTGTGGCCTGCCGGTCGGGCCGGGTCGACCCCGACGGGTACTGCGAGAACTGCGGGCACGCCCAGCCCCGCGAGCGCGACCACATGGAGCAGGAGCTCGGCTCGGTGGCCGCCGTCAGCGACCGGGGCCTGCGCCACCACCGTAACGAGGACTCCTTCGCGGTCTCCTCGACCGCGCTGCCGGACGGTTCGCCGGCCGTCGTGGCGATCGTCTGCGACGGCGTCTCCTCGGCGAGCCGGCCCGACGAGGCGTCGGCGGCCGCCGCGAGGGCCGCCAACGAGGCGCTGCTGGAGTCGCTGCCGCGCGGCACGCACCCGCAGCAGGCGATGCACGAGGCGATCGTCGCCGCGTCCGAGGCGGTCAACGCACTGGCCCAGGACTTGGCCGGGGCGGCCGAGCACGAGGCCCACCGCCATCAGAACGCACCGGCCTGCACGCTGGTCGGCGCGATCATGGCGGGCGGGCTGCTGGTGGTCGGCTGGGTCGGCGACAGCCGGGTCTACTGGGTGCCGGACGACCGCACCGGACCGGCCGCCCGGCTCACGGAGGACGACTCGTGGGCCGCGCAGATGGTGGCGGCGGGCCTGATGAACGAGGCCGAGGCGTACGCGGACGAGCGCGCCCACGCCATCACCGGCTGGCTCGGCGCCGACTCCTACGAACTGGAGCCGCACACGGCCTCGTTCAAGCCGGACCGCCCCGGCCTGGTGGTGGTCTGCACGGACGGCCTGTGGAACTACGCGGAATCCGCCGAGGAGATGGCCGCCGCCGTGCCTCCGGAGGCCCACCGGCGACCGCTGCACGGCGCCCAGGTGCTCGTCGGGCACGCGCTCGACGGCGGGGGCCACGACAACGTAACAGTGGCTCTGCTGCCGTTCGCCGTGGAGCCGCAAGGGGCAGGATCGGCCTGCACCACCGTTTGAGTCTCAGGGAGCAGACCGGATGGCCAACTTCTCGAAGTCGAACGTGCCGCAGTTCTCCGTCGAGGTGTACCAGAACGCGTTCCTGCCCGAGGGCGGCCGCGAGGTCAACGCGATCGTCACCGTCACCTCCACCGGCGGCGGCACCACCGGCGGTATCCCGCTTCCGCGCGCGGCGGCCTCACCCGGACACGTACCCGGATACGGGCCCGGGCCGGGGCAGGCGCCGAGCGCCGCGGTGGTGCTGATGGTCGACTGCTCCGGTTCGATGGACTACCCGCCCACGAAGATGCGCAACGCGCGCGACGCGACGGCGGCCGCGATCGACACCCTGCGCGAGGGCACACGGTTCGCGGTGGTCGCGGGGACGCATGTGGCCAAGGACGTCTACCCGGGCAACGGGCGGCTCGCGGTCGCCGACGCGCGGACGAAGGCCCAGGCCAAGGAGGCGCTGCGGAGGCTGAGCGCGGGCGGCGGGACCGCGATCGGCACCTGGCTGCGGCTGGCCGACCGGCTGCTCGCCTCCGCCGACGTCGACATCCGGCACGGCATCCTGCTGACCGACGGCCGCAACGAGCACGAGGCGCCGGAGGACCTGCGGGCCGCGCTGGACTCCTGCGCGGGCCGGTTCACCTGTGACGCCCGGGGCGTCGGCACCGACTGGGAGGTCAAGGAGGTCACCTCCATCTCCTCCGCGCTCCTCGGCACCGCCGACATCGTCGCCGACCCCGCAGGCCTCGCCGCCGACTTCACGCAGATGATGGAGAACGCGATGGGCAAGGAGGTCGCGGACGTGGCGCTGCGGCTCTGGACGCCCGTCGGCGTGGAGATCCGGTTCGTGAAGCAGGTGGCGCCGACGGTCGAGGACCTGACCGGCCGGCGCACCGAGGCGGGCCCGCGCGCCGGGGACTACCCGACCGGCTCCTGGGGCGACGAGTCCCGCGACTACCACGTCTGCGTCCTGGTCCCCGAGGCCGGGATCGGCCAGGAGATGCTGGCGGCCCGGGTCTCGCTGATCCTGCCCGACCCGTCGGGCGCGGGGGCTCCGCAGGTGCTCTCGCAGGGGCTCGTACGGGCGGTGTGGACGGACGACATGGTGGCGTCGACCTCGATCAATCCGCAGGTCGCGCACTACACGGGTCAGGCGGAACTGGCACAAGTCATCCAACAGGGTCTGGATGCGCGCAAGTCGGGCGACTTCGACGGTGCGACGGCGAAACTGGGCCGTGCGGTGCAATTGGCATCGGCGTCCGGCAACCAGGACACTGCGAAACTGCTTTCGAAGGTGGTCGACGTCGTCGATGCGGCGACCGGTACTGTGCGACTGAAAGCGAAGGTCGCGGAAGCGGACGAGATGACCCTCGAAACGCGCTCCACCAAGACCGTTCGCGTCAAGAAGTAACAGCACTCGGTGGCCGAACGGTCACGATCGATCGACAGCATGACGGCCCCCGGGGCCGGACGAGGAGAGGGGGAAGCGCCGACATGCCGACCTGCCCGAACGGACACCAGTCGGGTTCCGAGGACTGGTGCGAGGTCTGCGGACACCGCATGACCGGAACGGGCGCCCCCGCCGGCGCCGTACCTCCGCCGCCCCCGCCGCCTCCCGCGCCCGGTTACGGCTATCCGCCCCCCGTCGGCAACGACGGCGGCCCGCCGACGATGCAGGCGGAGCTCTGCCCGCAGTGCCGTACGCCGCGCGAGGCGATGGCGCCGTACTGCGAGGAGTGCCGCTGGAACTACATCACCAGCACGGCGACCTCGTACACGCCGCTGGCCCCGCAGCACAGCACGCCGAGCGGGTCCGGCGGCCCGGGTGGCCCCGTCGGCCCGCCGCCCGGTCTCAACCTGCCGCCCGGCTTCCTGGCCCAGCAGGGTCCTGGAGGCCAGGGTGGCCCGGGTGGCCAGGCAGGTCCTGGAGGCCAGGGTGGTCCTGGCGGTCCCGGTGGCGCGCCCCCGTCCCAGCCTCAGTCCCAGCCGCACCGGGACCCGTTCGAGTTCCAGGGTTCGCGGCCCTCGCAGGTGAACCGTCCGGCCGAGCCGCTCGCTCCGGGGCAGACCGGTCACGGCGGCGCGTCCGGTCACGGCGACCGTTCCGGTCACGACGGCCAGGACGAGCGCGGCGGCCCCCCAGGTCCCGGAGGACAGAGCGGACCGTCCGGACCGGGCGGTCAGGCCGGTCCCCCGCCACACGCGTTCCAGCAGGGTCCGCCGCCTCCGCCGGCCTTCCAGCAACAGGGCCCGCCGCCTCCGCACCAGCAGCAGGCACCTTCACCGTTCGAGCCGCAGCAGTCCTCGCCCTTCGCGCCGCCCCAGCAGCAGGCACAGCGCGGCGGTGGCGACGACTGGGTCCTGTCGCCGCCCTCCCAGCCTCAGACCCGGGCACCGCAGCAGGCCCAGCAGCCGCCCCAGGCGTTCCAGCAGCAGGCCCCGTACCAGGGCGGTCAGCAAGGGCAGGGCGGTCAGCAGACCGGTCACCCCGACCGGAACCAGGGGACCCCGGACAACCAGGGCTACGGCCAGGACCAGGGCTACGACCGCAACGGGCCGCAGCACGGCCAGGACCAGGGCTACGACCAGGGCCAGGGCAACCAGGGCTACGGCCAGGTCCCCGGTCAGGGACAGCCGCAGCAGCCCACCGCCACCACCTGGACCGCCGTCATCGCGCCGGACCGTGCGTACTTCCTGGCGATGATGCAGCGCAGCGGCCCCGAGGCGACCGGCCTGAACCTGCCCGCGTACTCCCCCGAGCAGCGCCTGCCGCTCACCGGGACCCAGGTCACCATCGGCCGCCGCCGGCAGAGCACCGGCGAGTCCCCGGACATCGACCTGTCCGTGCCGCCGGAGGACCCGGGCGTCTCCCACCAGCACGCGGTGCTGGTGCAGCAGCCCGACGGCGGCTGGTCCGTGGTCGACCAGAAGTCCACGAACGGCACCACGCTCAACGGCGCCGAGGACCCGATCCAGCCGTACGTCCCCGTCCCGCTCCAGGACGGCGACCAGGTGCACGTCGGGGCCTGGACGACGATCACGATCCGCCGGGACTGAAGACCCTCATCCGCCCAGCGGCCAGGTGTACGGCCCCTCCGGGTCGTCCAGCCAGGACCACTGCCGGCCGTCCGCGACCGTGACGCCGTACCTCTCCCGCCGCGGGTGCTCCTCGCGCTCCCAGAGCGAGAGGGCCTCGCGCGGATCGAGGCTGCCCGCCGTCAGGGTCAGCAGGAACCGGAACAGCTCGTCCCCGATCGCGCGCCTCGGCACTCCGCCGGGGCGCGCGATGGGTTCCGGCAACGGTGAGGCTCCGCGCAGGGGCACGAAGTACGCCGGGGTGTGCAGGAAGTGCCCTTCGGCGTGCGGGCCGTGCGCCGTCGCGCGCACCTCCAGCGAGACGAGCCCGGTCGCGACCGGTGCCAGGATCCGCGCTCCGGGAGCGCACTGTTCCGGCCAGGCGTGCGGTACGCAGGGCAGCGTGCAGGTCGCGATGATCCGGTCGTACGGGGCTCGCCGCGGACAGCCACGGGCCCCGTCGCCGGTGATGACCGTCGGGCGGTATCCGGCGGCGGCGAGATGGCTGCGGGCCGACTCCGTGATCTCCGGTTCGAGATCGACGCTGGTCACCGCCGTGTCGCCGAGCCGGTGGGAGAGCAGCGCTGCGTTGTAGCCGGGCCCGGTGCCGATCTCCAGGACGGTGTGGCCGTCGCGCAGGTCCAGGGCGTCGAGCATCAGGGCCATCAGCGAGGGCTGGCTGGAGGACGAGATGAGTTCGCCGTCCCGCATCCGGGTGGCCAGCGCCTCGTCCCCGTACACTCCGCGCAGCCAGCGCCGACGGCGTACGGGGTCCGGATCGTCGCCCCAGAGCCGCTCGTAGCCGCGGCTGCCGTGCACGTAGTAGTACGGCACGAAGAGGTGGCGCTCCACCTCCTCGAAGGCCCGGCGCCAGGCGGGGTCGGTGAGCCCGCCCTGCCCGACGATGTTCCGCACGAGGGTCTGACGCGCCTGGTCGGCCTCGGGGCCGGAGCCGGTCCCGGCGGGGGCTTCCCGGTGTGCGCCCATGTCTCCACTGTCCTGCGGCGGGACGGCGGAGGCGAACGCACGCGGCCGCACGCGACCGCAGACGGTCGGACGGGAGGCGGTCCCGGCCATTGGTCCTAGGACCCCTGACCTCGGCCGCCGCGTCTGCGACCATGGACGGGTGACAGAGATTCCGCGCGACACGCTTCAGGAGCAGACCTTTTACGAGCAGGTCGGCGGCGAGGAGACCTTCCGGCGCCTGGTCCACCGCTTCTACGAGGGGGTCGCGGGCGATGAGCTGCTGCGGCCGATGTATCCGGAGGAGGATCTGGGCCCGGCCGAAGAGCGCTTCACCCTCTTCCTGATGCAGTACTGGGGCGGCCCGCGCACCTACAGCGACCACCGCGGCCACCCGAGGCTGCGAATGCGGCATGCCCCGTTCCGGGTGGACCGGGCGGCCCATGACGCGTGGCTGGCCCATATGCGGGTCGCG
Source organism: Streptomyces sp. NPDC101178 (assembly GCF_044767965.1). Classification (NCBI taxonomy): domain Bacteria; kingdom Bacillati; phylum Actinomycetota; class Actinomycetes; order Kitasatosporales; family Streptomycetaceae; genus Streptomyces; species Streptomyces sp. NPDC101178. Next base: position 569,250 of record NZ_JBIWOZ010000001.1, read on the forward strand.
CTGGACGAGCTGGAGCTGGCGCCGGAGCACGAGCGGCAGCTGTGGGACTACCTGACGTACGCGGCGGCCTCGATGGTCAACACGGCGGACTGACCGCTCCGGCAGGAGAGTCGACACGGCGGACTGAAACACTCCGGCAGGAGAACAGCGGGCAGCGGCCCGTCCGCCTCAGCCGTGCCCCACGGTCAGAGCCAGCGACCCCAGCCCGCCGACCGGGTCCCGGCGCAGGGCGACCGAACCGAACGGGGTCCGCAGCCGCAGCCAGCCGCCCGAGGCGAAGAGCGAGACGGGGAAGCCGGGGTCGGCGCGGAGGAAGCCGAGGGACTGGGCGGCGTGGACCGCGCGCAGCGGAAGTTCGGTGGCGCCGACGGGCCGGGACCAGATCTCGCGGCCGATCCGGTCGCGTTCGGCGCGGGTGCGCAGCTCTTCCGGCAGCGCCTCGTCCCGCGTACGGAATTCGGCGACGGCCGCGTCCAGAGCGGCGCGCAGGTCGTCCGGCCGGGGTAGCCCGGCCTGTTCGCGCCAGGGCCCCCTGGGCGGCAGGACGCCGGTCCAGGGCGGCCCGGTGACGGGTTCGGGCAGCGCACCGCCCGGCTCACCCGGCCCCTCCTCGGCCGCATCCGGGGACGGTGACAGGGAGAGGGACTCCAGCAGCTCGCCGGCCGACACCGTGACGTCGAGCGTCTCGGGCCGGGCCAGGCGGGCCGTACGGACGGCGAGGACCTCGAAGGAGGGCGGCCGGCCGAACACGGCCAGTGCGTCGCCGCCGCCCGCCTGCAACCGGACCGCGGCGGCCCGGTCGTAGTGGAGCAGCCGGCCGAGGAAGGCGGCGAGATCCGCCGCCTCCCTCGGGTCGGCGAACAGCAGCGACTGCACAGGCACGGTCATGCCGCGGCGACTTCCTCTGCCAGGTACTGCTGGAGGAAGAGCTTCTCCTCGGCGGAGATCCGCCGGGGCCGCTCGGCCACCAGGTCGTACGGGACGACGACGGTCGAGGCCCGTACGTACACCTGCTCGGGGTCCTTGATCTCGTAGGCGATCGTCAGCGACGCGGCGCCTATCTTCGTGACCCACGACTCGACGGTCACCGGCTCGTGCCGGTGGACCAGCGGCCGTACGTAGTCGATCTCGTGCCGGGCCACGACGGACCCGCCCGAGAACGACGGCGAGCCGTCCCCCGGCGCCAGCCGGAACATGAAGTCGATGCGCGCCTCCTCCAGATAGCGGAGGAAGACCACGTTGTTGACGTGGCCGAAGGCATCCATGTCCGACCAGCGAAGGGGGCAGCTGTAGAGGTGACGAGCCAAGACGATCAGCCTCGCGTGAGCTTCTTGTACGTGGCGCGGTGCGGACGGGCCGCGTCCGCACCGAGTCGCTCGATCTTGTTCTTCTCGTACGACTCGAAGTTGCCCTCGAACCAGTACCACTTGGACTCACCCTCGTAGGCGAGGATGTGCGTGGCGACGCGGTCCAGGAACCAGCGGTCGTGGGAGATGACCACTGCGGCGCCCGGGAACTCCAGCAGCGCGTTCTCCAGCGAGGAGAGCGTCTCGACGTCCAGGTCGTTGGTGGGCTCGTCGAGGAGCAGCAGGTTGCCGCCCTCCTTGAGCGTCAGCGCCAGGTTGAGGCGGTTGCGCTCACCACCGGAGAGGACGCCGGCCGGCTTCTGCTGGTCCGGGCCCTTGAAGCCGAACGCGGAGACATACGCCCGCGAGGGCATCTCGACCTGGCCCACGTTGATGTAGTCCAGCTCGTCCGAGACGACGGCCCAGAGGGTCTTCTTCGGGTCGATGTTGGCGCGGGACTGGTCGACGTAGGAGATCTTGACCGTGTCGCCGACCTTGATGGAACCGGTGTCCGGCGTCTCCAGGCCCTGGATCATCTTGAACAGCGTGGTCTTGCCCGCACCGTTCGGACCGATGACGCCGACGATGCCGTTACGGGGCAGCGTGAAGGACAGGTCGTCGATGAGGACCTTGTCACCGAAGGCCTTCGAGAGGTTCTCGACCTCGACGACGATGGAACCGAGGCGCGGGCCCGGCGGGATCTGGATCTCCTCGAAGTCCAGCTTCCGCATCTTGTCGGCCTCGGCCGCCATCTCCTCGTACCGGGCGAGACGGGCCTTGGACTTGGTCTGGCGCCCCTTGGCGTTGGACCGCACCCACTCCAGCTCTTCCTTGAGCCGCTTCTGGCGCTTCTCGTCCTTGCGGCCCTCGACCTTGAGGCGGGCGGCCTTCTTGTCGAGGTACGTGGAGTAGTTGCCCTCGTACGGAATCGCGCGGCCGCGGTCGAGCTCCAGGATCCACTCGGCGACGTTGTTCAGGAAGTACCGGTCGTGGGTGACGGCGACGACCGCACCCGCGTACTTCGAGAGGTGCTGCTCCAGCCAGTTCACCGACTCGGCGTCCAGGTGGTTGGTGGGCTCGTCGAGGAGGAGCAGGTCCGGGGCCTCGATGAGGAGCTTGCAGAGCGCCACGCGGCGCTTCTCGCCACCGGAGAGGTTGGTGACCGGCCAGTCGCCGGGCGGGCAGCCCAGGGCGTCCATGGCCTGCTCCAGCTGGGCGTCCAGGTCCCACGCGTTGGCGTGGTCCAGGTCCTCCTGGAGCTTGCCCATCTCGTCCATGAGCGCGTCGGAGTAGTCGGTCGCCATGAGTTCGGCGACCTCGTTGAAGCGCTGGAGCTTGCCCATGATCTCGGCCGCGCCGGCCTGGACGTTCTCCAGGACGGTCTTGCTCTCGTCGAGCTTCGGCTCCTGCATGAGGATGCCGACGCTGAACCCGGGCGACAGGAACGCGTCACCGTTGGACGGCTGCTCCAGGCCCGCCATGATCTTCAGCACCGTGGACTTACCGGCGCCGTTGGGCCCCACGACACCGATCTTCGCGCCGGGCAGGAAGTTCAAGGTGACGTCATCAAGGATCACCTTGTCGCCGTGCGCCTTGCGCGTCTTGCGCATGGTGTAGATGAACTCAGCCAAGAGAAACCGTCCGGCAGCAATAGAGGTGTGGGCAGATACACCCCATCTTGCCTGACGTCCATCCCTGGGTGGTAACCCGTCCAGGGATGGACGGGTCCCGGCCCCGGGAGCAGCCGTTACGCGCTGTGCTGCCGGGCCGCCTGGGCCGCTTCCTTCCGGCGCAGGACGAACAGCGCGCCGCCGCCGATCACGAGGAAGCCGACGGCGAGGGCGGCGATCATCGGGGTGGTGCTGGAGCCGCCGGTGGCCGCGAGGTCGCCCTCCAGGCCGGAGGTGGTGGTGCCGGTCGGGGCAGGGAGGGGATCGCGGGCGGTCTGGGTGTTGATCCCGGTGTCCTCGTCGGCCGGCAGGTCCTTCTCGGCCGCGGCGACGCTGCCGCTGGTGGCGCAGTCCAGCACGCCGGTGAAGTTCTTCCGGAGACCGCCGGGTCCGGTGATGGTGAAGTCGTACGCCTGGTCCTCGGCCACCGGGATCGTCACCGTCTCGGTTCCTCCGGCGGCCACGGTGTGCTCGGCGCCGCCCAGCTCGAAGGTGAAGGGCTCGTCGCCCTGGTTGGCCGCGGTGATGTCGACGCCGCCGGCCACGCAGTTCTTCCGGGCGGTGAGCGCCAGGGCGGCGCCCGTCTTCGCCCACGTGGCGGTGGCCCGTGCGGAGACCGTGGACTCGCTGGAGCCGGCCAGGATCTGGGTCTGGGTGCGGGTGGTCCCGGCGAAGGCGCGGCCGACCGGCACGGAGGTGGTGGTCTGGACCCCCAGCGAGGCGGAGCCGTCGGCGCTGCCTTCCGGTACGTCGAAGTAGAGGCGGGCGCCGTCGGTGGCGGCGGTGACGGGCGTGCCCTTCTCGTCGGTCACCTTGATGCCGCTCGCCGCCGCGTCCACCGGGGGCGAGACGGAGACCTGGTCGGCGTCCGTACGGACGGTCACCGGACCCAGCCGCTCCCCGGCCCGGCCGGAGACCGCCGCGGGCTCCAGCGTCAGGGACGCCCGGGGCTCGGCGACGTTGCGCGCGCTCTTCTGCAGCCAGTCGGCGAGCTTCTCGGCCTGCCGGTCCGACGCCGTGACGTCGGCGCCGTCCGAGTAGCGCCAGATGGCGACCTGGGTGCCCGCGGCGGCGGTCCTCTCGGTGAGCGGCCCGGTGCCCGCCGCCTCGGCCAGCGCGGCGAGGTCGTCGACCTGCGGATAGGAGTGCTGGAGGATCCACCGGATCTTCCCGGCGTTCCGGTTGGCGCCGAGCGAGGTCTCGGCCCACGGGGTCTCCAGGTACTTAGCCTGGTCCTGGGTGGGGTTGTGGAGGTCGATGCAGTACGTCTTGAGCTTGCCGCCGCCGTCCACGGTCATCTCGAAGAGCCCGGCGGGCAGCTCCTGCGTCACGTCGGGGGCGCCGTTCTCGCCCGGCATGCGGAGCACGGCGCTGTCGAACGTCTTCAGCCCGTCGAGCACCGCGGCCGCGCCGCCCTGGTGCCGGGCGGGGTCGTCGGCGGCCGCGGTGCCGGTCCCGGCGAGGGTGGCCGCCGTGACGAGACCGGAGAGCAGCAGCGCGGTCACCGGGCGGAGGAAGCCCCGGCCTCGTCGTAGCCGCCCGGTCCCGGAGGCCTCCCCGGCCCGCGACGCTCTGCCACGGACGGTGTGCACCGCCTTCGCGTCGGACGGCGAAGCGGACACTGAAGGCGCAGAAAACACAGAATTCCCCTCCGGGCGGGACCCTCGCGCGTGGTGCGCGTGTGGGGAATGCCCCGCCAGCAGACTCAAGTGACCCATGAGCTCTGGGAATCCTAAGGACCGGGCGAACCACCGTCCCCCGTACTGCCCCCGGCCAACCATTCCGAATCGGAATCGTTATCGCCGGGCCGCCCCTGCGACCAGCCCTTTCAGGACACGGCCACCTTTTCGGCGGCTCGTTCCGACAGGGCCCGTGACGCGCCGGAACCATCGTCCGACTCTCCGTCAGCTCTGCGGTGCGAGGCCGCCGTCAGCGCCGGTTCGGTCCTGACGACCCGGCGGAAGGCGGCGGTCCCGCGGCTCAGGTCGTGGCCGACCGTGACCGCCTCGACGTCGACGAACGTCCGCCGCCCACCGTCCCGTTCCTCCTCGCGGACCTTCAACCGGCCGTGCACCAGCAGGGGTTCCCCGATCGCCACCGAGGCGGCCAGGTTGGCCGCGAGCGTCCGCCAGGCCCACACCGTGTAGAAGCTGGTGGGCCCGTCCGTCCAGAGCTGCGTCTCACGGTCCCGGCGCCTCGGGGTCACGGCGAAGCGAAAGCGTGCCATTCCCCCGGTGGCCGTCTCGCGGAACTCCACCGCCGTAGCGGCGTTTCCCACCAGCGTCACCATCGTCTCGTTCATTTCCCGCCCCGTTTCGGCCGTACCGCTCGATTCCGTCGTTCTGTCGTTCCGTCCACCGGCTTACCGATGTACGGACTTCATGGTGGACGCCGGAAGCGAATCCCGCCGGAGCCTGTGGACTACTGGCCGGTTGTGGAAAACTCCGTCACCGCCACGTACCGCTCGCGCACCTCCCGGTACCGCGCCAGCTCCGCCGAGACGGGGTCCAGGACCCTGGCCCGGCCGCACCCGGCCGCCGCCTCGCGCAGCCGTCGTTCGGCGTCCTGCCCGTAACGCCGGGCGGGGCCGCGGATCGCCGCCGCGCAGGACCACTCCACCAGCGGCCCGCCGACGACTCCGGCCAGCATGATCAGGGCCGGGGTGACGAGCCCCGGCTCCAGGACCCCGACGATCTGGCCGAGCAGCCAGAGGCCGCCGAAGACCTGGAGCAGCGTCATGGACACCTGGGCCAGCACCGCGGCGGGCCACCACTTGGGCCGGGGCGGTTTGGCCGGCCGCCCGCCGAGCGCCACGCCGGTCGCGGGACCCCGCCCGACCGACGTACCGACCGGCCCGGAACCACCGGAAGCACCGGAACTACCGGAAGCCTCGGATTTCTCGGACGCCCTGGACCCTGGGGATCCCTTGGACCCCTTGGACGCCCTGGATCCCTTGGAGGAACCGCCTCCCGCAGCCGCCTTCGCCGCCAGCTCGTCCAGCGCCTCCGGCAGCCCCTTCGCCCCGTTGAAGGCGGCCTCGCGCACGGCCTGCGCCCAGGGCGCGGGCAGCCCGTCGGCGGCATCGTCGGCGACGATCCGGACCGCCTGCTCGACCCGCTGCCGGGCGGTCGGCTCCTCCTCCGGCGGGGCGAGCGCCTGGCCCATCCGGTCCAGGCTGCCCGGCAGCCCCCGGGACTCGTACCAGCGCCACAGCCGCAGCCACGGCGTCCCGCACGCCCGCCCCGCGTTCCGGCGCCACTCCCGCTCGGCCGCCTGGCCGGCGGCCGCAGCACCGACCGCCTCGGCCAGCCGGTCGGTGAACTCCTCCCGGGCCCGCTCCCCCAGTCCCGGCCGCCCCTCCGCCACGTACACCGGACGCAGCCGCGCCGCGGCCGCGTCCACGTCGGCGGAGAGCCGCCGGGTGGCGGCCGTGCGGTCCTGGACGAACCGGCCGACCATCTCCCGCAGTTCGGGCACCCCGTCGCCGGTCAGCGCGGACAGGGACATGACGGTGGCGCCGGGTTCGCCGTGCTCGCCCAGCGCCATGCCGTCCTCGTCCAGGAGCCGGCGCAGATCGTCGAGCACGAGGTCGGCGGCCTCGCCGGGCAGCCGGTCGATCTGGTTGAGGACGACGAAGGTGACCTCCGCGTGCCCGGCCAGCGGGCGCAGATAGCGCTCGTGGAGGGCGGCGTCCGCGTACTTCTCCGGGTCCACCACCCAGATCACCGCGTCGACCAGCGCCAGCACCCGGTCCACCTGATCGCGGTGGGCGGTCGCGGCGGAGTCGTGGTCGGGCAGGTCGACCAGGACGAGCCCCTGGAGCGCCTCGTCGAACGCGGCGGGCCCGGGGTGCGGCCTGCGGCGGAGGCGGCCGGGGATCGCGAGGCGGTCGAGCAGGCCCGCCGCCCCGTCGGTCCAGCTGCACGCGATGGGCTGGGAGGTGGTGGGGCGGCGCAGCCCGGTGTCGGAGATCTGGGCCCCGGCGAGCGCGTTGAACAATGTCGACTTCCCGCTCCCGGTGGCCCCCGCGATGGCGACGACCGTGTGCCGCGAGGAGAGCCGCTGCCGGGCGGCGGCCTCGTCCAGTACGCGTCCGGCCTCGGCGAGGGTGTCCCGGTCGAGCCGGGCCCGGGAGAGGCCGACGAGTTCGCGCAGGGCGTCGAGCCGGGTCGGGAGAGGGCCGCCGGAGGACCCGTACGCCTCGACCTGAGGCCGTACGTCGTCATCCTCGGGAGCGCAACCGGCGGAGCCCGCGTCCGTACGGGAATCGGCGCGTCCGGGCGTACTGGTACCGGACGTGCCGGTTCCGGAATCGCCGCTCACGGGCGCACCGCTCCGCGCGTCGACCGCCGCGGCACGCCGTGCGATGAGCCCGTCGTCCCAGCGCCCGGCGTCCTCCTTGCCGGAAGAGCCCGGGGCTTTTGGAGCCTCCTTCTCCGTCAGCTCCCCCGCCCTCGCCGTGCCGTTGCCTTGGTCCTCGTCCGTGACGGCAGTCATCGCTGCCACCTCTCCTTCTGCAGTACGGAAAGCGCGGCGATCAGCGCGGCCTGCGGCTCGGGAGCGACGTCGAGCGCGTCGAGCGGCGCGAGGCGGCGGTCGCGTTCGCCGCCGAGTACCTGGTCCAGATAGGTCGTCAGCAGTTGGCCGCCCTTGTCGCGCAGGCGCAGCGCGCCCTGGGCCCCGATGCGTTCGGCGAGCTGCTCGCCGGCCGTACGGGCCCGCCGGCCGCCGAGCAGGGCCGCCGCCAGCAGGGCGGCGACGGTCTCGGGGTCGGGCGCCACGCTGCGTTCCAGCTGCCGCACCTCCTCCTCGGCGAGCTCCTCCAGGACCCGCCGCCACCGCCGTACGGCCACGGCGATCCGCCCCTCGACATCCTCGGCGGGCCCCCACCCGCCGGCCTCCCGCCCGGCGCTCTCGAACCGGAACACTCCGGCGGCGGGCTCGCGGCTCCACCGCGTACGGATCTGCGCGTCGGCGGCGGAGACGGAGCACTGGAGGAGGGCGATGAGGCTGTCCACCAGGGCTTCGAGGAGTTCGCCGGGGGCGCTGTAGAGGGGGTAGCCGCGCCACCGGGTCCGCGCGTCACCGGAGAGGACCGCTCCGCTCTGGAGCCAGCGCCGGATGCGGGCCGCCTCCTTGCCGTACGCGTCCTCGACCACGCCGGTGAGCCGTACGGAGGCGGCGTACTGCGCGGCGACGGCCGACGCCAGTTCGGGCATCCGTACGTTCAGCGATTCGATGAGCCCGGAGGCCGTACGTCCCACCGCCTGCTGCCGCGCGGCGGGGTCCTGGGCCCGGTGGGTGAGCCAGGCGCGCAGCGGGGCGACGGCGGTGGTCGGGAGCAGCCCGCTGCCGCCGCCGGCGGACTCGGGGAGTTCGGGGATGGTGAAGCGCGGTACGTCCCCGAGTCCGGCGCGGGTCAGGAGCGCCGCGTACTGCCGGGAGACCTCGGCGATCACCTGGTGGGGCACCCGGTCGAGGACGGTGACGAGGGCCGCGTCGTACTCCTTTGCCGTACGCAGCAGATGCCAGGGCACCGCGTCGGCGTACCGGGACGCCGTGGTGACCATGACCCAGACGTCGGCGGCACAGATGAGTTCGGCGGCCAGGACCCGGTTGCGGACGACGAGGGAGTCGATGTCGGGGGCGTCGAGGATGGCGAGCCCGCGCGGCAGGCTGACGGCGGTCTCCACGCGCAGCACGTTCGCGTCGTCGTGCGCACCGGCCCCGAGGTCGTCGAGCCCGTCGGGGTCCCGGGCCTGGCCCGGCGGCAGCCAGATCCGGGTGAGCTGCGGAAGCACCCGTACGCCCGCGAACCAGTGGTGGTCGTCGGGATGACAGACCAGCACGGGTGTCCGCGTGGTGGGCCGCAGCACCCCGGCCTCGCTGACCCTGCACCCGACGAGCGAGTTGACCAGCGTGGACTTCCCGGCCCCGGTGGATCCGCCGATCACGGCGAGCAGCGGGGCCTCGGGGTCCTTGAGCCGGGGCAGGAGGTAGTCGTCGAGCTGCGCGAGGAGTTCGACCCTCGTCTGCCGGGCGCGTTCGGCCCCCGGCAGCGGGAGTGGAAGACGCACGGCGGCGACACGGTCGCGCAGGGCGGAAAGTGCGTCGATGAGCTGAGGCCGTACGTCCATGGTCACCACATGCGAAGAATGCCCAATTTTGGCGCCCTTTTGAAGCTTATAGACCCCTCTGCGCGGCGGTTCCACTCTCCGGACAGCGTTCGGCAGGGCTGGAAAGGAGTCGGGACGGAGTCCGGACAAGAGGGATGAGTGGGGCACAGGCATAACGAGTGCACAACACCCGGGCCGCATGGCGCGAAAAGCTATGCACGATCCGTACTCACCTGCGATTATCGGTTCGCTTCACCGAACCTCCACATCGTGCCACGCAGGTGAAGCAACCGGGTCCAGGCGATCGGAGCCCTATCCTTGTCCCGGCACGGCCACGGAACCACCCGATCAGGGCTCCCGGCCCCCGTAGCTCAGTGGATAGAGCAGGCGCCTTCTAAGCGCTTGGCCGCAGGTTCGAGTCCTGCCGGGGGCGCACCGACCGCACGACCGTGAGGCCCTCCGCACCGGAGGGCCTTTTCGCTGGTCGGGGCAGATTAACGGGGAGTGGGGTAGTGGCGGCGTAAGGGAAGATCCCGGACCTGGCCCCGGCAGACCGAGCGCCTTCGCGCATCCAGGAAAAAGGCCATTCCGGTTGAGGAATGGGCAGATGCCGGATCATTCTTGCGGGCCTGGCCCTGAGCTCCCCGTCCCGTGATGTTTCCGGCCGGCGCGATTACGCCTTCCACTGGGCGCTGGTGGATGTGGAGACGTCCGGCTTCATCGCGCGGCGGGACCGGGTGCTGTCGGTCGCGGTGGTGACCATCGGTCCGGACGGCGAGCAGACCGGGGAGTTCTCGACCCTGCTGAATCCGGGGTGCGATCCGGGGCCGGTGCATGTGCACGGGCTGACCGCCGAGCGGCTGCCGGGGGCGCCGGCCTTCGAGCAGGTGGCGGGGCGGATAGGGGCGCTGCTGCGGGACCGGGTCCTGGTGGCCCACAACGCCCAGTTCGACTGGAACTTCCTGGCGCACGGGTTCGCGCGGGCCCGCCTGTATCTGCCGGTCTCCCAGCGGCTGTGCACCCTCGCCCTCAACCGGCAGGTGGACCCGTGGCGGCCGTCCCGGCCCCGCGCCGACCGGCAGCGACGCCGACGGGCCGCCCGCCGGCCGGGCGGCGGGTCCTCGTACTCGGCGGCACCCATCCCGCCGCGACCGCCGCGCGTACCAGGGTCGTCGCGCTGGGCGGTTCCGCCGCCATCGACCTCTCACCGACGGCCCCGCCGAACAGACGATCGCCGTCGGCCTCGCCTCGCTCCCGCCCGACTCCCGCAAGGTGGCCGTCGCGGCCGAGCTCCGGCTCGTGGACCGCTTCCTCGGAACGGACGACGACGCGCCTTCCTGCCTCTGGTCGCAGAGGGATCCGCTGACGGGGAAGTCGGCGTTGCTCGGCCGGATGGCACAGCACCTCTGGTCGTCGCCGAAGTTCGACGTCGTGGGCCACCGCCGCCGCCACCACCACCACCAGATCCTCGCCCACACGCGCGGTGAGGCGGTCGAAGGTCGTCACCTCTTCACGTAGGAGCCGGGTTCGCCGGGCGCATCCACGGTGGGAGCAGGGGAAGGGGCGTGCCCGGCACGGAGGAGGCCCCCCGTACGCACCCCGGTGCCGGAACACCAGCCCCGTCCACCCCGTCCCTCTCCCTAAGCGGAATCCGTCGCACAGGAGTGGTGGGCCGACGAAACGTTCGGTACGGGAGGACGTTCAGGGCGGCGCGAGAACGGGCAAATCGATCCTGTACGGCCCCAGGCGGAATCCCGCCGCCGGGTGTCCGCCGCCTCTCCGCAAACCCGTTCGGGCGAGCGCAACTTCGTTGCGCCGTCCGGCATCCGAGCCTGCCCGCCACCCCTCGAACAACCCTGCGAACCCCTGTACCACCTGGAAAGGAGCACCACGATGGCGACGCCTCTGTCCGCCGACAAGCTGCTCAAAGCCCTCCGCGCCGAAGGCCTCCACGTCGTCGAGCACCGGAGCTGGCGTACGAACAACCGGAATCACAAGGGACCCTGGGGTCCGACGCACGGCGTCATGATCCATCACACCGTCACATCGGGCACCGCCTCCTCCGTCGAGCTCTGCTACAACGGCCACTCCGCCCTCCCCGGCCCCCTCTGCCACGGCGTGATCGCCAAGGACGGGACCGTCCATCTCGTCGGGAACGGGCGCGCCAACCACGCCGGGCTCGGCGACGACGACGTCCTGCGGGCCGTCATCGCGGAGAAGGCCCTGCCGCCGGACAACGAGGCCAACACCGATGGCAACCGGTACTTCTACGGCTTCGAGTGCGTCAACCTCGGGGATGGGAAAGATCCCTGGCCGGCCGCCCAGCTGCTGGCGATCGAGCGGGCCGCCGCGGCCGTCTGCCGGGCGCACGGGTGGGGCGAGCGGTCGGTGATCGGGCACCTGGAGTGGCAGCCGGGCAAGGTCGATCCGCGGGGCTTCACCATGAGCTCGATGCGTTCCAGGATCGGCAAGCGGCTGGACGGTGCGCCGGACGGGCCCGCCGAACCGCCGCCGAAACCCACGTACGAACCGTTCCCCGGAGCCTCGTTCTTCAAGGCCGGCCGCAGCAGCCCGATCATCACCGCCATGGGCAGGCGCCTGGTGGCCGAGGGGTGCGGGCGGTACACGGTGGGGCCGGGTCCGGCCTGGTCAACGGCGGACCGGAACTCGTACGCGGCCTGGCAGCGCAAGCTCGGCTACACCGGCACCGGCGCCGACGGCATCCCGGGCAAGACCAGCTGGGACCGGCTCAGGGTGCCCAACGTGTGAGCCGGTGCGGGCGGGTCGGCTACAGCGCGACGGCCAGCAGGACGCAGGCCACCAGCACCAAGGCGGTGCGGATCTGGTGGAAGGTGTTCCACCGCGGCTCGAACGCCCGGCGGGCGGCGCTGTCGTCGCCGCCCTCCGACGCGGCGAGCGCGTTGTTGAGCGGGATGTTCCCGGCGATCGTGACCAGGTGACCGGCGATCACGCAGACGAGCGCCGCCACGAGCGCCGGGCCCGCCACCCCGTCGAGCTCGCCGAGTCCGGTGAGGAGCGCGGCGGCGGGCAGGACGACCACGCCGAGGAAGAGGACGAGGAAGAGCGGCCCGGGGACCTTCTCGTTGAAGCGGCGCATCGCCGCCGTGAACTGCTCGTCCGTCAGTTCGGCGAGGCCGGGCATGATCGCGATCAGGAACGTCAGCATGATGCCCGCGTAGAGGCCGGTGACGATCACGGAGAGCACCAGGAGCAGGGAGGCCATGGCGGACATCATGACCGGTGACAGCGGTTCGCACAGCCCGATTTCGTGTGAGTGTGCGAACGCCGCTGTCTCTCCGCTCAGCCGATCTCGCCCTCGGCCTCGTCTCCGCCGTCCGCCGGCTCGGTCCCGTTCCTGAGCGCCTCCGCCTGGCCGATCGCCGTCGCCAGCTTCCGTACGGAATCGTCCTCGGTCTCGTCCGCCAGCTTCGCGGCCCGTGAGGCGAGTTCGCGCAGTGCGGGCGTGCCGGGCAGGTCGCCGCCGCGCAGGGTGTCGGCGAAGTAGGCCGCCACGGCTGCCACCTGGAGCCGCTGCGAGTCGCCGCCCCACAGCGTGCCGTCGATCGTGCCGGTCCGCACCGAGCCGCTCTCCTCGTACGCCTTGCGGGTCTTGGGGTCGAGCCAGCGCACCGTCGCCTCGGCCACCTCGCCGGAGGCTCCTTCGCGCAGCCGTACGGCGTAGAGCGCGGTCACCGTGTGGCCGGGGCCGACCTCGCCGCCGTCGACGCTGTCGTCGCGGAAGTCCTCGTCGGCGACCTTGCGGTTCTCGTAGCCGACCAGCCGGAACTGCTTGACGTTCCTGCGGTCGAAGGCGACCTGGGCCTTGGCGTCGCGCGCCCGGAGTTCGATGTGGGCGGGCAGCTGGTCGACGAAGACCTTGCGGGCCTGCTCCTCGTCGCCGACGTACGTGGTGTGGCCGTCGCCCCGGTTGGTGAGCCGCTCCATGAACGCGTCGCCGTAGTCGCTGCCGACGCCGACGCCGAAGAGGGTGATGCCGTACTCGCGGCGGGCGGAGTCGATCCGTTCCAGGATGTTGTCGGCGTTGGTGTCGCCGGTGTTGGCCAGCGCGTCGGAGAGCAGCACCACCCGGTTGTTCACGCCCTTGCGGTGGCCCTTGACGGACTCCTCGTAACCGCGCATGATCCCCGCCTCCACGTTGGTGGACTGGGCCGGTTCCATGGCCTCCACCGCATCCCGGATCTTGTTCCGGTTGCCCTTGAGGCGGGTCATCGGCAGCCGGGTCTCGGCCTCGTCGCTGAAGGTGACCAGGGAGACGGAGTCGTCGTCGCGCAGCTCGTCGGTCAGGATGTTCAGGGACTTCTGGACCAGTCCGAGGCGGCCTTCGCCTGCCATGGAGCCGGAGATGTCGACGACGAACGTGAGCGAGGCGGGCGGGCGTCCGCTGCTCGGCGGGGCGGCCTTGGTGGCCAGACCGACGCGGAGCAGCGACCAGTCGGATGGACCGGAGCCGCCGGGGATCCGGGCTCCGTCCACCGTGACGGAGAAGCCGTTGCCCTTCGGGCGCTCGTACCCCTGCTTGAAGCTGTTGACGAACTCCTCGGGCCGTACGTCCACCGGGTCGGGCAGCCTGCCGTCGCCGAGGGTGGAGCGCGCGTAGCCGTAGCTGGCGGTGTCGACGTCCAGGGCGAAGGTGGAGAGGTAGTCAGGGGCGGCGAGGTCCGGGGCGGCCTTGTCGCCGTTCGCCTCGGACGGCCGGCCCTGGTCCGGTGCCACCGCGTCGGGGGCGCCCTTCCCGTCCCCGGTCGTGCCCTGCGGGGGGCGTGCGCCGGAGCGCTTGTCGGCGGCGGTGCCGTCCGAAGCCCCGGAGCCGCCGCACGCGGTGAGCACCATCCCGGCGGCGAGCAGGAGCGCCACCGCCCCCGCCCGGCGCCCCGCCCGGCGCCCCGCTCGGCGCCCTGCCCGGACCTCTGTCGTCCGCTTGTCGTTCCGCTGGTCCATCCGTAACCCCCCACGTCATCACGGTGTCTCCGACACCTGTGAATGTGACGTACGAAGCCGTCCGTCGGAGTCGACGAAAGCGTTGCGGAACCATCTCGATGCGGCAACAGGGGCCCGGCAGGAGCCCGGTGGAGCGCCTTCGCGGTCGGCAAACCGATGGAACATCAGGTTCAGGACACGATGTCCTTACGACTGAACCCGCGGAACGCGAGAGCGAACAGGATCAGCGCGTACGTCACCGAGATCGCCGCCCCCTTGATCATGCCGCCCCACTCCAGCTCCGGCTGGAGCGCGTCGGCCCACGCGAACTGCCAGTGCGCGGGCAGGAAGTCGCGCCAGGAACCGAGCGCGGTGACCGCGTCGAGCACATTGCCGACGATGGTGAGGCCGACCGCGCCGCCGACCGCGCCGAGCGGGGCGTCCGTCTTCGTGGAGAGCCAGAACGCCAGCCCGGCGGTGACGAGTTGGGAGACGAAGATGAACGCCACGACGAGCGCGAGGCGCGGGATGGTGTCCCCGGCCGCCAGCGCGCCCCCGGTCGGCAGTTTCAGCGGCCCCCACCCGTAGGCCGCCGTGCCCGCCGCCAGCGCGACGAGCGGCAGCAGCACCATCGCGGCGAGGCTGAAGCCGAGCGCGACGACGAGCTTGGACCACAGCAGCCGTACGCGCGGTACGGGCGCGGCGAGCAGGTAGCGCAGGGACGACCAGCTCGCCTCGGAGGCGACGGTGTCCCCGCAGAACAGGGCCACCGGGATCACCAGCAGGAAGCCCGCCGAGACGAACAGGGACGTGGCGGCGAAGTTCGCGGCGGACTCGGTCGCCACGTCCATCAGGTTGATCCGGCCGCCGCCCCGGCCTCCACCGCCGCCGTCCTCGCCGTCCGGCGTGCCGCCGATCGCGAAGGCGATGATCAGGATGAAGGGCAGGGCGGTGAGGATTCCGCCCATGAGCAGGGTGCGGCGGCGGCGCAGCTGGCGCATGGCCTCGACGCGGAGCGGGAGCGTGCGCCCGGCGCGGTAGCCGGCGGCCTCCGGGTGCTCGGGCGCCACCTCGGCCTCGGGTGGCTGTACGGCGGCGCTCATGCTGCTCCTCCGGAGATCAGGGTGAGGAAGGCGTCCTCCAGGCGGCGGTGCGGGCCGACGCCGGTGACCGGGACGTCGAGCCGGACGAGGTCGGCGACGAGGCGCGAGGTGGTGGCCCCGTCCAGGCGGACCAGGAGGCCGCGCCCGTCGTCGGTGCGGACGGCGGAGCCGATGCCGGGCAGGGTGGCGACCTTCTCCGCGAGCGGCTCGGACACCTCCTCGGCCGTGGTCACCAGGATCATGTCGCCGGAACCGGTGATCTCGGCGACCGGTCCGGCCTGCACGAGCCGGCCCCGGTCCATGACGACGAGGTGGGTGCAGGACTGCTCGACCTCGGAGAGCAGGTGGCTGGAGACGATGACGGTCCGGCCCCCGGCCGCGTAACGGATCATCACGTCACGCATCTCGCGGATCTGCGGCGGGTCAAGACCGTTGGTTGGCTCGTCCAGGATGAGCAGATCCGGCATGCCGAGCATGGCCTGCGCGATGGCGAGCCGCTGCCGCATGCCCTGGGAGTACGTCCGTACGGCACGGGCGAGCGCGTCGCCGAGGCCCGCGATCTCCAGAGCCTCCTCGATGTGGGCGTCCTCGGCGGGGCGGCCGGTGGCCTGCCAGTACAGGTCCAGGTTGGCGCGCCCGGAGAGGTGCGGCAGGAAGCCCGCGCCCTCGACGAAGGCGCCCACGCGGGAGAGGACCGGGGCACCGGGCCGGATGGCCTGCCCGAAGACGCGGATCTCGCCCTCGTCGGGGGTGATCAGCCCCATGAGCATGCGCAGCGTGGTCGTCTTGCCCGCGCCGTTGGGGCCGAGCAGCCCGAGGACCTGGCCCTTCTCGACGCGGAAGGACAGCTCGCGCACGGCGTAGCGGTCGACGGACTTCGCGTACTTCTTCGAGAGCCCGGTGATCTGGAGCGGTACGTCGGCGAGTTCGGGGTCCGGTGCGGGCGTGGCGGTCCGGCGGCGGGCGGTGATCAGGAGCGCCGCCGCGATGACGAGGGCGGCGGCCGGGAGGCCCCAGGTCCACCACGGGAGGGTGGCGGCGGCGGTCCTGACGGCGGGTGCGGTGGGGACGGTGAGCGGTCCGTCGGCCGTCACGGTGTAGGTCGCGGGCTCGGCGGGGGACGCGTAACCGAGGTCGGTCGCGGAGAAGACGAGCCGCATCCGGTGCCCGGCGTCGAACTCGTGGTCCACGGCCGGCAGCGCCAGCTCGACCGGCTTGCCCTGCTGGTCGGGCGTGATCCGGTAGGGGGCGACGAGCTGGGAGGGCAGCACCTGCTGGCGGCCGTCCGGTGACACGTCGTACACCTTGCCGAAGAGGACCGCGTCGCGGCCCTCGGTCGCCTTGACGTTCACGCGGACGGTGGGGGTGCCGGTGACGCGTACGGAGGTGTCCAGCGGGGCCGACTCGAAGCGGCCGAACTGCCCGGGGAAGTCGAGCGAGAGGCCGACGCCGAGCGAGGAGAGCTGGGAGAGGCCGCCGCCGATGCCGGGGACGGCGGAGATGGCGGGCGGGGCGGAGCCGGCGGGGTTGCGGAAGGTCTTCGTCCCCTCCCCGAGCGGGATCTCGCGGCCGCCGCTGCGCAGCCCCGGGTAGGTGTCGCTGCTCGCGCCGCGCTTGAGGGCGGCGCCGTCGGTGGAGTCGATGCCTCCGGTACGGGTGACGCGGAAGGCGGGCCCGGTGTCGGTGCCGGTCTCCTCCTTCAGGTACCGGTCGAACCAGGAGCCGACGCGCCCCTCGACCCGGCTCGTCTCGTTGTCGCCGCCGTCGTGGCCGCCGGAGATCCAGTCGACGGAGACGGGCGCGCCGTTGGCACTGATCGCCTTCTGCATGGCGTCGGCCTGGCCGAGCGGGAAGAGCGAGTCGGACTGTCCCTGGAGGAGGAGCGAGGGCACCGTGATGCGGTCGGCGACGGCGGAGGGCGAACGCTCGGTGAGCAGCTTCGTCGCGGCCGCGTCGGGCTTGCCGCTGACGGCGACCCGCTCGTACATCTCGCAGAGCTGCTTCTCGAACTTCTCGCAGCCACCGCCGGTGGTGATGAAGATCCCGGCCCAGAGCTTCTTGAAGACGCCGTCGGGGAAGAGGGCGTCGGCCAGGTTCCAGTAGGTGATCACGGGCGCGATGGCGTCGACGCGCCGGTCGTGCCCGGCGGCGAGCAGGGAGACGGCCCCGCCGTAGGAGGCGCCGGTGAGGCCGACGCGGGGGTCGCCCTTCGCGTCCAGCTCGACCTCGGGCCGCTGCGCCAGCCAGTCGATGAGCCCGGAGACGTCCTTGACCTCGTGGTCGGGGTCGTTGAGGGAGATCTCTCCGCCGGACTTCCCGAACCCGCGCGCCGACCAGGTCAGCACCGCGTACCCGTCGGCGGCCAGCTTCTCGGCCTGGGCCCGCACGTCGTTCTTGCTGCCGCCGAAGCCGTGGCCGATGAGCACGGCGGGCCGCTTACCGGAACCTCCGGCGGTGAAGTACGAGGTGTCGATCGGCACCCCGCCCGGCCGCAGTATCCGGTCCTCGCGCTGCACTGCGGGCGGGCCGTCATCGGCGACGGCGGTCCAGGTGCCGCCGCCCACCAGCACGGCGAGCACGGCGACGGCCGCGGCCCACCGGGCAGGGGTGCGGGGCAGCAGGCGCCGCCATCGAACAGTAGGGGTCTCCATCCCTCGACCCTAAACGGAGGACGCAACCCGGTTGAGTGCCGCCAGGGGGAGGTGGGCAGCCTCCCTGAGAGGTACGGTGCGCCCTTCCCGTACTCCGGACGCGGTACGGCCCTTATCCCGGCCGAAGGCCATTGCGGACATTGGCCGCGCAACGGCCGTGACGGACCCGACTACTCCCCGGCTCCTACCGGCCGCGGCGCGGCGAGGTCCAGCGGCGTCTCCGCCGGCAGCAGCGCGGCGGCCTTCTCCCGCTCCCCCGCACGTACCGCCGCGTGCACCTCTCGGGCGAGCGGGGTGACGTCGCGTACGGAGACGGTCCACTCGTCCGCGTACCGCCGGGACGCCTCCCCGCTCAGCCCCAGCTGGAGGGAGCGGTACGGGAGCGGGTTCAGGTCAAGGTCGCGTTCGGGGTCCCACTGGACGCGGGCGGGGGCGGTGCGCAGGCTCTGCTTCCAGGACGCCTCGTAGGGGTGCACATCGCGTACGTGGTGGGAGAGTTCGGCGTGCGCGAGGGCCCACTCCAGACCGCTCCGGTCGATCTCGACGGCGAGGACGACCTCCTGGCCCTCCTTGGTGCCCCAGCCGCAGCGGTACATCATCCACAGGAAGCTGGGCTTGATCCACGTCATCCGGTCCCGCTTCCACTGGGCGGGGAACCTCCCGTCGCGCGCGGCGGGGAGCCCGATGGCGGGCCGGTACGCCTGGTAGACGGTGACCGTGGTGGCGGTGTGCAGCGCGCGGATCTCGTAACGGGGCGGGAGGGGCGGGGTGTTCATACGCCCCAGGATGGGGGACACGGCCGCGCCCGGGCATCCGGATTTCGCCGGAGGCCCGGGCGCGGCCGGTGGTCGGTCAGTGGTTGCGCGGGAAGCCCAGGTCGACGCCGGCCGGGGCGTCCGCCGGGTCCGGCCAGCGGGTGGTGACGACCTTGCCGCGGGTGTAGAAGTGCACGCCGTCGTTGCCGTAGATGTGGTGGTCGCCGAAGAGCGAGTCCTTCCAGCCGCCGAAGGAGTGGTAGCCCACCGGGACCGGGATCGGCACGTTGACGCCGACCATGCCGGCCTCGACCTCCAGCTGGAAGCGGCGGGCCGCGCCGCCGTCGCGGGTGAAGATCGCGGTTCCGTTGCCGAACGGCGAGGCGTTCATGAGGGCGACGCCGTCCTCGTACGTGTCCACGCGGAGCACGCACAGGACCGGGCCGAAGATCTCGTCCTTGTACGCGTCGGAGTCGGTGGAGACCTTGTCCAGGAGCGAGAGGCCGATCCAGTGGCCGTCCTCGAAGCCCTCCACCGTGTGGCCCGTGCCGTCGAGGACGACCTCCGCGCCCTGGGCGGCGGCGCCCGTGACGTACGAGGCGACCTTGTCGCGGTGGGCGGCGGTGATCAGGGGGCCCATCTCTGAGGCGGGGTCGTTGCCGGGGCCGATCGTGATCTTCTCGGCGCGCTCGCGGATCTTGGCGACCAGCTCGTCGCCGATCGCGCCGACCGCGACGACCGCCGAGATCGCCATGCAGCGCTCACCGGCGGAGCCGTACGCCGCCGAGACCGCCGCGTCGGCGGCCGCGTCCAGGTCGGCGTCCGGGAGGACGAGCATGTGGTTCTTCGCGCCGCCGAGCGCCTGGACGCGCTTGCCGTTGGCGGAGGCGGTGGCGTGGATGTAGCGGGCGATGGGGGTGGAGCCGACGAAGGAGACCGCCGCCACGTCGGGGTGGTTCAGGAGGCCGTCCACCGCGGTCTTGTCACCGTGCAGGACGTTCAGGACGCCGTCCGGAAGGCCCGCCTCCGACGCCAGCTCGGCCAGCAGGTTGGCCGCCGACGGGTCCTTCTCGCTCGGCTTCAGCACGAACGTGTTGCCGCACGCGATGGCGAGGGGGAACATCCACATCGGCACCATGGCCGGGAAGTTGAACGGCGTGATGCCCGCGACCACGCCGAGCGACTGGCGGATGGACGAGACGTCGACCCGGCTGGAGACCTGGGTGGAGAGCTCGCCCTTGAGCTGCGTGGTGATCCCGCACGCCAGCTCGACGATCTCCAGACCGCGGGCGACCTCGCCGAGCGCGTCCGAGTGCACCTTGCCGTGCTCGGCGGTGATCAGCGCGGCGATGTCGTCGCGGTGGGCGTCGAGCAGCGCGCGGTAGCGGAAGAGGACCGTGGTGCGCTGGGCGAGCGAGGAGGTGCCCCAGGTGGCGTACGCGGCCTTCGCGGCCGCCACCGCCGCGTCGACCTCCTCCACCGAGGCCAGCGCCACCTGCGTGGTGACCTGGCCGGTGGCCGGGTCGGTGACCGGACCGTACTGGCCCGACGTGCCCTCCACTGTCTTGCCGCCGATCCAGTGGTTGACGGTCTTCGTCATGACGTACTCCTTCAGGCTTCAGGCAGGCGTGGGGGCCGGTTCAGGCGGTCAGGCAGGCCTTCACAGGTGGCGGCGTCGGGCGGCGACCTGCCGGTCGTACTCCTCCCGGGCCGTGACCGCCGCCGGACGGCTAGCGGTTTCGGCTACCGGAACATCCCACCACGCCTGTGCCGGAGGGGGGCCCGACACTGTGTCGGGCGTTTCGGTCTCGACGTAGACACAAGTGGGGCCCTCGGCGTCGCGGGCCTCGGAGAGGGCTTTGCGCAGGTCGTCGACGGTGGCGGCGCGCAGGACCGGCATGCCGAGGGAGGCCGCGTTGGCCGCGAGATCGACCGGGAGCGGCGGGCCGGTGAAGCCACCGCCGGCGTCGCGGTGGCGGTAGGCCGTGCCGAAGCGCTCGCCGCCGACCGCCTCGGAGAGGCCGCCGATGGAGGCGTACCCGTGGTTCTGGAGGATCAGGAGTCTGAGGGGGAGGTTCTCCTGGACGGCGGTGACGATCTCGGTGGGGTTCATCAGGTACGTACCGTCGCCGACCAGGGCCCAGACGGGGCGGCCCTCACGACTCTGGGCCCGGGTCGCGAGCAGGACGCCGATCGCGGCCGGGATCTCGTAGCCCATGCAGGAGTAGCCGTACTCCACGTGGTACTGGTCGCGGGAGCGGGTGCGCCAGAGCTTGTGCAGGTCGCCGGGGAGCGAGCCGGCGGCGTTGATGAGGATGTCCTCCTCGGTGACCAGCGCGTCGAGCAGGCCGAGGACCTGGGTCTGGGTGGGGCGCGCGGTGGGGTCGGGGGTGGTGAAGGACGCCTCGACCTGTTGCTCCCACGCCTCCTTCGCGCCGGTGTACTCCGTCTCGTACGCCGGGTCGATCCGGTAGCCCCGTGCGGCGAGCGCGCTGGTGAGCGCCTCCAGGCCGGTGCGGGCGTCGGCGACCAGCGGGAGGGCGGCCAGCTTGTGGGCGTCGGAGCCGGTGATGTTGAGGTTGAGGAAGCGGACGTCCGGGTGGGCGAAGAGGGTGCCGGAGGCGGTGGTGAAGTCCGTGTACCGGGTGCCGACGCCGATCACCAGGTCGGCGGTGCGGGCCAGTTCGTCGGCGGTGGCGGTGCCGGTGTGGCCGATACCGCCGACGTCCGCCGGGTGGTCGTGGCGCAGAGCCCCTTTGCCCGCCTGTGTGGAGGCGACCGGGATGCGGGTGGCGGCGGTGAAGGCGGCGAGCGTCTCCTCGGCTCCGCTGTGACGGACCCCGCCGCCGGCGACGATCAGCGGGCGGCGGGCCGAGCGCACCGCCCGTACCGCCGCTTCCAGTTCGGCCGTGTCGGGCGCCTGCCTGCGGACCCGCCAGACCCGCTCGGCGAAGAACTCCTCCGGCCAGTCGTACGCCTCCGCCTGCACGTCCTGCGGCAGTGCGAGGGTGACCGCGCCCGTCTCGGCGGGATCGGCGAGGACCCGCATCGCCTGGAGGGCCGCCGGAATGAGCGCTTCCGGGCGGGTGATCCGGTCGAAGTAGCGCGAGACGGGGCGCAGGCAGTCGTTGACCGACACGTCACCGGCGTACGGGACTTCGAGTTGTTGCAGTACGGGGTCGGCGGGCCGGGTCGCGAAGGTGTCGCCGGGGAGGAGGAGGACGGGCAGGTGGTTGACGGTGGCGAGGGCGGCGCCGGTGACGAGGTTGGTGGCGCCCGGGCCGATGGAGGTGGTGACCGCGTGCGCGGAGAGCCGGCCGGACTGGCGCGCGTATCCCACGGCCGCGTGCACCATGGCCTGTTCGTTGCGGCCCTGGAGATACGGCATGCGGTACGCGGTCCGGTTCCCGTTGCCGTCGCCGTTCCGCGTCCCATTGCCGTTCCGCGTCCCGTAGCCGTCGCCGTTCGGCGTCCCGTAGCCGTCGCCGTTCCGTGTCCCGTTGCCCGCTCCGTTGCCCGCCTCCACGAGCGCCTGTCCGATGCCTGCGACGTTGCCGTGGCCGAAGATGCCCCAGGTGGCGCTGATCAGACGGTGACGGCGGCCGTCGCGCTCGGTGTACTGCCGGGCGAGGAAGGCGACCAGGGCCTGAGCGGTGGTCAGGCGGCGATTGGGGGGCGCGGTCGTGGAACGGCTGCTCGCGGGGGTCTCGGGGCTTGCTCCGTCGGTGGGGATCGCGGGACTCGTCGGGCTCAACCTGTTACCTCCGGGCCGGGCGACGGATGCGCCGTGTCCGGGCGGGCCGTCTGCGGATGCGCCGTGTACAGCGGCAGTCTGGCGTCGACCGGCGCGTCCCGCCAGGTGTCGCGGATCCATCGGTGGTCCGGATGGTCGCGGATCAGCCAGGCCCGCTCCTCCCCCGGCCCCGCCATGACGTTCAGGTAGTAGAGCGTGCGGCCGGGCGGGGCGATGGACGGGCCGTGCCAGCCGTCGGGGATGAGGACCGCGTCGCCGGTGCCGACCTCGGCGAGAACCTCCGTACCGCCTGCGCGCGACGGCGAGACCCGGTGGTAGCCGAGGCCGCCGCCCTCCACCTCGAAGTAGTAGATCTCCTCCAGCTCGCACTCCTCGCCCGGCACGTGCTCGTCGTGCTTGTGCGGCGGGTAGGAGGACCAGTTGGAGCCGGGTGTGAGGACCTCGACGGCGATCAGGCGGTCGCAGTCGAAGGTGTCGGCTGCGGCGAAGTTGTTGACCTGGCGCGAGCAGCTGCCGGTGCCGCGCAGCTCGACGGGTACCTCCGGCGCGGGGCCGTAGCGAGCGGGGAGTCGTCGCTCGCACTTCGCTCCTGCCAGGGCGAAGCGGCCTCCTGCGCCGGAGGCGATCTGTGCTCGGTCGTCGCGCGGCACGTAGGCGAAATCACTCACCCCGCTGAACACGCTTTCCCGGCCCAGCAGTTCAAAGGTCTCCCCTGCCGTACGCACCGTACAGGCACCGGCCAACGGCAGGACGATCCATTCGCACTCCCCGGTGACCAGCGTATGAACTCCGCCCGGCTCCAGTTCGAGAACACGGAGACCGGACCGGTCCCATCCGGCCATTTCCGGATCGATGTCCAGGACATAGGGCCCACGCGCGGCGGTGCCTGCGGGCAGATGGTGGCGCGGCGCGGCGGGCGGAGCGCCTCCACTGCGGTGCCCGTGGTGTTCGTGGTGCGTTTCCATGGCCCCTCCCTACCCGGCTACAGCAGCGATACGGCGGTGTCGACGGCTCCCGCCACGTCCCCGTCGACCGGGTAGAGCAGCGAACGCCCCACGACCAGCCCCCGCACCGTCGGCAGCCGCAGCGCCTCGCGCCACTTCCCGTACGCGCCGTCCAGGTCGTCGCCCACCTCACCGCCGAGGAGGACGGCGGGCAGCGTGGAGGTCTCCATGACCTGCGCCATGTCGTCAGGATGCTCGGTGACGGGGACCTTGAGCCAGGTGTACGCGGAGGTCCCGGCCAAACCCGAGGCGATGGCGATGGACGTGGCGACGGCGGTGGCGCCGAGGTCGTTGCGGAGGCGGCCGTCGACGCGCCGGCAGAGGAACGGCTCGACGAAGACCGGCAGCCGGTGCGCGGCCATGGCGTCGATGGTGCGGGCGGCGGCGTGCAGGGTGTCGAGCGAACCAGGGTCCTCGTGGTCGATGCGGAGCAGCAGCTTCCCGGCGTCGAACCCGTGGCGGACCAGGTCCTCGGGGCGGTGTCCGGTGAACCGGTCGTCCAGCTCGAAGGCCGCGCCGGCGAGCCCGCCCCGGTTCATGGAGCCCATGACCACCTTGTCCTCCAGGGCGCCGAGGAGGAGCAGGTCGTCCAGGACGTCGGCGGAGGCGAGGACGCCGTCGACGCCGGGCCGGGAGAGGGCGAGGCAGAGCCGCTGGAGGAGCTCGGACCGGTTGGCCATGGCGAGCGCCCGGTCCCCGACGGCGAGGGCGCCGCGTGCGGGGTGGTCGGCGGCGATGATCATCAGCCGGCCGGGGTGGGTGGTGCGGTCGCGGTCGGTGGGGGTGCCTGCCGTACGGAGCAGAGGCCTCCGCTTCCGTCGCGCGGCGGCTTCGGCCACCGCTTCGGGGCGCTCGGCGCGGAGCCGGACCAGTTCGCGGAGGGAGGCCGCGGCAGGGGTCATGAGGCTGCTCCGGAGGGCCCGGTCGCGCTGTCCGCCGCCACGGCTCCCGCCGCGAGGGCCCGCTCCACCTCGTCCGGGAACGGCATCGCGGAGGAGCAGGCGAGGCGGGAGGCGACGATGGCCCCGGCGGCGTTCGCGTACCGCATGATCCGGGCGATGTCCCAGCCGGCCAGCAGCCCGTGGCAGAGCGCCCCGCCGAACGCGTCCCCGGCGCCGAGCCCGTTGACGACCTCCACCGGCAGCGGTGGCACATCGGCGGTGGAGCCGTCGCGGCGGGCGGCGAGAACGCCCTTCGGCCCCTGCTTGACGACGGCCAGCTCCACGCCGGCGGCGAGCAGGGCGCGGGCGGCGGCGTGCGGTTCGCGTTCGCCGGTCGCGATCTCGCACTCGTCGATGTTGCCGACGGCGACGGTGGCGTGGGCGAGGGCCTCCCGGTAGCGGGCGGGCGCGACCGAGCTGTGGTCGCCGCCGTCCCAGAACATGGGCCGCCAGTCGAGGTCGAACACGGTCGCGGTACGAGTCGCCCGGGCCGGGCTCTCGCCGCGCGCTCGGAGGGCCGCCAGCGTCGCGGCCCGGCTGGGCTCGGCGCTCAGCCCCGTACCGGTCATCCAGAAGATCCGCGCGTCGCGCACCGCGTCCAGGTCGAGTTCCGGCGGGTGGATCTCCAGATCGGGCGCCTTGGGCTGCCGGTAGAAGTAGAGCGGGAAGTCGTCCGGCGGGAAGATCTCGCAGAAGGTCACCGGCGTCGGATACTCCGCGACCTCCGTCACCCACCGGTCATCCACGCCGAACCCCCGGAGCTCCTGGTGGAGGTACTCCCCGAACGCGTCCCGGCCGGTCCGGGTGATCAGCGCCGTACGCCGTCCCAGCCGCGCCGCCGCCACCGCCACGTTCGCCGGGGAGCCGCCGAGGAACTTGCCGAACGTCTCCACCCGGGCGAGCGGCACGCCGATGTCCAGCGGGTAGATGTCCACCCCGATCCGCCCCATGGTGATCACGTCGTACGGCTCAGGCATACCCATCCCTTCGACCCACGGCACGACCCACCGGCGCCGCTCACCGACGCGGCGCATCGGCACGGCCCATCAGCACCACGCACCGGCACGACCCACCGGCGGCCGGCTGATCCCAGGTCAGGTCTAGCCCTCTCCCCGGAGCCCTGTCAACATTTTGTCCGGACATTCGGACGAACTCTTGACACTCGTCCGTGCGGGCCACGACGCTGGGCGATATGACCCCCTCCGCACCCTCTTCGGCCCGCATCCGTATCGGCTCGGCACCCGACTCATGGGGTGTGTGGTTCCCCGACGACCCGCGGCAGGTGCCTTGGCAGCGCTTCCTGGACGAGGTGGCCGAGGCCGGGTACACGTGGATCGAGCTCGGTCCGTACGGCTATCTGCCCACGGATCCGGCCCGGTTGACGGACGAGACGCGCAGCCGTGGGCTGACCGTCTCCGCCGGCACCGTCTTCACCGGGTTGCACCACGGCCCCGGCGTCTGGGACCGGACCTGGGCGCATGTCGCGGACATCGCCGAGCTGACCCGGGCCATGGGCGCCGAACACCTGGTCGTCATCCCCTCCTTCTGGCGCGACGACAGGACGGGCGAGGTGCTGGAGGAGCGCACGCTCACGCCCGCGCAGTGGCGTGACCTGACGACCCAGACGGAACGGCTCGGCCGGGAGGTCCGGGAGCGCTACGGGCTCCGCATCGTCGTCCACCCGCACGCGGACACCCATATCGACGGCGAGGAGAACGTCAACCGCTTCCTCGACGCCACCGACCCCTCCTTGGTCTCGCTCTGCCTGGACACCGGGCACTACGCCTACTGCGGCGGCGACAGCGTCAAGCTCATCGAGACCTACGGGGAGCGCATCGGCTACCTCCACCTCAAGCAGGTCGACCCCGAGATCCTGGCGGCCGTGGTGGCGGACGAGGTCCCGTTCGGCCCGGCCGTGGCGCGCGGCGTGATGTGCGAACCGCCCGGTGGCGTGCCCGCCCTGGAGCCGGTCCTGGACGCGGCGCGCGCTCTGGACGTCGACCTGTTCGCGATCGTGGAGCAGGACATGTACCCGTGCGATCCGGACAAGCCGCTCCCGATCGCGCGCCGCACCCGCGAGTTCCTCCGCTCCTGCGGACGGCCCTGACGTCGTACGGAGTGGCGGGGAAGCCTGGCGGAGCCCGGCGGCCGCCGGGTCACACCCCCGTACGCCCGTCGATGCGCTCGCGGATCAGGTCGGCGTGCCCGCAGTGGCGCGCGTACTCGCCGATCATGTGCGTGTAGATCCAGCGGAGCGTCACCTCGCCGCCCATGAACGGGCTGGTGTCGTCGAGCGCCCGGCCCGCACAGTTCTCCCGAGCCCGCCGGATCTCGCCCTGCCACACCGCCACCGCGCTCTCGTACGAGGCGTCCTCGGCCAGCTCGAACCCCCCGTCATGGCCTTCACCGCCGCCCCCGCTCCCGTCCGCCGGGGCGAACAGCCGCTCCACGTCCTCCTGCACGAGGACCCGCCGGAACCAGTTCCGCTCGACGGCCGCCGCGTGCTGGACCAGGCCGAGCAACGTCATCGCCGAGGGTGGAGCGGATGCCTCACGGAGTCGCTCCTCGGGCAACTCCGCGCACTTCTGGGCCAGAGTGGCACGGTAGAAGTCGAGCCAGCTCTCCAACGAGGTGCGCTCGTCGGCGACCGGCGGGGGCATCGAACGCTCGGAAGTACTCATGGTCACCATCGTGGCATCCGGGTCCGACATCGCCCGGCAGTACGTCGCCCGCCCGCGCCAGGACGTCCGGCGACCCGATGACGGCGTCGAAGTCCACCTCGATCCGTTCGGTGTCGGCGACGGCCGGCAAGGAATGGACCGCGCGTATCGCCTCGCTCGGATCCGCGGTGGTGAGGACGCCAGCAGCAAGGGAGTTACTCACCTCGGCACCTTGGGCCAGCAGGCGTACGACTCGACACGGCATTTACTGTTCGCCCCTTCTGTCACACCAGTAACTGTTTCGCCACACATATCTCCGTTACACGCGTTTTCCGTCACAGGCGCACAACAGCCCCACCCTGCCTGCCGTCCGTGGTCGTTCAACCGAGCGCAGGCTGCGTGATCATGAGGGCAGAACCGGCCCTCAGAACAGAGCAGCGCAGAGAGGTGTCACGGATGACGGACAGAACACTCTGGTCCTACAAGGACATTGCCGCGCACATCCAGGTCCAGCCGGACACCGTCCGTTCCTACCGCAAACACGGTCTCCTCCCCCCGCCCGACCAGGTCAAGAACGGAAAGCCCTACTGGTACGGCGACACCGTCCGCGCCTGGGTCGCCTCCCGCCCCCGCAACCGCGGCCGCTGAACCCGGTCCCGCCCCCAGTCCCGACCCCGCCCCCGGTCCCGGTGCCGCTCTACTGCCGGGCCTCCCTCCTGAACAGCGCCGTCCAGAGAAAGGACTCACCGAAGACCGGGGAGCCAGGCGCCTCGTCGCACATGCGGCGCAGCTCGGTCTCCGTCAGGTCCGCGGCCGAGAAAATACCGCGCAACTCCTCGGCGGTGTAGGCGAGTCCGCCGCCCAGACTCCCCTGCCGGTAGAGCTCCGCGTCCGGCAGCTCGGAGCCCATGCCGCCCTCTCCGGCCACGAAGCAGGTGAGCGCGAAATGGCCGCCGGGGGCGAGGCAGCGGTCGAGGAGTGCGAGGTAGCTGATCCGCCGGTGGGGCGGCAGGTGGTGGAAGCACCCGGAGTCGTAGATCAGGTCGTACGGGCCCGCCGCCTCCGCCCCCTCCGCTGTCAGGACGAAGGCGTCACCGCAGTGGAACCGGGCCCCGGCTCCCGGCACTTCGGCGCGCTCCCCGGCCCAGGCGATCGCCGCCGGGGAGAGGTCGATCGCGGTGACGTCGAAGCCGCGTGAGGCCAGCGCGTGCGCGTTGCGCCCGGGACCGCAGCCGAGTTCGAGCGCGCGGCCCGGGGGGACCAGTCCCCGGTCGACGTACGAGACGAGGCTCTCGTCGGGCTTCTCCGCGAAGAACGGCACCGGCTTCGCGCGGTCCTCGTAGAAGCCGTCCCACCACGAGGCGGCGTCGGAGGTCCAGCGGTGCGCTTCAGGCGCGAACAGGCCGTCCAAAAGCGTCAGTACGTCGTCCGCCGTGCGGATGTTCCGGTCCATCCGGTCCCCTTTCCTCATGCGCCAATTTTAGGGATCGACCGGAAGAAAGCCCAGGTCACAGCTGGTTTGGCGATCGCTCTGGGGGCTGCCGGGCAGGCTGCGGCGGGGTCGGTGACCACCGCCCCTCCGCCCCGGCCGCCAGCCCCTGCGCATGCCTGCCAGGGCCCGTCAGAAGGCCTTGCCGGGCCGGCCCGGGAGCCGTTTCCGAACGGATTCCGGGCCGGCCGCGTAAGGAGCCGTCCCCTACGCCCCCGCGGTGACCTTCTCCCCGTCCCGGGTCCCCGCCTCGGGTATCTCTCCATCGGCCGTGGGCTCACCCGGCCCGCCCGGCGCACCCTTCGTACCGGAGGAGCCGGCCGGGGCCGACTCTCCTTCGCTGAGGCCGAACCGCTGGTGAAAGGCGCGCAGCGGCCTCGGGGCCCACCAGGTGGCGTGGCCCGTCAGCTTCATCACCGCGGGGACCAGCAGGCTGCGGACCACCATGGCGTCCATCAGGACGGCGAGGGCGATCCCGAGCCCCAGCATCTTGGTGTTGGTGACCCGCGAGGTGCCGATGGCGACCATCACGACCGCGAGGATCACGGCGGCCGCGGTGATCAGGCCGCCGGTGCGGGACAGTCCGAAGGTGACCGAGCGTTCGTGGTCGCCGGTCCGGTCGTACTCCTCCTTGATGCGGGAGAGCAGGAAGACCCCGTAGTCCATGGAGAGTCCGAAGGCCACGCAGAACATCAGGACGGGCAGGGTCGTCTCGATGTCCCCCGTACTGGTGAAGGCGAGGATGCCGGAGAGGTTTCCGTCCTGGAAGACCCAGACCACCGCGCCGAACATGGCCGTCAGACTGAGGGCGTTGAGCACGACCGCCTGGATCGGGATGAGCACGCTGCCGGTGAGCAGGAAGACCAGGAGCAGCGTCACCACGACAATGATGCCGATCGCCCAGGGCAGCCGGTCCGCTATGGCGTCCTTGGAGTCGACGAGAACCGCCGCCGTGCCGGTCACCGACGTGTCGAAGGAGCCTGCGGGCAGCGCGCGCAGATCCCGTACGAGCTGCTGGGTGTCCTGACCGACCGCCTCACCGCCGGACAGCACGTCGAAGTACGCGGCCGAGTCCGATGTGAGCGGCCCCTCGACGCGCTGCACGCCCGGAACCTTCCCGATCCGGTCCTTGAGGGCCGCGTACGCGGCCGGCGTGCCCTCCCCCTCGACCAGCATCGACAGGCCGCCGCCGGGACTGCCGGGGAAGCCCTCCCGGATGTGCTCCTGGACCACGCGGGACTCGGCTCCGGCGGGGAGCTGGCGGTCGTCCGCCGTACCGAACTTGACGCCGAGGAAGGGCAGTCCGAGGAGGACGAGCCCCACCGTGGTGACGATGGCGAAGACCGGTGCCCGGCGCATCACCAGCTCGGCGAAGCGCGCCCATCCTCTGCCGGAGCCTTCGGCGGTGGCTTCCGTCCTCTTCCTGCGGCGCAGCAGGCGGCGCAGGTCGAGCGCGTTGACCCGGTGGCCCAGCAGCATGAACGCGGCGGGCAGCAGGATCAGCGCGGCGGCAGCAGCCAGCAGGACCACGGCGATCCCGGCGTAGGCGAAGGAGCGCAGGAAGTACTGCGGGAAGACGAGCATCGCCGACAGGGACACGGCGACCGTCAGCGCGGAGAAGAGCACCGTGCGGCCGGCCGTGCGCAGCGTGGTGCCGATGGCCGTCCGGGTGTCGGCTCCGGCGTCCAGCTCCTCCCGGAAGCGGCGGACGATGAACAGGGCGTAGTCGATGGCCAGTCCGAGGCCGAGGGCCGTGGTGAGGTTCATCGCGAAGACCGAGACGTCGGTGAACTCGGTCAGTCCGCGCAGCACTGCGTTGGTGCCGAGGATGGCGACGATGCCGACGAGGAGCGGCAGCAGGGCGGCGACCGCACTGCCGAAGACCATGACCAGCAGGACGAGCGTCACCGGCAGAGCGATCAGCTCGGCCCGCAGCAGGTCCTCCTGGATGATCGTCTGCATCTCCTGCTGGACGGCGACGGGCCCGCCGACCGAGACCTTGACCGGGCCCCGCTCCCCGGCGAAGGCAGGCGTGATCCGTTCGAGCGTCCTGCCCGCCTCCGTCTCGTCGCCGCCTATCCGGGCCGCGATGAGCGCCTCGCGGCCGTCCTCGGCACGCAGGGCCGGCGACGTGGTCTGCCAGTAGGAAGTGACCCCCGATATGCCCTGCTCTGCGGCGAGCCGCTCGGTGAGCCGTGCGGCCTCGGCGGCCACCGCCGGATCGTCGACGGTCGCGGCGCCGCTGTCCACCAGGAGGAGCAGGTTGGGCTGCGAGGCCGGGAACTCACGCTCCAGCGCCTCGGTGGCGTACGACGACTCGGCGTCGGGAGCCTGCCAGCCGCCGCTGCCCATCCGGTCGGCGACCCCGCTTCCGGCGAAGACGGCGAGGGCGGTGATCACCAGGGCGGTCAGCAGAGCGAGCCGGGGCCTGGCGGTGACGAACCGGGTCCAGCCTCCGAGACGCTGTGGACCGGGCCCGGAACACTGGGGACCGGGCCCGACAGGCTGCGGACCGGCCGTGCCGGGTGGACCGTTGACTTCGGACATGGTGCGGTGTCCCCTTCACCGAGACCCGGGCGGCGCAGGGCAGCATGGGTCAGTCATTGCCACTTACACTGGCAAACACGAGTAGTCGCTCGCGTTTCACAAGAATGCGAGCGAGCACTCGCGTTTGTCAAACGCATCACGAAAGCTGGGGATTGCCATGCCGGAGGCCAGAGCCAAGAAGGGCGCCGCAGGGGACGGCGCAGCCGGGAAACCCGCGGCCGAGGGGCCCGGCGGCGGCGCGGGGGCGGCGCGCCCGCGCCGGCGCCAGGCCCGTGGCGAGGCGCGCATCGCGCAGCTGCTCAACGCCGCGGCCACCATCTTCGGGGCCAACGGCTACACCGCGTCCAGCACCAACGCCATCGCCCGCGAGGCCGGAGTCTCGCCGGGCACGCTGTACCAGTTCTTCCCGAACAAGGAGGCCATCGCCGTCAAGCTCGGCGACCAGCTGCTCCTCCGCTGGCGCGACACCTACGGAGCGGCCTTCACACCGAGCCACATCGAGCTGCCGCTCGACCGCATGCTCGACGCCATCCTCGACCCGCTGATCGCGTTCAACTGCGAGAACCCGGCGTTCTTCGTGCTGATGCACGGTTCGGAGATCCCCGGCCGGATCACCGAGGCGCACGACACCCTGCACGTCACCATGTTGAGCCGGGTCGAGGAGGTCCTCGCCGGCTACCTGCCGGAGACCCCCGCCGCCCAGCTCCACCGGGTCGCCGAGATGACCTTCATGGTGTTCAAGGCCGGGCTCGACCTGGTCCTGGCCAACGAAGGCGACGAGCGCGCGGCCTACATCCGCGAGCTGAAGACGGCCATGTACCGCTACCTTGACCCGCTCATCGGCGACGACGCACCCGACCTGGCCCCGCAAGCCCGCCAGAGCCCCACCCTCTAGGAGGTCCGCGAGCGGACCGGAGTTCACCAGCGGACAGAAGTCCGCGAGCAGACCGGACTCCGCGAGCGGCGACCCGCACCGGGCGCGCCCGCATCTCTTAATACCCCCTAGGGGTATAATGTGGAGTAAGTGAGGCACCCCGGGCTCCCCTGTGTTCCCCCACGCCCCACGCGCACGCCGAACGTGTCCCCGAAGAGGAGAACGCCATGACCGCCGAGACCGAGCCCACCACCCAGTCCACCGGCTCCTGCTGCTCGCCCGCCGGCTCCTGCCACGGTGGCGGCGCCGCCGACGTACAGATCGAGCCGACGGACTCGGTCACCACGGTGTACGAGGTGAAGGGCATGACCTGCGGCCACTGCGAAGGCGCCGTGTCGGAGGAGATCTCCGCGCTCGGCGGCGTGACGTCCGTCGAGGCCGTCGCCGCCACCGGCCGCGTCACCGTCTCCTCCAAGGCCCCGCTGGCCGAGGACGCCGTGCGCGCCGCCGTCGACGAGGCCGGTTACGAGCTCGTCGGCCGGGCCGCCTGAGCGCCCGTCGCACCACCCTCTCCCCGTCGGGCCGTACTCCACCAGCAGATACTGGTGGAGTACGGCCCGACCTGCGTCACCCAGGAGTTCGGACATGGCCAGCACAGCAGCAGCCGAGACCCCGGCCGCCCACGCCTCCGAGGCCGAGCTCATGATCGGCGGCATGACGTGCGCCGCATGCGCCGCCCGGGTCGAGAAGAAGCTCAACCGGATGGACGGCGTCACCGCCACGGTGAACTACGCGACCGAGAAGGCCCGCGTCACGTTCACGGAGGGCCTGGAGCTGGCGGACCTCGTCGCGACGGTCGAGAAGACCGGCTACACGGCCCGCCCGCTCGCACCCCCGAAGCGGGAACCCGAGCAGGAGCCTGAGCAAGAGCCTGAGCAGCAACCCGCGCCCGAGCGGGAACCCGGACCGACCCTGGTCGATGCCCCGGCCGAAGTCGCCGAAGCTGCCGGAACCACCGACGCCGCCGGAACTCACAGAACCCTCGGAGCAGCCGGAACCCCCGAAGCCGCCGAAGCAGAACAGGCCGCCTCCCTCGCCGCGCTGAGGCAGCGGCTCACCGTCTCCGCCGTCCTCAGCATCCCCGTCGTCCTGCTCGCCATGGTCCCGGCGCTCCAGTTCGACTCCTGGCAGTGGCTCTCCCTGACCCTCGCCGCGCCCGTCGTCGTCTGGGGCGGCCTGCCCTTCCACCGCGCCACCTGGACCAACCTCCGGCACGGCGCGGCCACCATGGACACGCTCGTCTCGATGGGCACGCTGGCCGCCTTCGGCTGGTCGCTGTGGGCCCTGTTCCTCGGTGACGCGGGGATGCCGGGCATGCAGCACGGGTTCGACCTCACCGTCTCGCGCGCCGACGCGAGCTCCACGATCTACCTGGAGGTCGCGGCCGGGGTCATCACCTTCATCCTGCTCGGCCGCTACCTGGAGGCGCGCGCGAAGCGGAGGTCCGGGGCCGCGCTGCGGGCGCTGATGCACCTGGGCGCCAAGGACGTCGCCGTACTCCGAGGCGGTACGGAGGTACGCGTCCCGGCCGACCGGCTCGCCGTCGGGGACCGCTTCGTCGTACGCCCCGGCGAGAAGATCGCCACCGACGGCACCGTCGTCGAAGGCAGCTCCGCCGTGGACGCCTCCATGCTCACCGGCGAATCCGTCCCCGTGGAGGTCACCGCAGGCGACTCCGTCACCGGCGCCACCATCAACGCCGGCGGCCGCCTCGTCGTCGAAGCCACCCGCATCGGCACCGACACCCAGCTCGCCCGCATGGCCCGCCTCGTCGAAGACGCCCAGAACGGCAAGGCAGCAGCCCAACGCCTCGCCGACCGCATCTCCGCCGTCTTCGTCCCCATCGTCATCGCACTCGCACTCGGCACCCTCGGCTTCTGGCTCGGCAGCGGCGCCGGACTCACAGCAGCCTTCACCGCCGCCGTCGCCGTCCTGATCATCGCCTGCCCCTGCGCCCTCGGCCTCGCCACCCCCACCGCCCTCATGGTCGGCACCGGGCGCGGCGCCCAGCTCGGCATCCTCATCAAAGGCCCCGAAGTCCTCGAAACCACCCGCCGCGTCAACACCATCGTCCTCGACAAAACCGGCACCGTCACCACCGGCAAGATGACCCTCCTCACCGTCCACACAGCCGACGGCACCGACGACAACGACGTGCTACGGCTGGCCGGAGCCCTGGAACACTCCTCCGAGCACCCGATCGCCCAAGCCGTGGCAGCAGGCGCCGCCGAACGACTCGGCGGCCAATCCCCCCTCCCCACCCCCGAAGACTTCACCAACATCCCCGGACTCGGCGTCCAGGGCGTGGTGGACGGACACGCCGTCCTCGTCGGCCGGCCCCGCCTCCTCGCCGACGCGGGCATCGCCCTCCCTCCGGAGCTGACCGCCGCCCTGGCTGAGGCCGGGGAGCTGGGGCGTACAGCGGTGGCCGTCGCCTGGGACGGGAAGGCCCGGGGCGTGTTCGGGGTGGCCGACGCCGTCAAGGACGGCAGTGCGGCCGCTGTGGCCGAGCTGCGGGCCCTGGGGCTGCGGCCCGTCCTCCTGACCGGTGACAACCGGGCGGTGGCCGAGGCCGTGGCCCGCGAGGTGGGCATCGACGAGGTCCACGCCGAGGTGCTCCCCGAGGAGAAGGTGGAGGTGATCAAGGGCCTTCAGGCGGAGGGCCGGAGCGTCGCGATGGCCGGCGACGGGGTCAACGACGCGGCGGCTCTGGCCACGGCAGATCTGGGGCTGGCGATGGGTACCGGGACGGATGCGGCGATCGAAGCGAGCGACCTCACACTGGTTCGTGGAGATCTCAAGGTGACAGCTGACGCAATCCGCCTTTCCAGGCGTACTCTTTCCACCATCAGGGGCAACCTCGTCTGGGCCTTCGGGTACAACGTCGCGGCGCTGCCCCTGGCTGCAAGTGGCCTGCTCAACCCTATGATCGCGGGAGCCGCCATGGCGTTTTCGTCCGTGTTCGTCGTCACGAACAGCCTCCGGTTGCGTGCCTTCACGTAACTTCCACAAAGAGATTTAGATCACACCGGGTTCAGGGTAACCATCCGATGGGTTCATGAGTCTTAGAGTGCGATGCCAAGGATGTCTTGGGGGACGTCCGATGGAGTGTCTTGGGGGACGCTCCTGTGGCAAGCGTTGAGCCGGGGCACGTGCACCGGGGAGCTTTGAGCGGCCCTCCCGTGCGTACGTACCCCGGCAGACCGCGCACAGCACAACAACGGGAGCTTCGGCTCCCTTCAGACGCCCGGCCGGATCCCGTGGGGGGAATCCGCTCCGGGATATGGGAAGCGCCCTGACCGTCGACCCGTGGGGGGATCGGCGGCAGGGCGTTTCTCGCTTGTCCAGGCCGTGCAAGCCTCCGCTCCCGGCCTGGCACTCAAACACCCGCACGGACCCCGGAAACGCCGAATCGCCCCGGACACCGCGCTCTGTGCGAAGCGCGGTACGCGGGGCGAAGGCAGTCGGCCGAAGAGGCCGGGGTACTACAGGGCGGTACGAGACCGGGTGAGCGGCCCTCGACCGGAACGAGGTACGGTCAGCGACCCTCGACCGGGACGAAGTCGCGGAGGACCTCGCCGGTGTAGATCTGGCGCGGGCGGCCGATGCGCGAACCCGGCTCCTTGATCATCTCGTGCCACTGCGCGATCCAGCCCGGAAGGCGGCCGAGCGCGAAGAGCACGGTGAACATCTCGGTCGGGAAGCCCATGGCCCGGTAGATCAGACCGGTGTAGAAGTCCACGTTGGGGTAGAGGTTGCGCGAGACGAAGTAGTCGTCGGAGAGCGCGTGCTCCTCCAGCTTGAGCGCGATGTCGAGCAGCTCGTCGGACTTGCCGAGCGCGGACAGCACGTCGTGCGCGGCAGCCTTGATGATCTTGGCACGCGGGTCGAACGACTTGTACACCCGGTGGCCGAAGCCCATCAGGCGGACGCCGTCCTCCTTGTTCTTCACCTTGCGGATGAAGGAGTCGACATCGCCGCCGTTGGCCTGGATGCCTTCGAGCATCTCCAGCACCGACTGGTTGGCGCCGCCGTGCAGCGGGCCCCAGAGCGCCGAGATGCCGGCGGAGATCGAGGCGAACATGTTCGCCTGCGAGGAGCCGACCAGACGGACGGTGGAGGTCGAACAGTTCTGCTCGTGGTCCGCGTGCAGGATGAGCAGCTTGTCCAGGGCCGAGACGACGACCGGGTCCAGCTCGTACTCCTGGGCGGGGACCGAGAAGGTCATGCGCAGGAAGTTCTCGACGTACCCGAGGTCGTTGCGCGGGTAGACGAAGGGGTGCCCGATCGACTTCTTGTACGCGTACGCCGCGATCGTCGGCAGCTTCGCCAGCAGGCGGATCGTCGAGAGGTGGCGCTGCTCCTCGTCGAACGGGTTGTGGCTGTCCTGGTAGAACGTGGACAGCGCGCTGACCACCGAGGAGAGCATGGCCATCGGGTGGGCGTCGCGCGGGAAGCCGTCGAAGAACCGCTTGACGTCCTCGTGCAGCAGCGTGTGCTGGGTGATCTCGTTCTTGAAGGTCGCCAGCTCGTCGACCTTCGGGAGGTCGCCGTTGATCAGCGTGTACGCGACCTCGAGGAACGACGAGCGCTCGGCGAGCTGCTCGATCGGGTATCCGCGGTAGCGCAGAATGCCCTGCTCACCGTCGAGGTACGTGATGGCGGATTTATAGGCGGCGGTGTTGCCGTATCCGCTGTCCAGCGTCACCAGGCCGGTATTGGCCCGGAGCTTCCCGATGTCGAAGCCCTTGTCGCCGACGGTGCTGTCGATCACCGGGTAGGTGTACTCGTCATCGCCGTACCGCAGTACTACAGCGTTGTTGGTGTGCTCGCTCACGTCATCCCTCACCGACGTAGTGCCTCTTCTTCGAGGTGCCCTGACTGTCTCCACCCTCCCCCATTCGGCTCAGGAGAGTGCACTCGGGGTCGTCCATTGGACCTACTGGCGGCACTGAGTGCCGTCAACTTTCTCATCCTGCCCCCTTGACTGCGGTTCCGGAAGACCTCCGTGATGTTTCCCACCGATTTGATCGATCATTTTTGGGCGGGGGTCACGAGAAGTCTTCGCCCGAGCCGCCCCGCAGCCGGAAATCCAGTGCCGTACAGCGCCTGCCTGCGGAAACCGTACGGACTGCCTGGCCGATCGCCTTACGGGACCCGACCAGCACGACGAGCTTCTTGGCTCGCGTCACTGCCGTGTAGAGCAGGTTGCGCTGGAGCATCATCCAGGCGCTGTTGGTGACGGGGATGACGACGGCCGGATACTCGCTGCCCTGGGAGCGGTGGATGGTCATGGCGTACGCGTGGGCCAGCTCGTCCAGCTCGTCGAAGTCGTACCCGATCTCCTCGTCCTCGTCGGTGCGGACGGTGAGCCGCTGTTCGTCCAGGTCAAGGCCGGTGACGATGCCCACCGTGCCGTTGAAGACGCCGTTCTCGCCCTTGTCGTAGTTGTTGCGGATCTGGGTGACCTTGTCGCCGACGCGGAAGACACGGCCGCCGAACCGCTTCTCGGGGAGGTCGGGGCGGCCTGGGGTGATGGACTGCTGGAGCAGCCCGTTCAGCTCGCCCGCACCTGCCGGACCCCGGTGCATCGGCGCGAGAACCTGCACGTCACGACGGGGATCGAGGCCGAACTTGGCCGGAATGCGGCGGGCCGCCACATCCACCGCCAGCTTGCCCGCGTCCGCCGTCTCGTCCTCCACGAAGAGGAAGAAGTCGTTCAGCCCCTGGGTGAGCGGCGGCTGACCGGCGTTGATGCGGTGGGCGTTGGTGACCACCCCCGACTGCTGGGCCTGCCGGAAGATCCTGGTCAGCCGGACGGCGGGGACGGGGCTGCCCTCCGCGAGCAGGTCGCTGAGCACCTCCCCCGCCCCGACCGAGGGCAGTTGGTCGACATCGCCCACGAGGAGGAGGTGGGCACCGGGTGCCACGGCCTTCACGAGCTTGTTGGCCAGCAGCAGATCGAGCATCGATGCCTCGTCCACGACGACCAGGTCCGCGTCCAGCGGACGGTCCCGGTCGTACGCGGCGTCCCCGCCCGGCTTCAGCTCCAGCAGCCGGTGCACGGTGGAGGCCTCGGCCCCCGTCAGCTCGGCCAGTCGCTTGGCGGCCCGCCCCGTGGGCGCGGCCAGCACCACCTTCGCCCGCTTGGCCCGCGCCAGCTCGACGATGGAGCGCACGGTGAAGGACTTCCCGCAGCCGGGCCCGCCGGTCAGGACGGCCACCTTCCGGCTGAGCGCGAGCCGTACGGCCTCCTCCTGCTCCGGCGCCAGCGAGGCCCCCGTACGCGTCGCGAGCCAGGCCAGCGCTTTCTCCCAGGCCACGTCCTGGAAGGCCGGCATCCGGTCCTCCTCGGTCCGCAGCAGCCGCCGCAGCTGTCCGGCGAGGGACAGCTCGGCCCGGTGGAACGGCACGAGGTAGACAGCGGTGATCGGCTCACCGCCCTCGGAGGACGGCACCTTCTCCCGTACGACACCCTCCGGATCGGCGGCGAGCTCGGCGAGGCACTCGATGACGAGGCCCGTGTCGACCTGGAGGAGCTTGACCCCGTCGGCGATGAGCCGTTCCTCCGGCAGGTAGCAGTGCCCTTGGTCGGAGGACTGCGACAGGGCGTACTGCAGGCCCGCCTTGACCCGCTCCGGGCTGTCGTGCGGGATGCCGACGGCCTGGGCGATCTTGTCGGCGGTGAGGAACCCGATGCCCCACACGTCGGCGGCGAGCCGGTAGGGCTGGTTCCGCACGACGGAGATCGAGGCGTCCTCGTACTTCTTGTAGATACGGACGGCGATGGAGGTCGAGACGCCGACGCCCTGGAGGAAGACCATGACCTCCTTGATCGCCTTCTGCTCCTCCCACGCGGCCGCGATCATCTTCGTGCGCTTGGGGCCGAGACCGGGGACTTCGACGAGCCGCTTCGGTTCGTTCTCGATGATGTCGAGGGTGTCGACGCCGAA
The DNA here is from genome assembly GCF_044767965.1 of Streptomyces sp. NPDC101178. Classification (NCBI taxonomy): domain Bacteria; kingdom Bacillati; phylum Actinomycetota; class Actinomycetes; order Kitasatosporales; family Streptomycetaceae; genus Streptomyces; species Streptomyces sp. NPDC101178. The sequence continues at coordinate 608,132 of NZ_JBIWOZ010000001.1, forward strand.
GTGCGTGGTGATCCGGTCGGCCATCACCGGACCGATGCCCTTGATCAGCCCGGAGCCGAGATAGCGGCGGATGCCCTGGATGGTGGCGGGCAGGACGGTGGTGTAGTTCTCGACGGTGAACTGCTTGCCGTACTGCGAGTGCGAGCCCCAACGGCCCTCCATCCGCAGCGACTCACCGACCTGCGCGCCGAGCAGCGCACCGACCACCGTGAGGAGATCCCCGGCCCCGCGCCCGGTGTCGACGCGGGCGACCGTGTACCCGTTCTCCTCGTTGGCGTACGTGATCCTCTCCAGGACCCCGGTCACCTCACAAACACCCTGGCGGCTGCCTTGCTGCGACTCAACTCCCCTACCGGGCATGTCCCACCTGGCTTCCCACGTCTCCGATGCCTGCGAGGCTATCGCCCGCCACCGACAGAACGGGCTGGACCGTATTCCGCGAGGTGGATGTCCGGCGTGTGGCGACAGCCGGACCGTCCTCGTGAGGTAACGGCTTGGAATCGCGCCCCCTGGCTCGCCTCGACGCCTGCATGCTCATGCCATGGGAAGACGTGACGGGGTGCGCAGGGGAACGGCCCGGGGGTATCTGCTCGACGGCTGTCTGGCCGTGCTCATGCTGCTTCTCGTGTGTGTCATCGGACTGTGGGTCCGGCTGGCCACGGCGGACGACCGCGCCGAGGCAAAGGCCCGCGCTGCCGTGCGGAGTGCCGCTGAGACCCGGCAGGAGAGGCTCGCCGACGCGGCAGCCGACGGCGTGCTGGACGACAGCGAGATCGCCCAGGTCTTCCCACGGGAAAAGCCGGCTCAGGGCCTGGTCGGCGTCGAGCGGCAGAGCCCCGATCTCACGGTGACGGCAGAGCTGCTGGGCGTCGGGCCGGGGGCCTTCCGCGCCGAAGCGACACTTGTGACAGGGTGCTTCGCTTTCGAGGTCGCACTGGACGGCAAGTCAGGGCCTGCGGTCACCGTGAGGGAACTGGCCGTAGAGACCGAGCCGCAGTCGGCGTGTACAGCGGCAGAGGCGCCGGCTCCCCGTGTCCGACCAAGTGAGCACCTCACCTCATCGTGATCCAGGTCACGTTTGCCTGGTGAGGTGTGATCCTCTCCAGAACCCTTTCGACAACGGCCGTGCCGGACATGACCCGACGCCACCGTCCGCCACCGACAGCGCGGTTCGCGCCCCGGAATACCGCCTACACCGCGGGCCCGCCGTCCCGGTACTCGTTGGCGAGCAAGGTGTCCATGGTCGACCGCAGCCGCCCGATGAAGTCCTCGAACCGCTGGATCTCCTGCGGCGAGTACGCGGACATCGCCTCGGCCATCCGTTCCGCGTACGGACCGAAGAACGCCTCGGCGCGCGGCCGGATCCCGGGGCTGCTGCGCAGGGTGACGACCCGGCGGTCGGTGCTCTCGCGGGTGCGGACGATGTGCCCGGCCTGTTCGAGCCGCTTGAGGAGGATGGCCGTGGCGCCGGAGGAGAGCGAGACGCGCTCGCTGAGGCGGGCGGGTGAGAGCGGTGTGCCCTGGTCCTCGGCGTACAGGATCTCCACCAGGGCGGCGGCATCGGTGGAGTGCAGCCCGAGCCAGGTCGCGAAGCGGCGCGTGAACTCGGTGTAGTTGGCGCCGAAGGCGCGCAGGCCGTCCATGAGGTGGTCGACGCGGGTCGCGTCGCCACCGCCGTTCCCGCCGGCTCCCGCATCGGCGTTGGCCATCGCTCCGCCTCACCCTCTCTTCCGCTTCCGGTCTTCCGGTCTCCCTCGCTTTGACAACCTACCGCGCCCACTTTACCTTTACCGCAAAGCTAATTACCTTTGCGGTAAAGCAATCAAGGGAGTCGAAGCGCCATGCCCGAACCTTCCGGCCTGCCCGAACCCTCCGGCCACGCCGAACCTTCCCGGCCTGCGGAAACCCCTCCCTCGGTACGTCAGTGGCTCGGCCTCGTCGCCGTGGCCCTCGGCGTCGCGCTGATCGTCGTGGACATCACGATCGTCAACGTGATCCTGGCGCCGATCATCGAGGACCTGGCCATCGGCTCGTCCGAGGCGCAGTGGATCCAGGAGTCCTACGCGATCACCTTCGCGGCCCTCCTCCTGGTCACCGGCCGCCTCAGCGACCTCTACGGCGCGCGCCGGATCTTCCTGCTGGGCCTCGTCGCGTTCGGCGCGACGAGCCTGCTGGCCGCCCTCGCGCCCAGCGGCGGGCTGCTGATCCTGGCCCGGTTCGTCCAGGGCGTCGGCGGAGCGATGATCCTGCCCACCTCGCTGGCCCTGCTGAACGCCACGTTCTCCGGCCGGGCGCGCGGCCAAGCGTTCGCCGTCTGGGGCTCGACGATCGGAGCGGCCGCTGCCGTGGGACCGCTGCTGGGCGGCCGGCTCGCGGACTTCTCCTGGCGCTGGGCCTTCGGCATCAACATCCCGCTCGTGGCCTTGATCGTGGCGGGCGGCCTGCTGTACCTGGACGTTTCGCCGCGCACCCGGGGCCGTATCGACGGCGTCGGAGCCGTACTCTCGGCGGCCGGCCTCGGCCTGCTCGCGTACGCCCTGATCGAGAGCCGCACGCACGGCTGGCTGATGACGACGAAACCGCTGGAGGTGGGCGGCCTCACGTGGAGCGGCGGCCCGTCACCGGTCCTGGTCGCCTTCCTCGCGTCCGCCCTGGCCCTGGGCGCGTTCTGGCGGCGGCAGGCGGTGCTCGGCCGGTCGGGCGGCGAGCCGCTGATGGACGTCGGCCTCTTCTCCATCCGCTCGTTCCGCAACGGCAACTTCGTGACGCTGATGGTCGGGCTCGGCGAGTTCGGCATCATCGCGGTGCTGCCGCTCTGGCTCCAGTTCGCCCTCGGCTACAGCGCGTTCCAGGCGGGCCTCGCGCTGGTCGCCCTGGCGGCGGGCAGTTTCGCCGCCTCCGGGGCCGGTTTCCCGATGTCGGCGACGGTCTCCGCCCTCACGCAGGTCCGGATCGGCCTGGTGCTGGAGGCGGCGGGCCTGGCGATGCTGGCGCTGATCGCCTCGACGGACAGCACCTGGTGGCTGATCACGACCGCGCTGTTCGTGTACGGGGTCGGCGTCGGCTTCGCCACGGCGCAGGTCACCAACATCGTGCTCGTCGACGTACCGTCCCGAAGCGCCGGGCAGGGCTCGGGCATCCAGAGCGCGGCGCGCGAACTCGGCTCGGCGCTGGGCATCGCGCTCCTCACGACGCTCTTCTTCAGCACGCTGGCGTCCGGCATGACCGACCGCCTCACCCGGGACGAAGTGGCCGCCGGTGAGGCGGAACGGCTGGGCGACGTCGTCACGGAGAGCGCCGGTTCGGTGATCGGGGCCTTCGCGGCGGACCCGCGTACGGCGACGGCGGCGGAGGCGGCGCGCGAGGCGATGGCGGTGGGGGTGCAGGTCTCCGGATACGTGTGCGCGGGGCTGCTGCTGTTGGCGCTGGCGGCGACGCTGTTCATGTCACCGAAGGCGCGTACGGACGCGCGGGCGGAGGAGAAGCGGAGCGAGCGGCAAGGAGCGGGCGACCCGGCCCGGTGAGGCCGGCTGAAACCCGGCGGACGACTCACCCGTACGCCCTCCCCCCTGCGGCCGTCATGAGCGCGTGGCACCGAAAGTCACGTGGGACCGGGACCTCTTCCTCTCGCCGGGAAAGCCAAGGAGCAGCGTGCTAACGTAACCGGCCGTGCGAGCCCCGGGCCTGCGGAAATCCGGCCGCCCGGGCCTACCAACCAGGGGAGTCCACTTGGCAGTTCACACAGGGCCCGGCCGTTGCGCCGCCCTGCTCCTGACGGTGGCGGTGGCAGCCGGAGCTCTCACCGGATGCCAGTCGATCGCCGACGCCGCGTCCACCTCGGGGTGCGATGGCACCGAGAGCCGGATCAAGAAGCTGGAGTCGTACGACGTCCTGGGCTCAGAGCCTGAAGGAGCCGTCGTCCCCAAGGGCTTCGAGAAGCTGGAGTCAGGCTGCTGGCAGGACAGCGGAGAAGCGCAACTGTACGCCTCACGGACCTACGTCCTCCGCGGCGACAAGGCCGAAACAGCCGCGCACTACCGGTCCGTGGCGCAGCGGGAGGGCTGGCAGCCGGGCCGCCCCGACCAGGGGTCGTCGAACGACGGACAGTTCGCCGGCCTCTGCTTCACCAGGACCGAAGGAGACCGGGCGACCGCTTTGGACATCTACTTCCTGACCAAGGAGATCCTGGAGGCGGAAGAGCGCGAGCCCGGCCCCGAGTTCAGCTCCGGATCCGGATACCGCGTGGAGATCACCGCGGCCGCAGACGGCTCACCCGCGGACTGCTCGGACTGAAACAGGTCCGCGACGGCCCGGTGCTGCTCCCGACCGCGGTCTTCACCAACCTCGCCCTCGAAGAGACCCCCGGCGCCAGGTGACTCAACCTCACCTGGCGCCGCCGTATCTGATGGCTCACCGAGCCGTGGAGGTGGCTCTTCCGTGTGAAGCACGGGAGCCGGGAGCGTCAAGAATGAGCAAAGAGTGGAGCCGCTCACCACGCTCCCCAGGTGATCATTTTGCCGCGAACGTCCGTTACTTTTCCGTCGGGTAACCCGAATGCCCCTTCGTGGGCCCTGGATGCCCTCCATGGACGCCCTTACTCCGCTTACTGGCTCGTTGACACCTGTGTGCAACATGTGAGGATCCCATGTGCATGCGGGGTACACCCGCACCATGTGCGAGGAGTGAGAGTGACAGGGAAGTTCCTGCGACCAGGAAAAAGACCGAACGCACCATCCGTTCAGCCCTTCCTGCCGCCCGTCCAGTTGAGGCGTCTGCGCCCCGTGGCCGCGGCCGTCGTGCTGACGATGGCGTTCGAAGCCACCATCATGGTCGGAACCGCCAATCTGGCGATGGGCTTCGAGCGGACGGCTGTTCCTGCCGAAAAGGGAGCCGACGCGAAGATCCTCGGGCCGGCGACCGCGGGGTCGGTGGCTGCCGCCCGGCTGAAGGCGAAGATCCAGAACCGTCGGATCGAGGCGCTGGACGCGCGTACCGTGACCTCGACGGTCCACGTGAACCCCGACGGTTCGGTGACCGAGGAGGCGCACACCGGACCGATACGGTTCAAGGACGACCGGGGCGCGTGGCAGGACATCGACATCTCCCTGCAGAAGCTCTCGGACGGTTCGGTCGGGGCCCGCAGGCATCCCCACGGACTGCGCCTGGCCGGCCGGAGCGCGGCTCCCAAGGGGCTGAGAAGCACCGGCAGGAAGACCGCTTCGGCCGGCGTTCCCCTGGTGACGTTGGAGGGCCGGACCGGTCAGCGGATTCAGCTGGGCTGGTACGGGGCGCTGCCCGCACCGGAGATCGAGGGCGAGGAGAGCACCGTCGCCCGGTACCGGAACGCCCTCCCCTCCGCGGACCTCCTGATCGAGTCGACGCGCAGCGGCTACGAGCAGTTCCTGGAACTGAAGAATCGTTCCGCCGTCGACGCGAGCGGTGCGATTGCCTACAGCCTCACGGCCAAGGGCCTGACCGCCCAGGTGAACCCGGACGGTTCGGTCTCCTTCAAGGACGCCAAGGGCAGGCCCGTAGGCGCCATGCCCGCGCCGGTGATGTGGGACGCGAAGGTGGACGCGTCGTCCGGTGAACACGAGCACACCGCCCCGGTGGCGGTGAAAGTGGCCCAGGACGGCGACACCGTCACCCTGACGCTGACGCCGGACGCGAAGTTCCTGGCCGATCCCGCGACACAGTTCCCCGTGACGATCGACCCGGCGATCAACGTCGGGGCCAGCTTCGACACCTTCGTTCAACAGGGCTACACGACCGACCAGTCGACCTCGACGGACCTCAAGCTCGGCAACAACGGGTCCTCTCAGGTGGCCCGGTCGTTCCTCTCGTTCCCGATGAAGAACATCACGGGCAAGCAGGTCACCGCGGCGAAGCTGAACCTGTTCTCCTACCACTCCTGGTCCTGCACCCCCGCCGCCTGGGAGGTGTGGTCGACCGGAGCCTCCGGCACCGGATCGCGCTGGACCGCGCAGCCGGCCTGGACGACGAAGTACGCCACCAGCACCCAGACCAAGGGCTTCTCCAGCGCCTGCAACGACGGCTGGGTCAACGCGGACGTGACCTCGCTGGCCAAGGCGTGGGCGGGCAACGGCAACGGAAGCAACCACCTGGGGCTGCGGGCCACGAACGAGGACGAGCCGGCCGGCTGGAAGCGCTTCAACTCCGGCAACGCCGCCTCCAACACCCCTTATCTCTCGGTCACCTACAACTCGGTCCCCGACCTGCCAACCCTCATAGCCCCGGCTGCCGGAGCCGCCACCAACGACACCACGCCGACGCTGTCGGCGAAGGCCCTGGACGGCGACGGTTCTCAGGTCACCCTCAACTACGAGGTGTGGACCTCCGCCGGCACCTCCGCACTGCGCACCGGCAACAGCGCGGCGGTCGCCTCGGGTGCCCAGGCGGACTGGACCTCCGCCGCCCTGCCGGCCGGCTCCTACAAGTGGCGGGCGCGGGCCACCGACGGCTCCGCCACCAGCGCCTGGTCGGCGTTCCGCACCCTGGTCGTGGACACCACGGCGCCTGCCGCGACCACGGTCGCCTCGGCCGGCTTCCCCGCCGGGCAGTGGTCCGGCACGCCGGACGACAAGGGCGACTTCACCGGTGACTTCACCCTCACTCCCCCGGCCACGGACGTGATGTCGGTCCAGTGGCAGTTGGACGGCGGGGCGTGGCAGTCGATCGCCACCACCGGCTCGGCCGTGACAGCCAGGCCGGTCTTCCGCGCGGGCAAGCACACCCTGGCGGCACGCTCCAGGGACGCCGCCGGCAACGTCTCCGCCACCACCTCCTTCACCTTCTTCGCCGGTTCGGGCGCGGCCCTCCTCTCGCCGGGCCAGGGCGACCGTCCGGCACGGCGGACCGTACTGACCGGTCAGGGCAAGAGCTCCGACACCGGGGTGCGCTACCAGTACCGGCGCGGTGAGACCGATGCCTGGAAGGACGTCCCGGTCGCCGATGTACGGCGCCGGGCGGACAACACGGCCCTCGCCTCCTGGCCTGCCGCGGTGAGCGGTGGCCTGTCCGAGGCGCTGGTGTGGAACATCACCAGCAGCCTCACCGAGGACGGCCCGATCGACGTCCGCGCGGTCTTCACCGACGGCACGAGCACCGACGTCTCCCCCGCCACCTCGATCACCGTCGACCGGAAGGCGGGCGCCGCACCCACCCAGGCCGCCGGTCCGGGTGACGCCAACATGCTCACCGGCGACTTCGTGCTGACCGAGACGGACAGCTCGGCGTTCGGCCTGACGGCCAGCCGCACGGCCTCTTCGCGGCGGCCCTCCGAGGGCGGACAACAGGAGGGACAGGTGGCCATCTTCGGTCCCCAGTGGACCGCGGGCGCTGCCGCGGAACTCTCCGCCACCGAATCGCTCTACCTGCGCAAGACGTCGAACACCTCGGTCGCGGTGGTGGACATCGACGGCGAGGAGACCGGCTTCACGGCGACGAGCGGAGGTGGCTGGAGGCCCGAGGAGGGCGCAGAGGCCCTCACGTTGACGGGCAGCCTGACCGGCTCCTTCACCCTCAAGGACACCGAGGGGACCGTCTCCCAGTTCACCAAGATCGATGCCGCCGCCACCATCTGGCAGCTCTCTCAGAGCAGCCTCCCGACGGACAACTCCACCACCTCTCTGGTCTCGGAGAAGGTGGTCGTGGGCAGCGCCGTCCTGGCCCGCCCGAAGTACGTGATCGCTCCCACCTCTGCGGTCACCAACGCCACGTGCGCGAACACCCCTTCCACCAGGGGCTGCCGGATCCTGGAGTACCAGTACGCCACCACGACCACGGCCACCGGGAGCACGCTGGGCGACTACACCGGGCAGGTCGCCCGCATCCGCCTGTGGTCCACCGACCCCGGCGCGGCGAACGCCACGGCCACGATCGTGTCGAACTACGCCTACGACGCCTCGGGGCGCCTGCGTGAGCAGTGGGACCCGAGGGTCTCCCCCGCGCTGAAGACGGCCTACACCTACGACAGCGCGGGCCGCGTGGTCACCCAGACCCCGCCGGGCGAGCTGCCGTGGACCTTCTCGTACGGGAAGGCCGGCTCCAGCACGGTCGCGGGCGAGGGCATGCTGCTCTCCGTGTCCCGGCCGACCCTGAAGCCGGGCAGCAAGGACGAGACCGACGGCGGTACGTCGGCGACCTCGCTGGTCTACGACGTACCGCTCACCGGCACCAAGGCACCCAATCAGCTCTCTCCGGCCGCGGCCCTGACATGGGGCCAGACGGACGCACCGACGGACGCCACCGCCGTCTTCCCGGCCGACCAGGTGCCCGCATCGCACAACGGGAATGACCTCAATGCCGGTGACTACGACAAGGCGACCACCACCTACACCAACGCCTCGGGCCTCCAGGTCAACACGGGCCTGCCCGGCCGGCACCTGACCACCACCCAGTACGACTCCTTCGGCAACGTCGTCCTGGAGCTGGGCGCCACCAACCGCGAACTCGCCCTCGGCGACGCCGACTACCAGGTCACCACGCAGAGCCAGCTCGGCATCCTCACCGACTCGCCGGCGGAACGTGCCCGCAAGCTGGCCACGGTCTCGGAGTTCTCCGCCGACGGCAAGCGGCAGCTGCATCAGTACGGCCCGCTCCACCTGGTCACCCTGACCCAGCAGCTCCAGGGCGATTCCGACAGCCCCACCATCGCGGCCGGAACCCAGGTGGCGGCGCGCCAGCACACCGTCACCCGGTACGACGAAGGCCGTCCCACCGACGGATCGGCCCGGGTCGCGGACCAGCCGACCACCACATCGACCGGCGCGTTCATCGAGGGCTACCCGAATGACGGCGATGTCCGAACCACCAACACCCGTTACGACTGGGTCAAGGGCCTGCCCACCGCCACGGTCACGGACCCGAACGGAATCAAGCTGACCCGTTCCTCCGAGTTCGACGCCCAGGGCCGCATCCTGAAGAGCATGCAACCCAAGTCCAACGGCGCGGACGCCGGAACGGTGGCTTCCCGCTACTGGACGGCAGACGGGACCGGCGCCTGCTCCGGGCGCCCCGAATGGGCCGACCTGCTCTGCTCCAGCGGCCCGGCGGGCAAGATCACCGGTGGCGGCTCGAACCCCGACGAACTGCCCACCAAGACCCTGGAGTACAACCGCCTGGGCCAGGTGACCAAGGTCACCGAGACCGCCAACGGCGTCACGCGCACCACGGTCACCACCTATGACGGCGCCGGGCGCGGCACCAAGAGCACGATCACGGGAGGAGCAGGCACCGCCGTACCGACGCAGACCATCACCTACGACCCGGCCAACGGGCAGGCCGTCACCGTCTCCGACGGGACCGGTACGGTGCGCCACGTCACCGACAGGCTGGGCCGTGAGATCTCGTACGACGACGGTGCGGGCAATGTCACGCGCACCGAGTACGACCGCCGCGACCGGGTGACGCGGACGACCGACTCCGTTCCCTCGGAAACCACCTACAGCTACCAGAGCCTCACCGGCCAGCCGACCGGAATGCACGACTCCGCGCTCGGTAGCACGGGCGACGTGAGCGCCTCCTACGACTCCGACGGCCGCCTCTACAAGCAGACGCTGCCATGGAACATCGACGTCGAATACAACCTCGATCCCACGGGGAACGAGACCTCGCGCTACTGGCACTGGGAGTCCGGCTGGACCATCCAGGGCGAGTCGGTCAGTGAGAACATCCACGGCCAGGTCGTGTCCCGCACCACCTACACGGGCGGCGGCGCGTACCAGAACTACACCTACGACGCGGCAGGCCGCCTGACCAGGGCCGACGACACCCAGGCCGGCGTCACCACCCACCGCGGTTACGGATTCGACGTCAACACCAACCGTACGTCCCTGGTGACCACGGTCGACGACGTGGAGGGCGGCGCGCCCACCACGAAGACGGTCAACTCCACGTACGACACCGCCGACAGGCTGATCGCCACCGGTACGGTCTACGACGCCTTCGGCCGCACCACCGCGCAGAGCAGCGGAGCCCAGAACTCCTACTTCGCCAACGATCTCGTCCGCCAGATCACGGCGGGCTCGGAGCGCACCACCTGGGACCTCGACGCGGCCGGCAGGCTGGCCTCGTTCACGACCGAGAACAAGGATGACAACGGGACCTGGTCGACGGCCTCGACCAAGCGCAACCACTACGGGGCCGACGGGGACAATCCCACGTGGATCAGCGAGGGTGACAGCAGGATCACCCGGAACCTGTCGGACCTGACAGGAGACCTGATCGCCACGACCGGCGCCGCCGGTGACGTGGTCCTCCAGCTCACCAACATCCACGGCGACGTGGCCACGCAGATTCCCCTGGTGGACGCCACGACTCCGGTGGTCAACAGCTACGACGAGTTCGGCAACCGCCTTCCCGGCACCGACCCGGCCCGGTACGGCTGGATCGGCGCGGAGCGGCGCTCGTCGGAGACGCCCAGCACCGCCACACTGATGGGGGTGCGCCTGTACGACTCGGCCACCGGCCGGTTCCTCTCCACCGACCGTATCGTCGGAGGCAACGCCAGCTCCTACGACTACTGCTTCGGCGACCCGGTGAACTGCTACGACATCAGCGGGAACTACGCCATCGGCGGGCTCGTACCCGAAGCCGCGATCTGTGCCCTGTTCTTCCTGTGGTGCGCGGACATGATCTACGTGACCAACTGGGCACTGGGCGAGGCCAAGAAGAGGTACTCGAACGGAGCGAAGCAGAACGCCTACCGCCACTGCATCTGGCAGGCCATGCTCACTTGGTCGGTCGGGTCGAGCCTCGCGAAGGCCCTGGGCAACGCGCACGAGAAGAACGCGGGCAAGTCCGCCGCGGCGAAGCGCGACTCCAAGGCCGACTCGTACAACAACACGGTCGGCAGGGGTGTGGGAAAGAAGATCACTGCCTGGACCTACGGCAAGGCGAAGCAGACCGCGTGCCGGCTCTGCAAGGACAAGGTCAAGAAGCACAAGTTGAAGTCGAACGCGAAGGGGAAGACGTGGGTCTAGCCGAACAGCTGTAGCGGTTCGGTGAGAGGGGGGCGGCGCCGGGGGCGCCGCCCCCCTGCGCGTACCGGAGACGCCCTGCGCCCGGTCGCCTTCTTCGGGATCCGGATCTACGGGCTGGTCTCGCTGTTCGACCGCGGCGGAGGCAGCGGGGACGGCGGGGCCGCGAAGGCTCGGGCTGTCATGACCCATTGCCCAGCTACTCAAACTTGACTAGATTCGACGTCATGACTGAGAAGACCATTCCGCTGCTGCCGTGCCGGACGGAACTGATCCAGTCCGTGGTCGACTTCTACACAGCCCTGGGCTTCGAGACGACGCACCTGCAGAAGAGCCCGTACGCGTACGCGGTGGTCGAGCGGGGAGCCGTGGAGATCCAGCTGTACGGCATGAAGGACTACGACCCGGCCGCGTCGCACTCGACCTGCTACGTGCTCACCGACGACGTGGACGGCCTGCACGCGGCCTTCCGGTCGGGCCTCAAGGCCGCGTACGGACGCATCCCGACGCGAGGGCTGCCGCGTATCGGCCCGCTGAAGGACATGTCTTACGGAGTACGGCAGTTCCTGACGACCGACCCGACCGGCAACACGATCCGGGTGGGCCGGACACTCGGCAACGCCGACGCCGAGGAGCCCGCGGCAACCGCCCCGAAAGAGACGTTCGCCCGGGCCTTGCACATGGCGGACCTGTTCGCGGACTCCAAGCAGGACTACCCGGGTGCCGTCAGGATCATCGACCGGGTGCTGAACCTGGAGGACGAGCGGCCGACTCCGGTACAGCGGGTGCAACTGCTGGTGCTGCGCGCGGACATCGCGCAGCGGTTGGGAGATACGGAGGGAGCCCGGGGCTGGCTGGAGGAGGCGGCAGCGGTCCAACTCAGCGTCGAGGAACGGGAGACGGCGCACGATGCCCTGGTCCGGCTGAGTGATCTTCGGAGGTGAACAGCGGGCAAGGTCAGGTCATGGTGACAGTGGAGTACCTGTCCGGCGCGGAGCTGTCCCACGCCACGTGGACCCGGCAGCGGACCGGCTGGCCGGTGGCGGCGAGTCCGCTCGCCGCGATGGCGCCCGACGGATCGGTCAGCGTACTGAACAGGCCCCCGGCGGGCCCGGCCCCGCCCTGAGTGAATCCCAGCGCGCTCGGCGCCACGGTGGTGGGATAGAACCGCGCATCACCCGTGATCGTGTACGTGCCCCGGGTGGTGTCCTTGCGCTTCCTCCCCGGGATGATGGAGGCGAGGGAGAAGGTGTCCTCCCCTCCGTCGGACACGTTGCCCTGCGCGTCGACGGTCCACAGCTCCCAGTAGCGCCCGACGGAGGCGAACACGTTGGATCGCTGGGCTGTGACGTAGGCGTCGATGTTCGCGGCGGGTAGGGCCGTCCACGCCGAGCCGTCCCACTGCTCCACCGCGAAGACCCGGTTGATCTCCTGGATGATCAGTCCTTGCTGAGGCGGGTTGACACTCAGCTGCCGCCTGCGTTCGAAGTAGCCGCACTCGCCTTCCAGTTCGTCCGCCGGCAGGTTGGTGAGCGCGGCCTGCGAAGCGACGGGGGCGGCGGTGCCGGTGGCCGTGCTCCCCGTGGAGGGAGCGCGCTGGACGGGCGATGAGGAGGAGTGGCCTGCGGATCGGGCTGCGCCGAGCGGTACAGGGCCCGGGCCCGGGGAGAGGCGGTCCCGGTCCGCCGCCGGGGCGGGCAGGGGCCGGGCCAGGGCAGCTGTGGCGTTCGCTTCGGCCGCGCGCTCGAAGTGGTCCGAGGGGTCCGACACGCGCAGCCCGGATCCGGTATCGGTGCCGGCCACCGGGCCTTGGCGCTGCTGGATCACGTGGGTGAGTTCGTGGGCGAGGGTGTGCTTGTCCGTGCCTCCGTGGCCGAGCACGACGTGGTCGCCGGAGGTGTAGGCGCGGGCGCCGATCTCGGACGCGGAGCGGGCGGCGGAGGCGCCGTCGTGGACGCGTACGGACTCGAAACCTTCCCCGAGGCGTAACTCCATTTCCGTACGCACCGGTTCGGCGAGCGGCCGCCCGGGCGAGCGCAGGACGTCGTGCACGCTGGAGCGCTGTACCGAGGTGTCGGCCTCGGACTCCTGTGCGGCTGTGGTGTCCGGGTGGTGGCTGCGGGAGGGGTCGTGGCCGTGCCGCTGGTCCTCGATCATCTGGGCGAGCGCGGCGTTGCCGATGGAGCGCTGGAGGAAATCGGCGGTTGCCGGGGGCAGGGGCGCGCCGTGGCGGATCTCCTGATCGGCCAGGGCCGGGACGCGCACGCTTCTGCCGGCGGGCGGCCTGGTGGGCGTCGCCTCGTCGTTGTCCGGGTGATGCGCCCTACCGTGCAAGAGCCACTCCTCGCCGTCAACGGCGCCCGCACCGGCTGCGGTTGCCCGTACCAAGCTCTATCAGGCTCGCGCGCGCCAGAGAAGGGCGGTGGGTGCAGACCCGGCGCGCCGCTGCGGGGTCAAGTCGCTTACAGGTCGAGCACCGCCCACACCCGTCGGCCGTCCGCCGCGGTGTCCGTGCCGCACGACACGGCGCCGAGGCGGGTGAGCTCTGGCAGTAGCGCACCATTCGCGGCCTCGTGCGCCGGCTGGTGCGAGAGGGCGACGATGAGTGCCTGGTGCCCCTGGTCCGCGAGGTGTACGGACACCCTGCGGCCGCCGTCCGCGACCGCCGTGCGCACGAGTAACTCCGTCAACTCCGCGGCGGCGCGGCCCGCTTCTCGGAAACCCCATTCGCGCAGCCGGTGAAGCACATGCCCTGAGGCCTTCTCCGGAGCCCAAGGAGCGCTTGCGAGCTGCCAGTTCGCGGATCTTCGGTTTCGGACCAGCGTCCGGGCCCGCGGGGTGGCCGTGAGGCCGGTCTCCGGACGCGGCGGCGAAATCGGGCGCTTCGGCGGGGGCGGGGTCTTCGGTGGGTGGTCCGGGGCGTGATCCGACACGATGGCTCCCTGTCCTTGGGTCGGCGGCACGGATGGCCATCGTGGTGGGTGTGTTGGGGCTCCCGGCGGCGATCGGCTGCGGCTTCACCCGTACAGATGGGGCAGCCGTACGACTTGACGCCGGCTTGGGGCGCTTGACGCCGACTTGGGGCGGGGGCTGGGGCGGGTGGGCCTCGGCCACGGGTGAGAGGCGGTCGCTGCCGGAAAAGTGTGGAGGTACGGACAACCCTGCCCCCGACTCACGAGTCACACAGGCGCCTGACTCTTCTTATGATCTGACGTGGTCCGAAAGGGGCCTTTTCTCTGTGATGACTCGTACCCGGCTGTCCGCGTTGGCCGCGACAGCCGCGCTTGCCACCACCGGTGGCCTGGTGACCGCCGCTCCCGCCTCGGCGGCGGTCACCTGCGCCTCTCCCGTCTGGAAGGCGCAGTACTTCGGCAACTCCACCTTCAGCGGCACGCCGAAGCTCACCGCCTGTGACACCGCCATCAGCGAGAGCTACGGGACCGGCGGCCCGGCCGGCGTCACGCTGCCCAAGGACAACTTCTCCGTCCGTTGGTCCCTCGACCGTGACTTCGGCTCGGGCGGGCCCTTCCGGCTCTCCGCCGCCACGCAGGACGGAATGCGCGTCTACGTCGACGGTGTGCGGAAGATCGACCTGTGGAAGAACGTCTCCGCCACCGTCCGCAAGACCGTCGACCTGACCATCCCGGCGGGCAAGCACACGATCCGCGTGGACTTCGTCGCCTGGACCGGCGTCGCCAACGCCGCCTTCACGTACGCCCCGCGCACCGAGGCCGCCGTCGACAAGGTCAAGCCGCTCACCCCGACCGGGCTCACCGCCGCGTACGACCGGGCGACGGCCAGGACCACCCTGCGCTGGGCCGCCAACAAGGAGATGGACCTCGCCGGGTACCGCGTGTACCGCCGGCTGAGCACCACCAGTTGGGCCAAGGTCAGCGGGACGTCCGCGCTGACCACCCGGTCCTTCGTCGATGCCCCGCCCGCCACCGGCCAGACCTTTCTGTACGAGGTCCGCGCCGTCGACAAGGCGGGCCGCGAGTCCACCGGCAGCCCGGACGTGACGGCGACAACCGTCGACCGCACCGGGCCGGCCACCCCCACCGGACTTGTGGTCACCACCGGCGACGGGTGGTACGACACCCTGAACTGGCAGAAGGCCGCCGACGCGGCGAAGTACGAGGTGTACGCCTCCCCCACGCCCGCCGGACCGTTCGAGCTGCGCGGCACGACGACCACGACGTCGTACCGGACGGATGGCGCCGTGAACAAGAACACGTACTACCGGGTCCGGGCCCTTGATGCGGCCGGCAACCCCGGGGCGTACGCGGCGGTCACCAGCGACGGCGTCGACCGGATGCCACCGAAGTCCCCGACCGGCCTCAACGTCGTGGCCCGTCCCGGCTACACCGACCTGCACTGGCACCAGCCCGACAGTTTCCTGGAGGACTACGGCAACGGCGGGTACTACCGCGTGTACCGCTCGCCCGGCAAGACGTTCGACCCGGCAGCGCGCGCCCAGGTGGCCTGCGTCGCGGAGGAGAGCGACGACGCCGGCAACTGCTACGACGTGGGCATGCCCGCGAACACGTATGTGACGTACGCCGTCACGGCGGTGGACCCGTACGGCAACGAGTCGGCGTACTCCGCCCCGCTCGTCGTCCGCACCGGCGACACCGTGGCACCCGGCCCGGTCACCGGCGTGAAGGTCACCGCGCGGGGCGACGGCATGCTGGTGAGCTGGGCAGCCTCGCCCGAGGACGACATCGACGAGTACGTGGTGTGGAAGGGCACCCGGCAGGCCGGCGGCACGGTCAAGTGGCTCGGTCCCGACACCTGCTCGGAGGGCACGAGCAACTGGCTCGCGATCCTCTGCGGCAACCTGCCGGACGGCCAGACGCATGTATACGCGGTGGTGGCCAAGGACCACTGGGGCAACACGCTGCACCCGAGCGATCCGAAGGTCACCGTGGTCGAGGCCACCGAACGCGATGTCCGGCCGTCCGTGACCGTCACCCACGACTGGAGCCTCGGCCACCTGGGCCACAACCGGTCAGCAACTCGTCCGTCCGTCGACTGGCAATGCACCGACACAGCCCGGTGCGCCACGGTCGCAGGTTTCCGCGTGAGCCGGTGGAACCCGACGGCCAAGGCGTACGAGCCCCAGCACGACGGACTGCTACCGGCGGGCGCCCGGACGTGGGAGGACTCCACGGCGACCAAGGGGAACACGTACTTCTACACGCTTGAGGCCGTGACGGCCGACGGCACCGTGGTGGGAACGTACCCGTGGTACATCGTCTTCCAGGACCGCGTCTGAGGAACCTGAGGGCCTGTCCTCCGCATCTGCCGGGCTCATCCGGAGCCGGAGGACAGGCCTTCCGCCTGCTGGGTGGCCACCGGCGCTGGTCGGCGGCGCCGGTCAGACGGACGGAGACAGCTTCTTCGCCGTGCTGCAGTGGGCGGTCCTCGTGTGGCGCCACAGCTGGACGATCGTCAGGCCGAACAGGGCCGTGAACGCCAGAAGGATGAGGGTCATGATCTCCATCTGGCGGCCGCCGCCCGCGCCGCGGTCCAGTTGGAGGAACAGTCCCAGCAGGGAGAGCACCATGCCGCCCAGGTAGACCGAGCGGATGCGCCGTAGCTGACGTACAGCGCGAGGGGCGAGGGCTACACGCTTCATGAAGGCCATGTTCGACGGATACCCCCCGGGCGCCCGGCCAGTCGCCCCGTTCCCGCGGTTTCTGTAGCCGGTGCGTCGACGCAGTGGCGGCCGTTCGGGGGTGCAGGCCGCCGCACCCCCGAACGGCGCAGGTGAGGGCCGGTGCCGTGGCCCTCGGAAGGTTATTCGGAGCTGAGGCTCGTTCGGATGGGTCCGGGCGGAAAATATCAAACCGGCTTGCGCCATACGGAGATGTGCTTGGGCGAGTCCTGCGTGAAGGGCGTCCCGTTCCAGTCCGCGACGCGGCGTTCCCGTTCGAGGCCGGCGATCCTCGCCATCAGGTCCAGCTCCGCCGGCCAGGCGTACCGGTGGCGGGAGTTGCCCCGGCGGTAGCGGCCGTCGTCGCCGTCGCGCGTGAAGTGGTGCGAGACCAGGATCTGCTCCACCAGGTCGAACGTGTCGAAGCCGAGATGCCGCTCGGAGACGTCGAACGGCACCGCGGTCTGGCCGGGCGGCAGGGAGCGCAGGGGCGGCAGACCGAGCTCGATGACGAATCGGCCACCCGGTTCCAGGTGGCGTGCCGCGTTGCGGAAGCACTCGACCTGTTCCTCCTGCGTGAGCAGGTTCGAGATGGTGTTGTACACGAGGTAGACCAGGGTGAATCCGCCGGGGACGACCGTGGTCGCCATGTCCCCGATGGTCACCGGGAGGCTGTGCTCGTCGATCTTGTGGCGCAGCACCGCCGCCATGTGCTCCGACAGTTCGATGCCCACCACCGGTACGCCGCGTTCCCGGAGCGGGACGCCCACGCGGCCCGTCCCGATGGCGAACTCCAGGGCGCGGCCGTCTCCGGCCAGCTCGGCGAGGAAGTCGAGGGTGGGGTGGAGCACGGCGGCCGAGGAGTTCTCGGCCTCCTCCGCGTCGTAGCGGTCGGCGGTCGCGCGGGTCCAGAGTTCGCTGCTCGTCACGGGCGGACACTCTGCCGGGCGCCCCGGGACTCTGTCGACGTATTAAGCCGCCTGCGGCCGTGGCGACGCTGTGGAGACGGAGATCAGTTCGCCAGCCAGAGCGCCAGGTTCAGCGCCGCCGCGTAGCCCACCCACAGCAGGTACGGCGCCAGCAGCCAGGCCACGCGACGGTCCACCCGGGCGCAGAGCAGCGCGGTGGCCGCCACGGCCGCCAGCAGCAGGACGATGTCCAGGAAGGCCGCCCCGTACTGCTCGGCGGCGAAGAACAGAGGCGTCCACAGCGCGTTCAGCGCCAGCTGTACGCCCCATGCCACCAGCGCCGGTCGGCGGCCCGGGCCGGGGCGGCGGGCGACCAGCCAGCCCGCCACCGCGATCATCCCGTAGAGCACCGTCCACACCGGGCCGAAGAGCCACCCGGGCGGCGCCCAGGCCGGCCGGTCCAGGGCGGCGTACGTGCTGCCCGCGTCGCCTGTCGCGAGCGCTCCGGCGGCGGCGACGGCGTAGCAGAGGGCGAGCAGCAGGAGGAGCGTGAGCCAGCTCCTCCTGCGGGATGGTGCCGCTCCGGCAGTGGGTGTGGTGGAGGTCGTGGGGGTCGGTGGCATGGGCGTACTCCTGTTTCCGTGTTCTCTGTGTTCCTGGGGTGTTCCTCCCAGTTCCCGCCACGGGCGCGCCCAGGCCAGGGAGCGCCGCGCGTAAATCGGTGGTCCGCCTCCCGTTGCCGTTGTTACGGTGCTTCCGCCTTGTCGCGGTGTGGACCGCAGGTGACCTCTGGGCCGTGTGCCCTGGAAAGCAGTTGATGTATGCCCCGGTCAGTGACTCCGAGCCTCCCTCGTCGCGCCCACGGCGCCGGGGCGACCGGGCCTGACCGCATGCGCAGCCGTACGTTCACCGTCTGCTGACGCTTCACGGCCTCCGACAGCTCCGGCCCTCCGCCGCGAGGGGTGCTCGGTACTTCCCTGCTGCTTATTCCCTCACCTTCGGCAAGGAGTATCCGGGTGTCACACGACCGCCCCCAGCACCGCTCAGCCATGTCCTCCCTCTCCACCTTCACCTGCGTCCGCTGCGGCCTGACCGTCGCCGCGTCCGCACCCGACGGCAGCCGGCGCAACCACTGCCCCAGCTGTCTGCACTCCCAGCACCTCGTCGACCACGCCGAGGGCGGCCCCTCCGACTGCGAGGGCCGGATGACACCGATCTCCATCGCGGTACTCCGTACCGGTGACTGGATGGTCGTCCACCGCTGCGTCCGCTGCGACGAACTGACCTCGAACCCGGTCTGCGGGGACGACAACCAGCTCATCCTGATGCGGATGGCCGTACGTCCCCTCGCGCAGCCGCCGTTCCCGCTCGAAGCGTTCGGTGACCTGTGACGCGGCGTGGAGCCCGGTCGGCCGGGTCTCGCCGTCCCCAGCGTCCGAAGGACGTGCTCCACGGGCCCGCCGGTACGCGCGGTGACGCGTTCCGGTGCGTCGGCTGCCGGCTCGACGTGTCGGTGGTCGCGCCGGGCACCGCCCATCGCAACCACTGCCCGTCCTGCCTGGTCAGCCTGCATGTGGATCGGCGGGTTCCGGGCGACCGGGCGGCGGGCTGCGGCGGGCGGATGACGGCGCTGAGCCTGTCGGTACGGGCGGACGGGGAGTGGATGCTCATCCACCTCTGCCTGACCTGCGGCGAACTCAGCGCCAACCGCATCGCGGGCGACGACAACGCTCTGGCGCTGATACGGCTGGCGCTGCGGCCGCTCGCGGACGCCGGTATCCCCGCCTCGCGGGTCATGCTCGCCCTGTGAGGGGAGGGGCCGTCCGGTGTTCGCCGGGCGGCCCCTGTCAGCGGTCCGCTCCCTCGGCTCAGGAAGAAGCCGGAAGCAAGAATGGAGAAGGAAGCAAGAATGGGGCCCGGCCTCGCGGCCGGACCCCCCTCGCTTTCCCCCCGTCGGGCCTTCCCGTTCCCCCCGGACCCCTCCCCGGAAGTCCCGACGCCATGTGTGACCCCGGAGGGTACGTAAAGGTTGCAGCCCTTTACGATCTCTTTACCTCGGGCCTCGATCAGCCCTCTCAGCAGGCATGTCGCCCATAGCGCTCCGCCACCTCCGCCAGCACCTCCGCCCCTTCCCGGGCCCACAGCGCCTCGTTGAAGATCTCCACCTCGATCGGGCCGTCGAAGCCCGCCGCCTCCACCTGCGCACGGAACGCCCGGAAGTCGACGCTGCCGTCGCCCAGTTGGCCCCGGCCCAGCAGGACGCCCGCCGGGAGCGGGGTGATCCAGTCGGCCAGCTGGAAGGAGTGGATACGGCCGCCCGCGCCTGCCCGGGCGATCTGCGCGGGTGCCTGGTCGTCCCACCAGACGTGGTAGGTGTCGACGACCACGCCGACCTGCTCGGCCGGGAAGCGTTCCGCGAGGTCCAGGGCCTGGGCCAGGGTGGAGACCACGCAGCGGTCGGACGCGAACATCGGGTGCAGCGGTTCGATCGCCAGCCGTACACCGCGCTCCGCCGCGTACGGTCCGAGTTCGGCCAGCGCGTCCGCCACGCGTTCGCGCGCGCCGTGGAGGTCGCGGCTGCCGGGCGGGAGGCCGCCGGAGACCAGGACCAAGGTGTCCGTGGCGACGGCCGCCGCCTCGTCCACCGCTCGGCGGTTGTCGTCCAGGGCGCGGGACCGCTCGGCCGGGTCCAGGGCCGTGAAGAAGCCGCCCCGGCAGAGGCTGGTGACGGTGAGGCCCGCGTCCGCCAGGAGCCTCGCCGTGCGCTCGACGCCGTACGCCTGGATCGGCGCCCGCCACAGACCCACCTGGCCGATGCCCGCCTTGACGCAGCCCTCCGCCAGCTCGGGCAGCGACCACTGCTTGATCGTCTCCTGGTTGAGCGAGAGGCGGGAGAGCTGTTCGTTCATCGTGCTCCTCCGTGGACCGCCAGCAGTGCGCGCATTCGGTGCGCCGCCAGCTCCGGGTCCGGGAACAGGCCCAGTTCGTCCGCCAGTTGGTAGGCCTTCGCCAGGTGCGGCAGCGAGCGCGCCGACTGCCATCCGCCCGCCATCGTGAAGTGGTCCTGGTGGCCGGCCAGCCAGGCCACCAGGACCACGCCCGTCTTGTAGAAGCGGGTGGGCCGCTGGAAGAGGTGGCGGGAGAGTTCGACCGTGGGGTCCAGGAGCGCCCGGAAGCCTGCCACGTCCCCCGTGTCCAGCACCCGCACGGCCTGCGCCGCCAGCGGGCCCAGCGGGTCGAAGATGCCCAACAGTGCGTGGCTGAAGCCGCGTTCGTCGCCCGCGATCAGCTCCGGATAGTGGAAGTCGTCGCCCGTGTAGCACCGCACCCCGCCCGGGAGGCGTCGGCGTACGTCGATCTCACGGGCCGCGTCCAGGAGCGAGATCTTGATGCCGTCGACCTTGTCCGGGTGTTCGGCGATGACCTTCAGGAAGGTGTCCGTCGCCTCGTCCAGGTCCGCGCTGCCCCAGTAGCCCTCCAGCGCCGGATCGAACATCGGGCCCAGCCAGTGCAGGATCACCGGCTCGGACGCCTGGCGCAGGAGGTGTGCGTAGGTGGCGAGGTAGTCCTCCGGGCCCCGCGCCGCCCTCACCAGCGCGCGCGATGCCATCAGGATCGGTTGTACGCCGTTCGCCTCGGCCAGCGTCAGCTGCTCCTCGTACGCGGCGGCGACCTCCGCCAACGTCGGCTCGGTGGAGGGCAGCAGCTGGTCGGCGCCGACTCCGCACGCGATCCTGCCGCCCACCGCCCTCGCCTCCGCCGCCGACCGGCGGATCAGTTCGGCCGCGCCCGCCCAGTCCAGGCCCATCCCGCGCTGCGCGGTGTCCATCGCCTCCGCCACGCCCAGGCCGTGCGACCAGAGGTGGCGGCGGAAGGCGAGCGTGGCGTCCCAGTCGATCGCCGCCGGGTCGTCGGGGCTGATGTCCGCGTACGGGTCCGCGACCACGTGTGCCGCCGAGAAGACCGTACGGGAGGTCGGCGGCGCCCCGCCGGCCGCCAGGTCCAGCGGGATGGCGCGCGGCGTGTACGGGCCCTGCGGCAGGAGCACCGGAGCCGTCACAGCGTCAGCTCCGGGACCTCGAAACGGCGGCCCTGTGCCGACGACTTCAGCCCCAGCTCGGCGAGTTGGACACCTCGCGCACCGGCCAGCAGGTCCCAGGTGTACGGCTCGTCCAGCGCCACATGGCGCAGGAACAGCTCCCACTGCGCCTTGAAGCCGTTGTCGAACTCCTGGTTGTCCGGGATCTCCTGCCACTGGTCGCGGAACGACTCGGTGACCGGGAGGTCCGGGTTCCAGACCGGCTTGGGGGTCGAAGAGCGGTGCTGTACGCGGCAGTTGCGCAGGCCCGCCACCGCCGAGCCGTGCGTGCCGTCCACCTGGAACTCCACCAGTTCGTCGCGGTTGACCCGGACCGTCCAGGAGGAGTTGATCTGCGCGACCGCCCCGCCCGCCAGCTGGAAGATCCCGTACGCCGCGTCGTCGGCGGTCGCCTCGTACGGCTTGCCGCGCTCGTCCCAGCGCCGCGGAACGTGCGTCTGCACATGGGCCGTTACGGAGGTGACCTGGCCGAACAGCTCGTGGAGCACGTACTCCCAGTGCGGGAACATGTCCACGACGATGCCGCCGCCGTCCTCCGCGCGGTAGTTCCACGACGGGCGCTGGGCCTCCTGCCAGTCGCCCTCGAAGACCCAGTAGCCGAACTCCCCCCGGATGGAGAGGATGTCGCCGAAGAAGCCGCCGTCGATCAGGCGCTTCAGCTTCAGCAGGCCCGGCAGGAAGATCTTGTCCTGGACCACGCCGTGCTTGATGCCCGCGTCCCGGGCGAGGCGGGCCAGGTCGAGTGCGCCTTCGACGTCCGTGGCCGTCGGCTTCTCCGTATAGATGTGCTTGCCGGCCGCGATCGCCTTCTTGACCGCCTCCACCCGGGCCGAGGTGACCTGGGCGTCGAAGTAGATGTCGACCGTGTCGTCCGACAGCACCGCGTCCAGGTCCGTCGACCACTCGGTCAGCCCGTGCCGGGCCGCCAGCTCCTCCAGGGCGTGGGCGCGGCGGCCGACGAGGACGGGCTCCGGCCAGAGCACCTCGCCGTCGCCCAGGTCCAGGCCGCCCTGCTCGCGGATCGCGAGGATCGAACGCACCAGATGCTGCCGGTATCCCATGCGACCGGTGACGCCGTTCATGGCGATGCGCACTGTCCTGCGTGTCACGAAGGTCCCTCCATACAGCCGTAGCAAGCGCTTTCTACACGGGATGACGCTAGCCTGCGGGCAGCGGCCGGACAAGAGGGGCGCCGCACGTGACCTCACGGAGGAAAGCGATGACAGTCACCCTGGCGGACGTGGCGGCCCGCGCCCGGGTGTCCCCGGCCACCGTCTCCCGTGTGCTCAACGGCAACTACCCGGTCGCCGCCTCGACCCGGGAGCGGGTCCTGCGCGCGGTTGACGACCTGGACTACGTGCTCAACGGGCCCGCCAGCTCGCTGGCCGCCGCCACCTCCGACCTGGTCGGGATCCTGGTCAACGACATCGCGGATCCCTTCTTCGGGATCATGGCCGGGGCCGCGCAGACCCAGATCGGCGGGCCCGGGGACGGGTCCGGGCGGGCGGGCGGCGAGAAGCTGGCCGTCATCTGCAACACCGGCGGCTCGCCCGAGCGCGAGCTGACCTACCTCACCCTCCTCCAGCGCCAGCGCGCCGCGGCCGTCGTCCTCACCGGCGGCGCGGTCGAGAACGCGGACCACCAGGCGGCCATGGCAGCGAAGTTGGCCAAGATGGCCGATGCCGGCACCCGGATCGTCTTCTGCGGCCGGCCGCCGCTCCCGGACGGGGACGCGCTCGTCGCCGCGCTGGCCTTCGACAACCGGGGCGGCGGGCGGCGGTTGACCGAGCACCTGATCTCGCTGGGCCACCGCAGGATCGGTTACGTCGCCGGGCCCCTCGAACGCACCACCACCCGCCATCGGCTGGAGGGCCACCGCGAGGCCCTGCGCGCTGCCGGGCTCGACGCGGAGGGCACGGAGGGCACGGGCCAGGAGCGGCTCACCGTGCACGGGCCCTACGACCGGCGCTCCGGCTACGAGGCCACTCTCGAAATACTGCGCCGGGAGCCCGGGATCACCGCCGTCGTCGCGGCCAACGACACGGTGGCGCTGGGTGCTTGCGCCGCCGTACGGGACCAGGGGCTGCGCATCCCGCAGGACATCTCGGTGGCCGGCTTCGACGACCTGCCGTTCTCGGTGGACGCCGTCCCGGCTCTGACGACCGTACGGCTGCCGCTCTTCGAGGCGGGCGCGCGGGCCGGGCGGCTGGCCATGGGCAAGGAGGACCCGCCGCCGGGCGGCATCGCGACCATCGCGGCCGAACTGATGATCCGCGGGTCGACGGCTCCGCCGCGGGTGGGGTGAGGCACCCGGCCCGGGCCCTTCCAGGGACCGCCGGACACGCCCTACGGTCCGCAGGACGAAAGATGGGGGCAACTCCCCCATGCGTCACCGGACTCCACCCACCAGGATGGTTCGCGAGCGGTCCGGTGGGCCGTTCCCGACCTGGGAGGTGCGGTGGAGAAGGAACTGATCGGCAGCGGCGGTACGGGGGCCGCTGCCCGTCTCGCTCCCCCGGGCACCAACGGGCCCGCCGGGGCCGCCAAGGCCGTGCGGACGAACGGATCGCCCGCCGCCACCGGCGTACGTGACCGCGCCGCTCTCGCCCCCCGCACCGGCCCCTGGTGGCTCTCCGGAATCGTCGGCGAGCCGCCCATGGTCGAGCCGGACTGGGTTGTGTTCGTCCGGGACGTCATCGCCGACGCGCCGCACGAGGCGTTCGTGGCCGAGCGGGAGTATCCGGGGCTCTCCGGATTCGCCCTCGTCGTGGCCCCGTTCGCCGAGCGGGCCGCCGGGCGGCTGCTGACCTCGCCGTCGAACAACGCCGTACGGGCCGGGACCGCCGTCGGGCTCGCCCCCGTACTGGAGGACTTCCGGTCGCACCTCGTCCGGCGGCTGGCCCGGCTCGCGGCGCGGACCCTCGTGCTGGAGCTGCACAAGGCGCGGCGGTCCGGGCGGCTGGCCGGGGACGGGCCGAAGGAGCGGTTCCGGGACTTCCTGCGGCTGACGGCCGGGCGGGACGGGCTCGCCGCCTTCCTCACCGCCTATCCCGTACTGGCCCGCATCCTGGCGCGCACCAGCCTCGCCGCCGCCGACGCCCTCACCGAGATGCTCGGCCGGCTCGCCGACGACCGGGAGCTGCTGGCCGCCTCCGGTGTGCTGGGCGGCCGGGGGCCGGAGGCCGGCGGGCGTGGGCCGGTGGCGCTGACCGGGGTCGACGCCGGCGCCGGTGACAGTCACCGCGGCGGCCGCTCGGTGATGCTGCTGCGGTTCACCGACGGGAGCCGGCTGGTCTACAAGCCGCGCCCACTCGCGGCGCACCGGCACTTCAACTCCCTGGTGGAATGGTTCGGTTCGCTGCCCGGGACGCCGACCCTGCGGGCGCTGCGGGTGCTGGACCGGGGTGAGTACGGGTGGGTGGAGTTCGTGGCGGAGCGGCCCTGCGCCTCGGCTGCGGAGACCCACCTGTTCTACCGCCGCCAGGGCGCGCTGCTGGCCCTGCTCCATCTGCTGGACGGGACCGATCTGCACCAGGAGAACCTGATCGCCTGCGGGCCGCACCCGGTCCTGGTCGATGTGGAGACCCTCTTCCATCCGCCGCTCTCGCAGGCGCACTCCGCCGACCCCGCCGCCCGCGCTCTGCACGCCTCGGTCCACCGGGTCGGGCTGCTGCCGCAGCTGCTGGTCGGTGACGCGGCCGCGCTCGACGTCTCCGCGATCGGCGGCGGCCAGGCCGCCTCCTCCCCCATCGAGACCGCCGACTGGGCGGACGCGGGCACGGACACCATGCGGTTGGTACGGCGCTCCGCGCGGTTCACCGAGTCCGCCAACCGGCCCCGGCTGGACGGGATTCCGGCCGACCCGTCCGCGTACACCGACGCGCTGTGCGAAGGGTTCCGCGCCGGATACACCGCCATCAGCGACAACCACAACGAACTGCTGGGCGAACAGGGCCTGTTGACGGAGTTCGCGCAGGACGAGGTACGGGTCGTGCCGCGGCCGACCTGGACCTACACCACGCTGCTCGACGAGTCGACCCACCCGGACCTGATGCGGGACGCCGCCGAGCGCGACCAGGTCCTCTCCCTGCTGCGCACCCCGGCTCTCGGCACGCCCGCCCTGCCCGGTCTGGAGGACGAGGAGATCGAGGAGCTGTGGGCCGGCGACGTGCCGGTCTTCCTCACCCGGCCCGGCACCACGGACCTGTGGAGCGGCACCGGACGCGAGGTGCTCCTCGCGCCGGGGCCGACCGGTCTGGCCAGGGTCGCGGCGAAGGTACGGGCCATGGACACGGTGGACCGCCAGGACCAGGAGCGGATCATCCGGGCCGCCATGGTCTCCACCTCTCCCGAGCCGCCGCACCGGGCGGCGGGCGGCACCCGGGCCCGGACCGCCGCGACCGCGCCCGAACCGGAGCAACTCCTCTCCGCCGCCCGCTCGGTGGGCGACCAGCTCGTCTCGCTCGCCTACCGGCACCGGGCCCGCACCAACTGGATCGGCCTGGAGCTCCTCGGCGAGCGCTACTGGCGGCTCGCACCGATGGCGGCCGATCTGGCCGGCGGCTACACGGGCCCCGCGCTCTTCCTCGCCCAGCTGGCCGCCCTCACCGGCGCCGAGCGGTACGCCGAGGCGGCCCGCGAGGCGCTGGCCCCGGTGCCCGGACTGCTGGACGCGCTGCACGGCAAGGTGGACGACCTCGCGGTGCTCGGCTCGGGCGCCTTCGCCGGGATCGGCGGCATCGCCTACGCCCTGGCCGAGGTGGGCTCACTGCTCGACGACCCGGCGATCCTCGAACTGGCGGGCCCGGCAACCCGGTTGGCCTGCGCGGCGAGTTCGGCCGAGGACGGGTACGGGGTGCGCGGCGGTGCGGCCGGCGGACTGGTCTCCCTGCTCGCGGTCCACCGCACCACCGGCCGGGCCGAGGCCTGGCGCGGAGCGGAGCGGTGTGCCGAGCGGATCTCCGTGGCGCCGCTCCCGGAGGCCGGAGGTTTCGCGGAGGGGGCCGCGGGCATCGGCTGGGCGCTGCTGCGCTTCGCCGCGGCGGGGGGCGGTGAGCAGTACCGTACGGCGGGACTGCGGGCCCTGCGCCGGGCGGCCGTGCAGGTGACGGGGGGCCGGGCCTGGTGCGAGGGCGGCGTCGGCGTGGGCCTCGCCGTCGCGGACAGCCCGGACGCGCTCACCGACCCGGATCTGTCCGGCTGGCTGGCGGAGCGGACCGGCGAGCTGGCGGACTGCGCCCCGCTCGCCGACGACAGCCTCTGCCACGGCGAGCTCGGCCTGCTCGAACTGCTCGGCCACCCGGCCCTGACCGGCGACCGCACCCCGTGGGTGCGCCGTTCCGGGACGCTGCTGGCCGCCGCCGACCGGGAGGGCCCGCGCTGCGGGACGCCCGGACACGTACCGCACCCGGGTCTGCTCACCGGCCTCTCGGGTATCGGGCACGGACTGCTGCGGGCGGGATTCCCCGACCGGATCGGCTCCGCGCTGCTGCTCAACCCGTCTGCGGTGACCGCGTGATCCTCCGGCCCACGGACAGCTCCACTCGTATCACCCGGCCTGCCGACCCACCGTCAGAAACCTCACCTACCAAGTTCCCTCCGTACAGCGCCACTTCGGTACAGCGCTCCTTCCGTACAGCGCCCCTTCCGTTCAGGATTCAGCACCCAGCAGAGAATGAGGCAGAGATGACGCACATCAGCGAATCGGCGATGCGGGGATCCGGCGAGCTCGCCCACGAGGGCGCGTACGACCACCCGGCCGGGCAGATCTCCCTCGGCATCGGCGGCGGGCTGGGGATGCGCAGCCGGCTCCTCAGCGCCTCGGAGGGCGAGACCGGCAACACGATCGACCTGCCGTGGACCACCATGATTCCGCTTTAGGCACACCTCCGCCCGGATTGTGGCGCATTGGGGCACTGCCGCATGAGTTACGACTCAAGTAGCCTGCGCCCATGCGCGCCACTTCGCCGGTCATCGTCGGGCGGGACGAGGAGATCGGCCTGCTGAGCAGCGCCCTGGACGCCGTGCGACGGCGTTCGGGGCGCGCTCTGTTCTTCCTCGGCGAGGCGGGGATCGGCAAGTCCCGGCTGGTGGGTGAAGCCGCCTACCGGGCCTACGGGCTCGGTATGCCGGTGCTGCGCGGCCGGGCCACGTCGACCGGTCTCGTCGTCCCTTTCCGGCCACTCGTGGAGGCGCTCTCCTCCCGTTTCCGGGCCGCCGGCACACCGACCGATCCCGAGCTGGCGCCGTACCATCCCGCACTGGCCCGGCTGGTTCCGGAGTGGCGCCAGGAGGCCTCTCCCGGCTATCCGGAGACCGTCGTCGAGCTGGCGGAGGCGCTCCTGCGGCTGCTGTCCGTGCTGGGCCGGGAGTCGGGCTGCGCGATCCTGCTGGAGGACCTCCACGACAGCGACACGGAGACCGTCGCGGTCGTCGAGTACGTCATCGACAACCTCGCCGATCTGCCGATCCTGCTGCTGGGCACCCTGCGCCCGGAGCCGGGCGCCGCGCTCGACCTCGTACGGTCCGCGGAGCGCCGGCAGGCAGCCGTCGTCCGGGAGTTGAAGCCGCTGGCCGATGAGCAGATGCGGGCTCTGACCGGCGCGTGTCTGGAGGCGGCGCCCGAGGAGATACCGCCGGTGGTGCACCACCGACTGGCCGAACGGGCGGGCGGAAACCCGTACTTGGTGGAAGTGCTGCTCGCGGATCTGCTGGACACCGGCCAGTTACGCAAGGCGGAGAGCGGCTGGGTGGCGGCCGAGCATCCCGGCGGACCGGTGCCTTCCGGCATCGTGCGGACCTGGACCCGGCGGCTCGACCGGCTGGACGAGCCGGTCCGGGACCTCTTACTGGCGGCGGCCACGCTGGGCGGCCAGTTCTCGGTCTCCGTCCTCCAGACCGTCACCGGTTTCGAGGACCGGGCCCTCTTCACCCATCTGCGCTCCGCCGTCGAGGCGGGCGTGATCGCGCCCGACGGCGCCGCGCCCGACCGGTACGCCTTCCGGCACTCGCTCACCGCCGAGGCCCTGATCTCCTCGCTCGCCCCGGCCGAGCGCGCCTCGCTCGCCCGCCGGGCCGCCGGAGCCATCGAGCACTCCGGGCAGCCGCTCGACGAGGACGGCCAGCAGTTGGTGGCCTCACTGCATCTGGCGGCCGGCAACCGGTCGGGCGCGGCCCTGAGATTCGCGGAGGCCGGAAGACGGATGCTCGCCTCAGGAGCCCACGGTTCGGCCGTGGTGCTGCTGGAGCGGGCCTGCCCCCTGGCCGCCGACGCCGACCGGGCCGCCATCTCCGAGTCCCTGGCGGTGGCCCGGGCCGAGGGCGGGGACCTGGACGCGGCACTGGAGCTGGCCGAGGCGCTGCCACCGGTTCCGGCGCGGACCGAGGCCGCCGACCGGCGCGGCGAGGTCCACATCAAGATCGCCTGGGTGGCGGTGATGGCCGAGCGCGCGGCCGACGCGGCCCGCCAGATCGACGCCGCCCGCACGCTGCTCGGCCATGAGCCGGTCCCGGGCCGCCGGGCCGCGCTCGCCGTCGCCGACGCCCACCTCGCCCTGCTGCCCGGCCAGGAGCACCGGCGCCCCGGCGAGACCGAACGGGCCGCGCGCGAGGCCGCGGAGATCGCGGAGGCGGAAGGTCTGCCCGTAGTCGCCTGCCAGGCCTGGCAGTTGCTCGCGCTGCTGCTGCGCGAGAAGGGGTTCGACGCGGCGGACGGCTGCCTGGAGCGGATGCTCGCGCTCTCCACCGATCACGATCTGCCCGTCTGGCGGGTGGAGGCGCTGGTGCGGCTCGGCGCGAACGCCTTCATGCGGACCGGCGACGCCTCCCGGCTGCGCTCGGCGCGGGCCGCGGCCATCGAGCTCGGCGCGCTGCTGCTGACGCAGACGGTGGACGGGCTGCTCGCCATGAACGCGGTGCTGTGCGGGCGTTGGGACGAGGCGCAGGAGATCATCGACCGTTCGCTGGAGGCCAGCGCCCGGGTCGGCAACCACTCGGCCCACCGCTATCTGCTCCTCTCCACCGCCACGATGGCCGCGCATCGGGGGCGGCGGCGGGACATGGACCGTGCGCTGGCGGCGTTCCGGCGGGCCGGCGGTGAGCAGTCTCTGCTCGTGCCACACCAGTTGGGGCTGTGCAAGGCGATCGGCGCGCTTCTCGAGGAGGACCGGGAGCGGGCGCTGGAGGGCCTGGACGCGGTGCTGGCCTGGGAGCGGGACCACCCCAGCTACTTCTACCTGAGCGGGAGTTACGGGCTGCGGCCCTTCCTGCGGGTGCTGGCGGGAGCGGGCGACCGGGCCGAGTACGAGACCGTACGCGCCTCTCCCGGCGCCCAACTCGCCTGGAACGGGCAGTTCCTGGAGCTGGCGGAGGCGGTGCTGCTGGGCCGGTCCGGCGACCGGTCCGCAGCCGCCCGCCTGGTGGCCTCCTTCGACGCCCGGTCCGAGCCGTTCCCGGTCGCCCGCCATCTCGGGCTGCGCCTGGTCGCGGACGCTGCCGCCGCCGACGGCTGGGGCGAGCCGGTGGCGTGGCTGCGGCGGGCCGAGGAGTTCTTCTACGGGGTCGGCGTGCAGCCGGTCGCCTCCGCGTGCCGAGCCGCGCTGCGGCAGGCCGGAGCGAGCGTCACCCAGCACCGGGGCGGCTGGGACCGGATCCCGCTCTCGCTGCGGACCAGCGGCGTGACCCCGCGCGAGTACGAGGTGTTCGTGCTGCTCCCGGAGCGGCCCGGCAACCAGCAGATCGCCCGACGGCTCTCCATCTCGCCGCGCACGGTGGAGAAGCACATGGCCAGCCTGCTCTCCAAGACCGGGCGCGCGGACCGCTCGGCGCTCTGCGAGTTCGCGGCGGAGTGCGCGGTGGAGCCGGCCTGAGCCGCGTCCGGCGCCCCCACAACATGGGGGCACCGGACGCTTTCGGTCGGGTGTGCGGGCGGAACATACGCGCAGTGCCCCGATGTGCGCGGGGCGTGACCCCGACAGGATCGGAAACGTGCGTACGGCAGTCTGCCGCCCGTCCCCGCTTCCGGAGGCCCGCTGATGATCCGACCTCCCGCCCGTCCGGCCGCAGCCGGTGCGGTGTACTTCTCGCTCCTCGGCCCGCTCACCGCCGTACGGGACGGCCGCCCGCTCCCGCTCGGCCCGCGCAAACAGCGCCTCGTCCTGGCCACGCTGCTCTCGCGCCCCAACACCCCGGTTCCGGTGGACGTGTTGACGGACGCGGTCTGGCCCGACGACCCGCCGCGCACCGCGCGCAAGAACCTCCAGGTGTACGTGAGCGCCGCCCGCGCCCTGCTCGGCTCCTCCGGCGACGACGGCCGGGACCGGGTCGTGCACGGCTGCGGCGGCTACCGGCTCACCATCGACGAGGGCGAGCTGGACACGCTGCGCTTCCGCTCCCTGGCCCGCGCCGGCCGGGCCGCCGGCGAGCGCGGCGACCTGCGCACCGCCGCCCGGCTGCTGCGCGAGGCGCTGGACCTGTGGGAGGGGCCGCCGCTGAACGACCTGCGGGACTCCACCGGCGTGGCGGAGGAGGCCGATCGGCTGGAGGCCCGCTGCCTGACCGTGTACGAGGAGTGGGCCGAGACCGAGATCGATCTCGGCCGCGCCGCCGTCGCGGTGGACGGCCTGCGCGATCTGGTGGAGCGTCACCCGCTGCGGGAGCGGCTCCGGGTGGCCTGGATGAACTCGCTGCACCAGTCCGGGCGGCAGGCCGAGGCGCTGGCGGTCTACGACGACTACCGGCAGCTTCTGGCAAGGGAGTTGGGGCTGGAGCCGAGCCCGGCGATGGCAGCCCTGTACCGGGCGATGCTCGGTCGCGGCCGCACCGCCAGGACCGCCGCGGGCACCCGGGAGGGCGCGCACGGTACGGCGCTGCCCGCCGCGCCGAAGGACTTCACCGGCCGCCGGGAGGAGCTGCGGGAGCTGCTGGCGCTGCTGGGCTCGCCGGACGAGCGGGTGGTGGTCGTCTCGGGTCCCGCGGGCTCCGGAAAGTCGGCGCTGGCCCTGCGGGCGGCGCATCTGCTCGACGACGGCTTCCCGGACGGGCGGTTCCACGTGCAGGTGCGGCGGGAGGACGGCTCGGCCCGTACGCCGGCCGAAGTGCTGGGCGAGCTGGGGCGGTTGTGCGGGGTCCGCGTGCCGGTGGTTCCGGCGGACCCGGTGGATCCGGCGGTGCACGCCGGTTCAGCTGTACGGGCCGAGGCGGAGAGCGGTCCGGCGGAGAGCGGTCCGGCGGAGGAGGCCTGGCAGAGGTGGCTGGCGCTGCACCGGGCGTTGATCGTCCTCGACGACGTACCGGACGAGGCCTCCGTACGCGGGCTGCTGCCCCGCTCCGGGCCGTCCTCGGTGGTGCTCACCGCGCGCGGACAGCTGGCCGGGCTGGCTCCCGTACACCGGATCGCGATGGCGGCGCTGGCGGACGGCGAGGCGCTGGAGCTGCTCGGCAGGCTGATCGGGACCGGGCGGCTGCGGACCGATCCGGGGGCGGCGCTGCGGATCGTCCGGGCCTGTGGCGCGCTGCCGTTGGCGGTCGGCGTGAGCGGGATGCGGCTGGCGGTGCTGCGCCATCTGCCGCTGGCGGAGTACGCGGACCGGCTCGGCGATCCGTCGGCGGCGCTGGACGAACTGGTCGCCGGGGACATCTCCGTACGGCTGCGGATGGCATCCGGCTGGCAGGACCTGTCGGCGGACGACCGGCGGGCGCTGGGACGGCTGGCCGGGACCGCGCAGGACGGCGGCTTCACGCTGGACGGCGCGATGGAGGCACTGGGGTGCGGGGAGCGGGCCGCGATCCGTACCGTCGAGTCGCTGATCGACGCGGGAGCGGTGACCTCGCCGACCGGAGAGGTCACCGCCCATGCCGCGCTGTACGAGGTGCCGCGGCTGCTCTGTCTGTACGCGCGCGAGCAGGAGGAGGGCTGACCCAGCCTGTACGCGGGCGAGCGCGAGAAGGGCTGACCAGGCTGTACGCGCGCGAGCGCGAGGGGGGCCGGGTCAGCCCAGGGTGAGCAGCTCCAGCAGGCCGGGGCCGGGGGCCTCCGACAGGAAGTGCAGGGCGAGCAGCAGTCCCGCCGCTCCCGTCGCCAGGTCGGCCGAGCAGCGGCGCAGCCGTGATCCCGGGACCAGCAGCCGGTCCTCCTGGGCGATCAGGTGCCAGGAGAGATTCCGTACGGAGGCCAGGACGTCGGGTTCCCTGCGGCTCCTCGGCGACAGCTGGCCCGCCGTGGCCACGAGTCCCGCGCGGCCGGTGAACAGGCCCGGCTCGCGGACGAATTCGAGGACGCAGCCCTGCCGTACACCGGGCAGCAGAGCGGCGAGTTCCGGTGCGGCTCCGCGCGCCAGATACGCCTGGGCCACCAGCGCGACGCCGCCGCTGCCCTGGTCCAGGTAGAGGAAGTGGCGCCGCCCGTCCTTCACCTGGACCGTGCCGCCCGGCATCGTCACACAGTGCCCGGCCTCCCGCTCCAGGGCCCGGCCGGCGGCCCGCAGGAACCGTTCCTCGCCGGTGAGGGCGTGCAGTTCGAGGTGGAGCAGGGCCGCACCGCTCAGCCCGCGCAGCAGCCCGGCCGATGCGGGTGCGGCCAGGCCCGGTACGGAGTCGCCACGCACCAGGCGGTCCAGGTCGCCGGCGGTCCGTACGGCCAGCTCCAGCAGGTCCTGGTCCTTCGCGTCGGGCCCGGCCAGCCGCAACGCGGCGAGCGCGAGGCCCGCGCGGCCGGTCAGCAGGTCGGCCGAGGCGGACGGCGGCGCGGCGGCGGCCCGCTCGAAGAGTTCGCGGCCCTCCTCCGGCCGGCCCAGCAGCGAGAGCACGACCGCCGTGCCCGGCAGTCCGTCGTACAGGCCACCCGGTGCGCCCGGGTCGCGGCGCCCGGCGGCGGAGGCGAGCCACTCGGTCCAGGCGGGGTCCACCGGCGCGCCGACGCGGTGCAGCGCGTACAGGACTCCGGCCGCGCCGTGAGCCACGTCGGCCCCTCCGGTCGTGAAGGCCTGCGGGTCGCCGGGGAAGAGGCGGTCGGTGCGCTCCGGAGTCGCTCCGGCGCGGATGCCCGCGAGCAGCCGCGTCCGCAGCTCCGCCCAGTCGGGCTCCGGACCCTCCAGCAGCGCGGCGACCTCGCTCTCACCGCCGAGGCGGCTCTCCGCCGCCCGCAGCGCGGCGGGACGCGGCGGGCCCGCGTCGGCCGCCAGGCCGTACCTGCGGCGGGCCCACCGCTCCAGGGTCAGCGCCTTGGTCCGGTCGTGCCCGGCCATTTCCATGAGCGGCATCAGCATGGAGAGCCAGGTCGCCCAGAGCGCGTACGCGTCGGCCTCGGCGCCCGGAGTCCCGGTCGGCGCCTGGAGACCCGGCGCGCCCGCCACCGGGGTGTCCCGGTCGTCGAGCGCGGTGGCGTACTCGAAGTCGACGAGGACCAGGCGGCCGTCGGGCCGGATGACGACGTTGGACGGGTGGAGGTCGCCGAAGCGCAGACCGCGCGCGTGGATCGCCGCCAGCGCCTGCGTGAGCCGCTCGGTCACGGAGTCCACCCAGGCGACGTACGTGGCGAGTTCGGCGTCCGTGCCCGAGCCGTGGAGGAGGGCGAAGCGGGCGACGATCTCCTCCAGGAGCGTGGCTCCCTCGATGTGCTCCTCGATCAGGAAGTGGTGCTCCCAGACGCTTCGTACGCCGTACACCTCCGGTACGCAGTCGAGCCCGGCCAGCACGGTCAGCGCCCGGTGCTCGCGGTGCAGCCGGGTCACCGCGTCGTGGCCCACCGCGTCAAGACCGCAGTGCGGCCGGGCCTCGCGGAGCACCACCTGCCGGCCGGTCCCGCGGTGCCGGGCCCGGTAGATGCCGCCCGCGTTGGAGAACTGGAGCGACTCCGTGACGGCGTAGGGGAAGGTGCTGTCTCCGGCGGCCGCCCGCGCGGCGAGATGCGGACGCAGCGCCTCCGGGACGGTGACCCACGGCGGCACCCGGAACACCACACCGCGCTCGTCGGGCACCAGCTCGCCCGACGGATGCCGCAGCGCGTGCACCCGCTCGCCGTCGGCGTCCAGGCACCAGCGGGCGACGAAGGCTCCGTACCGTACGTAGACGGGCGCGTCGCCGATCCGCAGATCGCTGAGGATGTACGGGCCGCGGCGGCCGGCGAGGGCCTCGGCCAGCTCGTCCACCACCCGCAGGAAGACGGTCTCGTCCGGCGGGTAGAGCGTGAGGAACTTGCCCGCGCCGGAGCGGGCCATGTACTTGTCGGACATCAGCA
This sequence comes from Streptomyces sp. NPDC101178, assembly GCF_044767965.1. NCBI lineage: Bacteria > Bacillati > Actinomycetota > Actinomycetes > Kitasatosporales > Streptomycetaceae > Streptomyces > Streptomyces sp. NPDC101178. Next base: position 643,029 of record NZ_JBIWOZ010000001.1, read on the forward strand.
GCAGCGCCTGCTCGCTGCGGAGGAACTTGAACGGCACGTCGTGCGCGTGGCAGATCCGGGCGGTGTCGCGCAGGGTCGCCTCGGCCTCCTCCGGGACGGTGGAGACGTGGATCTTCCAGCCCTGCTCGGCGAGTTCGCGGCCTTCCGGGAGCAGCGAGGTCCACAGGCCGCCGCGGACCCGGCGCCAGCCGTCGGGCGGCAAAGCGGAGTCGAGCGGGTAGCGCGTCCTCGCGTCCGGGAGGCGGGCCGGGGTCTCGTAGTAGACGGGGTCGGCGAGGCAGTGGAGCTGGGTCTGCTGGATACCGGAGACGGACACGGTGGGCCTCCTCAGAGTGCGCCGGGACCGGCGGCGTCGTGGGCGGTTCGGGCGGGGGCGGGCCGGGCCCCTTCGGGAACGGCCGGCTCGAAGGGCACGTCCGGCTCGAAGGGGGCGTCCGGCTCCTGCTCCGGTACGGCCGCTCCGGACCGGACGGACGGCGCGAGGGTCACGATGACCGCCGAGACGGCCAGCACACCGCCGATGATGCCGAAGGCGGAGCGGGTGCCGAGCAGCGTGAGCAGCGCGCCGCCCGCGAGCGGCCCGAACGGCTGGACGACCGACGACAGGAAGCCCGCCGCGCTCTGCACCCGTCCGATCCGGTCCTCCGGAGTGACGATCAGCAGCGTCGAGAGGAAGCCGATGCTGGCGGTCATGGAGAGGCACATGCAGAGCGCGCAGAGCACTCCGGCGAGCAGCGCGCTGCTCAGCCAGGACAGCGCGCCGGCCGTCAGGACACAGCTCCAGCAGGTGGCGATGATGAGGGCGCGGGCATGGCGGTCCGGGGAGATCCGGGGGGCGAGCAGCGCACCGGCGAGCGATCCGGCCGAGACACAGGTGATGACGAAGCCGCTGCCGAGACCGGAGGTCCCGTTGTCGGAGAAAACGGCGAGCGCGGTGAAGGTGAGCGCGCCGAACGCGAAGTTCATGCCGAGGCCGAAGACGAGCAACACCGTACGGAGGTAAGGCAGTTGCCAGAGGAAGGTGAGGCCTGCGGTGAGTTCCCGGCGGCTGAGGACCGAGCCGGCCCGGGTCCTGGCCTCGGAGCGGGTGCGGACGAGCGCGATGCAGATGGTGGAGAGCAGCAGCCCGAGGAACTGGGCCGCGAAAGGCAGCGCCTCATGGATGCCGAAGAGCGCGCCGCCGACCAGCGGGCCGGCCATCTTGACCGTGGCGGTACGGGCCTGGAGCCGTGCGGTGGCCGTGCCCATCTGGTCCGGTGGCACGACCGCGCGTATCAGGCCGAAGGCGGCGGGAGCGTAGACGCTGCTCAGGACGGCGCCCGAGGTCGCGACCAGCAGGACGAGCACCATGGGGGCGTGCCCGTACCAAACCGCGACGGTCAGAGCGGTGATCGCGGCCAGACTCCCCGCGTCGCACAGCCGCATCAGCCGGCGGCGCTCGACCCGGTCGGCCATGACCCCGCCCGGCAGCATCGTCACCAGCAGCGCGCAGACGGAGACCGTGCCGACGGCACCGGCCTGCACGGCGGAGCCGGTCGTCTTCAGGATCAGCAGCGGCAGGGCGAGGGCGCCCATCTGGCTGCCCAGAACGGCGAAGAGGCCACTCAGCCAGAGCAGCCGGAAGTCCCGGTTGGAGCGGAGCGGCGTTGCCATCAAGGTCTCCTGTCTCTTCCTGCGCGAGCTCTTCCGCGCGGGTCTCTTCCTGCGCGGGTCCCTTCCTGCGCGGGTCCCTTCCTGCGCGGGGGCACACGACGGGCGGGGCGGCCTCCGTGGTACTCGGAGGCCGCCCCGGCTCCGGCCGGGCGCCACGGCGGCGGGGCACAAGGCCCGGCCGGTCATGGCGCACGACCCGGTGGTCCGGCAGGTCAGCCCAGGACGAGGCTCACGGTGCTGACGCAGTTGCCGGGCACGATCTCGCGGTCGACGACACCCGGCGTCTCCTGGAGGTCCAGCACGGAGTGCGCCTCGACCTCGGGGGTCTCGGCCTCGTTGTTGTCGTCGGCCGCGGGCTTGGTGTTCTCGGACATGGTGGTCTCCGTCCACTCGTCGTGAGCCGGCCCGGCCTCCGTGGCGTGTGCCGCGGCCCGGTACCTGCCGTTGCCGAGAAAGCTAGGAGTGGCCGCCTGCGGGACGGTTCGGCGCCGGTATGGGTCCGGTATGGGGCCAGGACGGCACGGCCGGACGGCCGCCGCGGCAGGGCTCCGGGAGGGCTGCGGACCTCGCTCACCTGCGGACATACCGGTTCCGAGGCGGTGGCAGACCGCCGGTGAACCGGTACGGCACAGGCTGTGCGGGTGCGCACCGGCCCCTGAAGCTCCGGCCGCGCCCCAGCCACCGAAGGAGGCGGCCCGTATGGAACTCGCCGAACTCGTCGGACTCCGGCCCTTCCCGGCCGCCGGTCTGCTGCTCGGCCTCACCCGCCGCTGCCCCCTGCGGTGCTGGCACTGCTCCACCGGATCGGACCTGACCGTGCGCGAGGAGCCGGACGCCGCTCAACTGCTGCGTTTTGTTGGCTCGTTCACCGCCGAGAACCGTCCGGACGTGGTCATGCTGACGGGCGGCGAGCCGCTGCTCCTGCCGACGCTCGCCGGCGAGCTGAGCTTCCTGGCGCGCCGCGCCGGATCGCGTACGGCGGTGCTGAGCGGGATGTTCTTCGCCCGCTCGAAGGAGATCCCGCCCGCGATCCTGCGGGCGATCGCGCAGGTCGACCACTTCTCCGCGAGCCTGGACGTCCACCATGAGCGGGAGGTGGCGCGCGCGGACGTGTTCCGGGCGCTGCACCGCATCCGCGACTCGGGCGTCTCCGTCAGCTTCCACCTCACCGGGACCGGTGCGGACGACCCGTATCTGGCCGACATCACGCGCGCCATCGACAAGGAGTTCGGTGGCCGGGTGCCGTCGCTGGTCAACGAGGTGCGGCCGTTCGGCCGGGCCGCCTCGTGGGCGCGGCCCGCGCGGACCGGCCCGGACCCGTCGGCGGCGGCGCCGTGCTCGATGGCCGCCTGGCCGGTGGTCGCCTTCGACGGTACGGTGCTGGCCTGCTGCAACCAGGACACGGTGGACCGCCGCCCGGCCCCGGCCCATCTGGACCTCGGGCACATCGGCACCGATGACTGGGAAACCGTACGCCGACGGGCCCTGGAATCACCGGTGTTGCGGATGATCCGGACGGTCGGGCCGACGCATCTGGCGGCCCGCTCCGGCGCCGCGCCGCACCCGGGCTCGTACTGCGACGGGTGCCGGGCGCTCGGGGGCGACGAGGCGGTGGCGGCCGGGGCGCGCGCGGTGGCGGCGGGTCCGGCGGGTGCTCTGCTGGACCTGGCCGCCGCGCAGCGCGGTGCGCGGGGCGGGCCGGAAGGCGTCGTCCGGCGGCACGGCTGCTCGGCGTACGCACCGCTGGTGGCGGGGAGCGCTCGGTGAGCATCACGTGGACGAGCACCACCGCCCCCGGGAAGGCTTCGACGCGCCTGCGCACCAAACTCCTGCTGCTGGAGCCGGAGTTCAGAGGAGCGACCACGCACATGTGGCGCCCCGACGACCTGTTGCCGCGCTACCGGACGTATCTCTGCACCATGCACGCCGTGATCCGGGCCTCCGTTCCGCTGATGGAGCTGGCGCTGCGGCGGATGGCGGACCGGCCCGGCGATCCGCTGTCCGAGCCGCTGACCGCGTATCTGGCGGAGCACATCCTGGAGGAGGCCGGGCACGACGCCTGGCTGCTGGAGGATCTGCGCGCGGCGGGCGCGGAACCCGAGGACGCGCTCGGCCCGCAGCCGCCGCCGGACGTGGCCGCGCTGGTGGGCCCTCAGTACTACTGGATCGAGCACCACCACCCGGTGGTCCTGCTCGGCTACATCGCGGTGCTGGAGGGGTACGCGCCGGCGCCCGGCCTGACCGACCGGATCGCCAGGCTGACCGCGCTGCCGGCCGCCGCGCTGCGGACCGTACGCGAGCACGCGGCACTCGACACGGACCATCTGGACGAGCTGTACGCGCTGCTGGACCGGCTGCCGCTGACCCGGGACCAGGAAGCGGCCGTGGCGGTCGGCGCGCTGCACTCCCTCGACGCGCTCACCCGGCTGTTCGTCCGGCTCGGGCGCTCCGCACCGGCGCCGTCGCTGCGGGGAGCCGGACCCACCTCACCGACGGGAGTCACCCGATGACCGGACCACCAACGCCACCGAACCCGAGCGGCCCCGAACAGCGGCCGATGGAGGCCGTGTTGCACGAAGCGGGCTTCCCGGTGGACCTGCTCACCCAGGAACAGCGCCTGGTGCTCAGCGAGTTGACGCCACAGGAGCTGACCCTGCTGCTCGACGTCAAGAGCCGGCTCGACGCGGTGGGCCCCGAGGTCCAGGCCCACGGCGAGATCGCGGGCGGCGCGCTGTTCTAGGCCTGTCGGCAGTTCGACGACACACCCTAGGGCCCCTTCCGGCCTTTCGGGAGCGCTCGCGCCAGGACGGGGGTCCGGCGCGGGCGGTCCCGGGACCGGATCAGCCGCTGTACCGCCACCGTCCCGTCTCCCAAGGCGAGTTGGACCAGAAGAGTTGAGGACCCGCCATGACCTGCCCCTCGTGCCGACAGGAGCTTCCTGCCACGGCCCGGTTCTGCTCGTCCTGCGGGACGCCGTGCGCCGGTCCTCCGCCGGCCCCGGAGCCGCCGCCGGAGGACGAACGCAAGCCGGTGACCGTGCTGTTCTGCGATCTGGTGGGCTCGACCGCGCTGTCGGGCGTGCTGGACCCGGAGACGCTGCGCACGGTGACCCTGCGGTACTTCGAGGCGATGAGCGCGCAGATCGTGGCGCGCGGCGGCACTCCGGAGAAGTTCATCGGGGACGCGGTCATGGCGGTGTTCGGCGTACCGGTGGTCCGGGAGGACGACGCCCGGCGCGCCCTGGCGGCGGCGCTCGGGATGCGCCGCGCGCTGGACGCCCTCAACGAGGAGCTGGACACCGCGCTCGGAATCCGGCTGACCACCAGGGTCGGCGTCAACACCGGCCAGGTGGTGGCCGGTTCGGACGCCACGGCCCGGCAGGCCCTCGTCTCCGGCGAAGTGGTCAACATCGCCGCACGACTTGAGCAGAACGCCGGCCCGGGCGAGATCCTCATCGGCCCGCAGACCCTCCTGGCCGCCGGCCCCACGGTCCAGGCCGAGCCCACCGGACCGCTCCACCTCAAGGGCAAGCGCGAGAGCGTGGAGGCGTACCGGCTGCTCGCCCTGGGAGCGGACGACCCGGAGCTGCTGCGCCGCTTCGACGCGCCGTTCGTCGGCCGCACCACCGAACTGGGCTCGCTGGAAAGTGCGTTGGCGGCGACCGTACGGGATGACCGGCCCGGACTCCTGCGGGTGACCGGTGAGGCGGGCATCGGCAAGACCCGGTTGGTACGGGAGTGGCTGATGCGGGGCGGTGAGGCCTTCGCGTACGGGGCGGGGCGCTGCCGCAGCTACGGGGACCACGGCACGCTGGCGCCGCTCGCCGACGCCGTACGCCCGCTGCTCCCGCCCGCCCTCTCCCCGGTGGACGACGCGACCGCCGACGCGATGGCCCTGCTCTCCGGCGGCCTCCTGCACGATGGCACGCCGAACGCGCCGTTCGAGGACATGTGCGCCGCACTGACCGTGGTCCTGAAGCGGACGGCCCGGGACCGGCCGGTGGTCCTGGTGCTCGACGACTGGCACGCCGCGGCGCCGCTGCTCATCCGGACGGTGGACCGGCTGGCGGGCGCGGGCGGTCCTGGGCGCACGCTGGTGATCTGCGCGGGCCGTCCGGAGGTCACCGGCGCAGCGCAGGAAGCGCGGGACCACCTCCAGCTCACCGGTCTCCCGCGCGCGGAGGCGGCCCGCCTCGCCGCCGGACTTGCCCGGCTCGACGGCCGCCCGGCACCGGCCGACGAACGGCTGCTGGCCCGCTCCGAAGGCAATCCGCTCTACCTGGAACAGCTCCTGGTCGGCGACGCCACCGCCACCACGTCCGTCCCGGAAGGCGAGCTGCCGCCCACCCTCCAGGCCCTGCTCGGCGCCCGGATCGGCGCGCTGGCCCGGGCCGAGCGCGGGGTGGTGGACCTGGCGGCGGTGATCGGCAGGGAGTTCGCGGCGGCGGAGCTGGTGCGGCTGGAGCTGGCGGTCCGGACGGCGGAGCGGCCCGGCGCCACCGACCCCCAAGGCCTCCGCCGCGTGGACGAGGCGCTCGCCGCGCTGGCCCGGCGGCGGCTGGTGGAGCCGGCGCCGTCCGGGGCCGGGGACCCGTCGGCATACCGGTTCAGCAGCGGCCTGGTCCACGAGGTCGCCTACGCCTCGCTCTCCAAGCGGGCCAAGGCGGAGCGCCACGCGTGGGCGGCCGAGCTGCCGAGTGTGGCGCGGACCGGCGACGGCGCGGTCGGCGGCCATCTGGAGCGCGCCTACCGCTACCGCACCGAGCTCGGCCTGCTGGACGACCGGGCCCGGTCGCTGCGGGACCGCGCCGCCGCCGCGCTCGGCCGCGCCGGGGCGCAGGCCGCCGCCCGCTCCGACCTGCACTGGGCGCACGGGCTGCTGGAGCGGGCGGTGGAGCTGCGGCCGGACGCGGCGGGCGCGGTGCTGAGGCTCGGCGAGGTACGGGTGGCGCTCGGCCAGGTCGCGGAGGGCGCCGAACTGCTGCGCACGGTAAGGGACTTGCCCACCGCACCGGTGGAGTCCGCGCACGCCCGCCTCGCACTGGCGGTGCTGGATCCGGCGGCGAGCCCCGGTCCCGCCGCCACGGCGCGCGCGGTGCTGCCGGTCTTCGAGGCGGCCGGAGACGCGGTCGGCCGGGCCCGCGCCCACCTCCGCCTCGCTCAGCAGCTCCAGCAGTCGGGCCGCCACGAGGAGGCGGAGCGCGACCACGCGCGGGCCCTGGAGCACGCGGTGGCGGCCGGAGCCGAACCGGAGCGGGCCGGGGCACTGGGCGCGATCGGCATCTCGCTCTGGCGCGGGCCCGTCCCGGTACCGGAGGCGGTGGAGCGCTGCCGCACCCTGCTGGCGGCCCACGGTTCGGGCCGGCCGACGGTGCGGGTGACGCTCAACTGCCCGCTGGCCGTGCTGTACGCGCTCCAGGACCGGCCCGGCGAGGCGTACGCGTGCCTGGCGGAGGCGGAACGGCTGGCCGGGAAGCTGGGGTTCGCCGAGGCGGAGGTGTTCCTTCCGGTGTTCCGGGCGACGGTGGAGGGGCTGCTCGGCCGGGACGCGGAGGCGCTGGAACTGCTGGACCGGGCGGACGCGGCGGCCCGGCGGATGGGAGCGGCGGGCATGCGGACGGCCGTGGCGCTGGACGCGGCCCGGCTGGAGCTGGACGCGGGGAGCGCGGAGCGGGCGGCGAGGTGGCTGGCGGGCATCGGCGACGGATCGGGGCTGAGCCGAGCGGACGCCGTCGACCTGGAAGGGCTGCGTGCCCGGCTGGCGGCCCGGGCCCGTCCGGACGAGGCGCTCCACCACGCCGAGCGGGCCGTACGCGCGTCGCTGCTCACCGACTCACCGCTCGTCCAGGCATCCGCCGAGCTGGACCGGGCCCGCACGCTCGCCGCGCTGGACCTCCCGGCGGCCGCGGAGGCGGCGGCCCGGAGCGCCGGGGCGTACTTCGCGGGCAAGGGGCACCTGCCGGGGGCCCGCCGGGTCGCGGCTTTCCTCACGGCACACCGGGACCGCCCGGTGACCGCCATGGTCACGACGAGTGCGGCGAGTTCGACACGTTTCACGAGGGAAGGGAGCTGACCGATGGGCACCGCGGCAGAGATGACGCCCCCGGGGCTGGGCCTGACCTGGAGCCTGCGCGGACGCGGCCCGGAGGACGTCCCCGTGCTGGGCGATCCGGGACCGCCGGACGGACGCCCCACAGGTCCCGCCACCGGTCGCGGCGTACGCGTCTGCGTCGTGGATTCCGGCGTGGAACGGGACCATCCGCTGGTCGGCGACCTGGCCGCGTCCTGGGTGGTCGTCAAGGACGGGGAGAGCGGCGCGATCACGGTCGAGCCGACGACCACCGGCGACACCTGCGGCCACGGCACCGCGTGCGCGGGCATCATCCGCCGGACCGCGCCGGAGTGCGAGATCCACAGCGTCCGGGTGCTGGGCGAACGGTTCTCCGGCACCGGAGACGTGCTGATGGCCGGGCTGCGCTGGGCCGTCGAGCAGCGCTTCGACGTGGTGAACCTGAGCCTGTCGACCACCCGTACCCGCTTCGCGCAGGAGCTGCACGCCCTCGCGGACAGCGCCTACTTCGCCCGTACGGTGATCGTCGCCTCGGCCCACAACACGCCGGTGGAGAGCTTCCCCTGGCGGTTCGCCTCGGTGATCTCCGTCGGCAGCCACCAGGAGGACGACCCGGACCTGCACCTCTACAACCCGCGGCCGCCGGTGGAGTTCTTCGGCCCCGGCCAGAACGTCTCCGTACCGTGGCTGGGCGGACGGACGATCCGCACCACCGGCAACAGCTTCGCCACGCCGTACGTCGCCGGGCTCTGCGCGCGCATCCTGTCGGCGCACCCGCGCATGACGGCCTTCCAGCTCAAGAACGCCCTCTATCTGTCGGCGGCCAATGTGCGCCACGAGCCGAGCCCTTCACGCCCGCGTCCCGCGACAGCGCCAGGAGACACAGGAGATGACCACCATGGTTCCGAGAACTGAATCCGCTCCCCTGTCCGCCCCCGCTCCTGCCGACGCACCGCGCGAGGAGCTGCTCCAGTCGATCGTCGACGTGGCCCGGGCCATCTTCGGCGCGGCGGCCGGCTCGGTCCTGCTGCTCGACGAGGAGAGCGACGAACTGGTCTTCCGGGCGGTCTCCGGCGAGGGCCAGGAGTTCCTGGTGGGCCGCCGGTTCCCGGCCGGGCGCGGTATCGCGGGCTGGGTGGCGACCTCGGGCGAGCCGATGGTGGTGGACGACCTGACGAACGACCCGTCCTTCGACCGCTCGCTGGCGGAGTCCACCGAGTACGTCCCGAACTCCTTGATGGCGGCCCCGCTGATCAGCGACTCGCGCGTGCTCGGCGTCCTGGAGGTGCTGGACGCCTCGCCGCAGGCCCGGAGCAGCGTGCGGGAGCTGGACCTGCTGGCGATGTTCGCCCGGCAGGCGGCGGCGGCGCTGCGCGTGATCACTCCGGAGCCGGTGACCGCGCCCGTCGGGCGGGCGCTGGAGGGAGCGGAGCGGGCGGACGCGCTGCGGCTGCTCGGTAGCCTGGAACAGGTGCTGCGGGGCACCGGCTGACCCGCTTGCGGTACGGATCCACGTACGGGACCGGGTACGAGTACGGGACCGCGTACGAGCCCGGGCCCGGTACGGGTACGAGCTCGGGCTCCGGCTCGGCCGTGCGTAGCGGCTCCGGCTTCGGGAAGGAGCCGGGGACAGGCGCCGGACACGTCCCGCGCGGTCACGATGGAAGGACACGCACGTGAAGCTCGCTTTCTCCACGCTCGGGGTGCCGGGAATGCCGGTGGCCGAGGTCGTCCGGCTCGCCACCGAGCACGGTTACGAGGGCGTGGAACTGCGCGCCCACCCCGACGAGCCGGTACACCTGACCCTCTCCTCCGTCGAACGGGCGGACTTGGTCGAGGAGTTCAAGGCGGCCGGGGTGGAGATCCTGGCGGTGGCCGGGTACGTCCAGGTGGCCTCCGACGAGGACGACGAGGAGATCTCCACGGAGCTGGCCGAGCTGGTGAAGCTCGCACGGGACCTGGGCGCGCGGTACGTCCGGGTCTTCCCCGGCGGCGGCGACCAGGACGAGGCGGACGCGGACGCGACGGCCGCCCGCCGCCTGGGCGCGGCCGCGCCGGCCGCCGCCGACATGGGCGTCAGCATCCTGCTGGAGACCCATGACACGCACAGCGCCGGCGCCGACGTGGCCCGGATCGTGGGCACGGTCGGCCACCCGAGGATCGGCGCCATCTGGGACGTCCTGCACACCTGGCGATCCGGCGAGGACCCGGCCGCCACCCACGCGGTACTGGCCCCGCACCTCGGCTACGTCCAGGTGAAGGACGTCGCCTCGGCCACCGACCTCACCCCGCTCCCCCTGGGCACGGGCGTCCTCCCGCTGGCCGCCTGCCTGGAGCCGCTGGCCACGGAGACCTGGGTGTGCTGGGAGTACGAGAAGCGGTGGTACCCGGGCGCGGCGGACCTTCCGGGCCTGCTCGGCGCGGGGCGGGAGCATCTGCTGCGGCTGGGGGCGCCGAAGGGGTGACAGGCGCCCCAAAGCAGGTGAAGTGACATAGCCCACAGACCGGATGCCCGGTTTTGGCTGCTTGGTATCCACATAAGTCCCTGGTCATTCACACAGCATCTTCATAGAGTCCCGCACAGCTCCTCACATACGAGGGGGGCATCACGGGTGGGCGGGGTGGGCATGGTGTGGTGGCGGCTGCGTGGCCGTAGGGCAACCGGACTGGTCGCGGGGGGTGTGGGGCTTGCCGTACTGGCCACCCTCGCACCCCAGGCAGCCGCCACGCCGGCGGCCCCGCCGGTCGCTTCGGTGGGAGAGGCCGGGGAGTCGCGCACCGGCGCCGACGCCGCACTGACCGAGGCGAAACGAACCGGGCGGTCCGTTGAGATCGCCTCGATGCGCGGTGAGCGCAGCGAGGTCTTCGCGACGCCTGAGGGCAATTTGGAGGCGCGGGAGTATCTGCGTCCGGTGCGGGCGCGGGTGAAGGGCGCATGGCAGCCCATCGATACCGGCCTGACCCGTTCGGTCGACGGCAGTGTCGCGCCGAAGGTGACCACGGTGGGCCTGGCGTTCTCCGGGGGCGGCACCACACCGCTCGTACGGATGCGGAAGGCCGGTCGTGAGCTGGCCCTGTCGTGGCCGGAGAAGTTGCCCGCCCCCGTGCTGGAAGGCCCCAGGGCCACGTACCGGGAGGTGCTTCCGGATGTGGACCTGCGGATGGAGGCGCAGGAGGACGGGTTCACGCAGCTGCTGGTGGTCAAGTCGGCTGAGGCAGCGGAGAACGAGAAGCTGTCGGAGCTGCGCCTGAAGCTGGCCGCGGACGGCATGGACGTACGCGAGATATCCGGCGGCGGTCTGGAAGCGGTCGACAAGGGCGCCCAGGGGGCCGTGTTCGAGGCGCCACGGCCCATGATGTGGGACTCCAGCACGCCGACCGAAGGCACATCGGCCGCGGGTGCCAAGGCCACGGTGGCCCGAGCGGGTGCTGGCTTGGAAGCGTCGGGCCCGGACGGTTCCGGTGAGCCTGCGCCGACGGAGTCGGGGAAGCTCGCTCCGGTCGGTGTGACGCTCCCGGCGGGTGGCAAGGAGCTGGTGCTGACCCCGGACGTGGACGTGCTGCGGGGCACGGACACCACATATCCCGTCTTCATCGATCCGCAGTGGTATTCGCCGGATGCTACGGCGTGGACGATGGCGTCGAAGTACTGGGCGTCCTCCCCGCAGTGGAAGTTCAACGGCGAGTCCGATGCGGGTATGGGTTTCTGCAACTGGAACTACTGCCAGCCGAACGACACCAAGCGGTTGTTCTACCGCATCTCGACCGCCGCGTTCGCGGGAAAGTCGATCCTGTCCGCCGAGTTCGTAGTGCCGAACACCTGGTCGGCATCCTGTACGGCCCGCGGTGTGGAGCTGTGGCGGACGAAGGACATCTCGTCCTCGACGACGTGGAACTCGCAGAACGCCTCCGGATTCTGGATCAAGCAGCTCGCCTCGAAGTCGTTCGCCTACGGCTACAACGGTTGTTCAGCCAAGGACGCCGAGTTCGACGTGAAGTCGGCGGTGCAGGAGGCGGCGAACGGCAAGTGGTCCACGATGACGTTCGGCCTGCGGGCGTCGAGCGAGTCGGACGGGCTGGGCTGGAAGCGGTTCTCGGACAAGGCGTTCCTGCGCGTGGAGTACAACCGGCCGCCCCCGCAGCTGAAGATGTCGCAGCTGTCGATGCAGTACGGCGGTGTGTGCAAGGGCCCCGACAGCGCTCCGCGGGTGCGTACGCTGGGCACGATCAACATCAACGATGTCACCGACCCCGACGGTGACAACATCGCGATCCAGATCCAGGCGACGTGGGACGCGGGCGACGGCAAGGGGTCGATCGTCCGGTGGAAGCCGCCGCTGACCTCATACAAGAAGTCGGGGCGCGCCAGCTGGACTCTGAGCCTGCCCACGTCGATCCCGCAGAACAGGACCGTGGCCTGGCACGTCCGTTCCTACGACAGCGCCCAGTACTCCCCGTGGTCCTCGGCCGGTGATCCCACGGCGTGCTACTTCGTGTACGACAGGACCGTCCCGGCGGCGCCGTCGATCGTCTCCGATCAGTACCCGGAGTCCCAGCCGGAGGATCCGAACGACCCGTGGCTGGACGGGGTGGGCCAGTACGGCACGTTCACCCTCGACACGGCGTCGAGTGATGTGACGCGCTACTGGTACGGCATCAACAGCGATCCGTCCTCGGCCCGCCAGCTGACCACGAGCGCCGGCGCCCCCAAGAGCATCCCGTTCCTGCCCTCCAAGCCCGGGCTGAACTTCATCACCGCTCAGGCTTTCGACGCGGCCGGGAACGGTTCGGAGATCCGCACGTACCAGTTCCGGGTCAAGGCCGGACAGCCCGAACGCGCCACCTGGCAGCTCAACGAGGAGTCGGGAGCCACCGAGGCACAGGGCTCCACACCACCCCGCACCCTCGCACTGCACGGAGGTGCGACCACCGGCGCGGCCGGGACGAAGGGCACCGCCCTCGAACTCAACGGCACCGACGGCTACGCATCCTCAGACCTCTCGGTGGTCGACACCACGCAGGGCTTCACGGTCTCGGCATGGGTGAAGCTGTCGAAGATGCCCACCAGCGCGGCGATCATCGCGGCCCAGCCGGGCAACCACAGCCCGAGCTTCGAGCTGTACTACTCGGCAGCACTGGACCGGTGGGTGTTCAACCAGTACGAGACGGACACACCGGGTGCGAACGTCATCCGTGCAATGGCGGCACAGCCGGGCGGTGTGAGCGCGAACGCGTGGACGCACCTGACCGGTTCGTACGACAGCGGCGCCAAGAAGCTGCGTCTCTATGTCAACCGTCAGCTCGTCGGTGAGACGGCGCTGCCGAACGCGTGGAACGCACGTCGCGGTCTTCAGATCGGTGCCGGCTCCTACAGCGGCGTCACGAAGGCGTTCTTTCCCGGGGCCATCGACGAGGTGCAGATCTTCGACAAGGTGATCACCCAGGGAGAGGTCGACAAGCTGTACGCCATGCAGGCTGTCGGCGACCCCGGCCGTCCGGCCATCGCCGTCTTCCCGCTCGACGAGGAGGCGGGCTCCACGGAGATCCGGGGACACGGCGACGTACTGCCGGCGAAGTACAACGGCGGCGTCACCACCGGCGTCCCCGGCGTGGCCGGGAAGGCCGCTCAGTTCAACGGAACCACCGGGTACGCGAAGATCGGCCAGACCAGCGGCCCGCATGTGAACACCTCGCGCAGCTTCACCGTCAGCGCCTGGGCGAAGATGGACACGGCCAAGCCGAAGGCCGGGGCCGTCATCACGTCCCAGAACGGCAGCTTCGCTCCGGGATTCGAGCTGTACTACTCGGCCACCTATGACCGGTGGGCGTTCAGCCAGTACTCCGCCGACACGGCCGACGCCACGCCCGTACGGGCCATGCAGCCGGACGGAACGACGGCCCGCGCCGGTGAATGGGCCCACCTCGTCGGCGTGCACGACACGGTCGCGAAGACCCTCACGCTGTACGTCAACGGCGCGAAGGCAGGTTCGGTGACCTTGGCCGACGCCTTCTACGCCGACCAGTCCATGCTGATCGGAGCGAGCGCCTCCGGACAGAGGATCAGGAGCTTCTTCCCCGGCGCGATCGATGACGTGCGGCTGTTCTCGCGGCCTGTCTCCGGCGAGGAGGTCCAGCAGATGTTCCGCCAGCGCCCCATCGTCAAGAGCAGGTGGAAGTTCGAGACGGCCGGCGCGACAACTCCGCCCACCACGCCGGACGCTTCCCCGACCGGCGCCGACCTGAGCCTGCACAACGGGGCCAAGGTGGGATCAGGCTGGGTCGACGGCGGGCTGGAGCTGGACGGTGTCAACGACTACGCCGCAACGGTGAGCGCCACGCCCCCCGTCGACACCTCCGGAAGCTTCACCGTCAGCGCCTTCGCACAGGCCGCGGCAGTGCCGACCAGACCGGCCGTTCTGATCAGCGCCCCCGGAACCAACAAGAACGCCTTCGAAGTGCGGTACGTCCCGAGCGCCACACCCCAGACCGACGGGGGCCGCTGGCGCATCAGCACCAGTCAGGCCGACACCGCATCAGCATCCGGCAGCAACGCGGCGTACGGACCGTTCTCCGGTGTGGACGAGTGGCATCACATCGCCTTGGTCTACGACGGATTCGCCCGGGAGCTGCGGCTCTACGTCAATGGGGCGCTGGAGGAGACGACGTGCACCGACGCCGACGGCGATGGTGAGGCGGACGAGCCGACCTGTGAGGAAAGGATCTCTCGCGCCGAAAACGTGATCACGTTCAAGGCCGCGCAGGGGCTCAACATCGGCCGGACCAAGACCGGCGCGAGCACGTGGGGCGAGTACTGGCCGGGTGCGGTGTCGGACCTGTGGGTCTTCCAGGGGGCGCTGAGCGAGACCGCCATCGCCCACCTGTCCCAGGGCGTCCCCGGCACAGACACCACCCTCCCGGGCAACGACTGACCGTGTGGGGGTTCGACCGCGTCGTCGGGCCCCCACGCCCCACCCCACCTATGCGGTACGGATCTCGTGCGGCCAGCTGTTCCCCACGCCATTTATGCCAGATGTGCACGACGAAGGATGAGGATGAACGGTAGACAACGGACCCGGGTCCGTTCCCTGCGCCGCCGGATAGCACTGGCCTCGGCCGTGGTCATGCTGGGGACTCTGCTCCAGGCAGCGACTCAGCCAGTCGCCTCGGCTGTCAGTTCTGATACAGGTCGCCCCGACCTCCCCGCCTCGGAGAAGCCGGTCCCGGTCACACCGGTCCCCTTCATCCCCCGCGATGCCACGCAGCCAAGCTCTCCCGTGAAGGTCCCAAGAGCCGTGTGGCCGGCGGCGGGCACGGTGACCGTGGACGTACCGAAGAGCGGCTCGTCCGTCGTCCGCGCGGGGAAGCTGCCCCTTGCTCTGGGCAACTCCCAGACATCCGGGTCCGTACGAACCAGGATGTTCGACCGCCAGGCGGCCCGGCTGGCGGGATCGAACGGGCCTGTGTTCAGTCTGGAGGCCGCCGGAACGACCACGTCGAAGACATCCGTCCGTGCCCGTCTCGACTACTCCTCCTTCGCCGGAGTGTTCGGTGGCGGCTATGCCGGCCGGCTGAAGCTGGTCGAGCTGCCGGCTTGCGCACTGTCCACGCCGGAAAAGACCGAGTGCCGTTCCGCCAAGCCGGTCGACACCGTCAACGACACCGAGAAGCAGACCCTCACCGCCCCGCGTGTCTCCCTCGCGTCCTCCGGCGCCACGGTGCTGGCCGCGGTCGCGGCCGACGCCGGTATGGGCGGCGACTACAAGGCGACCCCGCTCTCACCCTCTGCGCAGTGGAGCACGAGCCTCAACACCGGTGACTTCTCCTGGTCGTACGCCATGAATGTGCCGGAGGTTCCCGGTGGACTGGCGCCCAGCGTCGGTCTGTCCTACTCCTCAGGGTCCATCGACGGGCGCACCGGCAACAGCAACAACCAGGCATCGTGGGCCGGGGACGGGTTCGACCTGTGGCCCGGATCCATCGAGCGCCGCTACAAGTCGTGTGCCGATGACGGGGTCGAGCGCCCTGACGGAGGCAAGCCTGCCGACCTGTGCTGGGCCTACGACAACGCGTTCATCTCCTTCAACGGCAAGGGCGGCGAACTCGTACCGACCGGCACCGACACCTTCCGGTTGCGTGAGGACGACGGCACAAAGATCGAGCGCAAGCGAGGAACAAGCACGGACGTACGGGCGAACGGCGCCCGTGACGATGAGTACTGGCAGGTCACCACACCTGACGGGGTGCGGTACTTCTTCGGGTACAACCGTCTGCCCGGCTGGGCAACCGGCAAGGAAACCACCGACTCCACCTGGACCGCCCCGGTCTTCGGTGACGACGCGAACGAGCCCTGCCACGCCTCCACGTTCGCCAACTCCTGGTGTCAGCAAGGCTGGAGCTGGAACTTGGACTATGTCGTCGACCCGCACGGCAACGCGATCGCCTACTACTACGACAAAGAGTCGAACTCCTACGGCCGCAACCTGGACGAGAAGGCCAACACCCGCTACGTCCGCGGCGGCTCCCTCGACCGCATCGAGTACGGGCTGCGCTCCGACAGCATGTACTCGGCCAAGGCCCTGGCGAAGGTCGACTTCACCAACGGCAAGCGATGCCTGCCCTCGGGCAGTACCACCTGCCCCGAGGTGGAGACGGACGCCTTCCACTGGAAGGACACCCCGTGGGACCTGAACTGCGACACCGGTGCGACCTGTGATCGGGGCCGACTCGCACCCGTCTTCTTCACCACCAAGCGGCTCGCTTCCGTCGCCACCCAAGTCCTGCGGAACGGCACCTACGCGGACGTCGACTCGTGGACGCTCGGCCACCGCTGGGGAATGGCCGACACCGATTACCAACTGCTGCTGGAGTCCATACAGCGCACGGGCAGGAGCGCCACCCCGGCCATCACCCTGCCGAAGACCACCCTCGGATACACCCAGCTCGTCAACCGCCTCGACAGGCCCGACGACGGCTACGCCCCCTTCGTGAAGGAACGCCTCAGCTCTGTCTCGGACGAAGCCGGCGGCCAGATCAACGCCAACTACTCGGCTGCCGCGTGCAACGCGGAAGCGCTGCCCACCCCTCAGACCAACACCACCCGGTGCTTCCCTCAGACCATCGGAGCCACCAGCACCGACGACGGCGAGCTGCATTGGTTCAACAAGTACGTCACCTCGACCGTCACGCTGACCGACCGCACCGGTGGCTCGCCCGACCAGGTCACGATGTACGACTACCTGGGTGACGCCGCATGGCACTACGACGACGATGACGGGCTGACCAAGGAGAAGACCAAGACCTGGTCGCAGTGGCGCGGCTATGGTCACGTCCGCGTCAGGACGGGTGGACAGGGCGGCGCCGCCGCGATGAGGTCTCAGGCAGACAGCTACTTCCTGCGCGGAATGAACGGTGACCGCAAGGCGCCGTCCGGCGGCACCAAATCCGTCACCGTCGCGCTCGGTACCGGAGAGGGCGACGCTCTCACCGACCACGAGTCGGCCGCGGGCTTCGAGTACAAGACCGTGCAGTACTCAGGCCCTCAGGGCCGCATCCTCGGCAAGACCGTGAGCCGCCCCTGGCACCACGAGACCGCGAGCAAGGTCCGCTCCTGGGGCACAGTGACGGCCAACTTCACCGGCACTGCACAGACCCGGTCCTGGACCTCGCTCGATGACGGCGCCGGCAGCCGGTGGCGGACCACCACGACCTCCAACACGTTCGACACCGTCGCTGGACGCATCACCCAGATCGACGACCGCGGCGACGACTCCACCACCAGCGACGACAAGTGCACCCGCACCTCCTACCCGACGGCGGGCACGATCCTCGCGCTCCCTTCCCGGGCGGAGGCGGTCTCCACAGCATGCACCACCACCCCCGCACGTCCCGGCGACGTCATATCCGACATCCGCACCGCGTATGACGGCCTCGGCTACGGAGCCACGCCTACCAAGGGCACCGCCACGGCAACGGCGATGCTGAAGACGCACGACGGCACCACGGCCACCTACACCGAGGCAGCGGCCACCTACGACAGCTACGGCCGCAAGCTCACCACCAAGGACCTGAGCGGCACCGTCACCGTCAAGAACGACACGATGACCCGGACCCCGCGCAGCGACGGCCTCGTCACCACCACGGCCTACACACCGAGCTCCGGCTTCCCGGCCTCGGCCAAGGTCACCACTCCGCCGGTCAAGGGCACGGACAGCGCCACCGCTCATACGACCACCACCGTCCGGGACCCGCTGCGCGGCATGCAACTGAGCATCACGGACACCAACGACAAGGTCACCAACTTCGCCTACGACGCACTCGGGCGGAAGACCAAGGTCTGGCTCGCCGACCGCCTCACCGGCGAGACCCCCACGTACGAGTACAGCTACACCGTCGCGGAGAACCAGGCGATCGCCGTCGGTACCAAGACGCTCGGCAACAACAGCGGCCAGGACACCTCCTACGTCTTCTACGACGGCTTCCTTCGCCCGCGCCAGACGCAGGCCCCCGGCCCGGAGGGCGGAAAGCTGCTCACCGACGTCTTCTACGACGAACGCGGCCTGTCGACCAAGGAGTTCCTGCCCTATTACGCCACCGGCAAGCCCTCCACCACCCTCGTCAAGCCACAGGACGCCTTCGGCGTGGAGACTCAGAACCGCTACACCCACGACGGACTCGGCCGGCAGACGGAACACCGGCAGATCTTCGGCAACGGCGACGGCGGCCAGGTCCTCGGCATCACCCGGAACATCTACGGCGGCGACCGTGTCACCGTCATCCCGCCCGTCGGCGGAACCGCCACCACCACCCTGACCGACGCTCGCGGCCAGACCACTGAACTGCGCCAGCACCACCAGCGCACGGTCGACGCCTCGTTCGACGCCACGAAGTACGACTTCACCCCAACAGGGGTTTTGGCCAAGGCCACCGACCCCGCAGGCAACCAGTGGACCTACAAGTACGACCTTCTCGGGCAGCTCAAGGAGACCACGGACCCCGACAAAGGCATTTTCACGTACTCCTACGACGACCGGGGGCGCCTCACCTCCACCGAGGACGCCCGCAAGACCAAGCTCGCCTACACCTACGACGGACTCGGCCGCCGGACCGAGATCCGCTCCGACTCGTCGAGCGGCTCCCTGCGAGCCACGTGGACGTACGACACCATCAGCGGTGCCAAGGGCCATCTCTCCGAATCCACACGGTACGCGGACGATGGCGAGGCCTATGTCAACAAGGTGGTCGCCTACGACAAGCTCTACCGGCCACTGCGCACCTCCGTGACGATCCCGGCCACCACCGCCAACGCCGGACTCTCCGGCACTCACCTGTCGAGCGTGACCTACAAGCCCTCCGGAGTGGTCAGCGGGGTCGGCCTGCCCAAGGCGGGCAGCCTGGCCGCCTCGTCCGTCGTATTCGTCCACGAGGACGCGACGCTGCGGCCGATCGCCGTAGACGGCCGGGAGGGCATCAAAGCCACGACCTCCTACAGCCTGACCGGCAAGCCTCTGCAGCACGAACTCTCCAACGCGGGAAGCAAGAAGACCTGGGTGACCAATGGGTACGAGGCCGGTACCCAGCGGCTTTCGTCCACCCGGGTCGACCGCCAGGACGTCGCGGGCGTCGATCAGGCGTCCTCCTTCCGCTACGACGAGGCCGGCAACGTCCTCTCCGTCTCGGACACCTCACGCGCCGGTACTGACAACCAGTGCTTCACCTACGACCACCTGCGCCGCCTGACGAAGGCGTGGACCCAGCCCACCCAGACCTGCGCGGACGCGCCGAGTGCCGCCGTCATCGGCGGCCCCGCCCCGTACTGGTCCTCCTACGGCTACGACAAGACCGGCAACCGCACCGCCGAGACGGAGCACAACACTGCCGGTGACACAACGAAGAACATCACCAGCACCTACGACTACCCCGCCCCCGGAGCCAACACGATTCGTCCGCACGGCTTGACCTCCGTCACCCGCAAGGGTCCAGGCGTCACCCAGGGCGACTTCTACACCTACGACGCCACCGGCAACACCGAAACCCGCACCTTGGGCGGTGGCACCAGCCAAACGCTCAAGTGGGACGCCGAAGGCAAGCTCGTCAAGGTCACCGAACCCGTGGAGGGCGGCTCACCGAAGGTCACCGACTACCTCTACGACGCTGACGGCAACCGTCTGATCGCCCGTACCCCGACCGAGTCCACGCTCTACCTCGACAACACCGAGATCACCGTCGCCAAGGGCACCACCACACCCAAGGGCACCCGGTACATCGACCTCGGCGGTGGCCACCAGGCCGTCCAGGAAGACAACGGCAAGGTCTCCTTCACCACCGCCGACCACCACGGCACCGCACTGCTCTCCATCGACGCCGCCACCCAGCAGCTCAGCCAGCGCCGAAGCCTGCCCTTCGGCGGAACCCGCGGCTCGAAACCGACCACCTGGCCCGGTACCAAGGGCTTCGTCGGCGGCACCATCGAAAAGTCCACCGGCCTGACTCAAGTCGGTGCCCGCTCCTACGACTCGGCAACCGGACGCTTCCTCTCGGTCGACCCGATCATGGACCTGACCGACCCCCAGCAGATCAACGGCTACGCCTACGCCAACAACAACCCCCTCACCTTCTCCGACCCCACGGGCCTCTACTGCGACGGGTGCAGCTACGGCAACCCCGACTCCGCCTGGGCTCCTGACAAGGGCAACGGGACGGGCTGCAGCACTTACGGCTGCAGCAAGCCTCAGGCGAAGTCCAAATCATCAGGGAGCGGCGGAAGTTCAGGTAAGGGCAAGGGGTCGCAAGGCGGCCCGGCAGTGGTGATCAACGTCAGCCAGAAGAACGGGCAGACCAAGATCGAGGACATGGTCATTCCCACAGCCCGCGAATTGGAGGGCATGTACCCCCAGTACGCCGAGGAAGAGCGCATCGAAGCCTGGGCGGAAGGCAAGTGCCGCAACGGGGACAGCCAAACCAAGGCGTTCTGCGGAGCTGCTGAGGCGCTGGGGATCATCGACCACACACCCAACCTCTTCGATCAGATCATCTCTGCGCTCATCGTCCCCGACGTCGACGCCTGGAAGAGCTGCCTCTCGGGCCAGAGCGCTACCGCATGCGGAACTGCCGCTCTTGACCTGCCCTGGGCGCGCGCCCTGAAGGGCATCAAAGTCCTGAAGGCCGCAAAGAGCTGCAACAGCTTCGTTCCGGGTACCGAAGTCCTCATGGCCGACGGCACGACGAAGCCCATCGAGGACGTCCGTATCGGCGACAAGGTTCTGGCCACCGATCCCCAGACCGGCGAGACCTCGGTCAAAACGGTCACAGCGGAGATGACCGGCGCCGGACTGAAGAATCTGGTGACGATCACCCTCGCCATCGCAGGCAAAGAAGTGAGCATCACCGCGACCGACGGCCATCCGTTCTGGGTACCCGCCCTCAACTCCTGGATCACCGCCGGCAACCTGACCGCAGGGCAAGCGCTCAAGGCCGCCAGCGGTAAGACCTTCCAGATCACGAGCGTCAGGCACACGAAGCAGCAGGCCGACGTTCACAACCTCACCATCGCGGACCTGCACACGTACTATGTGCTGGCAGGGAGTACGCCGGTCCTCGTACACAATTCCGGGTCCTGTGGAATCTCGGCGCGTAACGAGAAAGCTGGCGATATCGGTAATTACACCGATTCAGAGAAGACTCGAGATCCAGCGTCGCAGTGGTATCACGAGGAACTGAGCAATAAGGAACTTCTGGACGGGATCAACAACCCTGGCGCAGGAGATGGAATTCTTGTCTCGCGTGATGGCAAGATCCTGGGAGGCCACCACCGCAAGGACGAACTCCTGGCGAGAATCAGGGACGGGCGCATCGACCCAGATACTGAAATCCGCATTGACGTCTACGACGGGGAGTAGTGCCCGATGCCGCTGATCCATTCGACCGATCCTGACTTCCGCGTGTGTCAAATCAGCTTCGATACGCTACTCGCGATCCAATTGGAGGCGGAAGAGCGAGGCTGGGCGACTCGGTGGTCCTCGGTTCACGCACTCCGCAGCCAGGTCAAGGAAGGAAGCGTCGTCCTTCAGTCGCTGATGCGTGAAGAGAGAGGGGGAGTTGTGCGGGCCTACCGATGCCTTCTCCTCTTCTCGGCCGCGGAGGACGACGGTTCGGGGGGAGTTGCCACGATCGATCTTGATCCGGCGAGGTTCGAATCGTTGGAGCGGCTTGATCGAGATCCAGATGTCCGGAAAGCGCTGGCCCGAACGTTCTCCCTTGCGATGGGCGGGATTTCAATGGTCTCGAAGAATTAGTGAAGTCTGCTGATCCGCGGTCCGATTTACGGGAGTGGCGATTGGAATGACGGCCTCTTGGTAACTGCTCAAGAGGCTGTCGTTCGGAGAAAGAATTCGCGTCCTGTCGAGGTGTGCAGGATCGGACTAATTCGCACATAGACGAGATCGGTAATCGCAGCCCAATGAACAAAGAAGGGTCTGCCGGAGATACTTCCGGCAGACCCTTCTGGGTTGGTTGACGACAACGTCAGCGGACGACGCCGTTGGGGTCGTCGGTCAGGCCGAGTGCATCGCCCAGGGTGTCGATGACTTGGCGTTGGAGGCGGAGGCGTACGTGGACGTAGATGCCGGCGGTGACACCGATGTGGGCGTGGCCGAGGAGTTCCTTGATGACGACGAGGTCCACGCCCTGTTCCAGGAGCAGGGTGGCGGTTGAGTAGCGGAGGTCGTGGAAGCGGATGCGGCGGGTGAGGTTGGCCGGGTCGAGCGGCCGTCCTGAGGGCGTGGTGAAGACGACACTGTTGTCTCTCCAGTCCGGCCCTGCGGTCTCGCGCTCCCTGTCCTGCCGCTCTTGGTACTTCTTGAGGGAGTGGATACATTCGATTGGGAGCGCGATACGACGCTCGGGCGCCCGGGTCTTGGTGGGCAGATGCGTGAGGCCGCCGGTGCGAGTGGGCTGGAGCGAGCGCCGGATGCTGGCCGTTCCGGTGGTGAGGTCGAGGTCTTCCCAGTGGAGGCCGAGGAGTTCGCACTTACGGAGGTCGGTGCGCAGGGCGAGTTCGTGCAGCGCGTGGAGCCGGTCGGCGCAGGCCGCGTCGAGGAATTGGCGGGTCTCGGCCGCGGTGAGCGGACGGAAACGCCTGGGCTGGTGCGTGGTGGTCTTGACGTTTCGGGGCAGCTCATCTTCGCGGACGGCGTTTTCCAGTGCCGCCTTGAGCACCGAGTGCACG
The DNA here is from genome assembly GCF_044767965.1 of Streptomyces sp. NPDC101178. NCBI lineage: Bacteria > Bacillati > Actinomycetota > Actinomycetes > Kitasatosporales > Streptomycetaceae > Streptomyces > Streptomyces sp. NPDC101178. The sequence continues at coordinate 665,974 of NZ_JBIWOZ010000001.1, forward strand.
TAGGTCACGGTCAAAGCGGACAGCCGCTCCTGGCGGCACTCGCCGATGGTGCAGCACCGATTTCGTTCGGTGTCCAGGCCCTGGGTGCAGCACTGGCAGGTGGTACGGAGCCCGTCGAGGAAGGTAGGTACGTCCTTGGCGGTGAGACGTGCGACCTTCTTGGTGCCGGGTCCGGGGATGAGGTGGAGGCGGACGCAGACGGCGTATCGGGGGTGGGTGTTCTCGCGGAGCCGGTGAACGGCGACACTGCTGAGCCAGTACGTCAGGTAGGCACCGAGCGTGCTGTCAGCAGTTGCGACGGGAAGTCCGCGGTTGCTGTCGGCGAGCTTTTCGGCCGCATTCATGCGGGTGGTGCCGTAGACGCGCACGCGTTTGCGGATGTTTGGCGGCGAGGACGTAGCCGGCTGCTTCCCAGCGGCCGTCCTTGCGCTGGTCGATGGTGCCTTCGCCGTTGGCGCGAGCCTTCTTGCGCTTGGGGGCGGTCATCGGGTGTCTTTCTTCCAAGTGGCGCTGGACGTAGTCGTCCAGGGCGTGGGTGGGGATGCGGCGGGCGCGGCCGATGGTCAGCGAGGCCAGGCGCCGGGTGCGCGGGAGGTCATAGAGGGCGGAGCGGCCGATCTTGAGTCGGGCCATCGCTTTGGGAACGGTGAGCAGTTCGTCGTCACGCACCGGCTGTCACTCCCTGTTCGCGTGTCGGGCTGCCGCCGATGAGGGCGGCGAGGCATTCGAGGTCGGAGGTGAGGCCGGTGCCGTCGTAGGCCCAGTGGGCGAGGACGAGAGTGGTCGGGGAGGCCAGAGGGGTGTGGCGGCGATGCCGGGCGGCTCGGGCGGTCCGGAGCGCGCCGAGAGTGGTGGAGTAGCTGCGGGACTTGGTGGAGAAGTGGCCCCGGAAGCCGAGCATCTGGGCCCACTTGCCCAGGTTCAGGTGCTTGAGGTCGTCGCGGGCACCGAGGGCCCAGGCGGTGCGAATCATGCGGGCGGCGTGCTCGGGCACGGACTCAAAGGGTGGGTGTGGGCAGGCCCGGGGTGGTGTTTGACCTGCTGGTTCAGCCGGTGCTGGCGAGGTTGTGCAGGGTGGCGGCGGCTTGGACGGCGTGGTGGAGGCCGTCTCCTTTCTGGCGGCAGTCGCGGAGGATTTTCCAGTTCTTCATGCGGGCGCAGGTGTGCTCGACGCGGGCGCGGACGCGTCGGTATTCGGCGTTGCCCTCCTCCTGGCCGCGCAGGAGCGGGCGTCCGGCTCCTCTGCGGTGCGGGACGATCAGCCCGGTTCCCAGATAGCCGCCGTCCGCGATGACCGCTGTCCCGGCCGCGATGGCGGGCAGGTCCGATTCCTGCCAGGCATGGGCGTCGGCCTTGTTCCCGGGGACGGGGCGGGCCGAGGCGATCACCAAGCGGCTGTCCGCATCGATGATGACCTGCACGTTCGCCGAGAACCGATAGTTGCGGGAGGACGCGGCGACCGTACGGTCGCGGACCGGGACGAGGGTTCCGTCCACCATCCCCAGCCGTTCGACGTCCGCAACGGGCCGCGGTGCCGGCTCCAGCGCAAGATGCGGCTCCAGGCGACGGATGACCCGGCAGACGGTGGCCGGGGAACAGCCGAAAAGCGGGGGCAAGCTGGCGCATCGTGAGGTTGGTCCGGTAGAAGTCGGCCAACAGGAGGACCCGGTCCGCCAGCGGCAGGAACCATGGCCGACCGCCACCGGGACCATCCTTCCCGCTCCCGTACCGCCTTCACCAACTTCTCGAACCGGCCCATCCGCAGACCGGTAAACGTTCCCACCCACAACGGCTCAGCCCGCAACACCCCACCCATACAGGAACAATGCCCTATCCCAGATTTTCTGCAACAACCTGTAGCGCAACCGCGGAGCGGCAGGCCGGTCGACGGCGCCCCGCCCGTGCCGACCCAACCCACACGGGAACACGCCCCGCACGGCCGACTGCACGGTCTCGCGCGCTGACACGGTGAGCTTCGGCTTCGTTCGTAACCGCCCGTCGGCACTCAGTCACCTCCTGGGGTTCGGCGGACACGACACAGTCATGGCATTCACGGCAGCCTCACCCCTCCGACGGCCGGACCACCCCAACGCGCGCGTGTCGCTGCCGGGCCGCTCCCGCCCCCTTGACCGAAAGTTACTTTCCCTATATCCGTATCATCTTGGAAGTTTCTTTCAGCCAAGGAAGGAGCTCACGTGCCCCACCGCACCTCACGACGCACCCTCCTCACCGCCACCGCCGCCGCCACGGCGGCCGCGGCCACCGGTGTCCTCTCCGCCGCAGGTCCCGCTTCCGCGCATGTCACAGACGCCTCCACCGACCGCAGGCTGCGGCGGATCATCGCCGGGATGAGCCTGGAGGAGAAGGTCGGCCAGCTCTTCGTGATGCGGGTGTACGGGCACTCCGCCACCGAACCCGACCAGGCCGACATCGACGCCAACCTCCGTGAGATCGGGGTGCGTACCGCCGCCGAGCTGGTCTCCACGTACCACGTCGGCGGGATCATCTACTTCTCCTGGGCGCACAACACCCGCGACCCGCACCAGATCGCCGACCTCTCCAACGGCATCCAGCAGGCCGCACTCGGTGAGCGCTCGCGCGTGCCGCTGCTCATCTCCACCGACCAGGAGCACGGCATCGTCTGCCGCGTCGGTGAGCCCGCCACGCTGCTGCCGGGCGCGATGGCGCTCGGTGCGGGCGGGTCGCGGTCCGACACGCGGCGGGCGGCGTGGATCGCGGGGGCCGAGCTGGCCGCGCTCGGGATCAACCAGAACTACGCGCCCGACGCCGACGTCAACGTCAATCCGGCCAACCCGGTCATCGGCGTCCGCTCCTTCGGCTCCGACCCGCAGGCGGTGGCCGAGCTGGTGGCGGCGCAGGTGAAGGGGTACCAGGGGGCCGGGGTGGCGGCCACCGCCAAGCACTTCCCCGGGCACGGCGACACCAACACCGACAGCCACACCGGGCTGCCCGTCATCGAGCACACCCGGCGGGAGTGGGAGGAGCTGGACGCGCCGCCGTTCCGGGCCGCGATCCGGGCCCGTATCGACTCGGTCATGACCGCGCACATCGTGGTCCCGGCGCTCGACCCGTCCGAGGACCCGGCCACGCTCTCCCGGCCGATCCTCACCGGCATCCTCCGTGAGGAGCTGGGCTACGACGGGGTGGTGGTCACGGACTCGCTGGGCATGGAGGGCGTGCGCACGAAGTACGGCGACGACCGCGTGCCGGTCCTCGCGCTGCTGGCCGGCGTGGACCAGCTGCTCAACCCGCCGAACCTGTCGGTCGCGTGGAACGCCGTACTGGAAGCGGTCCGTGGCGGCGAGATCAGTACGGCGAGGATCGAGGAGTCCGTCCTGCGGATCCTGCGGCTGAAGACGAAACTGGGGCTGTTCCGCGACCCGTTCGTCAGCCGTGCGGGCGTCGACCGTACCGTCGGCATCCGCAAGCACCGCGCCGACGCCGACCGGATCGCCGAGCGCACCACGACCCTGCTCGCCGATCCCGGCGCCCTGCTCCCGCTCTCCCGCCGCACCCACCGCCGGCTGCTCGTGGTCGGCGCCGATCCGGCATCACCGTCCGGTACGACGGGCCCGCCGACCACCACTCTGGCGGGCGCCTTCGTCGAACTGGGCTTCTCCGCCACGGCGTTGTCCACCGGTACGGCTCCGAGCCAGGCGAAGACCGCCGAAGCCGTCGCCGCCGCGCAGGGCAGGGACGCGGTGGTCGTGGCCACGTACAACGTGACGGCGAACAGCGCCCAACTCGCCCTTGTCCAGGCCTTGGTGGCGACCGGCGTGCCGGTCGTCGCCGTCGCGATCCGCAACCCGTACGACGCCGCGCACCTCACCGGCCGCGGGGTGGCCGCGATCCTGGCGTCCTACTCCTGGACGGACGTCGAACTCCGGGCCGCCGCACAGGTGATGGCGGGCCGCGCCCGTCCGGAGGGCCGGCTCCCGGTGCCGGTCCAGCGGGCCGACGACCCGGCGCGGGTGCTGTACCCGGTGGGCCACGGGCTGTCGTACTAGAGCGCGCGTCCGCCGGCTCCTCTGCGTACGGTACGGAGAGGAGCCGGCGGGCACGAGCCGCTAGGGGCGGAGTACGCCCTCCTCGCGCTCGATCTCACCGTTCAGCTGGTCCAGCCTGGTGTCGAACTTCGCCAGCGGCTTCGCCTTCGCCGGGTCCGCCTGGACGGCCGCCGGGGCGACGCCCGCCCAGCGCTGGATCGCGGCGGTGGCCTTCGCCTTCCGGTCGTCCGGCAGGCCGGAGATCCGAGCGCCGTGGTTGGCGCCCGGCACGGTGTAGACGTAACTGTCCTTGGCACCGCGCCCGAGGTGGAAGGGCTCCGCACGCCAGGGGTCGTTCTCGCCGTACACGTACAGCATCTGGTGTGCGTTGTTCCGGACCCAGCTGTCCACGTCCCGCATCGCGCCCCGGTCGAACTTCATGGGGATGGAGCGCGGCACGAAGTTGCGCGGAGGCTGGTAGCCGTAGCGGCTCAGGTTGCCGAGCCAGGGCTGCTTGATGTCGGGCGAGCCGAGCTGGGTGCCCGCCTGGTAGTAGTACGGGGTGGACGTCTCCAGCTCCTGGTCCGAGTAGAAGCCGAACCCGGAGATCGCGTCGATGGCGTCCCAGATCGACTCGTCGTCGGCGTTCTTGGCGTCGGGCAGGATCTCGGCGCAGTCGGCGAGCGTGCTGTACTGCCAGAACGCCCAGATGTAGTCCATGACGGCGGCCTCGTAGGCGCGGTCGAAGGAGCCGAGAGTGGTGTAGGTGAGGTCGTTGGCGGCGGCGTGCTCCTTGAACTTCTTCAGGAGCGGGGCCCGGCGGATCAGCCCCTCGCGCTGTACGGCCTGCAGCTTGTCGCGGCACTCCTTGGTGCCGACGTTCCGGAAGAACCGGTCGTAGGCGGAGTCCTCGCGGTCGACGACGTCGTTGGGCGTGACGTACGCGACGACGGCGTCCATGTCCTTCGGGTAGAACCGCTCGAAGTACGTGGCGGTCATCCCGCCCTTGGAGCCGCCGGTGGCCAGCCACTTCTTCGGGTAGATCTTCTTCAGCGCCGTGAAGACCCGGTGCTGGTCGGTGGCCCCCTGCCAGATGTCGAGCTTGGTCCAGTCGGCGGGCGCCGGGCGGGACGGCGTGAAGAAGCGGTACTCCAGGGAGACCTGGTTGCCGTCGATGATCTGCGTCGGCTCGCTGCGGCCGGGGTTGGTGGAGACGTGGTAGCCGCTGGTGGAGAACACCGTCGGGCGGGCGGTGTCCTTGTGCAGCACGGTGATCCGCTGCTGGAACGTTCCCTTGGACGGGCGCCGGTGGTCGACCGGCTGGGTGTAGTTGAGGACGAAGTAGCGGTAGCCGAAGTACGGCTTCTCCTCGATCAGGCTCATCCCCGGGATCGCCAGGATGCGGTCCTTGATGTCCTCGTCGCTCGCTTCACCACCGCGTACGGCGGCGGTGCCCATGCTCTGCGTGTCCGGTTCCGCGGCGGTGGCCGCACCGGCCGAGGCTCCCGCCGCGCTGACCGTGCCGATGAGCACCGCGAGCGACAGAACCCCAGTGAGCGCCTTGCGCATGCACCCTCCCCTTGATTCACAACAGTCGCCGTGAACCTAGCGAGGTCAACGTGCCGGGCGCCAGACCCGGTTGGGTGTGTCCTGCTTCCTCACACGTTCTCCCTACGGTGCGCTCAGCACAGGATCCAGCCGGTGGCGGCCGACTTCCCGGCGACCGATCCGGTGGCCCGGACGCAGCGGTTGAGGGCGTTCACCGTCACCGGACCGGCCATCTGCGTGAACGAGCCGCTGTCCTTGACCACACGTCCGCCGCGCGGCTGGAGCGTGACGCTCATCGCCCGCCGCTTGCCCGGATTCTTGGCGACGGTGACCGCACACGCGTGGGTGCGGCTCTTGTAGACGCGCAGCTCGCCGGTGGCGAACGCGATGGTCTTCGCGGGGCGGCCGGAGCAGCCGGGTGCGGCCTCGGCCGCCGTGGGCGGGGCGCCGATGAGGAGGACGAGACCGGCCAGCAGCGGCACGACGAGGAGCCGCACCACCATCCCCTCGGGTCGGGCCCGCCCCTGCGGTGCCCTGGATCCCGCCGCCCTGTCGAACACGTTCGCCCCCACCTGACATCCGTACGCACCTGTGCGTCCCTGGCTACGACGCAGCAGACGGCCGGGAGGTTGCACGGGCGGGTGCGGGGGTGCCTCAAGCGCCCGGCGGCTCGTCTCCCCCCGTCTCGGGACGCCCGCCGGCTCGTCCTCCCCGTCTCAGGGGGCGCCCGCCGGCTCGTCCCCCGCCTCAGACGCCCGCCGGCTCGTCCTCCCCTATGCCCTCGCCGATGTCCTCCCCTATGAACGTGCGCCACAGCCGCGCGTACCGCCCGTCCAGTGCCAGCAGCTCCTCGTGCGTACCGTCCTCGGCGACGCGCCCCTGGTCCATCACCACGACCCGGTCGGCGCGGGCGGCGGTGGTGAGGCGGTGCGCCACCACCAGCGTGGTGCGGCGGCCGGTGAGCCGGTCGGTGGCCTGGTTGACCAGCGCCTCGGAGGCGAGGTCCAGGGCTGCGGTGGCCTCGTCCAGGAGCAGGATGTCCGGGTCGACGAGCTCGGCGCGGGCGAGCGCGATGAGCTGGCGCTGACCGGCGGAGAGGTTACGGCCGCGCTCGGCGACCTCGTGGAGATAGCCGTCCTCCAGCGTGGCGATCATGTCGTGCGCGCCGACCGCGCGGGCGGCGGCCTCCACCCGGGCGTCGGTGGCGTCGGGCAGCCCGTAGGCGATGGCGTCGCGGACCGTACCGGCGAAGAGGTACGCCTCCTGCGGGACGACGCCGAGGCGGTGGCGGTAGGCGGTCATGTCGAGCCGGCGCAGATCGGTGCCGTCGGCGGTGACGCGGCCGCTGGTGGGGTCGTAGAACCGGGCGACCAGCTTGACCAGGGTCGACTTGCCCGCGCCGGTCTCGCCGACGAACGCGACGGTCTGGCCGGCCGGGATGCGCAGGTCGACGCCGGTGAGCGCCTCCTCCGCCTCGTCCTTCTTGTCGTACGCGAAGGAGACGTCCTCGAACGCGATCTCGCCGCGCAGGGAGAGCACGTCCAGCGGTTCGTCCGGCTCGGCGGTGGAGGTGGGCTCGCGCAGCAGCTCCTGGATGCGGCCGAGGGAGACGGTGGCCTGCTGGTAGCCGTCGAAGACCTGGGAGAGCTGCTGGACGGGGGCGAAGAACAGCTCGATGTAGAGGAGGTAGGCGACCAGCGCGCCGACGGTCAGCGTGCCGTTGTCGACCCGGCCCGCGCCGACGATGATCACGGCCGCGGCGGCGACCGAGGCGAGGAGCTGGACGAACGGGAAGTAGACGGAGATCAGCCACTGGCCGCGTACCCGGGCCTGGCGGTAGCTGTCGCTGCGCTCGGCGTAGCGGGCGGCGCCGTCGTGCTCGCGGCCGAAGGCCTGGACGATGCGGAGGCCCGAGACGGACTCCTGGAGGTCGGCGTTGACGCCGCTGATGCGCTCACGGGCCAGTTCGTACGCCTTGACGCTGCTGCGGCGGAAGAAGAAGGTCCCGATGATCAGCACGGGCAGCGTCGCGAAGACGACCAGGGCGAGCTGGATGTCCAGGACGAGCAGCGCGACCATGATGCCGAAGAAGGTGACGACGGAGACGAACGCGGTGACCAGGCCGGTCTGGAGGAAGGTGGAGAGCGCGTCCACGTCCGTGGTCATCCGGGTCATGATGCGGCCGGTCAGCTCGCGCTCGTAGTAGTCGAGGCCGAGGCGCTGGAGCTGGGCGAAGATCTTGAGGCGGAGCGAGTAGAGGATCCGCTCGCCGGTCCGGCCGGTCATCCGGATCTCGCCGGTCTGGGCCGCCCACTGGACGAGCACGACGGCCAGGCCGACCGCGGAGGCCGCCCACACCGCGCCCATCGACACCTGGCTGACGCCCTCGTCGATGCCGTACCGGATGAGGACCGGCAGCAGCAGGCCCATCCCGGCGTCGACGGCGACGAGCGAGAGGGCGAGGAGCAGGGCTCCGCCGAAACCGCGCAGCAGCCGGCGCAGCCCGTACGACTCCTCGGGACGTACGGCGTTCGCCTCGTCGACCTGGGGGGTGTCCGTGGCGGGCGGCAGGGCCTCGACCTGGGCGAGCAGCTCGGGGCTCGCGGGCATGCCGTCGACCGTGGCGTCCCGGTCGTCCTCCTTGCGGATCCACAGCTCGGGCGTGATGCCGCGCTCCGCGTCGAACTCGGCGTCCAGCTCCTGCTGCAGGGCGCGGTCGTCGTCGGGATCCGCTTCGGTGTGCACCGGCCGGTGGCCCGGTGACGTACCGCCGAGTTCGTCGGGGTCGGTGAGGAGGCGGCGGTAGAGCGGAGAGGTGCGCTCCAGCTCGTCGTGGGTGCCGAGCGCGGCGAGCTTGCCGCCGTCCAGGACGGCGATGCGGTCGGCGAGCTGGAGGGTGGAGCGGCGGTGGGCGATGAGGAGGGTGGTGCGGCCCTCCATGACCTGTTTCAGCGCCTCGTGGATCTCGTGCTCGACGCGGGCGTCGACGGCGGAGGTCGCGTCGTCCAGGAGGAGGAGGCGGGGGTCGGTGAGGATGGCGCGGGCGAGGGCGACGCGCTGGCGCTGGCCGCCGGAGAGGGTCAGGCCGTGCTCGCCGACGGTGGTGTCGTAGCCGTCGGGCAGCTCGGAGATGAAGCCGTGGGCCTGGGCGGCGCGGGCGGCCTGTTCGATCTGCTCCTGGGTGGCGTCGGGGAAGCCGTAGGCGATGTTGGCGCGGACGGTGTCGGAGAAGAGGAAGCTGTCCTCGGGGACGAGCCCGATGGCGGCGCGCAGGGACGCCTGGGTCAGCTCGCGGACGTCGTGGCCGCCGATGAGGACCGCGCCGTGCGAGACGTCGTAGAAGCGGGGCAGCAGGAGCGAGACGGTGGACTTGCCGCTGCCGGAGGCGCCGACGATCGCGAGGGTCTCGCCGGGTTCGACGGTGAGCGAGAACCCGTCGAGGACGGGCCGCTCCTCGTCGTATCCGAAGCGCACATCGTCGAACTCGATCCCGGCCGGGGCGTCGGCGGGCAGCTCCTTCGTCCCGTCCGTCATGGAGGGCTCGGTGTCGATGAGCTCCAGTACGCGTTCGACGCCGGCGCGGGCCTGCTGGCCGACGGTGAGGACCATGGCGAGCATCCGGACCGGGCCGACGAGCTGGGCGAGGTAGGTGGAGAAGGCGACGAAGGTGCCGAGCGTGATCTCGCCGCGGGTGGCCAGCCAGCCGCCGAGGGCGAGCATGGCGACCTGGCCGAGCGCGGGCACGGCCTGGAGGGCCGGGGTGTATCGGGAGTTCAGCCGGATGGTGCGCAGCCGCCCGGCGAAGAGCCGCCGCCCGACCTCGCGGAGCTTGCCGGTCTCCTGGTCCTCCTGCCCGAACCCCTTGACGACCCGGACTCCGGAGACGGCCCCGTCGACGACTCCGGCGACGGCGGCGGCCTGGCCCTGGGCGTACCAGGTGGCGGGGAAGAGGCGTTTACGGGAGCGGCGGGCGATGGCCCAGAGGGCGGGGGCGACGGCGAGGGCGACGAGGGTGAGCGGCAGGGAGAGCCACGCCATGATCACCAGGGAGAGCAGGAAGAGCAGGACGTTCCCGATGGTCATCGGGAGCATGAACAGCAGCCCCTGGATGAGCTGGAGGTCGCTGGTGGCCCGGCCGACGACCTGCCCGGTGGAGAGCTCGTCCTGCCGTTTCCCGTCCAGCTTCGTGATCGTCGTGTACATGTCCGTACGCAGGTCGTGCTGGACGTCCAGGGCTAGCCGGCCGCCGTAGTAGCGGCGGATGTAGGTCGCGATGTAGACGAGGACGGCGGCGCCGATGAGGAGGCCGGTCCAGAGGGCGAGCGAGCGGGTGTGGTCGGTGACGACGTCGTCGATGATCACCTTGGTGATCAGTGGGACGAGGGCCATGACGGCCATCCCGGCGAGCGAGGAGCCGAGCGCGAGCACGACGTTGCGCCGGTACCGCCATGCGTACCCGGTCAGCCGTCGGCCCCACCCCTGTTGCTCTGCGCCCGTCACGCGTTGCCTCCTGCTTCAGAACTGTCGGACCTGATCTTCCGGAAGGCACCAACACGGCGGGGGGCGGATTTCATCCCTCCGCAACAAAGGAGGGCGCTTTTGGGGGGCGCTGCGGGACCACGACAACCGCCGCGAGGAGATCTCTCTCGCGTTCGACCTCGGACAGGCCGTGTACGACCGGCGGGTCGCCCTCGGCCTCTCGCAGACCGAGCTGGCCCGGCGCGCCGGTATGACACAGCCGCAGGTCTCGAAGCTGGAGCTCGGCGGCACGGTCCCGACCGTGCCGCTGCTGGCACGGCTGGCCCGTGCCATGGAGGCGGTGTTCCGGATGGAGCTGTTCGGGAGCAGCATCCGCGTGACATTCACCGACCTGGACGGAACCGCACCGGAGAAGGCCGGCACGGAGCCGTCCTCCACGGAACACGCGTCCACCTCCGCCACCGAAGCGGAGACGGACGCGAGCGCGGGGAGGGCGGCGGCCACCGGCTGAAGGACCCGGATCGTCCTACAGATGCGTCGGCGTCTACAGGTGCGTCGGTTCGAACATCCGCAGCAGGGCCGGGAGCACGACCACGGACGGTCCGGGCTCGGCCAGCGCCTTGGCCAGGTCCACCGCGAGCGTCTCCGGTGTCGTACGGACGGCGGGCACGCCGAAGGACTCGGCGAGGGCGACGAAGTCCGGGCGGGACAGCTCGGTGCCGGTGGTCTCGCCGAAGGCGCCCGTCATGTACTCGCGCAGGATGCCGTAGCCGCCGTCGTCGACGATCAGCCACGTCAGTGGCAGGTCGTACTGGCGCGCGGTGGCCAGCTCCGCGATGGAGTACATGGCCCCGCCGTCGCCGGAGACCGCGAGCACCGGGGTCGTCGGGTCGGCCGCGGCGGCACCGATGGCCGCCGGGAAGCCGTAGCCGAGGCCGCCCGCGCCCTGGGCCGAGTGCATGGTGTTCGGCCGCCGCGCGTCGAACGCGGACCACGCCCAGTACGCCAGGATCGTCATGTCCCAGAAGCTCGGCGACGCGTCCGGCAGCGCCTCGCGGACGGCGGCCAGGACCTGCTGCTCCAGGGTCAGCTCCTGGGCGTCGATCCGGACCCGTACCTTCTCCAGCACCGTACGTACGCGTTCGACGGCACCCGTGTCCTCGCGCCGCTCGACCGTCTCCAGCAGGTCGGCCAGCGCCTCGCGGGCGTCGGAGTGGATGCCGAGCGCGGGGTGGTTGGACTCCAGCTTCCCGGCGTCCGCCTCGATCTGGATGACCCGGCCGCGCGGCCGGAAGGTGTGGTAGTTCGAGGAGAGCTCGCCGAGGCCGGAGCCGACGACGAGCAGGACGTCCGCGTCCTCCAGGAAGTCGGTGGTGTGCCGGTCCTCCAGCCAGGAGCGGAGCGACAGCGGGTGCTCCCACGGGAAGGCGCCCTTGCCGCCGAAGGTGGTGACGACGGGCGCGTCGAGCTTCTCGGCCAGTGCGCGCAGCTTGCCGGAGGCGTCGGAGCGTACGACTCCGCCGCCCGCGATGATCACCGGCCGCTCGGCGTTCGACAGCAGGTGGGCGGCGGCGATCGTCAGCTCGGGCCGCGGGTAGAGCTCGCGCGGGGTGGCGTCCATGGCGCTGACGACCGGCAGCGTGGTCTCGGCGAGCAGCACGTCCTGCGGGATCTCCACCCAGACCGGCCCGTGCGGGGCGGTCAGCGCGGACTCCCATGCGGCGGCGATCGCGGACGGGATCTGGGACGCGGCCCGCGCGGTGTGGACCGACTTCACGATGTCCCGTACGGAGGCCTGCTGGTCGCGCAGTTCGTGGAGGTAGCCGTGGCGGCCGCCGCCGAGACCTGCCGTCGGGATCTGGCTGGAGATCGCGAGGACGGGCGCGGAGGCGGCGGCCGCCTCCTGGAGCGCGGCGAGCGAGGTGAGCGCACCGGGCCCGGTGGAGAGGAGGAGCGGCGCGACCTCACCGGTGATCCGGCCGTACGCGTCGGCGGCGAACCCGGCGTTGTTCTCGACGCGGAGTCCGACGTACCGCAGCGAGGAGCGGCGCAGCGCGTCGAACATGCCGAGCGCGTGCTGACCGGGCAGCCCGAAGACGGTGGTCGCGCCGAGCCCCTGGAGCGACTCGACGACGAGGTCACCGCCGTTGCGGCCGGGCGGCGGGGTCAGGACGGCGGCGGCCTGGGCGGCGGTGAGCTGCGGCCGGTCGTCGTGGTCGTGGCTCACTTGGACACGGCCCCCTTCGCCTTCTCGGCCGCGATCTGGCGGGACATGATCGTCGTCAGCTCGTACGCGGTGTGGGAGGCGGCCACGGAGGTGATCTCCGCGTGGTCGTACGCGGGCGCCACCTCGACCAGGTCGGCGGAGACCAGGTGGCAGGAGGAGAGCCCGCGCAGGATCTCCAGCAGCTCGCGCGAGGTGAGGCCGCCGGCCTCCGGGGTGCCGGTGCCGGGGGCGTGCGCCGGGTCCAGGACGTCGATGTCGATGGAGATGTAGAGCGGACGGTTCCCGATGCGCCGGCGGAGCTGGTCGGCGATCTCGTCGACGCCGCGCCGCATGACGTCGGCGGAGGTGACGATGCCGAAGCCCATCTTCTCGTCGTCGGTCAGGTCCTGCTTGCCGTAGAGCGGGCCGCGGGTGCCGACGTGGGAGAGGGCGGAGGTGTCGAGGATGCCCTCCTCGACGGCCCGGCGGAAGGGCGTGCCGTGGGTGTACTCGGCGCCGAAGTAGGTGTCCCAGGTGTCCAGGTGCGCGTCGAAGTGGAGCAGCGCGACGGGCCCGTGCTTCTTGGCGACGGAGCGCAGGAGGGGCAGGGCGATGGTGTGGTCGCCGCCGAGGGTCATGAGGCGGGCGCCGGTGTCCAGCAGGTCGTCGGCGGCGGCCTCGACGGTCTCCACGGCCTCGTTGATGTTGAACGGGTTCGCCGCGATGTCTCCGGCGTCCGCGACCTGCGCGAGGGCGAACGGGGAGGCGTCCTGGGCCGGGTTGTACGGGCGCAGCAGCCGGGACGCCTCACGGATGGCGTTGCCGCCGAAGCGGGCGCCGGGCCGGTAGGAGACCCCGCTGTCGAAGGGCACGCCGACGACGGCGACATCGGCCCGCCCGACCTCGTCGAGCCGGGGCAGCCGGGCGAACGTCGCGGGCCCGGCGTACCGCGGGACGCGGGAGGAGTCGACGGGGCCGCGCGGCGATTCGTTGCTGCTCATGGGGGTGGGGTGCCTTTCCTTCGGTTTCGTACGGTGTCAAGTGTGCGGGGTCGTGAGGGCCTGCCCCAGCCCGTCCGGCGATCGAGGAGGTCTTTGAGGTCGCCCTGATCCGGCCGGAGGGTTCCGTCCTCAGACGCCGGACGGGCTGGTGGTGGAAGCGCCGGACGGGCTGGTGGTGGCGCCGGACGGGCTGGAATCGCGCCCCGCCAGCCGGTCGCGCCAGGCGGAGAGCACGGCCGCGTCCGTGGGCGGCGTGGCCAGCGACACGACCACGTACACGGCCAGCGACGACAGCAGCCCGTAGTAGATCGGCTGGTTGGCGAGGATCCCGTACACCGCCATCAGCCCGATCACCGCCACGCCCCCCACGCACACCGCCGCCAGCGCCCCCGCCGCCGTACCGCGCCGCCACAGCAGCCCGCCGAGGATCGGCACGAGGAGCCCGCCGACCAGCAGGTTGTACGCGACGGTCAGCGCCTCGACGACGTCGTTCAGCGCGATGGCGATCAGAATGACCGCGATCCCCATGATCAGGATGAACGCCCGGTTCCCCTTGACCTCGTCATGCGGCTCCTCGCCGCCTCCGCCCCGGCCGACCGCTCCCCGCAACCGCGACCAGATGTCGTTGTTGGCGACGGTCGCGCAGGCGATCAGCGCACCGGACGAGGTCGACATCACGGCAGCCAGCGCCGCGGCGAGCACCAGCCCGCGCACCCCCATCGGCAACTCGTCCTTGACGATCGTCGCGAAGGCGGAGTCGGCGCTCGCCAGGTCCGGGTACATCACCTTGGCCGCGGTGCCGATGACGGCTCCGGCGATGGCGTACACGAGGCAGTACGTCCCCGCCACCGTCCCGCCCCACCGCGCCGTGCGGTCGCTGCGCGCGGTGAACACGCGCTGCCAGATGTCCTGCCCGATGAGCATGCCGAAGGTGTAGATCAGGACGTACGTGAAGATCGTCTCACCGCCGATGCCGAGCGGGTCGAAGTACTCGGTCGGCAGCTGCGCCTTCATCTCGCTGAAGCCGCCCGCCTTGACGACGGCGATCGGCAGCAGGAGCAGCAGCACCCCGATGGTCTTGACGACGAACTGGACCATGTCCGTCAGCGTGATCGACCACATGCCGCCGAGCGTCGAGTACGCGACGACGATGGTGCCGCCGAGGACGATGGCGACGGTCCGGTTCACGTCGAAGAGGACGTCGAAGATGGTGGCGTACGCGATGGTCGAGGTGACCGCGAGCATCAGGGTGTACGCCCACATGACGACACCGGAGATGATCCCGGCCCGTCCGCCGTAGCGCAGGTCGAGCATCTCGGAGACGGTGTAGACCTTCAGCCGGGCGATGCGCGCGGAGAAGAAGACGGAGAGCGCGAGGAGCCCGAGGCCGATGGTGAGAACCATCCAGGCCCCGGAGAGCCCGTATTTGTAGCCTAGCCCGACGCCGCCGATGGTGGACGCGCCGCCGAGGACGATGGCGGCCATGGTGCCGGAGTACATCGAGGGCCCGAGGCGGCGCCCGGCGACCAGGAACTCACTCTTGGACTTGGCGCGGCGCATGCCCCACCAGCCCATGGCGAGCATGCCGGCCAGGTAGACGACGATCACGGCGTAGTCGACAGCCATGGGCTTCCCTCCGTCTCGCGCAACAGATGCAGTGCGGGTGGTGCGGGTGGTGCGGGTGCGAGGAAGACGGTAGGTGGCTGAAAGGCAGCGTTGAAGTGTACGTTTCCTCCACTCTCACCGCCGAGAACGGACGAACCCTCCATGTCGACGTCTCCTACGGGACCGCAGCCTCCCGCCCCGCCCATCCCGCTCACCGAACTCCTGGCGAGCAAGGACCTGAGCCTGCGCCGGATCGCGGGCCCGGCCGAGGCCGAGCTGTTCTGGGTGCACACGTCGGAGATGGCCGACCCGTATCCGTACCTCCTCGGCGGTGAGCTGCTGCTGAGCGCCGGGGTACTGCTGACGGACCCGGACCGCTATGTGGCGCGGCTGGTGGAGGCGGGGGCGGCGGCGCTGGGCTTCGGGGTCCGGCCGGTGTACGAGGCGGTCCCGGACGCCCTCGTCGAGGCGTGCGACCGGCACGGGCTGCCGCTGCTGGAGGTGGGGCCGGAGACCCCGTTCACGGCGATCGCGCGGGCGGTCTGGCGGCTGATGGCGGAGGCCCGCCACCGGGAGCTGCGCCGGGTGACCCGGGCCCAGCAGGCCCTGGCGACGGCGGCGGCCCGGCCCGACCCCGTACCGGCGGTCCTCCACCAGCTCGCCACGCAGCTCGGCGGCCGGGCGGTGCTGCTGACGGCGCGGGGCGAGGAGGTCCACGCGTCGGGCCGCCGGCCACCTCCGGAGGCGGCAGCAGCACTGACGCGCCTGGCCCGCGTGGTCGCCCGTGAACGCCCCGGCTCCCCCGCCTCGGCCACGGACACCCACGGCTCCACGCACCTGGCGGCGTACGCGCTCGGTGACGGCGAGGGCCTCGTCCTGGCCCTGGCGACCCGGCAGCGGGAGTCGGGCGACCACACGGTGGCCGGCATCGCGGTGGTCCTGCTCTCCCTCCTCGCCGCCCCGCACCAGGGCGCGGACGCGGCGGACCGCTCGGCGGCCCTGGTACGGCTGCTGCTCGGCGCCTCGCCGGAGGAGGTGGCCCCGCTCCTGGCACCCACGGGCCCCTGGACGGTGATCCACGCCCGCCGCACGGACGGCACCACACCGGACGCCCTGACGTCGGGTGCGCTGGGGGCGTCGCTCGGCTCGGCGCTGGTGGACGCGGGCCGGAACGACGACGACACGGTACGGGTGCTGCTCCCGCCGGCCACCGACCAGGCGCCACCGCAGGAGGCCGACGACCAGGCACCCCCGCAGGAAGGCGCCCGCCCGGCATCTTCGCACCCGCGCGCCGGCGAGGAGCCCGACAAGGCCCCCACCGTGTCCCCGCACCCCGGCTGGACCCTCGGCGTCTCGGCCCCCACCCCGCTCTCGGCCCTGGCCTCCGCCGACCTCCGGGCGGCCCGCGCCCTGGCCCACGCCGAGGCCACCCGCACCCCGCTCACGGCGGACACCCCGACCACCGGCCTGGCCGCCCTGATCCCTCCGGACCGGGCCGCCGCCCACGCCCGCGCCCTCCTCGCCCCACTCACCCCTCCCCTGGCCGACACCCTGCGCTGCTGGCTCTCCCTCCACGGCAGCTGGGACCGCACGGCGGTGGCCCTCTCCGTCCACCGCAACACCGTCCGCCAACGCATCGGCCGGTGCGCCCAGTTGCTGGACGTGGACCTCAACGACATGGACGTTCGGACGGAGTTGTGGTTCGCGCTGCGGCAGGAATAGCCGCCGGACGCGAGGGATGTCCCCCTCAACCGACGCTCGGCTCGGTGACCGCTCCTTCATCGCGGACGACCGAACAGCCGGGGCCGACGGCTCTCTGTCTCCGTGTGGCCGAGCAGAATCACCTGTTACCTCTTCAGCCGTGATCCCGTAACCGGAGACGTGGGGGCAGAGTTGGAGCAGGGCCGGGGGCATCCCCTGTTCGAGAGTCGTCATGGCGGATGACGCCAGGTGGGTCCGGCCTCCGAACAGCCGGCCCCGACCCGCCGGTTCAGGCTCCCTGGGCCACCGGCGCCGCCGCAGGTGCCGCGGAGCCCGTTTCAGGCGCCGGGCCGGGCCCTCCGGCCCGGTGGTCGGCCGCTCCCCCGGGGCACTCCGTAAAGATCACGACAACGACCACGGCAAAGAGCGCAGCGAAGACCAAGACATGGGATTGCCATACGGGCATACCAGCGACCTTTCCACGACCGAGGCTCACGGCGCCCTCCTCCCGGCCGCGACGGCGGCCACCGACCCCACACGGTCGGGGAATCGACGCGCCACCGAAAGGCCGGAGCGCCACGACAGCGAGCCACTGCCCGAGACGTCGCTTATGCGGCTTTCAAGGGACATGAGCTTGTCAGTGAGTGTTCCGACATGGTCCACTCTGGCGATATCGCGATGTACTGACAATCGTCATGGATCGCAGGCCGGGCCGAAGTCCACTTCGACCGACCGGCCCCGGAGGCGATCATCGGCGCCGTCCGGTGATGCCTCATGAAGAAGGAGATCCGCACGGTGCCCGTCCGCCGCCTCAAGCATGCCCCGCGGCCCACGTCCGCCGACGTCCCCGACGTCCCGCCCCAGGCCGGCCCCCGCGACGGGGCTCCCGGCGATCACGGGAAGGGAGCCGCAGGGCCGACGGGAGGCGCGGGTCTCCGGCTCGACATCCAGGGTCTGCGGGCGGTGGCCGTCACCCTCGTGGTGCTGGGGCACTCCGGGGTGACCTCCGTGGCCGGCGGATACGTCGGCGTGGACGTGTTCTTCGTCATATCCGGCTTCCTGATCACCTCGCTGCTGCTCCGGGAGTGGAGCCGCGACGGCAAGATCTCCCTGGGCCGCTTCTACTCCCGCCGGGCGCTGCGCCTGCTGCCCGCCTCCACCCTGGTCGTCCTGGCGACGCTGGCGGGCTCCTGGCTCTTCCTGGGGCCGTTGCGCTTCGCCGACTACGCCAAGGACGCCATCGCGTCCGCCTGGTACGTCGTCAACTTCCGGCTCGCCGAGGCCGGGACCGACTACTTCAACACGGATGTGCCGCCCTCCCCGTTCCAGCACTTCTGGTCGCTGGCGGTCGAGGAGCAGTTCTATCTGGTCTGGCCGATCGTGATGATCGTCGCCCTCAAGCTGTTCCGGCGACGGGCCCTGCTCGCGATCCCGCTGATCATCCTGGCCGGCGCCTCCTTCGCGCTGAACCTCCACCTCACCGAGACCGCCCCCTCCTGGGCCTACTTCGGTTCGCAGGGCCGGATCTGGGAGCTGGCGGTCGGCGCTCTGCTGGCTCTGGCGGCGCACCGCCTGAACGACATCCCGCGCCCGGTCGCCGCGGTCCTGAGCTGGGCCGGTCTGGCCGCCATCGCCTACGCCGCCGTGTCCTTCGACGAGGGCACGCCCTTCCCCGGCCACCACGCCGTGATCCCGGTCGCCGGCGCCGCGGCCGTCCTCGCCGGAGGCGCGGCGGCCGGCCGCTACGGCGCGGGCGCCGTCCTCTCGCTGCGGCCCGCCGTCTGGATCGGCGGGCTCTCCTACGCCTGGTACCTGTGGCACTGGCCGCTGATCGTCATCGTGCCGGCCGCCGCCGGTTTCGGTGCGCACGACGGTCCGCTGCGGCTGATCGCCGCGCTCAGCGGCATCCTGCTCGCCTGGGGAACGCTGCACTTGGTCGAGGACCCGATGCGCTTCCACCGCGCGTTCAAGGCCCACGCCGTCCGAGGGCTCACACTGGGTCTGGGCCTGTCGGCCGTCACGGCCCTGGTCGCGGTGCTCACCCTCCAGTACCCGCCGGTCCTGGACCAGGGCGCCGCGCGGCAGAACACCGCCAAGGCGATCGCCACCGCCTCCTACCCCAGTGCCGCCCTCACCGAGTTGCTGGCACAGCCGGTGGAGAAGCTCCCGTCCAACCTCGAACCGAGCCTGCGCGAGACCGCGGACGAACGGTCCGCGGTCTACACCGACAACTGCGCCCTCACCATGACCGGCACCAAACAGACCCAGCCCTGTCTGTACGGTGACGAGGACGCCGACCGCAGTGTGGTCCTCTTCGGGGACTCGCATGTCGCGCAGTGGTTCCCGGCGCTCGACGCGATCGCCCGCAAGCACAACTGGCGGCTCTACTCCTTCACCAAGAACGCCTGCAAGGTCTCCCAGGTCACCATCGAGTGGCAGAACGGCCCGTACTCCACCTGCGACGACTGGCGGGCGGAGACCATCAAGAAGATCCAGAAGCTGGAGCCCGAACTCGTCATCACGTCGAGCTCCAACTCCGCCAAGCTGTACGGCGAGGGCGACCTGGGCAAGGAATGGGGCAAGGGCCAGGCCGAGACGTACCGGATGCTCCAGCGCGGGCGCACCCAGGTGCTCACCCTGCTGGACAACCCGTGGCCGAAGAACAACGCGGTGGACTGCGTGGCGGTGAACCCCGACGACCTGGCGTCCTGTGCGCGCCCCCGCTCGGAGGCCGACCCGAAGCCCGAGGTCACCAAGGCGATCCGGGCCGCCGCCGCCGCCGAGGACGTCGCGCTCATCGACCCGTACAAGTGGGTCTGCGCGCCGTCGGGCACCTGCCCGGTCGTGGTCGGGAACACCCTGGTCTACCGGGACTACGGCCACCTCGCGGACGGCTACATCGAGGCCCTCACCCCGGTGGTGGAGGACGAACTGCTGCGCCTGTTCGGCGAGGACCTGACCAAGCGCCCGGGGAACTGACACCCGCGCCGCACCCGACAGGAGCGCACAGGCGGGGCGGGGCGGGACGCGATGTTCCGCGTCCCGCCCCGCCCCGCCTGCTGCGTGTCCGGCCTTCAGGTCAGACGCGACGGTGGCGGCCGTAGTACTCGCCGGTCGTCCGGTGGAAGTCCGCGTCGCCGACGTGCTTGTCCTTGTCGAACTCCGGGGCGTCCTTGATCTGGTCCTTCGTGAGGTCGATGTAGACCTTCTTGTCGTCCGTGTCGATCCGGCTCACCGTGCCCGCCGGAAGCAGGACGTGCTTGCCGAAGATCCATACGCCGGTGTCGACCACCAGGTACGAGGACGTGACGTCGTCGGAGTGCTTGTCGACCTTGCCGATGCTGCCGTCGGTCGCCTCGACCTTGTAACCGATCAGGTCGGTACCGGCGGTGTGACCGGCGGCCGGCTGGTAGCCCCACAGGTTCTCAGACATCAGAAAACTCCTTCGATCGCACGTGAATGAATATGGGTGCGGCAGGCCGCCCACCTGGTAAAAGGTCTGCATTCCGCCCTGCTCACTTCCTGAGCAACCGCTGCCAGCCTCGTGCCCCGCACCACCGGCGCCATGTCTGCGAACTCGTGCGTTTTTCGATCCATTTCGCGGGAATTCGATGTCGCCGCTCCGGCCCCGCCACGCCCCCGCGCCGCACTCGCGGGCCCCGGGAAAGAATCATGGGTTTCGGATCGGCTGGGGCGTCAACGCTATGAAGGACCGGCCCGTACGCGCGGACGGGCCCGCAGCACGACCAAGGGTGTTCCAGCATGGGCGTAGAGCGGTACGGCCCTGATCACAGGCTGCGCGATGTGGCGCGCGCGATGCGTGGGGTCATCGAGCTTCTGGAGGTCTACTGGGCGCGGGTCCCGGACGGTTCCTCACCCATCTCCGCGCCGCAGCTGCGGGCCATGTACGTGCTCGAACGCCGTGAGGGCATCAACCTGCGGCAGCTCGGTGCGGAGCTGGAGGCGGCGCCGTCGTCGGTGAGCCGGCTGTGCGACCGGCTGGAGGCCCTCGGTTTCGTACGGCGGTCCTTGAGCACGGCCAGCCGGCGCGAGGTCGAGCTGCGGCTGACCGTTCAGGGCCGGGTGCACCTGGACCGGCTGCGGGCCCGGCGTGAGGAGCGGCTGGCGGCCGTCCTGGCCCGGGCGTCACCGTCCTCGTGGGCCCGGCTGACGGAGGGCGTGGAGGCCATCCGCGCCGCGCTCACCACCGTACGGACGGAGCTGTCGGACAACGTGGCTCCGCCGCCCCCAGGCCCGGCAGGCGCGGAGCGGCACCCGAGCCCGGGAGCGGAACAGCCACCCGACGACCGGGCACAACGACCTACGGGATGAGCGCCGGACGCGTGCTCAGCATCACCCTGGACAGCTCCGTGACCGACCGGTAACTTCGAAGGGGAATGAGCAAGCGCTTAGCCATGCCCGGTGAGCGCAGGCGCGTCCGCCGACGAACACTTCAGCCGATCAAGGAGGCACCCCGTGCGCCGTACGGTATTCAACGAGGACCACGAGGCGTTCCGGGAGACCATCCGCGCCTTCATCGCCGCCGAGGTCGTGCCGGTGTACGACGAGTGGTTCGCCGCGGGTCAGGTGCCGCGCGAGTTCTACCTCAAGCTGGGCGAGCTGGGCATCTTCGGCATCGAGGTGGACGAGGAGTACGGCGGCGCGGGCATCGACTCGCACAAGTACGAGGCCGTCATCTACGAGGAGACCGCCCGCGCCGGTGTCTCCTTCGGCGGCTCCGGCGTACACACGCTGCTCGGCCTCCCGTACGTCAAGATGCTCGCCACCGACGAGCAGAAGAAGCGCTGGCTGCCGAAGTTCGCGACCGGCGAGGAGATGTGGGCGCTGGCGATGACCGAGCCGGGCACCGGCTCCGACGTCGCGGGCATGAAGACCACCGCCAAGCTCTCCGAGGACGGCACGCACTACGTCCTCAACGGCGCCAAGACGTTCATCACCGGTGGCGTCCACGCCGACCGCGTGATCGTCTGCGCCCGTACCGCCGCCCCGCGCGAGGACGACCGCCGCTTCGGCATCTCCCTCTTCGCCGTCGACACCAAGTCCGCGGGCTACTCGGTCGGCCGCAAGCTCGACAAGCTCGGCCTGAAGACCTCCGACACCGCCGAGCTGGCGTTCGTCGACGTCAAGGTCCCGGCCGAGGACCTCCTCGGCGAGGAGAACAAGGGCTTCGGCTACCTCGGCACCAACCTGGCCTCCGAGCGCTGGGGCATCGCCTTCGGTGCGTACGCGCAGGCCGCGGCGGCCGTCCGGTTCGCCAAGGAGTACGTGCAGGAGCGCACGGTCTTCGGCAAGACCGTCGCCTCGTTCCAGAACACGAAGTTCGAGCTGGCCGCCTGCCAGGCCGAGGTGGACGCGGCCCAGGCCGTCGCCGACCGCGCGCTGGAGGCTCTGGACGCCGGTGAGCTCACCGCAGCCGAGGCCGCCTCCGCGAAGCTGTTCTGCACCGAGGTCGCGCACCGCGTGATCGACCGCTGCCTCCAGCTGCACGGCGGCTACGGCTTCATGAACGAGTACCCGATCGCCCGCCTGTACGCGGACAACCGCGTCAACCGCATCTACGGCGGCACCAGCGAGGTCATGAAGTCGATCATCGCCAAGTCCATGGGCCTCTGAGCGGACTCAAGGCTGTAAGGACGACTCTCTCTCCATGAGCGCAGCACTCGATTCCCTGCTCGATCTGCTCGACCTGGAGCAGATCGAGCGGGACATCTTCCGGGGCACGAGCCGCAGCGCGGTCGTGCCCCGGGTGTTCGGCGGGCAGGTCGCGGCGCAGGCGCTGGTCGCCGCCGGCCGGACGGTCCCGGCCGACCGGGCCGCCCACTCCCTGCACGCGTACTTCCTGCGGGCCGGCGACCCGGGCGCGCCCATCGTCTACAGCGTCGACCGCATCCGCGACGGCCGGTCCTTCACCACCCGCCGGGTCGTCGCCGTGCAGCACGGACAGCCGGTCTTCCACCTCTCCGCGTCCTTCCAGACGTACGAGGACGGGCTGGAGCACCAGGCGGACATGCCCGCCTCGCCCGATCCGGAGACGCTGCCCACGGCCGCCGAGATGCTGCCCCGGTACGCGGACCGCTTCAGCGACCCGGGGATGGTGGACCGGCTGATCGAGGCGCGGGCCGCCGTCGACCTGCGGTATGTGGACGCGCCGCCGTTCGGCACGGTGGGCGAGGCACGCGAGCCGCGCTCGCAGGTCTGGTTCCGGACCAACGGCAAGCTCGCGGACGACCCGCTGCTGCACGTCTGCATGGCCACGTACGTCTCCGACATGACCCTGCTGGACTCGGTGCTCCTGGCCCACGGGCGCGGCGGCTGGGCGGTCGGGGACGTGGTCGGGGCCAGCCTGGACCACGCGATGTGGTTCCACCGGCCGTTCCGGGCGGACGAGTGGCTGCTGTACGACCAGGAGTCGCCGTCGGCCTCCGGCGGGCGGGGCCTGGGCCAGGCCCGGATCTACACCGCCGACGGCCGCCTCGCGATCACCGTCATCCAGGAAGGCGTCGTCCGGGTTCCGCGTGGGCCGGTGGCGGGATGAGCCCCGCCTGAGGTGCCATTTCGGACATACTCCCCTCCATGAGCTCCATGAGTGACGCGAAAGCCACGAGCGAAGCCGACGGCGGGGAGTCCACCTTCACCGTGATCGTCGCGGCGCTCGCCAACCTCGGCATCGCCGTCGCGAAAGCCGTCGCCGGGCTGATCAGCGGATCGAGCGCGATGCTCTCCGAGGCCGCCCACTCGGTCGCGGACACCGTCACCGAGGTCATGCTCCTCACCGCGCTCAAGCGGAGCGGGAAGCCGGCCGACGAGGACCACCCGCTCGGTTACGGCCCCGAGCGGTACATCTGGGCCATGCTCGCCTCCATCGCCACCTTCGTCGGCGGTGCGGTCTTCTCGATCTACGACGGCGTGCACACCCTGATCGCGGGCGAGGAGCTGGGCGACCCGCTCGTCTCGTACGTCGTGCTCGGCACCGCCTTCCTGCTGGAGGGCTACTCGCTGCGCACCGGCGTCAAACAGGTGCGGCGCGAGGCGGCACGGCTGCGGGTGCCGGACACGTACTACCTGCGCCACACGCCCGACACCGCCGTGAAGGCCGTCGTCATGGAGGACTCGGCGGCCCTGATCGGCCTGCTGCTGGCGGCGGGCGGGCTGCTCGGCGGGCAGCTGACCGGGTCCGGGGTCTGGGACGGGGTCGCGTCCTGCCTGATCGGCCTGCTCCTCGTGTACGTGGCCTGGGTGCTCGGCCGGTCCAACGCGCAGCTGCTCATCGGGCGGCCGCTGCCCCCGGCGATGCGGGCCGGGGTGCGGGAGGAGCTGACATCCGTACCGCACATCGTCGACGTACTGGAGCTGACCACGCTCATCCAGGGCCCGTCCGAGATCATGATCGCCGCGAAGGTCGACTTCCGGGACATGGCGACGGCCGAGGAGGTCGAGTGGGCCTGCGAGGAGGCGGAGGCGCAGCTGCGGGAGCGGTTTCCGTCCGTGCGGCGGGTGTATCTGGACCCGACGCCGGGGCGTGGGCAGCGGGAGCGGCGCGCCGGTCTCTGATGCCTACGGTGTCAGCTCCGCCACCGCCTTCGCGATCCGCCGCTCCCGCGTGGCGTCCGTCTTCGCGCCCTCGACCGACGTGACGTGCGCCTTCTGGCGGCTGGGCGAGAGGGCCGCGAACGCCTCGGCCGCACCGGGAGCCGCGGCGAGCGCCGCCGCGAGGTCCTCGGGCGGCTCGACCGTGCGGGGCGCGGTGTCCAGGGTCAGCTCCACCTCGATGGCGTCGCCGCCCGCGATCCCGGTCTCCTTGCGCTTGTCGGAGCTGAACGGAATGAGGTAGCGGCCGCCCATGGGGGCGACGGTCGAGCGGTACGCGTAACCGTTCACGGTCACGTTCACCGGCGGGCGCTTTCCGGCGCCGAGCGCCTCGACCACGTCCTCCGGCACCTCGATCCCCGTGTTGTTGCCGCTCAGGAACATCGTCGTGCTGAACTTCATGGCTCCGGCCCTTCGTGTACGCCGGCCGCCTCCCGCAAAGGCGGCCGCTGCTGTCTGTCAGGGAAGACGCCCGCCGGGCCGGAAACTCATCGGAGCCCGCGGTCTCTACGCCGCCGGCTCCCGTGCGGGCTCGGGCTCCCCCGGCTCGTCCTCCAGCAGGCCCGCCGCGTGCAGCAGGTAGTCGGTCATCGGGTCGTAGAAGCGCGGGTCGGTGACGTGGTCGTCCAGCGGGACGGTGACCTGGAGGGTGCCCTCCGACTCGCCGAGGAAGAGGGCCGGGTCGTTGCAGTCCGCGTAACCGATCGCGTCCAGCCCGCGCTGCCCCGCGCATCCCGCCCAGCCGTGGTCCGCGACGACGAGGTCGGGCAGCGGGCGGCCCAGGTGCGCCATGGCGTCCAGGATGGCCGCCATCGGGGCCGGGGAGTGGGTGTGCCAGAGCGTGGCGCCACGCTCCAGCATCGCGACGTCGGCGAACTGGAACACCATGCCCTCGTCCGCCATCAGGCCCGACGGGATGCGGACGATCTCGCAGCCGGCCCGGCGCAGCGCGTCCGCCGTCTGCCGGTGCACGTCCAGCAGGCCCCCGGGGTGGCCGGTGGCGAAGAGGACCCGCTCGCGGCCGTCCGCCGCCTTGCGCAGGCGGGCCGCCATGCGCTCCAGGGCGTCCACCGTCAGCTCGGGGTCGATGGTGTCCTGGCCGATCCGGTGCGCGGGGTCGTCGTTCACTCCGCAGCGCTCGGCCATCACCGCGAGGACGTCCTGCTCGTCGGTCCAGCGGTCGCCCAACTCCAGGCCCAGCCAGTAGTGGCGGTCACCGTTGGCGAGCTTGCGGTAGTGGGAGAGGTTGTTGTCGCGAGGCGTGGCGACATCCCCCGCGATACGCGAACGGACGAGGTGATCGACGAGAGCGGCGCGGCTGGGTATCGGCATGCACCCATTGTGCCGTCCGGGGTGCGGCGCGCGCCTGGCGTCCCGTACGCCGGACGGATCGTCCCCTGGCCCGTGAATCTTCCCGGACCACGGACCCGCACCGGCCCCGTAAGTCTTCCGGGACTGTTCACCCTCGTGTGACCTGCGTCTTCCTCCTCCGGACGGGCACGGCGGCTCGAATGGCACCACCAAGAGGTCTGGACCAATCGAAGTGCGCCAATCCCCTGTCCGAATTCCCGCGCCGGCCCGGTCTCGCGCAAGTGGTCTATACCTTTGGCGCTAGGGTGAGGCCACCCGAAGCGAGTGCTGAAACAGCCATGCAAACGGGTACATACACAGCCGTGGGGGCTTTATGACCGTGCAGCACCTTCCGCAACCACCGTCCGACGACGAGCTGTACTGGTACTTCGGACCGCAGCGCCGCTGGGTCCTGGTGAGCAGTTCGCTCGCCTTCGTCTTCACGGCGGCCACGATGTTCGCCTTCGCCTTACGCACCCCGGCGCTCTGGGCGTTCCTCGCGATCCTCGGCCTCAACGTCGTGGCCCTGGCGCTCTCCTCGGTCAACAGCCTCCGTCGGCGCCGGCTGACCCGGCCCTCGCACGAGGTCCTCGTCCGCGCCTGGCAGCCCGCCGAACTGCCCTCCGTCGACCTGTACTTGCCGACCTGCGGCGAACCACTCCCGGTCCTCGAGAACGCCTACCGCGCCGTTTCCGCCGTCGACTGGCCCGGCGCGCTGACCGTCTGGGTCCTGGACGACGGCGACCGGCCCGAGGTCGCGGCGCTGGCCGCCCGTCACGGCTACGCGTACGTCGTACGGCCCGACCGCGGGCACCTGAAGAAGGCGGGCAACCTCAACCACGCGCTGACGCTGAGCGGTTCGGAGTTCATCGCGATCCTGGACGCCGACTTCGCGCCCCGGCCGGACTTCCTGCGCCACCTCGTGCCGTACCTCGCCGATCCCGCCGTCGGCATCGTGCAGAGTCCGCAGTGCTTCGACACGGATGAGTCGATGCGGTGGATCCAGCGTGCCGCCGGTGCGGCGCAGGAGTGGTTCTTCCGCTGGATCCAGCCCTCCCGGGACGCCAGCGACGCCGCCATCTGCTGCGGCTCCAACGCCGTCTACCGGCGGAGCGCGATCGACCTGGCGGGCGGCTTCGCGCGGCTCGACCACAGCGAGGACCTGTACACCGGGCTCGCTCTGCACGAGCGGGGGTTCCGCACCCAGTACGTCCCGGTCCTGGTCGCCAAGGGCACCTCGCCCGACGAGGTCACCTCCTTCGTCAACCAGCAGTACCGGTGGGCGATGGGCAACCTGCACCTCCTCGGGACGCCGGTCCTGAAGCGGATGCGCGCGCCGTGGCGGATGCGGCTCTGCTTCTACGAAGGGGTCGTCGGGTACCTCGCCACGGCCGTGAACACCTTCGCCGCGCCGCTGCCGCCGCTGGTGATGATGTTCTGGTATCCGGACCACATCCGGCCCTGGCACGTACTGCCGCTGCTCGCCCCGCTCTGGCTCTGGCATGTGCTGATGCCCCGGATCAGCCGGACCCGCTGGCGGGTGGAGGTGATCCGGGCCAACGTCCTCACCAGCGTGGCCGCCGCCACCGCGTTCTGGCACACGCTGCGGGGACGCAGCGCGGCCTGGGTGCCCACCGGAACGCGTCCATCAGGGAGTTCGGGCGGGATGGCCCGGCGGGTGGTGGGCGTCTCGCTTCTCTGGCTGGCGCTGTCCAACGGTGCGGCCGCCGCCGGGATCGCGCTGGCCGTGGCCCGTAACGGGTGGGAGCCCAACTGGGGCCTGTTCCTTTATCTGTTGGTGCAGCTGCAGATCAATGTGCCGTTGATGCGTGACCTGATGGGCGAACTGCGGCCGGGTACAAAGTCCCCGTCGGTGCGTACGGGAGCGAAGACCTCCCTGGCCGGCCTCCGCCCTTCCGCCGGCGCGCTGCCGGCTCCCGCCGGTCTGCTGCCGCGCCGCTGGCCCGAGACGCTCGCCGCCTCCGCCGTCCTCCTGCTCACCGGTCTGCTCGCCTCTGGGTGGGTCAACCCGATGCTCCCCTGGTCGAGCTGAGCAGAAAGGCCTTTGCTGACATGGACTTCCTCCTCGCGCCCGGCCCGCGCCGGAAGCGCTCCACTCCCCCGTCGACCGTGCCACCCGCCCGGCGCTCCGGTGACGAGTCCGGGCCGAGCCCGCACCGGTCCACGTTCCGGCCCGACATCGAGGGGCTGCGCGCCGTCGCCGTGCTCGCGGTCCTCGCCTTCCACGCCGAAATCCCGGGCTTGGCAGGCGGGTTCATCGGCGTGGACGTCTTCTTCGTCATCTCCGGCTACCTGATCACCGGCCTCCTGGTCCGCGAGGCCGTCACCACCGGCCGCATCCGGCTCGGCGACTTCTTCTCCCGCCGGGCCCGGCGGCTGCTGCCGTCGGCCGCCGTGGTGCTCGCCGCGGTCGCGGTGGCCGGGGCCTGGCTGACCGTACCGCTGCGCCGCACCGACCTGGAGTACGACGTCCTCGCCTCGGCGCTCTCCGTCGCCAACTGGCGTTTCGTCTCGCAGCAGACGGACTATCTCGCCGCCGGACACGACCAGAGCCCGCTGCTGCACTTCTGGTCGCTCGCCGTGGAGGAGCAGTTCTACCTGTTCTGGGCTCCGCTCCTCGCGGTGGTGGTGCTGTTCGCCGCCCGCGCGGTACGACGAGGGCGGGCCGTGCGGTCCGTCGTGGCGCTCGTCACCGGGGCGCTGGTCCTCGGCTCGTTCGCGCTGTCGCTGCACTGGACGGAGCACGCGGTCTCGCTCGCGTACCTCGGAACGCCTTCGCGGGTCTGGCAGTTCGGGGTGGGCGCGCTGCTCGCTCTGCTGCCGTGGCATCTGCTGCGCGGGCCGCGCCCGTTGCGGCTGCTGTGCGGCTGGGGCGGGGCGGTGGCGATCGGCTGGTGCGTGGTGGCGTACGACGCGTCGACGCCGTACCCCGGCCTCGCGGCGCTCGTCCCGACGCTGGCCACTGCCGCCGTGATCCTCGCGGCGATACCGGGGCGTGGCGAGCGGAACGTG
The DNA here is from genome assembly GCF_044767965.1 of Streptomyces sp. NPDC101178. Lineage (NCBI taxonomy): Bacteria > Bacillati > Actinomycetota > Actinomycetes > Kitasatosporales > Streptomycetaceae > Streptomyces > Streptomyces sp. NPDC101178. The sequence goes on from NZ_JBIWOZ010000001.1 coordinate 694,512, forward strand.
CAAGGTCCTTACGGGGTCGGCCGGTTGCTGGCCGGACGGGCGCCTCGGGCCATCGGGCGGCTCTCGTACACCCTGTACCTGTGGCACTGGCCGGTGCTCGTCCTCGCGGAGGCCCGGCTCGGTGCGCTCGGCTGGCCTGCGAGGACCGCGTGGACGCTGGCGGCCGTGCTGCCCGCGCTCGCCACGATGCGGTGGGTCGAGCGGCCGCTGCGCCGCAGCCGTACGGTCTCCGAACTCCCGCGCCGGGGCTTGGCGGTGGGCGTCTGCGCCATCGTGCTGCCGGTCGCGCTCGCCCTCGTGGTGGGCACGGCGACGCTGCACCTGATGGGCCCGACCACGCCGGTCGACGTCAAGGGCCTGCCGCCGGGCGCGGCTTCCGGCCCGTCGCTGCTCGGAGCTGCCGGGACTTCCGGGCCGCCCGGAGCCTCCGTGGCCTCCGGGGCTTCTGCGGGGGACGGCCCGATGGTGCCGAATCCGGCCCAGGCGCGCAAGGACTTCCCACCGGACCAGGGCTGCCAGGTCGCCCCGGAGGTGACCCGCAGCCCGGAGTGCCTGTTCGGCGCGGTGGACAGCCCGGACCGGATCGTGCTGCTCGGCGACTCGCACGCGGGCCAGTGGTTCTCGCCGATGCTGGCGATCGCCTCACAACGCGGCTGGGGACTTCAGGAGTTGGTCAAGCAGGGCTGCCCACTGCCGGAGTTGGACGTGGACAGCCCGCAACTGGGCCGCGCCTACCGGGAGTGCGGCGTCTGGCGTGCGGATGCCCTGGACCGCCTCCGTACGGGCCCGAAGCCCCGGCTCATCGTGATCGCCTCGCTCGACCGGTACACGGAGGACGACGAACTCCTCGCCGCCGCCTGGGAGAAGACGCTGAAGCCGCTGCGGGCGATCGGCGCGCCGATCGTGTACATCGAGGCCACTCCCGTACCCGGGTCGGACATCCCGGCGTGTGTCTCCGGCGCTGCGGACGGTGCCGCCGCCTGCGCGTTCAGCCGGGCGGACGCGGTGCCGGCCGATCCGCTGGCGCGGAGGATCGCGGCGGGGGCGGTGCCGGGCGTTCGGGTCATCGGCGTGAACCAGGTCCTCTGCCCGGGCGACGGCCCGACCTGCCCGGCGGTCCGGGAGCGGATCCTGCTCTACCGGGACGACGCTCACCTGACCAACGTGGCCGCCGTCGTACTGACTCCGAGGCTGGAGCGGCTGCTGACGGAGGCCGGGATGGACCCGGTCAGGCCCTCGGGCTCGGGCTGAGGCCTTCGACGGTGAGGGTGAAGAGGCGGTCGGCCTGGGCGGCCGGGTCGGCGTGGTGCTCGGTGGCCAGCGCGATGCCGACGGCGAGGGTGAGCAGGTCGTGGAAGGTGACGCCCGGCCTGACCACCTCGTCGCGCAGGGCGCGGCGGAGCAGAGGCGTGGCCGCGGTTTCGAGCACGGCGCCGCAGGAGTGCTGCGCGTCGGCGTCGGCCGGGACGTCGGTGGGGGGCTCGTAGGTGAGGGCGTCGGCGAGGCCTCGGGCCGAGACCGCGTACCGCACGAGGTCGTGGAGCCAGCCCAGGAGCGCGGCCCGGCTGTCGTCGGCCCGGGTGAGCTGGTCCGCGCGCTCGCAGAGGGCCTGGACGCGCTCCTGGAAGACGGCTTCGAGGAGGGCCTGGCGGGTCGGGAAGTGGCGGCGCACGGTGGCGGAGCCGACGCCGGCGGTGCGGGCGACCTGTTCGAGCGAGGCGGCGGCACCGTGCCGGGCGACCTCCGTCTCGGCCACGGCCAGGATGCGGCGGTAGTTGCGGCGGGCGTCCGAGCGCTGACCGGTCACGGCTCCCTCTCCTTCGCTCTCTTCTTGCTAAGTGGTGGACCCCGCCATATCGTAGCGAGAGCGAAACGGCGGGCCCCGCCGTTTTGTGTTCACGGCCCCCGCCGGACAGGCACCGACCCGAGGAGACATCGCCATGGCAGCCACACGTTCCGCCCCCGTACTGGTCACCGGTGCCACCGGACGCCAGGGCGGGGCCGTCGCCCGGGCGCTGCTGGCCGCCGGTGTGCCGGTGCGCGCGCTGGTACGCGACCCGGACGCGCCGCGCGCGAAGGCCGTCGAGGCGCTCGGCGTCGAGCTGATCACCGGAGACCTCTCCGACCGGTCCTCCCTGGACCCCGCCTGCGCCGACGTCCGCGCCGTGTTCTCCGTACAGATGCCGCCGATGAGCGAGGCGGGCCCCGACTTCGACGCGGAGCTGGCGCAGGCGACCCATCTGGTGGAGGCGGCGCGGGCGGCGGGCGTGGACCAGTTCGTCCAGTCGTCGACCAGCGGAGTCGGCCGGCACACGGAGACGCCGGGCTGGGCGGAAGGGCGCTGGGCGGCCCTGGAGGGCTACTTCGCCACCAAGCAGGCGATCCTGGAGAGGGTGCGCGGGGCGGGCTTCGCCCGCTGGACCGTGATCAAGCCCGCCTTCTTCATGGACAACCTGCCCCAACTGGCGCCCCACGGCCCCGAAGGCGGCCTGGCCACGGTCCTGTTGCCGGACACCACGCTGGCACTGGTGGCGACGGAGGACATCGGCGCGGCCGCCACCCACGCCGTCCTGGATCCCGCCCGCTTCCACGAGGTGGAGCTGGAGCTCGCCGGGGAGCTGCTCACCATGACGGAGGTGGCCGGGGTGCTGTCCACCGTGTGGGGCGTCCCGGTGGAGGCGCCGACGATGACCCTCGACGAGGCCCTCGCGGCGGGCATGCCGGCCTGGGGCGCCGGACACATCTGGAGCAACGCCATCGTCCAGCCCGCCCGCCCCGAACTCGCCCTGGAGCTCGGCATTCCGGTGACCACGTTCGCCACCTGGGCACAGACCCACCTGGCGAGGGCCTGAGAGGACAAGGCCAAGGCACAAAGGGCGACAGTGGCCTGAGGAGAGCGGCTATGGAACCACGGAGAGCACCGTCACCACGGTCACCGTGGAGATCGCGGCCTGGAGGTTGCGGATCGCCTCCCGGACGCTCACGCCCGCCCAGTGGCCGTCGGCGATCTCGTCCATGCGCGGGGCCAGCTGCTTCTTCGGCAGGCCTGGGAAGGCCTGCGCGTGCATTCCGGTGGCGTGCACGAGGGCGACCAGCGCGCTCGTACGGGCGTCCGGCTCGGCCCCGCGCAGCACCACGGAGGCCAGCCGGGCGCGCAGCTCGCGTTCGACGGAGCCGTCGGCCTCCGGATAGCGGCGTACGGGGAAGACGCCGAGGGCCCGGTGCCGCTCCTCGGTGACCAGGCCGCGGGCGCAGAGGCTGTCCACGACGTCCTGCGAGCCCTTCACGTGCTCCCGGGTCAGCCAGTCGACCACCTTGCGACTGCTGGAGGCCCCGTGGACCCAGCGCGTCACCCGGTCGAGCCGGCCGTCCAGGAGCTTGTCACCCGTCGGCGACGGGTCGAAGACCTCGACGCGGCCGCCCTTCACCGTGACGCGGCCCGCCATGACCAGCTCCAGGAGCATGCCCGCGGCCACGCCCCAGCGCGCCGCCGACTCCCCCTTCGCCGCGCCGGTCGCGTCGTCCAGCGACAGCAGCATGATCTCTTCGCCCAGCGAGACGGCCATGGTCGGATTCCCCGTTCTCTTCGTCCTGCCTGACCGGACAGACGTGAAGAACGCGAGGAGGGTTGCCCGACGGCGGAAACTCCTGCTCAGACGGGGTCCGCGGCCGCCGCCGCGAACGCTCCGCGCGCCAGCCGGTGCAGCAGGGCGGCGGTGGCGTCGCGGCCGGGGCGGGCCTCCGGGCGGGCCAGGTGCGGCGTGGAGTTCAGCAGGCCGAAGACGGCGTGGACGGTGACGCGGGCCTCGTTCTCGGGCAGGGCCGGATAGAGGGCGCGCACGACGCCGACCCAGACCTCCACGTACTCCCGCTGGAGCCGCCGCACCCGCTTGCGGTCCGTGTCGCGCAGCCGGTCCAGCTCGCGGTCGTGGAGGGTGATGAGGGGGCGGTCGTCGAGGGCGAAGTCGATGTGGCCCGCGATGAGCGCGTCCAGGAGCGCCTCCGGGGCGCCGTCACCGCGGGCCGCGTCCTCCGACACCCGCAGGCGGCCGCCTTCGAGGAGGCGTTCACTGATGCCGACCAGCAGCTCGGCGAGCATCGCGTCCTTGCCGGGGAAGTGGCGGTAGAGACCGGGGCCGCTGATGCCGACCGCGGCGCCTATCTCGTCGACGCCGACACCGTGGAAGCCGCGCTCGGCGAAGAGGCGCGCGGCCTCCCGCAGGATCTGCTCGCGGCGGGTGGGGGCCGCGACGCGGGCGGCGGCATGGGTGCTCATGAGGATTCATTCTAGACAGGGTCGTTAGCGGTCGTTAACCTGAGGGAAACGCGTTAACGCTCATTAACAGCAGCGGTTGACTATCGCGGTACGGGCAAGGGGGCTCGACACGATGCAGCAGGCACCGGTCCTGGCGAGCGCGGCCGATCCCGCCTCGGAGGCCTGGCAGGCCAACGAGGCGGCGCATCACGCGCTCGCCGACGAGCTGGCGGCTCGGCTCGCCACGGCACGGCTGGGCGGGGGTGAGAAGGCGCGGGCCCGCCACGAGGCGCGCGGCAAGCTGCTCCCCCGCGACCGGGTGGACGCGCTGCTCGACCCGGGTTCGCCGTTCCTGGAGCTGGCCCCGCTGGCGGCGAACGGGATGTACGGGGACCAGGCCCCGGCGGCCGGTGTCATCGCCGGGATCGGGCGGGTCTCGGGCCGTGAGTGCGTGATCGTCGCCAATGACGCGACCGTCAAGGGCGGCACGTACTACCCGATGACCGTGAAGAAGCACCTGCGCGCCCAGGAGGTGGCCCTGGAGAACCGGCTCCCCTGCCTCTACCTGGTCGACTCGGGCGGCGCGTTCCTGCCGATGCAGGACGAGGTGTTCCCCGACCGGGACCACTTCGGGCGGATCTTCTACAACCAGGCCCGGATGTCGGCGGCCGGGATTCCGCAGATCGCGGCGGTGCTGGGCTCCTGCACGGCGGGCGGGGCGTACGTCCCGGCGATGAGCGACGAGGCCGTGATCGTCCGCGACCAGGGCACGATCTTCCTCGGCGGCCCGCCGCTGGTGAAGGCCGCCACGGGTGAGGTCGTCACGGCGGAGGAGCTCGGCGGCGGCGAGGTCCACTCCCGGATCTCCGGCGTGACCGACCACCTCGCGGAGGACGACGCGCACGCTCTGCGCATCGTCCGCAACATCGTCGCGACCCTCCCGGACCGCGCCCCGCTCCCCTGGTCGGTCGAGCCGGCCGAGGAGCCGAAGGTCGACCAGGCGGGTCTGTACGGGGCCGTGCCCGTCGATTCCCGGACGCCGTACGACGTACGCGAGGTCATCGCCCGCGTGGTGGACGGCTCACGGTTCCAGGAGTTCAAGGCGGAGTACGGTACGACGCTGATCACCGGCTTCGCCCGCATCCACGGCCACCCCGTCGGCATCGTCGCGAACAACGGGATCCTCTTCGCCGAGTCGGCCCAGAAGGGCGCGCACTTCATCGAGCTGTGCGACCAGCGCGGCATCCCGCTCGTCTTCCTCCAGAACATCTCCGGCTTCATGGTCGGCAAGGACTACGAGCACGGCGGCATCGCCAAGCACGGCGCCAAGATGGTCACCGCGGTCGCCACGACCCGCGTGCCGAAGCTGACGGTCGTGGTCGGCGGTTCGTACGGAGCGGGCAACTACTCCATGTGCGGCCGGGCGTACAGCCCGCGCTTCCTGTGGATGTGGCCCAACGCCAAGATCTCCGTCATGGGCGGCGAGCAGGCCGCCTCCGTGCTGGCCACCGTCAAGCGCGACCAGCTCGGCGACGAGTGGAGCGCCGAGGACGAAGAGACGTTCAAGGCTCCGATCCGCGCCCAGTACGAGAGCCAGGGCAACGCGTACTACGCCACCGCCCGCCTCTGGGACGACGGCGTGATCGACCCCGTGGACACCCGCCAGGTGCTGGGCCTCGCCCTCACGGCCTGCGCCAACGCCCCGCTGCCGCAGAAGGACCCGGCCGGTCCCGGCTTCGGCGTCTTCCGGATGTGAGGAACAGATGACGACGATGTTCGACACCGTGCTGGTCGCCAACCGCGGCGAGATCGCCGTCCGGGTGATCCGGACCCTGCGCGAGCTGGGCGTGCGCTCGGTCGCGGTCTTCAGCGACGCGGACGCGGACGCCCGGCACGTACGGGAGGCGGACACGGCGGTACGGATCGGCCCGCCGCCGGCGTCCGAGAGCTACCTGTCGGTTCCGGCCCTGCTCGACGCGGCCCGCCGCACGGGCGCGCAGGCGGTCCACCCCGGCTACGGATTCCTGGCGGAGAACGCGGAGTTCGCCGCCGCGTGCACGGAAGCGGGCCTGGCCTTCATCGGCCCGCCGGCCTCCGCGATCTCGCTCATGGGCGACAAGATCCGGGCGAAGGAGACGGTTGCCGCGGCCGGGGTCCCGGTGGTCCCGGGCTCGTCCGGCAGCGGCCTGACGGACGCCCAACTGGATTCGGCCGCACGGGAGATCGGTACGCCGGTCCTCCTCAAGCCCTCCGCCGGGGGCGGCGGCAAGGGCATGCGCCTGGTCCGGGACGCGGCAGTGCTGGCGGAGGAGATCGCGGCGGCGAGGCGTGAGGCACGGGCCTCGTTCGGCGACGACACCCTGCTCGTCGAGCGGTGGATCGACCGCCCGCGCCACATCGAGATCCAGGTGCTGGCCGACGCGCACGGCAACGTGGTCCACCTCGGCGAGCGCGAGTGCTCGCTCCAGCGCCGCCACCAGAAGATCATCGAGGAAGCCCCTTCGGTCCTCCTCGACGAGGAGACCCGGGCGGCGATGGGCGAGGCGGCCGTACAGGCGGCCCGCAGCTGCGGCTATGTCGGCGCGGGGACGGTGGAGTTCATCGTCCCGGGCAACGACCCGGCCTCGTACTACTTCATGGAGATGAACACCCGCCTCCAGGTCGAGCACCCGGTCACCGAGCTGATCACCGGCCTGGACCTGGTGGAGTGGCAGCTGCGGGTGGCGTCGGGTGAGCAACTCCCGTACGCACAGCGGGACATCACCCTGACCGGCTGGGCGATCGAGGCCCGCGTCTGCGCCGAGGACCCGTCCCGGGGCTTCCTGCCCTCAGGCGGTACGGTGCTGGCGCTGCGCGAGCCGCAGGGCGACGGAGTGCGGACGGACTCGGGGCTCAGCGAGGGCGTGCCGGTGGGCAGCCTGTACGACCCGATGCTGTCGAAGGTGATCGCGTACGGCCCCGACCGCGCGACCGCGATCCGCAAGCTGCGGGCGGCGCTCGCGGACACGGTGATCCTGGGCGTCCCGACCAACGCGGGCTTCCTGCGCCGCCTGCTGGCCCACCCGGACGTGGTCTCCGGAAACCTGGACACGGGGTTGGTGGAACGCGAGGCGGAGGGCCTGGTGCCGGACGGCGTTCCGGACGAGGTGTACGCGGCGGCCGCGGCGGTCCGCCGGGAGGCGCTGGAGCCACGGCCGGACGCGGAGGGCTGGACGGATCCGTTCTCGGTGCCGAACGGGTGGCGTACGGGAGGTGTGCGGGCGCCGCTGGCGTTCCCGCTGCGGGTGTCGGGCGCGGACCCGGTGACGTACGAGGCGCCGGCGGGCGCGACGGTGACGGCCGACCGGGTCACGGTCGAACTCAACCGCACGGTGGGCCACTTCCACCGCTCCGGCGACTGGCTCGGCCGGGACGGCGACGCCTGGCACGTTCAGGACCACGACCCGGTGGAGGCATCCCTGAGCGGGGCGGGCCGGAGCGGTGCGGACACGCTGGCGGCGCCGATGCCGGGCACGGTCACGGTGGTGAAGGTGGCCGTCGGGGACGAGGTCGAGGCAGGTCAGAGCCTGCTCGTGGTGGAGGCGATGAAGATGGAGCACGTGATCTCCGCGCCGCACGCCGGAACGGTGACCGAGTTGGACGTCACGGCGGGGTCGACGGTGGCGATGGACCAGATCCTGGCGGTCGTGGTCCCCGTGGAGGAGTCATGAGCACGCTTCCCATGAAAGTCCCGGCACCCGGCCTGCCGGCCCGGGTCCGCATCCACGAAGTAGGGGCGCGGGACGGGCTGCAGAACGAAAAGGAGACCGTACCGACTTCGGTGAAGGCGGAGTTCATCCGCCGCCTGGCCGTGGCGGGACTGACGACCATCGAGGCGACCAGCTTCGTACACCCGAAGTGGGTGCCCCAACTGGCCGACGCGGAAGAGCTGTTCCCCCTCCTCGGGGACATCGCGGACGTGGGCGACGTCTCGCTCCCCGTCCTCGTACCGAACGAACGCGGCCTGGACCGGGCGCTGGGACTCGGGGCCCGGTCGATCGCGGTGTTCGGCTCGGCCACGGAGACGTTCGCCGCGCGCAACCTGAACCGCACGGTGGACGAGTCGCTGGCCATGTTCGAGCCGGTGGTGGCCCGCGCGAAGGCGGAGAAGGTGCACGTGCGCGGGTACCTGTCGATGTGCTTCGGCGACCCGTGGGAGGGCGCGGTGCCGGTCGCGCAGGTGGTGAAGGTCGCGAAGGCGCTGATGAACCTGGGCTGCGACGAGCTGTCGCTGGGCGACACGATCGGGGTGGCGACGCCGGGGCACGTGACGGCGCTGCTCGCCGCCCTCAACGAAGCCGCCGTCCCGACGTCCGCGATCGGCGTCCACTTCCACGACACGTACGGCCAGGCGCTGTCCAACACCCTGGCGGCGCTCCAGCACGGGGTGAGCACGGTGGACGCGTCGGCGGGCGGCCTGGGCGGCTGCCCGTACGCGAAGAGCGCCACGGGCAATCTCGCCACCGAGGACCTGGTCTGGATGCTTGACGGCCTGGGCATCGAAACGGGCGTCGACCTGTCCGAACTGACGGCCACCAGCGCCTGGTTGGCCGGACACCTGGGCCGACCGAGCCCATCCCGCACGGTCCGCGCCCTGACCCCTCCCCCTTCTTCCTCTCCCACAAGGAGTGAGTGACCCCATGTCCCTGGACCACCGGCTGACCGCCGAACACGAGGAACTGCGCCGCACCGTCGAGGCGTTCGCGCACGACGTGGTCGCGCCGAAGATCGGCGACCTCTACGAGCGCCATGAATTCCCGTACGAGATCGTCCGCGAGATGGGCCGGATGGGCCTGTTCGGGCTGCCGTTCCCCGAGGAGTACGGCGGGATGGGCGGCGACTACCTGGCGCTCGGGATCGCGCTGGAGGAGCTGGCCCGGGTCGACTCGTCGGTGGCGATCACGCTGGAGGCCGGGGTCTCGCTGGGCGCGATGCCGCTGCACCTGTTCGGCACGGAGGAGCAGAAGCGGCAGTGGCTGCCGAAGCTGTGTGCGGGTGAGGCGCTGGGCGCGTTCGGCCTGACCGAGCCGGACGGCGGCTCGGACGCGGGCGGTACCCGCACGACGGCGGTGCTGGACGAGGCGACGAACGAGTGGGTCATCAACGGCTCGAAGTGCTTCATCACCAACTCGGGCACGGACATCACGGAGTTGGTCACGGTCACCGCCGTGACGGGCCGCAAGGAGGACGGCCGCCCCCGGATCTCCGCGATCATCGTCCCCTCCGGCACCCCCGGTTTCACGGTGGCGGCCCCGTACTCCAAGGTCGGCTGGAACTCCTCGGACACCCGCGAACTGTCCTTCACCGATGTCCGCGTCCCGGCGGCGAACCTGCTCGGCGAGGAGGGCCGGGGCTACGCGCAGTTCCTGCGCATCCTCGACGAGGGCAGGGTCGCCATCTCCGCTCTGGCAACGGGTCTGGCGCAGGGCTGCGTGGACGAGTCGGTGAAGTACGCGGCGGAGCGCCACGCCTTCGGAAAGCCGATCGGCGCGAACCAGGCGATCCAGTTCAAGATCGCCGACATGGAGATGCGCGCCCACATGTCCCGCGTGGGCTGGCGTGACGCGGCGTCCCGTCTGGTGGCCGGCGAACCCTTCAAGAAGGAGGCCGCGATCGCGAAGCTGTACTCCTCGACGGTGGCGGTGGACAACGCCCGGGACGCGACGCAGATCCACGGCGGCTACGGCTTCATGAACGAGTACCCGGTGGCGCGGATGTGGCGCGACTCGAAGATCCTGGAGATCGGTGAGGGCACGAGCGAGGTCCAGCGGATGCTGATCGCGCGGGAGTTGGGGCTGCCGGGCTGCGCCCCCACGATTTCGCGGTGAGGGCCGCTCGTCGCGCGTTCGGCCCGGCGCCGACGACGTGGGGCCCACGACTGACACCCGGCACCCAGTCACGGTTTCACTCAACGCCCCGCACAACCCGTATCGGGGCCGGCCTATGGCGGAAGGACGCGGCACCATGATTTCCGGCCGCGACTGGTCCGACGCCCGGCAGGTGTGGCACCACCACCTGATGCACCACACCCCCCGCCCCTGCTCGGTCATCGTCGGGCTCGGCAGCCATGACCTGGGGGTGGCCACGTGGCGGCGGAGTTCTACCTGCGCGGGCTGGCCCCGGTCGTGGTGTTCACCGGCTCGACCAGCCCCACCACCCGGGACCGGATGCCGCGCGGAGAGGCCGTGCACTATCGGGAGCGGGCCGTCGAGCTGGGCGTACCGGCGTCCGCTGTGCTGGTCGAACCGAAGGCTCGCAACACCGGCGAGAACATCCGCTTCTCCAGGGCCCTTCTCGACGAGGCCGGGGTGGGCACCGACTCCGTACTGCTGGTCAGCAAGCCGTACGAGGAACGGCGCGCGTACGCCACGGCGCGGAAGCTGTGGCCGGGCGTGGACGTCGTCTGCGCTTCGAGTCCGATGTCGTTCGAGGCGTACGTGGAGTCGCTCGGGGACGACCGGATGGTGATCGACATGCTGGTGGGGGCCTTGCAGCGGCTGCTCGTCTATCCGGCGCAGGGCTTCATGATCGAGCAGCCGGTGCCGGACGCGGTGGTGGCGGCGTACGAGCGGCTGGTCGGAGCCGGGTTCACGAGTCGGCTGATCGCCTAGGGGGTGTCTTGTCGGCGAGCCCGGCATGATCGGCCAGACACCCCCTTGGGGGTGTCTGGCCGCGGTAGCACCTTGTTCTGCCATGCATCATGCCGATGCCCTGTGTAACGACTGGGAATGCAGGTGACCCCCGCCAGTCGGACCGAGCCCGAAGGAGCGCAGACGCTGTGCCTGCGTTCCCCGGGGCCGGTCCAACGTCAACCCGGTGGTGTGGCCGCCCCACGCAAGGCGGCCGCACCCCCGTCCGAACCGGGCCTAACGGCCCCCCGGCACCCCCACCCCGTCCTCCGTCACGTACTTCACGCCCGCATCGCTCTTCGTGATCGTGAACGCGTCCAGGGTCTCCCCCACCGCCTTGTCCGTCGTCGACCGGTCGTCCCACTTGGCCGCCACCACGGACTCGTAGCGGATCGTGTCCTTGGTGACCGTGATGCCCTGGAACGTCGACGTGTGGGCCGCGCGGGCCACCTGGGTGGCGCCGTTGCGGGTCCAGACGTTGTCGTCGTCCGGGGAGAGTTCGTAGTACTTGGGGCCGGACATCGCCACCGCGTAGACGGGGCCCGTCGTCACGCCCGGGGTGTCCGTCGCGTCCGCATCGACGTAGCCGCGGGCGTACACGTGGTCGTGGCCCATCAGGACCAGGTCGATGTCGTTGCGCTGGAAGACCGGCAGCCAGGCGTCACGGATGGGCTTCTCGTCGCGGCCGACCGCTGCCGAGAAGACCGGCTGGTGGAACGTGGCCACCGACCACTTGTTGGGGTTGTTCGCCAGGATGTGGTCGAGCCAGCGGGCCTGGAGGTCCAGCCAGAGTTTCTGCGGGTCCGGGCAACCGGTCGAGCAAGGCGGCAGGTCGGGCGGGGTCATCAGTTCGCGAGCGTCGTGCGTGCTCGCGTTGAGGGTGATGAAGCGGACTCCCTGGTAGTCCGTGTAATACGCCGTCTCCGTCAGGGACTTCGCCATGTGGGCCTCGTACGCCGCCCGTTGGCGCTCCGCCGGGGTCTCGTCCTTCGCGGGGAGGGGCGTCGGGCCGTTGGCGGGGTACTCGAACGTCGACTTCCACGTCTGCAGGAACAGGTCCGCGTTGTACTCGTGGTTGCCCGGTGCCGCGATCACGTTCGTCGTCTGGCTGCGGCCGTTCATCGCGCCGAACCACTCGTCCCACTGGCCCGCGTTGCCGCCCGAGTCCACCAGGTCGCCCGCGTTGACGCTGCCGACCGCCTTCGGGAAGCGCTGGTAGGCCAGGTCGACGACCGGGGCCCACTTCGCCTTCAGGTCGTTCTGGGCGTCGCCGAAGTAGAGGAACGTGAACTCCTCACCCGGCTTGCCCGCCGAGGTGAACACGTAGCGCTCGCTCAGCTTGTCGGCCGTGCCCACGCGGTACTCGTACCGCGTTCCCGGCTTCAGGTTCGCCATCACCGCCGAGTGCGTCCGCGTCGGGACTCCGCTGCTCAGCAGCTCCTCGTTCGTCACCGCCTTCGCCCTGCGCCAGGCCGAGTTCGAGCCCACCGGGCGGAACTGCGCCTCACCCTGCGTCGTCCCGCTGCCCGTCCGCCATGTCACCGCCTGGGAGGTGGCGGGAGTCCCCGTCGGGGTGAGGACGATGCGCTCGGGAACCACACCCGGCGCCTCCAGGTCCGGGTTGGTCGTCAGCGCCACGTCGAAGATGTGCATGATGCCGCGGTCCGTGCCCTGCGGCAGGACCACCGAGCGCACCCGCTTCTTCCCGTCCAGCACCTGCGGGACCGTGCCGAAGACCACCGTGCGCGTCGTGTCCGACGTGCCGTTCACCTTGTTGCGGCCCTCCGTGGTCACCAACGGGACGTTGCCGTAGAGGTAGTTGGTGCCGGGCGTCCAGTCGGTGAACTGCACCGCCACGTTCTGCGTCGAGCCGTCCTCGTACTCCACGCTCGCCAGGCCCTGCGACGGGCCGTTCGTGGCCAGGCCGAGGAAGGAGATGCCCGTCGCCTTGACGCCCTTGCCGTTCCCGCCGGTCAGGTTCACCCGCTGGCCGTGCGGGATCCAGTTGTCCGGCTGCCCCGCCTCGGTCTTCGGCCAGGTGAACGTCACACCCGTGTCGCCCAGCGGCAGTTTCGCACCCGGTGCCGCGCCCGCCGCCGCCAGCTTCTCGCGGGAGAGGGAGTTGTCGCTGAGGTCGAGCGAGCCCAGCCTGCCCTGGCCGTCCGGCGTCGAGCCGATGTTGTTGCGGGCATCGGAGCCTTCCGTGTACGAGGGCGGGACATCGGCCGCACCCGTGCCCCAGGTGCCCGGCGCCTCGCCCATCGTGTACGTCAGCACGCCGCCCGCCCGCGCGAAGTCCTCGGTCAGCCAGGACTGCGTACGCGAGGCGCCGTTGACCTTCAGCCCCGTCACGTACGGCCGGTCCGCCGACGCGCCCTCCGCCTTGATCGTGATCCGGCGGTCGCTGTCCGCGCTGTCGATCACGATCCGGTCGAACATCGGCGAGCTGAGCACCAGGTTCGCCGTCCCGTACACCGCCGGGTTCATCCCGAGGTTCGCCCACACGTACCAGGCGCTGAGCGAGCCCAGGTCGTCGTTGCCCGGCAGGCCCGACGGAGTCGTGTCGTACATCTCGTCCGTCGCCCGGCGCAGCACCTCCGACGTACGGTGCGGCTGGCGCAGCCAGTTGTAGACGTACGGCATCGAGAAGCTCGGCTGGTTGGAGAGGTAGGCGCCCGTGGTGTTGTAGACGCCCGCGTCCAGCGACTTGGTGTGCTCGTCGAGGTCGCGGGTCACCGGCTCGATGCCGCCTCGCTTCTCGATCAGGGTGCCGAGGTTCTGCGGGACCATCCAGCCGTACTGGTATCCCGTCGCCTGCTCGAACTGGTTGCCGCGCTCACCGAGGTTGAAGGAGCGGTCGAAGCCGTTGCGCCCGCGCGGGCGGATGCGGTCGGTCTCCGGGTCCAGCAGGTTCTGCCAGTTCTGCGCCCGCGTCATGAACCGGTCGTGGGTGGCCTTCTCGCCCAGCCTGCCCGCCAGTTGGGCGATGGCGAAGTCGTCGATCGCGTACTCAAGGGTCTTGGAGGTGGCCGAGTCGCCCTTGCCGTTGTCGATGAAACCGGCGCTGAAGTACTGCTGCGCGTGCGCCCGCTTCGTCGTGTCCGCCGGCAGCGACTGCGTTTTCCGCATCGACGCGAGCGCCGCCTTGCGGTCGTAGTCCACGCTGCCGAAAGCGTCGATCGACGACAGCACCACCTGGAGCGAGTCACCGCTCATCTTCTGCTGCGACTGGTTCAGATGCGGCCAGTTGGGCCAGGCGCCCGTCTGCTTCACCAGGTCCACCAGCGACTGGTTGATGTCGTCGCCGACCTTCGGGAAGAGCAGCGCGATGAGCTGCGCCTGGCCCCGGTACATGTCCCAGCCCGCGTACGTCACGTAGTGGTGCCGGCCCGGCGCCACCTTCCGGACCTTGCCGTCGTGGCCCGGGTACTGGCCGTTCACGTCGTCGGAGACGTTCGGGTGGAGGAGGGAGTGGTAAAGCGCTGTGTAGAACTTCACCCGCTCCGACTTCGTGCCGCCGGTGGCCTTCACCGTGGACAGCGTGTCCTTCCAGACCTGCGCCGTCGCCTTCCGGACCTGGTCGAAGGTGCGGCCGCCGGTCTCCTCCTCCGCGTTGCGGGCCGCGTTCGCCACGCTCACGTAGCTGAGCCCGGTCCGCGCGGTGACCGTCGCTCCCTTCGGGAAGACCAGGTACGCCCCCGAGCCGTGCCTGGCCTCGCCACCGCGCGCGGTCGCCGCGCCGGAGGTGACCGTACCGCCCTGCCAGGTGCCGTACGAGGTGAAGTCGCGGTCGAAGGTCGCGGAGAAGTAGGCGCGGTAGCGGCCGCCCTCGTCGCACACCGACGCCGTCTCGACCCAGCCGCTGACCGTGCGGCCCTCGACCTTCACCTCGCTGCCGAAGACCCGGTTGTTGGAGCCCGCCACGTCCAGGATCAGCGTCGACGAGTCCTTGCGGGCGGGGAACTCGTACCGGTTGACGGCGGTCCGGGTGGTCGCGGTCAGCTCCGTCTCCACGCCGTTGCCGAGGCCGACCGTGTAATGGCCGGGCGCGGCCGTCTCGTCGCGGTGGTCGAAGTCCAGGTAGTACGGGTCGATCTTCGTGCCGGGACTGGTCGGCAGCGCGCCCCCGGTGAGCGGGCCCGTGTACGGCAGCACCGGGAAGTCGAAGGCGCTGAAACGGCCTTCGCAGCCGGTGCCGGAGAGCCGGGTCATGCCGAAGCCGCGGAGCTTGTCGGCGCTGTACTCGTAGCCGCCCTTCTGGTCCCCGTCCGAGGAGCGGTACGTCGTCGGGCTCGACTGGACCATGCCGAACGGGGTCGTGGCGCCCGGCCAGGTGTTGCCGTAGGCGCTGTTGCCCTTGTTCTGGGCCGGGTCCAGCTCGGTGCCGATGAACGGGTCGACGGCGTCGTACGCGCTGATCGACGAGGCACGCGGGGCTGCCTCGGCCGCCGTGGCGGTGACCGTGGCCGGCACCAGGCCCGCGACGAGCGCGCCCGACGTGAGGGCGGCCACGGCGACGGCACGCAGCCGCCCCCGTCTCGTCCGGGGCGGCGGGTGTGCGGCGGCGGTGGGTTCCCGCATGAGCGGTCCTCTCGGGGCAGACGGAAGGCGTGGGCCCCGGCCGGCTGATGACAACGTTGTCCAGCCCCCGTCCGGGCGCGTGCACCACAGTGCTCGGCACAGTTTTCCCCGAGAGGGCCGCGATGGGAAGACCTGGCCAACAGGCCATGTCCGCGAGGCCGCGAGGCCGCGAGCCACGCGCACCCGGCGGGCGCCTCAGCGCCAGGCGTGGCGGATCGTCAGCCGCCCGTATCCCAGGGCCACCGAGAAGCGGACGCGCGGGCCGCCACCTCCGGGAATCCCGTTCGACAGGTCGGCCTCCCGTCCGGCAAAGTCCCTGCATGAGCCACCGTTACTGGCCCCTCCGCGGGCTCCGGATCCGTACGCCCCGCCTCGAACTGCGGCTGCCCGACGAGGCGCTCCTCGACCAGCTGGCCACGGTCGCCACGGGCGGGGTGCACGCCGCGGACCGGATGCCGTTCCTCGTACCGTGGACCGACGGCACGCCCGACGAGGTCGGCCGGGCCACCTACCAGCACGTGCTGGGCACCATCGCCGGGTGGACGCCCGAGGAGTGGCACCTTTCTCTGGTGGTCCTCCACGACGGCCAGGTCGTGGGCCGACAGGACGTGATGGGCAAGGAGTTCGGCGTACGGCGTGAGGTGGTGACCGGGTCGTGGCTCGGCCTCCCGCACCAGCGGCAGGGCATCGGCACGGAGATGCGGGCCGCCGCTCTCCACCTGGCCTTCGCGGGGCTCGGCGCCCGGTACGCCGCCTCGGAGGCCTGGACGGACAATGCGGGCTCGCTCGGTGTCTCGCGCAAGCTCGGGTACGAGCCCGACGGCCTCCAGATCCAGGTGATCCGCGGCGAGGCCGCTCCCTTGCAGCGGCTGCGGCTGGACCGGGCCGGGTGGGAGAAGCACCGGAGCGTCGACGTCACCGTGGAGGGGCTGGACGCCTGCCGGGCCGACTTCGGGGTGTAGGGCCGCAGGACGGCGACTTCGGGGCGCGGGGCCGCCGGAGGGCGGAGGGTTCGCCGGAGGGTGGAGGGTTCGCCGGTTCTCCGGCGGGTGGGGGCGGAGCTGTCGGAGTCGGATCGGAACGGGGTCGGGGCGGGCGGTCGTTTCGGGCCGGCCCGCCTGCGGCACGGCCCCACGACACCGTGACCACCTGGCAAGGTTAGGCTAACCTTCCTCCGGACTGCCCTCGCCGGAGCCGGGCCCGTCCGCCCGTCGCTCCTGCCCGTTCCGGAGGAGCCCTCGTTGACGACGACCGCCGCCGTGCCCCGTGTCGCCCCGTTCCGCTTCTTCGACCTGACCGTCCTGCGGGTCAGGCGGCTCGGCCCCTCCATGCTCCGGATCACGCTGGGCGGACCCGGGGCCGAGGGATTCCGGGCCGGCGGGCGCGACCAGAGCCTCTCCCTCTTCCTGCCGCACCCGGGGCAGGGCGAGGCCGTGGTGCCGGAGGGTGAGGACGGGGCCTGGTACCCGAAGTGGCGGGCGCTGCCCGAGGACGTACGGGCGGTGATGCGGTCGTACACCGTGCGGGCCCAGCGCGTGAAGGCCGACGGCTCCACCGAGGTGGACATCGACTTCGCGCTCCACGGTGACGGCGGTCCGGCGTCCCGCTGGGCACTCATGGCCGCGTCGGGCGACCGGCTCAAGGTGCTGGGGCCGGCGGTCGCGGACAACACCTCTGTCCGCTTCCGGCCGCCGGAGGACACCGACTGGGTGCTCATCTGGGCCGACGAGACGGCCCTGCCCGCCGCCTCCGCGGCACTGGAGTGGCTGCCCGCCGGAATGCCCACGCGGGCCTGGCTGGAGGTGCCGAAGACCGAGGACCGGCAGGCCCTCAACACCGCCGCCAAGGCCCGGATCAGCTGGCTCGTCCGGAGTGAGGGCTCGCCGCCCGCCGTGGAGGCCGTGCGCGCCGCCGAGCTACCGGAGGGCACCCCGTACGTCTGGATCGCGGGCGAGTCGTCCGAGGTGCGCGCGCTCCGCCGCCACCTCGTCCAGGAGCGCGGCTTCGACCGCAGGCGGGTCACCTTCGTCGGGTACTGGCGGCGCGGCCTGAGCGAGGAGCAGCTGCGGGCGGAGACGATCGCCCGCGCCGCAGCGGTGGAGTAGCCGAACCGGAACCAAAGCGGACAACCTCCGCACCCGATGGGGCCGGGAACAACCCGTGATCGAGTTAGGTTAGGCTTACCTCACTTCGACATCGCGTCCCTCGTCCCCCCTTTTCTCTCTCCTGCCCGGAGGGCCGCGATGAAGTTCCCCTCACCCGGGAGGACCCCTTCATGCGTTCGCACCTGCTCAACGACACGACTGCGGAGCACTACCGGCGCACCGTCACCGCAGGAGTGGAACGGGTCGCGGCCAAACTCGCCGCCACCGAGCGCCCCTTCAGCGGGGTCGGTGTCGACGAGCTCTCCCCCGTCGTCGACGCGATCGACCTCGACCGGCCGCTGGGCGACGCCACCGCCGCCCTCGACGAGCTCGGCGAGGTCTACCTCCGCGACGCCGTCTACTTCCACCACCCCCGCTACCTCGGCCACCTCAACTGCCCGGTCGTCATCCCCGCCGTCCTCGGCGAGACCGTGCTCTCCGCCATCAACTCCTCCCTGGACACCTGGGACCAGAGCGCGGGCGGCACGCTCATCGAGCGCCGGCTGATCGACTGGACCACCGAGCGCATCGGCCTCGGACCGGCCGCCGACGGCATCTTCACCAGCGGCGGTACGCAGTCCAACCTCCAGGCCCTGCTGCTGGCCCGCGAGGAGGCGAAGGTCCGGCCGGAGCACTACACCCGGCTGCGGATCTTCACCTCCGAGTGCAGCCACTTCAGCGTGCAGAAGTCCGCCAAACTGCTCGGCCTCGGCCCGGACGCGGTGGTCTGCATCCCGGTCGACAGCAACAAGCGCATGCAGGCCGTGGCCCTGGCCCACGCCCTGGAGCAGTGCGTGGCCGAAGGTGCCGTGCCGATGGCCGTCGTCGCGACCGCCGGCACCACGGACTTCGGCTCCATCGACCCGCTGCCCGAGATCGCCGCGCTCTGCGAGCAGTTCGCGACCTGGATGCACGTGGACGCCGCGTACGGCTGCGGTCTGCTGGCCTCCCGCGAGCGGCGCGGCCTCCTCGAAGGCATCGCGCACGCCGACTCGGTGACCGTGGACTACCACAAGTCCTTCTTCCAGCCGGTGAGTTCGTCGGCGATCCTGGTCCGCGACCGGGCGACCCTGCGCCACGCCACGTACCACGCGGAGTACCTGAACCCGCGCCGGATGGCCGAGGAGCGGATACCCAACCAGGTCGACAAGTCCCTCCAGACGACCCGCCGGTTCGACGCGCTCAAGCTGTGGATGACGCTGCGCGTCATGGGCGCCGACGGCATCGGAGAACTCTTCGACGAGGTCTGCGACCTGGCCGCCGAAGGCTGGAAGCTGCTCGCCGCCGACCCGCGCTTCGACGTGGTGGTGCAGCCGCAGCTCTCCACGCTCGTCTTCCGCTACATCCCGTCCGGTGTCACCTCGCCGGACGAGATCGACCGCGCCAACCTCCACGCCCGCAAGGCGCTGTTCGCCTCCGGCGAGGCGATCGTCGCGGGCACCAAGGTCGGCGCCCGCCAGTACCTGAAGTTCACCCTCCTCAACCCCGAAACGACCGTGGCCGACATGGCCACGGTCCTCGACCTGATCTCCGGCCACGCCGAGCAGTACCTGGGAGACTCCCTTGACCGCGCTTCCTGACCCCCACGACTTCATCGGGATCGGGCTCGGCCCGTTCAATCTCGGTCTTGCCTGCCTGACCGAGCCGATCGACGAACTCAACGGTGTCTTCCTGGAGTCCAAGCCGGACTTCGAGTGGCACTCCGGGATGTTCCTCGAAGGGGCCCATCTCCAGACGCCGTTCATGTCGGACCTGGTCACCATGGCCGACCCGACCTCGCCGTACTCCTTCCTCAACTACCTCAAGGAGCGCGGCAGGCTCTACTCGTTCTACATCCGGGAGAACTTCTACCCGCTGCGGACCGAGTACAACGACTACTGCCGCTGGGCCGCCGCCAAACTGAGCAGCATCCGGTTCGACGAGACCGTGGAGGCGGTGACGTACGACGAGGGCACCGAGCTCTACACCGTGCGCACCGCGTCCGGCGAGGAGTTCCGCTCCCGCCACCTCGTCCTCGGCACCGGGACGCCGCCGTACATCCCCGAGGCCTGTCACGGTCTCGGCGGCGACTTCCTGCACAACTCCCGCTATCTGGAGGGGAAAGCCGAGCTCCAGAAGAAGAAGTCGATCACTCTGGTCGGCAGCGGGCAGAGTGCGGCGGAGATCTACTACGACCTGCTGTCCGAGATCGACACCTACGGTTACCGCCTCAACTGGGTGACGCGCTCCCCGCGGTTCTTCCCGCTGGAGTACACCAAGCTCACGCTGGAGATGACCTCCCCGGAGTACATCGACTACTTCCACGCGCTGCCCGAGGAGACCCGCTACCGGCTGGAGACCGGCCAGAAGGGGCTGTTCAAGGGCATCGACGGGGAGCTGATCGACGCGATCTTCGACCTGCTCTACCAGAAGAACCTGCCCGGCCCGGTCCCGACCCGGCTGCTCACCAACTCGGCTCTGCTCAGTGCGCGTTACGACGAGGAGGGCGGCGCGTACAGCCTGGGGCTGCGGCAGGAGGAGCAGGGCAAGGAGTACGGGCTCACCACCGAGGGCCTGATCCTCGCCACCGGCTACCGCTACGAGGCGCCCGCCTTCCTGGCGCCGGTCACCGGCCGGCTGCGCCACGACAGCCGGGGCCGCTTCGACGTGGCCCGCAACTACAGCATCGACACCACCGGGCGCGGGATCTTCCTGCAGAACGCCGGGGTGCACACCCACTCGATCACCTCGCCCGACCTGGGCATGGGTGCCTACCGCAACGCGTACATCATCGGCGAACTGCTCGGCCGTGAGTACTACCCGGTCGAGAAGTCCATCGCCTTCCAGGAGTTCGCGATATGAACCACCCCCGCAGCGACGAAACCCCCGGAAAACTCGGCGACTTCACCGTCCGCCCGCTCGATCCCGCCGGTGACGCCGAGCTGGTGCACGGCTGGGTGACCCACCCCAAAGCCGCGTTCTGGCTGATGGGCGGGGCCGGACTGGAGGAGGTGGAGCGGGAGTACATGGCGATCGCCGCCCATCCGCACCACGAGGCGTTCATCGGTCTGCACGACGGCGCGCCGGCGTTCCTGATCGAGCGGTACGACCCCACCGAGGTCGAGCTGAAAGGGCTGTACGAGGCGGAGCCCGGCGATGTCGGGATGCACTTCCTGGTCGCGCCGACCGACACCCCGGTGCACGGCTTCACCCGGGCCGTGATCACCGCCGTGATGGAGTTCCTCTTCGCCGATCCGTCGGTGCGCCGGGTCGTCGTCGAGCCCGATGTGACCAACAGCGCCGTCCAGGCCCTCAACAAGGCCGTCGGCTTCGAGGTCCTGCGGGAGATCGCCAAACCGGAGAAGGACGCGCTGCTCAGCGCCTGCACCCGCGAGCAGTTCGAAGCAGCAACCGGAGGAACCGACCGATGACGACCGCCCTCACCGACAGCGTCGCCCACCTCTCGCCGGACCGCTGGGCCACCGCAAACCGACTGCTGGTCCGCAAAGCGCTGGCGGAATTCAGCCATGAACGGCTGCTGACGCCCGCTCCCCTCGGCGAGGACCGCTACACCCTCCGTAGTGACGACGCGGGTACGGAGTATCGTTTCACCGCGCGCGTCTTCGCGCTGGACCACTGGCAGGTCGAGGCCGACTCGATCACGCGCCACCGGCACGGGGCCGAAGTACCGCTCGACGCGCTGGAGTTCTTCATCGAGCTGCGGGTGGCGCTCGGGCTCTCCGAGGAGATCCTGCCGGTCTACCTGGAGGAGGTCTCCTCCACCCTGGCCGGAACCGCCTACAAGCTCACCAAGGAACCGGCCACCTCCGGCCAGCTCGTCGCCGCCGGTTTTCAGGCCATCGAGACCGGGATGACCGAGGGCCACCCGTGCTTCGTGGCCAACAACGGCCGGCTCGGCTTCGGGGTCGACGAGTACCGCGCGTACGCCCCGGAGGCCGCCTCGCCGATCCGGCTGGTCTGGCTGGCCGCCCGCCGCGACCGGGCCACCTTCACGTCGGGCGCCGGTCTGGACTACGACACGCTGGTCGAGGGCGAGCTGAGCGAGGCCGCCCGGGAGCGGTTCGCCGCCACGCTGCGCTCGCTCGGCCTGGACCCGGAGGCGTACTTCCTGCTGCCCGTCCACCCCTGGCAGTGGTGGAACAAGCTCGCCGTGACCTTCGCCGGTGAGCTGGCCGAACGCCACTTGGTGGTGCTCGGCGAGGGCGAGGACGCCTACCTGGCCCAGCAGTCGATCCGTACGTTCTTCAACACCGACCACCCGGAGAAGCACTACGTCAAGACGGCGCTCTCCGTCCTGAACATGGGCTTCATGCGCGGCCTCTCCGCCGCCTACATGGAGGCCACCCCGGCCATCAACGACTGGCTGGCCGGGCTCATCGAGCGTGACAGCCTGCTGACCGCCGCCCGGTTCTCGATCATCCGGGAGCGGGCCGCGATCGGCTACCACCACCGAAGCTACGAGGCGGCCACCGCCAAGGGCTCGCCGTATCTGAAGATGCTGGCCGCGCTCTGGCGCGAGAGCCCGGTAGCCGGTCTGGAGCCGGGCGAGCGGGTCGCCACCATGGCCTCGCTGCTCCACACCGACCACGAGGGCCGCTCGGTGGCCGCGGCGCTCATCGCGGAGTCCGGACTGGACGCGCAGGTGTGGCTGCGGCACTACCTGGACGCCTATCTGGTGCCGGTGCTGCACAGCTTCTACGCCTACGACCTGGTCTACATGCCGCACGGCGAGAACGTGATCCTGGTCGTCGAGGACGGGGTCGTCACCCGCACGGTCTTCAAGGACATCGCCGAGGAGATCGCGGTCATGGACCCGGACGCGGTGCTGCCGCCGAAGGTCGACCGGATCCGCGCCGAGGTGCCGGAGGACATGAAGCTGCTGTCGGTCTTCACCGACGTCTTCGACTGCTTCTTCCGCTTCCTCGGCGCGGGCCTGGCCACCGAAGGGGTCCTGGACGAGGACACCTTCTGGCGGACGGTCGCCGAGTGCGTACGCGGCTACCAGGAGTCGGTGCCGTACCTCGCGGAGAAGTTCGCGCAGTACGACCTGTTCGAGCCGGAGTTCGCGCTCTCCTGCCTCAACCGCCTCCAGCTGCGCAACAACCAGCAGATGGTCGACCTCAACGACCCCGCGGGCGCGCTCCAGTTGGTCGGCCGCCTGAAGAACCCGATCGCCAAGTTCTGAGCGGTCCGCATGAGCCGGTGAGCGCCCGGGGACGGTCCCCCGGGCGCTCACCTCCGTCCTCACCGGTCCCAGTCCACCTGCGGCGAGCGGTGGAAGCCGATACCGAGCGCGGTCAGCCGCGGCCCCTGAGCGGCGAGGCGCACCCGGTACGTGTCCCAGTCGCGGGCCGCGGCCGGCGACCAGCCGATCTCGGCGGCGCCCAGCAGCCGCGGGAAGGCCATCGCCTCGATCTCCGCGCTGTCCGTCAGCGTCTCGGTCCACAGCGGCGCCTCGATCCCGAGGACGGCCTCCTGCGGGGCGCCTTCCAGGTAGGTCGCCGGGTCCCAGTCGTAGGATCGCCGCACCTCGACCGGTCCGGCCCAACTCAGGCCGAGCGGTGTGTCCTTGGTGTACTTCATGTCCAGGTACACCCGGTCGGCCGGTGAGAGCACCAGCCTGGTGCCGCTCCTCGCCGCGTCGGCCACCCGCTTGCGCTCGGCGGCGCCCGTCCGGTCGTGGCCCCAGTACTGCGCCACCGCGCCCTTCACCGGCACCGCGCCGGTCAGCTGGTGCCAGCCCATCACCGTCTTGCCGTACTTCCCGACGACCGCCTGCGCCCTCGCCATGAAGGTGGCGTAGTCCTCCTGGCTGGTGGCGTGTGCCTCGTCGCCTCCGATGTGGAGGTACGGACCCGGAGTGAGGGCGGCGAGTTCACGCAGGACGTCGTCCACGAAGTCGTACGTCACCGGCTTGGAGACGCAGAGCGAGCTGAAGCCGACCGTGGTCCCGGTGTAGAGCAGCGGGGCGACGCCGTCGCAGTTCAGCTCGGCGTAGGAGGCGAGGGCGGCGCTGGTGTGGCCGGGCAGGTCGATCTCCGGGACGACCTCCAGATGGCGGGAGGCGGCGTACCGGACGATCTCGCGGTACTGCGCCTTCGTGTAGTACCCGCCGGGCCCGCCGCCGACCTCGGTGGAGCCGCCGTACGGGGCGAGCCGGGGCCAGGAGTCGATGGCGATCCGCCAGCCCTGGTCGTCGGAGAGGTGGAGGTGCAGCTTGTTGACCTTGTAGAAGGCCAGCTGGTCGATGTAGCGCTTCACCTCGGCGACGGAGAAGAAGTGGCGCGAGACGTCGAGCATGGCACCCCGGTAGCCGTAGCGCGGCGCGTCCGTGATGGTGCCGCCCGCGACCTTCCACGGCCCCTTCTGCCGGCTGTCGGCCTCCACCCGGTCCGGGAGGAGCTGGCGCAGCGTCTGGACGCCGTGGAAGAGCCCGGCCGGGGCGCGGGCGGTGATGGTGAGCGCGGCGGGTGTGGAGCGCAGCCGGTACCCCTCCTCGCCGAGGCCACGCTCCCGCGAGCCCAGCTCCAGCCGGATGCCACCGGGGCCCGGCCGGTCGGTGACGGGCAGCGCGTAGCCGGTGGCCGGGCGCAGCAGCTCCGCCAGGTAGGTGCCGATCCGCCGGACCTCGCCGGAGTGGCCGGAGACCCTGATCGGGGTCGTGGCGGTGATGGCGTACGGGGAGCCGCCCGGCACCACCGTCGCGGGGACCGGCACGAGCTGCCCGAGCGGGCGGGGTGCGGAGGCGGCCACGGCCGAGGAGGTCGCGGCGGTGGCGGAGAAGGCGGCCGCCACGACGAGCAGGAGGGTGGAGAGGAGCCTGGGGAGGGTTCCGGGCCGGGCCTTCGGGGTCGTACGCCGGGCTTTCCCGATCGGACGTCGCTGTCGCACAAGCCTGTCCCTTCGACGGGTGCTACCTGTGGATCTCCGGGTAGCCGAACGCGCCGGCCATGCGTATCGCGGAGCGGTGGAGGGGTCAAGGACCGGGCCCGCTCCCGTACGCCCGGCTGGCAGAATCGCGGGTATGGCAGAAATCATCCAGCGCGACGGAACGTGGACGTTCGACGGGGAGACGGTACGCATCGTGCCGGGCGGCAAGGCGCATCCGGTCCGGCTGGCTCTGGGTGAACTGGCCGTTCCCGTACAGGCCTTGGCGGGTGTCTCGTTCGAGCCGGACCGCAAGGGCGGCCGGCTGCGGCTCCGGCTGCGCGGCGGCGCGTGCCCGGTGCTGCGGGCCGCCGACGGCCGCCTCAAGGACGGCGCCGACCCGTACGTCCTGGCCGTGGAGAAGGACCGCACGGGCGTGGCGGAGTACTTCGTCGACGAGGTCCGCAACGCGCTGCTGATCGAGCAGGTGCCCGAGGGCCCGGTGGACCGCTTCCTGCTGCCGGGGCCCTCGCTGCCGGTCTCCGGCGGAGGCGGTGACGGCACGGCGTCCTTCGACGGCGAGACCGTGCGGCTCACCTGGAACTGGAAGGCCGAGGAGTCCAAGACCGCGAGCGGCCCGGCGACCTTCCCGCTGGCGCGGATCGCGGGCGTGCGCTGGCTGCCGTCGATCGGCCTGGAGAACGGCTATCTGCGGTTCGAGCCGCTGGACGGGCCGGTCTCGGCCCCGCCGAAGTACGACCCGTACTCCCTGGAGCTGTGGGGGCTGTCCAAGAAGGAGTACACGGCGGTCGTGGTCGCGGCGGCGGTCCTGGCCCGGCTGCCCCAGGCCCGTACGGCACTGGACGCGCCCGTGGAGGCCCCGGCCCTCACCAAGGCGCCCGAGCCCGCGCCCGCCGCCGTACCGGCCGCCGACGATCACGACGTGCTGCTGCGGCGGCTGCGGGAGCTGGGCGAGCTGCACCGGGCCGGGGTCCTCACGGATGAGGAGTTCAGTACGGCGAAGCAGGCGATCCTGAGCCGGATGTGACCGTTTCGAGCACCTTCCCCGGGGCGCTCTGCCCGATATCGGGCAGATTTCTTGCGTAGGAGCGGTTCGGCAAGCAATATCGACGGGTGCTTGAACGCCGCTCGTCGCACGACGACCTCATCGACCACCTCGTCCGCTCCACCGCGCTCCAGCGCGGCGAAGCGGCCCGGGTGATCCTCGACGTGCTGGCGTACTTCGACGAGAGCACCGACGACTTCGTCCGGCGCCGCCACCGCGAACTGCAGTCCGGCGGCCTGGTCAACACGGAGATCTTCGAGCGGATCGCGGCCGAGCTGCCGCACCGCGCCGTGGCGCCGCCGGAGCTCTCGCTCCGCCAGCTGCGTCGCATCGTCTACGGCTGAGCGAGCCGGACGCCCGTGCGAGGGCGCGGCACGCAGGCAGACACAGACAAGTACGTGTACGTCGATGGAGGGGCAGAAAATCCATGTGCGGGATCGTCGGATACATCGGGAAGCGTGATGTGGCACCGCTGCTGCTGGAAGGCCTGCAGCGGCTGGAGTACCGGGGTTACGACTCCGCGGGCATCGTCATCACCGGCAAGGCGGCGGCGGGCAAGCCGGGCGCGCTGAAGATGGTCAAGGCCAAGGGCCGGGTCCGCGAGCTGGAGGCCAAGGTACCCAAGCGGTTCGCCGGCACCACCGGCATCGCGCACACCCGCTGGGCCACCCACGGCGCCCCGAGCGACGAGAACGCGCACCCGCACATGGACGCGGACAACAAGGTCGCCGTCGTCCACAACGGGATCATCGACAACGCCTCGGAGCTGCGCGCCAAGCTCACCGCCGACGGCATCGTCTTCCTCTCCGAGACCGACACCGAGGTGCTGGTCCACCTGATCGCCCGCGCGCAGGCGGACACGCTGGAGGAGAAGGTCCGCGAGGCGCTGCGCCACGTCGAGGGCACGTACGGCATCGCCGTCCTGCACGCCGACTTCAACGACCGCATCGTGGTCGCCCGCAACGGCTCGCCGGTCGTCCTCGGCATCGGCGAGAAGGAGATGTTCGTCGCCTCGGACGTCGCCGCGCTGGTCGCCCACACCCGCCAGGTCGTCACGCTGGACGACGGCGAGATGGCCACCCTGAAGGCCGACGACTTCCGTACGTACACGACGGAGGGCTCGACCACGACGGCGACGCCGACCACCGTGGAGTGGGAGGCCGAGTCGTACGACATGGGCGGCCACGACACGTACATGCACAAGGAGATCTCCGAGCAGGCCGACGCGGTGGACCGCGTGCTGCGCGGCCGGATCGACGACCGGTTCTCCACCGTGCACCTGGGCGGGCTCAACCTGGACGCGCGTGAGGCGCGCGGGGTGCGCCGGATCAAGATCCTCGGCTGCGGTACCTCGTACCACGCGGGCCAGATCGGCGCGCAGCTCATCGAGGAGCTGGCGCGGATCCCCGCCGACGCCGAACCGGCCTCCGAGTTCCGCTACCGCAACCCGGTCGTCGACCCCGACACCCTGTACGTGGCGGTCTCCCAGTCGGGCGAGACGTACGACGTGCTCGCCGCCGTCCAGGAGCTGAAGCGCAAGGGCGCGCGGGTCCTCGGCGTGGTGAACGTGGTCGGCTCCGCGATCGCGCGGGAGGCCGACGGCGGTACGTACGTCCACGCGGGCCCGGAGGTCTGCGTGGTCTCCACCAAGTGCTTCACCAACACGGTGGTCGCCTTCGCGCTGCTCGCGCTGCACCTGGGCCGCATCCGTGACCTCTCGGTCGCCGACGGCAAGCGGATCATCGACGGGCTGCGGAAGCTCCCGGAGCAGATCAGCGAGATCCTGGCGGGCGAGGACGAGATCAAGCGGCTGGCGGCGGAGTACGCGGACGCCAAGTCGATGATGTTCATCGGCCGGGTGCGCGGCTATCCGGTGGCCCGTGAGGCCTCGCTGAAGCTGAAGGAGGTCTCGTACATCCACGCCGAGGCCTACCCGGCCTCCGAGCTGAAGCACGGCCCGCTCGCGCTGATCGAGCCCGCGATGCCGACCGTGGCGATCGTGCCGGACGACGACCTGCTGGAGAAGAACCGGGCCGCGATGGAGGAGATCAAGGCGCGCAGCGGCCGGATCCTCGCCGTGGCGCACCAGGTCCAGGAGAAGGCCGACCACACCATCGTCGTACCGAAGAACGAGAACGAGCTGGACCCGATCCTCATGGGCATCCCGCTCCAGCTCTTCGCGTACCACACGGCCCTCGCGATGGGCCGGGACATCGACAAGCCGCGGAACCTGGCGAAGTCGGTGACGGTCGAGTAGTCGGCCGCACGACGAGTTGGGCCCCGCACCGTCGTGATGACGGTGCGGGGCCCAACTCGTTGCAGGACGAGGGCTCCTGTACGCGCTCAGGGGATGACGACGACCGGGCGCTGGGCGCGGCGGGCGAGGCGGCCCGCCACCGAGCCGAAGATCCGGCCGACGAGGCCGTGCGTGGAGCCGACGACGATGGCGTCGGCGGAATACTCGCGTCCGACCTCCTCCAGCTCGTGGCAGATGTCGCCGCCGCGCTCCACCAGCACCCACGGGATCTCGGAGAGGTAGTCCGCGCAGGCCAGCTCCAGGCCGAGGACCTCGGTGCGGTGGTCGGGGACGTCGACGAAGACGGGCGGCTCGCAGCCGGCCCAGACCGTGTTCGGGAGCCGGTTGGCCACGTGGACGATGATCAGGCCCGAGCCCGATCTGCCGGCCATGCCGATCGCGTAGGCGAGAGCCCGCTCGCTGGAGGTGGAGCCGTCGAAACCGACCACCACTCCGTGGCGGAAGGCGGGATCGCACGCGGGGCGCGCTTCTTCGACCGTCCGCGGCTCCGACCTGGGGTCGGCTACCTGCTTGCGGTCTTTGGGTTCAGGGATTTCGTGACCGGCCATCGGTGTCTCGGCGAAGAGAGTCCTCGTGAGGAGGGAGCGGTTTCGAGAGGTGCTCAGCTGAAGGTGCGGCTCTGTCCGGGAATCATCTTCCCAACCCCATACCCCCAAGGGTACGGCGCCACTCCTCCTCTGCCCAGACCCCCGCAAAAGCACGCGTGACGTTGGAGGGAGCATGCCCGAGGCGGTCCGGTATGGCAATGCCAGTTGTGTCGTACACGGGCCTCGGCGGGGCGGGAGGAGGGTGGACGCCCTGTTTTCCGGGGCGCCGGGCGGCGGTACGGGACATGAGGGCGTGGCCGCGGCGGACGGCGTGGGCCGGCGGACCGCACCGCCGATTCCGATCGCCCGCGACCCATCGGTCGGTAATCCGACTGCCATCGCCCCAGGAGCCCCTCCAGCCCTGTCAGACCGTCATGTTCCGCACCGGTGGCCCGAACCCGCCGTGTCTCACCGGACCGAGGGAGCGCACCGGGGCGGCTGCCAGGCGGAAGTTGTGCGCCCGGCGTGACTGGAACCCGTGCACACAACCGTTCATTTTCAGCCAACTTCACATCCTGGCCGAACCCTTCGCGGAGTGGCCGGAGAACCCACCGCCCACCAGGCAGGAATAGACCGCGCGGTACGCTTTCACCCGACGCGGACGGGCCACCTTCGCGAAGGGCACTTCCCTGTGCGCTTCACGGGTGAAACGCTTCGTGATCGAACGCTTCACGCCACGTTTCCTTATCGACTTAACGCCGGTGGGGCAAGGTGTCACGGCGGGGCCACGCGACGAAGTAGATTCGATCTTGAAAATCGGGGGGCTGGGGAACCGTGCGAAACCAAGGGGAAACGTGCAGGAGCGGCAGGCCCGTAAGGACCAGGGAGACGCGAACACCGAGGGGGGCTTAGCGTCATGAGCCAGGACTCCGCCACCGCGACGGAGGCCGCACGCAAGCTGACCGGGCGGCGACGCCGGGAAGTCGTTGCCGTGCTGCTCTTCAGCGGCGGCCCTATCTTCGAGAGCTCCATCCCGCTCTCCGTTTTCGGAATCGACCGGCAGGACGCGGGAGTTCCCCGCTACCGCCTGCTGGTCTGCGGCGGCGAGGACGGACCGCTGCGCACGACGGGTGGACTCGAACTGACCACGCCGTACGGCCTGGAGGCGATCAGCAGGGCAGGCACCGTGGTGGTGCCCGCCTGGCGGTCGATCACCTCACCACCGCCCGCCGAGGCCCTGGACGCGCTGCGGCGCGCCCATGAGGAGGGCGCCCGCATCGTCGGCCTGTGCACGGGAGCCTTCGTGCTCGCGGCGGCCGGCCTGCTGGACGGCCGGCCGGCCACCACGCACTGGATGTACGCGCCGACGCTGGCCAAGCGCTATCCGTCGGTGCACGTCGATCCGCGCGAACTCTTCGTGGACGACGGCGATGTGCTGACCTCCGCCGGTACGGCGGCGGGTATCGACCTCTGCCTCCACATAGTCCGCACCGACCACGGCACAGAGGCGGCGGGCGCACTGGCCCGCAGGCTCGTCGTACCGCCGCGGCGCAGTGGCGGACAGGAGCGCTACCTGGACAGGTCGCTGCCCGAGGAGATCGGCTCCGACCCGCTCGCCGAGGTCGTGGCCTGGGCGCTGGAGCATCTGCACGAGCAGTTCGACGTGGAGACGCTCGCGGCGCGCGCCTACATGAGCAGGCGGACCTTCGACCGCAGGTTCCGCTCGCTCACGGGGAGCGCACCGCTCCAGTGGCTGATCACCCAGCGGGTGCTTCAGGCACAGCGGCTGCTGGAGACCTCCGACTACTCGGTCGACGAGGTCGCCGGACGCTGCGGCTTCCGCTCACCGGTCGCGCTGCGCGGGCACTTCCGCCGCCAGCTCGGCTCCTCCCCCGCCGCGTACCGGGCCGCCTACCGGGCCCGTCGTCCGCAGGGGGTGGCGGAGAGCTCCGCGACGGTGCTGGAGACGGTCGTGCCCAGCCAGGCATCGCCGTCCGGCCGCAGGAGCGCCCCGATGGGCTCCTCGGCTCCGGTTTCCGTGTCGGCCTCTGCGGGCTCCTCGGAGCACTCGCTGCCGGTCCCCGACGCGTACGCTCCCGGGCGCCCGGCCCTGCCGGGACAGCGGAGCGCCCCGTAGGGTGGGGCGCATGAACGACCGCATGGTGTGGATCGACTGCGAGATGACCGGGCTCTCGTTGACGGACGACGCACTGATCGAGGTGGCCGCGCTGGTCACCGACTCGGAGTTGAACGTGCTCGGCGACGGGGTGGACATCGTGATCCGCCCGCCGGACGCGGCCCTGGAGACGATGCCCGAGGTGGTGCGGCAGATGCACACCGCCTCGGGCCTCCTCGACGAGCTGGCCGGGGGCACCACCCTGGCCGACGCCGAGGAGCGGGTCCTGGCGTACGTCCGCGAGCATGTGAAGGAGCCGGGCAAGGCCCCGCTCTGCGGAAACTCGGTCGGTACCGACCGCGGCTTCCTGGCGCGGGACATGCGGGAGCTGGAGGGCTACCTCCACTACCGGATCGTGGACGTGTCCTCGGTCAAGGAGCTGGCCCGCCGCTGGTACCCGCGGGCGTACTTCAACAGCCCGGAGAAGAACGGCAACCACCGGGCGCTGGCGGACATCCGCGACTCCATCGCGGAGCTCCGCTACTACCGGGAGGCCGTCTTCGTGCCGCAGCCCGGCCCGGACTCGGAGCGCGCCAAGGAGATCGCGGCGCGTCACGTGATCCGCGCCGCACCGTAGCGAACCGCCCGCCGCACCGTGGCGAACCGTCCGCTCCACTGGAGCGAGCCGGCCGCGTCACACCGGATGAAACCGCTGGTCAGGGACGTGCGAGCGGCCGCCGACCGGCCCCGGGAAACGGGGGCGCGAGCACCCTCCCGGACCCTGTACACTTTTTCTCGGCCGGTCGGAAACGACCGGGCGACATGGTGGGTATAGCTCAGCTGGCAGAGCACCTGGTTGTGGTCCAGGATGTCGCGGGTTCAAGTCCCGTTACTCACCCTGACAGAAGGGCCCCGGTCTTCGGACCGGGGCCCTTCTTCGTGTGCGGGGCCCGGCGGGGCGTGGGCGGCCGGATCGCGGACTCCCTGATGGCTTCCGCAGGGCGGGATGGGAGCATGGCGGGATGTCATGGAGATCGCAGGCGCACGTCCGAGTGCGCGAGGAGGGCGGCACCTTCGTCGTCGAGGCCTTCGGAGAGCTGGACATCGACGAGCGGGACCTGTTCGCGGCGGCCTGGGACGAGGTGGACGAGCGGTGCCTGCCGGCCACGGTCGTGGACCTCGCGGGCGTCACCTTCGCGGACAGTTCCTTCCTGGACTCACTGCTGCGGGGCCGGGCGCGGCACCTGGCCGCGGGACGGGGGTTCGTCCTGGCGGGTCCGCTGCATCCCACCGTGCGGCTCCTGTTCGACGTGACCGGGGTCTCCCCGCATCTACCCATGGCCGATTCCCTGGCGGAGGCACTGCTCAGGGCTGCCGACGGTGCCGGAGGGACGAGAGGCTGAGACGTCGCCGGTTGTCTTCGGCGGCGACATCAGGGATCGTTGCTCGAAGGCAACTGTCCTCCGAGTCGAAGAGGTGAGGGATTCGCGCAGCGGGTCCTAGGTTTTTGGTTTCCACTCCTGTACGTCATGCCGGGTCCACGGATCGCGGCCTCCTCTGGGGCCCCGCTCCCTACCCCGTGCTGGTCGTCGACCCCCACGGCAGCATCACGCGGCGCAACGAAGCGGCCGCGTCCCTCCTGCCCGAGGCCGAACCCGGCGCGGCCCTGGCGGAGACCGCCCCCCAGTGGCTCGCGACGGCGCACCGGGCGCTGCTCTTCCCCGCCCCGGGCATCGTGCCGGGGGCGGGCGAACCGTTCGGCGGCGCCGTCGGGGACCACTACGTCGAGGCCCATCCGATGATCCGCGAGGAGGGGTCGGTCGCCTGGTGGCTGATCGACGACACCGACCACCGCGTGGCCCGGGAGGCTCTGCGCCTGGAAAGGGAGCGGACCGCCTTCCTCACGGAGGCCTCCAACACCCTGCTCTCCTCCCTCAACCTGGCGCGGTGCATGGACGTGACCGCGCAGCTGGCGGCCGACAGCCTCGCCGACGCGGCGCTGGCCATCGCTCCGACCCGCGGACGCCATCTGCCCGTGGTGACGTGTGTGCGCGGCGGCGCCCCGGTCCTCTCGCAGGTGCGGGCGGACCCCGACGAGGTGCCCGGACTCGGCGAGGCGCTGCGCGGCTTCCCGCCGGTGCCCTCCCGCTGGATCGACCCGACGTCCGCGCCCGAGTGGATCGTTCCGGAGGGTTTCGGGCCGGTCGGTTCGATCGTGATCACCCCGCTCCCCGGACACGGCGTCCCGGCCGGGGCCCTGATCCTGCTGCGGCGGGACGGCGGCGCCCCCTTCGACGAGGGGGAGGAGGTCTTCGCCCGGCTGTTCGCCGCGCGTGCCGGGGCGGCGATGTCGGCAGCGCGCCTCTACGCGGAGCAGACCGCGATCTCCGAGACCCTGATGCGCGAGCTCCTTCCCCCGGCCCTGCACCAGGTGGACGGCGTGGACTTCGCCGGCGGCTACCGGGCCTCCGCCGACCACCAGCGCATCGGCGGTGACTTCTACGACGTACATCCCGCGTCGGTGGCGGGAGAGGCATCCCTGGTGACCTTGGGGGATGTGTGCGGCAAGGGCCTGGACGCCGCCGTGCTCGCGGGCAAGATCCGCAACACCCTGCACGCCCTGCTGCCGCTGGCCGACGACCACCAGCGCATGCTCGGCCTCCTGAACACGGCGCTCCTCAACTCGCACCACACGCGGTTCGCGACCCTCGTCCTGGCCTCCGCCGAACGCCGGGCCAACGAGGTGCACCTGAGGCTGACCAGTGCCGGGCATCCGCCCCCGCTCATCATCCGCGCGGACGGCACGGTCGAGGAGGCCGACACCAGCGGCACCTTGGTGGGGGCCCTGCCGGAGATCCAGTCCCGCAGCGTCGCCGTCACCCTCACCGCCGGTGAGTCCTGCGTCCTGTACACGGACGGCATCACCGAGGCGAAGGGCGGGCCGATGGGCGACGTCCAGTTCGGTCAGGAGCGCCTGCGCCGCGCGCTCTCCGCGTGCGCCGGGATGCTCGCCGAGGGCATCGTGGAGCATGTGCAGATGCTCGCCACGCAGTGGCTCGGGACCCGGCGCCACGACGACATGGCCGTCGTCGTGATCTCCGCACCCCGGACGCACCACCTGACGGCGGTGGACGGGCACACCCGAGGCCGGTTCACCGGATGAGCGGCGCTCCGGAGACCGGCGCCCGCGCCGAGGACGAGCACGTCACCCTGGAGAGGCTGGCGCAGGACCTGTGGAAGGCCGTCTCCGTGGCGGACGAGCGCGCCGCCACCGACGTGGTGCTGGACGCCGTCGAGGGCGGCGCGGACCCGGAGAGCGTGCTGCTCGACGTGATCGCGCCGGTTCAGGGCCGGGTCGGCGCGGAGTGGGCCGCCAACCGGCTCACCGTGGCCGAGGAGCACGCCGCGACGGCGATCAACGAACGCGCGATCACGGCGATCAGCCTGCATCCCATCGCCCGCACCCGGGTCAGCCGCGGCAGGGTCACGGTGGCCTGTGTGGACGGCGAGTGGCATGCCCTGCCGGCCCGGCTGCTGGCCGAGGTGCTCAAGCTGCGCGGCTGGCAGGTGGACTACCTGGGGGCCCAGGTCCCCGCCCCGCATCTCATCGCGCACCTGCACAGCACCCACGCCGAGGCGGTCGCCCTCTCCAGCTCCATCGCCACCAGGCTGCCCACCGCGCACGCGGCGATCACGGCCTGTCAGGCCATCGGCGTCCCCGTGATCGTCGGCGGAGCCGCCTTCGGGCCCGGCGGCGTCTACGCCGGGCTGCTCGGTGCGGACGCCTGGGCTCCGGACGCCCGCGCCGCGGCCGGCCTGCTCGGGGCGGGGCCACTGCCCCGCCCGCGGCTGGACCATCAGCAGATGGACGACCTGCCGCATCTGGTGGACCAGGAGTACACCCTGGTCACCCGGAGCAGCGGATCCGTGGTGCGGAACGTGTTCACGGCGCTGGAGAGCGCCTACCCCGCCATGCGGCGCTACGACGAGGCCCAGCGGGAGCGGACGGCGGAGGACATCGCCCACATCGTGGAGTTCCTCGCCACCTCGCTGTACCTCGGGGACGAGGAGCTCTTCGCGTGGTTCATCGGCTGGACCGCGCAGATCCTCGAATCCCGTGGCGTACCCGCCCGGAGCCTGCCTCCGACCCTCGCCCTGCTGGAGCGGGAACTGAAGGACTTCCCCCGGGCCATCCGTACGCTTCGGCGCGGAGCCCACACCCTCACCGCCGGGAACACCGTATGACCACGACACCGCACCCCGATCCCTCGGCCGGGACCACGGCCGTCGGCGAGAGCCGACTGCACATAGCGCTGCACGGCGACCTCGACCACGAGAACGCCGACGCCCTCGTACGTGAGGTGGCGGCCCGGCTCTCCGCCCGGCCCGGAGCGACCGATCTCCGGCTGAGCTGTGCCGGGCTCGGCCACATCGACTCCATGGGCCTGTCGGCGCTGCTGATGATCCGCCGCCATGCCCGAACCGCCCGCGTACGGCTCCACCTGGACGAACGGCCCGCCCACCTGGAACGGCTGCTCCGTCTCACCGGCACTCTGGACCATCTGACCGGGCCGGACGGTGCGGAGCGGGGTGCGGGGTCGCCGTCGGCACCGACCGACGGTCCGTCATGACGGACCGCGAGGAGACCGAGGGCTGCCACCGTACGGCCGAGGCCGCGGGCGGCATCACCGAACTCCTCGACGTCCTGTGGGAGAGCGCCCGGAACAGCACCGCTCGGGTGGCCGCGCCGGGCTCCACCTCACAACTGCGCCTGATGTACCTGATGGACCGCGAAGGCGGCATCCGCATGCGTACGGTGTGCCACCTGCTGACCGCCTCCCCGCCGAGCGTCAGCCGCATGTGCGACCGGTTGCAGGCCATCGGATTCATCGAACGGATGCCCTGTCCGGACAGCGGCCGCGAGGTGGTGCTGCGGCTGACCGCGGAGGGGGAGCGGCATCTGCGCCGCATCCGCGAGCGGCGCGACGACGTGCTGCACGAGGCCATCGCCGGCATGCGCCCGACGGAACGGCGAGCCCTCGCCCGTGGCCTGGCGGGGCTGACCTCGCGACTCGCGGCGACGCAGGACCCGGGGGACGGCGCCCGCCCGGGGCGCTCCGCGGCCTGAGCCGGAGCGGTCCCGTCAGGAGGCCAGGGCGGATTCCAGGTCGGGAGCGGTGGTGAGCACCGCGTCCAGCCCGGTCACCTGGAGCGGTGTGAGTGCCGCGCCGTCGGGCAGGACGAAGACCAGCCGCCGCTCATGGTTCCTGTGGTGGTGGTACAGCCGGAGCAGGACGTTGAGGAAGTCGGAACTCATGAAGGTGGTCCGGCTCAGATCGACCACCGACAGGCGCTGATCGCCGCGGCAGAGACGGCTCGCCATCTCCTGGGCCGCTTCCCCGTCGTCCACGTCGACCTCACCGACGACCGTGAGCACGAGGGCCCCGTCGACGGGTTCTGTGAGCTGAAAAGATTCCTGTTCCCCGTGCATGCTCAGTTTCCTGCCCTGGAACGCGCTGTGCAGGCTTCCTGCCTGCCCCACGCAACCTTACGAGGTGTCCCGGACCTCCAGCTCCGTGGGCGGCACCACCGTCGGCCGCTCCTCCGGTCAGCCGGCCGGCTCCTCGCTCCGGGAGCGGCGGGCCGGGGCCTCCACCTGGGCGACGACCTGTGCGTGGAAGCGGTCCACGGCCTCGTCGACGCTGCGGATGAAGCCCGTCTCGGCGGCGCCCCGGCCATTGCCCATGCTTTTGAACAGGGAGAGCCGGAAGCCGGTGATCTGCGCCCCTCCCTTCGGGACGATGTCGGCGGGCTCCGGGCGCAGCCGCTCCAGCGTGCCGCGCGGGCCGGGCGACGGACCGTCGACGAGCGTCTCGATGTGCAGGTCGGCCGGTGCCTCGGCCAGCCGCCGGATCAGCCGCTTGACCCGGCTGAGGGGGTAGCCGGGCTCGGCGGACGGGACCTCGATCGACGTACGGAGCTTGCCGGTGCGCAGGTCGGCGAGGATGGCCAGGACGCCCGGCGTGCCCTCGATCCGGATCTCCGCGTTGAGCCGTCCCTGCTCGCAGAGGTGGTCGGCGAGCTCGGTGCGGCGGGTCCGCGGATCGGAGCCCCGCCGGGTGCGCTGGACCGGCAGGACCTTCTGTCCCAGCTCCCCGCCAAGGCGCAGGCAGACCTGGCGGACCAGGCGCTCCCAGTTCTCGATGACCTCCAAGGCCCGGGCGTCGCCCTGGCACAAGGTCTCGTCGTCGATGCCCCTGCGGACCGGGACCCAGGCGGCGCCCATGTTCTGGAAGCCGTGGCAGCCGGAGTTCTCGTGCTGGAGGTAGTGGAGCAGCTCCTGGAGCAGCCAGGCGTGGGCCGCGTTGCCGACGCCCTCGTGGCGGATCAGCATCTGCGCCTGGTGCACGACCTCGGCCCAGGACAAGTGCCAGAGGGCCACCTTGTGCTTGCGCCGGCCGTCGATCCGCACGTCGACGAGCGGGCTGCCTTCCAGCGCCACGTCGTTGGAGAGCGTGATCACCGCCTCGTACCCGCGCCGGGCGGCGATGTCCATGTAAGCCTGCACCTGGTCGGGCTTGAGCGCGTTCCCGTTGGTCTTGGTCTCGACGAGCGCCGTCCACAGCTTGCCCGCCCTCTCGACCCGGATCACCCCGTCCGGCCGCCGGGGCGACTCGCCGTGCGGCAGCGTCACCTCGGTGTACGTCTCCATCCGGCCGGCCGGCGCGCCGAACCCCGCGGTGAGGCGGCGGCCGAACTCCGGCACCTGCGCCATCACGGAGAGGACGACGGAGGTGGCCCGCGTCTCGCGCTCGCGGTCGCTCTTGAGCGCGGAGACCGGGAACAGCCGGGCGGAGCGCCAGGACTCGTTGTCGGCGAGGCTCTTCCTGACCGTACGAGGGAGGGTGACCTTCTTCTTGGCCGTACGAGGACGGCGTACGGGCTTGGGCGGGGTGACCGGGTCCGGGGAGGCGGGAGCCGCGTCGTCGGCGCGGGCGGCGGTGGCCTGGGCGGGGACCCGGACCTCCGGGGCGGCGGCCTGCGGCTCCGCTTCGGCGTGCTCCTGTTCCGGCTCCGGCCCCTCCGCCTCGTCGTCGTCGATGTCGACGCCGTAGTCGGTCGCCAGCCCGGCGAGCCCCGACGCGTACCCCTGGCCGACGGCCCGGAACTTCCACTCCCCCGAACGCCGGTACAGCTCGCCGAAGATCACCGCGCTGACCTCGTCGGCCTCCTCGACCGCGAACCGGACCAGGCCGTCGCCCGCGCCGTCCGCGAGGGTGAGACGGAGGTCGTCCAGCTCGCCGAAGCGGGATCCGCCGTAGCGGCTGGCGGCGACGACCACGGTGTCGATCTCCTGCGGCACGGCGTCCAGATCGAAGCTGATCCGGTCCTCGCTGCCGTCGGCCGTGGGCGTCTTGCCGAGCAGCTGCACGCTTCCGTTGCCGGCCACGGGGTTGTTGTAGAAGCAGAAGTCGTCGTCGCTGCGGACCTTGCCGTCGCCGTCGAGCAGGAGGACGGAGACGTCCGCGTCGCCCTCCCCCGTAGCGCTGCTCCAGCCCAGGCCCACCACCACCGAGCCGACGTTCTCGCTCAGCGCCGTGAGACCGACGTTGGCGCCCTTGACCATCTCGTGCACAAGGCCCCCCAGATGCACAGCCGCTGGAACGCACCCGGCAGCCCACTGCGTGACGTGTGTGGTGCGTCACACATTCGTCGTACGCAGCGAACACTAGCCGCCGGAGCAAAGACGCGTGAAGAACTGGTGAAATCCGGAGGCCTGGCTACCGCAACGACGTGCCGCGAGGCCGTCACGACGAGTCGCGCACCACCAGCTGCGTCGGCAGCACCACCTTCGGCCGCTCCTCGCCCGCGCGTCCCGCGATCTCCTCCAGGAGCAGTTCGGCCATCCGGCGGCCCATCTCCTCGATCGGCTGGCGGACACTGGTGAGGGCCGGGTGCATGTGGCGGGCGACCACCGAGTCGTCGAAGCCGATCAGGGCCACGTCCTCGGGGATGCGGCGGTCCGCCTCGCGCAGGACCTGGCGGGCGCCGGCCGCCATCACGTCGGAGGCGGCGAACACCGCGTCCAGGTCGGGGCGGCGGGCCAGGAGTTCGCGCATCGCCCGCGCGCCGCCCTCCTCGGTGAAGTCGGCCGGGGCGATGAGGCGTTCGTCCGGGGGCAGGCCCGCGGCGGCGAGGGCGGCGCGGTAGCCGTCCAGGCGGCGCTGGGCACCGTAGACCTCCAGGCGGCCGGTGATCGTGGCGATCCGGCGGCGCCCCCGGGAGATCAGGTGGTCGACGGCGGCCCTCGCGCCCTCGAAGTTGTCCGAGTCGACCGAGGCCAGCGGCTCGGCCGCGTGCCGGGCACCGCTGATCACGCACGGCATGCCGAGCTGTTCCAGCAACTCCGGCAGCGGGTCGTCGGCGTGCACCGCGACCAGCAGGACCCCGTCGACACGGTGCGCGGTCAGGTACTGCGCCAGCCGGCGGCGCTCGCGGTCGTTGCCCGCGAGGGTGAGGAGCAGCTGCATCTCGGTGTCGGCCAGGGCCGCGCCCACGCCGCGCACTATGGCGGAGAAGTACGGTTCGGCGAAGAAGCGGGTCTCCGGCTCCGGCACCACCAGCGCGATGGCGTCGGTGCGGTTGCCGGCGAGGGCGCGGGCCGCGCGGTTGGGGACGTAACCCAGCTCGGCGACGGCCGCCTCGACGGCCTCGCGGGTCGCTTCGCTGACCCGGGGCGAGCCGTTGATGACCCGGGAGGCGGTGCCGCGGCCGACGCCGGCTCTGGCCGCCACCTCTTCGAGCGTGGGCCGCCCGCCGTTCCGTACTCGCGCTGCCGCCATGGCTGCCTCCCCGTTCCCGGTCAATTTCTCACAGCCGTACAGTCAATCCAAGTCCTGGATCGATCACTCCGACGAGCGTACGGACAGTGTATTGGGAGCGCTCCCAAAGCCGGGTGGAGGTGTGGGCCCCGGTCTGTCGCCACCGGGGCCCACTGTGCTCAGGTCCTCACGCCTCCGGCGGCAGCCCGTGGCGTGTGATCACCTCGCTGTACCAGTGGGCGCTCGCCTTGGGGGTGCGGCGCTGGGTCGCGTAGTCGATGTGGACCGCGCCGAACCGCTTCGCGTAGCCGTACCCCCACTCGAAGTTGTCCATCAGCGACCAGAGGAAGTAGCCGCGTACGTCGGCGCCGTCGGCCACCGCCCGCTGTACGGCGGCGAGATGGCCGTGCAGGTAGGCGATCCGCTCCGGGTCGTGGACCTGGCCGTCCGCGTCCACGGTGTCCTCGAAGGCCGCGCCGTTCTCAGTGACCATCAGCGGCAGGCCGGGGTTCTCGCGGGCGACGTCCATGAGGAGGGCGTGGAGGCCGTTCGGGTCGACCGACCAGTTCATGGCCGTACGCGGCTTGCCTTCGGCGAGGTGGAAGGCGACGTGCTCCGAGCCCGGCCACGGAGAGTGGTCGCTGCTGCCGTGGCCGTCGTTGCGGGTGTCTCCGGCGCCGGAGGCGGGCGTGGAGACGATCGTGGGCGTGTAGTAGTTGACGCCGAGCACGTCGATCGGGGCGGCGATGGCGGCGAGGTCGCCCTCGCGGATCAACTCCGGCCAGTTCACGGTGCGTTCGGTGTCGGCCAGCAGGTCTTCCGGGTAGGCACCCTTCAGCATGGGGCCGGTGAAGATCCGGTTGCCCACCGCGTCGATCCGGCGCGCCGCGTCCGCGTCCGCGTCGCTGCCGGTGAGCGGGCGCACCTGGTGGAGGTTGAGGGTGACCGAGGTCTGCGCGGCGGCGGGGAGGTTGGCGCGCAGCGCCTCGGTCGCCCGGCCGTGGGCCAGGTTGAGATGGTGGGCGGCCCGCAGCGCGGCGGCCGGTTCGGTGCGGCCGGGGGCGTGGACCCCGGAGCCGTAACCGAGGAAGGCCGTGCACCAGGGCTCGTTGAGCGTCGTCCACATCCCGACCCGGTCGCCGAGCGCGCGCGCCATGATGGCGGCGTAGTCGGCGAACCGCTCGGCCGTCGCGCGCTCGGGCCAGCCGCCCGCGTCCTCCAGCTCCTGGGGCAGGTCCCAGTGGTAGAGCGTGGCGACGGGCGTGATGCCGGCCGCGAGCAGCTCGTCGACGAGCGAGCGGTAGAAGTCCAGGCCGCGTTCGACGGCGGGACCGCGGCCGGTGGGCTGGACGCGGGACCAGGAGACGGAGAAGCGGTACGCCTGGAGGCCGAGCCGCTTCATCAGCGCCACGTCGTCCCGGTACCGGTGGAAGTGGTCGGCGGCCACGTCTCCGGTGTCGCCGTTCAGGACCTTGCCTGGGGTGTGGCTGAAGGTGTCCCAGATGGAGGGGGTGCGGCCGTTCTCGGCGGCTGCTCCTTCCACCTGGTACGCGGCGGTGGCGGCACCCCAGACGAAGCCCGTCGGGAAGGGGGCGGGGGCCGCGGGGGCCTGCTGCGGGGCGGTGTCGGATCGTACGACGGTCATACGGGAGCGCTCCCATAGGGGTAGTGGAGGATGAGGTGGAGGGGCGGTGCGGCCGGGGCCGGCCGCACCGCGGACGACGTCAGCCCTTGACCGCGCCCGACATGATCCCGCCCACGATCTTCTTGCCGAAGACCACGAACACCACC
Source organism: Streptomyces sp. NPDC101178 (assembly GCF_044767965.1). NCBI lineage: Bacteria > Bacillati > Actinomycetota > Actinomycetes > Kitasatosporales > Streptomycetaceae > Streptomyces > Streptomyces sp. NPDC101178. Next base: position 735,666 of record NZ_JBIWOZ010000001.1, read on the forward strand.
AGCAGCGGCAGCGTGCTGATCAGCGCGCCCGCCATGACGATGGACTGGTCGGGCGTGTACGAGGCGCTGAGCTGGCCGAGCGCCACCTGGAGGGTCGGATTCTGCTGGTTGAGGGCGAGGTAGGGCCAGAAGAAGTCGTTCCACGCCTGGACGAAGGTGAGCATCCCGAGCACCATCATCGCGGGGCGGGCCACCGGCAGCACCACGCTCACCACGATGCGGAAGTTGTTCGCCCCGTCGATCTTGGCCGCCTCGATCAGCTCGTACGGCAGCGCCTCGATCAGGTACTGGCGCATGAAGAACACGCCGAACGCGCTCACCAGCGTCGGGAAGATCACCGATTCGAGCTGCCCGCCCCAGCCGAGGCCGGACATCATCATGAAGAGCGGGACCACGCTGAGCTGCGGCGGGATCGTGAGCGTGGCGATGACGGCGGTCATCAGCCAGCCCCGGCCCCGGAAGCGCATCTTGGCGAACGCGTAGCCGGCGAGCGTGCAGAAGAAGAGCGTCGCGGCGGTGATGGACGACGAGACGATGACGCTGTTGACGATCGCCTTGCCGAGGCTGGCCTGCTCCCAGGCCGTCTGGAGGTTCTCCACCAGCCTGCCGCCCGGCAGGAACGGCGGTGTGGAGGCGAGGACTTCGTCCTGTGTGCGGGAGGCCGCCACCAGGGTCCAGTACAGCGGCAGCAGCGAGCCGAAGCCGACGACGGCGAGCGCGAGGTACGCGAACGGGCCGCCCTTCATCTGCTGGCCCGCGCCCATCCTGAAGCGGCTGGGGCGGTGCGGGGCGCTGTCCTTCGGCGACGGTGCGGGCTTCACCGGGGCGGTGGGTGTGGTGCTGGTCATGGTCATGGATTCGCTCCCGGTCAGACCGCGGACTTGCGGACGTAGCGGCCGATGAACCAGTTGACCGCGGCGATGATGAGCAGGAGCGCGAGCATCGCCCAGGCCACGGCGGCCGCCGGACCCAGATGTCCGAGGTTCCAGCCGTAGTTGTAGAGGTAGATGCTGAGCGTCTCGTACTGGTTCTCGTTGCCGCCGGTGGCGCCCATCGCGCCGCCCTCCAGCAGCAACGGCTCACCGAACAGCTGCATGGACCCGATCGTCGAGATGACGATGGTGAACAGGATCGTCGGCCGCAGCGAGGGGATGGTCACCTTGCGGAACTGCTGCCAGCGCGAGGCGCCGTCCAACGAGGCGGCCTCGTAGAGGTCGTTGGGGACCGCCTGCATGGCCGCGAGGTAGATCAGCGCGTTGTAGCCGGTCCAGCGCCAGATCACGATGATCGAGATGGCGAGCTTCGAAGTCCAGTGCCCGTTGGCCCAGTTGACCGGGTCGAAGCCGACGAGGCCGAGCGTCCAGTTGAGCAGTCCGCCGTCCGCCCGGAAGACCAGCGCGAAGACGAGGGCGGCGGAGGCGACGGAGGTCGCGTACGGCGTGAGGATGATCGTGCGCCAGAACGTGCTGGCGCGCAGGCGGTAGTTGAGCAGGTGCGCGAGGCCGAGCGCCACCAGGAGCTGCGGGACGGTCGAGATGACACCGATCAGGAAGGTGTTGCTGACCGAGGTCCAGAACTCCGGGTCGTGCAGGATCTTGTCGAAGTTCTCCCAGCCCACCCACTCCATCGAGTCCAGGCCGGTCATCGAGACCCGGTGCAGGGCGATCCAGCCGGTGTAGAGGAGCGGGTAGAGGCCGAAGGCCCCGAAGATCAGGAAGAACGGCGCTATGTAGGCGTACGGGGACGCCTTGTCGTCGAACCGCCACAGCCGGCTGCGCCACAACTGCCTCCGCTCGGACGGTGGTTCCTTCTGCGGTTCGCGGGGCGGGGATGCGTACGCGTCCCGAGTGGGGGTCGAGGTTGCCACGGGCGGGAGTCCTTCCCTGGGGGCGTCGGCGGGCGGCTGAGTCATGGAGTGGGTGGGCCGGTGACGGGCGGCCGGGGCGGGCGGGCGCGGCAGGAGTCGCCCGCCCGCCCCGGCGCGCGACCGGTTCAGCTCAGCCGATCGCCTTGTCGATCGTGCGGACCGCGACGTCCCAGGCCGCGTCCGGCTTCGTACCGCGCTGCTCCATGTTGTTGATCTGCGTGGAGATCGAGTCCTTGATCACGCCGTCCTTCGGGCCGAGCACCGCCTCGGGGATGGACTTCGCGCCGTCCGCGTAGATCTGGCCGATGGGCGCGTTGTTGAAGTACGGCAGGGTGGCGCTCTTCACGTCCGGCAGCTCGTAGGCGCCCTGGTTGGACGGGAAGACCCCGATCGCCTTGAAGACGGCGGCCTGCTGCTCGGGCGCGGTCAGCCACTTGACGAGCTTGGCGGCCTCGTCGACGTTCTTGCCGGACTTCGGTACGGCGAGGAAGGAGCCGCCCCAGTTGGCGGAGGTGGCACCGGGTGCGCTGGTGATGTCCCACTTGCCCTTGTTGGCGTCACCGGCGTACGTGGAGATCTGGCCGGCCATCCAGGCCGGGCAGACGACGGTGGCGACGGTGCTCTTGCGCAGGGCTGCCTGCCACTGGTCCTCGAACTGTGCCAGGCCCTGCGTCAGCTTCTTGGACGCGGCCTCGGCGGCCAGGTCCCAGCCCTTGCTGACGCTGGCGCTCTCCTTGTAGACCGGCTTGCCGCTCGCGTCGTAGTACTGCTCGGGGCTGGAGCTGACGACCGCGTTGAACATGGCGCTGGCGGAGTCCATGAAGTACGTGCCCTGGGGCGCCTTCTTCTTGTACTCCTCGCCGAGCGCGAGGAAGTCCTCCCAGCCGCCGGCCGTCCGCTTCGCGACTTCGGCGCGGTCGGTGGGCAGGCCGGCCTTCTCGAACAGCTCGCGGTTGTAGCAGAGGGACATGGGGCCGATGTCGGTGCCCGCGCCGATCACCGCGCCGCTGGGCGCGGTGGCCTGCTTGGCCTTCCAGGAGACCCACTGGTCGACGTCGATCACCTTGGAGAGGTCGGCGAACGAGTCCGCCTTGGTGTCGACGATCTCCTTGATCCGGCCGACCTCGATGCCGTGGACGTCGGCGAGGCCACTGCCCGAGTTCAGCTGCTGGAGCAGCTTCGGGTAGTAGTTCTTCTCCTCGGCGGTGGTGTCCTCCTTGACCGTGATCTTCGGGTTGAGCTCGTGGTACTTCTCGAAGAGCCCGGCCTCCTTGTACCCGAACTGGCCGAAGTCGGCCACGGTCAGCGTGATGTTGCCGTCGGCGTCGGCTCCCTTGCTGCCGGAGTCGGACGAGCCGCCGCAGCCGGTGAGCAGCAGGGCGGTGACCGTCAGGCCCGAGGTGGCCACGATCGCGGTTCTCCGGCGTCGACCGGCAACGCTGCGGGTGATGCGCATTCCACTGCTCCTTGGTGCGGGGAAGTCCTGGTGAGAGGACAAGGAAGTCCTGCGGGAAGGAAGCGCGCGGGATCCCCTCCCCGTGATCGTGGGAGCGCTCCCATGCGCCGATGCCGGAAGGTTGCTGCCTCAAGGGGGTGGGTGTCAAGAGTTGAAGACGATTCCGTTGCCGAAGGATGTCCAGCGCGTCACGCGAGGGCCCTGGACCCGGTCACCCGTCGAGAGGTGAACGGGGGTTGCCGAAGCGGGGTGAAGTGCCGGGAGGCCTCACCCCTGTTAATTTCACCCTTATGTCCTCTTTGATCACGCGTGCCGTCGACACCGGAACCGGTGGGTGACGCGGGATGGGCGTACTGCGCGACCATCCCGAACTGGCCCTCTTCTTCTGTCTCGCCGCCGGCTACCTGGTCGGCAAGCTCCGCGTCGGTCCGATCACGCTCGGCGGTATCTGCGGCACGCTGATCGTGTCGCTGCTGATCGGCACCCGGAACGTCAGCGTCGACGACGACGTCAAGACCGTCTTCTTCGCGCTGTTCATCTTCTCGCTCGGCTACATGGCCGGGCCCCAGTTCTTCGCCAACCTCAACCGCTCCAGCCTGCGCTTCTTCACGCTCTGCCTGATCGAACTGGTCTGTGTCCTAGGGATCGCCTACGGGCTCGCCAAGGCCTTCGACCTGGACGTCGGCACGGCGTCCGGCATCCTGGCGGGCGCGGCCACCGAGTCCGCCGTCGTGGGTACGGCCACCGAGGCGATCGGCAAGCTCAGCGACCTGACCTCCGAGCAGATCACCCAGTACCAGGGGCACGTGGCGACCGCCTACACGGTCTGCTACCTGTTCGGCCTGATCACCATCGTCCTGTTCACCAGCCAGATCATGCCGATGCTGCTCCGCATCAACCTGGCCGACGCCTCCCGCGAGCTGTGGGAGAAGATGCGCGGCGGCCAGGCCGGTCTGGAGTCCGACGAGCGTGAGGCGCTGCCCGGCACGGTCGGCCGCACCTACCTGGTCACCCACGCCGACGGACGTACGGTCGGCGACCTGGAGAACGCGCTCGGCGGCCACATCACGGTCGAGGGCGTCAAGCGCGGCAGCAAGCTGCTGACGCCCTCCCCGGAGCTGGAACTGACGCTCAGCGACCTGATCCAGGTCGTCGGCCGGCGCTCGGCGATCATCGAGGCGGGCCGGGAGATCGGCCCGGAGACCCCGGCCGTCCCGGGGCTCGACGCGCCGCTGGCCACCAGCCAGGTCGCCGTCACCGAGAAGGCCACCGCCGGTTCGACCATCGACCGGCTGGAGAAGAACCACCCGGAGTTCCGCACGGACGGCGTCTACATCACCGACGTCCTCCGCAACGACCAGCACCTCCCGGCCAGCGGCGAGACCGTCCTCCAGCGCGGCGACGTCCTCACCCTGGTCGGCGCGCGGGGCGGGCTGAACCGGCTGGTCGCCAAGATCGGCGCGGTCGTGAAGAACGACTCCACCGACTTCGTCTACATCGGCTTCGGCATCGTCGCCGGCTCGCTGCTCGGCCAGATCGTGGTCAAGCTCGGCGACGTCCCGATGTCGCTCGGCACCGGCGGCGGCTGCCTGATCTCCGGCCTGCTCTTCGGCTGGTTCCGCTCCCGCAAACAGACCTTCGGCGCCTTCCCGCCGCAGGCCGCGACCACGCTCAAGGACATGGGCCTGGCCGTCTTCATCGCCTGTACGGGACTGGCGGCGGGACCGCAGGCCTGGCCGCTGCTCAAGGAGTACGGGGCGCTGCTGCCGTTCGCCGGGATCGCCATGGTGCTGGTGCCCGCGACGATCTCCCTGATCGTCGGGCGGAAGCTGCTGAAGATCGAGAAGCCGCTGCTGATCGGCGCCATCGCCGGACAGCAGTGCTCGACCCCGGCGATCACCTCCATCACCCAGGTGGCCCAGAGCTCCGTACCGCTCCTCGGCTACACGATCACGTACACGCTCTCCAACTTCCTGCTCCCGCTGACCGGCCCGATCCTCGTCGGCGTCCTGGGGGCCTGACATGATCGACTTCCTCAACCGGAACATCTTCCAGCCCCACCCCGAACTGCTCGTCTTCCTCGTCATCGCGCTCGGCTTCCTGCTGGGCAAGGTCCGCTACCGGGCGATCGCGCTGGGCGCGGTGACGGGGTGCCTGGTGGCCGGGCTGGTGCTCGGCGCGCAGTTCAAGGTGGAGATCGACGACACGGTGAAGAACCTGTTCTTCATCATGTTCCTGTTCGCGCTCGGCTACCGGGTCGGCCCGCAGTTCTTCCGGGGGCTGAAGAAGGACGGCGTGCCGCAGGTGGTCAACGCGGTCGTGGTCTGTGTGACCGGGCTGCTGGTCTCCTGGCTCTTCGCGAGCCTGCTCGGCTACGGCCCCGGGCTCGGCGCCGGCCTGATGAGCGGCGCTCTCACCCAGTCGGCCGCGATCGGGGTCGCGCAGGACGCCATCGGTACGCTGCCGGGGCTGTCGGCCGACGAGGCGAAGACCCAGGCGAACCTGGTGGCCGTCGGCTACGCGGTGACGTACCCGCTCGGCACCATCCTCTGCGCGATGCTCCTGGCCAACGTCCTGCCCAAGCTGTACCGCAGGGACCTGGCGAAGGAGAGCGCCGCCCTCGCCGCCGAGCTGGACGCGCCGGACGAGAGTCCGGACGAGGGCGCGGGCTATTACGAGGTGGTGCTGCGCGCCTACCGCGTGGACCGCCCGGACCTGGTGGGCCGCTCGGTGGCGGACTTCGAGGAACAGCAGAAGGGGCTGGGCCGCCGGGTCTACCTCACCGGCATCCGCCGCGACGGCGCGGTCCTGGAGCACGACCAGTCCCGTACGCTCCGCCTCGGCGACACCGTTGCGGTCAGCGCGATCAGGGGCGACCTGGTCGACTTCGACCCCCTCACGCACATCGGCGCCGAGGCCGACGACGTCGAACTGCTGGGCTACCGCACCGAGACGCTGCACGTCGTCGCCTCGCGGAAGGCGCACCTCGGGCGGACGGTCGCGGAGGTGCGGCGGGAGCCGTTCATGGTCGGCGTCTACATCGACAAGCTGTACCGGGCGGGCGCGGAGTTCCCCTACCGGCTCTCCACCCCGCTGGAGCGCGGCGACACGTTGATCCTCACCGGACCGGAGCGGCTGGTCGGTCCGGCGGCGAAGGCGCTCGGCAAACCGGTGCCGACCAGCTTCGCCACCGACATGGTCTGGGTGGGGCTCGGCATCTTCCTCGGCGGCTGCATCGGCATCCCGGCGCTGACGGCGGGCGGGGTGCCGATCTCGCTCTCCACCTCCGGCGGCGGGCTGATCATGGGCCTGGTCTTCGGGTGGATCCGCGGGAAGTACCCGACGTACGGGAACGTGCCGCCGGGCGCCCAGTGGTTCATGGACACCCTCGGCCTCTGCCTCTTCGTCGCCGTGGTCGGCATCAACGCCGGTCCGAGCTTCACCAGCGGCCTCTCCACGGCCGGCTGGGGGCTGCTGGTCTTCGGCGCGGTCGCCACCGTGGTCCCGCTGATCGTGGGGTTCCTGGTCGGCCACTACGTACAGAAGATCCGGTTCCCGGTGCTGATGGGCGTCCTGGCGGGCGGCCAGACCACCACGGCGGCGATCGGCGCCGTCAACGAGACCTCGAAGTCGCAGATCCCCACCCTCGGTTACACGATTCCGTACGCCGTCGGCAACGTCCTGCTGACGGTGTGGGGCGCCGTGATCGTCATCCTCAACCACTGACCCTGCACGGGAGCGGACACCACCATGCCCAAGACCAAGCTCAGCCGGGAAGAGATCCGGTCCTTCGCCCAGCTCTCGCCCTTCGAGCTGAAGGACAAGTTCATCCAGATCGCGTCGGAGGCGCAGAGCGACAAGCCGGGCCAGAAGGGGAAGACCACCCGGGCGATGCTCAACGCGGGCCGGGGCAACCCCAACTGGACCGCGACCGGCCCTCGCGAGGCGTACCACGCGCTCGGCTACTTCGCGATCTCCGAGTCCCGCCGGGTCTGGACGGCGGACAACCTCGGCGGGATGCCGGAGGAGGCCGGGTGCGCGGAGCGGTTCGAGCGCTTCGTCCGTACGCATCCGGAGCTGCCCGGCATCGAGTTGCTGAAGGCGAGCGTGGACCTGGCGGTCAAGCGGTTCGGCTTCGACCGGGACGCGTTCGTCCACGAGCTGGCGGACTCCTCGATCGGCGACAACTACCCGGTGCCGGACCGGATCCTGCGCCACACCGAGGAGATCGTGCGCGGTTACCTCGCGGACGAGATGTTCGACCACCGGCCGCCGGAGGGGCAGACGCTGAGCCTGTTCGCCACCGAGGGCGGCACGGCGGCGATGTGCTACATCTTCGACTCGCTGATGAAGAACGGGATCCTGAAGAAGGGCGACCGGATCGCCCTGATGGTCCCGGTGTTCACCCCGTACCTGGAGATCCCGGAGCTGGACACGTACGGCTTCGACGTGGTCCATGTGGAGGCGAACCTGTTCACCGAGACCGGGGTGCGGCAGTGGCGCTACCCGGAGGAGGAGGTCGCCAAGCTCGCGGACCCGTCGGTGAAGATGGTCTGCTGCGTCAATCCGAGCAACCCGCCCTCGCTGGCGCTCTCTTCACGGGTCAGCGAGCAGATCGCCTCCATCGTCGCCGAGCAGAACCCGAACCTGGTCATCGTGACCGACGACGTGTACGGGACGTTCGTCGAGGGCTTCCGCTCGCTCGCCGCCGACCTGCCGCGCAACACGCTGCTCGTCTACTCCTACTCCAAGCACTACGGAGCGACCGGCTGGCGGCTCGGGGTGATCGCGCTGCACGACGACAACGTGATCGACGCGATGCTGAAGGAGCAGGACGCGGAGCAGAAGGAGCGGCTCAACCGGCGTTACGGGACGCTGTCGTTGGAGCCGGAGAAGATGAGGTTCATCGACCGGATGGTGGCCGACTCCCGACAGGTGGCGCTGAACCACACGGCGGGGCTCTCGCTGCCGCAGCAGGTGATGATGGCGCTGTTCTCGCTCTTCGACATGCTGGACGAGGGCCAAGCGTACAAGCACCGTATCCGGGCCATCGTGCAGCAGCGGCTCGAACTCCTGCTGGAGGGCGTGCACATGAAGGTCTCGGAGGACCCGAAGCGGGCGGCGTACTACATCGAGCTGGACCTGCTGGCCGAGGCGGAGCGCGTCCACGGGAAGCCGTTCGCCGACTTCCTGGAGGCCAACTACGAGCCGGTGGACCCGCTGTTCCGGCTGGCCGAGCAGACATCGGTGGTCCTGCTGAACGGCGGCGGCTTCGACGGGCCGGAGTGGTCGGTACGGGTGTCGCTGGCCAACCTGGACGATCTGGACTACCTGAAGATCGGCCACCATCTGCGGGCGATCTTCGACGCGTACGCGGAGGAGTGGCGGGCCCAGGCCGGGTGAAGGGGCACGCCCCGGCCGGTGGTGGGGTGACCAGGCCGGGGCGCGCGTGTGGGGGGTACGGGGTGGTTCGGGGGCTACCCGAAGGCGGCGAACGCCTTCGTGAAGGCCAGCGGCTCCTGGTCGATCGAGCTGCACGTGGCGTCGGCGGCCGGCTTCGGCCCACCCGGGCACGCCTTGTCCCGGGTGCCGGACCACATGGCCAGGCGGCCGATGCCCTTCTCCTGGGCGAACTTCACGACCTGGGCGGCATCCTCGACCGTGAAGATCTCGGTGACGACGTCGTTCACGCCGATCATCGGGGTGACGGCGACGGCCTGCCAGGCGGCGGCCTCGGAGAGCCCGAGCACGCCCTTGATCTGGGCCTGGGTCGCGGTCGCCGCCTGGATGGCGTACTCGCCCATGTCGTCGCTGTAGGCGGGCCCGTAGTCCATGGCCATGATGTTGACCGCGTCGACCCGGACGCCGTTCTTCTTCGCGTCGGCGAGCAGGTCGACGCCGGGCCGGGTCAGCCCTTCGGGCATGACGGGGAGGGTGAAGGCGACGTCCAGGTCCGGGTACTTCTTCTGGAGCTGCGCGATGGCCTGGGCGCGGCGGGTGTTGGCGGCCGCGTCGGGGAGCGCGGCGCCTTCGATGTCGAAGTCGACCTTGGTGAGGTCGTAGGCGTCGACGACCTTGCCGTACGCGGCGGCGAGATCGGCGGACGAGGCGCAGTTCAGGGCGAGTTCGGCACCGGCCGCGCCACCGAAGGAGACCCGGACGTCACCGCCCTTGTCCCGGAGCGCGCCGATCTGCTTGGCCACTTGATCGTCACCGAGCCCGGTGACGCCGCCCCAGAGCGGGGCGCAGTCGCCGCCGGAGGTGATGAAGGCGAGGTGGAACTCGTCGACCCCGGTCCTGGTGGCGGTGTCGAGGAGGTCGTAGGCCGGGTGGAGCGAGGTGTCGATGTAGGGGGCGAACCGGGAGCCGGTTTCCCCGCCGCCACCGGGGCGACCGGTGGCGGTGGGGGCCGGCGTGGGGGTCGATGCGCTCGCGCTGGGGGACGCGGACGCGGTGGGTGTGGTCGTGGGGGTGTCCGTGGGTCCGGTCGTGGGGGTGTCCGTCGGGCGGCCGCTGGAGGTGGGGGCCGGGCCGCCGGCGGAGCAGGTGGCGTCGTTGATGAGGCAGGAGGCCGGGTCGCCCGCCGTGCCGGTGGCGGAGGTGGCCGAGGTGACGAAGCCGACGGTCACGGACTTACCCGGGGCGAGCTCCCTGTCCCAGCTCGCGGGCTTCACGGTGACGCGGTTGCCCTGCACGGTGTGCTCGCCGTTCCAGAGCGAGCCGATCTTCGTGCCGGCCGGAAGCTCGAACTGGAGCGTCCAGTCGGTGAGAACCTCGTCGGTCTCGTTGGTGACGACGTACTGGCCGGTGTAGCCACTGGTCCAGTCACTGGTCCGGGTGTACGCGGCCCCGACCGCCGCCGCCTGCGCCGTACCGGTCAGGGCGAAGACCGTCCCGCCGATGACGGCCGCGGCGACGATCGCACCGACCGTCTTGGTGCGCGCGCTCGCCGTGCGGCGGTGTGTACGGGAACCCATCAACGTGCCCTGCCTGCCTCTGTGTACGTGCTCTGTGCGCTGTGGATCTCTTTCGGGGTTGCGAGGAGCACGCTAGCGGCAGCGGAACGGGTAAAACGGGCGTTCCGGACCGGAGTTGATGTTCTTAGGGCGCGCTTAAGGTGCGGCTAAGAGGGCGCTGAGGTGGCGGGACCAGCCGTCGTGCGGGACTCCTTGCGGCGTTGGCGGCCGAAACGGCGGGTGACCCGGCGACCGTGGCCGCGGCGGCCACGTTCCGGGCTGCTGCCGTGCAGGCCGATCCAGATCCGGACCTCCGTGCCGCCGAGCACGGAGCGGCCGATGCGCAGGTCGCCGCCGGTGGACTCGGCGACCCGGCGCACGATGTCCAGGCCGAGGCCGGTGGAGCCGACCGCGCCCGGCTTGGTGGTTCCTCGGGCCAGGGCCGCCTCCGGGTCGGCGATGCCGGGGCCCGCGTCGGAGACGAGGACGATGACCGCGTCGCCGCTGTGGTGGACGTCGACCGCGAAGGCGGTGCCCTCGGGCGTGTGGCGGAAGACGTTGCCGAGCAACGCGTCCAGGGCGGCGGCCAGTTCGGGGCGGGCGACGGGGATGCGTACCGCACGGTCCACTCCCGCGAGCCGCACCTTCCGGCCCTCGTCCTCCGCCAGCGCCGACCAGAAGCCCATCCGCTCCCGGATCACCTCGGAGGCGTCGCATCCGGCGCCCGTCTGCACGCCCTGGGTCTGCGGGCGCTGTTCGCGGGCGGTCCGGATGATCGTGTCCACCTCGTGCTCCAGCTGCTCGACCGCCGCCCGGGTCTGGTCGGCCGCCGGGCCCTCGCCGAGCGACGCCGCGTTCAGCCGGAGGACGGTGAGCGGGGTGCGCAGGCGGTGCGAGAGGTCGGCGGCCAGCTCGCGCTCGTTGGCCAGGAGCTGGACGACCTGGTCGGCCATGGAGTTGAACGCCACGGCTGCGGAACGGAGTTCGGTGGGACCCTCCTCCGGTACCCGGGTGGCCAGCCGCCCCTCCCCCAGGTCCTGGGCCGCGCCCGCGAGACGCTGGGCGGGCTGGACCATCCGTACGCCGAGCCGGTCCGCGACCGCCACCGAGCCGACGATCAGCGCCACACCGACGCCCGCCAGGATCAGCCAGGCGGTGGCGACCCCGTTGGAGACCTCGCCCTCCGGGACGAAGACCTCCACCACCGCGATGTCACCGGTGGAGAGCGCGGTGGGCTGGAGGAGGGCGAAGCCGCCGGAGGCCTCGGTGATCGAGGCGCGGCCGGCCTTCCGTACCGTCTCGACGTCCTTGGGGCTCGCCCGCCGGGTGCCGATGTCCAGCGCCTCGCCCACGGTTCCGTCCGCCGCCTTGTCCGGCGCCGGGACGTGGACGGCGAGCCGGCCCCGGTCGCCCGGTTCGGTGGAGAGGACGGCCCGGGTCAGCTCCTCGCGGTCGGTGGTGATGGAGAGCGCCGGAGCGATCATCGCCGCCTGCCGCTCGGCGTCGGAGAAGGCCCGGTCGCTGGCCATCTCCCGGATCACGAGCCCGAGCGGCACGGCGAAGGCGATGACCACCATCGCGGTGACGGCGAGACACACCTTGACCAGCGCCCACCTCATGCGGGCGGCTCCACGGCCGGGGCTTCGGCGGGCGGCTGGAGCTTCACGCCGACGCCGCGCAGAGTGTGCAGATAGCGCGGCCGGGCGGCGGTCTCACCGAGCTTGCGGCGGAGCCAGGAGAGGTGGACGTCGATGGTCTGGTCGTCGCCGTACGACTGCTGCCAGACCTCGGCCAGCAGCTCCTTGCGGGCGACGACCACGCCGGGGCGTCCGGCGAGGAAGGTCAACAGGTCGAACTCGCGCCGGGTCAGATCGAGTTCGGCCCCGTCCAGTTCGGCGCGGCGGCGCAGCGGGTCGATGGCGAGGCCGCCGACGCGGATGACCCGGGGCGGCGGCGGCTGGTCCCCGGCCGCGCGCGAGCGGCGCAGCACGGCGGCCATCCGGGCGGAGAGGTGCTCCACGGAGAAAGGTTTGGTCAGGTAGTCGTCGGCGCCGTCGTTGAGGAGCCGGACGATCTCGCTCTCGTCGTCCCGGGCGGTCGCGATGATGACCGGGACGTCGGTGATGGACCGGAGCATCTTGAGCGCCTCAGCGCCGTCCAGGTCGGGCAGCCCGAGGTCGAGGATGACCACGTCGAAGCGGAAGTGCGCGACCTCGCGCAGCGCTTCGAGCGCGGTGCCCACGCTCCGTACCGTGTGGGAGGCCTCACTGAGGTGCCGGATGAGGGCGGAACGTACGAACTGGTCGTCCTCGACCACGAGCACACTTGCCATGGGCGGCACCGTACGCCATCCGGCCGGGCCCGGTCCCCGCCCCGTCCCACCTCGCCGGAATCCTCCGCAAAGGCCGGCACAGGCGCATGGCCAGGACGAGACAGCCCAGGTACGCGTGGTGCAGGATGTGCCCGATGCAACGAGGACTCGTACACGCGCTCGCGTGGTCGCTCGCCACCGGCGCGGCGGTCACGCTGTCGTGGTGGGGTGTGCACACGGTCATGACGGGGACGGCGTACGACCCGCCGCGGGCCGTGCCGATCTCCGTGGGCGGCGCCCCGCAGCGGATCGGGCAGTCCACCGAGGAGCCGCTCGTCTCGTCCACGTACCGCACCCCGCCGCCTCCCTCCCTCTCACCCTCACCCCCGGCGCGCAGCAGCAGTCCGAGCCCTTCACCATCCACCGCACGCCCCTCCCGTACGCCGTCGAGCACCCCGCCGAAGCAGCCCGCGCCCTCCACGCCGGCCGCGAACTCCGGTGAGGTGAAGGGGTACCGGACCGACGGCGGCCGGGTGGTGTTCGAGCTCGGGAAGACCTCGGCGAAGCTGGTCTCGGCGACGCCGGAGCCGGGCTGGTCGATGCAGGTGTGGACGAACGACGCCTGGATCCGGGTCGACTTCAGCGACGGCGGCGGTGTGGACGGGAAGACGTACTCCGTGTTCTGCACCTGGAACGGGACGCCGCCGACGGTGCAGGTCGTCGAGCCGTAAGCCGTTCGCTCAGGGATTCTCGAAGACCGACGGCGGCGGTGCCGGTGACGGTTTGGCCGCCGCGTCCGTGACGACCGTCGCGCCGCCGGTGAAGTCCGTGAGCGCCCGCCCGTGTTCGACCCGGCCCGGGTGCGGGTCGCTCGCCACCCGGCGGGTGAACTCGGCGACGGGCAGCGGCAGCGCGGAGGCGAGCAGGACCCCGTTGCCGAAGCGGCGGCCGCGCCAGACCACGGGGTCGGCGGCGAGCGCCAGTTCCGGGAAGACGGCGGCTGCGGTGGCCACCTGGCCGCGCAGGTACGCGAGCGGCGGACCGTCGGCGAGGTTGGCCGCGTACTGGCCCGAGGGCTTCAGCACCCGGGTTACGTCGGTGAGGAATTCGGCGGAGGTCAGGTGCGCCGGAGTGCGGGCGCCGCTGAAGACGTCCGCGATGACCAGGTCCGCCCAGCCGTCCGGCAGCTTGGCGAGCCCCGCGCGGGCGTCCATCGCCCGGACCCGGACGCGGGCCTGCGGGTCCAGCGGGAGCCGGTCGCGGACGAGCTGGACGAGCGCCGCGTCGACCTCCACGACCTGCTGGGTGGAGCGCGGTCGGGTGGCGGCGGTGTACCGGGCGAGGGTGAAGGCGCCGCCGCCGAGGTGCAGGACGTGCAGGGGCTGGAGCGGGGGCGCGGCCAGGTCGATGATGTGGCCGAGCCGGCGCTGGTAGGCGAAGGAGAGGTGCGCCGGGTCGCCGAGGTCCACGTGGGACTGCGGGGCGCCGTCGAGCAGCAGCGACCAGCCGTCGGGGCGCTCCCGGTCGGGTATGAGCTCGGCGCGACCGCCGTCGACGGGGCCGGAGAAGGGTTCGCGCTCGCTCCGGCCCGCGCCTCGACGCTCCTTCTTGCCGCCGGCCGCTCCTCGACGTGCCACGTGCGCTGGTCCTTGCTGGTGGGGGCCCGGGATACCGGCAGCGGCGGAGGTCTCCGCCCGTCCGGCCATTATGGGCTGCGGTGGCGGATGCCGGCTCAGTTGCAGCCGTCGGCCGCCTCCAGCAGGCGGGCCGCCAGGTCGAGAGCGGCGCGGAGGGCGGCGGGGTCGGTGACCGGGGCGTCCTCGGCGGGCGGGAGCAGCCAGCCGGAACCGGCGGCGGGGGGCGGGCCCGCCGGGAGGCGCAGGCCTCGGCCGTCGGTCCGCGTACAGGCGCTGCCCGGTACGTCCCAGGCGTCGGCCGTGCCCGGAGGGACGAGGAAGCCGAGGGTGTCGCAGGCGCCGTTGTGCAGGACCGGGCCGACGGCCTCCTGGTCCCGGCCGCGGCGGAGGATGTCGACGGCCTCCAGCCCCTGGCGGGCGGGGACGGTGACGAGGTCGCAGGACTGCTCGGCCGGCGCGGGCGCCGGTGCCAGGTCCTTGGTGGGGGTCGTGGTCGTCGTCGGGTTCGTCGCGGTCGTCCGTGAGCCGGTCTCCATGCCGATGTGCAGCAAGGGAACCCCTCCTCTCATCGCCGAACGGAGCCACACTCCGTCTCCACATGGACCAACGGTGGCGGAGCGTCAAGGGCTACGGGAGCGGACCGCCGCAAAGGGTGGCAGTTCATGGCGGATCGCGGGCGATATGAACGCATATGCGAGGAATCGCCGCGTGTGTTCCCGGTCACAGCAGGTACGTTCTTGCTCCGCCGGGACGCGGAGAGCAGGGCCCGGCTCACACGACTCGCACCGCTTGCACCACGTGCACCGCTTGCACCAGAGAGGGGCCGGCCATGGTGTCGACAGGGGCAGTTCCCAACCTCGTCTTCCGCCAGCTGCGCGGACAGCGCTCCGCGGGAGAGTTCGCGGCCGCCGTCCGCAGAGCGGCGCGCGAGATCGGTGAGCAGGTCGCGTGCGACGCCCGGTACATCGGCCGCGTGGAGTCCGGCGAGATCCGCTGTCCCAACTACGCGTACGAACGGGTCTTCCTGCACATGTTCCCCGGCACCTCCCTGGCCGACCTGGGGTTCTCGGCCCGCGAGAGCGTACGGGGGCGGGGTGCGCGGGTCGTCTCGGAGCCCGCCGTGCCCCCCGCGCCTGACGCGTCCCACCACACCGACGAGGAGAGCGACGTGCTGCGTCGCGTGTTCATGATGGGCGGTACGGCCACGGTGGCCGCCGCCTCCCTGGGGCTCGGCGGAACGCCCGCCTCCGCCGCCAGGATCTCCCTGCCCGCGCAGCGCCGGGTAGGCGAGAGCGAGGTGGACGCCGTCGAGCAGGCGGTACGGCGGATCCGCGTACTGGACGACCGGCACGGCGGCGACGGGCTCTACCGGCAGGCGGCACGGCCGTTGAAGGCGGCGTACGAGCTGCTGGACGCCGGGACCACGGCGCGCCGGGCGACGGCGGACCGGCTGCACGCGGGCGCGGGTGAGCTGGCCATCTCGGTGGGGTGGCTGGCCCATGACTCCGGGCGGTTCGACGACGCCCGCTCGCACTACGCGGAGGCGCTGGCGACGGCGCGGCTGGCGGGCGACGCGGGTCTTGAGGCGCACGCCTTCTGCAACACGTCGTTCCTGGCCCGGGACGCGGGGCGGCCGCGTGAGGCGGTACGGGCGGCCGAGGCCGGACAGCGGGCGGCCCGCACGCTCGGCTCGCCCCGGCTGCTGGCGCTGCTCGCGCTGCGGGAGGCGGGTGGCCGGGCGGGGCTCGGGGACCGTACGGGGTGCGACCGGGCGATCGGGCGGGCGCGGGCGGCGTTCGAGCGGGGGCCGGCGGGTGGTGACCCGGAGTGGATGAGCTTCTTCCGGGAGGCGGAGCTGGAGCTGCTGGAGGCGCAGTGCTGGTCGGCGCTGGGCGACTGGTCGCGGGCGGCGCGGCACGGGCGGCGGGCGGCGGCGCTCCAGGACGCGCACTTCACCCGGAACCTGGCGCTGTACCGGGCACAGCTGGCGGGGGATCTGGCGCGGGCGGGGCGGGTGGAGGAGGCGGCGGCCACGGGCCACCAGGTGCTGGACCTGCTGGACCGGGTCCAGTCCTCGCGGATCCGGGGGATGGTGGCGGGGGCGGCGCGGGTGCTGGAGGCCCGGGCGGGTGGAGGGTCGGCGGCGTCGTCGTTCCTTACCCGCCACCGGGAGTCGTTGCCGGCCTGAGGGGGCACCTTCTGCCCGTACCGGGGCATCTTCAGCCCGTCCGGGGGGATCTTCAGCCCGTCCGGCGCTTGAGGACGGAACCCTTGCCTGGGTGAGTGGGCACCCTTTCGGATCCCGTGGCGCGGGAGAGCCATGCCTGCACCCGGCACGTGCTCGGCGGTTCCGTCCTCAAACGCCGGACGGGCTGGCATGGCGCACGACCTCCGCCGCGTACAGGAGCTGAAGTGGGCGCCGGACGGGCTCAGAAGCCCTCCAGGTGCCCCGTGTCGTTCCAGCGTTCCATCGCCGGCGCACCGTACGCCCACCCCAGCACCGACAGTGACGTCGGCTCCAGGCGCAGGCGGGCGCCGAAGGCGATGTCCTCGCCCAGCCAGCGCGCCCCGAGCACGCGCAGGATGTGGCCGTGGGCGAAGACCAGCACGTCACGGTCGGCCGAGCGCGCCCAGGCCACCACCTCGTCCGCCCGGGCGGTGACCTCCGCGAGGCTCTCGCCGTCCGGGACCCCGTCGCGCCAGATCAGCCAGTCCGGGCGGTCCGCCTTGATCTGCGCCGGGGTCAGCCCCTCGTACGCCCCGTAGTCCCACTCCATCAGCGCGTCCCATGCCTCCGCCCGCTCCCCGAACCCGGCCAGCTCGCAGGTCTCGGAGGCCCGGACCAGCGGGCTGGTGCGGACCTCGACGCCGGGCAGGCCGGCCCACGGCGCCCGGTGCAGCCGTTCGCCGAGCAGCTTCGCGCCCTCACGGCCGGTGTCCAGGAGCGGGATGTCCGTCCTGCCGGTGTGGTTGCCCTGGACCGACCACTGGGTCTGGCCGTGCCGAGCGAGCAGGATGCGCGGTGCCATGGAGGCTCTCCCTGGAACGGTGGTGCTGGGCCGTCCATCATCCCGTACCGGGTCGGAAGGCAACCTCCGGGGCTGTGGCGACGTCCCTCTCTGCGCAGCCCTCCGCCGCGGTACCGGAGCCATGACGGGGCAGGCTGCGTGGAGGGCGCCCTAAGGGGGCCCCGGGGGAGCGGGCGGCCGACCGCCGCCTTACGGTTGAACGTCCGCCGTCGGCCGCATGAACATGGGGGAGCCACCGGATGCCGCACGCCACCGCCCTGCCCGCGACCGGTCACCGGCCCCGCTGGTGGACGGAGCTCCCACTCATCGCGGTGGTGTACGGCCTGTACTCTCTGGGCCGCCTCCTGGTGCGCGGAGACGTGTCGACGGCCGTCGACAACGGCCTGGCGATCCTCCGCTTCGAACAGGCGCTGTATCTCAACGCCGAGCACCCGCTGAACCGTCTCTTCACCAGCACCCCGTCCATCGGCATACCCGCCGACTTCGCGTACGCGTCCCTGCACTACCTGGTCACTCCGGCGATCCTCATCTGGATGTTCCGCCGCAGGTCGGCCGCGTACCGGGCGGCCCGGGTCTGGCTGATGAACTCGACCCTGCTCGGCCTGATCGGCTTCACCCTGGTGCCGACCTGCCCGCCCCGGCTGCTGGACGCCGGTCACGGCTTCGTGGACACGATGGCGCAGTACAGCGCGTACGGGTGGTGGGGCGCCGGCGCGAGCGCCCCGCGCGGGCTGAGCGGGATGACCAACCAGTACGCGGCCATGCCGAGCCTGCACGTCGGCTGGTCCCTGTGGTGCGGCGTCCTGCTGTGGCGCCACGCCAAGCACCCGCTGCTCCGGGCCGCCGGCGTCGCGTACCCGCTGATCACCACGATCGTCGTCATGGGCACCGCCAACCACTATTTCCTGGACGCGGTGGCCGGCGCCGCCGTGATGGGGCTCGGAGCCCTGCTGACCAGGCCGGTCATCCGGCTGGCCGACCGGGTGAAGGGCCGGCTGCGGACCGCCTTCGCCACCGTCCGCACGGCCTCCGAGCCCGTGAGGTCCCCGATTGTCAGTGCCGGATGCAAGACTTCCGCGGGTGAGCGAATCCCCGGCCAGCGGACCTCCTCCGCAGATTCCCCCGACGCGGCAGCCGACGGCGCGGGTGCAGGCAGAGCGACCGGCGCAGGTCCGGGCGCAGCGACCGGCGTCTCGGCCAACGACGACGCTCCGGCAGCGGCTCGCTGAGCTGCGCGGCCCCTCCGTCGCACCGCACCCGCTCGACGCCCGCGCGCTCGCCGCTCTCGCCGCCAACCCGGGCTGCAAGCGCCGCGCCCTGCTCGACGGCGCCGGGGTCGACAAGGGCGTGCTGGCCGAGGCGCTCGGCTCTCCCGCACCCTTCGGGCAGTCGCAGTTCGCCTTCATGCGGGGCAACGCGTTCGAGGCGAAGGTCAAGGCGGACGGCGGCGCCGAGCTGCTGCGCCTGCTGTACGAGCGGCTCGGCGGCCCCTCCCCCGCTCCCGGCCCGGACGCCGCCACGCCCGATCTGAGCGCCGCGGGTCCCGAGGGCCGCGCCGCGCGCACCGCGCTCGCGCTGCGGGAGGCGACGGCGGCGGGCGGCTGGGCGCTGCTGGACCACCCGATGCTGGCCCTGGAGGTGGCGGGCTCCCCGGCCTATCTGGAGCCGGACGCGGTGGTGGTGCATCCCGACGGCCGCTGGACCGTGGTCGAGATCAAGTCGTTCCCGATGATCGACTCCTCCGCCGACGCCGCGAAGGTCGGCGCCGCCGCCCGCCAGGCCGCGGTGTACGTGCTGGCGCTGGAGCGGGTCGCCGCGATGACCGAGGGGGCCGAGGTCGGCCACCAGGTGCTGCTGGTCTGCCCGAAGGACTTCTCCAACCTGCCGACCGCCTCCGTCGTCGACGTACGCAAGCAGCGCGCCGTCACCCGCCGCCAGCTGACCCGGCTGACGCGTATCGAGGACATCGCCGATGCCCTTCCCGAGGGGACGACCTTCGACCCGGCGTGCTCGCCGCGGGAGCTGGAGTCCGCCGTCTCCTCCGTCACCGCCGCCTACGCCCCCGAGTGCCTGGCCGCCTGCGAGCTGGCCTTCCACTGCCGGGCGCGGTCCCGGGCCGAGGGTGCGGTGGAGACGCTCGGCCGGAGCGTGCGCGGCGAGCTGGGCGGGCTGACCACGGTGGCCGGGGTGCTGGCCGCCGCCGCGGGCAAGGAGGGCGACCCGGCCGACCCGACCGTGGCAGCGCTGCGCCGGGCCGCGGCGCTGCGGGCCGAGGCGCTGGAGAGCGCGGCGGCCCTGCGCGCCCACGCCCCGGACGACGCGGCGGCCGTGCGCGGACAGGCTGCGGAAGAGGCGGGCGCCGCATGTCGCTGATCACCACGCTCGCCCGGCTGGAGGCGGTCGACTCGGGTCGCGCGCAGCCGCTGGCCACCGTCCGCCACCGCCACCTCACCGACCGCCCGCTGGTGATCGTGCCGCTGACCACCGCCGGGGAGGCCGGAGCTCCGCTCGGCGCCCTGGTCGGCACGGACCGCGACCAGCCGCGCCTCCTGGCCGTCGCGCAGCCGCGCGACCGGGACCTGCGGTTCGCGTTCCTGGCCGAGCTGGCGGAGGCGGTGCTTCCGCACATCGAGGCGTACGCGGACGTGGTCGAGCCCGCCGAGCGCAACGAGACCGATCCGGCGACCGGCAAGAAGACCAAGGTCGAGGTCGAGCTGTGCACGGATGCGCCGCAGCTGATCGTGCCGAGCCGGGCGGGCATCGAGTTCGTCCGCCTCCTCGGCCGCTCGATGCGGTTCCGCCGGACCGCGGAGGACGACCCGGAGACACCGTATCCGGCCCCGGCCCGCGTCCCGCTGCTCGGCCGCTGGCTCACGCACTACGGCGAGCGGGCCCGGGTCCCCGGATCCTCGCTGCTGCTGGCCGCCACGGACCTGCTGAACCGGCACTGGGCGACCGGCCAGAGCAGCCTGGAGGACCAGCACCTGGGCGCGCTGCTCGCCTGGATCGACCCGCCGGGCGGCGCGTCCGGCGCGGAGGCCGCCCTCGCCGCCGAGCTGGGCCGCGACCAGCACGGGCAGCTGCTCTGCCCGCCCGCCGGGCCCGCCACCGACCCGGACTTCGACAACCGGCTCCTCGCCCCGGCGATCGAGCGGTACGACCGGGCCCGTCAGGCGTTCGCGGCGGCCGAGGACGGGCTCGCGGCGGACGGGCGGCTCGGCGAGCTGAGCAAGGCCGAGCGCGAGATCCGCTCCCTCCTCGCCAACGTCACGCTGCCGACCTGGGACAAGGTGTGGCAGGGCCTGGACCTGCTGCGCGAGCTGCCGGAAGGATCCCGGGCCGAGGACCGCTGGACCCGCGACCGCTGGTCCTTCACCGCCCACCGGGACCGGGTCAGCTCCGGCGAACCGCCGCAGCCGCGCCGCGACGACGCGGTGACGGCCGCGCAGAAGCTGGCCTCCCGCGAGACCGCGCAGGCACAGCTGGAGGCCCAGGAGGCGCTGGACGATCCGCTGGTGCTGGCGGGGCGGCGGCTGGCGGGCGAGGCGTTCCTGGCGGAGGTGACCGGCGTCGAGATGGCGTACACCGAGTCCAAGCGGCCCTCGCCGCGCCCGCTGGTCACCCTCCGCACGGACGAGCGGCCGCATCTCGGTGAGCGGACGAAGGTGTACCGCTCGCTGGACGGCAAGCCGCAGACGGCGGAGTTCGTACGGTCCGAGGAGGACGCGGACCGGGACGGCGAGATCCTGATCGTGCTGCGGATCATGGACCGGATGGGCCGGGGCAAGGAGCCCGCGCCCGGTTCGCTGCCGGAGTCCGGCGAGCGGATCGCCTGGACCCTGTTCGAGCATGACCAGCGCGGCGGGCCGAAGCTCCCGGACCCGGAGGAGACCCCGTGGACCCACGGCGGCCCGCCCGGCGCGGACGCGGCCCTGCGCGCCGAGCACCCCGACCCCGTGACCCCGGAGGACCTGCTGTGACCCCGACCCCCGCCTCGCCCCCGGCCACCTCAAAGGCACCGCTGTGAGGACCGGCTTCGACCCCGGTGCGGAGGCGGCGCGGGCGACCGGCGCGATCCTCGACGACACCCTGCGCGGCAGCAGCAGGGGCATCGTCGTGGACTCACCGCCCGGCGCCGGGAAGTCGACCCTGGTGGTCCGGGCGGCCCTGGAGCTGGCCGCCGCCGGGCACCCGCTGATGGTGATCGCGCAGACGAACGCGCAGGTCGACGACCTGGTGGTGCGGCTCGCGGAGAAGGACCCGGAGCTGCCGGTGGGCCGGCTGCACAGCAGCGACTCCGACCCGTACGACAAGGTGCTCGACGGGCTGGACAACGTCACGAAGTCGGCGAAAGCGGCCGATCTGGCCGGGCTGGACATCGTGATCTCGACGGCCGCCAAGTGGGCGCACGTGAAGAACGTGGAGCCGTGGGGGCACGCGATCGTCGACGAGGCGTACCAGATGCGGTCCGACGCGCTGCTGGCCGTGGCGGGGCTGTTCGAGCGGGCGCTGTTCGTCGGGGACCCGGGGCAGCTGGACCCGTTCTCGATCGTGGGCGCGGACCAGTGGGCCGGGCTGAGCTACGACCCGTCGGCGAGCGCGGTCTCCACACTGCTCGCGCACAATCCGGAGCTGCCGCAGCACCGGCTGCCGGTCTCCTGGCGGCTCCCGGCGTCGGCGGCGCCGCTGGTGTCGGACGCGTTCTACCCGTACACGCCGTTCCGCAGCGGTACGGACCACGGGGACCGGAAGCTCTCGTTCGGGGTGGCCTCGGACGGGTCGGGTCCTGACCGGGTGCTGGACGAGGCGGCGGAGGCCGGGTGGGGGCTGCTGGAGCTGCCGGCCCGGCACACCCCGCGTACGGACCCGGAGGCGGTACGGGCGGTGGCGCTGGTGGTCCGGCGGCTGCTGGACCGGGGCGGTGTGGCCACCAGCGAGCGGGCGGAGCAGCCCGTTCCGGTGACGGCGGACCGGGTGGCGGTCGGCACGGCCCACCGCGACCAGGCGGCGGCGGTGCGGGCGGCCCTCGCGGACCTCGGCGTCACCGGGGTGGCGGTGGACACGGCCAACCGCCTCCAGGGGCGCGAGTTCGACGTCACGGTGGTCCTGCACCCGCTCTCCGGCCGCCCCGACGCCACCGCCTTCCACCTGGAGACGGGCCGCCTCTGCGTGCTGGCCTCGCGCCACCGGCACGCCTGCGTCGTGGTGTGCCGGGAAGGGGTGGCGGACCTGCTGGACGAACACCCGTCGACCGAGCCGGTGCAGCTCGGCGTCACGGTGAAGTTCCCGGACGGCTGGGAGGCCAACCACGCGGTCCTGGCCCACCTCGCCGAGCACCGGGTGCGGTGGAGGCCGTAGCGGAACCCCAGGACGACAGGGTCCGGGCCCCGCAAGCCCTCCGGCCCTCTTGCGCCGGGTTGGACAATGGAGGGTGGCCGTCCGGGGCCGCCAGAGGGAGGAACAGCACATGACACAGTCCGAGCGGAACGAACGGCAGCGGCTGCGCCCCGCGCCGCTGCTCTTCGAGCCGTCGGAGGCGGTGGCCGATCCGGAGCACTTCTTCGACCTGGAGTCGATGGACGACCCGCGTGAGCTGCTGGCCCGGGCGACCGAGTTGACGCAGGCCTTCCGCGCGGCGACGGACCGCTCGGTGGAGTTCCAGGCGATGGCGGCGGCGCAGCTCGCCGATCCGCGCCGGTTCGACCGGCTGACGGCGGCGGATGTCGCGGAGCGCGCGGAGTGGACCGAGGACTACGCGAAGAAGATGATCGAGTTCGGACGGTCGCTGCTGGACTCGTCCTCCACCGCCTGAGCCCCAGGTGTACGGCCCGGGTGGATGAGCCTCCGGCGTACGGCCCGGGCGGAGGGCGCTCCCAGGCCGGAGGTCAGGTCCCGTGGCATATTCCGGGTGGGCAAGATACTCCTTCCCCTCCCACCCTGTCCCGGTTTCCCGCAACTCTCGGAATCAGCTCCGTCACTCCCGGTAGACCTTTTCTCCATGAGCGCTTGGCTGAAAGACGAAACGACCCTCCAGGCCGGCCCCGCCGCGCCCCACGCCGTCGACATCTTCGCCCTGCTGCGGGACCAGACCGGAGCGCACGCCGCGCAGGTGACCGCCGCCGGCGCCGCCTGGCTGGCGGGCGCCTCCGCCTACCCCCGCTCCACGCTCGCGCAGTGGGAGGAGCGCCCGGCCGCGCCCGGTGTGCTGCCGTGCGGCTCGCAGTTCGACGTCGTGAACGTACCGGCGGTGTTCGGGCGGCGGATGGTGGAGCGGCTCTGGGCCGAGGGCCCCGGCACCGGTCCGGTGGCGGTGCACCGGGGCCGGATGCTGCTCTTCGCCGCCCCCGGGACGGCCCAGCGGCTGCCGTCGCTGCTGGCCTGGGAGGAGTGGGGTTCGGGCAGCGGTGCGCAGCGTGGCGAGGTGCCGCCGCTGCTCTGTCACGGCACCGGCGACGCCGTCACCGTACCGCCGCTGACCTGCCCGTCCGGTGGTTCCGGGCCGCGCTGGCTGGTGGCTCCGGACACCCGCGCCCCGTGGCTGCCCGGACCGGATGTGCTGCTCTGGGCCTGTGTCCGGGTGAGCCGTTCGGCGGTGGCCCAGAGGTCCGGGCATACGATTTTTCCTCGGGCCGATCAGGGTGCTAATGTCTACGACGTCAGCAGGCGCCGTTAGCTCAGTTGGTTAGAGCAGCTGACTCTTAATCAGCGGGTCCGGGGTTCGAGTCCCTGACGGCGCACCGACGGAAGAAGCCCCTCGCGGAAGCGGGGGGCTTCTTCGTGTCTCCGTGGCGTACGCGGCTCAGACTCCGGCCGTGATCCGTACCGTCCAGGAGCCGGACGGCGTGCGGCCGGCGACCTCCACGCGGGTGCGCTCGCCCGGCACGGTGTAGGTCTCGCCCTCCAGGAGCGGGGCGTCGGCGAGCGGCGGGTAGACCGAGCGGTCCCAGCAGGAGCCGGTCTCCGGATGCGTGTCGATCACCTCGACCGGGCCGCCGCCGGAGGCCGTGGAGCCGCGGACCCGGTAGATCAGGATGCCTTCGGTGCAGGTGGAGCGGTCGTTTCCGGTGGCGCCGCGGGCCTCGATGGCCAGGACGCTGTCCTCGCCGGTCCGGACGACGGCGAGCCGCGTCCCGATCGACCCGCCGGGCACGGGCGCGGCGGCGATCGGTTCCAGGGTGAGATCGGCGGAGCCGCGTACGCAGACGACCTGCGGCCCGCCCAGCCAGCCGAGCTTCCACTTGTGCCAGCCGAACAGGTCGGGCGCCAGGCCGAACTGGCTGCCCATGACGTCCCAGTCGCCGACGTAGGTGTCCCAGTCGCCCTTGCCGTCGGTGGGGCGGTGGTAGAGGTCGGCCAGGTCGAAGACGTGCCCGGTCTCGTGGGCGAGGACGTTGCGGTCCGGCGGGTGCTGCTCGAACACGGTGACGACCCGGCGGATGTCGGTGCCGTCGGCGCGCAGCGGCCGGTCGAAGTTGACGACCTTCGTGGCGTCGGAGTCCACACCCGGCGCGTCCGGGTCGGCGACCAGGTAGACGATGTCGTACGCCGAGAAGTCGACGTCCTTGTCGGCGGCGGCGATCGCGTCGCGCAGGTAGGCGGTGCGCTTCCTGGCGTCCCAGTCGCGCTCTATGCCGTACCAGGTGGAGGCGCGGGGCATCGGGGTCCAGCTCCGCTGCGGGTGCGGGCGCAAGGTGAATCTGCCGTAGCTGGCGCGCTCGAAGAAGCGGGTGGTGGCCGGGAAGTGGTCGGCCGTGAGCACCTCGGGGGCGAGGGCGGGTTCGGCGTCCGGGAACGACAGGAAGATCATGACCGCGTCGAGGTGGCGGTCGGGCTGCGGGTAGGCGCCGTTCCAGCTGTCCAGGCCCAGCGAGTGGTGCGCCTGCGTCCTGCGGAGCTCGCACGGGGCGGCGTCCCGTACGGCGGCCGCGGCAGGTCCGGCGACGAGCGAGGTGGCGGCGAGCGCCAGAAGGGAGGTCAGAGCGGCCGCGAGACTGCGCAGCTTCAACCGCTCCGCTCCCCCGGGCTCGGGCTCACGCTGCACATCGACCTCCGGATGGGGAACGCGGTACGTGTCGTCCACCCTGTGCCGGTTCGGGCGTATGCGTCCTGTTGTGCTGCCCCACACGGGTCACAGGAGCCCCACGGGTCGCAGGTTCGACCGCTCGACGCCACCCGACCCCCGACCTTCACGGAACGTGACCATCGGTCGGATCGGCACCCGGATGCAACAGAACCGCTCAGAAACCATCAGGAGCGGGCAAAGCGGAACGGCGCAGACCGGCCGTTCGCACAACCAGTGGCCGGATGCGAGCTGGAACGCCCGACGCGCCACCCTCTATGCTTCACCACGCTTTCCCGCGTGGATCGGGCCCCTTCACGGGTTCACCACCCGGTGCCCTGTCCGACCCCACCTGTTCACGACAACCTTCACAGCGGGAGCGAGCGGTGAGCGGAACCTCCGAAGGGCCCAGGGCCCCGGCAGGCACATCCCCGGATGCCGTGGCCCCACCGGTCACGGAGCGTCATACGGCACGTCGGGCGCCGGCGCGTACGGCACCGCCCGCCGAGCCGCTCCGGGACCCGGCGGACACCGCCGCCGCCGAGCTGCGCGACCACCGGGCCGCCTTCAACGCCGCCACGCTCCCGATGGCCGTCGTGGACGGCCGGGGCGGACGGATCGTCCGGGCCAACGACGCCCTCGGCGGTCTCCTCGGTACGACGGCGGGGTCGCTGGCCGACCGGCAGGCGTGCGAGCTGGTGGACCTGGCCTCCGACGACCGCACCTGGCACGCCTACCGCGAGGTGCTCCAGGGCCGCCGCTCCCGCTTCCGCTGCACCCGCCGCCTCAAACATCCCGACGGCCGCACGCTGTGGGCCGAGGTCACCGTCGTACCGATGACGGGAACGTCGGCGGAGGAGCCCGCGCGGGTCCTGCTGACGGTGGCCGACATCAGCGACCGGCGCGAACTCCAGGACCGGCTGCGCCACCTCCAGATGCACGACCCGGTGACCCGGCTGCCCAACCGGACGCTGTTCTTCGAGCGGCTCTCGGTGGCCCTGGAGACGCCGCCGTACCAGGACGACTCGATGCTCCCGCGCCACGGCCGGATCGGCCTCTGCTATCTGGACCTGGACGGCTTCAAGGCCATCAACGACACACTCGGCCACCGGATCGGCGACCGGCTGCTGGCCGCCGTCGCCGGACGGCTCAACGACTGCGCCGAGAGCGACGCGAGCCGCAGCCCGGGCGGCAGCCGGCTGGTGGCGCGGATGGGCGGCGACGAGTTCGCGATCCTGGTGGAGGACTCCGGCGGTACGGAGGCACTCACCGAGCTGGCCCGCTCGGTGCTGGCCGCCCTCCAGCACCCGTTCGACCTTGCCGGACACCGGCTCTCCGTCTCCGCCTCGATCGGCGTGGTGGAGCGGCCGGTGGCGGGCACCTCGCCGACCGGTCTGATGCAGGCCGCCGACACCACGCTGTACTGGGCGAAGGCCGACGGCCGGGCCCGCTGGACCCTCTTCGACCCCGAGCGCAACGCCCACCGCATGACCCGCCAGGCCCTCTCCTCCACCCTCCGGCCCGCCGTGGAGCGCGGCGAGTTCACGCTGGAGTACCAGCCGCTCGTCGGCATGGCGGACGGAGTGGTGCGCGGCGTGGAGGCGCTGGTGCGCTGGAACCACCCGCAGTTCGGGGTGCTCTCGCCGAATCGGTTCGTCGGGATCGCCGAGGAGGACGGCTCGATCGTCCAGCTCGGCCGGTGGATCCTGCGCACCGCGTGCCGCCAGGCGCGCCGCTGGCAGCTGGACCACCCGGACGAGCCCGCGCTCTTCATCAGCGTCAATGTCGCCGTACGCCAGGTCTGGGACTCCGACCTGGTGGCGGACGTGGCGCAGATCCTCAACGAGACGGGCCTCGCGCCCGGCCTGCTCCAGCTGGAGCTGACCGAGTCGGCGGTGATGGGCTCCGGCGGCCGTCCGCTGCGCGCGCTCCAGGCGCTGAGCGACATGGGCGTACGGATCGCCATCGACGACTTCGGGACGGGGTATTCGAACCTCGCCTACCTCAGCCGGCTGCCCGTCTCCGTACTGAAGCTGGACGGGGCGTTCGTGAAGGGCTTCCGGTACGAGGACGGTGCGCATCCGAGCCCGGCCGACGAGACGATCGTGGAGGCGATGGTGCAGCTGGCGCACCGCCTGGGCCTGACCGTCACCGCGGAGTGCGTGGAGACGGCCGGGCAGGCGGAGCGGCTGCGCCGGATCGGCTGTGACACCGGGCAGGGGTGGCTGTACTCGCGGGCCGTGGCGCCGGAGCTGATCGCGGCGCTGATCACGGCCCGCCCGAGCGCCGAGACACCGTAGGCAGGGGGCGTCTTGTGCGGCTGACGGCTCAGGCGCCGCGCGGCAGCCCGTACGCGTCCGCGATCAGCTCGTAGCTGCGCAGCCGGGCCTCGCCGCCGTGCGCGTTGGCGGTGATCATCAGCTCGTCGGCGCCGGTGCGCTTGGCCAGGTCGTCCAGGCCGGTGCGGACCTCGTCGGGGGTGCCGTGGACGACGTTGGCGAGCCAGCCGTCGACGAACTCCCGCTCCATCGGCGAGAAGTCGTACGCGGCCGCCTCCTCCGGACTCGGGATCAGCCCGGGACGGCCGGTGCGCAGCCGGACCATGGAGAGCGCGCCGGTCAGCACCTGGCGGCGGGCCTCGCGCTCGTCGTCGGCGGCCAGCGCGGAGACGCCGATCAGGGCGTACGGGGCGTCCAGCACGGCGGAGGGCCGGAAGGAGCTGCGGTACAGGTCGAGCGCCGGGATCGTGTTCTGCGCCGAGAAGTGGTGCGCGAAGGCGAACGGCAGGCCGAGCGTGCCGGCCAGCCGGGCGCTGAAGCCGGAGGAGCCGAGCAGCCAGACCGGCGGCCGGTGCGCGGACTGCACCCCGCCGTCGGCGGTCGCCTGGACCGGACCGGGTACGGCGTGGATGCGGGCGTAGGGATGTCCGTCCGGGAAGTCGTCGTCCAGGAACCGGATCAGCTCGCTGAGCTGCTGCGGGAAGTCGTCGGCGCCCTCGTTGAGCCGGTCGCTGCGGCGCAGGGCGGCGGCCGTCGCGCCGTCGGTGCCGGGGGCCCGGCCGAGGCCGAGGTCGACGCGGCCGGGGGCCATCGCCTCCAGCGTGCCGAACTGCTCGGCGATCACCAGCGGGGCGTGGTTGGGCAGCATGACGCCGCCGGAGCCGAGCCGGATGCGGTCGGTGTGGGCGGCGATGTGGGCGAGGATCACGGCCGGCGAGGACGAGGCGACCCCCGGCATGGAGTGGTGCTCGGCGACCCAGTAGCGGTGGAAGCCACGGCTCTCGGCGAGCTTGGCGATCTCGACGCCGGTGCGCAGGGCCTGGGTCGCGGTGCGGCCCTGGCCCACGGTCACCAGGTCGAGCACGGAGAGCGGTACGGGGGCGGTGCCCGCCGCCGTACCGCGGATTCCGTCGCCGCTCGTCCCGTCGCCCGTGTTCCCGCCTCGGATCTCGTCCACGTGTCGGCCCTCTCCCGGTGGTGCTCGTCGTCCGTACGCGCCATCGGAGGCGTACGCATATCGGGGAGATCCAACAGGAGGGAGTCTCCGCTTATTCCGGGCGCTGTTCCGGGAACTCTTCCGGGCGCTGTTCCGGGAGGACCGTCAGGGGCGGGCCGGGCTACTCCCGTACCTCGATGCCCTTCGGCTCCACCGCGCCCGGTGCCGGACGGCGGGCGGCGAAGAGGGTGCCGAGCGTCGGGGCCCAGACGCGGCGGTCGGTCAGCCGCAGGCCCTCCCAGACACTCACCTGGCTCGCCGTGAGGACCGGCTTGCCGACCGCCTCCTCCAGCTCCGGGATGGACACGGCCGTGTGCAGCGCCGCGTCCGGGAGCAGCAGCACCTCGGCGTCCGGATGGTCCGCGGCGAGGGCCAGCTCCCTGACCTGCTCCGGCCCCAGCCCCGCGACCTCGGCGTCCGTGGCGAGACCCGCGCTGTGCGAGGCCACCACCTCCACGCCGCCCGCCACCAGGAACTCCGCGACGAGCACGGTGATGTCCTCCGGCCAGGCGGCGCCGACCGCGACCCGGGACGCGCCCAGCTCCCGTACGGCGTGGACGAAGCCGAAGCCGGTACTGGAGGCGGGCAGGCCCGCGCTCCGGGCGAGGGTGGCGATCTGGTTGTGGGCGCCGGCCCAGCCGTACACGAAGCTGCCACCGGGGCTCGCCCAGACGAGCGCCTCCGCGCCCGCGAGCCGCAGCTCCTCGGTGCCCTCGGCGAGCCGGTCCGGCGCACCGGACTCCAGCAGCGA
Source organism: Streptomyces sp. NPDC101178 (assembly GCF_044767965.1). Classification (NCBI taxonomy): domain Bacteria; kingdom Bacillati; phylum Actinomycetota; class Actinomycetes; order Kitasatosporales; family Streptomycetaceae; genus Streptomyces; species Streptomyces sp. NPDC101178. The sequence goes on from NZ_JBIWOZ010000001.1 coordinate 765,227, forward strand.
GCCGCGCCGGTAGGAGTCCTCGGCCACCTCGGTGGAGAACAGCGGCAGCCTGATGTCCGTGTCGAGCGTGATCTCGATCCGCGGGAAGTCGTCCTCGGCGGCGTGGCCCGGGTAGAGAAGTCCTACGGTCGTGGTCATGTTCACCCTTCCTTCGCGTCGGACGCCGAAAGCCACTGGTGCCCCTGGCCCTGTCAATTATTCCCCCGGTGGCCCGCCGACGGCGGGTCGGCGGGACGCGCCACGGGCCGTGTTGACGGGCGCGGGGGCGGCTGCGAGCGTGGTCGGTACGGAGATCATGGTCCTGCCTGTACCTACGCCGGCCTGCGCAGTCGCGGACCGAGCCGGCCTGCGACGTTGCGGAGTGATGAGCCACCGATGCCGGAACCCGTCGTTCTCGTCCTCGACGCCGATCCCTCCCCGCGCCTCGGCCGGCTGACCGGCCGGGCCCGTGTGGTGCGCACGGACGCGGCGGGGCTCGCGGCCCGGCTGCCGGACGCCGATGTGCTGCTGGTGTGGGACTTCACCTCCGACGCGGTACGGGGGGCCTGGCCGGGTCCGGGGACGCGGCCGCGCTGGGTGCACACGGCGAGCGCCGGGGTGGACCGGCTGCTCTGCCCGGAGCTGGTGGCCTCCGACACCGTGCTGACCAATGCGCGGGGCGTCTTCGAACGACCGATCGCGGAGTACGTGGCCGGGCTCGTGCTGGCCTTCGCCAAGGACCTGCCCACCACCCTCGCCCTCCAGCGGGAGCGGCGCTGGCACCACCGGGAGGGGCAGCAGGTGGCCGGTACGCGGGCGGTGGTCGTCGGCGCGGGCCCGATCGGGCGCGAGATCACCCGGCTGCTGCACGGCCTGGGCGTCCAGGTGGCGCTGGTGGGCCGGACCGCCCGGCGCACGATCCACGGCGTCGAGGACCTGGACCCGCTGGCGGCGCGGGCGGACTGGGTGGTCTCGGCGGTGCCGCTGACGCCGTCGACGTACGGCATGTTCGACATCCGCTTCTTCGGGCTGCTCCAGCCCTCGGCCCGGTTCATCAACGTGGGGCGCGGCGCGAGCGTGGTGCAGGCGGACCTGGTGTCCGCGTTGGAGCGGCGCTGGCTGGCCGGGGCGGCGCTGGACGTGTTCGACGATGAACCGCTGGGCGAGGACAGCCCGTTGTGGGACGTTCCGGGGCTGCTGGTCTCGCCGCATCTGAGCGGGGACACGGCCGGCTGGCGGGACCGGCTGAGTGAGCAGTTCGTGGCGATGTACGGACTATGGGCGGATGGTGGCCCGTTGCCCAACGTGGTGGACAAGGAGCGGGGTTACGTGCCGTCCACCGACAACTCCGCAGAGGAAGAAGGCTCCTCACCGGAGTGACCTCGTCACCCTCCGCCCGCACCAGGCCACGGGAAGGTCACCCTCCGGCCACCGTTCGATTACATGGACCGGCTTCCTGCATAGACGTACGGGATCGGGCAGGCGCTCACCCTGTCCGGACTGTCCGACCTCCAGGAGATCGCGAACCATGGCTGACTTTCCTCACCTTTCCCGCCGGGGCTTCCTCAACCGATCGGCGGCCGTGGGAGGCCTGCTGGTCGTTCCCGGGCTCCTGACCGCCTGCAGCAAGACCGACGCGGGCGCCGCCACCGGCGCCGGAGCGCTCGACAAGCTCCGCGAGCAGGGCTTCGTACGGGTGGCGTACGCCAACGAGGCGCCGTACGGGTACATGGAGGGCAAGGAGCTGAAGGGCGAGGCGCCCACACTGCACCGGGAGATCTTCAAGGCGCTCGGCGTCGAGGAGCTGAAGCCGACGCTCTCCGAGTGGGACGGGCTGATTCCGGGGCTCCAGGCGGGTAAGTACGACGTGGTGAGCGCGGGTATGGCCATCACGCCGGAGCGCTGCGGCAACGCGATCTTCTCCGAGCCGGAGTTCATCTCGCCGACCGCGCTGATGGTGCGGAAGGGCAACCCGAAGAAGGTCACCGACCTGGAGTCCGCCAAGGAGGCCGGGATCACCATCGGCGTCATGTCCGGTGCGGTGGAAGGCGGTTACGCCAAGGGCGCGGGCATACCCGAGGGCAAGATCAAGACGTTGCAGAAGCCGCAGGACGGGGCCGACGCGGTGAAGGGCGGCCGGATCGACGCGTTCCTGCTCACCGGCATCTCGCTGCGCTGGCTGGCGAAGACCAACCCGGAGACCGAGGTGACCGAGCCGTTCGTGCCGCAGATCGACGGCAACGCGCAGTTCTCGCCCGGTGGCGCGGTGTTCCGCAAGGGCAACGAGGACCTGCGGGACTCCTTCAACCGCGAGCTGAAGAAGATCGTGTCGGACCGCTCGCGCTATGTGCAGCTGCTGGAGCCGTACGGGTTCGGGGAGTCGGAGATCCCGCCCGTCGACCTGAAGACCGCGGATCTGTGCAAGGGCTGACGGGGCGGACGCACACGCATGAGTGACTTCTTCTCGCTCCTCGCCGAGGAGTTCCCGCAGGTCCGGTCGGGCCTGTGGGTGACGCTCCAGGCCACGGTCCTGGGCGCGCTGCTGGCCGGGGTGCTGGCCTTCGCGCTGGGACTGATGGCGGGCAGCCGGCTGCTCCTGGCCCGTGGGTTCTCCCGGGTGGTCGTGGAGTTCTTCCGTGGTACCTCCCTCTACATCCAGCTCTTCTGGCTCTACTACGCGATGCCGCTCGTGACCGGCTACGAACTGACCCCGGTGGTCTGCGGAGTCGTCGCGTTCGGCCTCAACTTCGGTGCGTACGGCGCTGAAGTGGTGCGCGGCGCGATCAACTCCGTACCGCGCGCGCAGTACGAGGCGGCCATCGCGCTCAACCTGTCGCCGTCCAGGCGGCTGTGGAAGGTGATCCTGCCGCAGGCCTGGGTGCAGATGATCCCGAGCTTCACCAATCTGCTGATCCAGCTGCTGAAGGCGACGCCGCTGCTGTGGCTGATCTCGGCGGCCGATCTGATGACGGTGGTCCAGACGCTGCGCGACCGCACCGGTGAGACCCTCACCGCCTATCTGACCCTGCTGGCCGCCTACTTCGTGCTGGCCTACGCCCTGACGATGCTGATGAACCTGCTGGAGCGGAGCGCCAAGCGGCGGCTCGGCCTGGACACCGGCGCGACGAGCCTGTTCAAGAGCCGCAGCGCGACCACGGCCGCCGCGGGAGGTGCCCGGTGAACGGTTTCGACTGGAACGCGGTCCAGGATTCCCTGCCGCTGCTGCTGGAGGGGTTCCGCGTCACGCTGCTCGCCACCGTGCTCGGCACGCTGGTGGCGGCCGTGCTGGGCCTGGCCGTCGCGGTGGCGGGACGCGCGCCGAGCAGGTTCGTGACGGTCCCGGTGCGGGCCGTCACGGAGTTCGTCCGCTCCACCCCGCTGCTGGTCCAACTGGTGGGTGCGGCCGCCCTGTTCAACACGGTCGAGCCGCTGTACATCGGTATCGCGGTGCTCGGCGTCCACTACGCCGCCTACACCTCCGAGGTCTACCGGGCCGGGATCGACGGCGTACCGAAGGGCCAGTGGGAGGCGTGCCGCGCGCTGTCGCTGCCGCCCCGGCGCACCTGGCAGGCCGTGATCCTGCCCCAGGCGGTGCGCAACGTGCTGCCCGCCCTCGGGAACTACGCGGTCTCGATGTTCAAGGAGACCCCGTTCCTCGCCGTGATCACGGTGCAGGAGATGGTCTTCGAGGCCCGGAAGTACGGCGCCGACAACTTCGCGTACACCGAGGTCTTCACCCTCGCCGGCCTGATCTTCCTGGTCGCGAGCTACCCCACGTCGCTGTTGATGAGAAAGCTGGAGAAGCGCCTTGGCCACTGAACCCCTGCCCCTGCAGAAGACGGAGGCCCCGGCTCCCGAGGACGCCGTCCCGGCGGCCGGGAGCACGGGCGAGCCGCTGGTCCGCTTCGACAAGGTGGTCAAGCGGTACGGCGACCATGTGGTCCTGGACCAGCTGGACTTCACCGTGGACCGCGGCGAGCACGTCACCCTGATCGGGCCCAGCGGCTCCGGCAAGACCACGATCCTGCGGCTGCTGATGACGCTGGAGAAGGTCAGCGACGGCGTGATCTGGGTCGACGGCTCGCCGCTCTCCCACGTCCGCACCCCGGACGACGGACTGAAGCCGGCTGGTGAGAAGCAGCTGCGGGAGTCCCGGAAGAAGATCGGGATGGTCTTCCAGCAGTTCAACCTCTTCCCGAACATGAAGGTGCTCCAGAACATCACCGAGGCGCCGGTCAGCGTCCTCGGCAAGGAGCGCGAGGAGGCCGAGGCCCGGGCCCGGGAGCTGCTGGAGCTGGTGGGGCTCTCCGACAAGGTCGACGCCCACCCCTCCCAGCTCTCCGGCGGCCAGCAGCAGCGCGTGGCGATCGCGCGGGCGCTGGCGATGGAGCCGGAGATCCTGCTGCTCGACGAGGTGACCTCCGCGCTCGACCCGGAGCTGGTGGCCGGCGTGCTGGAGCTGCTCGGCGACATCGCGCGGAACACCGACATCACCATGGTCTGCGTGACCCATGAGATGAACTTCGCCCGGGACGTCTCGGAGAAGGTCCTGATGTTCGACGCGGGCCGGGTCGTGGAGTCCGGGACGCCGGAGAAAATCTTCTCCGATCCGTCGCACGAACGTACGCGCGAGTTCCTCAACGCGGTGCTGTGACCTCGGAGTTGCCTGTCCGGTCATGACGCTGGCATATGCCAGAAGGGTGCGCCCCTGCTGACAGGGCCGGGGTGCCCCCGCCGACTGGTCAACTGCCACCCCGAAAGCGCGGCCCGGCCGCTATCGTGGGGCCGAAGCTTGCGGTCACAACCTTGTAGGGGGACACCGTGGCGTTGAAGCCCGAGCCGACCGCACCGTTCCACTCGGTGCAGTACGCCCTGCGCGTGCTCGAAGCGGTCTCCCGGCACGGCGACGGTGTGACCGACGCGCAGATCTCCCGGGAGACGGGCCTGCCGGCCGGCCACCTCGCCCCGCTGCTCCTGACGCTGCGCCGCGAGGGCTACGTCGAGCAGATCAGCGACGGCGCGTACGTCATAGGGGCCTCGCTGCTGCTCCTCGGCTCCGGCGCGGCCCGCCGCCAGGCCCTGGAGGGCCGGCTCCAGCAGGCGCTGGACCAGCTGCGCGACTCGGTCGGCGCCGCCGTCTACCTCAGCCGGTACGTGGACGGCGAGATCAGCGTCACCCAGGTCGCCGACGGCCCGCTCACGCCGGCGGTCAACGAATGGGTCGACTTCCGCTCCTCCGCGCACGCCAGCGCGGTCGGCAAGTGCCTGCTGGGCCAGCTCGACCACGAGGCGCGGCGCGACCACCTCTCCCGGCACAAGATCGCCCGGCTCACCTCGCGGACGATCACCAGCGAGAAGGTGCTCCTGGCCAAGCTGGACGCGCAGCCCGCCACGGTCCCGGTGCTGGACCTCCAGGAGTACGCGGTGGGCACGGTCTGCGCGGCGGTGCCGCTGACGGCCGGGGCCACCGCCGGATGCCTGGCCCTGTCGCTGCCGGTCGAGGACGCCCACCGGCTCCGCGAGGCGGCGGACACGCTGAACCGGCGCGCGGCTCCGGTGCTGCTGTCGCTGGCGCTGTAGAGCCCCTGGTCGGGGGTGTCATCAGCACCCCTGAGGACCAGGTATTATTTTCGAGTCAGCAGGCGCCGTTAGCTCAGTTGGTTAGAGCAGCTGACTCTTAATCAGCGGGTCCGGGGTTCGAGTCCCTGACGGCGCACGACACATGCCTGTGGGCGGTCTCCTTCACGGAGACCGCCCACAGTGCTGTTCCCGGCCCGGTTCAGCAGCCGCCCACCGCAACGGCGGCCCCGGCTCAGGGCCGCCGTGTCGAGCCACAGCGGAAATCCACAGGCGCCCTACGGGCTACCCGCGGGTGATCAGAACCTCACGTCCGAGCACGCGTAGAACGCGTTGGTCGTGTCCGCGACGTTCCACACGGCGAGGATGATGTGCTTGCCGCTCTTCTGGGTGGGGATCGTGCCCTGGTGGGTCAGCGTGGCCGGCGGCTGCTGGTTCCCGTACGGCACGGTCATGAAGGGCTGCGATTCGAGCGCGGCCCGGGTGAGCGGCTTGGTGGAGTCCCAGCCGTTCTTGGTGATGTAGTAGCGGAAGTCGCTGGTGGAGTGGCGGGCGGTGAACTGCCAGCGGAAGTTGTAGCCCTGTCCGCCGGTGACCTGGGTGGCGGGCCAGTTGCCGCCACGCGGGTCGTCGAGCTGAGCGAACTGCCCGTTGCCGCCGGAGCAGATCTTGCCGTCGGCGGGACCCGAGGCCGGGAAGCCCTTGGGGCCCTCGACGCTCTGCGGCTCCCACTGGATGTTGCCGCAGCCCGTGACCGTGCCGTTGGCACAGAGTTTCTGGCGGCTGATGGGGGTGTCCGTGTAGCCGTGGCTGCTGGCACTGGTGGTCGCGAGTACGGAGACGCCCGCTATCGCCAGGCCGATCACGGCCGCGCTTGCCTTTTTCCGCATTGCTGTCGCTCCTCTAGAACGTGGGGGAGGTTCCATGAGCATTGCTCGACATGCTGCGCGCTTGGTGCGTGGTGGGTGGGTACTGCGGTCTAGACCAAGTCTTAGATTATTGACGCCGCATGAACATGTCCAGACCAATGAGCATCGGATTCGGGAGCGGCCGAAGGGGCCCGGAGTGAAGTCTCCGGGCCCCTTTGACCATTGACGCGGCGCTGATCATCCGTCAGGCGCGGTCGCCTCCGCCGGTGCGGCCGGTGTAGAAGGCAACCGTCAAGTCCTTGACCAGCGCTTTACGTTCGTAGTCGTCGAGGTCGACGATGCCGCGCGTGGTGAGCCGGTTGACGGTGTCGTCGACCGCGTCCACCACCGAAGTCAGCACGCTGTCACGGTGCCTGGCGTCGATGGCGGCGATCCGCCGCCGCTGCATAGCCGCCGCGACCTCGGGCGCGTACTCGATCCCGGTCGGCTGCGCCGAGTACACCTCCACGCCGACCGGCTCGCAGTCCGCCTTGAGCATCCGGGTCAGCGCGTCCCCGACGGCCTCCGCGTTACGGAGGGTGGGGGCGTCCTCGTGGAAGGCGTCGGCGGGCAGCTGCGAGAGGACCCGGGCCATGGCGGACTCGACCTGAGCGCTCAGATACGCCTCGTGGTCCTCGATCCCGAGGGCCGCGCGCACGGTGTCCTTGATCCGCCAGACCACCAGGACCACGACCCGCAGCGCGGTGCCGTTGGCGTCGACGGCGGGGAGCGGTTCGCTGCGCCAGTGCCGCAGGCGTACGTCGACACGGCGGCGCAGCAGCAGGGGCGAGACCCAGACCAGGCCGGTGCGGCGGACGCTGCCGCGGTAGTCGCCGAAGAGCGTGAGCACCCAGGCGTATCCGACGCGGCCGCGGCCGAGGCCGCCGAGGGCCAGGACGATCACGGTGACCAGGACGGCGAGACCGGCCCAGACGCCGGCGCCGATGCCTTCGTACGGGCGGGGGGCGAGGCCGACGGCGCTCTGCGCGGCGGCGGGGAGGGCGCCGCGCCACCAGAGGAGGGCCAGAACGCCGAGGAGTCCGGCGGCTCCGGCGAGCAGGGCGGCGTAGCCGGGGAGGGCGGGGCCGGGACGCTCGACGAGGCGCGGGTCGGCGAGGGGGGCGGGACGGGTGGGGGGCTCGACGCGGGGGTGCGGGGAGCGGGGGCGGGGGGTGGTCCTGGCGGTGGCGGGGCGGGCCACGGTGGTGGGGAGGGCGGTGGGTTCGGGCTGCTCCGGGTCGTCCCGGAAGAGGAGGTGTACGGGGATGGCGGCGGTGGACTCGGTGGCGATGACGGAGTGGCGGCGGGGAGAGGGCGGGGGCTGGGGGGCGGGTACGGAGACGGAGACCGTGGCGGAGGTGGCGCGGGCGCCGTCGGCCAGGTCCAGGACGAGGTCGAGGCCCTTGAGCGCGGCGTTGTCCGTGTTCCTGGGCTTTGCCTTGTCCGTGCCCTTGGGCTCGGCGTTCTCCGTGTCCTTGGGCTCGGCCTGGTCCACGTGTGCGGCGGGGGCCGTGTCCTCGGGCTCGGCCTGGTCCGCGTGTGCGGCGGGGGCGGGGACCGGGCGGGGGCCCGCCTCTTCGCCGTACGCCGGGAGCGGGGTCCACTCGGCCGAGAGGTCCGTCCTCGGACGGCGGACGGGCCGGGAGTGCGGGCGGGCCGGCTGAAAGTGCTGCGGGGGCGGGGTGAACTGGTCCAGGTGGAGACCGCGGCCCGGGTGGTCCAGGCTGACCAGCTTCAGCGGGGGCGGTGCGCCGGTCTCGTCCGCCGCGGCCTTGGGGGCCGGGGCTCCCGTCTCGTCCGTCGCCGCCTCCGGGGCCGGCGCAACGGTCTCGCCCGCCGCCGGGGCCAGGTCGTCACGGTCCCCCGGAACCCCCGGGCCCCCCTCCCCCGCCGGCGTCTCCTCCCTCCGGCGGAACAGGGGCGGTGGGGTGACCGGTGACGGTTGGTGCAGGGCCACGCCGTCCACCAAGGGCATCGGGGTCTCGCCGCCGGAGGGGCGGGGGTCGTGATCGGTCAGCGGGTGGGGGTTCTGGTCTGGGGTCACCGGTTCCCGGTTCCTTTCCGTCATCCGTCGAGTCCGTCGGTTCCATCGGGTCCGTCGGGTCCATCGGGTCCGTCAGGTCTTCACGCCTCAGGCGAACAGGCGGCGCCAGGTCTCCGGGCCCGGGTGGCCGTCGGCCTCGGCGCCGCGCCAGCCCTGGGCTCGCTGGAACGCCTCGACGTTGCGGCGGTCCGCCTCGGTCCAGCGGGGGTCGGGGCCCGACACGTAGTGCTTGCCGTATCCCTTCTTCACCAACTGCCTGCCGAGCCGCTCGACATGGCTGTTGGACCGACCCGGCTGGAAATAGCCGCGCCCGGGGAAGACCACCGCGGTGTTCGGGCTGCCGCCCGTGGTCGCGGCCGGGATGTCGCGGCCCGCTCCCGTGGTCAGCAGGCGCCAGGTGTCCGGGCCCGGGAGGCCGTCCGCCTGCGCCCCCTTCCACCCCTGGGCCTGCTGGAACGCCTGCGTGGCCCGCCGGTCGGCCGCGCTCCACACCGGGCCGGGGCCGACCTCGTAGAACCGTTTTCCGCCACGGGCCACCAGCATCTCGCCGAGCCGGGTGACGTTCGCGTTGTTGGCGCCGGGGCCGAACTGGCCCGCTCCGGGGAAGGCGGTGTCGGAACCCGAGCCGGGTGAGCCGCCGCTGACGCCCTTGTAGCGGTAGGCGACGTACCGGTCGGAGTTGTTCCAGTACGCCATGGGCGTCGACTGCTTCCGCGTCTTCGGGCGCGCCTGCTCGTAGGCAATGTAGTGGGTGCGCGTGTGGTCGCTCCAGCCGCCGAAGATCGTGACGTGGGAGCCTTTGGAGGGGTCGGCCGGGTTGTGGAAGAGGAGCATGTCGCCGGGCTGGAGGTCGGCGCGGGCGATCCGGGTCCCGTAGTTCGCGAGGCTGCCGGTCCATTCGTTGGTGCCGAGGTTCCAGGCCATCGAGACATAGCCGGAGCAGTCCTGCCGGTACCCGTCCGACCAGTACTTCTCCATGCTGTACGGGACCTTCGCGGCGACCCACTGCTTGGCCCGGTTGATGATCTCGGCCCGGGTGGTCTTGCGCAGGACCGCGCTGTCCGACGGCGGCCCGGAGGCACCGGACCCCTTCAGCGGGCCCTTCTCGCCCTGCGGGGTGTCCGGTACGGGGTCGGGGTCCTCGGTGATCCGGGGGGCGCCGGTGCGGTGGCCGGCGGCGGCCGCGGCTCCGGCGGCCCCGCAGGAGAGGGCCACCCCGGCGGCGGTGGCCAGGACCAGGGCGCGGCGCGCGCCGTGCGCGGCGGGGTGGCCGCCGTACCGCAGCGCGACCGCCCGCGCGGCGGTCCGCCGCCGCAGGGCGCACCCCGCACAGGTGCAGTCGATGGCGGGCTCGTACTCCTCGAAGACCGGCACAGTCATGCGATTCCCCTCCGCACTCGTCACTCGTCACTCGTCACTCGTCACTCGTCACTCGTCAAGATCTTTGGGCGCAACGCGACGGGCGTCAGTGTCTTAACTCTCCCGACATAAGGCATTTTGACTGACCAATGAGAAAAAACGACCATCTGACAAGGCGTGGCGGCAGGTAAATGGTCCGGAGCACCTGCCGGAGTCGGGTAGAGTTCTCCAGGTCAGCAGGCGCCGTTAGCTCAGTTGGTTAGAGCAGCTGACTCTTAATCAGCGGGTCCGGGGTTCGAGTCCCTGACGGCGCACGCACCATCAAGGCCCCCTCACCGAGCGTGAGGGGGCCTTGATCATTCCCTGGTTCGCGACCACCGACACCGGATCGACGGCAACACACGGCGACGACAGAGGTGCGGAGAGTTGCGGAACGGCGGCAGGGCGGCTCCGGGGCGCTCGTCGCCACTTCGTCACGCCCCTGCCACAAGGGCTGCACAAATCGTACACATCGTCGAAAAATAGCCCGTTCCGCCCTTGCGAAGGCCGTCGTAGTCGGACAATCTCTTCGGAAGCATTCAGCTCCACGGGGACGGCTCATCCATACAGTTGGATGAGCAGAGCGTGATGTTCCGTTTGTGCGCCGCGGGTCGGGAACCACCGGGCACCGAGTGACCGACCAATCACGCACCAGCGTGCGTGCGGGGGGATGGCCCATGACGTCGACGCCGTCAGGCGACCGGCAGGAGAACGATGCTTCGCGGACCACGCAGCTCCGGACCGGGCAGCAGGCCCGGCAGCCCCGCAAGGAGCTGCCGCGCTACGACTACGAGCACTACAGCCGGCTGGCCGGTCCGCTGACGCAGCCGCCCGCGGACAAGCCGTACAAGGTGCGCTACCGCTCGCTGATATCCCAGGAGCCGCACCGCGTACGCGCGGCGCTCCTGCTCGGTGCGGCTCCGCTCGTCTCGCTCGGCCTCTTCGCCTGGCTGATGCAGCCCGGCCACTGGACGGACCGCGACCCGAACCTCGACGACGATCTGCTGCTGGCCCTGGACATCGTCATGCTGGTCTCGATCGGCCTGATCGAGCTGTTCCGTACGCTGAACGTCCTCTCCAACGCGCACGCCACCCTCGTCGCCCGCGACCCGGTCCCGGTGGTGCCCGAGAGCGGCACGCGCGTCGCCTTCCTCACCTCCTTCGTGCCCGGCAAGGAGCCGCTGGCCATGGTGACCAGGACCCTGGAGGCGGCCGTGAGGATCCGCCACCGCGGTCCGATGCACGTCTGGCTGCTGGACGAGGGCGACGACCCGGCCGTCAAGGAGGTCTGCGCCCGGCTCGGCGTCCACCACTTCTCCCGCAAGGGCGTGGCCCGCTGGAACCAGGCGAAGGGCCCGCACCGCGCGAAGACCAAGCACGGCAACTACAACGCCTGGCTGGACGCGCACGGCGGCGACTACGACTTCTTCGCCTCGGTCGACACCGACCACGTCCCGCTGCCCAACTACCTGGAGCGGATGCTCGGTTACTTCCGCGACCCGGACATCGGCTTCGTCATCGGCCCGCAGGTCTACGGCAACTACGACACCTTCGTCACCAAGGCCGCCGAGTCGCAGCAGTTCCTCTTCCACGCCCTGATCCAGCGCGCCGGCAACCGCTACGGCGCGCCCATGTTCGTCGGCACGAGCAACGCGGTACGCATCTCGGCGCTCAAGCAGATCGGCGGCCTGTACGACTCGATCACCGAGGACATGGCCACCGGCTTCGAGATCCACCGCCACCGCAACCCGCACACCGGCAACAAGTGGCGCTCGGTCTACACCCCGGACGTGCTGGCCGTCGGCGAGGGCCCGACCGCGTGGACGGACTTCTTCACCCAGCAGCTGCGCTGGTCGCGCGGGACGTACGAGACGATCCTCAAGCAGTACTGGCGCGGCTTCGGCACCATGCCGGCGGGCAAGCTCTTCAACTACACGATGATGATCATCTTCTATCCGATGTCGGCGCTGAACTGGATCCTCGCGGCCCTCAGCTGCGCCCTGTTCCTCGGCATGGGCGCCTCGGGTGTCCAGATCGACCCGGCGGTCTGGATGATGCTGTACGGGAACGCCTCCGCGCTCCAGATCGGCCTCTACGTCTGGAACCGCCGCCACAACGTCTCGCCGCACGAGCCCGAGGGCTCCGGCGGACTGGCCGGCATGCTGATGTCCGCGCTCTCCGCGCCGGTCTACGCGCGCTCGCTGATGGACGCGGCGCTGCGCCGCAAGAGCTCGTTCGTGGTGACGCCCAAGGGCGACTCCTCCAGCCCGGACACCCTCTTCGGCACGTTCCGCATCCACCTGTTCTTCGTCTTCGTCTTCGGCGCCTCGGTGATCTCCTCGTTCTTCTTCGGCAACAGCCATCCGGCGATGCTGACCTGGGCCTCGCTCGCGCTGCTGATCACCGTCGCGCCGATCGTCGGCTGGCGCCACACGGTCCGCTCGGAGAAGAAGCGCCGCGGCCGGCGCCGGGCCGGGCCGCCCGGACCCCGGCCGCCGACCGGACCTGAACCGGATCCGCCCGGATCCGGCTCCGACGACCAGACCATGAAGATCATCCTGAGGGGACAGCAGTCATGACCAGCCGATCGGGCCGCGGTGCCCGCCGTGCCGCCGGACCGGGCGGCCGCCGATCAGGAGGCAGGACGGCAGGCCGCCGCTCGGGCGCCCGGGCCCGCCGCTCCGGTCTGCGCACGCGCCGGTTCGCGATCGGCACGGTCGCCGTGCTCGCGCTCGCCGGGGCCAACGGGCCGTGGCTCTACCGCTTCACCACCGAGCGCTACCACCACTACACGATCAACACGCAGTCCTACAAAGAGGCCAACGGCCACTGGGACTTCCTGGACATCCCCGCCGAGTTCCGGGTCAACGCCGTGCACGCCGCACTGCTGCGGACCGGCAAGGTGCTGCTCGTCGCGGGCTCCGGCAACAACGAGAAGAACTTCGACGCGAAGAGCTTCCGCTCGATCCTGTGGGACCCGAAGACGAACGTCTTCAAGGACATCCACACGCCGAAGGACCTGTTCTGCGCCGGCCACACCCAGCTGCCCGGTGGCAACCTCCTCATAGCCGGCGGCACCAAGCGGTACGAGAAGCTCGGCGGCGACGTGACCAAGGCGGGCGGGCTGATGATCGTCCGCAACGAGAACCCGCGCAAGCCGATCACCCTCCCGGCCGGCACCCGGTTCACCGGCAAGGAGAGCGGCAAGACCTTCATCTCGCAGGACCCGCTGCTGGTGGAGAAGGCCACCAAGGTCTTCGACAGGAAGACCGGGGAGTACCAGCGCAACGAGGCGGGCGTCGGCCGTATCTACGTGGAGGCCGAGAAGTCCGGCCGGAAGCACGAGACCGGCACCGAGGACAACTACCGCATCTCGGGCCTCTCCACCGAGGACACCCGCAACGTCTACGGGATCGCGCAGAAGCTGGCACTGGACAAGAAGGACTTCCAGGGCATCAACGACGCCTACGAGTTCGACCCCGTGGCGGAGAAGTACATCCCGGTCGACCCGATGGACAAGGCCCGCTGGTACCCCACGCTCACCACGCTGGCGGACGGCAAGGTCATGGCCGTCTCCGGGCTCGACGACATCGGCCAGATCGACGTGGGCAAGGCCGAGATCTACGACCCGGAGAAGAAGTCGTGGGCGCCCAGCGGCATCGTCCGGAAGTTCGCCACCTACCCGGCGCTCTTCCTCCTCGACGACGGCAAGCTCTTCTACTCCGGTTCCAACTCCGGCTACGGCCTCCAGAGCGAGGGCCGCACACCGGGCATCTGGGACGTGAAGACGAACGACTTCCAGGAGATCCCCGGGCTCGTCGACGCCGACCAGATGGAGACCTCGGCGACCGTACGGCTGCCTCCGGCCCAGGACGAGAAGTTCATGGTGATCGGCGGCGGCGGGGTCGGCGAGTCGGACAAGTCCACGCCGAAGTCCCGGCTGGTCGACCTCCGGCAGAAGAACCCGGAGTTCACCGAGGGCGCCTCGCTGGACAAGGGCACCCGCTACCCGAGCGCCTCGCTGCTCCCGGACGACTCGCTCCTCGTGGCGGGCGGCGCCGGCGACTACCGGGGCCGCGGCGCCTCCGATGTGCTGGAGGCACGGCTGTACGACGCGAAGAGCGACACGTACCAGCGGGTCGCCGACCCGGCGGTGGGCCGCAACTACCACTCCGGGTCCGTGCTGCTGCCGGACGGCCGGGTCATGATCTTCGGCTCCGACCCGCTCTACCTGGACAAGATCAACACCCGTCCCGGCACCTTCGAGCAGCGCATCGAGATCTACACCCCGCCCTACCTCTACCGGGACGGCCGGCCGGAGCTGACGGCCGGGCCCAGGAGCATCAGGCGCGGCGGGACCGGCATGTTCACCACGCGGCACGCCTCGAAGATCACCTCGGCGAAGCTGATGCGGCCCTCGGCGGTCACCCATGTCACCGACACCGACCAGCGGTCCGTCGCACTGGAGCTGGAGAAGTCGGCGGACGGCATCACGGTCACCGTGCCGGAGAACCGGGCGCTGGTGCCGTCGGGCTGGTACATGCTGTTCGTCACCGACGAGAAGGGCACGCCGTCCGAGGGGACGTGGGTGGAGGTGCCGTAGGCGTACGTACGTGGGGGCGGAGGCCCGCACGTACGCTCGCCGTCTACTCCGTGGCGCGGGCCAGGCCGAGTGCGTACTCCGGCCACCACTCGCCCGCCTTCGGTCCGCCCTTGCAGTCGCCGTCGGACTCGCCGGGCCGCTTGATCCACAGGTAGGCGTCGACGCTCTCGTCGCCGGTCCTCGTCGTCGGCGGCTCGCCCAGCGCGCGGCCTGGCGGGTTGCACCAGGTCTCGGCCGGGTCGCCGCCCTCGTACGGGCCGTTGCCGTTGCGGCTGGTGTCGATGACGAACGGCTTGTTCCCGACCTTCGCCGACAGCTTCTTGCCGAACTCCGTACTGACCGCCGTCGTGCGGAAGTTGGAGACGTTGAGCGAGAAGCCGTCCGCCTTCTCGACGCCCGCCCGCCACAGCGGCTCGTGCAGCGCGTCCGGCGACTGCCAGCCCGCGTTGCCCGCGTCGATGTAGACCTGGGTGGCGGGCTGCCGCTTCAGCCGCTCGACGGCACCCTTGAGCAGCTCGTACCGCTCGTCGTGGTGCTCCTGCGGCGTGCAGCCGTCGACCAGGTGGAGAAGTGCGTCCGGCTCCAGGACCACGGTCGCCTGACGGTCCCCGATGCCCTTGGCCACCCCGTCCACCCAGGTCCGGTAGGCGCCCGCGTCGGCGGCGCCGCCCTTGGAGAACTGGCCGCAGTCGCGGTGCGGGATGTTGTAGAGGACCAGCAGCGCGTACCGGTCGGCCTGGGCGGCCGCCTCGGTGACCCGCCGCGCCTCGCCCTCCGGGTCGTCCGGGCCGATCCACTCGCCGACGGGCTGCTCGGCGATCTTCCGGACCAGGTCGGCCTTCTCCCGGTCGCCGTCCTTCTCGTACGCGGCGACCTGCCGGGCCGCCGTGCCGTCCGGGTTCACCCAGTACGGGTCGTCCGCCTTGGGCCGCTGTCCGACGACCGGAGTGCCGCCGTCCGTGCCGCCGTCGCCGTCGCCGGAGCAGCCGGACAGGAGAAGGGCGGCGCAGACCGCCGCCGCCGTACCGGCCGACCTGAGGCCCGCCGCCGCGCGCCCGCGCGCCCGGGACCGGCCGGTGCAACTGCCGTACATCCACTCCCCCTTGGGTGCACCCGCCCGTACCGTTCGCACGGGTCGCACCGATGTGCTGCCGGGTCCCGGCCATCCTGGCACAGCGGACCGGCCCGTCCGGTGAGGGTGTCGACGCTCTCCACGGTCACCCGGGGGCACCGGGTTCCGGACACCCTGTTCGAAACCGGCGCCCGGGGGTACCCGTTCCCCTACAGTGGCGGCAGAGATCGACCCCGTACCGCACGGACCTCCCGTACCGCGCCGGGCAACTCCCGCGGCCCGGTGCACGCGGTCGAGGCCGGCCCGGTCGGCGCGTCCCCCGCGGGGCGGGCCGGCCGGGCCGGATGTTCTTCGCCCGTTACGTGTCGCGCACTCCCGTGAGGTAGGCCGAGACGACCACGTTCGCGGTGTACGAGCGGGACTTCTGGTCGTACTTACCGCCGCAGGTGATCAACCGCAGCTCCGCCCGGCCGTCCACGCGGGGCCCGTACGCCTTCTCGGCGTCGAAACGTTCGCGGGTGACGACCTGGACGTCGTCCACGGTGAACTCGGCGACGCTGCCGTCCTCCCGGACCACCTCGACCTTCTCGCCCGGCCGCACCGCGCTGAGCCCGTAGAAGACGGCGGGTCTGGTCTCGGTGTCGACATGGCCGACGAGCAGGGCCGCTCCTTCGGCGCCGGGCCGGATGCCCTTGCCGTACCAGCCGGCCGTCTGCGGCAGGTCGTACGGCGGTGGGTCGATGGCCCCGTCCTTGTCCAGGCCGCGCGGGACGACCGGCGCGTCGATCCCGACAGAGGCGACCTCGACGCGGCGCGGCGCGGCGCCCTGGTCCGGTTCGTGGGCCGGTGGCAGCGGGATTCCGAGCGGGCGGCCGACCGCGGCGACGTCGCCGGTGGTCGGGGCCGACAGCCCGCCGGCCACGTCACGCCCGTAGAGCCAGAGGCCGAGCAGCAGCACGGCCCAGGCCACTCCGGTGAGCAGTCGCCCGGTGCCTGCCGGGCGGGCGGGGGCGGACATGTCAGTCCGTGGCCGCGTCGCGGCGGCGGCGCGAGGTGCGCAGCGCGACGGCCACGGAGGCGACGGCGGCGAGGACGAGGCCGGTCACCGCGTGCCGGAGGCCGGGGCCCTCGGACTCGGTTCCCCGCTCGGCGAGGGTGGCGGTGCCTCCGCCGCCCGCCTTGACCGGGGCGACGGGCGAGGGCCGGGTGTGGTGGATGACGGTGAGGGTGCCGGTGGCCTTGCCCCTGCCGTTCTCGCACGTCACCCAGACGTCGTAGGTGCGGGGTTCGGCGTCGGAGCGGATGGTGGCCTCGGCGAAGAGTCCCTTGTCGTCGGCGGGGCGGAAGCGGGCGACGGAGGCGAAGGCGTCGGAGTTGCCCTTCGCCTCCCGGCCCCTGCCGCAGGCGTCGACCCAGAGTTCCACCTGCCCGCCCGGGGCGATCGTGGACGGGGTGACCGAGACGGTGCCGGATCTCCGGTCGTCGTCGCCGGCCCGGGCGGCCGGGGATGCCTGTGCGGCGGGCACGGGCAGGGCTATGAGCGCGGCCGCCGCTGCGGCACAGAACGTGATGGGCGTGGAACGCATCGTGAACCTCCTACGGGAAGGTTCGGCCCTGCGTCCCGGGCCCGCATCCGCAGTCCTCCATTCGAGCGACAAGCAGGCGGCTGCGGATGCGGTTCGCGCAGGTCAGGTGAGGCGCGGGCCAGGTGAGACGCAGGCCAGGTGAGACGCGGGTCAGCTGCGGTCCGCCTGGTCGGGCAGATCGATGAGGTCGACCAGGTCCGCGATGGAGTCGACGATGTGGGAGGGCCGGAACGGGTAGCGGTCGACGTCCGCGAGGCCGGTCAGACCGGTGAGGACCAGGAACGTCTGCATCCCCGCCTCCAGTCCGGCCAGCACGTCGGTGTCCATCCGGTCGCCGATCATGGCGCTGGTCTCGGAGTGGGCGCCGATGGCGTTCAGCCCGGTCCGCATCATCAGCGGGTTGGGCTTGCCCGCGAAGTACGGCTCCTTGCCGGTCGCCTTGGTGATCAGCGCGGCGACCGACCCGGTTGCGGGCAGCGGGCCCTCGGCGGACGGCCCGGTCTCGTCCGGGTTGGTGCAGATGAAGCGGGCGCCCGCGTTGATCAGCCGGATCGCCTTGGTGAGCGCCTCGAAGCTGTACGTACGGGTCTCGCCGAGCACCACGTAGTCCGGGGCGTGGTCGGTCAGCACGTACCCGATGTCGTGCAGCGCGGTGGTGAGACCGGCCTCGCCGATGACGTACGCCGTGCCGCCGGGGCGCTGGTCGTCCAGGAACTGGGCGGTGGCGAGGGCGGAGGTCCAGATGTTCTGGACGGGCACGTCCAGGCCCATGCGGGCGAGGCGGGCGTGCAGGTCGCGCGCGGTGTAGATGGAGTTGTTGGTGAGGACGAGGAAGGGGAGGCCGGAATCCCGCAGCCGCTTGATGAAGGCGTCGGCGCCGGGGATCGGGATGCCTTCGTGGATGAGGACGCCGTCCATGTCGGTGAGCCAGGAAGTGATCGGCTTGCGGTCTGCCATGTGCGGGAACTCCTGCCGTGCGTACTGCGTGCTGGGGGTGCCCGGACCACGCCGTCCCGGCACCCCCAGCATAATTAGGCGGCGCTGATCTTGACCCCGTCGATCACCCAGTACCAGTTGTTGGCGCCCGTGTAGTGGAACCGGAAGCTCACGTTGGTGGCTCCGGCCGGGACGCTCAGGCTCAGCGACTGCGGCTGGGAGATCACGTCCGAGGTGTAGGAACGGACGACGGTCGGGGTTCCGCCGTTCCAGGAGGCGAGGACGCGCGCGCTCTGGCTGCCTTCCTGCCGGTAGAGCGTGGTGAAGTCGAGCGTCACGGAGGACTTGCCGCCGACCGCGTACGCCGGGGTGACGAGCGTGGAGTCGAAGGGGCCGGAGGACGCCTTGTCGTCCCACTCGTCGGAGTCGGCCACCGCGAAGATCCCGCGCGCGCGGACGTTCAGCTCACGGGACTGGTCGCGCTGGCTGCGGCTCCAGAACTCGTCGGTGGCGAAGGACCAGCCGCGCCACTCGGCCACGCCTCCGGTGCCCATCGCCGAGTTGATGACCGACCAGCCGCTGGGCGCGGTGTGGGTCCAGCCGAGGACGCCGGCCGGGATGCCGGTCTCGTCGACGCGTCCGGCGAGCGCCGGGTAGAGCGCCTCGAAGGCGTCGGTGGAGCGCTCCTGGATCGGCTTGCCGTCCAGGCCCCAGGCCGGGTCGGGTGTGACGCCGAGCTGCTTGAAGACGGTGGCGGCGACATCGACGAGGCGGGTGTCGCCGGGCGTGGCACCGGCGGCGATGCCGGGACCCTGGGCGAGGACGAAGGTCCGGCGCTCCTCGATGGAACTGCCGCCGTGGCCGCCGGCGTTGGTGTGGCCGTGGTCGGTGGCGACGATGACCGTCCACCGCTCGGTGGAGTAGCTCGGCCGGGCCTTGATCGCGGCGAGGAAGCGGCCGAGGTAGCCGTCGATGACGTCGATCGCCTGGCGGTACTGGGCGCTGGCCGCGCCGAGGTTGTGGCCGACGATGTCGACCTGGCCGAGGTAGGCGAAGACGACGTCCGGGTTCTGGTTGCGCAGGATCGACTCGGTGTCGGCGGCGATGGTGGCGTCGTGGCCGGTGTAGCCGTCGCGGTCGCCGTCCAGGACGAGCTTGGCGTCGGCGCCGGCCGTGACCGTGCCCTGGGCGTCCAGGGGCTTCCAGTCGACGGCGGCGTACGTGGAGAGCTGCGGCCGGACCTGGGCGAGGCGGGCGAGGAAGCCGGGATAGCGCGTGTAGTTCTTGCCGGCGAAGGAGTTGTCCTTCACGCCGTGCTTGTCGGGCCAGACGCCGGTGGAGATGGTGGACCAGCCGGGGCCGGAGGAGGTGGCGGCCATCGGGTTGGCGTACAGCAGCGAGGTGCCGTACGTGCCGTTGGCCATCATCGACTTGAGGTGCGGGGCGCTCGCGGCGGCGATGACGTCGTGGCGGAGCCCGTCGATGCCGACGACGAGGACCTTGTCCTTGCTGGTGCCGTTCGGGAGCGTGGGCGGGGCGGCGTGGGCGGTGGTGGCGGTGGCGAGGGAGCCGACGGCCGCGACGGAGGCGGCGGCCGCGGTGGTGGCGAGCACGGAGCGCCGGGAGAGGGTTCGGGACACGTGATCCTCCGGAAGGGGACGGTGGCACGGGGCGGGGTGGATGGCGGGGCGGGAACTGCGCGAACTGCCTTCTGGACCAGACCCGTTATGTTCACGAGACAAGGGAGCCGGGTCCAGAGCTGTGCGGGAACAGACCTTCGCAGGAGACCGTGGCCGAGAGATGGCCGGTCAGCTGCCGGTGGCCGTCTTCCAGGCGTCGATGTACGTGTCCAGGTTGGTGCCGATGTCCGACCAGTCCGGCTCGAAGATCTCCACGCCTTCCAACAGGCCTTTCAGCTCACGGGCGTTGGCGTCGGTGGCCTTGATGTCCTTCCGCGCGGCGAACCCTCCGCCGACCGCGCTGACATCGCGCTGGGCCTTCTCGGAGAGGAGGAAGTCGAGCAGCTTCTTGCCGTTCTCGCTGTGTGGCGCCTTGGCCAGGAGCCCGGCCGCGTACGGGAGGGCGAAGCTGGTGGGCTTTCCGTCGCCCTTCGCCGGGAACCAGATGGCGAGGTTCGGCATGTCCTTGGACTGGGCGTAGTTCATCTGGACGTCCCCGTTGGCGACGAGGAGTTCACCCTTGTCGACCTTGGGCGCGAGCTTGCCGGTGGAGGCGGACGGGCCGACGTTGTTGGTCTGGAGCCGCTTCAGGTACGCCATCGCCGGCTCCTTGCCGCCGAAGTCGTGCATGGCCTTGATGAGCACGGCGGTCCCGTCGCCGGCGACGCCGGGCGTGGAGTACTGGACCTTCTCCTTGTACGAGGCGTCCAGCAGCTCCTCCCAGGTACGGGGCGGGGTCTTCAGCCGCTGCTTGTTGTAGATGAAGCCGAAGTAGTTGTTGACGACGGAGGTCCACTTGGCGTCGGGCGCCTTGTCCGCCGCGTCGACCTGGTCGGCGCCCTTCGGCTCGTACGCCGCGAGGAGCCCCTCGGCGTCCGCCTGCTGGATGAAGGGCGGGAGGGTCACGAGGACGTCGGCCTGGGTGTTGGACTTCTCGCGGACGGTGCGCTGCACCATCTCGCCGGAGCCGCCCTCGACGTACTTCACCTTGATGCCGGTCTCCTTCTCGAACTCCTCGAAGACCTTGTCGTACCAGCCGTCGCCCGTCTCGCCCTTGAGGCCGTCGGCGCTGTAGACGGTGACGACCTTCTCGTCGGAGGCGGCGGAGGTGCCGCCGCAGGCGGTGAGGGTGACAGCGGCGAGGGAGAGGGCGCCGAGGACGGCGATGGGCCGGTTGAGGGAAGGGGTGCGCATGGGATGTCTTCTCCTGGAGCGGTTGCGTGAAGGGGTTCGGGGAGGTCAGCGGTAGGAAGCGCGGGTCCGGATGCGGGAGACGGCGCTCAGGACGAGGAGCGTCGTCCCCATCAGGACCACGGCGAGGGCCGCGCCGGTGAAGAGCGAGCCGCGGTCGGTGGCGGCGAAGATCTGCACCGGGAGCGGGGTCCAGTCCGGCGGGTAGAGCATCATCGTGGCGCTCAACTCCCCCATGGACAGGGCGAAGCAGAGCCCGGCCGCCGCTGTCAGCGAGGGCAGCAGGAGCGGCAGTCTGACCCGCCACAGGACGCGGGCCGGGCTCGCGCCGAGGCTGGCCGCGGCCTGCTCGTACATCGGGTCCAGGCGCCGGGCGGCGGCCGAGACGGACTGGTAGGCGAAGGCGGTGACCAGGACGGTGTGGGCGATGATCACGATCCAGCGGGTGCCGTTGAGGAGGACCGGCGGCCGGCTGAAGGCGACGAGCACCGCGAGGCCGACGACCACGGACGGCACGGCGACCGGCAGCATGAACAGCGCGTCCAGGAACCGTTTTCCCCGCCTGCCGAGGGAGTCGGCGGCGAGCGCGGCCCAGCCGCCGAGGAGCAGGGCGAGCACGCCGGCGCAGAGCGCGGTGACCAGGCTGGTGGTGAGCGCCTGGAGGGAGTCGCCGCTGGTCGCGGCGGTGTAGCGGGTGGTGGTCGGGCCGGAGGGGAGGGCGCCGGACCAGTTGGTGGCGAACGAGGCGGCGAGGATGACGAGGAGGGGCACCGCGAAGAGCGGCACGAAGAGGAGCGCGAACGCGGACCAGGTGGCCCACTTTCCCGTACGGCTATGCACCAGCACGACGGCTCACCACCCGGTAGAGGCTGTAAAGGCCCACGGAGAGAACGACGTTGACGACGGCGACGACACAGGCGGCCGGATAGTCCGACTCCAGGATCGCCTTGCTGTAGACGAGCATCGGCAGCGTCGTGACGCCTTTCGCTCCGGTGAACAGGACGATCCCGAACTCGTTGAGGCAGAGCACCAGGACGAGGCTGCCGCCGGCCGCGAGCGCGGGGAGCGCCTCGGGCAGGATCACCTGCCGCACGATCCGCAGCGGCCCGGCGCCGAGCGAGGAGGCCACTTCCAGCTGGGCGGTGTCGAGTTGGGAGAAGGCGGCGAGGAGCGGGCGCATCACGAACGGGGTGAAGTACGTGATCTCCGCGAGCAGGACGCCCCACGGGGTGGTCAGGAAGTGGAAGGGCCCTTCGGCCGCCCCGGTGACGCCGGTCCAGGCGCCGTTGGCCATGCCGACCGACCCGTAGATGAAGAGCAGGGCCAGCGTGATGAGGAAGGACGGGAAGGAGAGGAAGACGTCGATGAACCGGGCGACGGCCTTGCCGCCGGGGAACGGGACGAAGGCGATGACCAGCGCGAGGACGAAGCCGAGGACCAGACAGCCGACGGTGGCGCCGACCGCGAGCCGGACGGTGGTGGTGAGCGCCTCACGGAAGGCGGTGGAGGCGAAGACCTCGGTGTACGGGGTGAGGGAGGCGCCTGTGGTCGTCTCGCCCAGCGATTCCGGGGTGAAGGACTGCCGGACGACGAGGGCCAGCGGGTAGAGGAAGCCGAGCGCGAGGACCAGGACGGGTGGGAGGGCCCAGGCCCAGGCGGGTGTCCTCGCGAGACCTGCGGGCTTCCGGCGGAGGGCCGCGGTGGTGCTAGCCACTGGCCACCTCCCGCTCACGTGCCGCGCCGGCCGGGAGCAGCACCGCGTCCTCCGGTGCGAAGTGCAGGGTGACCGGGTCGCCGAGCGCCGGAGGATCGCGCAGCTCACGGAGGTCGGCCATCAGCGGGTGGCCGCCGACATCGGCGTGGACGCGGTGGGTGGAGCCGCGCCACTGGACCTCGGTGACCGTGCCGGTGAGCGCGTTGGGCCCGGCGCCGAGGCCGACGAGGTGCGGCCGGACGCAGAGGGTGGCGGTGGCGCCGGAGGCGGCGGCGTGGGTGGTGACGTCGAGGGCGGCGCCCGCCAGGTCCACGCGCCCCGGTCCGGTGACGGTGACCGGGAGGAGGTTGGCGTTGCCGACGAACGAGGCGGTGAACTCCGTACGAGGCCGGCGGTAGAGCTCCTCGGGGGTGCCGCAGTCCTGGAGGCGGGCGCGGTCCATGACGGCGATGCGGTCGGCCAGGGTGAGCGCCTCGACCTGGTCGTGGGTGACGTAGAGGATGGAGACGTCAGGCAACTCGCGGTGCAGCCGTGCCAGTTCGGCGAGCATGCCGGAGCGGAGCCGGGCGTCGAGCGCGGAGAGCGGTTCGTCCAGGAGGAGGACGCCGGGGCGGATGGCCAGCGCGCGGGCGATGGCGACGCGTTGCTGCTGGCCGCCGGAGAGCTCGCGGGGGTAGCGGGTGGCGTACGCGGCCATGCCGACGAGTTCGAGGGCCTCTGCCACCCGTCCGGCGATCTCGGCCTTCGGCGTGCGGTGGGCCTTGAGGCCGAAGGCGACGTTGTCCTTGACCTTGAGGTGCGGGAAGAGCGCGTACTGCTGGACGACCATGCCGATGCCGCGCTGGTTCGGGGGCAGTTGGGTGACGTCGCGGCCGCCGATGAGCACCCGCCCGGAGACGGGCCGGACGAATCCGGCGACGGCGCGCAGGGCGGTGGTCTTGCCGGAGCCGGAGGGCCCGAGGAGGGCCATGACCTCGCCGGGTTCGACGGTGAGGTCGAGCCGGTCCAGGACGGTGTTCTCCCCGTACGCGACGCTGACGCCGTCGAACCGGATGCCGCTGGGGACGGTGGCCACGCTTGGGGGGTTCATGCCTCGGCCCGCGCGATGAGGTCCGGCAGCTCGGCGACGGACCCGAGGACGTGGGTGGCGCCGTGCCGCTCCAGCTGGCCGGCGTCGTGGGCGCCGGTGAGGACGCCCGTGACGAGCCCGGCGCCGGAGCGTGCGCCGCTGAGCATGTCGTACGAGGTGTCCCCGGCCACCACGATCCGCCGCACGTCGTCCACCGCACCCGTGCGCAGGAAGGCGGCCAGCACCATGTCCGGGAAGGGCCGGCCCCGGCCGCCCGCGTCGGCGGGGCAGAGGGTGAGCGGGACCAGGTCCTGCCAGCCGAGGGCGGCGAGGATGGCGTCCTGGGTGGTGCGGGCGAACCCGGTGGTCAGGACGGTGGTGCGGCCTTCGGCGGTGAGCCGCTCGATGGCTTCGCGCGCACCGGGTATCGGGGCGATACGGCCGCCGTCGACGAGGTCTCCGTACGCCTCCTCGAAGGCGGTGTTGGCATGCCGGGCCTTCTCCTCGTCCCCGAAGAGGTGCCGGAAGACGGAGATCTTGGACTCGCCCATGGTGGCTCGTACGTAGGCGAGTTGGCGCTCGTGCTCGCCGGATCCGGGGCGCACGCCGAGGCGTTCGGCGGCTGCGGAGAAGGCCTGCTCGACGAGGCCGCCGTCGGCGACGGTGGTGCCGGCCATGTCGAGGACGACGAGGTCGAAGCGGTTGTCGGTCTCAGGTGTCGCTGAAGTCATCTTGTTCACCAGCCCAGTTGGTCAGCGGTCGTTTCGGCGATGGCGGGTGAGCACGTCATGCCGCGCCCGCCGGGTCCGGTCACCAGCCAGACCCCGTCGGCCACCTGCTGGCGGTGGACGACGCGTGAGGTGTCGGTGCACTGGGCGTAGACGCCCGCCCAGCGGTGCCTGATGCGCGGCAGCGGCCGGCCGAGGAAGGCCTCGACGACCCGGGTGAGGTGTTCGTACGGCTCCTCGACGGTGTCGAAGGCGAAGGGGTGCTCGTACTCGTGGGTGTCCCCGATCGTCAGCCCGCCGTCGCTCCGCTGGACCATGAGGAGTTGCATGCGGTGTTCGGCGGCGACGGGGTCCTGGGGCTGGTGGGCGTTGAGGGCGTCGAGCGCGTCGCCGCGGTAGGCGGGGTAGTAGCGGAAACTGTCGGCGTCGGCGACCGAGGTGGTGAGGGGCTCGCCGAGCGGGTCGGTCTGCATCATCTGGAGGCGGACGCGGCGCACGGGCAGCGCGGGCCCGGCCAGTTCGCGCACCAGCCCGCCGAGCCAGGCACCGGTCGCGAGGATCACGGCGTCCCCGGTGTGGATGTCACCGTGGTCGTCGCGCACGGAGGCGGTGCCGACGACGTCGCGGACCTCACGACCACCGAGAAAGGTGTACCGCCCGGAGGCCAGCAGCTCTGCTTTCAGAGCGAGTTGGGCGGTGCGCGGCTCGACCGCCGCGTCCCGCTCGCACCAGAGCGCGGCGGTGAAGGTGCCGCGCAGGGCGGGGTTGAGGGCGCGGGCCTCCTCGGCGGTGAGCAGCTTGTAGCCGCGCGCCGCCGCGTCGGGCCTGGCGAGCGCCGCCTCGGCGACGGCGACCTCGGCCCCGGTCCGCAGCGGAGTGAGCGAGCCACAGGCCCGGAACCCGAGCCCCGGCACCCGCCGCCCGATCCCCTCCCACAACTCCCGTGCCCGCAGAGCGGTTTCCAGCTCCTCGCCCCCGGCCCGGCCACTGACCCAAATCTGTCCGAAATTGCGGAGCGATGCCCCGCGCGCCTCGCTCTCGCGCTCGATCTGTACGACCTCGTGGCCGCGGCTGACTGCGTGCCAGGCGTGCATGGTTCCCACCACGCCGGCTCCTACGACGATGACTCTCACGGCGGCCACGCTCCTCGGGTCGGGTGTCCCGGACACATCCGGTCGACAACGGGATGGTGAACGACCCTCCAAGTTTGGACTAGACCCGTTACCTTTTCGTTATCTAACTCTCAGGCACGATGCCGTCTCGACGGGCGGAAGAAGGGGCTGACACATCGGCATGCGAACTCATATGCGGTATCCCCTCGGACTTGCGCGGCACCTGCTGCCATCGCAACCTGGTGAAACCGTGTCCGCCCTGCGGCCCGTCGGTCCGCTGGTGCGCCTGGATATCCGAGGAGTGAGATGTCCGCGTACTTCGAGACCGCCACCGGTGACCTCGCCGCCGAAGCGCTGCGCTCCTTCGCCGATGTCCACGGGGAACTGGTTTCGGCCCCTCCCGGGTTCGGCTTCCTCACTGCGCGCGACACCTCCGAGACGCGCGCCGTGGGCCTGCTCTCCGGCGGGGGATCGGGTCACGAGCCTCTGCACTGCGGGTATGTCGGGCGGGGCATGCTCGACGCCGCTGTTCCCGGACGGGTGTTCGCTTCTCCGCACAATCGGCAGGTGTACGAGGCGTCTCTCGCGGTCGCCCGTCCGGGCGGGGTTCTCCATCTGGTGAAGAACTACACCGGCGACCGCATCAATTTCGGCATCGCCGCCGAGCGCCTGGCCCACCAGGGCATACCGTGCGCCCGTGTCCTCATCGACGACGACCTCGCCTCCGACGCGGCGGAGATCGCCGCCGGGCGGCGTGGAACGGGTGGCACCGTTCTGGTGGAGAAGATCCTCGGCGCCGCGGCGGACACCGGCATGGGACTCGCCGAACTCCGGAGTCTGGGCGAACGACTCGTGGCGCGTTGCCGTTCACTCGCCATCGCCACCTCCGCGCACACGTCTCCCGCCACCGGGGAACCCGCCTTCACCCTGGACGCGGGCCGGCTGGAGTACGGGGTGGGCATTCACGGTGAACGCGCCAGTTCGACCACGCCTCGCCGGCCGCTGCCCGACCTGGTCGAACGGATGACGACGGAACTGCTCGGTGCGCTGCCCGCCGACACTCCGGTGATATCGCTGGTCAACGGCCTCGGCGCCACCACTCTGCTCGAGCTGTACGCGGCACACGGGCAGCTCGCCCACAAGCTGCGGGATGCCGGGGTGCCACTCGTCCGGAGCCTGGTCGGCAACTACATCACCTCTCTGGACATGCGCGGTTTCTCCATCACCCTGATGGCCGTCGACCCTCAGGCCCTCAGCCTGTACGACGCACCGGTCCACACCCCGGCCCTGCGCTGGTGAAGAGCGGCCCCGTTCCACCGCAGCCGACACCGAGAGGATCCCCATGACCGAGCCTGCCAGCAGCGCTCACTTCACCTTCGGCTGGATGCGGCGTTTCGCAGAAGCGGCCCACCGCGGTGAGCCCCTGCTCACCGCTCTTGACCAGGAGGTCGGCGACGGAGACTTCGGAGCCAACCTCACCGCCGGGGTGGACGCCGCCCGGGCCCGCTGGGATCGGCTCCCGGACCCGGGCTCCGATCCCTCCGCACCGCTTCTGGCCACGGCTGAGGCCTTTCTCGACGAGGTCGGCGGTACGAGCGGCCCCCTCTTCGGCCTCCTGCTGCAGTCGTTGGCCGCGGCGATCACCGAGGGCGGGCTCACCACCGCCGCGCTGGCCGACGGTTTCGCCGGCGGCCTCGCCTCGATCCAACGCGTCGGAGACGCCCGGCCAGGGGACAAGACCCTCGTCGACGCCCTGGCCCCCGCCACCGACGTGCTGCGCTCGACCACCCCGAGCACCCCCGCGGCCGACGCGCTCGCGATCGCGGCCGAATCCGCGTGGGACGGGGTGGCCGCGACCGCGAGGCTCCGGGCTCGTATGGGGCGCTCCAGTTACCTCGGTGGACGCACGGAGGGCATTCCCGACCCGGGGGCCGTCGGCGTCGCCCTCCTGCTGACCTGCGCCCAGCCCGGGACTCCTGACCTCGGCGCACGCCTGGACACCGTACGCGCCACCGGCTGAGTCAGCGCGCCCCCGCCGCTACCGGGCCCGCACCCAGTCCAGGTCCAGCAACTCGGGGGCGTGGAGGGTGGACACCCAGAGATCGACCGTGCTTTCCCGGCCGTCGCCGGGCGGCTTGCCGACCCCCACCACGCGTAGCCCCGCCCGGCGGGCCGACTCGATGCCCGTGAACGAGTCCTCCACGGCCAGCGTCCGATCGCTCCGGGCGCCGCACAGCCGTGCGGCGGTGGCGTAGACGTCCGGCCATGGCTTGGGCCTGATGGGCTCCCCGCCGTCCGGGCTCCTGGTGGCCGCACCGGTCGTTTCCGGGTCGCCGGGGACGACGATGTGACCGAAGTGCGACAGCAGGCCGGCCTGCTCCAGACTCCTCTCCACCACCGCGAGGGGGCAGTTGCTCGCGACCGCCAGGGGAAGGCGGCCGGACAGGTTCCGGACGAACTCGGCCGCTCCGGGCATGGTCACCGGGTCATCGGCGACGCGCTCCATGAAGTGGGCGAGCAGCGACTCGGTGAGCTCCGGTGCCAGGTCGGGCTTGTCGGCCTCCTCGGCCATCATGCGGCCGCAGTCGAGGTAGTGGACTCCCTTGGCGCGTTCGGCGAACCCCGGCGCCGGCCGCAGACCGAAGTCCCGGAAGGCCTGGCCTCGGGCATCCTGCCAATGCTGTTCGGTGTCCATGAGAGTGCCGTCGCAGTCGAAGACGACGGCTTCGGGGGACCAGCCGTGAAAGGGCTGCTCTGTGATGGTCATGGGTGGACCACTCCTGAGGGAAATGCGATCCGGCATGACGCGGGACCGCGGACCGTGGGGGGCGCCACTTCGCATGCGTTTGCGAAGCTCCTCACACTGCCCTCTGCGACCTGCAGTCGGGCGCGGAACATAAACCGGCTCATAGGCCGTCACGCAGAAGTGGCGTCACCGAGAAGCTATTCACTTTCGCGCAAGCCACGCAATCACCGGCTTGGCCCCTCGACATTCACGCGATAAATCCGCTAGGGGAAAGCGGGGGAGCGATCGGCAACGTGATGATTTCACCGACCAACTGCATTCACCGGAGGCCGCGTTGAGGAAACGCAACCCGATCGAATTGCCTCGATGGACGCATTCGCCCATTCAGCCAGGTGGCCGGAAACAGACGATTTACACCTCTTGATGCACTCTAAGGTGTGCACGCTCGAAAGAAAGTAAGGGGATTTACCCTACCCACCTCTTCTTTTACCAGCGTACGCGGAGCGCACATTATTGCCCCGGCGCGCGCCGGGGCTCCACGCAGGCGCAAAAAAGGCACACCCTTGAGAAGGGTGCGACCGGGCAGTCAACTGCTCGACGAACTCTTGGGCGTGCGGCGTCGAATGTATGAAAAGACCGTCCGGCGGAGACGTGCTCGGCTAGGGCTCTTCACGTCGAGCGGGCTTTCCCAGGTGCGTGGTGAAGGAGAACCGGTCTCCTCGGAACAGCGTGCGCACCCGCTCCAGCGGCCGGCCCTCCGTGTCCCGGGAGAGGCGGTGGAGGAGCAGCATCGGCAGAGCGGGCGGGGTCCCGATGAGCAAGGCCTCGCGGGGGGTGGCGAGGACGGTCTCGATGCGTTCGTCGGCGTCCCCGAAGTCGATGCCGAGCCGGTCGCGGAGGTAGGCGTAGAAGGAGGAGTCGGGGTCGAACTCGACGTCCAGGCGCGGGAGTCGGGCGACGCGGACATACGTGCTCTCCAGCCCGACCCGCTCGTCGTCGGCGAGCAGCACGCGCTCCAGGTGCCAGACCGGTTCACCCGGCGCCACCGCGATCTCGGCGGCCAGCGCGTCGGGGCAGGGGAAGCGTTCCAGGCCGATGAGGTGGCGGCCGGGGCGCCGGCCCTGGCGGCGGACGCCTTCGGTGTAGCTGGCGAGCGAGAGCGGCTGCTCCAGCTTGGGCCCGGCGACCACGGTCCCGCGCCCCTGCCGCCGCAGCCGCCCTTCCAGCAGCAGTTCGCGCAGCGCCTGCCGTACGGTCTCGCGCGATACCTCGTGGCGCAGTGCGAGATCCCGCTCGGTGGGCAGGAGCCCGCCCTCGCCCAACTCGTCGATGAGCAGCGAGATCCGGGCCTTGACCGCGTAGTACTTGGGGATGCGGCCGTGCTCCGGGATGCCGGAGCGGATCGGTGCGCCAGGTGCCTGGTCGTTCGGGTAGTCCACCGCCCGATGGTGGCAGACGGAGGTGAACGGCCTGGCGGGGGTGGTGGTCGGACCGGGGTGGTGTTCAGTCCAGGCGCCGGCGCATCCGGCGGCCCTTCGCCATGAGCGCGCCGCCGCAGAGGACGAGCGCGGCGGCGACCGCTCCGGCCCACGGCAGCAGCTCGGGCCCGGTGCGGGCGAGTTCGGGGAGCGGGCGGCCGTCCGTGTAGTGGGGCGGGCGCGGGGGCCGCTCCGCGTCGCCGCCCCGGGGAGGCGCCGACGATTCCGTACGGGGTTCCGTGCCGGGTTCCGTACGAGGCTCCGCGCCGGGTTCCGTACGGGGAGGGGAGCTGGGGTCCGGTGCGGGCTCCTTGCCGGGGCCGGTGTAAGTGGGTACGGGCGCGGCGGAAGGCGTGGGCGCGGCCGAGGTCGTGTCCGTACGGGGGCGGGGCTCGGCGGGCACCTCCGTACGGCCGCCGCGGTCCTCCTCCGTGGCCTCCGGTCGCGGGTACTCGCCGGTGACCCCGTCGACGATCACGAACCGGTACGCCCCCGACTCCCCCACCCAGTCCCCGTCCTCGCGGCCGCCGCCCTTGGCCTTGTCCTGGTGGTGGCGCTGGACGACGGCGGCGTGGGCGGTGACCCGGCCGGGGCCGGCGGCGGAGGTGAAGGCCATCCGGACCCGAACGCTGACGGTGGCGCCGGCGGGGACGGTGAACCCGGGGAAGTCGTCGCCGGCGGTGGATCCGGGGGCGCCGCCGAAGACGCCGATCTGCTCGTGGCGGTCGGTGGTCTCCCAGGTCACGCGGTGTTCGGCGCCGGGGCGGCCGGCCTCGGAGAACGTGAGCCGGATCTGGTCGGCGGTCAGCTCGCGGTCCTCGTCGTTGACCACGAGCACCGGGTGCAGGGCGTGGCAGGCGGTTTCGGTGGTGTTGGTGAGGTCGAGGAACCAGGTGCGGTGGCCGCCACCGGAGGCGTACGTCTTCGGGGCGTCCTGGATCCGGGTCTCGATCGGGAACTCCTTGGCACCCGGATCACCGCAGGCGGGCTGCTCGTCGGCCGTTAAGGAGGCGGAGGCGGTCGCCGCAGGGAGGGCTGCGGCCTGCGGACCGCCCAGGAGCGCGGCGGGCACCGCGATCCCGGCGGCCAGCCCGAGGGCGGCGAGCGCCCGGGCGTCACGCAGCCGCGCGCGGGAGGTGGGGGACATGGCGGGGCCCTTCGCTGCTCGCGGACGACCGGGGCGGCGGCCACCGGTGGTGTCCTCCGACGCAAGCACGCGCGCGCGGACCCAGAGTGTCGACATGCCGACACTCATTCATACGATCACCCGACCGGTGGACTCACTCCGCCGCACATCTCAGCCGCGCGCCGCCTGCTCCACCAGCAGCTCCGCCATTTCCTTGGCCCGCTCGGCGGCCCGGCTCACGGACCGCATCGAGTTGGCGATGCAGGCACCCTCGTGCAGGATCAGCAGCCGCCCGGCAAGACTCTCGGGATCCGCCACACCGACCTCCGCGGCCAGGTCCTCCAGGTAGGAGAGGAGCCACGCCTTCTGATCCCGGGCGATCTGCTGCCCCGGATGATCCTCGGGGAGCTCCACGTAGGCGTTGACGAAGGCACAGCCCCGCGGGTTCCGCTCACTCATCCAGTCCCGCAGGGCATCGAAGGTGGAGAGGAGCTTGTCGGCGGCGGAGCCACCGGAGTCGTTGACGTGCTTGACGAGCGTGGACCGCCACAAGCCGTCCCGCGCACGCAGGTAGGCCAGGATCAGGTCCTCCTTGGAACCGAACCGGTCGTACAGGGTCTTCTTGGTCACGCCCGCCTCTTCGGCGATCAGCTCGACGCCGACAGCACGGATCCCCTGCTCGTAGAAGAGCCGCGAGGCCGTCTCCAGGATCTTCACACCGGCCGGAGTCAGGTGCTGCACACCACGCCCCTTGCCGCCCCGGCCGATGGTCACTCTGCGTTCTGTCACACCTTGACGGTACACCCAGCGGTATGGTTACGTCAGGTGCTATACCGGTATGTTTACTTCTAGGGAGCGGCGCGTGAACGGAATCCGCACGGCCCTGCGGGGTGGGCCGGTCATCGCCTTCCTGTTCGTCATCATGTGGAGCTCCGGCTTCATCGGCGCGGGCCTCGGAACAGCCGTCTCCAGCGCGGTGACGATCCTGATGTGGCGCTTCATCACCGTGGCCGCGATTCTGCTGGTCCTCCAGTTCGCGATCAGGAAGCACCGCATGTCGCCGCGCGAGGTGGCCGTACAGGCACTGCTCGGCCTGTTCTCGCAGAGCATCTACCTCTACAGCATGTTCGGCGCGGTCCAACTGGGAGTGACCAGCGGCATCGTCTCCCTGATCGACGCCCTGCAGCCCATCTGCGCAAGCGCCCTCGCCGGGCTGCTACTGAGCGAGCGGACCTCCACACGACAGTGGTGGGGGTTGGGCGTCGGCCTCATCGGCGTCACCGTGGTCATCAGCGGCGATCTGGGCCTGCGCGAGACCGTGCCGGCCTGGGCGTACCTCATCCCGTTCATCGGGATGGTCGCCTTGACCGTGGCCACGGTCATCGAACGCAAGGTGGAGCCGCAGGCCCCACTGATGGACGCGCTGGCAGTCCAGTGCGGCGCGAGTGCGGTCTTCTTCACCCTGGTCGGCTTCAGCACCGGACAAGCCGCCGCACCCACCGACCCCCAGGCATGGCTCGCCATCGCCTGGCTCATCGGCCTCTCCACCCTGGGCGGATACGGGCTGTACTGGATCATTCTCCAGCGACGCGGGGTCACCTACGTGAGTTCGCTGATCTACCTGACCGCACCGGCGACGCTGATCTGGGGCTTCTTCATGTTCGGCGACGCGATCAGCCTGCTGAGCGGCATCGGCATCGCGATCTGCCTGGCCGGGGTCGCGGTCGTCCACAGCCGGCAGGCAACGACTTCCACGGGACCGGCAGGTGCGGAACCCCCGCCCCTGAAGGAGGCTCCGGCACGGCCGGACACCGCCCGGCACCCCGTACAGGAGCCGTGACGGCGGCGGCCGCACAGCGCGACACCTCACCCACTCCGCCGCGCACCTCCGGCCCGGAACGCACTCCCACCTCGAACGTCCGGAATGCGGAAAGACCTGACCGATACCAGGCCGGAGCACGTTCACATTCCAGTGGCCGAGCGGCGTGAAGACACCCTGAGCGAGTCACGCACAAGGAAACCAGGAAATCCCTTGACACCGGCTCGATCACATTCATACCTTGTAGCCACACCGGTCAGTATACCTAGCCGCTCGCCACCCCTGTCGAAGGAGATGTGCGCATGACGGATAGCTTCTCAGGTGCGACCAAGAAGGGGACCATGGAGCTCCCCCGGACGGCAACCGGATTCGACCAGCTGGCACACGCAATTCGCGCACGTAAACCACGGTACGACGGAAAAATCTCGTCGGAACCTCGTTGGGAAAGCGCATTCGTACGGCAGGAGATAAGCCACCCGGTCATCAAGCTTCAGGAATTTGGCTACCGCGCCGAAGAGCTGAACCGAGGGTACGGAGTCATCGACGACACGGCGGTGGCGGGTCCGACACAGCTCCTCACGCCGGAAGGGGTTTTCCGCCTCAAGGACGTGTGCGACAAGCTGGAGGCCTACGCGGCCGGCAGCGAGTTCATCGTCACCCGCCGGGTACGCAGCGCCGACCTGATGTCGCCGTTCATCAACAACATGATCCGGGACCGGGCCTTCCTGCTCGCCTGCTCACGGATGGTCGGTGTACCGCTGATCCCGCACCCGCTGCGCACCCCCACCGTCCAGATCAACTACTTCGAGGGCCGCGAGACGGGGGACCGCGAGATAGCCAAGTGGCACCGCGACGGCATGGACTACGTCTTCACCATCCAGCTCAACGAGGGCGGCGAGTACGAGGGCGGCCGGTTCACCTACTTCAAGGGGCGGACCGACGAGTTCGAGGGCATCGGCGGGGACGACCCGCGGATCGTGGAGGCGGACTGCGACGCGCTCGGGGCGACGCTGTTCATCCACGGAAGCCACCTCTTCCACGCCGTCACGCCCGTGACGGCCGGCCGCCGGGTCACCTTCGTCCTCTCGCTCTTCTGCCCGTACTTCTCACGCCAGGACTCCAATACTTTCTGGCATCTGGCGGGTGACGACGGGATCCCCGCAACGATTCCGAACTGGTTGCGCCTCAAGTGGCCCACTCGGAATCCCGCCATGGACTTCAGCCTGCGAGCAGGAAGCCCCATGATTTCCTGGGAAGATCTCCAGTAGATTTCCCTCTCCTCACCTCACCACTCGTGCACCAGGGATCATCAAACGCCTTTTCGGGGGGCGGTTTCCCCTGCCCGAAAAGAGTCACATTCGACATCTCGGAGGAAATCCCCATGGCTCAGCAAGTCATCGATAGTCCCCTTATGCAGAGCGCGAACCTGGTCGACCACATACGTGGCGGACTGGCTACCTACCTCCGGGTGCCGGCCCAGAACATCTCCATTCCGCAGAACGTCGACAAGTACCATGACAAGAACGCTCCGGAGAAGTCGGATCCGGCGCTTGAGGAAGTCTTCCGCCTCATGTGGGCGCTCAACGAGCGAGGACTCTCCGACCAGGAGATCGGCAATACGGCGCTGCGGACCCGGTCCCTGACGACCGCCCTGGACCACGTGCTGGGAGACATCGTCGACGAGCTGGGCGGCGCCCCGCTCCAATACACGGAGCTCGGGCCTGAACCGGTCAAGACCAAGTACATACTGCGGGGGCTCCAGGACCGCGGCCTGGACATCAAGCAGTACAACGGCGTCGACATCAACCCCGCCTCCCGCGAGACGATGCGCACCGAGCTAGCCTCCGTGCTGCCCGCCGACCGCTTCTCCTACCAGCAGACGCTCTTCGAGGAGCTCGGCGACCGCGACTACCGCGTGCCCGGCGTACGCAATCTGGTGACCATGCTCGGCTTCGAGGAGGGCAACGAGCACCCGGCGGCCATCGACGAGATGCTGGACCGCATCCTGGAGCCCGGAGATCTGTTCCTGTCCGAGATGCAGATTCTTTCCGAGAGCGGCTGGCACCCGATCTTCAACTTCTACCAGAACGACCTGATGCGCCGGTTCTCCAAGCTCGCGCTGGACCGCAGCCGGCCGAACGTCGACTCCGAGTACGGGGTCTATCTCGTGCCCCTCTCCCTCGGCACGGACGGTGCGCCGACCATGGCCGCGGTGACCGCGGAGCGCATCCGCGGCTCCAAGGCGGACGAGGACAGCATCTTCGTCACCAACTACTGCCTGAAGTTCGCCCTGGATGAGTACCGGCATCTGCGGGAGGGCTCCGGCCGGTTGAAGGTGCTCGCTCAGCGCACGACGGCGGACGGCTCCGTGGTCTTCCAGCTGACCCAGAAGCTCTGACGAACACCGTTTTCGGCCGGCGCCCGCAGAGCGGGCGCCGGCCCTCCACCGGGAGCACCCACGTGTCGCGATCACTCGACTGGGACGACGACCATCTGCGGCTGACCGACCAGCGCGCTCTGCCCGCGTCCCACCACCACCTCCATATCCGTACCGTCGACGAACTGCTGGAAGCCATCAGCGTGCTGGCCGTCCGAGGCGCACCCGCGCTCGGAATCGCCGGCGCCTTCGGAGTGGCGCTCTCCGCGCTGCACCACACCACCGCGCAGGGCCTGAACACCGCGGCGGTACGAGCCGACGCCGACCGGATCGCCCGCGCCCGGCCCACTGCGGTGAACCTGTCCCGCGGCGTCGCACGCGCCCTGTCCGCACTCGACCGGGGGGCGGCGGCCGTACTCGCCGAGGCCCTGGCCCTGCTGGAGGAGGACGAGCAGATCAATCGCGCGGCCGCACACCACGCCGCCGACCACCTGCTGGCCCTCACCGGACGCCGGCCGTTACGGATCCTCACCCACTGCAACACCGGCAGTCTGGCGACCGGAGCATGGGGCACCGCGCTCGGAACCATCCGGGACCTGCACGCCCGCGGGCTGGTCGAGGAAGTGCTGGCCACCGAGACCCGTCCGCTTCTGCAGGGCGCCCGGCTCACCGTGTGGGAGTTGCAGCGCGAAGGCATCCCCGTGCGTCTGTGCACCGACACGGCCGGGGTCTCCGCTCTGCGCGAAGGGCTGATCGACGGCGTACTGGTCGGCGCGGACCGGGTGACCGCCAACGGCGACGTAGCCAACAAGATCGGCACGTACCCGCTGGCCCTCGCGGCCGATCGGCACGGCGTTCCGTTCATCGTGGTGGCACCGCTGTCCAGCGTGGACGAGTCGATCCCGGCCGGCGACGGCATCGCCATCGAACAGCGTGCCGCCGAAGAGGTCACCACCCTCGGCGGCCAACGGACGGCGCCACCGGACACACGTGTCTACAACCCGGCGTTCGACGTGACCCCGCACGACCTGATCAGCGCGGTCGTCACCGAAAGCGGTGTGCGGACCGCGTCGGAGCCGGTACCCGCACCACTGGCGACGCGACTGGCCGCGGAAATCGCCGTGGAGAAGGACTTCCCCTCCCCCGGTGTCCTCTTCCAGGACCTGGCAGGGATCTACCGCAGTCCCGGGCTGCTCGGATCGGCGGCGCGGGAGATGGCCCGCCGGAGCCGCGGCGACCACGACGTCGTGGTCGGGGTGGAGGCGCGGGGGTTCGTCCTGGCCGCCGCGGTCTCCTCGTACACCGGTCTCCCGCTCGTACTGGCCCGTAAGCCCGGCAAGACCCCGGGAAAGCCGCGAGCCGTCTCCTACCGGAGCGAGTACTCCACCGACACGCTGGAGATACCGGAGAACGCGCTGAAACCGGGGGACCGGGTCCTTCTCGTCGACGACGTGCTGGCGACGGGCGGGACCCTCGAGGCCGCCGCGACACTGGTCCACGGCTGCGGAGGGACCGTCACCCGGTGCGCCGTTCTCAGCGAGATCTCCGAATTGGGCGGGGCGGCACGGCTGGCTCCGGTTCCCGTCGACGCGCTGGTGCGCACGCTCCCGCCCCCCGGCTCCACACCTGAGGGAGAACGACCGTGAAACCCCTGTTCATCTCCGAGGAGACGGAGACCTTCCGTGCCGATCTTGCCGCCACCGCCCGCTCGCTGTACGAGCAGGGCTGGATGCCGGGCACATCGGGGAACCTCTCGGTTCGCAGCGGCGAGGCCGTACTGATCACCGCCAGTGGCCGGAGCAAGCGGACCCTGTGCGAGCACGACACCGTCCTGGTCGACCCCGACGGCGGATCGCCGCTGACCGGGGAGAGTGAATGGCCCTCCGCGGAGACGTCGATCCATCTGGCCGTCTACCGCGGCCTGTCGGACGCCTCCGCCGTGATCCACGCGCACACCCCGTACGCCACTGCTCTCGCCACCCTCGCCGGAACCGGCGAGGGTGGCGGCCGGGTTGTCTTCGAGGAACTGGAGCTGGCGAAGGGGCTCGGCGTCGCCGACCCGCTGCGCGTCGAGCTTCCCGTCCTGGCCAACTGGACCGATGTGCAACGCATCGCCGCCGACGCGGCGGCGCATCTCGATCCGATGCCCTCGAACCTCGCCCCGGCCCTCCTCGTCGAGCGGCACGGCGTGACCGTTTGGGGAGCCACCCTCGACCAGGCCCGCGACCGGCTGGAATGTGTCGAGGAACTGAGCCGTCTGGCCCTCCTGACCGCTGACCGCTCCAACCCGACCGCCCTGGGGGCGAACCGATGACACTGCTTCAGATCATGCCCGAGAGCGCGCCGGAGACCGTCGTTCTCCGCACGGAGGACATCGACGTCATCAGTGCGGAACTGGCAGGTGTGGGGGTACGGATCGAACGGTGGCATACCGATGCCCGCCTGCCCGCCGACGCCGATGACCATGCCGTCATGGAGGCGTACCGGCGTCCCGTCGACCGGGTGATCGCCGAGGGCGGCTACCGACTGGTCGACATCGTCCGGATGGTGCCCGACCCCGCCGACCCCGCGTGGCCGGAACGGGCCCGCGCGGCTCGGGAGAAGTTCCTGGAGGAGCACTTTCACGACGAGGACGAGGTCCGGTTCTTCGCAGCCGGATCCGGCTGCTTCTACCTCCACGTCGAAGGGCGGGTCTACGCGACGGTCTGCACGGCCGGCGATCTGCTCTCCGTGCCGAGGGGCACGGTCCACTGGTTCGACATGGGCAGTCGGCCCCACTTCACCGCGATCCGCTTCTTCCAGGAGGAGGACGGGTGGATCGGCAGGTTCCTGCCGGACAGCATCGCCGCGCGTTTCCCCGGCCTCGACGAGCTGATGGCGCCCGTATGACCGCCCGTACGGAACAGACCGTCGTCCTGGACATCGAGGGCACCACCAGTTCCGCGAGGCATGTGCACGAGGTGCTGTTCCCCTACGCCCGGCAGCGGCTGGCCGGATGGCTGGAGGCCCACCTCTCCGAGACACGGGTGCACGCCCTCCTGGACGAAGTCGCGAGGGCCGCGGGCTCCGGCTCCCTGGACATACGGACGGCGGTTCGGCTGCTGGAGCAGTGGTCCGACGAGGACCGCAAGGAGGCGCCGCTGAAGACCCTCCAGGGCCTGATCTGGGCCGAAGGGTATGCGAGGGGCGAGCTGACCGGGCACGTCTACTCGGACACCGTCGATGCGCTGGACCTCTGGAACGGCCGTGGAGTACCGGTGCACGTCTACTCCTCCGGTTCCGTGCTGGCCCAGAAGCAGTGGTTCGCCCACACCCCCTACGGCGACCTCCGCGGTCGGCTCGGGCACCACTTCGACACGGTCAACGCCGGTCCGAAGACAGCCGTGAAGTCGTACCGGACAATCACGGAGATGCTCTCCGTACCCGCCACCGGGATCCTGTTCGCGTCCGACAGCCCGGCGGAGCTCGAGGCGGCGGCCACGGCCGGCTGGCGTACGGCGCTCGTGCGGCGGGCGGGCGGGACAGCACCGGAGGCACCGGGCGCGCGGCGGATCCACGGCGACCTCCTCTCCGTTGCACGCGGAGGGACGGGATGACCCTCCCGGCCGGTACGCGCACGGCGGGCCGAGCGGCCGGACTCGGTCCGTCGGTGTTCGCCGAGATGACCGAGCTGGCCGTGCGTACCGGCTCCGTCAATCTCGGGCAGGGGTTTCCCGAGACCGACGGACCGCCCGCGATCCTGGAAGCCGCCCGGCAAGCGGTCCTGGGCGGCTCCAACCAGTACCCGCCGCTCGGTGGGACCCCGCGTCTACGCAGAGCTGCGGCCGCCCAGCGCGAGAAGCGGTACGGCACCCCCTATGACCCCGATACGGAAGTCGTCGTCACCAGCGGCGCGACCGAAGCGATCACCGCCGCCGTGCTCGCCCTGTGCGGGCCCGGGGAGGAGATCGTGTTCTTCGACCCCTCCTACGACTCCTACCCGGCCGCCGCCGCACTGGCGGGCGCGGTCTGCCGGCGGGTGCCGCTGCGGCCGAGCCCGGACGGCTTCTCCTACGATCCCGCGGACCTGCGGGCTGCCGTGACCCCGGCGACACGCGTACTGCTCCTCAACACCCCGCACAATCCGACCGGCAAGGTCTTCACTCACCAGGAGCTCGCCGACATCGCCGACGTGTGTGTGGATCTCGACCTCGTCGCCGTCGTGGACGAGGTGTACGAGTACCTGGTCTACGACGGTCTGGTCCATCGTCCGCTCGCCTCGCTGCCGGGAATGGCCGAACGCACCCTCACCGTCTCCTCGGCCGGCAAGACGTTCAGCCTCACCGGCTGGAAGGTGGGGTGGGCCTGCGGCCCGGCGGACCTCATCGCTGCCGTCCGGTCCGTCAAGCAGTACCTGACCTACGCCACTGCGGCTCCGCTGCAGGACGCCGTGGCACTGGCTCTGGAGAGTCACGAACCATGGGTCACCGCCCTGCGCCACACACTCTCGGGCAACCGGGACACCCTGGCACGGGCTCTGGGCGTGGCCGGCCTGGAGGTGGTACCCGCCCAGGGGGGCTACTTCCTCCAGGCCGCCGTGACGGCGGGCGGCCCGGACGCCGCGGCGTACTGCCGTGCCCTGCCGTACAGCAGCGGCGTCGTCGCCATCCCGACCGGAGCGTTCACCGACGGCTCCGGACGCTACGGCGACCTCGTGCGCTTCTCGTTCTGCAAGACGCCCGGCACGCTCGCCGAAGTGGCGAAGCGGCTGACATCCCGCGTCTGATCCCGGCATCCGGTGCCGGTGCGCCCGCCCACCCCTGATCCCGCTCGGAGGCACCATGACCACCCCTGCCCCAGCCGTCGCCGTCATCGGCGGTTCCGGCTTCTATTCCCTGCTCGACGACGCCCGGGAAGTACGGCCGGACACCCCGTTCGGCCCGATCAGCGATCCGATCACCGTGGGCACCCTGGGACGACGCACGGTCGCCTTCCTTCCCCGCCACGGCAGGAACCACCAGTTGCCACCGCACCGGGTGAACTACCGGGCCAACCTGTGGGCGCTGAGCGAACTGGGCGCCACCCGGATCGTGGGAACGGGCGCCGTCGGCAGCCTGACGAACACGATCCCGCCGGGCAGTCTGGTCGTACCCGATCAGCTGGTCGACCGGACCGGTGGCCGGCCGCAGACCTACTTCGACGGCCCCGACGTGGCCCACGCGTCGTTCGCCGACCCGTACTGCTCGCAGGGGCGCGCCGTGGCGCTGCGGGCGGCGGACGGGGCCGGCTGGAGCGCGGTGGACGGGGGCACCCAGGTCGTCATCCAGGGGCCGAGGTTCTCCACCCGCGCCGAGTCCCGCTGGTTCGCTGCCCAGGGCTGGTCCATCGTGGGGATGACTGCCCATCCCGAGGTGGTGCTGGCCCGCGAACTTGGCCTGTGCTACGTCCCGTTGTGCGTGGTCACCGATCTGGACGCCGGAGTGGCGGAGGGCACCGGTGTCACCCAGGACGAGGTCATGGCCGCATTCGCCAAGAGCACCGCACGGCTGCGCGATGTCCTCATCGCGACGGTCCGGGATCTGCCGGACCGCCCCTCCTGCGCGTGCCGCGCGCTGCGCCCCGAAGCGCTATGACGGGCCGGGCCGACAACACCCCCGCCGGACAGGGTCCGCGCGCACGACGACGCCCTTCCGACCTCTCGCCAAGGAGCTGACGCACTCATGTCCCCTCGTCTCTTCACCTCCGAGTCGGTGACCGAAGGCCATCCCGACAAGATCGCCGATCAGATCAGTGACACCGTGCTCGACGCCCTGCTCGCCCAGGACCCTTCCGCCCGCGTCGCCGTGGAGACCCTGATCACCACCGGCCAGGTCCATCTGGCCGGCGAGGTGACGACCACGGCCCACGTACCCATCGCCCGTCTGGTGCGCGAGAAGATCCTGGAGATCGGGTACGACGCGTCCGTGAAGGGGTTCGACGGCGCGACCTGCGGGATCTCCGTCTCCATAGGCGCCCAGTCCCCCGACATCGCCCAGGGTGTCGACACCGCCTACGAACGGCGGGTCAAGGGCAAGGAGGACGACCTCGACCGGCAGGGGGCCGGCGACCAGGGCCTGATGTTCGGCTACGCCACCGACGAGACACCCGAGTTGATGCCGCTGCCCATCGCCTTGGCGCACCGGCTGTCCCGGCGCCTCGCCCGCGTACGCAAGGACGGGACGGTTCCTTATCTGCGCCCCGACGGCAAGACGCAGGTGAGCATCGAGTACCGGGGAAGCCGCCCCGCCCGTCTGGGCACGGTGGTCGTCTCCTCCCAGCACGCGGGCGACGTGGATCTCGGGACGCTGCTCGCCCCCGATATCAGGGAGCACGTCGTGGAGGCGGAGCTGCGGCAACTGGCCGAGGACGGCATCAAGCTGGACACGGAGGGACACGAGCTACTGGTGAACCCGACCGGCCGCTTCGAGATCGGTGGCCCCATGGGGGACGCCGGGCTGACCGGTCGCAAGATCATCATCGACACGTACGGTGGCATGGCCCGTCACGGCGGCGGCGCCTTCTCGGGCAAGGACCCGTCCAAGGTCGACCGCTCGGCGGCCTACGCGATGCGCTGGGTCGCCAAGAACGTGGTGGCCGCCGGACTCGCCGCCCGGTGTGAGATCCAGGTCGCCTACGCCATCGGCCGGGCCGCTCCGGTGAGCCTGTTCGTCGAGACCTTCGGAACGGCCACGGTCTCCCAGCAGACGATCGAACGGGCGGTCTCGGACGTCTTCGACCTGCGGCCGGCCGCGATCATCCGGGACCTGGACCTGCTCCGCCCGATCTACGCCCGGACTGCCGCCTACGGTCACTTCGGCCGTGAACTGCCCGATTTCACCTGGGAACGCACCGACCGGACCGCCGCGCTGCGTACGGCCGCGGGCATCTGACCCCCAGCCGTCGAACCGGCCGGCACCACCGGTCCGCATCCGAAGGAGCAGACACCGTGCGCATCGCCATCACGGGTTCGATCGCCACCGACCACCTCATGACGTTTCCCGGCCGGTTCGCCGAGCAGTTGCTCGCCAAAGAGCTGGACCACGTCTCGTTGTCCTTCCTGGCAGACGATCTGGAGGTGCGGCGCGGCGGTGTCGCCGCAAACATCTCCTACGGACTGGGGCTGCTGAAGCTCCACCCGCTCCTGGTGGCATCGGCGGGCACCGACTTCGACGACTACCGGGCATGGCTCGACTCGAACGGAGTGGATACCGGCCAGGTCCGGGTCAGCACCACGCGTCGGACGGCACGATTCATCTGCACGACCGACGAGGACCACAACCAGATCGCCACCTTCTATCCCGGGGCGATGGCGGAGGCCTCGATGATCGACCTGACCACCTGCGTACGCCGGGCCGGCGGCGTCCAGTTGGCCGTCATCGGACCCGACGACCCGGATGCCATGATCCGGCACACCACCGCGTGCCGGTCCATGGGCCTGCCGTTCGCGGCAGATCCCTCGCAGCAACTGGCACGACTGGGCCGGGCCCAGGCCCGCTGTCTGGTGGACGGTGCCCGCTACCTCTTCACCAACGAGTACGAGGCGCAGCTGCTCCTGGAGCGCACCGGCTGGACCGAAGACGACGTCCTCCGCCGTGTCGGCATGTGGCTGACCACCCGGGGCAAGCGGGGTGTGACGCTCTCCACCCGGGGTTCGGCCCCCAGGGTGGTCCGGGCCGTGGCCACCGATACGGCGCTGGAGCCCACCGGAGTCGGCGACGCGTTCCGGGCGGGCTTCCTGGCCGGGCTGGCGTGGCGGCAGCCGGAGGAAGTGGCGGGCCGCCTCGGCTGTGCCATGGCCACTGCCGCCTTGGAGGCGGTGGGTCCGCAGGAGTACACCATGAGCCCGGCCCAGCTCCGGGAAAGGACGGACCGGGCCTACGGACCGGACGCGGAGAGCGCCCGGCTGCTCAGCGGGGGGCCGACGCGCTGAGTCGGCCGGGGTCGGCGTCCACCCCGAGAGCGGCCGTGCCGCGCCCCGGCCGACGGACGCAGGCCGCGTACGAGAGGCCGGCTCGTCCCGGCCCCGGTCGGAACGCTCATACGGTCGGGCGCGCGCCCCGGAGCAGAACGCCTCCATCCGGCGTGCGGCGCCCGTACAGCCCGGTGGGCACGGTGTCGGTCCCGGGCCTCCGTTGCGCCTTCCCGAACCGGGCGGGACCTGGCACTCCGAACTCGGGCCACCGGATCAGGTCCAGCCATACCGTCCCCGCCTCGGCCGGGGCCCCGGTGACCGGCGCGACGATGCGCAGGCTGTGGCCGGGAAGGGCGGTCGCACGGATCTCTCCGTCGGGCCGGTGTTCGCCGGGCGACGTCATCAGCGCCGTCGTGGTCTGCCCGTGCCGGAGCCCCCAGCGGATGTCCGGGTGCACTCGGGACAGGATCGCGGCACTCCCTGAGGCCCTCTGCCCGGCCGTACCGGCGGGCGCCGCGGCAGCCGAGCTGATCAGCTCCAGGTCCGGGGACGGCCGGCCACCCGACGCCCCGTCGAGCAGCGTGGCAGGAACGTAGGCCCGCCGGGCGCCCACAGCGCGCGCCCGCTCCACGACGTCCACGACCGACGTCTCCCGCTCCCCGCCGATCAGCACCGTGGTGGATCCTGCGGTCAACGGACCGAGCACGCTGAAGCACAGGTGCTCCATCGAACCCGCCCGTGCCGCACTGACGAATCGGTCCCCGGGGCGCAGTCCGGTGAACCAGAGGTCGGACAGACGGCCCACGCAACAGGCGTACCGGGAGTGCAGCCAGCCGCGCAGCCTCCCACTGCTCGTGCCCACACCCTCGCACTCGAACAGGAAGGGATCTCCCGGACGGGACATGGCACGGGCCTGAGGACGCAGGGGGTGTTGGTGGGCGTTCTCGTACACGGC
The DNA here is from genome assembly GCF_044767965.1 of Streptomyces sp. NPDC101178. Classification (NCBI taxonomy): domain Bacteria; kingdom Bacillati; phylum Actinomycetota; class Actinomycetes; order Kitasatosporales; family Streptomycetaceae; genus Streptomyces; species Streptomyces sp. NPDC101178. The sequence continues at coordinate 809,254 of NZ_JBIWOZ010000001.1, forward strand.
CCAACCCGCTACCCGGCCGCCGACCGTCACCCCCGTCCAGACCGAGGAGGGCCGCATCTCCTGGGCAGTCCGCGGTTGGGCGATCACCACGGTGGAACCGGAGAAGGCCATGACCTCCAGCAGGTCGCCGCCGCGCACCCCGGGGAGCACCGGCACGATCACCGCTCCCAGCCTCAGTGCCGCCACATGGATCTCCCACAGTGCGGCACTCTCGTCGAGCGCGACCACGACGCGCGTCCCACTCCCCACTCCATGCCGCACAAGCCAGCCGGCGACGCGATCGGAGTGCTCGCGCAGAGTGTCGTACGAGAGGGTCATGAGCCCGCCATGGCGGTCGTGCCACATCAGCGCCGGGTCGTGGTTCCCTCGGGCGACCTCGTCGAACCAGTCACGGGCCCAGTCGAAATCCTCCGTCTCCGGCCAGAAGAAGTCGTGACCGGACGCCGCGTCCCCTGAGCCGAGTCCCTTGAATATGCCCTGCCGGACAATCTCGAATGTCGAGCCGACCTTGCTCAACGTGTCTCCCAGCCGTCGCAGAGGTGATACTGCACTGCTCACTGGCATCGAACCTAGAGGCACCACACATCGCGAACACCTTCCCTGGCCATGTCTCGGCCGAGCCCGCGTGGGATCTTTGGCATATGCACCATAAGCCGATGCGGCCGAGCAGCCATTAGCCGCGCACTTCGAGCCAGGCTCGTCACGGCACGCGAACAGTCAGTGCGAGTTGGCACCCCGAAGTGGCTGATATTCACCGCCCGCTCCCACGCTCCCACGCTGGGGTGACCGCAGATTCCACCGCATATTTCCGGCGCACTTCTTCTGGCGACTGGACCCGCGACAGGTAACCATACAGGTGGGTATACTCCAATCATGGCCCGTTATCACGCTCCACCGTGATGGCCGAAGTCGCCTGGAGGCATTCCTCGTGAAGACGTTCATGCGCCGCACATGGCTCCTGCTCAGGGATATCGCGCACGGAATCAACGCAGGCCACGCGATTCGCCACGGAGCGCGGTCCGTTCCAGCGCCTCCGCCCCGAAACCTGGCCCCGCGCTCGGGGAGGGAGTCCGCGGTGCAGGCGCGGCCGACGACTTCCCCAACAGCCCTGGGCCGCACGGCACAAGGAGGCTGAGCCCCACCCGGGGCCCCCTCACCGCGCCACCCCCGAGTCTCAGGCAGCCCCGGTGGGACGGCCTACGCCCCCGCCGAGTTCGGAGGCGCAGGGTCCAGCAGCATCGCCCCCGACACCAACGCGCGGGCGGCATCGGCGAAATACCGCTCGTCGGCGTCCGGAGCGAGGCCGAGGAGGACGCCCTGGCTGAGGCCGATGAGTACGGCCCGCAGTGCCGTGGTCAGGCGCTGGGCCTGGCGCCGCGTCACGGTGGTCCCACCGTGCGGCCGGCCGGTGAACAGGGCGATCAGCCGCTCCTCCTCCGCCCGGACCGATGCGGCGAACCGGGGTCCCACCTCCGGGTCGTGCAGCGCCATGTCCAGCAGCGTGAACTGCAGTGACTGGTCGGCCACCGCGTCGGCGACGTCACAGCTCCGCCGGTAGTACCGGGCGAAGGCCTCCACCGCACCCACCAGATCCGCGTCGGCCGGAACCGCGCGCTCGATCTCCTCGTAGTGCGGCTGGAGGTAGTCGGTGACCAGGGCGCCGAGCAGCCCGCTCTTGCTGCCGAACAGCGAGTAGACGGCGCCCGTGGTGAGCCCGGCCCGCTCGGCGATCTCGTCGAGCTTGGCGCGGTGGCCGTCCCGGGAGACGACGTGGAACGCGGCGTCCAGCAACGCACGGCGGTTGCGCTCCTTGGTTTCAGCTCTCGTCATTCTCATAATTCCGTTATTCTAGTAACTGGATTACGGAAAGCGGGTTCGGCACACAGCTTCAGCTTCAGGGAGGAACGCTCATGGCAGGCATGCTCGCAGGGGCCATCGGTGACGGCGTCTTCAAGGTGGTGCTCGGCGCCGCCTTCGTCATCGGCAGCGCGCCCTTCGGTGATCTGCTCGGTGTGCCCGTCCCGCTGATGGCCGTCTCGGGCCTCGCGCTGCTGATCGGCGGCGCCATCGAGGTCAGGTACGTCCGCCGCCGCCCGATGGCCACCTGCCTGCGGCTGATGATCGCCTACGACATCGGCTGGGTCGTGGTGAGCGCCGCCGCCCTGGTGGTGGCGCGGCAGGGCGGCACGGCCGGCGGCGAGCTGTGGATCGCGTACCTGACGGCGGCTCCCCTGGTGATGGCCGCCCTGCTGGTACGCGCGCCCGCCACCACCTTCGTACGGCAGTCGATCCCGGACACGCCCGCAGCCACATCCATAGGGCCGTCGGCTCCGAACGCGCCCGCAGCCACATCCGTACGACCGTCGGGTTCGGACACACCCGCAACCTGACCGGACCCGGCCCCCTACCCCCGCTCCCCCACCCGCCCGAACACCGGCGCGAGCACCAGCTGCGCCGCGCCCTCCGCCACGGGCCGGTCGCCGCCTCCCGCCACGGTCACGGTCACCGTGTCTCCGCCGCCGCCCCGGGCGGCCCGCTCCTCGATCACGGCGCGGACGCCTCGTACGTACGCGTCCTCGTCGGCCGCCACCGTCCGGCCGCCCAGCACGACCCGGTCGATGTCGAGCAGCCCGACGAGGTTCGCCGCGCCCGCGCCGAGGACCCGGGCCGCCTCTGCCCGGTCGCCGCGGGCCTCGGCGGCCAGGCAGAGCGCCTCGATGCAGCCGCGTCCGCCGCAGCCGCACGGGGGTCCGTCCAGCTGGAGGGTCTGGTGGCCGAACTCGCCCGCCCCCGTCCGCGCGCCCCGGTGCACCTCGCCGCCGAGGACGAGGCCGGCGCCGAGCCCCGTACCGAGGTGGAGGTAGGCGAAGTCGCCCGGCGGTTCACTCAGGGAGAGGGTCAGGGCCGCGGCGTTGGTGTCCTTGTCGACGGTGACCGGGAGGCCGGTGCGTGTCGCGAGGGCGTCGCGCAGCGGGAAGCCGTCCCACCGCGGGAAGCCGGTGACCCGGTGGAGTACGCCGTCCCGGTGGTCGAGCGGGCCGGGGACGGCGACGCCCAGACCCAGCACCGGCCGGTGCGGCTCGGCCGCGCTCAGGTCCCGTACGGCGTCGGCCGCGGCGGCCAGCACCTGCTCCGCCGGGGCGCCGAAGTCGAGCGGGGCCGTGGTGACGGCGACCGGGCGCCCGGCGAGGTCGACCAGGACGGCGGTGAGCCCGTCGCGGTCCAGGTGGAGGCCGACGGCGAACTGCGCGTCGGGGACGAGCCGGAGCACCGTACGGGGTTTCCCGCCGGTGGAGGGCCGCAGGCCCGCGCCGGCGGCCAGGCCCTCCGCCCGCAGCCGGGCGGTGATCTTGCTGACGGCCTGCGGGGTGAGGCCGGTGCGCTCGGCGAGCTCCAGCCGGCTGATGCCCTCCGCCCCGGCCGCCCGCAGCAGGTCCAGGACCAGCGCCGCGTTGTGGTGGCGCAGCGCCGGCAGGTTGACCCCGGCCTGGGCCTTCGTGCGGCCCGGCAGATTGACCTCGGCCTGACCCTCCGTGCGGCCCGGCAGGTTCACCTCGGCCTGGGTCCTCGTCCGGCTCCCGTTCAACGGTCCACTCCCCTTCACCCGCCCATTGTGCCGGTCGCTTGCACTTTGGCAACAGCGTTGCTTAAGTGGAATCCATGGTTGCCAACGCTCCTCTCCGCGTCGCCCTCGTCGGCTACGGCCTGGCCGGATCCGTCTTCCACGCCCCGTTGATCACCGCGACCGAGGGCCTGCTCCTCGACACGGTCGTCACGGCGAACGAGGAGCGCAGGGCCGAGGCCCGCGCCGCCTACCCGGAGATCCGGTTCGCCGCCTCGCCGGACGAGCTGTGGGAGCGCGCGGACGAGCTGGACCTGGTCGTCATCGCCTCCCCGAACAAGACGCACGTCTCCCTCGCGACGGCCGCGCTCAAGGCCGGGCTCCCCGTCGTCGTGGACAAGCCGATCGCCGGGACCGCCGCCGAGGCGCGCGAGCTGGCGGCGCTGGCGAAGGAGCGCGGGCTGCTGCTCTCGGTCTTCCAGAACCGCCGCTGGGACAACGACTTCCGTACGCTCTCCGCGCTGATCTCCGGCGGGGAGCTGGGCGAGGTGCAGCGCTTCGAGTCCCGGTTCGAGCGCTGGCGGCCGCAGCCGAAGGGCGGCTGGCGCGAGTCGGGCGACCCGGAGGAGATCGGCGGTCTGCTGTACGACCTGGGCAGCCACGTCGTCGACCAGGCGCTGGTGCTGTTCGGGCCGGCCGTGCAGGTGTACGCCGAGTCCGACGTACGGCGTCCGGGCGCGGCGGCGGACGACGACACGTTCATCGCGATCACGCACGCGAACGGGGTCCGCTCGCACCTGTACGTCAGCGCCACCACGGCCCAGCTCGGCCCGCGCTTCCGGGTGCTCGGCTCGGCGGCCGGCTATGTGAAGTACGGCCTGGACCCGCAGGAGGCGGCCCTGCGCGAGGGCAGGCGCCCGGGGTCCGGCGGTGAGCCGTGGGGCGAGGAGGTGGAGACGCTGTGGGGCCGGCTCGGCTCCGGCGAGTCCCCGCTGACCGGCGGCGGCGCCCCGGTCCGCACGCTGCCCGGCGACTACCCCGCGTACTACGCCGCCGTCACCGCCGCCGTGCGGGGCACCGGCGAGAACCCGGTCACCGCGCTCCAGGCCGCCGCCGCGCTGGACGTACTGGAAGCCGCACGCCGCTCGGCCCGCGAAGGCGTCTCCGTAACCCTTCTCCCCCACCCCGACGAGGCCCGGTACGCCTCGGGCGAGGAGCACCGCGCATGACCACCACCTCTCCCACCATCTCCGAGCTGATCGCCCAGGAACGCCGGCTGACGCTCCCGCACTTCTCCTACGACGACGCGTTCGCGCTCGGCAGTCTGCTGGTCGCGCTGGCCCGGGAGCGGCACGCGCCGGTGGCGATCGACATCCGGCGCGGGCCGCAGCAGCTGTTCCACGCGGCGCTGCCGGGTTCGAGCGCGGACAACGACGCGTGGATCGACCGCAAGCGCGCGGTGGTCGAGCGGTACGGCGAGAGCTCGTACCTGGTCGGCAGCCGGTTCCGCGCGAAGGGCACGACGTTCGAGGAGTCGTCCCGCCTGGACCCTGACGCGTACGCCGCGCACGGCGGTTCGTTCCCGATCGCGGTGGAGGGCGCGGGCGTGATCGGCACGGTGACCGTCTCGGGGCTGCCGCAGGCGGAGGACCACGCGATGGTGGTCGAGGCGCTGGAGCAGTTCGCGGCAACGCTGGAGGCGTAGCGGCATACGCGCGTACGGGGTCGGGGGGCCGCTCCCGGCCCGTACTGCTCCCCGGGAGGGCTCCCGACCCCGTACGCTCCGGCTTTACGCCCCCTTCAGCTCCTGCCGCTGCCGGCCGAGCCCCGCCACCTCCAGCTCCACGACATCCCCCGCCCTGAGGTATGGCTTCGGCTCGGGCTGCCCCATCGCGACCCCGGCCGGCGTACCGGTGTTGATCACGTCGCCCGGGTAGAGCGTCATGAAGTGGCTGAGGTAGCGGACGACCTCGCCGACCGGGAAGATCTGGTCGGCGGTGGTGCCGTTCTGCTTCAGCTCGCCGTTGACCCAGAGCCGCAGCGGCAGGGCCTGCGGGTCCTCCACCTCGTCGGCGGTGACGAGCCAGGGGCCCAGCGGGTTGAACGTCTCGCAGTTCTTGCCCTTGTCCCAGGTGCCGCCGCGCTCGATCTGGAACTCGCGCTCGGAGACGTCGTGCGCCGTCGCGTACCCGGCGACATGCGCGAGCCCCTCCTCGGCGGAGGACAGGTAACGGGCGGTGCGCCCGATGACGACGGCCAGCTCGACCTCCCAGTCCGTCTTCCGGCTGCCGCGCGGCACGAGCACGGTGTCCTCCGGCCCGACGACGGTGTCGGGCGCCTTGAAGAACAGGATCGGCTCGTCCGGAATGGCCGCCCCGGTCTCGGCGGCGTGGTCGTGGTAGTTCAGCCCGATGCACACGATCTTGCCGATCCGCCCGAGCGGCGGCCCGACGCGCAGCCCCGCCGGGTCGAGGGCGGGCAGCGCGCCGGGGCTGTCGGCGGCCGCCCGCACCCGGGCGAGAGCGGAGGCGTCGGCGAGCAGATCGCCGTCGATGTCGGGAACGACCCCCGACAGATCACGCAGAGTCCCGTCGCGGTCGAGAAGCGCGGGACGCTCGGCGCCCGCCGTACCGACTCGAAGCAGCTTCAACGGTCCAACTCCTCTTGTTCGAGGTGAGGCCCTCCGGCGGGTTGCGGCCGACAGAGGGCTTGGCTGATCCTCCAAGAGTCGCGAACACTCCGCAAGACCTCGTTCACACACTGGACCGGCACGTTCGCCGACCCGACTACGCCGCTTCGGCCATGGCGTCCTAGGCCGCTTTGGCCATGGCGTCGCCGGGCACGGGCACGTCCCGGTAGAGCCAGGCCCGCTCCAGGGCGGTCCAGGTGGTCGTGGTGACGACGTACAGGGCGGCGGCGAGCGGGACGACGGCGACGGTGATCAGGGTGGCGAACGAGAGCAGCGGCATCATCTTCATCATCGCGCCCATACCGGGCACGGCCTGCCCGTCGGGCCCGGTGGCGGGGACCACCGGATTGGCGGCCATCTGCCGCTTGGTACGTCCGTAGCTGAAGGTGGCGACGGCGGCGACGAGCGCGAAGAGCCCCAGATAGACGAGCCCGTGCGGTCCGAAGACGCCGCCGGCCGCGAGGGCGTCGTGCCAGCGGCCGCCGAGCGGGGCACCGAGGAGGTCGTGGCCGAGGAGCGCGTTGGGCTCGCCGCCGATGGAGCCGCTGGAGAAGAGGTGGTAGAGGAGGAAGAACGCGGGCATCTGGAGCAGGCTCGGCAGGCAGCCGGAGAGCGGCGACACCTTCTCGGCGGCGTGCAGCTCCATGATCGCCTTCTGCATCCGCTCGGGGTTCTTCCCGTGCTTCTTGCGGAGCTCGGCGATCTGCGGCTGGAGCCGCGTACGGGCCTTCTGGCCCCGCGCGGCGGCCCGCGAGAGCGGGTGGACGGCGAGGCGGACGAGCGCGGTGAACAGGACGATCGCGGCGGCGGTGGACGCGCCGTGGAACAGCGGCTGGAGCAGCTCGGCGAGCGAGCCGACCAGGCTCGCGAAAGCGGACATGAAGGCGGACATGGATGAGCCCTCCGGGGGTCTCGTCGTGCCGGGAGAAGGACGTACGAACGTGGTGTTCGGTACGCGGCATGACGACGGCCGGCGCGGGGCGGGGCACTACGGGTTCGACGTGCGGAACGTGCGGGAGTGCCCTGCTGCTCTACGCGGCGGCGGCCGTCAGGAGGGCGTGCCCGGGCGCTCGGGGCCTGGTGCGGCCACGGGCGTCAGGGTCGCGCTGTGGCAGGAAGGCGGTGCGCTTCTCCCGGTCCCTGATCGCCGTACGGACCCGGGTGCGGGGCACCGGGGGCGCGCAGCGGGCGCTGATGACGGAGCAGGCGAGGAGCGCGGAGCCGGCCGCGGCGGTGGCGGCGAGCGCGACGGCGGCGGAGAGGCCGCCGCCCTCGGCGAGGACGACCTCGGCGAGGAGGAGGACGAGGAGACCGACGGGCCGGAGGAACCGGGCGAAGGCGCCGCGCAGCCGGTTGGTGCCGGGCATGGGCGTCTCCTCTCCGTACGGCAGTCGTTCCTTTCGTTATACACGATGATCGGACCGCGTCCGGTTGCGTTCGAGGCCTCAGCGAGGCCGCATGGCGGTGAGCTTCCCCCAGACGACGAGCCGGTAGCGGGAGCTGAACTCGGGGGTGCAGGTGGTGAGGGTCAGGTAGTAGCCGGGCTCGCTGTACCCGGCCGAGGTGGTGATGTTGGAGCGCGGCACGGGCGCGACGACCCCGCTGTCGGAGGGCGCGGTCCGGGCGAGGGTCTGGTCGACGGTGTACGTGTACACGGCGTCCCGGGTCTCGACGGTGATCCGGTCACCGGGCCGGAGCCGGTCGATGCGCCGGAAGGGCTCGCCGTGGGTGTTGCGGTGCCCGGCGAGCGCGAAGTTCCCGGCCCGCCCGGCCTGCGCGGTCCGGGTGTAGTGCCCGACGTACCCGCGGTCGAGGACCCCGCCCTTGCTGGTGCCCTCGGCGACGGGGGCGGTGAGGCCGATACGGGGGATGCGGAGGACGGCGTAGGCGTGGTCCTGGTCACGGCGGGGGGTGGGTTTATCGGCGGGAGGCGCGGGATCGACGGAGGGCGGCGCGGGCTCAGGCACCACGGGATCGTCGCTCCGGGCGGCCGGCGGGAACGGGTCCGGAGGAGGGGGCAGGCTCCACTCCCGCTGAAGGGCCTGAACAGTACGCCCGGCCTCCTCACGCGCCTCCCGGTTCGTCCACCACAGCTGATGGACGACGAGGAGGAGCAGAACGACGCCGAGCGTGACGACGAGCTCGGCGGATCCCCAGAGCCCACGCGCGAGAAGGTTCCGCCCCCGGCGACCACGACCGCCCCCGCGAGCCCGGCCTCTTCGCCACCACGCCATGCGGGGGCTCCCGTCCTCGATCACGCTCGTGTCCCCACCCGGCGGGCACGATAGAAGCAACCCGCGGAACTCTCCATACCTGTCGGCAGATTCCGCTCCCCACCGACCGCCCTTACCGACCGCGCCCTCCGACCCCCGCACCGCCGACCCCGCTCCCGGCCCGGCTTCCGACCTCTCCTCCCGACGGCCGCGGTCCGGCAGTACCGTGTGATCCATGCGCCCCGATACGCCTGCTGACCACACCACCGAAGCCGAGCGCCTGCTCCGCACCGCGGCGCAGTACCCCGAGGACCAGGAGCCGCTGGTCCTCCAGGCCGCGGCCCATCTGGAACTCGCCGGTGACCGCGCCCGCGCGAGCACGCTCTACGACGACCTGCTGGCCGCCCCCGAGTCCACCGCCGAGAACCCGCACCTGATCAAGGCCCTGAAGGCGTCCAACCTCTGGGAGTACGGACACGAGGCCGAGGCCCGCGCGATCATCGAGGGCATCCGCGCGGCGGGCCCGCTGGACGCGGCGCCCTGGCAGGTCGCCGCGGAGACGCTGGAGGCGCACGACGAGCTGGAGTCGGCGCACGACTTCTTCTCGACGGCGCTGACGCTGCTGCTGGCCCCGGGCGAGGAGGTCCCGTACGCCGTGCAGTCCCTGCTCACGGGCCGCCACCGGGTGCGCAGACTGCTGGCCCTCCCCCATGACGCCTGGGACGAGCTGGCCGGCGCCCTGCACACGGCCCCGGTCCCGCTGGACGAACTCCACGACCCGAAGCGCCTGTGGTCGCTGGGCTCCTCGGACCCGGCGGAGCTGAAGGCCGAGATCACCCGCCTGCGCGCGGAGCTGGGCTCCTACCGCACGGCCCTCTCGCGCCCGTTCCCGGTGGCGGTACTGCACTGGCCCGAACAGGAACTCCGCGAACTCCTCACGACGTACCCGGAGTTGACCGAGGAGTACGTGGACCACGCGACCCACCTGTCCCGCGTGGAGGCATCCCTACGCGACCTCCACGCGGCGGGCACCCCGAACCTGGGCATCGTCAGGGGCACGGTCCCCTCGTACGAGGCCTTCGCCGCCTCCGAAGCCACCTCCCCCACCACCCCGTCCCTCCTCCCCCAATACGCCACCACCCTCGCCGCCCGAGGCCGCGCGACGCCCTGGCCGCCTTCGCGGACGGCGGCTTGCTGGTGCGGGTCGGGGGAGGGGTATGGGGGGTGCCACGGGGTCTGAGCGTGCTGTGTGACGGCCGGGCCCGCCCCACGCAAGGGTCCGGGCCGTCACCCGGCCCTCGTCGATCACCGATGGCACCGAGGCAGTTCATAGGACACTGGAAGTAATGAGCACGGCCAAGCCTTCATCCCCGAGCGTGTCCGCCCGCATGAGCCGCCAGGCCAGGCGCGACACCGCACCCGAGGTCGCGGTGCGCAAGCTCCTGCACGCGGCCGGCTACCGCTTCCGCGTCAACGCACGGGTGCCGGACATGCCCCGGCGGACCATGGACATCGCCTTCACCCGGGCCAAGGTCGCCGTGATGATCGACGGCTGCTTCTGGCACGGCTGCCCCGAGCACGCCACACACCCCAAGGCGAACGCTCAGTGGTGGCGGGAGAAGCTGGACCGCAACATGGCCAGGGACCGGGAGACGACAGAGCATCTGGCTGCGGCAGGATGGACCGTACTGCGATTCTGGGAGCACGAGGCGCCCCCGACAGCGGCGAGCAGGATCACAGCCACATTGGACTCGATCGCAGCCGAGCGCGGCTGAGGCGATCGGCCTGACTCACGCCAGGCCTCTGTCTGATTGACGCAGCCACGTTGATTGCCCCGCGGCCCCTCAAGCTCTCCGCAAAGGTTCCGCTTTCACTTATCAAGGCTTCACTCACCCAATAGAGTGTGGACGTCACACAGGGACATGGCCTCGGCCACTTCCCTGCCATGCCCATGATCCGAGGATGCGGAGCATTGCGGCGGGTTGCCTTCAGCGGAAGAACGGGGAACGGTCGAACATCATGACCGACGACATCGACGCGAACTACGACACCTTCAAGGCATTGCTGGATTCGTTCCCCCCCGCAGAGGCAGTGAAGCGGCTGGAGCAGTTCGGCGTCAGCCACGAAATCGTCGAACAGATTCGCGAACGCCACGAACAGCAGGCTCTCCGCATCAAGGAGCTCGAAGAGCCGCGTGCGGTCGTGCGGGACAACCGCGTCACCTGGTACACGGGCCCCCAGCCCAAGGACAAGTGTTGGCCCGCAGTGGGCGAGATGCTTCGCAAGGACGGCTGGTCAGTCCCCGCGATCAGCAGCCTCGACGATTCCTCGAGTCGCGTCCTGTCGCTGTTGAACCATCCGAAGGAGAAGTCGTTCTCGACACGGGGGCTTGTCGTCGGCCACGTACAGTCGGGCAAGACAACCAATTTCACCTCGGTCATGGCGAAGTCGGCTGACCGCGGATACAAGTTGTTCATCGTCCTGGCGGGCATCCATAACGGGCTCCGACGTCAGACACAGGCCCGCCTCGTACAGCAGCTCGTCGAACCGAATCCCGCCCTTTGGTCTCAACTGACCGGCCTCGATCGTGACTTCACTCCGATGGAGAACCCGGCCGCCTATTTCGGCAAGAGCAACAAGACGCATGTGCTGTGCGTCGTGAAGAAGAACGCGACCGTCCTCCGCAAATTGGCCAAGTGGCTCGACAAGGCGTCGGACTATCTGGCCGACTGCCCGGCGCTCATCATCGACGACGAGGCCGACCAGGCGACTGTGGAAACCAAGTCGATCAACCCCCTGATTCTCAACATCATGGGAAGCCTCCCCCGCTCCGCCTACGTCGGCTACACCGCTTCGCCGTTCGCGAACCTACTGATCGACCCGAGCGCCGAGAATCTGTACCCGAAGGACTTCGTCGTCAACCTGGCCAAGCCCGAAGGGCATTTCGGCACCGAGGTGCTGTTCGGACGTTACGCTCTCGACGGCGACGACCCGGAAGACGTCGATGACGGATCCGACATGATCCGCTCCGTTCCCCAGACGGATGTCCCGGCGGTCCGCCCTTCCACACGCGCCGAAGTGGACGGCTTCGAACCGGTCATCACCGACACGCTGCGCCGCGCTGTCCAATACTTCTGGATGGTCGCCGCCGCTCGACGGGTGCGCCAGGTCGGAAATGCCCACAACACCATGCTGATTCACACCAGTGTGAACACAACGGTGCACAACAGCTTTCGCAGGCCGCTGGAGCGTCTTCGCGCCCGCACCGCACAGTCCCTGTCGGACAGAGATTTCCAGCAGGACCTGCGTGAACTGTGGGACGCGGAGACCGCGCGCGTGCTCGCCGAGGACTTCGGCGAGACCAAAGTGACTTTCGATCAGCTCGCCCCGGAACTGGCGGGAGTGATCGACCGCTGCCGGATCATCATGGACAACTCCAGCAGCGAAGACCGTTTGGACTACGAGAACGGCCCGGTCACGGCGATCGCCGTCGGGGGCAACACCCTCTCCCGGGGGCTGACGCTGGAAGGCCTCTCCGTCAGCTACTTCGTCCGTGCCGTCTCCGCCTACGACACCCTCCTCCAGATGGGGCGCTGGTTCGGGTTCCGCAACGGCTATGCCGACCTGCCGCGCATCTGGATGACCGACGAGTTGGCCGAATGGTTCAGGCACTTGGCCACGGTGGAGACCGAGATGCGCCGCGACATCGACGTCTACATGACCGAGGCCGAGAGTCCGCTCACCTTCGCCGTACGTCTGCGCACACACCCCGCACTTCGCGTGACCGCGGCTGCCAAGATGCGGGCCGCTGTCACCGCCGCGTCGTCCTACGGTGGCAAACGAGTGCAGACCCACTTCTTCCACACCGATGCGGCATGGCTGCAGAAGAACATCGATGCCGCACGTCACCTGGTCACGTCATCGCTGGCAACCACTCGACAGGTGGATGAGCAGCTGCATCTCGGTCGCTACGTATTTCGCGATGTACCCCACGACGTCGTGACCGAATTCCTCTCGACCTACCGCTTCCACGAGCGATCCCCTGAGAACGACGGGAAGTTGATCACCGAGTACATCAAGAAGCGGGTGGCGGCCGGTTCTCTGCGTCGATGGAACGTGGCGATCGTCGGCACCCCTGCGAAGCAGGACGGCAACTTCGCCTTCACCCCCCAGGTGACCGTCGGCCGCGTCAACCGTGCCCGACTGGTTCTGTCCAACCCCACCCCCGATTTCGCCGACATCAAGACCCTCATGAGCCGGCGGGATGCTGCGGTGGACCTGGCGGGCGACACCGCGAAGCTGACGGAGAAGGAGATCATGGTCGAACGCCGCAAGCAGCTGCCCGACACCGGTCTGCTCGTCCTCTATCCCATCGACAAGGTGTCGGAGCCGAGCCAGACGAAGAAACTGCGTGCTCCGCTGAACGCCGAGGAGCATGTGATCGGCGTGGGCATGGTCTTTCCCACCCCGAGAAACGGTGACAGCGAGGTCGAGGGATATATCTCCGCCGATCTGTCCAATGTCTCGATCGAGGAGGAGGACTACAGCGCCTTCGATCAGGAGGAGGCGTGAGTGACGAGGCACTCCGCAGGGTCGTCGAGGACAACTGGAACGCTCTCGAGGCTGAACGGACGACAACGGAACGGAGCCTGCGCGTCGCCCTCCTGCCGGTGGATACCAAGGAGGGGCCGTTGGTCGCGGCAGTCGACCACGACGGGGACCGGCACCTGCTGGTGCCCGTCCCCGCGAACCGGAAGATTCGTAGCAGCCCCGACGGTCCGGTCCTGCGACTGAGCAAGCGTGCTCTCGAAGATGCTGACACCTACCAGAACTATGCTGACCTGACTCTTCTGCAGAGCGACTTCAGCGACCTGTTCACAGAGCTGTGCGTGGATGTGCTGGATGCGACACGTGGCTTGCCCCACTCGCCGGTCAAGGCGATGTACGGCGTACTCGACCGCTGGAAGGCGCTCTTCCGGACACAAGGTCCCGTGCTCGCACCCGAGCAGGTTGCTGGCCTCTTCGGTGAATTGCTGGTTCTGAGGCGGCTGCTCGAGAAGGATCCCAGCGCGTATCGCCTGTGGCGTGGGCCGACCGGCTACCGTCACGACTTCTGGGGCGGGAGTACCGCCGTCGAGGTGAAGACCAGCACCACCTCCGAAGGGCGACGGCCTCGCGTTCACGGCCTGGACCAGTTGGAAGCCCCTGACGAGGGAGACCTCTGGCTCGTCTGGATCCGACTTCAGAGGGTTGTCTCGGCAGACGTAGGAACCGGTTTCACCGAGTTGATCCGACACGCACTCGATCTGTGCGACGACGAGCGAGCGCTCCTCGACCTGCTGGCGGAAGCCGGGTACCGCCCGGCCGACGCCGACCTCTACCGGGAAGTTCGCTACAGCGTCGGCGAAGAACGTTGGTACAGGGTCACGCCTGACTTCCCGAGCCTCACCGGGCAAACGCTCGCCTCGGCCGGCGTGACGGTATCGGCGCTCGATGTCACTTACTCGATCGACCTGTCCGGCGAACCTCCTTTCCCACTGGACGCCGATCAGGTCGATTCCGCGCTCGGTCGCCTGACCCAGGAGCCGGCGTGACGGCGCCTCGCTGGTTCTCCCAGCCTTACCCACCGGAGGGCGCGAGCGCGGCCGAAGGGATCCGCAATCAGCTCGGACGACCGGAACTCGATCTACTCACCATCCTGGTACGCGAGTCGGCCCAGAACAGCTGGGACGCCCGCATTCCGGACCTCCCCGATCCCGTCGACTACCGCATCGACATGAGCACCGTCAGCCCCGCCCACGCAGGCGCCTGGCGCGAACTTCTACTCGCCGGAGCCCCCTCCCAGCGGGAGAACTTTCCGCTACGCGAGGTCCTGAGGCGCGGATCCATCCGCGTCATGGCCGTGTCCGATCGTGGCACCCGAGGGCTCGGCGGCCCCACCCGCGCGGACTCCTTCGCGGCCGAGCGGGATTTTGTGTCCTTCATCCGTAACATCGGCGAACCTCGTGACACAGCGCTGGGCGGCGGCACCTACGGCTTCGGCAAGGGAATCTTCTACGTTCTGTCCAACACCGGCACGATCCTGGTGCATTCGCGCTGCCGCACGGCACAGGGCGGCTACGAGACCAGGCTCATCGGCTGCACTCTCTGGAAGAGCTACGGTGCGAAAGAGGCGGACGGGCATCGCCGTTACACAGGCAGGCATTGGTGGGGGGACAACTCCGGCGGCGTCGTCGAACCGCTGACCGGACAGGAAGCGGACAGCGCGGTTCGGAGTCTCGGGCTCCGTCCTTTCGGGGCGGAGGAGACCGGCACCACGGTCGTCGTCATCGATCCGGCACTGGACGGCCTCACACCCACCGCAGCCGCCGACTATCTCGCCGACACCATCGCCTGGCATCTCTGGCCGAAGATGATCTCGACGAACGGTCGCCCCGCGGCCATGCGGTTCTCCGTCTCCTGCGACGGTGACAACCGCCCGGTACCCGATCCCCGTGAGACTCGGCCGCTCAACATGTTCGTAGCAGCATACGAAAAGATGACCGGCCCCGACGGCGATCGCCTCCACTGCAAATCTCCCAAGCGCTTCCTGGGGCGCCTCGGGTTGGAGAAGCGCATCATGCCCATCCTGGAACCGAGCCGCGCTTCCCGCATGGTCGGCGTCGAGGACATCGTTCACCACGTATGCCTGATGCGCCCCGCCGAACTCGTGGTCACCTACCGGCCGGGCCCGAAACCGCCGAGTGTCAACCAGGGGTACGCCGGGGTCTTCCGGGCGGATGAGTCCATGGACGAGGTCTACGCCAAAGCCGAGCCTCCCACGCACGATGCCTGGAACCCTCAGTCCCTCGAGAGACCCGAGAGCACATTCGTGCACACAACCTTCCGACGCATCGGCGAGGCCTTGGAAAGTCTGCTCTCCCTCGGTGGCACCGCACGTTCCGGATCCAGCAATGTCGCCTTGGGCGCCGCCAGTTCGTTCTTCTCCGGATTGGTGGGGGGCACATGGGGCATCGGCGGAGCCACGGCCTACTCGAAGCCCGGTGCCACCAGCCCACACCACAGGCGAAAGGAGAGTGGCGGTGACCTGCACGATGAGCCGCCGAGCACGTGGCAGCCCGCTTCGGAGGGACACCAGACCGGTTCGTCGAGCGCCCCTGATGGGGCCGATACGGACAGCCAATTCGGTACGGGCCATCAATTCTCCCCCGTCGCCCCTGGGGCACAGGGACTGTCGACGCCGAGAGGGCGCCCACGCGTCCAGTATGTCGGCGATCCCTACTACGAGGATCGTGGAGCGGTCACACTTCTTGTCCAGAACTTCCGGCTCCCTGTGCCCGGCCGCCAGCAGGTCCACGCAGACCTCGCCGTCACTCTGCCAGGCACCGCAGGGCGTGAGACGGACCCGCCCATCGGTGCAGGCATGCCCGAACTTGTCGGCTGGGAGGACGGCGATGGGCGGGTACACGAGCCCACCACGATCGAGGTCGAGGGCGGAGAGTCCCTCTGGCGTGTGCTCGTGCTGCCGGCACCCGACACGATGACGGAGATCGCGGTCAAGGTGCAGGCGGTGAAGCCCTCTTGACTCGTCGAGTTCTTCCCTACCGCACGCCCTCCGAGGAGGTCGTAGCCGCCGAGGACTGGCACTTGGTCACTCCGGACGGCGACATCGCCGTCCCCGACGCGTTGCCGGACTGGGACTACCGGATGGACCTCCACCTACGCAGGCTCCTCCGGGTCGACCTGGACCGGGCACGTAAGGAGTCGGGGCTCCCCGCTGATGCCCCATTGCTGCTGTCCGTCGTGTGGACAGCCACCGGATCCGGTCTCAGCGGTCCGGCACGGCATCTGCGACTGCCGCAAGAGGGGATCGTCCCGGTGACGATCGACTGCGAACTGCACGGTACGGATCTGGGTGGGCTCCTTCTCCTCGACACTGCTGTCGTCCTCGCCGAGCGGCGCCCCGATGCCCGTCCTTCCTCGCCCAGGCGGGCAGGCTCCATCCTCTGGAGCGATCGAAGGGCCCTGCGTCTCCAGGGGGATGCTCCGCAATTCCCGATGGCTGTCATCGACTTCGGCCTCACGTCCTTCCCCGACAACGCTGCCTGGCATCTGCAGATCAGCGGCAGCCTGGAAAGCGCGACCATGGGCGCTCTCCTCCTGCTCATCAATGAACGCAACACCATCACGGCCACAGCCTTCGAGAACGCGGGCAAACCGCGGCAGATCGATCGCCTCGTGCTCTCTGCCGTGTACGCGGATGCCGCACGGCTCATGGTGGAACACGTGCTGAGTCAGGAAGATTTCTCCGAGGAATCGGATTATCCCGACGACTCTCTCGGCGCGACAATGCTGAGCCTTTTCGACAGGCTCTTTCCGGACCAGCCGATCACCGACATCCGCCTGCGCCAACGTCAGTCACCGTCTCTGTTCGCCTCGGATCTGCAGGCGGCAGTCAAGATTTTCGAGGTGTCGTGATGAGCTTTCTCTACCCGCGGCTGCTCTCCGACCGTGCCGCACCACTGTTCAGCGAGTACCGACATCTTTCGATCTCCGAGCTGACCGAGCGGGTGGCCTTCGCCCATGAGTCGTCGGTGTACGTAGCCACAGGCGGCGACCGCGTGACCGCAGACCAACTGCGGGAGCTACGCGGAGGTGTACTGGTGCTGGCCGCACGTGCGGGCTTCCCTGACGACTCCGACCGCATGCGCAACGCCGAGTTCGACCTCGCCCTCGCCGCGCTTCTGCACTCCGAGATGGGCATGGTGCCCGCCGAGGCCGCCGCCCGTGACGTCTGGGCGTTTCTGGCTCTGATCGTCCTCCCGGACGTCGCATTCTGGCGCTACCCGCACCCTCCGAAGGACCGCATTCTCGGTACGGACCTCACCAGGCACGTACTCGGCCGTCTCTGGTGGCGGGCCCAGCTCGTACGTTCCCCCGCCTCACCGGAACCGTACGGTGCCCTGAAAATTCTCGGTGAGGCCGCCTTCGACCAGATCTACGCCCGGCGTGCCGCACTCGGTGGCAGTCCGCACCTCGTGCGATCCATTCTTCGGGTCTGGGATGCTCTGGACCTGGAAGGGCTGAACGAACGTGAAACCCTCCGCGACTTCCTCAAACGACTACTCAGGCTAGCCCCGTTCGTTCTATTCGACGCCGTCGAGGAAGAGGCACTCGATGACGAGCTACGCGCAGTTGCTCAGCAGTCGGTAGACGCGCAACGAGAACAACATCCCAGGATCGCGGAGTCCACGAGATCGGAAGAGCTTCCGGCAACTTACCGATCGACGGCGACGGAGACAGTGCCGGCGCATGGTCACCCACTGCGGTTCGTAGAGGTCTGCGCCGGGTGCGGAGCCCAAGCGCTCGGGCTCGAAAGAGCGGGTTTCGAACCCGTGCTTCTCATCGACAACAAAGCGGACGCCTGCTTCACCATCGAGAAGAACCGCCCCGACTGGGACATCCTTTGCATGGATGTTATCAATTTCCGGGTGTACGAGCGCCAAGAAATCATTGGAATCGACCTACTGAGCGCAGGCCTCCCCCGGGTGAAGCCGACGACGGCGGACCTGAGTGACGGCTCCGACGAACGCGGGGTTCTCAGGAAGACGGTCGAGCTGGCTGCCGTCATCAGGCCGAAGGCCGTTCTTCTCGAGAATGTGCCTGACCTCGTAGAAAGCCCCGGCTTCGAACTGGACCGATCCTGGATCACGGAAGCCCTCACGCAAGCCGGCTACCAGTGCCACTGGGCCGTTCTCAACGCCTCCGACTTCGGGGTCCCGCAGAATCGTCGTAGCGGCTTCCTGGTCGCCCTGCGGAGCCCTTACAGTGACCGTTTCTCATGGCCTCGGCCGTCCGGCATGGTGCCGCCGACCGTCGGTGCGGTACTCGGCCCAACCATGGCCGCAGACGGCTGGTCGGGGGCGAAGCGATGGGCCGAACACGCGGACCGCATCGCACCGGCCCTGGTAGGGGGCTCGGACCGACGCGGCGGAGCCGACCTGGGGCCGACCGGTAGCAAAAAAGCATGGGAGGCCCTCGGAGTGAACGGCAACAGCCTCGGCGACGCGCCCCCCGGGCAGGATTTCCCGCCGGACGCCCTGCCCAAGCTCACGGTCGAGCAGACAGCTCTGATCCAGTCGATTCCCGAGGACTGGCAGTTCGCGGGCGGCAAGACGTCCAGGTACCGGCAGATCGGGCATGCGATGCCGCCACCGCTGGCACATGCCGTCGGTGCGGCGCTGGCAGCCGCTCTGCGAAGCTAAGATCGCCCCATGCGTACGCCCCGCCCCGTCGTCCCCGAGCCTGTGACCGTTGTTGACCTGTTTTCAGGGTGCGGGGGCTTCACGCAGGGATTCCACGAGTTCCGCCCGGAGGGGGCGCCGGAGGACGCCGGCCCGTACTTCCGCAGCGTGGCGGCCGTTGAACACGACGCTTCCGCCGCGGCCACCTACGCGGTCAACTTCGGGGCCGGTCGCCGACACAGGAACATCCCAGCAGCACGGGTCCACCTCGGAAACATCGAGGACTGGACACCCGCAGCCGACGAACGGGATGCGGACGTCGTCGTCGGAGGGCCACCCTGCCAGGGCTTCTCCGCCCTCAACCGAGACAAAAAGGGCACGGAGCGCAATCGCCTCTGGGAAGAGTACGTTCGGGTGGTCGAGGAGATCAAACCGAAGATCTTCGTCATCGAGAACGTCGATAGATTCCTGAAGTCCGACGAATTCCGGAATCTCCTCAAAGAGGTGCGCGCCGGTGGCCGTCTGGCGGAATATCGTCTGGTTGACCCGCCGGGCCACGTTCCCTCCGACTCCGAGGAGCGCAAGACAAAGCGGTACCTCCTCAACGCCGCCGACTACGAAGCGGTGCAGGCCCGACGGCGCGCCATCGTCATCGGCGTACGAAAAGACGTCGAAAACGGCCGCACAATGGCTTACCCCGAACCGACGCGCACCCGGCCGCCCCGTCGCGCAGCGGCGCAGGCGTTGGACGGAATTGAGAAGGCACTGCCTTACTGGCGCGCAGTGGATGAAGTCTTCGACGAAACCCGCCGGCGGGAACCGCTGGGCACAGAGCTTCCTGAATCCAAGGCCTACGTCGAAGATGTGAACATTCGCGTTCTGGGTGTCTTCACCACGCAACACCTGCACTTCGGCCGCAATCCAGAGCCGCTGTCGCGCGCCCGATACAAGGCGATCCCGCCAGGGGGCAACAGGAAGAATCTTCGCGAAAAGTGGTTCACAGCGGATGAGGCGGGAAATATCCAGATCTTCGACGAGGCGAAACCGAAGGGCGTGAAGACTTCGGTTTTCTACCTATCGACCGAGAGCTGGGACAATCACAACTCGGGCTCCGGAGATGTGATGGGTCGACTACGCCTCGGCGAACCTTCGGTCACCATCCGAACGGAATTCTTCAAGCCGGAGAAGGGTCGATATCTCCACCCGACGGATGCACGCCCCATCACCCATTACGAGGCGGCTCGCATTCAAGGATTTCCACGTGACTTCAAGTGGTGCGGATCCAAGACTGATATTGCCCGACAGATCGGCAATGCTGTGCCGATCCCGCTGGGAAAAGCCATAGCATCCGCGATCCACGCCTTCCTGCGGGACTGATTCCGACTCCCTGGCGAGCAAAGTGTGAAGCGTGCCGGCTTCGGCGCTCCCATCGACTACCTCTTCGTCATCGCCACCTGCCGCGCCCCACTGCTGAGGCTTACGTGCTGCCCGGAGCTTGCCGCCCGCGTGGCCCGAACCTCACAAGCTCCCCCAGAGATCGGAACCTGATTCCCCTGGAAGCTCGTCCCGAGAGACAAGGCTGAATGGACGGGACGACATGGTGGAGCGGGCGGACAACGGTGTGACGACGAGGGCTGGGAAGCCGGGGGCGCTGGTCGGCGAGGGACGGCGCGGGATCGTGGTTGCCGGGCTTGCCGTCGCCGCCGCCGGAGTGCTGAGTCTTCATCGCGCGATCCCCAACTCCCCTGGCCGCATCGGCAGTCTGGTCGAGTCCTTTCTCCCGTGGGTCGGCGTGGCCGTCGTCCTGCTGGTCATCGTCGAGCTCGTCCGGCGGTCCGGGGTCGCCCTCGTGGCCCTGCTTCTGCCCGTGGGTGTCTGGGTGGACAGCTTCGGTGGGTTGCTCCTGCCTTCGGCCGGCGCAGGGGGGCGGGAGCTGGTCGTCGTGCAGCACAACGTCAGTGACGTGAACCTCGATCCGGCCGGGACCGCCCGGGCGCTTCTCGCCGCCGGGGGTGATCTCGTTGCGTTGCAGGAGGTGGTCGTGCCTGCGGTGGGTGTGTACGAGGACGTGCTCGGGGCGGAGTATCCGCATCACGTCGTCCACGGCACCGTGGGGCTCTGGTCCAGGTATCCGATCCGCACCGATCAGGTGGTGGATATCCGGCCTCGCGCGTTCGAGGCCGGGTGGAGTCGCGGGTTGCGGGCCGTCGTCGAGACTCCGTACGGGGACGTTGCCGCGTACGTTGCCCATCTGCCCTCCGTACGGCTCGGGGCCGGCGAGCTTGCCTCCTCCGCGCGGGACGAGAGCGCGCGGATGCTCGGGGACCTCGTCCGGGGCGAGGAGGTGCGGGCCGTGGTCCTCGTCGGGGACCTCAACGGCACCGTCGACGATCGTGGGCTGGAGCCGTTGACCTCGCAGTTGAACGTGGCCGAGCGCGGGTTCGCCTTCAGCTTTCCCGCCGGCCTTCCGGTGGCCCGGATCGACCAGGTCCTCGCCCGTTCCGCCACCGTCCGCCACATCCGTACGCTGCCCGCCACCGGCAGCGACCACCTGCCCGTCGCCGCCCGCGTCAGCTTCAGTCCGCTCCCGGCCTCAGGCCGTCCTGCCGCGTAGCGCGTCCGCCTTCGCCACCGCCACGACGCGTTGGCGCCAGCTCATGTCCGGCGGGAAGTCGTACGTGTCCATGTCGGCCATCCAGCTCCCGTAGGCCGTCGCCCTGCGGCATTCCGGGCACTCCGTCTCGTCGCCGAGCGGCCGGAACATGTGCTCCTCGGCACTCTCGGCCGTGCACGCGATCAGGGCGCGCACCGGCGGGGGCGGCGGTTGCGGGGGCGCGGCGGGGGCGGACGGCACCGGGCACTTGGTGGTCAGGCGGTGGCGTAGGAAGCCGAACGCCGAGCGGACGCCACCCTTGGGAGGTGCGGCCAGCAGGGCGTGCCGCAGCTCCGACTCCGTCACGCCGCGCTCCAGCCACTTGGCCGCCTTCCCTGCCAGGACGCGCGCCTCGCCCACCCCTAGCAGCAGTTCGCGGCGGGAGTGGCGCAGCGAGAGCAACACCCGCTCTGCCCGCCATAGTTGTGAGGAGGGGGGAGGTGCCTGCCCACCCGGGTCGCCCTCCTGTTCCGGTTCCCGAGGCGATTCCGGTTCCGGTTCCCGAGGCGGTTCAGGAGCGGGAGGCGGTTCAGGTGCCGCATTCGGGGCCGCCGGTTCGGTGGGTTGGTTGGCGGGATTGTTCTTCTCATCGTGTTCTTCCTCAGGTCCATAGCCGCCGACCGGCCGAGAAGTCGGCTCACCGACCGCCGGGAACCGCGCACCCGGCGGCGGGCAGGGCGGCTGTTCGGGGCGCGCCAACTGCCCGGCCTCCGGCGACAGCTTGGCGCGTACCGAAACGGCCTCATCCCGCGTCAGCGGCGTACTGCTGAGGAGTTGTTCCGTCGTCCAGCGGCCGCCGCCGCCCTGAGAACGCCACTCGTGGAGATAGCCGTTCTCGGTGAGTTGCTTCTTGGCCTGCTGGTACGAGCGGCCCTTCATGTCGAGCTTCCGGGCCAGTTCGCCCAGCGGGCGGTCGGTGCCGGAATCCTGGAGGCCCTGGACGTACAGGAGGAGGATCTTGGCGTCGCTGTTCATCCGGCGCGAGCGTACGACGGAGTGCGGAGCCTTGGTCCAGCCCGAAGGGGGCGCGATAGCATGACGCAGCATTTCTGGTGGGTCCTGTCCACTGGGGGTGTAAGGCCCTCGGTGGGTGTTGTCGCACCTCCGGGGGCCGCCCTTCGAACGCGGGTGCGCACTGAGGGTGATGGCGCCGTCACCGTATCCCGTTCGGGCCATCGGCCTCCACGCGTACATGCGTTCGGCCTGTACCCCTGTTCCGCTCGCACTTGAGGTTGCCGCTGCGTCAGGCCCTGGTGTCGCGGCCACAGCCCGGAGTGGCGGTGACGAGGCCTCCGGCGCGGAGGAAGGACGACAGGGTGATGAGCGACATGGTGACGACCGACCGGCCGGAGAATCTGTTCGAAGGGACCGCCGCCGACAAGGCCGCGGTCCCCCAATGGCTCGCAGCTCAGGGGCATGACGTGCGATGCCGAGTCCACACCGCGAGACCGGACGGTTAAACGGTGATGAGCGGGCAGGAGGAACCGTCGTGAGCACTTCAGTGATATCCGCGACCACGCCGATCTACGACCTCCTCGTCCAAGAGCGCGGCGACGCTCCGGCCGAGGCCCGCATCGCCGCCCAGCAGACCCAGGACGAGGCACGGCAGGCACTGGACTGGAGCAGTGTGCGCATCGCCGCTGCCCGGCGGGAGGAGCGTCCGTTCTCGGCGTTCGGCGAACGTTCCAGGAACGGTGAGGAGCGGGTGCGGGCCCTGCCGATGTGACGGCCGCCGTGTGGGTGCGGACGCGCTGCGGGGGCCGCTCCGCCGCCGCGGAACAGCCCCCTGTGGAACGCTCCGATCAGCTGTAGATGCCGAACTCGTGCAGCGAGTAGCCCCAGCCCGTGCCCCGGGCCGTCAGGTGGAGCCGTACGTGGCGGGCCGTTTCGGTCAGCGCGATGGTGTCCACGTCACCGTTGCCGGTCGTCGTGGTGTAGACCGTACGCCAGGACGTGCCGTCGTCCGAGACCTGGACCTCGTACGACCTCGCGTACGCCGGGTCCCACACCAGCTGGAGGTTGCGGACCGGCGTCCGTGCGCCGAGGTCGACCGCTATCCACTGCGGGTCGCTCCAGTCGCTGGCCCAGCGGGTGTCGAGCCGGCCGTCGGTGGCGCGCTCCGGCGGGCACGGGCAGTCGCCGTACGAGGCCTGTGAGCTGGAGGCCGTGGTGCGCTTGCCGAGCGCCACGTTGGTGCCGGTCATCGGCGGTGCGACGACCTTGACCGACTTCGTCTCGATGCCCGCGTTGCCCTTGCCGTCCTCGGACTGGATGTAGACCTTCCACACGCCGAGCTTCTCGGGCGCGGTGACCGCGAACGTACCGTTGCCCGTCGACCTGAACCGCGCCGGGACGAGTGCCTTGTCGCCGGTGGCGTAGTTGCCGCTGAGGAAGATCTTGTGCGTCAGCGGGTCGTTCTCGGGGTCGCGGATGTCCGCGCGGACCGTGAACTCGCCGCCCGCCGGGGCCGATCCGGCCGGCGTCACCGTCATGTTGCTGATCACCGGCGGCAGGTTGTCACCGGCGTTGGAGCCCGTGTACGCCCTCTTCACCGAGTAGTACGACAGCCGCTTCAGGCCGTCCGGGATCAGGTTGAACCACACCCCGCCGAAGTCGTGCTCCAGGCCGTAGTGGAAGAGGGTCGCGCCGAGCGCCACGCCCCGGTGGCCCATGGTGCAGTCCCAGGCCTTGGTGTAGCCGTCGCGCTTCTGTACGTCGGTGGGCTCCTCGGGTACGCCGTTGGCGTCGTCCGGCACCTCCCACTCACCCGCCGGGCCGGTCTCGGTGATGATGTACGGCTTGGTGTAGCCGCCCTCCACCCAGTCCTGGCGGACGCCGCAGATGTCGCCGTACGCGTTCATCGAGTACAGGTCCAGGTCCGGGGCGTTGCGCTTGTAGTACGGCCAGGCGCCCGTCCACGCGTCGGTGGAGGTCACCGGGTGGTCGGCGTCGATGGCGTGGATCCTCTTGGCCGCGTCGTTGACGAAGCTCGTGTACGCGTTGCGCTGCGCCTCCAACTCGGCGCCGCTGTAACAGTTCTGGAGGCCGAGGACCGACTCGTTGCCGACGTTCCACATGAGGGTCGCCGGGTGGTTCTTGTACGTCTCGACCCACCTGGCGATCTCGGTGAGCATCGTCGACTTGTACGCGGCGTCCGTCACGTAGTTGACGCAGCCGCCGCTGCCGGGGCCGCCACCGGGCTGGAGCCAGAAGCCGTTCATGACGCGCAGGCCGTTGGCCGCGGCCGCGTCGAGAAGGGGCTTCGTGCTGGCGTCCGTGCCCCACGTGCGGACGGTGTTGACGCCCATCGACTTCAGGTCCGGCATGTAGCGCGGAGCGTCCGCCATGGACGGGCCCCAGGTCAGGCCCTTGACCGTGTACGGCTGTCCGCCGACGGTGAGCTGCCACGCGCCCTGACCGCCGGTGACCTTGACCGCGCCTCCGGTCGGGGGCGGCGGGGTGTCACCGAAGGTGCCGTAGACCTGGAACTCCCAGAGCGAGTAGCCGTAGCCGCCTGGGCGGGCGGTGCCGAGCATCCGGACGTAACGGCCGGAGCCGGCGAGCGCCAGGTCGTCGGTGCCGCCGTCGCCGTCGGTGACCCTGCGGATCGTGGTCCAGTCGGTGCCGTTGTCGCTGGCCTGGATCTCGTACGCCTTGCCGTACGCGCCCTCCCAGGTCAGCACGGCGCGGCTCAGGTCGGCCCGCCGGCCGAGGTCGATCCGGATCCACTGCGGGTCGGACCACTGGCTGGCCCAGCGGGTGGAGGTGAGGTTGCCGTCGACGGCCTGCGCGGCGGAGAAGCCGTCGCCTTCCTGCGAGGAGGCGGTGGCGGTCTTGCCCTGCGAGATGAGGGGGTCGGCGGCCCGCGCCTCGGTGGGCGCGGCGATGACGGTGAGGGAGGAGGCGAGGAGGGCGGCGAGGGTCAGGGTGAGCGCGGGTCTGCGGAGGGACGGCAGGGCTGGTCTGCGGAAGTGGGGCATGGCTGGCATTGCGGCTCCTGAGGGGAGGGGTGAGGGGGAGGGAAACAAGAGGGACGGGACTGGTGCGGGTACGCGGACGGCCGCCGTCGGGGAGGACGGCGGCCGTCCGTGGAGAGAGCCGGGCGAGTAAGCGGGGAGCTGCCCCCGGGCCGGGGTCAGGCCCGGCCCGGGGAGTCGTCCCAGGCCGACGGTCAGGCCCAGCCCGGGCAGTCGTCCTCCGCGGGTCAGTGGTTCACCGCGGGGGACGGATCAGGGGAAGGAGACGACCATGGACGGCACGGTGGAGGTGCCGGCCGGGACCGTGGAGGCTCCCGTGTTGTTGATGACGTGGTTGTAGTGGCCCATTCCGCCGAGCGACACCACCAGCAGGCTGTGGAACTTCACGCCCGGCTTCACCGGGGCCTTGAAGCCGTGGTCTTGGCGGATGGTGGGATCGACGTTGTAGTTGCAGTAACTGCCCATCCCCCAGCCCTCGTGGACATTGACCGAGTCGTCGACCCGGTAGGCCGCGAAGCCCTTCGTGTCGCCGTTCTGGATGGCGGACTGGTTGGGCGCGTCGTAGGCCTTCTCGTTCTGGTAGAAGATCGTCCGGCCGCGCTCGCCGTACCACTCGACGTCGTACTTGTTGAAGTGCTCCACGAAGAGGCCGGTGGCCAGCACGTCGTCGCCGTAGACCCGGACGCCGTAGTCGGCGCGGTTGGTCTCCCAGCCGACGCCCTCACCGTGGTCGGCGCGCCAGACCCAGGTGTGGTCGATGATCACGTCGTCGCTGTTGACGACGATGCTCGTGGTCGCCTTGCCCGCGCCCGCGCCGCCGATGCGGACGTAGACGTCCTGGATGGAGGTGGGGTTGGCGGAGTGGTCCGCGGAGGAGTTCTGCGGGCCGAGCTCAAGCAGGGTCGGCGAGTTGACCCTACCGGCGTCGATCAGGAAGCCGGCCAGCTTGACGCCGTCGACGTCGGCGACCTTCATCGCGGTGACGCCGTTGTCCGGGATGATCGTCGCGAGGCCGAGGCCGAGGACGACCGTGTTGGCGCGGTTGACGTTGATGGTCTGGTCGACGTGGTAAATGCCGGGCGTGAAGAGCAGGTTGAGGCCCTGGGACAGCGCCTGGTTGATCGTGGCGGCGGTGGCGCCGGGCTTGACGACGTAGAACTGGTTCAGG
Organism: Streptomyces sp. NPDC101178; assembly: GCF_044767965.1. Taxonomy (NCBI): domain Bacteria; kingdom Bacillati; phylum Actinomycetota; class Actinomycetes; order Kitasatosporales; family Streptomycetaceae; genus Streptomyces; species Streptomyces sp. NPDC101178. The sequence goes on from NZ_JBIWOZ010000001.1 coordinate 835,760, forward strand.
TCGATCGACGTGCCCTGCGGGGTGCCGTTCCAGGAGACGCCGCGCGCGTTGGTGCGCTTGGCGGGGACGAAGACCTTGTACGTGTTGCCGTCCAGGTACAGGAACGGCTTCTCGCGGGAGATCGGCGTGGTCTGGAGCGTGGTGTAGCGGGGCTCCGGGAACGAGGTGGCGGGTGCGCCCTCGACGCCGGAGAAGGTCTGGTTCCAGACGGAGTTGGACCAGCCGCCGATCGAGCTCTCGCGGGTGTACCACTGCTGCTGCGAGTAGTTGCCGACCTGGCCGTCGATCTTGGAGTCGGCGATGTAGCCGCCGCTGGCCCAACCGTAGCCGTCCGGAGCCAGGTTGAGGCCGCCCTTGACGTGCATGCGGCGGAAGGACGCGGCCTGGGAGACAGCCCAGCGGTTGGTGCCGCTGACCGGGTTCAGCGCCAGGTTCTCCGCCGAACGCCAGAAGTTCTGTGTCGCGTTGCCGTTGAACCAGCCGGCGTCGACGGTCACATCACCGTTGATGGTGGTGTCGTCGGGCTTGAGGCCGAGGCCGGAGATCGAGGTGTAGAAGCCGATCTGGGCGTTGAGGTTGTTGTAGGTGCCGGGCTTGAAGAGGAACTGGTGCCGGCCGTTGCCGAAGTGCGATGCCTCCTGCTGGCGGAACACCTCGTCCAGCTTGCCCTGGATGTTGGGCGTGGAGGGGTCGAAGACGTGCACGTTCGGACCGAGGTCGCCGCCGCCGGGCAGCTGCGGGCCGCCGGTGCCGCCGGACTCGCCGTAGACCTTGAACTCCCAGAGCGAGAAGCCGTATCCGGTACCGCGGGCGGTGCCGTACATCCGGACGTATCGGGCCTCACCGCTGATGTTCACGGTGTTCGTACCGCCGGTGCCGGTGGCGGTCTGGTAAGCGGTGGACCAGGTGGAGCCGTTGGTCGACAGCTCGATGCGGTAGCCCTTGCCGTACGCCGCCTCCCAGTCCAGGACGACCTGGCTGACCTGAGTGGTCGCGCCGAGGTCGACGCGGATCCACTGCGGGTCGGAAGCGGCGCTGGACCAACGGGTGTTGGCGTTGCCGTCGACGGCCGCGGTGGCCGGAGTGCCGTAGTGCTCCTCGCTGGAGGCGGTGACCGGCTTGCCCTGGGAGAGCAGTACGGGTGCGGCCTCGGCCTTCGTGGCGGGGACGAAGGCGAGAAGGGTGGCGGCCAGGGCGGTGGCCATCGCCGCGACGATGCCGCGGGTCACCGGTCTCGGTCTGGGGGTACGGCGGCCGGTGCCGTAGGACACCGGGGCCGCTGGGGATATGCCGACTGCGGGCATGCGGGTGCTCCTCGAAATGGAACTACGATGGGAGAGCGCTCTCCCGGAACCTTGCCCGCCGCGTCGGTCACGGTCAAGAATCCTGACACGACTTTTCTTTCGGCTTGGATTAAGTCAATGCCCCCGTACGGGAGCTGACGGCTGGTCAGGCAGCTCCGGGCGGGCATCCCCGACGGGCACCCACCAGCCCCCCGAAGACAGGAAAGACTTATTGCGCAACTAATCTTTCGCATCTACGGTGGCCGCATGCCGTCCCAGCGCGAGCCCGAGCAGATCACCGACCTCTCCCGGCTGAAGGCCTTCACCAACCCACTGCGGATGCAGCTCTACCGACTGCTGTACGCCGCCGGGACCGCGACCGCCTCCCAGCTCGCCGAGCAGGTCGATCAGGCCCCGTCGCTGGTCAGTTACCACCTGCGCAAGCTCGCGGAGCACGGATTCGTGGCCGAGGCGAGCGGGCACAGCACGGACGGGCGCGAGCGGTGGTGGCAGGTGGCGTCCGAGAAGGGGTGGGGCTTCCGCGACGCGGACTTCACGGGTACGCCGGAAGGAGCCGCCGCCGTCGGTGCGGTGCTGCGCTCCATCCTCGACAACCGCTCCGCGCAGTACCGCACTTACCTCGACCAGAGCGCCGCCTGGGGCGAGGAATGGACCGACGCGGCCTTCAGCTCCGAGTCGCTCATGACCCTGACATCCGCCGAACTCACCGAGATGAGCGATGAGTTGCAGGCCATCACACGGCGGTGGCGGGAGCGCGGCAAAGCCGCGCGGGAAGCCGGCGACACCGAGGGGCGCGAGCACGTGTCCGTGCACCTGTACGGCTTCCCGTTCCGGCCCTGAGCCGGGTACGGCTTCCCGTTCCGGCCCTGAGCCCGGTACGAGTTCTCGTTGCCACCCTGAGCCCGGCCCTCTCACCCAGGGAGACTCCGTGTCCGCAGCAGAGACCGCCTCACCCGAGAGCCTCGCCGCGCACCGGCCCGCTCACCGCGACGCCAACGTCCTGCGCTGGCTCGCCGCGTACACCGCCTCGCTCATCGGTGACGGCGTCTACTTCGTCGCCCTCGCCTGGTCGGCCCAGAAGGTCGCCGGGCCCGCCGAGGTCGGGCTCGTCATGGCCGCCGGGGCGATTCCCCGGGCGCTGCTCATGCTGGGCGGGGGCGTGGCGGCCGACCGGTTCGGGGTGCGCCGGATCGTGATCGGCAGCGACGCCGTACGGTGCGTCCTCATCCTCGCGGTGGCGGCCGGGGTCGCGCTCACCGCGCCCGCGGTGTGGATCCTGGTGGCGCTGGCCCTCGCGTTCGGTGCGGTCGACGCGCTGTTCGTCCCCGCCGTCGGGGCGCTCCCACCGCGCATCACCACCCCGGACCAGCTGGCACGCGTGACCGGCATGCGCACGTTGTCGATGCGGGTCAGCCAGATCAGCGGCCCGCCGCTGGGCGGCCTGGCCATGGGGCTCGGCGGCGCGCCGGCCGCGTTCGCCGTGGCGGGGGCGCTGTTCGCCCTGTCGCTGCCGTTCCTGCTGACGGTACGGCTGCGGCCGTTGGATGTACCCGGCCCGGATGACGTACGCGATGAGGTGGCGGCGCCGGCCACCGGGAGCGCCTGGCAGGACCTCCTCTGCGGCCTGCGTCACCTCCGCCGCCACCCTCTCATCGGCCCGCTCATCGCGGTCATCGCCATCAGCGAGCTCGGGCTCACCGGGACCCTCAACGTCGGCATGATCCTGCTCAACGGCGAGCGAGGCTGGGGGCCTTCGGGGTACGGGTGGATCATCAGCGGGTTCGGGGCGGGGGCCACGGCCGGGGCGATCCTGCTCACCGTCGCCGGACGGCTGCCCCGGGCCGGGCTGGCCCTGGCCGGAACGCTGCTCGTGGGGTGCGCGGGCGCGGCCGCCATCGCCCTGGTCCCGACGCTGCCGCTCGCCGTGGCGGTGGCTCTCGCCACGGGCCTGGCGATGGGCGTCTGCGGCACGTTGGGCAACGCCCTCGTACAGACCGCGGCGGACCCCGCGTACCTGGGGCGGGTCACCTCGGTCGTGATGCTCACCTCGGTGGGGCTGGCGCCGATGAGTTATCCGGTGGTCGGGGCGGCCATCGGGGCGTGGGGGTCCGCACCGGTCTTCGTCGGGTGCGGGGTGTTCGGGAGCGTGGGCGTGGTCGTCGCGCTGGCCTGCGGGACGGTGCGGAGGGCCGAACTCCCGGGCTCGCGCCCGCGCCCATCGAAGGCGTGACGAGGTCCGGCCGGGCGGTGCCGCAGGACCCGGGCTCCTGCGGATTGACCCACGTTTCCGGCCTACGAATGCACCCTGCCCCAGGTCGCTTCCGTGCCTACGGTCCTTGCATGACCACGTTCCAGGTGCCTCAGCGCATGAACTTCTCCGCCGTCTCCCCCAAGGTGTTCAAGGCCGTCCTCGCCCTCGACGCCGCCGCCCGTGAAGGGCTCGACCCCGTCCTGCTGGAGCTGGTGCAGATCCGCGCCTCGCAGGTCAACCGGTGTGCGTACTGCATCGATTACCACGTCTCCGACGCCCGCACGGCCGGCGAGACGGAGGAGCGGATCCATCAGCTGGCCGCGTGGGAGGAGTCGAGCCTGTTCACCGAGAAGGAGCGGGCCGCGCTGGCTCTGACCGAGGCCGTCACCGTCCTGCCCGGCGGGGTGTCGGACGCGGTGTACGAGGAGGCCGCGCGGCTCTTCGAGGAGAAGGAGCTGGCCCAGCTCATCGCGCTCATCCTCACCACCAACGCGTGGAACCGGATGAACGTCACCACGCGCAAGACGCCCGGTACCGAGTAGCCGGCCGGCCGATCCTCCGGGTGGACGGTGGCTGCTTCCGTACCGGCCACCGCCCACCCCCTGCCGCCGGACCGACCCCTCCGTGATGAAGGGCTGCCCCCGCATGACCACCGTCGAGACCGGTAAGTCCGCTGAGTCCGCCGCCGAGCCCGGGCGTTCAGCCGTCAAGGGCTGGCTCGCCGTGCTGGCGGTGACCCTCGGCATCTTCTCCCTGATGACCTCCGAGCTGCTCCCCGTGGGCCTGCTCACGCCCATCGGCACGGCCCTCGACGTGTCCGAGGGCACCGCCGGGCTGATGGTGACGGTGCCCGGCCTGGTCGCCGCCGTCTCCGCGCCGGTGGTCACCGTGGCCACCGGACGCGTCGACCGCCGTGTCGTCCTGGTGGTCCTGATCGGCCTGATGGGCGCGGCCAACCTGGCGTCCGCCTTCGCCACCAGCTTCACGGTGGTCCTCGTCGCCCGGTTCCTGATCGGGATCAGCGTCGGCGGCTTCTGGTCCATCGCCGGCGGCATCGCGCTGCGGCTGGTACCGGCCAGGCATGTCGCCCGGGCCACCGCCGTCATCTTCGGCGGGGTGGAGACCGCGTCCGTCCTGGGCGTGCCGATCGGGACGTTCCTCGGGGATCTGAGCGGCTGGCGTACGGCGTTCGGTGCCGTCGGCATCCTCGGACTCGCCTCCCTGACCTGCATGCTCTTCCTCATGCCGAAGCTTCCGGCCGGGCAGACGATCACGTTCGCGGCACTGCCGAAGGTCTTCAGGAGCAACGCCGGTCTCCGCATCGGCATCGCGCTCACCTTCCTGGTCATCACCGGCCACTTCCTGGCCTACACGTTCGTCCGGCCGGTCCTCCAGGGCGACGGGATCGGTGACAGCTCGGTCGGCGTGCTGCTGCTGACGTTCGGAGCCGCCGGTGTCTGCGGCAACTTCATCGCCGGAGCGCTCGTCGCCCGGCGGCTGCGGCGCTGTGTCATGGGCATCTCGGTGGTCCTCGCCTCGGCCATGACCCTCCTCGCGCTCGTCGACACCGACGCCTTCTCGGCGGGCGCCCTCCTGGTGCTGTGGGGCCTGGGCTACGGCGCGGTGCCGGTCACCTTCCAGACCTGGATCCTCGACGCCGCCCCGGACGCCACCGAGGCGGCCACCTCGCTGTACGTCTCCGCCTTCAACCTCTCCATCGCGCTCGGCGCCCTCTTCGGCGGCTTCGCCGTCGACGGCATCGGCACGACGAGCGTGCTGTGGCTCGGCGCCGGCCTGGCCGTCCTGGCCCTGTTGGTGGTGAGCGGTGCCGGGCGGGGTGACAGGGCCGAGCCACCGCTGTAGCCGGGGCCACCGCCGTAAATGCGCGTGCCGGAACGGGCCGGGGCGCGTTACCGTCGTACGTATGAACGTGATCGGCTCCCGTACCACCGCGACCGCGCGAGCGACCAGCTCGCCGGTTGCCGCCGCCTGACCTTCTCTCCCCCGGCGACCGGAAACGGTCCGTCGGTGGTGCCGTGGCCCTTCGAGCCCGGCCGGGTGACCGCACGGTCCCGTTCTCCGGTGCCTCCACCCGCTGCCCCGCGAAGGAGCCACCCCCATGCGTACCGAACAGCTGGCCCGCACGTTCATCGAGTACTACGAGGAACGCGGCCACCACCGGATCACCGGATCGACACTCCTGCCGCCGCCCGGCGACCCCGTGCTCTTCACCACCTCCGGCATGCACCCGCTCACGCCGTACCTGGAGGGCCGGGCCCATCCGCTGGGGCGGCGGCTCGTCAACGTGCAGCGCTATCTGCGGACGACCGATCTGGACGAGGTCGGGGACGCCACGCACCTGACCGTCTTCGAGATGCTCGGCACCTGGTCGCTGGGCGACTACGGAGGGCCGCTCAGCCTGGAGTGGGGGTACGGGCTGCTCACCGAGGGGTTCGGGGTCGATCCCGGGCTGTTGTACGCCACCGTTTTCGGCGGGGATGAGCGGACCGGGCCGGACACCGCCTCCGCCGAGCTGTGGCAGCGGCTCGGCGTTCCCGTCGAGTTCACCGTGGAGGACAACTGGTGGTCGAACGGGCCGGTCGGACCGTGCGGGCCCGACTCCGAGATCTTCCATGGAGCGGTGACGGCCCGCCCCGGTCGACGCCCACCCGCGACGACCGCTGGGTCGAGATCTGGAACCACGTGACGATGACCCACCGCCGGCTCGGCGACGGGTCCCTCGTCCCCCTCCCGCAGCGGAACGTCGACACCGGACTCGGCCTGGAGCGGCTGGCCTCGCTGCTCCAGGGCAGGCAGTCGGTCTTCGACGGCGACGTCTTCGACCCCTGGCGCCGGCTCGTACCGGGCCTGTGGAGCCTGGACGAGCCGTCGCTGCGCCTGGTCTGCGACCATCTGCGCTCGGCCGTCGTGATCCTCGGCGACGGCGTGCGTCCCGCCAACACCGGGCGGGGTTACGTGCTGCGCCGTCTGGTACGACGGGTCCTCACCGTGCTCCGGCGCGAGGACCCCTCGTACGGGGTCGGTGACCTGCCGGAGGAGCTGGTCCGGCACACGCTCGACCACTTCCGGCAGGAGATCCGCCCCGGTGACGTGCTCCGGATGCTGCGGGAGGAGGAGGACCGGTTCCGGCGGCTCCTGGAACGCGGGCGGCGCGTACTCGCCCGGCCCCGGTTCCGGGGTCCGCTGGCCGAGGAGGACTTCCACCACCTCCACGACACCCATGGGCTGCCGCGCGAGCTGATCACGAGTCTCCGGGAGGAGTGAGCAGGCCGGCGCCCTCCGCCTCCGGCCGCCTCAGCGGTAGTCGTCCGGGTGGTCCTGCATCCAGGTGTTGATGCCGTCGCGGGTCCCGACGATCTCGGAGAAGTGCTTCTCCAGGTGCGGCGTCGACCGGTCCTCGCCCAGCTTGCCGAACAGGACCTTCATGTCCGCGAGCGGCTGCTTGAAGTGGCCGGGCCCCTTCGGATCCGCCCGCATCGCCTCGTCCAGCTCCGTAAGCTCCTGGGTGACCCGGCCGAGGAAGTACGCGCAGTCCCCGGCGCCCGGCGTACAGGTGTCGTTCAGTGTGGCCTGGAGGGTCGCGAAGGCGTCGCGTACGAGCTCGGGGGCCGGTTCGGCGGGCGCGGTCGGCTCCTCCGTGGCCTCGGCCGCCGCCTGCTCGGCCTGGTCGGCGTTCTCCACGGAGTCGGCGTTCTCCGCCGGGCCGGCCGGCGCCGTGGCGGACGGCTCCGCGCGGAGGCCGCCGTCGGTCTGCGCCTGGGTGCAGGAGACCAGCGCGGCCGCCGCCAGGACGGCAACCGCCGTGGCACGGAAGCCTGTTGCGGTGGTGTTCGTGGCTTTGCTCATGCCGCTTCGGGCAGTCGTACGTACGGACATGAGGCCCCCCTCGTCGTCATGGGTCCAGACCTTATACCGCCGCCTCCGGGCCCACCTGGCCCACCTCCGCCAGGAACGCCGCCAACTCCCCGTACACCGCCGCGCCCTCGCCCAAGAACTCGATCAGCGTCGTGCCCGTTGCCGTGTGATGCCCCCGTGCCCCGTCGGCGGCCGCCCGCCGGCACGGCCGCACCAGAGGCTAGCCTCGGTCAGGACACCGATACACGGACAGGAAAGCGATGGTGGCGGCGATGGCGAAGGTTCCGGCAGCGGCGGTGGCGGCGGGCGGGCTCGTCGGAGGGTACGGCGTCGCCCGGTGGACCGGGAAGCGTCCGCTCGGCGGGGTCGCGCTCGCCGCCGCCGGGTCGCTCGCCGCGTACGAGTGGAACCGGCAGGCCGGACCGCGTGCGGCAACCGCGCTGACTCTCGCGTACGTCGCCGCCTTCGCCGGGTCGCACCCGCTCGCCAGGAAGGTCGGCGCCTGGCCCGCCGTCTTCGCCGTCGCCGGTGGCGTGGCCGCCGCCTCGTGGGCCGTCACCCGGAGTGGGCCGGACCGCTGACCCGGTAGGCGCAAAGCTCTCCAACCGGACGGGAGTTGGTGTCATCCTGGGTGGGCAGGCGGTGGTGCCGTCCGCCGCCGGGCGGGGATCGGGGGATGACACGTGATCGGTTTCCTGGCGGAGTTACCGGCCTTCACCGCCTTCGCGGTGGTCTGGGGCAGCGCCTTCGGGCTGTTCATGACATGTTCGCTGCTCCGCCTCGGCTACGAGCTCCGGCGTGACCGGGTCATCATGCGGCGCTTCCTGGGCGCCGGTGCGGACGCGCCCGTCCTCGCCGCGTACCACCTCGGAGGAGAGGCGGCGGCCACGCGGACCGGGATACTGGTGCTGGCCCGCCGGCACGGGCACTCACCAGAGCGGGAGCATCGGGCGCGGTCGCGGCCCGAACCGCTGCTCGCGGCGCTGCGGACGCCGGTCCGTGGGGCAGCGGAGGCCGGAGAGCCGCACTCGGTCCGGCGCGTCCGGGAGTCGGGCGGCTACGTCACCTTCCGCTCCGAGCTGCGCGAGGCCGCCGAACACCGCCTGCCACGGCGGCGGACGCGGTATGTGCTCGACCGCGTGGCCGCGTGGGCGGCCGTCTTCGGCCTCGCCGCCGTCCTCGTGTACGGGATCGGGTTCTACGTCCGGCAGCCCGAAGCCTCCGGTCTCTGGTTCATGATCGCCTTGGCCGTGCACGCTCCGGCGGGCATCTGGATCGGGATGACCGACGGCCAGGGCGGCCGGTTCGCGGCTCCGCAGTGGCCCGAGTTCGACGCGCTGTGCCGGCGCCTGGTCGAGAAGGAAGAGGCCCGCGCACCCCGTCCGCTCCGGGCCGAGAACGCCGAGGCCGAGCAGCCCGCGAAGCCCCCGGCCTCCGGCTGGGCCGGTGACGGCGGTGTCGGCGCGAGCAGTTCGTGCGGCGGAGGCTGCGGAGGCGGGTGCGGCGGCGGGGTGTGAAGGACCGGGGCGCCGGGGTCTTTCGAGGACCGGACGCCCCCGCTCGCCCGGAAAGCGCGCCGCCGCGTTGAACACCCGACGCCCCGCCCCCGTACTACCGGGCAACTCCCCCGTGCAAGCCGGGTGCGTACCCGTACGACAGGACGGGTACGCACCCGGAAACCTCGGCCGGGAGTCGGGATCAGCCGCCCAGCGCCCGCGACACCGTATGGATCGCCAGCCCCGCCAGCGCGCCGACCACCGTGCCGTTGATGCGGATGAACTGCAGGTCACGGCCGATGTGCGCCTCGATCTTCTTCGACGTCTGGTCCGCGTCCCAGCTCGCCACCGTCTCGCTGATCAGCGACGTGATCTCGGCCCGGTACCGGGTGACCACGTAGACCGCCGCGTCCTCCAGCCAGCCGTCGACCTTGCGCTGGAGTCGCTCGTCACCCGCCAGCTTGGCGCCCAGCGACATCAGCGACGCGCGGGCCCGCAGCCGGAGTTCGCTGCGCTCGTCCTCGGCCGCCGCGAGGATCATCGTACGGACGGAGGACCACGCCGAGGCGATGACGTCCTGCACCTCGCTCCGGCCCAGGACCTCCGACTTCAGCCGCTCCACCCGGGCCCGGGTGTCGGCATCGCTCTGGAGGTCGGCCGCGAAGTCGGTCAGGAACGTGTCGATGGAGGCGCGTGCCGGGTGGCCCGGCATGTCCCGCATCTCCGTGACGAACCGCAGCAGCTCCTTGTAGACCCGCTCCCCGACCCGCTTGTCCACGAACCGCGGGGTCCACCCCGGCGCCCCGCCCTGCACCGCGTCCATCACCGAGTCGCCGTGCTCCACCAGCCAGTCGTGCGCCCGTACGCAGACGAGGTCGACGACCTTGCGGTGGCCGCCGTCCTCCACCACCCGCTCCAGCATCTTGCCGAGGCCGGGGCCGACCTCCACCGCGTTGGCCCGCCGGGTGATGGCCTCGCCGACGACCGCCTGGACGTCGGAGTCCCGCAGCACCGTCAGCGCGCCGCGCAGTGCCGTCGCCAACTCGGCGGTGACCCGGTCGGCGTTGGCCGGCTCCGCGAGCCACGCACCGACCTTCCGGCCGACCTCCAGAGCGTGAATTCGGTCACGAATCACGTCTCCGGAGAGAAAGTTCTCGCCGACGAAGGAACCGAGGGACTGTCCTAGCTGATCCTTCTTGGTGGGGATGATGGCGGTGTGGGGGATGGGCAGACCGAGCGGGCGCCGGAAGAGCGCCGTGACGGCGAACCAGTCCGCCAGAGCGCCGACCATCCCCGCCTCGGCAGCCGCCGCGACGTAGCCCGGCCAGCCCTTCACCCCTGAGTGTTCCGCCCAGGTGGCGAGGACGTAGACGAGCGCGACGAACAGGAGGAGGCCGGTCGCCGTGAGCTTCATCCGCCGTACGCCGCGCTGTTTCTCCTCGTCGGCGGCGGTGTACGCGAACGAGGCCAGCGGGCCGGGGCCGGGCGCGTCGCCCTTCCCGGTACGGGAGCCACCGCCCGTCGCCCCGGTGCCGGAGCCCCCGCCCGTCTCTGCCGGGCCCAGCTCCTTGCGGGCATCGGTCCGTGCTCCGGACGCCGGTCCCCCGGAGTCCGGGTCCTGCCCTGACTGCTGCACCGCGTCCTGCTCTCCGGAACCGGTCGGTCCCATGCGCTCCACCCGTCCCACCCGTTCCAGCCGTCCACATACGCCTCGCCCCCGCGACGTACGCATTGTCCCTACTTCCCCTACTCCCGGGGCGCATGTCGAGTTCCCCGCGGCCTGCCGCATCATGGGACCAGCACGATCATCACAAGGAGAAACACCGCCCATGCCCAGGCGCCAGCAGTACGCCCTGCTCATCGCCCTACTGGCGGGCACCGCCGTACTCGCCGTCGCCGCCGTCCTCGGCACGACGCCGTTCACCGGCCCGGCCGCCGCCCCGCTCCCGCCGGCCCAGACGCAGGCGGCGGCCCGCACCCCGGTCGCCCCGGCCAACGCGGGCGGGAACTGGGTCGCCACCTGGACCACCGCGCCCGTCGGCGCGGAGCCGGACGCGGACCACGGGTTTCCCGGCAGCACCATCCGTAACGTCGTGCACACCAGCGTCGGCGGGGACGCCGCCCGGATCACGCTCTCCAACCTCTTCGGCACCGCGCCGCTCCTCGTCGACCAGGCCACCGTCAACACCCGGCCGGTGACCTTCGGCGGCGCCGCCTCCGTCACCGTCGCGGCGGGCGGGCAGGTCGTCAGCGACCCGGTCGCCGTGCCGGTCGCGCCCGACGCCGACCTCCGGGTCGACTTCCGCACCCCGCGCGCGAGCGGCCCGGTCACCTACCACCCGAACACCCACCAGACGTCCTCCCTGTCCGACGGCCGCACCACCTGGTCCACCACCAAGTGGCGCTACCTCACCGCCGTGGACGTCCGCAACGAGGCCGTACCCGGCACCGTCGTCGTCATCGGTGACTCCCTGACGGCCGGCAGCGGCTCCACCACCGACGCCAACTCCCGCTGGACGGACGTCCTCGCGGACCGCCTCGGCGGCCGGTACGGGGTCGCCAACGCGGGCATCGCGGGCAACCGGCTCCTCACCGAGGGCTCCGCGGGCCAGGCCGGGACCGTCCGGTTCGAGCGGGATGTGCTCTCGGTCGCCGGGGCGCGCACCGTGATCGTCGCCCTCGGCATCAACGACGTGCAGCAGGCCCCGCAGGAGCCCGACGCCGGGCGCATCGTCGCCGGCCTGCGCACCCTCGCCGAGCAGGCGCGGGCCCGCGGGCTGACGGTCGTCGGCACGACCCTGACCCCGTTCGAGGGCTTCCCCACCTGGACGCCCGAGCGCAACGCCGTACGGCTCGCGGTCAACGAGCAGATCCGGTCGGGGACGGTGTTCGACGCGTACGCCGACTTCGACGAGGCGGTACGCGACCCCGCCGCGCCGAACCGGGTGGTGGCCGCGTACGACTCCGGCGACCACCTGCACTTCAACGACGCCGGGTACCGGGCGCTCGGCGAGCGGGTGGACCTGACGTCCTTGGAGCGGGCCCGCACGCCGAGGTCCGACGAGCTGTGAGGTGACGTACGGGTAAGGGGTGGCGTGGACCCCCGCCCGGACGCCCTGGCCAGGCGCTCGGGCCGGACGCCCTGGCCGGGCACTCAGTCCGGGCGCGCGGGCCGGCCCGTAGGCGCGCCGTCGGCCGCCGCTCAGCCCAGCTCCTTCCGCCCGCCGCCGCCGGCTCCTCCGTCCGGGCCCTCAAGCCGCCGCCGCTCGCGGGCCGCCCGCTCCGCCTCCCCGGCCTCCTTCAGGCGGCGGCGCTCCGCCTTCGTGCGCTTGCGCTCCACGCCGACGCCGCCCATCAGGGCCAGGCCGGTGATCGTGACGCGCGGGGCCTGCGGCGCGGTCTCGCCGTCCTCGTTCCGGCCCTCGCCGAAGCCGCCCATGATGCCGACGCCCCGGACGTCCACGTTCAGCTCGGGCGGGGCCGTCACATGGATGCCGCCCATGATCGCGAAGCAGCGGATCACCACCTCGCGGTCCTCGAAGTCCGCCTCGCGCAGGTCGATCTCGCCACCGCCCCAGAACGCGAACGCCGTGAACTTGCGGGCCACCGTCCAGCGGCCCCGCCGGTTGAAGCCGCCCCAGAACGCGAACCCGCCCTTGGAGGTCGGTGTGGAACCGATCCGGGCCGGCCAGTCGGTCGCCGACCCGCGCCCCGGCGCGGGCGCGGAGGAGCCGACCGGGGCCACCGCCGTGCCGGATGCCGGGAGGTCGCTGACGAGCGGCTCCAACTCCCCGTGCGTACGCGCCTTGTAGGCCGTGTCGAGGCGCTGCTCGAACTCGTCCATGTCCAGCCGGCCCTCGGCCACGGCCTCTCTCAGCAACTCGGCGATCCGCTCACGTTCAGCATCGGATGCACGCATCTCCGGACGTTCACTTGTCATATCGCGCACCCTATTGAACGGACCCGTTCCCGGCACAGACCCGCAGGGCACGCGGGTCCACGCGTCGGCTCCCGAGGAACGGCCCGCGGTCTGCCCACGGCCTACGGCGCCGCCTCGTACATCCTCGCGATCACGGCCTCGATGTCCGGCTCCCGCACCGACAGGTCCATCAGCGGGTACTCCGCCGCGATCCGCGCCACCAGCGGAGCGGCCGACGCGGAGGCGGGGAAGGCGAGCCACTGGCGTACCCCCTCCACCTTCACCGCCCGCAGAACCGGGCCCGCTCCCGGCCCGGCCCCCTCCGACTCCAGGGAGATCGGCGGGAGTTCGCGCTCCAGGTCCACCACCAGCATCCGCTCGCTCTCCCCCACCTCATGGAGGCCGGCGAGCGAACCGTCGTACATCAGACGGCCGTGGTCGATCACCATCACCCGGCGGCAGAGCTGCTCGATGTCGGTCAGGTCGTGCGTCGTCAGCAGGACCGTGGTCCCGCGCTCGGCGTTCAACTCCTGGAGGAACTGCCGCACTTTGGCCTTGGAGATCACGTCGAGGCCGATCGTCGGCTCGTCCAGGTAGAGCACCTCCGGATCGTGCAGGAGAGCCGCCGCGATGTCGCCGCGCATCCGCTGCCCCAGGGAGAGCTGGCGTACCGGCACCTCCAACAGCGCTCCCAGGTCGAGCTGTTCGACGCAGCGGTCCAGGTTCTCGCGGTAACGGCGGTCCGGGATGCGGTACATGCGGTGCATCAGCCGGTACGAGTCGCGCAGCGGCAGGTCCCACCAGAGGGTGGTCCGCTGACCGAAGACCACACCGATGCGGTGCGCGAGGCGCGTACGTTCCCGCGACGGGTCGATGCCCGCCACCCGCAGGTGGCCGCCGCTCGGCGTGAGGATGCCCGTCAGCATCTTGATCGTGGTCGACTTGCCGGCCCCGTTCGGGCCGATGTAGCCGACCATCTCGCCGCGCGCGACCTGGAAGCTGATGCCGTCCACGGCCCGCACCTCGTGCCGCTCCCGGCGCAGCGGACCGGCCTTCCGCCGGACCTGGAAGACCTTCTCGACACCGTCGAGGGTGATGAAGCCGCCCCCGCTCCCGGTCTCTTCCGCGAACCCGTCCACCGTCTTCCTCTCCCTCTCCCTCAACTGCCCGTACTCCGGTAGGTCCGCAGCGCCGCCCGCCACGCCAGCCCGGCCAGCGCCCCGAACGCCACGGCCACCACCGGCGACAGGAACGCCACCCACCGCGGAAGGTCCAGCGGATACTCCCGGCCCAGCACGTACAGCGTCGGCAGCCAGCTGACGAAGGCCAGCGGGACCACGAACGTCACCCCGCGCACCAGGTCCTTCGCGAAGATCGTCGGCGGGTACTGGAGCAGCGTCGCCCCGCCGTACGTGAAGGCGCTCTGCACCTGCGAGGCGTCCTGCGCGACGAACTGGAACGCCGCCCCGGCCACGAAGACCGCGCCGAAGACCGCCGCACCGCTGATCACCATCACCGGCAACATCGCCACCTTCAGCGGCGTCCACGCGATGTCCAGCGTGACCAGCGCGTAGACCAGCACCGCGAGCCCCTGGAGGATCCGACCGATCCGGCGCAACGCGAACCGGTCCGCCGCCACCTGCGCCAGCACCGGGACCGGGCGTACGAGCAGGGTGTCGAGCGTGCCGTCCCGGACCCGGCGGCCCAGCCGTTCCATCGACCCCAGCAGCAGGTCGCACAGGCCGAACGCCGTCGCCGACACCCCGTACAGCAGGGCGATCTCCGGGAGCGTGTAGCCGCCCAGCGCGTCGACATGGGTGAACATCAGCACGATCGTGAGGAAGTCGAACGCCGTCACCGCGAGGTTCCCGAACGTCGTCATCACGAACGAGGCCCGGTACGCCATCGTCGAGCGCACCCACATCGCCACGATCAGCCCGTACGCCCGCAGCCCCTCCAGCAGCCGCGGCCGCTCCTCGTACGCGAAACCGGCCGGCTCCCGGCTCTCCTCCGGCCGCACCGCCACCGTCTCAGCCACCCTGCACCACCACCCTCCTCGTCGCCACGGACTGGAGCAGCCGCCCCGCCAGCAGCAGCGCCACCGCCCAGGCCCCCTGGAACGCGTACGCCTCCACCAGCCCCCACCCCGTGTGCTTGCCGAGGTACACATCGGCCGGGATCTGGAGCAGCGAGGACCACGGCAGCATCCGGGCCACCTCGCCGAGCAGGCCCGGGAAGAGGGGCAGCGGCAGCAGCATCCCGGAGAAGAACAGCCCCAGCAGCCAGGCCATCTGGCTCGCGCCCGCACCGTCCAGCAGCCAGAAAGCCGACAGCGCGACCAGGTAGCGCACGGCGAAGCTCACGACGACGCCCAGCAGCACCGAGAGCAGGAACGCCGGCCAGATCCACGCCGAGCCGGGGAGCGCGATGTCGAAGGCGAGCGCCCCCGCGAGCATCGGCACCACCCCGCGCCCCACCAACTGGAACGCCGCCCGTCCCAGGTCTCCCGCCAGCCACCACAGCTGGAGGTCCACCGGGCGGTACAGGTCCACGGCGATGTCGCCGGTGCGGATCCGCTCCGTCAGCTCGTCCTCGAAGCCGCCGCCCATCATCGCGCAGGCCGCCAGGAGGCCCTGCCCGATCCAGACGTACGCCAGCGCCTGGGCCATGTCGTACCCGCCGAGCTGCGGTCTTGCGTGCCACAGGGCGATGTAGGTGTACGCCAGGATGAAGCCGAAGACGGTGTTGGTGAACACCCCCGCGGCCGTCGCCGTCCGGTAGGTGGCGTAGCGCCGGAACCCGCCCGCCGCCACCACTGCGTACAGCCGCACGCCGTCCCCTCTCCCCCGCACCCACCGCCCCCGGAAGGATCCACCCCCGGTTCCGGACACCAAAGCGCACGACCCTAGTGCACGGAAGGAGGCCACCGCGACGGCTTTTCGAGGGGCGCGCAGGCGGAAGAACGGGGGAGATCGGAGGATGATACGAGGGTTTCCCGGCGAAACGGGCACTATGGGTTCACCGACCGCACCCGAGGAGCCCGCACCGACATGAGCGACGAGCACCAGACCTGGGCCCCTCGGGACCCCTCAGCCGCCTCCGCGAGCCCCGGGGCCGCCGAGGGCGCGCAAGGGAGCGCATCCGGGAACGGGAAGAAGAAGGGGCGCACGAAACGCCCCAAGCGGACCGGCTGGCGCCGCCTCGTCCCGACCTGGCGGATGGTCCTCGGGAGCGCCCTGGTGGCCGGACTCCTGCTGGTCGGCGGGTTCTTCGCCGGGTACCAGCTCGTCGACATCCCCGCCGCCAACGCCGGCGCCGACGCGCAGTCCAACGTCTACTTCTACAAGGACGGCACCGTCCTGGCCCGCGACGGCGAGGTGAACCGGGAGAAGGTCAAGCTCTCCCAGGTGCCCACCACCGTCCAGCAGGCCGTGCTCGCCGCCGAGGACCGCGACTTCTACAGCCAGCCCGCCGTCGACGTACGGGCCATGTTCCGGGCCGGCTGGAACACCGTGACCGGCAAGGGCAAACAGGGCGGGTCCACCATCACCCAGCAGTACGTCAAGAACTACTACCTCGGCCAGGAGCGGACCGTCGTCCGCAAGGCCAAGGAGTTCTTCATCGCGATCAAGCTCAACCGCGAGCAGAGCAAGGACCAGATCTTCGAGGGCTACCTCAACACCAGCTACTTCGGCCGCAACGCCTACGGCATCCAGGCCGCCGCCCAGGCGTACTACGGCAAGAACGTCGAGGACCTCACCACCGCCGAAGGCGCGTACCTCGCCTCGCTCCTCAACGCGCCCAGCGCCTACGACGTCGTCGCCCACCCCGACAGCAAGCCCGCGGCCCTGAGCCGCTGGAACTACGTCCTGGACGGCATGGTCAAGGAAGGCTGGCTCGACTCCGGCGAACGGTCCACGACCGAATTCCCGGTCCCCGGCGAGGCCAAGCCCTCCACCGGCCTCTCCGGCCAGCGCGGCTACCTGGTGCAGGCCGTCGAGGAGTACCTCACCGGCAACGGCGTCATCGACGAGAAGACCCTCGCCACCGGCGGCCACCGCATCACCACCACCCTCGACAAGAAGAAGCAGGACGCCTTCGTCGCGGCGGTCAAGGACAACGTGATGAAGAAGCGCAGCGACGACCGCGAGCCGGACAAGAACGTGCGCGTCGGCGGCGCCTCCATCGTCCCGCAGACCGGCGAGGTCGTCGCGATGTACGGCGGCATCGACTACACCCAGCAGTACGTCAACAACGCCACCCGCCGCGACTACCAGGTCGGCTCCACCTTCAAGCCGTTCGTCTTCACCGCCGCCATCGCGGGCGGCTCCACCACCCAGGACGGCCGGCGCATCACCCCGGAGACGTACTACGACGGCACCAACAAGCGCACCGTCCAGGGCCCGCAGGGCTCCACCGGCTACGACCCCGCCAACGAGGACGACGTCGACTACGGGCAGATCACCGTCCGCACCGCCACCGACAAGTCCGTCAACGCCGTCTACGCGCAGATGGCCCAGGACGTCGGCCCGGAGAAGGTGCGCGACACCGCCGTCGCGCTCGGCATCCCGAAGACCACCCCCGACCTCACCGCCTCCCCCTCCATCGCCCTCGGCCCCGCCACCGCCAGCGTCCTGGACCTCACCGAGGCGTACGCGACGCTCGCCAACCACGGCCGGCACGGCCCGTACACCCTCGTCGACAAGGTCACCAAGGACGGCACCGAGATCGAACTGCCCGACCGCGCGACCGAACAGGCCATCTCCCGCGAGGCAGCCGACACCACCACCGCACTCCTGCGCTCCGTCGTCGAAGGCGGCACCGGCTCCGCCGCCCAGGCCGCCGGCCGCCCCGCCGTCGGCAAGACGGGCACCGCAGAGGAGGACAAGGCCGCCTGGTTCGCCGGGTACACGCCCGACCTCGCGACCGTCGTCGCCGTGATGGGCCAGAACCCCGAATCCGGCGTCCAGACCCCGCTGTACGGAGCCCTCGGCCTGGACCGCGTCAACGGCGGCGGCGTCCCCGCCGAGACCTGGGCCGCCTACACCGAAGCGGCCCTGCGCTCCTCACCGGCCCAGGAGTTCGACCTCCGGACGGCCCCCGGCTCCGACGAACCCCAGGAGCCCGGCGAGGACGGAACCGACGGCGTCACCGACCCGGACGCCCCGGACGACACCGACTCCCCCAGCACTCCCAGCACCACAGCCACCCCCTCGGCCCCCACCGCCCCCGCCCCATCCACCCCGCCGGGCAACGGCGACGGCACCACAGGCACCACCGGCGGCACGACGGGCGGAACGGACGGGGGGACGGACGGCGGGACGACGACCGGGGACACCGGCGACGGCGGAACGGGAACCGGCACCGAGGGCGGCACCGACGGAGACAACGGCGACGACGGTACGGGAGCGCTCGGTGGCGGCCTCATCGAAGGAGTCCGCGGCGGCCGCGGACAGGGCGAGTGAGCCCGCCCCTCCGGGCACCCCTCAGTGCCCGGAGGTCGCCTTCAGGCCGACCACGGCCACCAGCAGCAGACAGACGAAGAAGATCCGGGCGGCGGTCACCGGCTCGTTCAGCACGACCATGCCGAGGATCGCCGCACCGGCCGCGCCGATGCCGACCCACACCCCGTACGCCGTACCGATCGGCAGCGTCTTCGCGGCATGCGACAGCAGCACCATGCTCGCCACGATCCCGATACCGGTGAACACGCTCGGCCAGAGCCGGGTGAACCCCTCGGTGTACTTCATCCCGATCGACCAGCCCACTTCGAGCAGACCGGCGACGATCAGCAGAACCCAGGCCATGGAAACCTCCGACGACAACGCGCGAGCGCGTGAACGAACACGGATGCGTCGTCTTTGCCTGCCCGGTACGGCGCGTCTCGTCGGGGTGGTTCCACCGTAGCAAGGAATGGGCGGAGGGCCTGGTGACCATGGTCACCAGGCCCTCCGCCGTACGTCCTACAGATACAGCCCGGTCGAGTCCACCGACCCCTCGAACCGGTCCGCCGCCACCGCGTGCAGGTCGCGCTCGCGCATCAGCACGTACGCCACACCCCGCACCTCGACCTCGGCACGGTCCTCGGGGTCGTACAGCACCCGGTCCCCGGGCTCCACCGTCCGCACGTTCTGGCCGACCGCGACGACGGCGCCCCAGGCGAGCCGCCGGCCCACCGCGGCCGTCGCCGGGATCAGGATGCCCCCGCCGGAACGCCGCTCGCCCTCGGCGGTGTCGTTCCGCACCAGGACGCGGTCGTGCAGCATGCGGATGGGCAGCTTGTCGTCGTCGCGCGGGCTGCCGTGGATCTTGCCGTGGGTGTTGTCGCTCACGCCCGCAACCTACCGCCACCGCTCCGACGCGCACGCCTGAGGGGCCCGTGCGCCCGGCGGAGCGACGGGCTCGTCGCCCGCGGCGCTCGCGGGCCCCGGGCGGACGGGTCCGTCACCCGCGGCGCTTGGAGACCGTGATCAGCCCCACCACGCCCACCACCAGCAGCGCGGCGGGAATCACCCGCTCCAGCCGCGGCGAACCGTCCGCCGCGACGAACTGCGCCTTCACCTGCGACACCGAGCGATTCACCGCGACGAACGCGCGGCCGGCCGTCCGGTCGACGGTCTGGGCCGCCTTGGCCTTCGCGTCGCCGACGATCGTCTTCGGGTGTACCCGCACTCCGATCTCGTCGAGCACCACAGCGAGCTGCTCGCGCCTGCTGATGATGTCCGCCTCGATCTGCGCAGGGGTCCTGGCATCCGACACTGCGCCGCCTCCGTGGTCGTGTCTCCGGTAAACCTTCTTCTGAACCTTCGTCGACAGTCTGTCAGCTCGAACCCCCGCGCACCCGACGGCACCCCTATTACGCTCGGTCCCGTCCGACCCGTGCACCACCCGAGGAGAACCACATGAGCGAGCGACTCAAGCCCGGCGACCCCGCTCCCGCCTTCACCCTTCCCGACGCCGACGGCAACGAGGTCTCGCTCGCGGACCACAAGGGCCGCAAGGTCATCGTCTACTTCTACCCGGCTGCTCTTACCCCCGGCTGCACCAAGCAGGCGTGCGACTTCACGGACAACCTCGACCTCCTGGCGGGCGCCGGCTACGACGTCATCGGCGTCTCCCCGGACAAGCCGGAGAAGCTCGCCAAGTTCCGCGAGCAGGAGAACCTCAAGGTCACGCTGGTCGGCGACCCGTCCAAGGAGACCCTGGAGGCGTACGGCGCCTTCGGCGAGAAAAAGCTGTACGGCAAGGTGGTGACGGGCGTCATCCGCTCCACCGTCGTCGTGGACGCGGACGGCAAGGTCGAGCACGCCTTCTACAACGTCAAGGCGACCGGCCACGTGGCCAAGATCATCAAGGACCTGGGCATCTGACCCGGCCCCTCCCGGCGCAACCTCACCCCGGATGGGCCATCCGGGGTGAGCGGCCCCGGACGCCCTCCCGTACGGAGGCGGACAACGCGCAGCCCGTACGCCTGCCCCGGAACGATGTCGAGATCATGTGACGGACCTCGCATCGGACCGTGAAGTCGGTTTGCGACCGCCACGACCGCGCAGAAGCCTTTCCTGGAACACCCTGCGAGGAAAGGACCCGGCCATGGCGGCCCCCGACCCCCACCAGGCGGCCGACCCCTCAGCGGTCAAACGCCACCCCGCGCTCTTCCGGGCCGCCCGGAAGCGCAAGAACCCGCGGCTGCGCCGGACGGACATCACCGTCACGGACGACGCCGCGGTGAAGCGCGCGGTGAAGGCGGCGTCGCTGGGCAACGCCATGGAGTGGTTCGACTTCGGGATCTACTCCTACCTGGCCGTCACCATCGGACACGTCTTCTTCCCGTCCGGGAACGAGACCACGCAGCTCCTCTCCTCCTTCGCGACCTTCGCGGTGGCCTTCCTCGTGCGCCCGCTCGGCGGCATGTTCTTCGGCCCGATGGGAGACAAGGTCGGCCGCAAGAAGGTCCTCGCGCTGACGATGATCCTGATGGCGGTCAGCACCTTCGCCATCGGCCTGATCCCGTCGCACGAGACGATCGGCATCGGGGCGGCGGCCCTGCTGATCTTCTTCCGGATGCTCCAGGGCTTCTCGACCGGCGGTGAGTACGGGGGCGCGTCCACGTTCATCGCCGAGTACGCCCCTGACAAGCGGCGCGGCTTCTTCGGCAGCTTCCTGGAGTTCGGGACCCTGGCCGGCTACGTCGGCGCGGCGGGCCTCGTGACGGCCCTGTACGCCCTGCTGAACGACGCCCAGATGGAGGCCTGGGGGTGGAGGATCCCGTTCCTCGTCGCGGGCCCGCTGGGCCTGGTCGGCCTCTACCTGCGACTGAAGCTTGACGAGACCCCCGCCTTCCAGAAGCTGGAGGGCGGCACGGCGCACGCGAGCGAGGCGGCGGACGGCGTGGAGGCCACGGCCAAGGGTGACCTGGCCAAGATCTTCCGGCAGTACTGGCCGACGCTGATCCTCTGCATCTGCCTGGTCGGCGCGTACAACATCACCGACTACATGCTGCTGTCGTACATGCCGACGTACCTCTCCGACGAGCTCGGCTACAGCGAGACGCACGGGCTGCTGATTCTGCTCGCGGTGATGCTCTTCCTGATGACGATCATCAGCCAGGTCGGCAAACTGTCGGACCGCTTCGGCCGCAAGCCGCTCCTCATGACCGGCATGCTGGGCTTCCTCTTCCTCTCCCTCCCCGCGTTCCTCCTGATCCGGATCGACGGCATCCTCCCGATCACCGTCGGCATGCTGATGCTCGGCCTCTCGCTGGTCTGCATGCTCGGCACGATGTCGGCGGCCCTCCCGGCCCTGTTCCCGACCCATGTCCGCTACGGCTCCCTGTCGGTCGGCTACAACCTCTCGGCGTCGATCTTCGGCGGCACGACCCCGCTGGTGATCACGGCCCTGATCAGCTGGACGGGCTCGAACCTGATGCCGGCGTACTACGCGATGGCGGCGGCCCTGGTCGGCGTGATCGCGGTGGCCTGCATGAAGGAGACCGCCCAGCAGCCGCTGATCGGTTCCCCACCGTCGGTGGAGACGGACGAGGAGGCGGCGGAACTGGTCCAGGCGCAGGCGCCGGAGCCGAAGTTCTGAGCCCTCCGCCTTGCCTGCCCTCTCCGGATTCTGGACGTAACCATCCGATAAACGGTTCGTTACTCCGTACGAGGCTGCGAACGTGCGGCCGGAATCGGAGGGGGCAGGGACGTGGGGAACAGCCCGTACACGCGGGAGCGGCTGGCGGAGGCCATAGCCGCGTCAACGAATTGGACCGACTTGATGCGTCGGCTAGGGCTGCCGGAGAACGGCGGCAGGCGACGCACGCTCCAGCGGCAGGCGACGGAGTACGGGCTGGACACTTCGCACTTCAAGCAACGGAGCCCGTGGGAGAAGTACCCGGACTCGGCGATCGCAGCAGCGGTGAAATGCTCCACTTCGCTACGCGAGGTCGTCAACAGACTGGGTGCCCCACCGGCCAGCGGCACTCTCTCCCACATCAGCCGCCGTATCGCCGCCGCCGAAATCGATGTCAGCCACTTCCCAGGGCTGAACCGCCCACAACTGGACCTCCCCTTCACCACGGATGAGTTACGGGCTGCAGCGGCGTCGGCCGACAGCATCCGGGGCACAGCACGCAGTCTGGGGATGCCGGACGCCGGCCGCTCACGCTCCGCGCTGGGCAGCCTGCTGCGGAGACGCGGCATCGACATTTCGCACTTTCGCAACGCGCGACTGGCGGTACCGGAGGACGCTCTGCGTCATGCGGTTCCCAGGAGCACCAGCTACGCGGACGTCATGCGAGCGCTCGGGCTCGAAGTCAATGACACCAATCATCGCCGTGTGCGACGCAAAGTTGCCCAGCTGAAGCTCGACACCAGCCATTTCGTCCGACGCTCCTGGTCGACGCAGCGGGTGCCCGAGCCTCGCGCGGTCGCGCCGACCACCCTCGTCGTCAAACCGTCCGGTTCATCCCGCACCCAACGCACGCGACTGCACCGCGCCTTGCAGGAGGTCGGTGTCGCCTACCGCTGCGTGTCCTGCGGCAACCCGGGCGAATGGCTGGGACAATCGTTCACGCTCCAGATCGATCACATCAATGGTGACTGGTTGGACAACCGGGCAGAGAACCTGCGCTACCTCTGCCCGAATTGCCACGCATTGACGGACACGTGGTGCCGTAACCGGCGCCCGAGAAGCCGGTAGAACACCTGATCTCGTATGCACGTACCGTGCGGGACGCCCTCCCGGCTAGCATGGCTGTTGTATGCGGCCGTGTCGGAATTGGCATACGAGCGGCGCTTAGAACGCCGTGGGAGAGATCCCGTGTGGGTTCAAGTCCCACCGGCCGCACAAGAACCGAGAGGGGCCGCCCCCTGGCCAGGGGGCGGCCCCTCTCGGTGTCCGAAGTGGGGTGTCACCCCACCAACTCCCGCACCACCGGCACCAGCGCCCGGAACGCCTTCCCGCGGTGGCTGATCGCGTTCTTCTCCGCCGGGGTCAGCTCCGCGCAGGTGCGGGTCTCCCCCTCCGGCTGGAGGATCGGGTCGTAGCCGAAGCCGTGGGCGCCGGACGGGGTGTGGCGCAGGGTGCCGTTCAGGCGGCCCTCGACGACGCGTTCGGTGCCGTCGGGGAGAGCGAGCGCGGCGGCGCAGGTGAAGTAGGCGCCGCGGTGGGCGTCGGCGATGTCGCCGAGCTGGGCCAGGAGCAGGCGCAGGTTGGCCTCGTCGTCGCCGTGGGTGCCGGACCAGCGGGCGGAGAAGATGCCGGGGGCGTCGCCGAGGACGTCCACGCAGAGGCCCGAGTCGTCGGCGATCGCCGGGTGGCCGGTGGCCTGGGCGAGGGCGTGGGCCTTGAGGAGCGCGTTCTCGGCGAAGGTGACGCCGGTCTCCTTGACGTCGGGGATGTCCGGGTACGCGTCCGCGCCGACGAGGTCGTGGTCGAGTCCCGCGTCGGCGAGGATGGCGTGCAGTTCGGTGATTTTCCCGGCGTTGCGGGTGGCGAGGATCAGGCGCGTCATGCGCCCATTGTCTCCTCCCGCGGCGGGCGGACCTACGGCGTGCAGACCTTGCCGATCTCCGCCGCCGCGTTCGTCACCGGGGTGATGTCCGGGGTGGCGTCACCGCTCTCGATGGACCCGCGCACCTCGGTGACGCCCGCCTGGAGGTCATCCACCGCCTTGGAGAGGTCCGCGTTGTCCGTGGTGTCGTCCAGCTTCTTGAGCTCGCGGTCGATCTCGTCCAGGGACTCGGAGGCCTGGGTGATGTCCTCGGAGGCGTTGGAGACGGCCTGTTGGAGGTTGCCGACGCTGGTGGCGATGGCGTCGGCGGTGCGGACGCAGTCGAGGGCCTTGTCGAGGCCGGCGCAGCCCACGGCGGTGGTCAGCGTGAGCAAGGTGGCGGCGGTGGCGAGTGCGAGGCGTTGGTGGCGGCGCGAAGCCATGGTGCGGTCCCTCCCCGGGGTGGTTACGCGGACGGGCGCACGGTTCGACCCGTGCGCCCGTGCTCGTAACGACGCTCTGTGGTGCGTATTTGGTTGCTTCTTTACCCGGGGAGGGTGGGTCGCTACGCGTTCCGGGTGCTCTCCAGTGCTTCGCGCTGGAGTGCCGCCAGGTCGACGCAGCCCGCGGTGGCCAGGTCCAGGAGCGAGCCGAGCTCCTCGCGGTCGAAGGGGGCGCCCTCGGCGGTGCCCTGGACCTCGACGAAGCGGCCGTCGCCGGTGCAGACGACGTTCATGTCCGTCTCGGCGCGGACGTCCTCCTCGTAGCAGAGGTCGAGCAGCGGGATGGAGTCGACGATGCCGACGCTGATGGCCGCGACGGTGTCGGTGAGCGGCTTGCGGCCGGCCTTGACGATCTTCTTGCCCTGGGCCCAGGCGACGGCGTCGGCGAGAGCCACGTACGCGCCGGTGATGGCGGCCGTACGGGTGCCGCCGTCGGCCTGGAGGACGTCGCAGTCCAGGACGATGGTGTTCTCGCCGAGCGCCTTGTAGTCGATGACGGCGCGGAGGGAGCGGCCGATCAGGCGGCTGATCTCGTGGGTGCGTCCGCCGATCTTGCCGCGTACGGCTTCGCGGTCGCCGCGGGTGTTGGTGGAGCGGGGCAGCATGGAGTACTCGGCGGTGACCCAGCCCTCGCCGCTGCCCTTGCGCCAGCGCGGGACGCCTTCGGTGACGGAGGCGGTGCAGAAGACTTTGGTGTCGCCGAAGGAGATGAGGACTGAGCCTTCGGCGTGCTTGCTCCAGCCGCGTTCGATGGTGACGGGGCGGAGCTGTTCGGGGGTGCGGCCGTCGATGCGAGACATGGGGCCGACCTTATCGGGTGGCGGGCGTGGCTCCATTCGGGTGCGGTGGGCCGGGAGCGGAGCCTGGGAGCGTACGTACGGCGCTGGCTCCGGCGCCCTCGTACGCGCTGCACTCCTCGGGGTCTTCGCACGCGGCGCGGGCTCAGGCGCCCTCGTACGCCGCAGGCCCCGGCACCTGGTGAGGTGCGGGGCCTGCGGTGCGCGGCGGCGGGTTGTCAGCCGGTCGTCACATCATGTCTTCGATGTCGGCGGCGATGGGGTCGGCGTCGGTGCCGATGACGACCTGGATCGCGGTGCCCATCTTGACGACGCCGTGGGCGCCGGCGGCCTTCAGGGCGGCTTCGTCGACCTTGCTGGCGTCGTGGACCTCGGTGCGGAGGCGGGTGATGCAGCCTTCGATCTCGTCGATGTTGTCGATGCCGCCGAGCCCGGCGACGATCTTCTCAGCCTTGGTGGCCATGCCTTCTCCCTGGTTTTCGCGTGCAGACGGGCCGCCCGCTGCGGGTCCGTTTCGTCACGGTAACGCACGGTTGGCCCAACTTCACGGGCGGGTAACCGGACTATCACCAAAGATAACGATCACCGGCGCCCTGCCTTCAGGGCGGGCCCGGACCGTGACGCAACTGGTCTACACCAGTTTCCGACGACCGCCAAACGAGGCTTGTTCCGGGAAGGACGCCGATGAGTTCGAGCGCCGCTGCGGCACCGCAGCCAAAATGGTGGAACGGGCCGGTCCAGGGGTTGCAGAAGGTCGGCCGCTCCCTCCAGCTCCCGGTGGCCGTCCTCCCGGCGGCGGGCCTGCTCGTCAGCCTCGGAAACCTGTTCGCGTCCTATCTGCACGGCGCCTTCTGGGAGAAGACCTCCAAGGTCCTGCTCAACGGCGGCACCGCGATCCTGGACGGCCAGCTGGGCCTGCCGCTGCTCTTCTGCATCGGCGTGGCCATCGGCTTCGCGAAGAAGGCCGACGGCTCCACCGCACTGGCGGCCGTCGTCGGATTCCTGGTCTACCGGGGCGTCCTCACCGCGTTCCCCATGGACGGCACGGTGACGGACGATCTGCCCGCCGGTGAGCCGCAGAACCCGGGCGTCCTCGGCGGCATCCTGATCGGCCTGCTGACCGCGGTGGTCTGGCAGCGCTACCACCGCACCAAGCTGGTGGACTGGCTCGGCTTCTTCAACGGGCGGCGCCTGGTGCCGATCCTGATGGCGTTCCTCTGCGTGATCCTGGGCGTGCTGTTCGGACTGTTGTGGCAGCCGGTGGGTGACGGGCTGACCTGGTTCTCCAAGCAGCTGATCGATCTCGGCTCGTGGGGCGCGGCGATCTTCGGCTTCGCGAACCGGCTGCTGATCCCGATCGGCATGCACCAGTTCCTCAACACGTTCTTCTGGTTCCAGGCGGGTGAGTTCACCGGAGCGGACGGACAGACCGTCCAGGGCGACATCTCGCGGTTCTTCGCCGAGGACCCGTCGGCCGGCCAGTTCACCTCGGGCTTCTTCCCGATCATGATGTTCGGCCTGCCCGCCGCGGCCCTGGCCATCACCCACTGCGCGCGCCCCGAGCGCCGCAAGGAGGTCGGCGGCCTGATGGTGTCGGTGGCGCTGACCTCGTTCGTGACCGGGGTGACCGAGCCGCTGGAGTTCTCGTTCATGTTCGTCGCGCCGCTGCTGTACGGCGTGCACGCGGTGCTCACCGGCGCCTCGATGGGCATCACCTGGCTGCTCGGGGTGCATGCCGGGTTCAGCTTCTCGGCCGGGTTGATCGACTACGTCGTCAACTGGCATCTGGACACGAAACCGTGGCTGATCATCCCGATCGGCGCGTGCTTCGCGGTCGTCTACTACATCATCTTCCGTTTCGCGATCACCAAGTTCGACCTCAAGACACCGGGCCGGGAACCGGAGGAGATCGAGAAGGAGATCGAGAAGGACCTGACGAAGTAGCAGGTCGACGGGGTTTCACCCCGGTCGCGCAAGGCCCTCGGACCGCCCGGTCCGGGGGCCTTCGCCATGTCACCGAACGTGCCGGGTCTGCTACCGCGAATCAGTAGGGAATTGCAGGTTCCTTATCTAACCCTCACCGTGCTAAAACTGGTCTACACCACTGAGTGGTCCAGACCACGGCGCTCTGCCGCAGGGTCTGTCGAGTCGCCGCCTCCCCGCATCAACGACCTGGGCGGCACCGTGTCCCATGGAGGAAGTTGATGACCACGGCTGAGACCGCACCCGCGGCCGAGAAGAAGAAGGGCGCCGGCGCGATGGCCGTCATGCAGCGCATCGGCCGCAGCCTCATGCTGCCGGTCGCCGTGCTGCCGGCCGCCGCGCTCCTGGTCCGCCTCGGCAACGGCGACATGCTGGGCCGCGACTCGTTCCCGACCTTCATCACGAAGCTCGCCGGCTACATGGCCGCGGGCGGCGGCGCGATCCTCGACAACATGCCGCTGCTCTTCGCCGTCGGCATCGCGATCGGCTTCGCGAAGAAGTCGGACGGCTCGACCGCGCTGGCCGCCGTCACCGGCTACCTCGTCTTCCAGAAGGTGCTCGCCACCTTCACAGACAGCAACCTGCCCCAGGTCGCGAGCGTCGCCGACGGCAAGATCGTGATGAGCGACGCCCCGGTCAACGCCGGTGTCCTCGGCGGTGTCGTGATGGGCATAGTCGTGGCCCTGCTGTACCAGAAGTTCTACCGGACGAAGCTGCCCGACTGGGCCGGCTTCTTCAGCGGCCGCCGCCTGGTCCCGATCCTCTCCGCCTTCGCGGGTCTGCTCATCGGTATCGTCTTCGGCCTGATCTGGCCGGTCCTCGGCGCCGGTCTGCACAACTTCGGTGAGTGGCTCGTCGGCTCCGGCGCGGTCGGCGCGGGCATCTTCGGTGTCGCCAACCGTGCGCTGATCCCGGTCGGCATGCACCACCTGCTGAACTCCTTCCCGTGGTTCCAGGCAGGCGAGTACAACGGCGCCCACGGCGACATCGCCCGCTTCCTCGCCGGTGACCCGAACGCCGGACAGTTCATGACCGGCTTCTTCCCGATCATGATGTTCGCCCTCCCGGCGGCCTGCCTCGCGATCGTCCACTGTGCCCGCCCGGAGCGCCGCAAGGTCGTCGGCGGCATGATGTTCTCGCTCGCGCTGACCTCGTTCGTCACCGGTGTGACCGAGCCGATCGAGTTCACGTTCATGTTCATCGCCCCGGTGCTGTACGCGATCCACGCGGTGCTCACCGGTGTGTCGATGGCCCTGACCTGGGCGCTCGGCATGAAGGACGGCTTCGGCTTCTCCGCCGGTCTGGTCGACTTCCTGCTGAACCTCGGCATCGCCACCAAGCCGTGGCTGCTGGTCCTCGTCGGCCTCTGCTTCGCGGTGGTCTACTACGTGATCTTCCGCTTCGCGATCACCAAGTTCAACCTCCCGACCCCGGGCCGGGAGTCGGACGAGGAGCTGGCCGAGCTGCAGAAGGCCGAGGCGAAGTAGCCCTCAGTCCCACCCCGTACGCCGTACCCCGTACACGACGAGACCCCCGCCTCCTTACCGGACGGCGGGGGTCTCGTCGTACGCGCCCTCAGAACTCGTACACCGCTCCCGGCGCCGCCAGTTCCACCGGGCCCGGGTAGACCGCCTGCGCGTCGGCGAGGTTGCGGTTCTCGTCCGTCCACGGCGGGATGTGGGTGAGGACGAGACGGCGTACGCCGGCGCGCGCGGCGGCTTCGCCGGCCTCCCGGCCGTTGAGGTGCAGGTCGGGGATGTCTTCCTTGCCGTCGACGAACGACGCCTCGCAGAGGAACAGGTCCGCGTCCCGGGCCAGCTCTTCCAGGGCGTCGCAGGTGCCGGTGTCGCCGGAGTAGGCGAGGGTGGAGCCGCCGTGCTCGATCCGGATGCCGAAGGTGTCGACCGGGTGGCGGAGCTTCTCCGTACGAACGGTGAAGGGGCCGATCTCGAAGGTGTCGGCCTTGAGCGTGTGGAAGTCGAAGACCTCGCTCATCGCCTGCTCGGACGGGGTGTCGGCGTGGGCGGCGGTCAGG
The DNA here is from genome assembly GCF_044767965.1 of Streptomyces sp. NPDC101178. Lineage (NCBI taxonomy): Bacteria > Bacillati > Actinomycetota > Actinomycetes > Kitasatosporales > Streptomycetaceae > Streptomyces > Streptomyces sp. NPDC101178. The sequence continues at coordinate 864,914 of NZ_JBIWOZ010000001.1, forward strand.
CGCTGCTCGGTGCCCTCGGGTCCGTAGACCGGGAGAGGGACGGGGCGGGCGCCGTCGTGGCGGTAGTAGCGCACGACGAAGTACGCGCACATGTCGATGCAGTGATCGGCGTGCAGGTGGCTGAGGAAGATCGCGTCGAGGTCGTAGAGACCGACGTGGCGCTGCAGCTCGCCGAGGGCGCCGTTGCCCATGTCGAGGAGCAGCCGGAAGCCGTCGGCCTCTACGAGGTAGCTCGAGCATGCCGAACCCGGGGACGGGAACGAGCCGGAGCAGCCGACGACGGTGAGCTTCATGGAGCGTGAACCTCCGAGACGTGGGAACGGGGAGGGTTCGTGCGGGTGGGGTCGTGCGGGTGGGGTCGTGCGGATGAGGTGCCGTGCGGGTGGGGTCGTGCAATTCCTGCCGGAACGTTTTGCGGTTTGTCGAGCGTAAGGCGCAAAACTCCGCGTCGCTCCTCTGCCGCCTGCCGTTGTGGGGGAACTCACCTGCTCTGTCACCGGTTCGATGGAAGCGCGCCCACGGTGGGCCCGGGCGCGGCGTCCTGACGCGGGCGGGGTGGCTGTGGGCCCCACCGGTACGGTCGGGGGATGGACACGATCTGGTGGGTGGCGCTGGTCGCCGTGGTTCTGCTGGCTCTCGTCGCCGCGGTGGTGGACGGGCGCGGGCGCTCGGACCGGGGGCCGCGGTCGCGGCGGCCGGAGCGGACGAGCCGGCCTCCGTCGCGGCCCTCGCGGCCCTCGGGGAAGCCGTCGGGGCCGGCGGGACGCGGTGAGGGGCGTACGCCGCGGGCGGGCGAGGTGTGGTGGGCCGATGTGCCGTACGAGGACGGGCCCGGGTCCAAGGACCGGCCGTGCCTGGTGCTTTCGGTACGGGGCCGGGGGCGAGGGCGTACGGCGCTCGTCGCCAAGATCACCAGTAAGCATCACGAGGAGCGGCCCGGGGTGATCGCGCTGCCTGCGGGGGCGGTGGGGGATCAGCGCGGGCGGCAGAGCTTCCTGGAGACCGATGAGCTGCGGGAGGTGGCGCTCGGCGGGTTCCGGCGGCGGGTGGGGACCGTGGACGCGGAGGTGTGGGAGCGGGTGCGGGGGCTGGGGGCGGGGTGAGGGCGGGGCCCTTTTCGGGGCTCCGCCCCGGACCCCGCTCCTCGAACGCCGGAGGGGCTGAATCCAGGCCCTACGCCCAGAGCTGGCCCTGCAGCGTTTCGATCGCCGCCTCCGTCGTCTCCGCCGTGTACACACCCGTCGACAGGTACTTCCAGCCGCCGTCCGCGACCACGAAGACGATGTCCGCGCTCTCCCCCGCCTTGACCGCCTTCTTCCCCACGCCGATCGCCGCGTGGAGCGCGGCGCCCGTGGAGACGCCCGCGAAGATGCCCTCCTGCTGGAGGAGTTCGCGGGTGCGGGTGACCGCGTCGGCGGAGCCGACCGAGAAGCGGGTGGTGAGGACCGAGGCGTCGTAGAGCTCGGGGACGAAGCCCTCGTCGAGGTTGCGGAGGCCGTAGACCAGGTCGTCGTAGCGCGGTTCGGCGGCGACGATCTGGATGCCCTCGCGGTTCTCGCGGAGGTAGCGGCCGACGCCCATCAGGGTGCCGGTGGTACCGAGGCCCGCCACGAAGTGCGTGATGGACGGGAGGTCGGTGAGGATCTCCGGTCCGGTGGTGGCGTAGTGGGCGCCCGCGTTGTCCGGGTTGCCGTACTGGTAGAGCATCACCCAGTCCGGGTGCTCGGCGCTGAGCTCCTTCGCGACCCGTACGGCGGTGTTGGAGCCGCCGGCGGCCGGCGAGGAGATGATCTCGGCGCCCCACATGGCGAGCAGGTCGCGCCGCTCCTGCGAGGTGTTCTCCGGCATGACGCAGACGATGCGGTAGCCCTTGAGCTTGGCCGCCATGGCGAGCGAGATGCCGGTGTTGCCGCTGGTGGGCTCCAGGATCGTGCAGCCGGGGGTGAGCCGGCCGTCCTTCTCCGCCTGTTCGACCATGTGGAGCGCGGGGCGGTCCTTGATCGAGCCGGTGGGGTTGCGGTCCTCCAGCTTGGCCCAGATGCGGACGTCCTCGGACGGGGACAGCCGCGGGAGGCGGACGAGGGGGGTGTTCCCCACGGCCGCCAGCGGGGAGTCGTACCGCATCAGCGCATGCCGCCGGCGACGGCCGGGAGGATGGTGACGTTGTCGCCGTCGCTGAGCTTGGTGGAGATGCCGTCGAGGAAGCGGACGTCCTCGTCGTTGAGGTAGACGTTCACGAAGCGGCGGAGCTGTTCGCCGTCGACGATGCGCTCACGGATGCCGGTGTGGCGGCTCTCCAGGTCGGCGAAGAGGTCGGCGAGGGTGTCCCCGTTGCCTTCGACGGCCTTGGCGCCGTCGGTGTAGGTGCGGAGGATGGTCGGGATGCGGACCTCGATGGCCATGGCGTGGGCTCCTGTCGAAAGCGGGGAGGTGGTGGCGTGGGGCGCGCGTTTCTTCCCCCGCGCAGGGGGTGGGGCAGGTGGGTGGCGCGCGGGCCGTGACTCAGGCCGTGCGGCTCACGGGCAGGCTGCGGGCGGGGGACAGATCGCGCTCTTGAGCCTGCACAGGTCGACGTGCAGCCGCGCGACGAGCAGCGTGCCCGGCGTCCTGTTGCTCACGTCATGGGGAACCATGCGGGCATCGTATCGATTCCCGGTCCGGAAACCCGAGTGTGATCCCACATCGTGGATGGTGAGTGGCCGCTATGTGGACAGGGCGGGGCGGCCGGGGCTCTCCGGGAGGTAGACCACCGTGGGCGCGCCGGTCTTCGGGTGGGTGCTGACCTCGGCCGCGACACCGTAGACCTCGCCCAGCAGCTCGGCCGTGAGGACCTCCTCCGGGGTGCCGGAGGCGACGGTGCGGCCGTCCTTGAGGACGTACAGGCGGTCGCAGTGGTACGCGGCGAGGTTGAGGTCGTGCAGGGCCAGCAGGTTGGTGGTGCCCAGGTTCCGGACCAGGGAGAGGATCTCCAGCTGGTAGCGGATGTCCAGGTGGTTGGTCGGCTCGTCCAGGACGACCAGCGCGGGCTGCTGGACCAGGGCGCGGGCGACCAGGGCGCGTTGGCGTTCGCCGCCGGAGAGGGAGGCGAACGTACGGGGTTCGAGTGCGGCGATCCCGACCCGGTCGAGGGCCTCGGTGACCAGGGCGGTGTCGGCGGCGTTGTCGGCCTCCCAGAACCGCTTGTGCGGGGCGCGGCCCATCGCGACGACCTGGCCGACGGTGAGTTCGAAGCCCGCGTGGCTCTCCTGCGGGACGGTGGCGATGCGCTGGGCGCGGGCCTTCACCGGGAGGGTGGCGAGGTCGTCGCCGTCCAGGAGGACACGGCCGTGGGTGGGGCGCAGGGTGCCGTAGACGCAGCGCAGGAGCGTGGTCTTGCCGCTGCCGTTGGGGCCGACCAGGCCGACGGTCTCGCCGTCGGCGGCGATGAGGTCGACCGCGTCGACCAGATGGCGGCCTTCGCCGACGCCGTACGAGAGTGCCTCGGTGCGCAGGGTGGTCACGGGCGGGCTCCCTCGGGCGTACGTACGGAGGTCATGCCGGCGCTCCTTCCGGCCGGCGGCGCAGCATCCACAGGAAGAACGGGCCGCCGGTGAGGGCGGTGAGCACGCCTACCGGGATGTCCTGCGGGGCCGCGAGCGTGCGGGCGGCCAGGTCGGCGAGGACCAGGAACACCGCGCCGCCGAGCGCGACCACCGGCAGCAGCGCGCGGTGCGAGGCGCCGACCGCCATCCGGGCCATGTGCGGGACCATCAGGCCGACGAAGCCGATCGCACCGCTGTACGCGACGAGCGCGCCGGTCATCAGCGAGGCGAGGACGAAGACGGCGGCCCGGAAACGGGCGGTGTCCAGGCCGAGGACGGTCGCGCCCTCCTCCCCCACCAGGAGCAGGTCGAGCGGCCGGGCCAGGGTCAGGAGTACGGCCGTGCCGGCGATCAGCGTGACCGTCGGCAGCGCGAGCATGTCCCAGCGGGCGGCGCCGAGGCCGCCGAGCGTCCAGTAGAGGACTTCCTGGAGGTGGTCGGCGCGGGCGGAGGTGACCAGGATCAGGCTGGTGAGCGCGGAGAGGATGTAGGAGACGGCGACCCCGGCGAGGACGAGCCGGTTGGTGGTGAGGCCTCCCCCGCCGCGCGCCAGCGTGTAGACGAGGAGCAGCGAGAGCAGCGCCCCGGCGAAGGCGGCGGCCGGGATCGTGACGGTGGTGGCGAGGGTGGCGCCGATGCCGAGGACGATCACCAGGACCGCGCCGGTGGAGGCGCCGGAGGAGACCCCGAGGAGGAACGGGTCGGCGAGCTGGTTGCGTACGAGGGCCTGGAGGACGGTGCCGATGACGGCGAGTCCGGCGCCGACGACGATGCCGAGCAGGACCCGGGGCAGCCGGACGTCCAGGACGATCGTGCGGAACGGGCTCGCCTCCGCCCGGCCGGTCAGGATGTCGATGACCTGGCCGGGCGGGATGCGGACGGAGCCGAGGGCGAGGGCGGAGACCGCGGCGGCGGCGAGGAGGGCGGCGAGGACGCCGACGACCAGGGTGTAGCGGAGCAGCCGCCGCGGTGCGGGGGTGCGGCAGGTCACGAGGTGGTGGCCGCCGGGTGGAGCTGGGCCGCGAGCTTCTCGACGGCGGCGGGGACGCGGACGCCGAGGACCGCGTCGGAGAGCGGCATGACCGCGAAGCGCTTGTTCTTGATGGCCGGGATGTCGGCGAGGGCCGGGTCGTCGAGGAGGCGCTTCTTCTTCTGGGCGACGGTGGTGGAGCCGTAGTCGTAGATCACGATCGCCTCGGGCTTGCGGGCGACGACGTTCTCCCAGGAGGCGTCGCCGAAGGACTTGTCCAGGTCGGCGAAGATGTTGGTGCCGCCGGCGCGCTTGATCAGCTCGTTGCCGATGCCCTTGCCGCCCGCGGTGAACGCGGTCTTGTCGCCGCTGTCGTAGACGAAGACGGGGAGGGCCTTGAGGTCCTTGAGCTTCTTCGCCGTCGCCGCGTTGTCGGCCTCGGCCTGCTTGATCCAGGCCTCGGCGCGGTCGGTGACGCCGAAGGTGCGGCCGACCTCGCGGATCTCCTCGTAGAGGGTCTCCATCGGGGTGTCGGCCTTGGCGCAGCTCTCGGTGTTGAGCCGGGTCTCGATGCCGGACTTCTTGAACGCCTCGCGGCCACGCCCGTCGCCCGCCGTGAAGGCGCTGCTGTAGCCGCCGTAGACGAAGTCCGGGTTGCTGGCGAGGACCTGCTCGTAGGAGGGGTACTCCTTGGCGATGACCGGGACGGAGGCGTAGTCCTTCGCGTACTTCGGCAGGACCTTGTCGTCGAGGTAGGCGGTGCCGACGAGCGACTTGGTGAGGCCGAGCTCCAGCATGATCTCGGTGACGTGCTGGTTCATGGTGACCACGCGCTTCGGCGGGGCCTGGTACGTGGTGGTGACACCGCAGTTGGTGACGGTGTACGGGAAGCCGTCGCTCTTCGCCGCGGCCTTGTTCCCGGTGGGCTCGTCGCCCTCGGGGGTGGAGCAGGCGGTGAGGGCGAGCGGGAGCAGCACGGCGGCGGCTATGAGCGCGGGGGTGCGCCGGGACATGGCGGGGCCTCTCCGGGGGATTTCCGCGTCCCCTGGTCGGTGCGGAGAAGGCAGCGGGCCAGTTCCTGGCTTCCGGGCCGCCGTCCGGTACGTCGGTACGTACGGGAGGGCTGCCCGGTCACAGTGGCGGGACCGTACCGGATTCGCACCGGCTTCCTGGGTCCCGCTGCCTTGTGTTCGGGTCTGGGGTGCAGTGTGCCAGACCCGTCCGGCGGGTCGGCGGGGCCCCCGGAGGGCGCGCTACCGCTCAGTACGCCGCGACGACCTGCACGTCTTCCTCGGTGATCGCGCCGTCCACGATGCGGTACGAGCGGAACTGGAAGGGGCCGGAGCCGTCGGTGTCGGCGGTGGAGACCAGGACGTAGTGGGCGCCGGGCTCGTTGGCGTACGCGACGTCGGTGCGGGAGGGGTAGGCCTCGGTCGCGGTGTGCGAGTGGTAGATGATCACGGGCTCCTCGTCCCGGTCGTCCATCTCGCGGTAGAGCTTGAGGAGGTCGCCGGAGTCGAACTCGTAGAACGTGGGCGAGCGGGCGGCGTTGAGCATCGGGATGAAGCGCTCGGGGCGCCCGGTCCCGGCCGGTCCCGCCACCACGCCGCACGCCTCGTCGGGGTGGTCGGCGCGGGAGTGGGCGACGATCTGGTCGTGGAGCGCCTGGGTGATGGTCAGCATGGCGCCAGGATAGGCATGCGGGCCCTCGCGTACCGGTGGGTGGTACGGGAGGGCCCGCATGGTGGACGCCGGGGCCGTGGGGGGAGGGTGAGCGGCCGGGGCGTCCGGGAGGAGGGCAGGTCGTGGGTCCGGGTTCGCCGGGCCCGCCCTCGGGGTCGGGTCAGCGCTTGGCGAAGGCGGTGTTCTCCGGGTCGCGCGACTTGAGCACCAGGTAGGAGACGCCGAGGACGAGCGCCCAGAGCGGGGCGCAGTAGAGCGAGATCCTGGCCTCCGTGTCGACCGCCATCATCACGATGACCATGCCGATGAAGGCGAGCGCGAACCAGCTGGTGTACGGGGCTCCCGGCGCCTTGAACGAGGACTGCGGGAGCACGCCCCGGTCGGCGAGGCGGCGGTAGCGGATCTGGCTGATCAGGATCATGATCCAGGCCCACATGCCGGAGATGGTCGCGAAGGAGACGACGTAGTTGAACGCCTCGCCCGGCCACTGGTAGTTGATCCAGACGCCGACGAGCATCAGCGCGGCGGAGAAGGTGGTGCCGACGAGCGGCAGGCCGTTCTTCGTCAGCTTGGTGAAGGCGCGCGGGCCCTGTCCGTTCATGGCCAGGTCGCGGAGCATGCGGCCGGTGGAGTACATGCCGGAGTTGCAGGAGGAGAGCGCCGCGGTCAGGACGACGAAGTTGACGATGGCGGCGCCGATGCCGAGCCCCATCTCCTCGAAGGCCTTCACGAACGGCGAGACGCCCGGCTTGAAGGTGGACCACGGCACCACCGACAGGATCATGATCAGCGCGCCGACGTAGAAGACGGCGATGCGCCACGGCACGGTGTTGATGGCCTTGGGCAGCACGGTCTTCGGGTCCTTGGACTCCCCTGCCGTGACGCCGACGAGCTCGACCGCGAGGAAGGCGAACATGACGATCTGGAGCGTCATCAGCATGCCGCCGACGCCGTTCGGGAAGAACCCGCCGTCGTTCCAGAGGTTCGAGACGGTCGCGGTGTCACCCGCGTCGGAGAAGCCGACGGTCAGGACACCGGCGCAGATGAGGATCATGCCGACGATCGCGGTGACCTTGACCATGGAGAACCAGAACTCCAGCTCACCGAAGAGCTTCACGGAGATCAGGTTGGCGCTGTACAGAATGACGGTGAAGACGAGTGCGGACAGCCACTGCGGAATGTCCCACCAGTACGTCATATAGGTGGCGGCGGCGGTGACTTCGGTGATTCCGGTGACGACCCAGAACAGCCAGTACGTCCAGCCGGTGACGAATCCGAAGAAGGGCCCGATGAATTCGCGGGCGTACTCCGAGAAGGAGCCGGAGACCGGCCGGTACATGAGCAGTTCGCCCAGCGCCCGCATGATGAAGAAGATGACCAGGCCCGCGAGGACGTAGGCCAGGATGAGGCTGGGTCCGGCCCGGTCGATCGCCTTGCCCGCGCCGAGGAAGAGCCCGGTACCGATGGCTCCGCCGATGGCGATCATCTGGATCTGACGGGCGCCCAGACCTCGCTGGTACCCCTCGCCACCGGTCTCGGCCTCCCCGGATCGCGCTCCGGGCTTTCCGCTGTCGGCCTGTCCCTCGTCGACCTGTGCCGATGTCATGTGTGGTGCGCCTTTCTCCACGCCGATCCGCGCCGTCAAGGCTGCGGATCAGGTCCTGATCCCCCCGGATATGGATGGAGTGCCACCGGCGTTCGGCCGGCTTGTGGCGACCCCGGGAACAGGGGTGGCGTCCCCGGGCGATCGTGAAGATTTATCACGGCCGTCACAGGACACCATGGGACATTCTGTGGCGCACCCCACAGATAAAAGCGGACAAGAAACTCCATCCACCACGAATGGCGCTTATGTCTTGGCGGGATCATTACCCGGATCTGAGCGTCCGTTGAGCGAACACGGACGCCTCTCCGATCGGGTCCGGGGGATTACGGCATCAGTGTCTCGACGAGCGTTTCCTGGAGCGCGCCGAGCCAGAGGTAGGCCATCACCATCGGCTTGCGCGGGTCACTGTCCGGGAGCCGGTAGAGCGAACCGTCCTCGCCCTCGTCCTCGTCGGAGACCTCCAGCCGGGTGCCGATGGTGAGGCGCAGGTCGTTGAGCGAGCCGAGCCAGGAGCGGCACTCGACGGCGGTGAGGGTGAGGACGGCTCCGCCGTCGCCGACGGGCGTCAGGGCGTCGAGCGTCCGGACGACCGCGAGGGCGTCCTCGCGCTTGCGGGAGCGCAGGTCGTTCTCGGTGAACCGGCGGAACTCGGCGGACAGCTCCCGCAGCTCCTCCTCCGGCTTCTCCTCGGGGGCCGAGCCGTCCGGGCCGCCGTACGCGTCCGGGAAGAGCCGGGCCAGGGCCGGGTCGGACGGCGGCTTGCTGGGGCCCTCGGCGAAGAGCGCGGCGAGCGGGTCCTCGCCGTCGGCGGGTTCGTCGCCCGGGCCGATCAGTTCGAGCAGCTGCACGGCGAGGGAGCGCAGGATCGAGATCTCGACCTCGTCGAGCGCGACGGCCGCGCCGCCGCCGGGGGTGGCCTCGAAATGGCCGGCCATGGGTTCTCCGATGGTGGGTCGTACGGGGCGGGGTGGCAGGGACGCCGGAGGGGCTGGTCCGGGAGGGGCTAGTTGCGGTCCTGGGTGAGGGTGGCCCACAGTCCGTAGCCGTGCATGGCCTGGACGTCGCGCTCCATCTCCTCGCGGCTCCCGCTGGAGACGACGGCGCGGCCCTTCTGGTGCACGTCGAGCATGAGCTTGTGGGCCTTGTCCTTGGAGTAGCCGAAGTAGGCCTGGAAGACGTAGGTCACGTAGCTCATGAGGTTGACCGGGTCGTTGTGGACGAGCGTCACCCACGGGACGTCCGGCTCGGGGACCGCGAAGGTCTCCTCGGCGGATTCAGGACGTTCGATCTCTACGGGGGTAGCAACGCTCACCTGTCCCATGCTGCCACCCGGGCGGGTCCCGCGCACAAACGGACCCCACATCTCGTCACTTTGACGAATAGGGGGTAGCATCCCAGCCATGAACTCAGCGGACCTCGGGCGACGGGTCGGCGTTCCGTCGACCGCGCTCTTCACCGACCAGTACGAGCTGACCATGGTGCAGGCGGCCCTCAAGGCGGGCACCGCCGGCCGGCACTCCGTCTTCGAGGCGTTCACCCGCCGGCTGCCCGAGGGGCGGCGGTACGGAGTCGTCGCGGGCACCGGGCGGGTGCTGGACGCGGTGGAGAACTTCCACTTCGACGACGAGATGATCGGCTTCCTGCGCCAGCAGCGGATAGTGGACGAGCCGACGCTCGAATGGCTGGCGGGCTACCGCTTCAGCGGCGACATCTGGGGCTACCCGGAGGGCGAGGTGTACTTCCCGGGCTCGCCGATCCTGCGGGTGGAAGGCTCCTTCGCGGAGTGCGTGCTGCTGGAGACGGTGATCCTCTCGATCCTCAACCACGACTCCGCGATCGCGGCGGCCGCCTCGCGCATGTCGGCCGCGGCGGGCGGGCGGCGGCTGATCGAGATGGGCGCGCGGCGGACGCACGAGCTGTCGGCGGTGGCCTCGGCGCGTGCGGCGTACGTCGGCGGGTTCGACGCCACCTCGGACCTGGCGGCCGGGTTCCGGTACGGGATCCCGACGGTCGGTACGAGTGCGCACGCCTTCACGCTGCTGCACGACACCGAGCGGGACGCGTTCCGGGCGCAGGTGGACTCGCTGGGGCGCGGGACGACGCTGCTGGTGGACACGTACGACGTGACCGAGGCGGTGCGGGCGGCGGTGGAGATCGCTGGGCCGGAGCTGGGTGCCGTACGGATCGACTCCGGGGACCTGCTGCTGGTCGCGCACCGGGTGCGGCAGCAGCTGGACGAGCTGGGGGCGACGGGCACGAAGATCGTGGTGACGTCGGATCTGGACGAGTACGCGATCGCCTCGCTGGCGGCGGCGCCGGTGGACGCGTACGGGGTCGGGACGCAGCTGGTCACCGGGAGCGGGCACCCCACGTGCTCGATGGTCTACAAGCTGGTGGCGCGGGCCGGCGGGGCGGTGGGTGCGGAGGCGGAGGCGGATGCTCCGCTGGTGCCGGTCGCGAAGAAGTCGATGGGCGCGAAGTCGTCGGTCGGGGGTCGCAAGTGGGCGGCGCGGCGGGCGGACGCGGGCGGCGTGGCCGAGGCCGAGGTGATCGGGACCGGTGCGGTGCCGGAGGAGCTGGCGGGGCGGGAGCTGCTGGTGGAGCTGGTGCGGGGTGGAGTCGTGGTGGCCCGGGAGCCGTTGGAGGCGGCTCGGGAGCGGCATGTCTCCGCCCGGGCCGGGCTGCCCATGTCGGCGATGCAGTTGTCCCGGGGGGAGCCGGTGATCGGGACGGAGTACGTGTGAGGCCGGGGGCCTCGGACGGGTCCCGGGCCTCGGAAGGTGCGGGAGCCTCGCCGCGCCGGTTCCGTCCTCCAACGCCGGACGGGCTGGGACGGCGCCCGGACGGGCTGGATGGGCGCCAGCGGGTAGGGGTTGATTGTCAGGCCCTAGTCTCTACGCTCGTTGGCATCCCCGTGAACGTTGAACATCTCCGCTCTCTCCCCACCTAAGGACACCCGCCATGCACCGCGCATTGATCGTCGTGGACGTTCAGAACGACTTCTGCGAGGGCGGCAGCCTCGCGGTGGCGGGCGGTGCCGATGTCGCCGCCGCCATCACCGACCTCATCGGTGAGGCCCAGCCCGGCTACCAGCACGTCGTGGCCACCCGGGACTGCCATGTCGACCCCGGTGACCACTTCTCCGAGACCCCCGACTACGTGGACTCCTGGCCGGTGCACTGCGTCGCCGGAACGGAAGGCGTCGGGTTCCATCCGAACTTCGCGCCCGCCGTCGCCTCCGGGGCCATCGACACCGTCTTCGACAAGGGCGCGTACTCGGCCGCGTACAGCGGTTTCGAGGGCGCCGACGAGAACGGGATCGGCCTCGCCCAGTGGCTGCGCGACCGGTCCGTCACCGAGGTCGACGTGGTCGGGATCGCCACCGACCACTGCGTACGGGCCACCGCCCTGGACGCTGCCCGTGAGGGCTTCGTCACCCAGGTGCTGCTCGACCTGACCGCCGGGGTCGCGCCGGCGACCACCGAGAAGGCGCTGGACGAGCTGCGCACGGCGGGCGTGAAGCTCTCCGGGAAGCCCGTCGTGGCCGAGGCCCTGTAGGCCTCCGCAGAGCTCTTACGCCGCCGGACGGGCGGGTCCGGCGTGCCCGGCCGGGCCCAGCAGCGCCCGGATCGGGTGCCACAGCTCCTGGCAGGACTGGAGCGCGAGCGCCGGCTGCGCGGCCGGGCCCGCCTGCGGCGCCGCCCGCCAGAGCAGGCCGTCCGGGTGGTGCAGCACCGCCGTGACCTCGTCCGGCGTCGGCGGCCGGTCGTTGCCGCGCAGGTACACCGCCCGCAGCCCCAGGTTGCGCAGCCTGGTCAGGGCGCGCGCCCGGTTCGCGGCGTGGACCAGGACCCGTACCGGAACGCCCGGATCCGATCCCGTACCGCCCGGTCTGGTGAGGGTCAGGGCCACCACCACCGTGCCGTTCGGCAACCTGCAGAAACCTCCGCCTGCCATGCTCCGCACTCCCCCGTGAGACGTCGTGTCAATAAGGATGTGAACAAGACGCACCTAAACACGATCGGCCGCCGCCCGCTAGAGGGCGACGGCCGATCATGCCCTGACCTGGGGTTTTATGAAATTATCGACCCGAGGGGCTGACCAGCACGGTCATCGTGGAGCCGCTCAGCGGCTCGTGGACGATGGAGATGCGGGTGTTGGTGTCAGAAACCTTGACACTGCCCGTCGGGTTCTCCTTGTACCAGTAGGTGCCCTTGCGGTCGTCGAAGACCGGGTTGCCCAGCGAGGGCTGGATCTTCAGCGGCACGTCCTGGTTATGGAGCGTGAAGCCCTTGTTCGGGTACCAGCTGAACGGGGCGTCGAACGGCTGGATCTTGTTGCGCACGATCGAGCCGTCCTTCCACTTCAGCGGCTTCGCGTGCGCGTCGACCGGCAGGATCAGACCCTCGCCCGGGTGGACGGAGGTGTTGTTGTCCTTCTGGGAGGTGTCCCAGAGCCAGACGAGCAGACCCGTCTGGTACGCGTAGTGCTCGACCCAGTCGGGACGGGTGGTGGAGAAGCCGAAGTTGTACGGGCCGACCTTGAGGGTCTCGTCGTACGACACGTACTGGCGGTTCTCCGCGATGTAGTACTGCGGGTAGTCCTGCGTGAACGACTCGCCGATCCGCGAGAAGCCCTTCACCGTCCAGCCGTTGTCACCGTCCTCGGCGTTGTCCGAGAAGAGGGTGGCGCCGTCGGCGGTGATGGTGATCTCGTCGGCCGCGAAGCCCTTGCCGCCCGCGCCGCCGTCCGTCTGGTAGCGGAAGCGGAGGTCGACCTTCTTGCCCGCGTAGGCGTCCAGGGGGAAGGAGAGCTTCTGGTACGCGCCGGACACGTCGGTCAGGGCCGGCTTGTCGCTGGCGTCGCGCGGGATGGCCTTGCCGTCGGCGGTGCCGTCGAGCGCGGTCCAGCTCGTGCCGCCGTTGTCGGACACCTCGGTGTAGAGGTAGTCGTAGTCGGCCTCGATGTCGTACCAGCCCGAAAGGTCCAGCTTGGCCGAGGACTTGCCGGTCAGGTCGACCGAGCGGGTCAGGGTGTTCGACAGGTTGTCGCCCCGGTCGCTCCACCACTGCTTCGCACCCTGGGCGGGCTTGACGACGGTGGTGGTGACGGCCTTGGCCGGCAGCTCGACGACGAGCGCCTGCGGGTCCTTGGTGTTGTACTCCGAGACGCCCAGCTTGTGCAGCGAGGTCTTGCCCGCCTTGGCCGTGTCGTAGTCGAGCCAGCCCAGCTGGAGCTTGTCCCACGAGGTCATGTCGCCCGGCAGGTTGCCGATCTCGCCCTTGCCGGTGCCGAGCCAGGAGCCCGCCGACATCAGGGACCAGAAGCCGACCGAGTTCTCGCCGCCGCCGGAGGTGTCGTACAGGTCCGGGAGGCCGAGGTCGTGGGCGTACTCGTGGGCGAAGACGCCGAGGCCGCCGTTCTCGGGCTGGACGGTGTAGTCGCCGACCCAGATGCCGGTGTCACCGATCTGCGCGCCGCCGGCCTTGTTGTCGGCCGGGCCGGTCGCACCGGCGTTGGTGCCGTACGCGTACCAGCGGTGCGCCCAGATGGCGTTCTCGCCCTCGGCGCCGCCGCCGGCCGACTCGTCCTCGCCGGCGTGGACCAGCTGGAAGTGGTCGATGTAGCCGTCCGGCTCGTTGAAGTTGCCGTCGCCGTCGTAGTCGTAGCGGTCCCACTGGTCGTACTCAGCGAGGTTCGCCTTGATCTGCGCGTCGGTGCGGCCCTTGGCCTTCTGGTCGGCGACCCAGGCGTTGACGCCGTCGCGGACCGCGTCCCAGACGTTGGCGCAGTTGGACTGGCCGCAGTAGTTGGAGCCGTAACGGGCCTCGTTGTAGTCGACCTTCACCCAGTCGGAGACCTGGCCCTCGACCGAGTAGCGGCCCGAGGAGGTCTTCTCGTAGTAGGTCTTGAGCGAGTGGACGTTCTTGCCCTCGCCGAAGTACAGCTTCTCGAAGTGCGCCTGGTTGTAATCGGCCTTCCAGGCGGTGCTGTTGTCCTTCTTGGGGTCCGGCTTGGCGATCTCGTTGTGCGCCGGGCCGGGCGTGCCGCCGTACTTCTTGACCGGCGGCTTGGGGCCGTCGCCGTCCGGGTCGAACATGGTCGTGTCGTCGACCTTGTCGCCGAACTCCAGCAGGATGGTGAAGATCTTGTCGGTCTTCTCCCGGCCGAGCTCCACGTACTTCTTGTCGCCGAGCTTGACGACCTTGGAACCGGCCTTGGTCGTCACCTTCTTGTCCCCGGCGAGCACCTGCTCCAGCGCGGCCTCCCGCTGCGCTGCCTGCTGCTCGCTGAAGGGACCTTCGAGGTTGTGCTCCACGTGCCCCTTGCCGGGCGCCGGGTCATGGCGGTCGACGGTGGGAGCGGCGGAGGCGGTGGAACCTGACGTGGTGTCATGCGCCTGGGCGGTGGCGAAGGTCGAGGCCGTCGCCGCCGTCGCGGCCATGGCCACGACAACAGCAGCGGCGCGAAGCGCCCGTCTCTGATTGGTCACTTGATTGCAGTCCTCCCCGGGCGTCCGCGCAGCGGCCAGGGGGGTATGGAGAGGGCCGCGCGCGCAACGCGTCACAAGTGACGACATTCGATCGGAGTTGCGAGAGAAAAGACAGACCTTGACTTGAACAGGCCAAGTGCACTATGTAGAAGCGCTTTCCCGATATGCGGACAGGATCACCGCCAACGGGCGCGCCACGCCGTCCGGTTGGCGAGAGGCGTGACTCCGTGCGCCCCCTGTGCACCGGCACCGTGGGTTAGGTCACGCTTACTACGGGTCCCTGTCGGGCATCCACCGTCGTAGGGTCGGAAGGTACCTGTGCACGTACCTCCGCCCGCCCATCCGACGTCCCGAGGACGGAAGAACGCCATGCCGCGTCCGACTGCCGCACAGCTCGTCTACGGTTCGGCCACCGTCATCTGTACGACCCTCGCCCTGCTGCTGCTCTCCCGTACGGAATCGGGCATCGGTGTGGGCATCGCCGCCACCACCGGGCTCGCGCTCGGCCTGCTGGTCGCCCTGCGCCTGCCGCAGGCACAGCCCCGGGCGGCTACCGCCACGGGCCGGACGGCGCATCCGCACACCGCCCACGCCGCCGCCTCCACCGCCCGTGCGCACCACGCCCTGGAAGGCGTAGGAGCCCGGCAGCGGGTGCCGGCCGGCCGCTCGTCCCGGCAGGCGGACCGGCAGCACTCGCTGGGCCGCTGAGCGACCCGCGCCTTCGGCAGCCGGACGGGAGGACGACGCACCCGCCCGGCTGCTTCCGCGTGCCTACCTGGCCACGACCACCACGGTCTTGGCCGCCTTGTCCTGGAGCCCCTGCCGGTAGGGCTTGTCCGTGAACATCAGCACGATGTTGATCAGCCACCACAGGCACGGGCAGCACAGCAGCGCCGGAGCCCAAAGGACGACGGCCCGCATCAGCGCGGCGCCGGTGTCCGGCACCCGGCCGTCGTTCAGCATGGCCACGCGGAGCTTGAGCAGGCGCTTGCCGAGGGTCCGGCCGTCCTTGTGGGTGAAGTACGTGTCGTACGCGACGTAGACCACCAGGCCGATCAGCGACCACAGGAACTGGTGGCCGCTGTAGGCGGCGTCGAACCCGTCACCGTCGTTCCCGTCGACATCGATGGCCCCGCCCCACGGCAGCGAGATCAGGTACAGCGGGATCGAGATGATGAGGAAGTCGATCAGCCGCGCCAGGATCCGCTTGCCCGGCTCGGCCAGCGGCGGCATCCCGGCCAGCGGATCCGGCGCCCCGAAACCGCCGCCGCTTCCGTACGGGTCGTTCGGCGGAGGCGGCGGGGGCGGAGGAGGCGGCGCACTCCCGTACGGCGGCTGGCCGTAAGGCGGCTGACCTCCCGTCGGCTGTCCTCCCGTCGGCGGCTGACCGTCTGACGGCGGCGGAGGCTCCTGCGGCTTCTTGAGGAACGGATCGTCGTCCTCGGGCGGCTGGCCGGGCGTCGGCTGGTCGTTGCTCATGGGGGCAGTGCATCCCGTGCCACCGGGGCCCGCAACGGCTCAGGTGCGTTCGGGGGACGCGGGGCGGCAAACGAGTTTACGGCGGGGCCGCGGGCCCTGCCCGTCCAGCCGGGTCCGGTCCCCGTCCAGCCGGGTCCGGTCCCCGCTCAGCCCGCCACGAACGTGCGGGCCGCCTTGTCGTGCCAGCACTGGCGCCACGGGCGGTCGATCAGGCACCAGAGGACGTTGGCCACGCCGATGACCAGGAGCCCCAGCAGCCCGTAGACGAGCCAGCGGCGCAGGGCCGCCCCGAGGGTGGGCGCGTCGTGGGACTCGATGTCCCGGACGTCGAGCCCGAACAGCTTCTTGCCGAGCGTCCGGCCCCACTTGGCGGTGGGCAGCGCCTCCAGGAGGAAGCCTAGGAGGAGGAAGGCCGCGAACAACGCCCCCAGCAGCGTCCCGGTGGTGGAGTCCAGCAGCCAGACGGTGACGGTCTCGCCGGTCTGCTTCGCCGCCGTGATCTTCCGGTCGATGTGGTCCATGGCCTGGGTGCCGAGAGGGATGGCCACCGCGCCGACGACCATGCCGAGCACCAGGTTGTCGACCAGCCGCGCCGCGAACCGCTTGCCGAGCCCGGCGGGCCGGGCCGCCGCCTGCGAGCGGACGAGCTGCTGGAAGGGGTCATCGGCCACCGGCGGCTTCCAGGGCACGACGGGCTGGTCCGGCGCCGCGCCGGAACCGGACTGCGCGAACGAAGGCCGCTGTTGCTGGTGGGGCAGGGGGTGTTGGTGGGGGGCTTGTTGCTGGTGGTGTTGCGGGGACTGCGGGGCCTGCTGGTACTGCTGTGGCTGCTGTTGTTCCGGCTGAGCCAGTGGGTGGGCCTGCTGCGCCCACGACGCCGAACCGCCGCCGGGGCCCTGGGTGAGCGGCGTGTGCAGGGCCGCCGGAGGAGCGGGCGCCGGGGACGGCGTGGGTACGGAGGTGGCGGCGGGGGCCTGGACCGGTCCCTGCGGGGCCTCCTGCCGGGCGGCGGCCCGGGCCGGGAGGGGCTGGGCGGGAGGGGCCGGAGCGGGTGCCGGGGTCGGGAGCGCCCGGGGTCCGGGGGCCTGAGCGGGACTCAGGTTCTCCGCCGCGCTCACGTTCTGCGCCCCGCTCCGGCTCTGCGCGCCGGTCACCTTCTGCGGGCCCACCGCGCGGATCGTCACCGTGCCCTCGGCCGGCGGCCGCGCACCGGCCTCCTCCGCCGGCCGGCCGCCGCCTCCGCCGTCCCGCATCCCCGGCAGCGCGCCGCCGGTCGGGTCCTGCGCGCGAGGTGCCCCGGGGTCGGCGGCCGGTTCCGATGCCGGGTCGGGCCAGGAGACCCGGCGGTCCCGCTCGCCGCCGAAACCGGTCTGGCGCGCGGAGTCCGCCTGCCAGACGGACCCGGCGTCCGCCCCCGAAGACCCGCCCTGCCCACCCGACCCGTCCGAGCCTTCCGGAAGCCCGTCCTCCTCGTCGAAGAAGATCGGCCCGGTCTCCTCCACCGGCCCGGCCTGCGCACCCGCCTGCGGAGCGGCCGTGACAGGGGCGGCGGCCGGAGCCGCCTGCTGCGGCGCGGGGCGGCTCGTACCCGGCACCCAGGACGCGCCGTTCCAGTACCGGACGTAACCGGGGATGGAGGGGTCGGGGTAGTAGCCCTCACGGGGGCTGTCGTCACCGGGTGCCGGAGTTGGCGCGCTCATCAGCGGGTCCCGTATCTCTTCGAGGCCTCAGGCCGTTCGGCGCCGGGAGGGCGGACGGCCTCAATACAAGGGTCCACATCTACCAGACCGCCACGTATCCCCGGGCCGGTCCGCCTGTTTGGGACCACTTTCATGATGGATCGAAGTTTTTTTGAGAAGTCGCGTAATAGGTGGCGGGGAGGGCGCTCTCTCCTTGTGCGGGACGGTCAGCGGGACCGGCCCAGGAGCACCGGAAGGTCGTGCATTCTCGTGATGAACATCGTGGAACGTGAGCTGGAGCTGAAGCTCGTCCTCTCCCCCGAGCGGTCCATCCCGGTCCCCGCCCGGCTGACCTACCGCACGGACGACCCGTACGCCGTGCACATCGCCTTCCACATCTCCTCCGATTCGCCCGTGCACTGGACGTTCGCGCGGGAGCTGCTGGTGGAGGGCGTGTTCCGGCCGTGCGGGCACGGGGACGTACGGATCTGGCCGACGAAGATCCAGAACCGCAGCGTGATCTGCGTGGCCCTCACCTCCCCGGACGGCAACGCCCTCCTCGAAGTCCCCGCGGCCGCCGTGGCCGCCTGGGTCGAGCGCACTCTGCGCGTGGTGCCGCCGGGCACGGAGAGCGACCGGCTCGGGATCGACGAGGCGCTGGCCGAGCTGCTGGCCCCGCTGCCGGCGGACGACCTGTGGCTGAGCGACCCGTGGTCGGCGGACGAGTCGCCGTCCCAGGACGGTGAGGCGTGAGGGCCCCCGTGGCGAGCGGGCATGAGGGCCCCGTGAGCAGCGGGTGTCAGAAGAGCTTGCCGGGGTTGAGGAGGCCGAGCGGGTCGAAGGCGGCCTTGATACCGCGCTGCAACTCGATACCGGTCTCGCCCAGTTCGCGGGCGAGCCACTCCTTCTTGAGGACGCCGACGCCGTGTTCGCCGGTGATGGTCCCGCCCAGCTCCAGACCGAGCGCCATGATCGCGTCGAAGGACTCCCGGGCCCGGCGGGACTCGTCGGCGTCGGTGTGGTCGAAGCAGACGACGGGGTGGGTGTTGCCGTCGCCCGCGTGGGAGCAGACGCCGATGGTGAGGTCGTACCGCTCGGCGATGGCCGCCGTGCCCGCGAGCATCTCGCCGAGCCGGGAGCGCGGTACGCAGACGTCGTCGATCATCGTGGCGGACTTGACGGCCTCCAGCGCGGTGAGCGACATCCGGCGGGCCTGGAGGAGGAGTTCGGACTCGGCCGGGTTGTCGGCCGGGACCACTTCGGTGGCTCCGGCGGCCGTGCAGAGCGCTCCGACGGCGGCGAGGTCGGCGGCAGGGTCCGGTGTGTCGAAGGCGCAGAGGAGGAGCGCCTCGGTGGTCTCCGGCAGTCCCATGGAGGCCAGCTGGTTGACGGCACGCACGGTCGTCCGGTCCATCAGTTCGAGGAGTGACGGGGTGTGACCGCGCTCCATGATCCGGCACACAGCGTCACAGGCGGCGGCTGCCGACGGGAACTCGGCGGCCAGCACGAGCTGTTGCGGCGGCTGCGGTTTCAGCGCGAGGACGGCTTTGACGACGATCCCGAGGCTGCCTTCGGAGCCGACGAAGAGCCGGGTCAGGTCGTATCCGGCGACACCTTTCGCCGTCCGGCGGCCGGTGGTCAGGAGCCGCCCGTCGGCCAGGACGACGTCCAGACCGAGGACGTACTCGGCGGTGACCCCGTACTTCACGCAGCACAGTCCGCCGGAGGCCGTGCCGATGTTGCCGCCGATCGTGCACGTCTCCCAGCTGGAGGGGTCCGGCGGGTAGTAGAGGCCGTGTTCGTTGACCGCACGTGACAGCACCGCGTTGATGACGCCCGGCTCGACGACGGCGATCCGGTCGACCGGGCTGATCTCCAGGATCCGGTCCATCCGCACCAGCGAGAGCACGATGCAGCCGTCCGAGGCGTTGGCCGCGCCGGACAGGCCGGTCCGCGCGCCCTGCGGGACGACCGGGACGCGCAGCTCTGTGGCGGTGCGCATGACGTGCTGGACCTGCTCGACCGTGCGCGGGAGCACGACGACGGCCGGGGTGCCGGCCTCGCAGAAGCTCGCCATGTCGTGGGCGTAGGACGTGGTGACGTCCGGATCCGTGATCAGGGCCTCGGCCGGCAGCCCGGTGCGCAGGCGTTCGAGAAGATCGCTCATGGTTCCAGCGTGGCACTCGGGGGCCAATGGTGTGAACCCGTCGGCGGGAGCGATCCCAAGGTGCGGTGTGCTCGTATGACTGACGCACAGTGATGGCCATGGATGTCATGCCCCAGCAGGATCCCGAGTCCCGCCGGCCGCCCGAGCCGTCCCCGCAGGAACCGCAGGACCCGCAGGACCCGCAGGACCCGCGGGCGCCGCGCGACGCGACGCCCGGTGCGGACCCTTACGTGATGCCCGCCGAAGGCGCCACCGCCGTACCGCCTCCGCCGCCCACGCTGCGGACGACTCTGCGCCGGGCCGCGTTCGGGGCGCTGGCGGCGGGGGTGCTGCTGGCCGGGGCGCTGGTGGCCGTACCGGACGGGAAGGACGACCGGGCGAAGGAGCCGGGGCCGGTGGAGCGGGCAGAGGCGGCGGCGACCGCGGGCTCCCCCGCCTCCCTCTCCGACCTGACCGCGCTGATCGGGGACCGGCAGAAGTGGGTGGAGGCGCATCCCGGCGACGCGCCGTCGTGGGCGACGCTCGGTTCGGCGTACGTGGAGTGGGGGCGGCGCTCGGCGGACGCGGCGTACTTCGGGCGGGCGGAGGAGGCGCTGAAGCGGTCGCTGGCGGCGCGGCCGGGTGAGCGCGGGAACGGGGAGGCGTGGGTCGGGATGGCGGCGCTGGCCAACGCGCGCCACGACTTCCTGGCGGCGAAGCGGTGGGGCGAGACGGTGCGGAAGCAGGAGCCGAAGACCTGGCGCGTGTATCCGGTCCTCATCGACGCCTACACCGGTCTGGGGGACGTCAAGGCGGCGACCGCGGCGACGGAGAAGTTCGGCGAACTGCGCAAGGGCGTCCCGGCTCTGGCCCGCACCGCCGACCTCTACCGGGGCCAGGGCTGGCGCGAGGACGCGCTGGCCACCGCCCGCGAGGCCGCCGACCGCGCGACGACGCCCGCCGAGAAGGCCGAGGCGCTGCACCGGCTCGGCGAGCTGGCCTGGGAGCGGGGGGAGGCGGAGGAGGCGGTGGCGCAGTTCGACGCGGCGCTGCGCACGGACGCCGGCCACCACGCGTCCCTGGCGGGCAAGGCCCGGGCGCTGGTGGCGCTGGACCGGACGGACGAGGCGGTGGCCGCGTACCAGAGCGTCATCACCGAGCTTCCGCGCCCGGCGTACGCCCTCGAACTCGGCGAGCTGTACGCGTCCCTGGAGCTCGACGGCGACGCGAAGAGCCAGTACGAGGAGCTCGGCGAGCTGCTGGAGCAGGCGAAGGCGGCCGGGGTCGACGAGTCGTTGATCCGGGCCCGGTACGAGAGCGACCACGGGGACCCGGCGGTGGCGGTGGAGCTGTTGCGCGGCCAGTGGAGGAAGCAGCACCGCAGTGCGGCGGTGGCGGACGCGCTGGGCTGGGCGCTGCACCGGGCGGGCAAGTCGGAGGAGGGGGTGGAGTACGCGCGGCAGGCGGTGGAGACGGGCGTGCGGAACGCCTCGTACGCGTACCACCTGGGCGTGATCGAACGGGAGCTGGCGCGGTACGGCCCGGCCCGCCGCCATCTGGAGGAGGCGCTGCGCACCAACCCGGCCTTCTCACCGCTGGAGGCGCCGAAGGCCCGGGAGGCACTGGAGACGCTCGGCGAGCCGCCGCCGGGCGGGCCGGGGGACATGCAGCCGCCGCCTCCCCCGCCCCCGCCGGCGCCTGAGCCGAAGCGGGAGGCCGAGCCGAAGCCCGAACCCAAACGGGAGCCGAAGCAGGAACCGAAGCCCGAGCCGAAGCGGGAGTCCCCCGAGCCCGAGGCCCCCGCGCCCGCTCCTTCCCAGTCGGCCCCGGCCCCGTCGAAGGCGGCCCCGAGCAGCCCGGCCGCGGTGGCGGCCGACGCCTCGAAGTCTCCCTAGCACGGCCGTGGAGAACGGCATACGCCACCGCGGTCCAGGGTGCTGCCCCGGGCCGCGGTGGCGTATGTGGGAGGTTCAGGAGCCGGGGAGGCTCAGAGGTTGCCGCGCTTCTCCTGCTCGCGCTCGATCGCCTCGAAGAGGGCCTTGAAGTTGCCCTTGCCGAAGCCCATGGAGCCGTGGCGCTCGATCATCTCGAAGAAGACGGTCGGGCGGTCCTGGACCGGCTTGGTGAAGATCTGCAGCAGGTAGCCGTCCTCGTCGCGGTCGACCAGGATCTTCAGCTCGCGCAGCGTCTCGACCGGCACCCGGGTCTCGCCGGCCCACTCGCCGAGGGTGTCGTAGTACGAGTCGGGGGTGTCCAGGAACTGCACACCGGCCGCGCGCATCGACCGGACCGTGGAGACGATGTCGTTGGTGGCGAGCGCGATGTGCTGGACGCCGGCGCCGCCGTAGAACTCCAGGTACTCGTCGATCTGCGACTTCTTCTTCGCGATCGCCGGCTCGTTGATCGGGAACTTCACCTTCAGCGTGCCGTCGGCGACGACCTTCGACATCAGGGCGGAGTACTCGGTGGCGATGTCGTCGCCCACGAACTCCTTCATGTTGGTGAAGCCCATGACCTCGTTGTAGAAGCCGACCCACTCGTTCATCCGGCCGAGCTCCACGTTGCCGACGCAGTGGTCGATGGCCTGGAAGGTCCGCTTGGCCGGCGGCTCCACGATCGGGGAGGCGGCGGCGAAACCGGGGAGGTAGGGGCCGTCGTAGCCGGAGCGCTCCACCAGGGTGTGGCGGGTCTTGCCGTACGTGGCGATGGCGGCGAGGACGACGGTGCCGTGCTCGTCCTTGACCTCGTGCGGCTCGGTGAGACCGCGGGCGCCGTGTTCCACGGCGTACGCGTAGGCGGCGCGGGCGTCCGGGACCTCGATGGCGAGGTCGACGACCCCGTCACCGTGCTCGGCGACATGGTCGGCGAGGAAGGTGCCCCACTCGGAGGACGCCTTGATCACCGAGGTGAAGACGAAGCGGGCGGCGCCGCTGGTGAGGACGTAGCTCGCGGTCTCGCGGCTGCCGTTCTCCGGTCCGGAGTAGGCCACGAGCTTCATGCCGAAGGCGGTGGAGTAGTAGTGCGCGGCCTGCTTGGCGTTGCCCACGGCGAAGACGACCGCGTCCATTCCCTTGACCGGGAAGCGGTCGGCCTGCGCGGCGGTGTCAGGGCTGGTGTGCAGAGTCTCAGTCATATGTGAAGGCTCTCCCCGCGCCGCAAGGTGCGCAATAGTTTGCGTATTCACTGGTCAATATGTGCAGTCGCTAGCCATGATGGCCGGGCTATCTGTACAGGGTGACCACCGGAGGCGGGCTCATGGCGATCGATCATCTGGACGGCCGGCTCATCGTGCTGCTCGCGCGGGAGCCCCGCATCGGCGTCCTCGAAGCATCCCGGCGGCTCGGGGTGGCGCGCGGAACCGTGCAGGCGCGGCTGGACCGCCTTCAGTCGAATGGCGTCATCCGGGGGCTAGGCCCCGACGTGGACCCGGCCGCGCTCGGCTATCCGGTCACCGCGTTCGCAACGCTGGAGATCAAGCAGGGCCAAGGCGCCGACGTCCGGGCCCATTTGGACGGCGTACCGGAGGTGCTGGAGCTGCACACCACCACCGGCACCGGGGACATGCTGTGCCGGCTGGTGGCCCGCTCCAACGCCGATCTCCAGCGGGTGATCGACCGGGTTGTCGGATTTGATGGCATCGTCCGGGCCTCCACGGCGATCGTCATGGAGAACCCGGTTCCGCTGCGGATCATCCCGCTGGTGGAACAAGCGGCGAAGGACACCGTCTGAGCCGGGGAAATGCGGGCAGAGGAAGATCCCGGAAGCCCGACCGCCGACCGAACCGAAGGAGCGCCGTGTGAGCTTCTGGGAGTATCTGAACACCCGACACCAGCAGCTCCTCACGGACGCGTTCCAGCACGCCAGCGCCGTCTTCCAGTGCATGGTCATCGCGACCGTGCTGGGTGTGCTCATCGCCGTGGTGGCCTACCGCAGCGGCTGGGGCGGCTCGCTGGCCATCAGCTCCACGGCGACGATCCTCACCATCCCCTCGCTGGCCGCGATCGGTCTGCTGATCCCGCTGGTGGGGCTCGGGGTGGCGCCGACGGTGATCACCCTGACGCTGTACGGGCTGCTGCCCATCGTCCGCAACGCCATCGTGGGGCTGCGGGGGGTCGATCCCGCGCTGGTGGACGCGGCGACGGGCATCGGGATGTCCCGGACGGCGCGGCTCTGCCGGGTGGAGCTGCCGCTCGCCTGGCCGCCGATCCTGACCGGGATCCGGGTCTCCACCCAGATGCTGATGGGGATCGCCGCCATCGCCGCGTACGCCTCCGGGCCCGGTCTCGGCAACGAGATCTTCCGGGGCATCGCCTCGCTCGGCAGCGCCAACGCCATCAACCAGGTCCTGGCGGGCACGCTCGGCATCGTCGTCCTCGCCCTGCTCTTCGACGCCGCGTACGTCCTGCTGGGACGGCTGACCATCCCGAGGGGGATCCGTGCCTGAGACCGAGACCGTTCCGGCGAGAGAGAGCGCCACCGCCTCCGGGGCCACGATCCAGTTGGAGAACCTCACCAAGAAGTACCCGGGGAACCCGAACCCGGCCGTCGACAACGTCTCGATGGAGATCAAGGCCGGCGAGACCGTGATCTTCGTCGGCCCGTCCGGCTGCGGGAAGTCCACCACACTGAAGATGATCAACCGGCTGATCGAGCCCACCTCGGGCCGGATCAGGATCGACGACGAGGACGTCACCGACATCGACCCGGTGAAGCTGCGCCGGAAGATCGGGTACGCGATCCAGTCCTCCGGCCTCTTCCCGCACATGACGGTCGCCGACAACATCGCGCTGGTCCCGAAGATGGTCGGCTGGTCCAAGTCCCGGGTGAAGGACCGGGTGGAGGAGATGCTGGACCTGGTGGGGCTGGACCCGCGCGAGTTCCACGGCCGCTACCCGCGCCAGCTCTCGGGGGGCCAGCAGCAGCGGGTGGGCGTGGCGCGTGCGCTCGCCGCCGACCCGCCCGTCCTGCTGATGGACGAGCCGTTCGGGGCGGTCGACCCGATCACCCGCGACCACCTCCAGGACGAGCTGATCCGGCTCCAGCACGAGCTGCACAAGACGATCGTGTTCGTCACCCACGACTTCGACGAGGCGATCAAGCTCGGCGACCGGATCGCGGTGCTGCGGGAACGGTCGCACATCGCGCAGTTCGACACCCCCGAGGCGATCCTCACCAACCCGGCGGACGACTTCGTCTCCGGCTTCGTCGGGGCGGGCGCGGCCCTCAAGCGGCTCAACCTCACCCGGGTACGGGACGTGGGCATCGCGGAGTTCCCGACGGTGACGGTCGAGGACCCGCTCCAGACGATCTTCAACAAGCTGCGCAACGGCCCGCACAACGAACTGCTGATGCTGGACCGCCGCAACCGCCCGTACAAGTGGCTGCGGCGCGGCGACCTGATGCGGGCGCGCGGTTCGCTGGCGCGGGCCGGGCAGCTGGTGCACGACACGGTGACCCGGGACGCCACGCTGCACGACGCGCTGGAGGCGGTGCTGACCGACAGCGGCGGCCGGGTCGCGGTGACCGGGCGGCGCGGTGAGTTCATCGGGGTCGTCGACATGAAGACGCTGATGGACAACGTGCAGGAGCTGCTGGAGGCCGACCGGCTGACGGCGATGGAGCACCAGCACGACCTGGCGGAGCAGCGCGGCCACCAGACCGGGCAGGAGCTGGAGGGAGGTGGCGGCGGAGCATGAGCCCCAGCCACCAGTCCGGCTCCGGCAAGAGCCCGGCCACACCGACCCGGCCACCGGGCGAACACGACGTCAAGGGCCACGCCTTCCACGACGAGGAGAGCGACCCCTCTCCCGCCCCGGCTGCCCCGGCGCGCCGGATCACCTGGCGCAAGCTGGTGGTCCTCCCGGCGGTGCTTCTGGTCGTCCTGGGCATCACCTACGTGTGGATCACCAACATCCACCTGGACTCGATCGCGGAGAACTCGCTCTCCGGCGGCAACGTGCAGCTGCGCTGGTGGCAGCACGTGCGCCTGACGGCGATCTCCACCTTCTGGGTGCTGATCATCGCCATCCCGCTGGGCATCGCGCTGACCCGGCGGCGGCTGCGGAAGGCGGCCCCGGCGTTCACGGCACTGGCCAACATCGGGCAGGCCACCCCGGCGATCGGTCTGCTGGCGCTGCTGGTGATCTGGCTGGGCATCGGGCCCCGGACGGCGATCATCGGGATCGTGATCTACGCGGTGCTGCCGGTGCTCTCCAACACGGTGGCGGGCCTGCGGGCGATCGAGCCGAACATGATCGAGGCGGCGCGCGGGATGGGGATGTCCGGGCGGGGCGTCCTGCTGAGGGTGGAGCTGCCGCTGGCGGTGCCGCTGATCCTGGCGGGCGTCCGAACGGCGCTGGTCCTGAACGTCGGTACGGCGACGCTGGCCACGTTCGGCGGAGGCGGCGGGCTCGGCGACCTGATCACCTCGGGGATCCAGACGCAGCGGATGCCGGTGCTGATCATCGGGTCGGTGCTGACGGTGGTGCTGGCGCTGCTGGTGGACTGGCTGGCCTCGCTGGCCGAACTGGCGCTGACGCCCCGCGGGTTGGAGGAACAGTGAGGATGAGGAGTGCCTACGGTGTCCGGGGCCTGGCGGCCGCCGCGTCCTTGGTGCTGCTGGCGGGCGGCTGCGGGCTCAAGAGCGGTTCGCCGATGGTGGACGACGTGTCGCCGGGCTCGGTCGGGCAGGGCGAGCCGCTCAAGGGCGCCACGCTGACGGTGACCTCGAAGAACTTCAGCGAGAACATCATCCTCGGCCAGATGACCGGCCTGGTCTTCAAGGCGGCCGGGGCGGAGGTCCTGGACCGCACGAACCTGCCGGGGTCCATCAGCGCGCGCGAGGCCATCATCAACGGTGACGCCGACGCGCAGTGGGACTACACCGGCACCGGCTGGATCACGTTCCTGGGCCACGAGAACCCGATCGTGGACCCGAAGAAGCAGTACGAGGCGGTCCGGGACGAGGACAAGGGCAACGGGGTGGTCTGGCTGCCGCCGGCCCCCCTCGACAACACGTACGCCCTGGCCATCAGCAAGAAGAACAACGCCAGGTACCAGCTGAAGACCCTCTCGGACGTGGCCGCCCTGGCGAAGAAGGACCCGGGCGCGGTGACGATCTGTGTGGAGAACGAGTTCGCCTCCCGCGACGACGGACTGCCCGGGATGGAGAAGAAGTACGGGATGAAGATCCCGGCGGGCAACATCAAGAAGATGGACGCCGGGATCATCTACACCCAGGTCTCCGAGTCCAACTCCTGCCTGCTGGGCGAGGTGTTCACCACCGACGGCCGGATCAAGGCGATGGACCTGGACGTGCTGGAGGACGACAAGAACTTCTTCCCCAACTACAACGCGTCCCCGGTCGTCCACCTGGCCACCTTCGAGAAGTACCCGGTGATCGCGGAACTCCTGGACCCGCTCGCCAGGAAGCTGACCACCGAGGTGGCGCAGACGCTGAACGCGAAGGTGGACGTGGACGGGGAGGACCCGCACGAGGTGGCGAAGGAGTGGCTGGTGGCGGAGGGGTTCATCGAGGAGGGGTGAGAGGGCGGGGCGAGTTACAAAGAGCGCGTTGCAAAAACTCCTTGCAAAGATATCTTTGCAAGGCTACGGTCGAGGCATGACGGAGAACGAGACCGCGCGGCGCGCCCCTGCCCCTGCCCCTGCTGACGCCCCGGCCGGCGGGCGGAACATCCACAACATCAACGCCCGTACGTTGCGCACCCTCGCGCACCCGCTGCGGATCCGACTGCTCAACTCCCTGCGGGAGTTCGGCCCCGCCACCGCCTCCGGGCTCGGCGAGCGGCTGGGCGAGTCCAGCGGCGCGACCAGCTACCACCTGCGCCAACTGGCCGAATCCGGCCTGGTCGAGGACGCTCCGGAGCTGGGCAAGGGCCGGGAGCGGTGGTGGCGGTCGGTGCACGACGGAACGATGGTCGAGAGCGCCGACTTCCGGTCCCACGCCGACCCGGAGGTACGCGGGGCCATCGACGTCGTCCTGCACGAGACGGCCACGACCCACGCCCAGGAGCTGAACACCTGGCTCGGCACGATGGACGAGTGGCCGCAGGAGTGGCAGCGGGGCTGGGACATGAGCGACTTCAAGCTGCGCCTCACGCCCGAGCTGGCGCAGGAGCTGTACGAGAAGCTCCACGCCGTCGTGGAGAGCTACCGGGACCGCGTCCCGGAGGACACCGAGGGTTCGGCGGTCGTGCGGACCCATCTGCACACCTTCCCCCGCCCGTCCGAATGATCTCGATGAGCAGCGCACCCGACAGCCGACACCGAGAAGGGAATCACTCATGCACGCCGACACGCACGCGGACATCCACCTCACCCTGCACGCCGACCGGGCCGCCGAACTGCAGCACGAGGCAAGGGAGTTCCGCCTCCCCCGCGTCCGGCTGCGCACCCGCATCGGCTGGACGATGGTCGAGGTCGGCCTCCGGATGGCTCGCAGCGGCCCGCCGACGCCCCGCGCCCGCCCGTTCCGCACCGCTTAGCCGACCGCCTCCGGGGGAAGCACGGCCATGCACCGCCACCGCATACCGCTCGCCGCCGCCCTCGCGGCCAACTCCATCTCCACCGCCGGGACTTCACTCACCCTGATCGGGGTTCCCTGGTTCGTCCTGGAGACCACCGGCAGCGCGGGCCGGGCGGGCGTCGTCGCGTTCTGCGCCACCCTGCCGATCGTCCTCGCCGCGCTGATCGGCGGGCCGTTCATCGACCGGATCGGCCGCCGCCGGGTCGCCGTCGCCTCGGACACGGTGTGCGGCCTCGCCATCGCCGCGATCCCGGTGCTGCACCACGTGGGCGCGCTGGAGTTCTGGATGCTCTGCGCGCTGATGGCGCTGAACGGCTTCGCGCACACGCCGGGCAACACCGCCCGTTACGTGCTGATCCCGGACCTGGCGGAGCACGCCGGCACCACACTCCCCCGCGCCGCCAGCCTCTTCGACGCGGTCTCGCGCGGGGCCAGGATGGTCGGCGCGGCGCTGGCCGGCGTGCTCATCGCCTTCGCGGGCTCGGAGACCGTACTGCTCCTGGACGCCGCGACGTTCGGGCTGTCCGCGCTGCTGGTCGCCGTCGGCGTACGAGGGGTGGGCTCGGCCGAGCCGCGCAAGGGCGGGGCACCCGTCTCGATGCGTACGTACGGCACCGAACTCCGCGAAGGCTACGGCTACTTGCTGGGCAACCGGCTGCTGCTGGCGGTCGTGGTGATGGTGATGTTCATGAACGGCACCGACCAGGGCTGGAACGCGGTCCTGCTCCCGGTGCACGCCGAGGGCGAATTGGGCGGGGCCCGGGACATCGGGCTGCTCACCGCGCTGTTCGGGGCGGGCGGGCTGGCGGGGGCGCTGCTGTACGGGGCGGTGGGGCACCGGTTCTCGCGGCGGGCGGTGTTCACGGTGTGCGTGATCCTGTGCGGCGCGCCTCGGTTCCTGGTGGCGGCGGTGACCGGGACGGTGCTGCCGCTGGCCGTGACCATGCTGCTCGGCGGGATCGCGGGCGGGGTGCTGAACCCGATCCTGACGACGGTGATCTACGAGCGGGTCCCGGACCGGCTGCGGAGCCGGGTCTCGGGGGCGCTGACCGCCGGGTGCGAGTTCGCGATGCCGCTGGGCGGTCTCGCGGCCGGGTTGCTGGTGGAGGGGATGGGCCCGTCGGGGGCGCTGCTGGCGATGGGCGGGGTGTACTTCCTGGCGACGCTGAGCCCGCTGGTGTTCCCGTCGTGGCGAACGATGGAGGGACCGGCGGTGGACGGGGGGGCGGGTCAGGAGGTCTCCCTACCGCCACCGGATGACACGTCCGGGGTCAGCAGCTCGGCACCTTCCCGCCCTGCTCCAGCGCCTTGAGCGCGCCCACCGCGCCGCCGAGGGTGGTGACCGGGATCAGCCGCAGCCCGTCGGGCCGCTCGGCCTCCGCCTCGCGGCACTCGGCCTTCGGGACGAGGAAGACGGTGGCCCCGTCGCGGTGGGCGGCCTGGGTCTTCATGGAGACGCCGCCGACCGCGCCGACCTTGCCGTCCGCGCTGATCGTCCCCGTACCGGCGATGGTGCGGCCGCCGGTGAGGTCGCCGCCCCTGCCGTCACCGTCGAGCTTGTCGATGATGCCGAGCGAGAGGAAGAGGCCGGCGCTGGGCCCGCCGATGTCGCCGAGGTCCACGGTCACCCGCATCGAGCCGGGCTTGCGCTTCAGCTGGTTCAGGGCCGCGTCGACGGCGACGTTCTGGGACTGCTTCATGTCGTTCAGGTTGTGCTGCTCGATCTCCCGCTCGGAGCCGCCGGTCGGGTAGACGGAGTCGCGGGGCATGACCGCCCGGTCCGTACGGAACCAGCCGTCCACCACGTTGCCGATCCGGATGTCCGCCGTGGGCCCGGTGGCGACGATGGTGGTCATCCGCAGCTGCCCGTCGGTGGGCCGGGTCTCCGCGCCGGTGATGGTGATCACCGGCTTGCCCCGGTCCTCGCCGAGCACGTCGGCGGTCACCCCGGGCTGCGCCACGGTGAACGGGAGCGGCGCGAGAGCCGCCGTACCGAACAGGGCGAGGACGGGCAGCGCGCAGAGGGCGAGCGCGCGGGGGCGCGGGAGACGAGAGAGCACGCGTCCAATCTAACCGGCGCGCGGAAGCGGAAGCGCGCCAGGCGTACGCCCCCGGCTCTGACCGCCGCACGGAAACGGGAACGGGCCAGGCGCACGCCCCCGAGGTGCCACTGCCGCAGGGGCGCCGCCGGCGCGACGGCCGGACCCCGTACCTCCGGCCTGCCGACCCGCCGCGCCCCAGGTACGTAGCCGCGCCCCGGCCTCCCGACCCGCCGCGCCCCGCATGCGTACGGAACAGGCGCCGCCTACCGCAGTGCGTCCGCCACTTCGCGGGCGGCGTCGAGCACGCGCGGCCCGACCCGTTCCGGTACGGCGTCGGCGAGCATGACCACGCCGACGCTTCCCTCCACCCCCGACACCCCGACCAGCGGCGCGGCCGCCCCGCTGGCGCCGGCTTCGAGCTCGCCGTGGGTGAGGGTGTAGCCGGGATGTCCGGCCGCGTTGTGCTGGCGGGCGGAGAGGATGGCCCGCCCGGCGGCACCGCGGTCCAGCGGGTGCCGGAAACCCGCCCGGTAGGCCACGTGGTAGTCGGTCCAGGTCGGCTCGACGACGGCGACCGCGAGGGCGTCGCTGCCGTCGACGAGCGTGAGGTGGGCGGTGGCCCCTATGTCCTCTGCCAGCGAGCGCAGCGCGGGCAGCGCGGCCTCCCGGACGAGGGGGTGCACCTGACGGCCGAGGCGCAGCACACCGAGTCCGACCCGGGCGCGGCCGCCCAGATCACGGCGGACCAGGGCGTGCTGCTCCAGGGTGGCGAGCAGCCGGTAGACGACGGTCCGGTTGACGCCGAGTTTGTTGGACAACTCGGTGACGGTCAGACCGTGGTCGGTATCGGCGAGCAGTTTGAGGACCCGCAGTCCTCGGTCGAGCGTCTGGGAAGTCTCCGCTGTCACGACGCCCTCTCCTCTTCGGGTGAGCGACGGCGGCCCTGCTCCGGGGGTTGCGACACCGGTCCCAGCGGCGACGCACGGAGAGGCCGCCGGTCTGGCCATAGGCACCGGCTGCGCTCCGCGGCGGCTCTGCCACGGGGCGTTCATATGGCGGGGACAGTAGCGAGCCAGTCCGCTCAGCGGAAGCCCTCGTCCAGAATCCGGGCGCTCGTCCGGGCCGGGGCTCGACCGTACGGCATAACCGCCGGTCAGCGCGGTGGCGTCCGGAACGCGAACATCTACGCGCGTCCAGGTCGGCAGACGTGGTGGGTGACCCTTCGTGTACCTCATGTGAACTGTCGTTAACTCACGGTGAATTGAAGCCTGCGCAATTTTCCGGCCGGACGGTGGGGTGTGGCCGGAAACGGGCGTGCGGCCCGCCCCGGACGGACCGGAACGAGCCGCACGGAGCGCAGGGCGCGCCCCCGGTCTCACGTCATGCGGGTGGCCCACTCCTGGACCTTGGCGATCCGTGTCTGGATCTGGTGGGCGGTCGCCTCGGCGCTCGGCGGGCCGCCGCAGACGCGGCGCAGTTCGTTGTGGATGACGCCGTGGGGCTTGCCGCTCTGGTGGGTGTAGGCGGAGACCATCGTGTTGAGCTGCTTGCGCAGGCTGAGCAGCTGCTTGTGCGTGACGACGGGCCGCGCCTCGGCGGGCTTCTCCAGGAGGTCGGCCTCCTCGGCCGGCTTCTGGCGGCTGTGCGCGATCTGGCGGCTCTGCCGCTTCTGGAGGAGGAGCTGCACCTGGTCGGGTTCGAGGAGGCCGGGGATGCCGAGGTAGTCCTGCTCCTCCTCACTGCCCGGGTGGGCCTGCATGCCGAACTCGGCGCCGTCGTACAGCACCCGGTCGAAGACCGCGTCCGACTCCAGCGCCTCCCAGGGCAGTTGGTCCTCGGTCTCCTCGTCCTCCAGCCGCTCGGCGTCGGCGAGGAGCTGGTCCTCCTCCGCGAACGGGTTCTCCTCGTCGCTGCCCTTCTTCGGCTTGTCGAGGACGTGGTCGCGCTCGACCTCCATCTCGTTGGCGAAGTCGAGGAGCATCGGGATCGTCGGTACGAAGACGGAGGCCGTCTCACCGCGCCTGCGGGAGCGCACGAAGCGGCCGACGGCCTGGGCGAAGAAGAGGGGCGTCGAGATGGTGGTGGCGTACACGCCGACGGCGAGGCGCGGCACGTCGACGCCCTCCGACACCATGCGGACCGCGACCATCCAGCGCGACTCGTCCGCGCTGAACTTGTCGATCTTCTTCGAGGCCGCCTTCTCGTCGGAGAGGACCACGGTCGGGGTCTCGCCGGTGACCTTCTTCAGGATCTTGGCGTAGGCGCGGGCCGAGTCCTGGTCCGTCGCGATGACGAGCCCGCCCGCGTCGGGGATGCCCTTGCGGACCTCGGTGAGCCGCTTGTCGGCGGCGGCCAGCACGTTGGGGATCCACTCGCCGGTGGGGGCGAGCGCGGTGCGCCAGGCCTGGCCGATGGCGTCCTTGGTCATCGGCTCGCCGAGCCGGGCCGCGATCTCGTCGCCGGCCTTGGTGCGCCAGCGCATGTTGCCGCTGTAGCTGAGGAAGATGACCGGGCGGACGACGCCGTCGGCGAGCGCGTTGCCGTAGCCGTAGGTGTAGTCGGCGGAGGACCGGCGGATGCCGTCGTTGCCCTCCTCGTACTGCACGAAGGGAATCGGGTTGGTGTCCGACCGGAACGGCGTACCGGTCAGCGCGAGCCGCCGGGTCGCCGGGTCGAACGCCTCCTGGCAGGCCTCGCCCCACGACTTCGAGTCACCGGCGTGGTGGATCTCGTCGAGGATCACGAGGGTCTTGCGCTGCTCGCAGCGGTTGCGGTGCAGCATGGGCCGGACGCCGACACCGGCGTACGTCACGGCGACGCCGTGGTACTCCTTGCTCAGCGGACCGGCGCTGTACTCCGGGTCGAGCTTGATCCCTATCCGGGCGGCGGCCTCCGCCCACTGCTTCTTGAGGTGCTCGGTCGGGGCGACCACGGTGATCTGCTGGACGACGTGGTGGTGCAGCAGCCACGACGCGAGGGTCAGCGCGAAGGTGGTCTTGCCGGCGCCGGGCGTGGCGACGGCGAGGAAGTCGCGCGGCTGCTCCTGGATGTACCTCTCCATGGCCCCCTGCTGCCAGGCTCGCAGCTTGTTGGCGGTGCCCCAGGGGGCGCGGCCCGGGAAGGCGGGAGAGAGGTGGTGGGAGGAGGAGGCGGTGGTGGTGGTAGTCACGGTCTCCGGTTCGGGGCGCTCGGGTACGTGGGTCGCTGCCGCTGCCGGACCCGGCCCGAAGGACCCGGCCCGCGATACGACAACCGGGCCACCCTACCGGGGGCCCGGTTGAAACCCGGTACGAACAAGCCGCGCCGACGCCCGACGAGATCGTGCTCACATCGCGTCGACGACCAGGTCCCGTAGCCCCTGGGAGATCACCTTGATCTCGTCCCTCTCCCCCGTGGCCACGTCGATGACCAGCCGTTCCGCCGCGTCGATGTCCGGGCGCAGGTCGACGCCGTTCATGGCGAGGAAGGTGACGCAGGAGAGCCAGGCCGTTCTCTTGTTGCCGTCGAAGAAGGGACGGTTGACTGCCAGGGACTGGAGAAGCGCCGCAGCCTTGTCGAGGAGGTCGGGGTAGGCCTCCTCGCCGAACATGGCGGCCGAAGGGCGATGGACCGCCGACTCCAGGAGACCGGCGTCCCGGACGACGATCTGCATGTCGTCGCAGGCGTACCCGGCGATCACGAGCACGTCCTCGGAGCTCAGATAGACGCAGCTCACTTCAGCCGCTCCATGAGCTCGCTCCACTTGGCCGCCTGCTCCTTCGCGGTCTTGCGGACGATGGCCTGCTGTGCCGTCCTGGCGAGGTAGTCGTCCACGGCCTGGAGCAGTATCGCGTGCATGCTGGTGCCCTCCTGCTCGGCACGCTGCTTGAGGGCCTCGGTCTGGTCGTCGCGGAGACGCAGGTTCATAGCCATACCAGAACGGTACCACCGGGTGGGGCCAGAGTGGTACCGCTCACTTCTCCCGTACGACCACCCGCGTAGCCACCCACGCCCCCACCACCGCGACCACCGCCATCGGCAGGAACACCGCCGCGAAGGCCGCCGGGTGCGAGCCCGTGGCCGCCCCGGCCGCCGTGCCGTGGGCCGCCGCGCCCAGGGCCTCGCCGCCGAGCGCCGCGAAGGCGGCGCCGCCGAGGGCCAGGAGCAGGACGTTGGAGAGGCCGTCGGAGATCTGGAGGGCGGCGGAGTTGGAGCCCGCCTCCTCGGGGGCCGACAGCTTCAGCAGGAGCACGCTCGTGGAGGCGATCACCATGCCCATACCGAAGCAGCCGAACGCCCAGGCCACGGCGACGATCCAGACCGGAACGGCCGGGATCAGTACGGTCGGGGCGACGGCGATGGACGCGGCCACCAGCACCATCCCGCTCACCATCAGCCGCTCCCGGTACGGCTCCAGGCGGGGCCGGGACTGGACGTACGAGCCGAGCGCCCAGGTCGCGCCGCCCACCGCCAGGGAGAGGCCCGCCATGGTCGGGGTCAGGCCGCGCTGGGTGACCAGCATCAGCGGTACGAAGGATTCCGCGGCGATGAACGAGCCGGCCGCCACCCCGCGCAGCAGGATCACCGACGGCAGCCCGCGCGCCGCCCGTACGGTCCCGGTGGGCAGCAGGCCCCGTACGGCGGGCACCAGCAGCGCGACGCCGGCGGCGGCGGGGAGCACGGCGAGCCAGTTCAGCTCCTGGCCCGCGTACTGGAGCAGCCCGGCGCCCGCCGAGATCCCCAGCGCGAGGCGGATACGGCGGCGGTCGTACGGGGGCGCCGGCGCGTCCGGGTCCGCGGGCCCGGAGGCCATCCGGCGGATCTGCGGAAGGGCCAGGGCCAGCGGGATCACGATCAGGGCGGGGATGCCGACGAAGACCCAGCGCCAGCCGAGGTGCTCGGTCACCGTGCCGGCGGCCAGCGGCCCGACCACGGACGGGATCACCCAGCTCGCGGCGAAGGCGGCCATGATGGCGGGCCGGATGCGTTCGGGGTAGGCGCGCCCGATGACCACGTACAGGGCGACGATCACCAGCCCGCCGCCGAGCCCCTGGACCGCCCGGCCCGCGATGAAGACCCACATGGAGCCCGCCGCCCCGGAGAGCAGCAGCCCCGCACCGAACGCGGTGATCCCGGTGGCGAGCGGCTGGAGCGGTCCGCGCCGGTCGGCCCACTGGCCGGAGAGCACCATGGCGAAGAGGCTGGTGGTGAAGTACGCGGAGAAGGCGAACGCGTAGAGCGGGATGCCGTGCAGCTCCCGCGCGGCCACCGGCATCGCCGTACCGACCGCCGTCGCCTCGAACGCGATGAGGAACACCACGGAGACGATCCCGATGCTGAGCGCCCGGTAGGTCCGCCCGAGCACGCCCTCGGCCGCCGCCTCGGTGACCGCCCCGGCCAGGTCGTCGGGCAGTGCGTCCGGCATCCCCGGCCGAAGGTCCCCGGGTATGCCGGTCTTCAGGTCGGCGGGGAGATCCGCCGGCAGCCCGGTCGCCGGGTCGGTGGAACCGCCCGGCAGGTCGTGCGCCGGGCCGTGCGGCAGGTGGGCCCCGCGGTGGTCGTACGGCGGATCGGTCGGCGCGGGCCGCGCGGCGTCGGTGCCGTCGCGCTGTTCGGGGGCGGTCATGGCCCCAGGGTAAGGGGCGTGGAACGGTTTGAGCCCTGTCGTCGGGCCCGTCCATGATCGTCCCTTGGTCGTAGTCCGAAGGGCCGGGCGTGAACGGCGTATGGCAGTCGTGTTGCGTGCCGGCCGCCGCCCTTGTGACCGGTAGGCCGCGGCCCCTAACGTCGAGCACACGGAAACAAACGCACGGCCGTGTGCCCGAGAGGCTCAGGGGCTCGACTGCAACTCGAGTTACACCGGTTCGATTCCGGTCACGGCCTCACAGTGGAATCACGCTCACCGGAAGGGCCGCCCCCGCAAAACGGGGCGGCCCTTCCGCTTGCTTCCGGAATCACCGTGGCACCGGGTCCAGTGCCGGCCGGGGCTCCAGCCCTGCGTCGTCCTCACAGCCCAGCTCCCTCGCCATGGTCAGCGCGAAGGAATGGGCCACGGTCGCGTAGGCGTCCCTCAACTCATCGGGGTCGCCCTCCGGTGTCGTCGGCATGCCCCCACGCTCCACACCGATGTCGACGTGGGCCGGTCCG
Organism: Streptomyces sp. NPDC101178; assembly: GCF_044767965.1. Classification (NCBI taxonomy): domain Bacteria; kingdom Bacillati; phylum Actinomycetota; class Actinomycetes; order Kitasatosporales; family Streptomycetaceae; genus Streptomyces; species Streptomyces sp. NPDC101178. The sequence continues at coordinate 901,264 of NZ_JBIWOZ010000001.1, forward strand.
GCACCAGTCAGCTTCCCGCTCCGGCAGGCGAACCGGAGGGACGCACCGTCCGTGGCCGTCAGGGCCCGCTCCCCCATCGGGAGCACGGTGAACTTCGGGGCCGGGTCGCTCGGTGGCACGCTGCCGGACCGCCGCCAGGTGATCCTCAGCTCGGCTTCCGCCGTACCGGCAGGTGTGTAGACACGGCAGACGTCTCCGTCACCCGTGCCTGAGGCCCCGGCGCCCTCGCTCAGGTCCTGAGCAGCACGGGCGACGGTGGACTTCTCGCCCGATGCTTCGAACCGCGACGATCCCATGATCACCCGCAGCGCCTGTGCCGCACCCTCGGTCACGGCACCACCTCCGCACAGCCGCGTCCCCGCCACTGCCGTATCGCTCGGCTTTCCGGCCTCGTCACCCCCGCCTCCACAGCCGGTGGCTCCGAGAACGAGTGAGCCCGCCACAGCCGCAGCGAGGTATCCGACGCGTCCGATCCGCTGGCTGATCACCGTTTTCCTTCCTCCCCGGCCGCACACCGGCCTCAGCCGGTCTCCGGGTCGTTGCCCTGCTGATTCTCGCGATTGTTGCCAGTCGTGTAGCCGGTCCGCATGGATACCTTCAAGTCCTGGCCGAACGTGCTCTCGAAGTCCACACCTTGCTGTCGCATGAACTCCTTCATCGGCGCCTCCGCCATGCGCTCACCAGCGGAGTAGATCTTGGTCTTGTCCGTCCGGTTCAGATCATCCACTTTCTCCTTGTGCTCATCCACGGAGTTGTCGGAGATGTCACCGATCGTCTGACCGATGACCTGTTCCAGGGCGCCGCCGGCGGTGTCGGTCGCCAGAGGGATGAGGACGGCGGCCGTACCCACGGCCGCCGTGGCGGGCAGGAAGGCGACGCCCGCCGCCACGCCTGCGACCGCCCCGAATTCGACCCAGCCCGCCCGTGCGGCCACCGCCTTCTCGTATTCCTCGTGGGTCTTGAGGTTCGTCGCCTCCACCTGGTCGGCCCGGGATTGATCGAGCATGCCCTGCACCTCCGCCCCGACCTGTACGGCTGTCCGCGCTCCGCCCTGGTCGATCCTTCCGTCCGGTCCCACCTGGCCCTCCAACGCGCTGCGGGTGTGGACCGCCTCCGCGGCGGAAAGAGTCGCGTAGGCGTCCGGATGCTGGCCGAGAGTGCTGAGAAAGCCCCGGGCGATGCTGCGGCCGTCACCGCGCGGGGCGCCGGGCTCGATGCCGGAAAGGTCGATATGCCCTTCCGGGTTCCCACCGGGTGCGAAAAGACTGCCCGGCTCGTTCTCGACCAGAGCCCAGTTGATGTCGTCGATGTACCCGGCCCCCATGACCCCGAGGCTGTCCGCCATGCCCTCCTGCTGTTTGAGCAGGCCCGCGTCCTCTCCGTACTTCTCCATGACCTGCCGCATGACGTCCGCGTTGTCGGCGTCCCGCACCACAGCCGCGTCCGGATGGCCGGCCGGGTAGCCGAGCGTCGCCGCCTCCAGCGCATGACCCAGCGCGTCCGGCATGTGCTGGAGGGTGGCCTCCAGCTCGTCCGGGTCGGTGGAGTTCATGTCCGGGAACGACTCCCACTTCTCGTTGCCGAAGAAATCGAGGTAGTTGTCGACAGCCTCGCCGTCCTGCTTGCCGAGGTCGGCGGTGGCTCTCCTGTCGACCGTGCCGTCCTCGTTGTAGGCCGTCGGATCGTCGGTGAAAAAGTGCTTCGCGGCGTCCGGGCTGTTCCCCAGCGCCTCCAGCATCGCCGTGACCGGGTCGTAGCCGGAGCCGTTCGTGCCCGAGGGGTTGAACGGGTTCTCCAGGAAGCCGTTCACCTGCTTGTTGCCGGCGAACCGGAACGGATCCCTCTGGTGCAGTTGCGCGACGTGCTCAGCGATCGGGTTGAGGAACGAGGCGTCGTACTTCCCGTACCGCATGATGCCGCCGAGCAGTTGGTACCCGTACGGGTCGCCGGGGGCGGCGTACCTGGAGAGCGGGATCTGCTGCGTCCCGAGCTTGCGGAGCCCCGGCCCCCACTCCGCCGAGAACGCCTTGTCGTGCGATGCGGTGGCCAGGGTGAGCCCGAGGTTCTTCTGGAGCGCCTGGACGTCCTTGAGCCGCTCCTTGTCGGCCTTCAGCCCCCGGTGCGTGTCCGTCGCCAGTTGCCCGAAGAAGGACAGGGACCTCTCCGGGCCGAGCTTCTCGTAGAAGTTCTTCGAGAACTCCACCGACGTGCTGTTGTCCCTCAGCAGTTCGTTGAGCGACTGGAGTTCGGTGTGCGTGAGGTCGCGGCCCCTGGCGGCCAGTACGGCGGCCCTGGCGGCCTCCTCCTGGTCCAGCTTCGTGTACGTGGGGGCGCTGAAGTCCTTGCGGTCCGTGACGTTCGCTTCGAGGGCGTTCTTCAACGACACGTCGGCGTCGTTGCAGTTGTCCACGATCAGGTCGATCTTCTTCTGCCAGGCGGCGATGTTCTCCTTCTCCTGCCGTACCGCCTGGGGGTAGTCGGGGTCGTGGCGCTGTGCGGGAGGTGCGTCCGCGAGCGGTCGGCGCGCGGACACCTTGCCGTCCGCGTCGACCCGGATGCCGGCGGCCGGACCTTCGTGATCCCGGATGCCGGTCAGATCGTCCTTGGCCTTCTTGATGGCGGCGTGACCGTCCTCCAGGATCGCCTGCACGCCCTTGGCCTGGGCCGCCGCGTCCGTGAACTCTTTGGCCGTCTTGCCGATGAAGGCCTTGGTGACCCCGGCGTTGAGCCCCTCCCAGTCGGCCTTGTCCGCCTTCGTCCTCATCCCGTCGGCGGCCTGGGTGGCAAGTTTCTCCAGCTTCTGCGCCATCTCCGACCAGTCGTCGGCCGCGGCCTTCAGCTTTCCCACGGGGGCGTCGACGATGTCCCGGTAACTCAGCACGTGCGTGTTCTCCCCCGAGTCCTACTGCAGGTATTCCGTGAGCTTGGAGATCGGCGTCAGGTCACCCACGACCTTCACCTCGTCCTTCGCGTGCTGGGCCTTCGTGTAGTCCAGGTGGTTCGAGATGTGCGCGCAGGAGTCCAGCAACGTCCTCAGTTGGGCCTGCCAGCGGTCGTGCACCTTGAGCACCGCCGCGCCGCTCGCGAAGTTGCCGTTGGTCAGCGCGATCGCCGCGTCGAAGGTGGCGGGGCGGGCGTGGTCGCCCTCCTTCGACAGCCTGGTCCTCAGGCCGTAGGCGTCGTTCCCGATGGCGCCGAGGTCGTCCCGGTTCACCACCAGGTCGGCTGCGCCGCCACCCCCGCCGCCCTCGGCCGGTACGCCGTTGATCCGCATGGCGCCTCGTTCGGCCGCTGCCGTGCGCAGGTCGGCCCACTCCTCGTCGAACGTCATGAATGTCCCCCTTGGTCTACCGGGCGTCCGACGGTTCTCGGGCCGCCGTCTTCAGCCGCTCCATCACATCGCGCATGTCACTGATCATGTCGGCATGGAACGACTCAGGCGCGGGAGCTTCGGGCTCCTCGTCCCAGTTGTCGGGGCCCGAGTAGGTCATGGAGGCGGAGACGGTAAGCGTGAGGACGGCGGCGCCATCCAGTACGCTCAGCCGCGCCTGCTCTCCGAAGTCGGTCCGCAGGTAGGCCCGGTCGCCCAGGTTGGGCACCAGCTCGGCCCCCTTTTCGTCCTCTCCCTCCAGAGCCGACGGTCCCTCGCGGGCCTCGAACTCGGAACCAGGGGCGGTCTCCTTGTGCAGCTCGGCCCTCAGTCCGACGTGGACGTGGACGCTCCAGCCCTCGGCGTACGCGCCGGCGCCCTCAGGAGAGACGAGGGCGACGTTGCAGTAGACCTGGTCGAGGGCCGGGTGCTCGATTCGTCCCGGCACGAGCGTGGGCGCGTCCTCCCGCTTGCCGGCCGCCGCCGTCAGCGCCTTGAGCTGCATCACGGAGCACGAGCGTCCGCCCAACTGATAGCCGCGTGTGTCCGGTCTCTCGACGACGCCGTCCCCGTACGCGAAAACCGTCGTCGCCCATATCGCGGACGCGGTCAGCGCTCCCGCCAGGGCCCAGAGCAGGCCGTGACCGCGCCGGCGGCCGGGTGGCGGCCTGTGGCCGAAGCCACCCACCGCCTCCGGTCTGTGCTCCGGCCCGGACTCCCCCACCAACTCCGGCTCAGAAATCATGTCCGGTGCTCCCCCTGGTCAGGAAAACGACGCACGCGCGTGCGCCCTGTCAGCCTTTCGTGACCGCCACCGCCGCCTGGGGCCGTACCGGCAGGCGGTTCACCGGGCGGCCGGTGGCCGAGCGGATCGCCGAGGCCACCGCCGCCGGGGCCGTCACGACCGGGACGGCCGAGGCGGGCTTGGCGCCGAAGGGGGCCACCACGTCCCGTTCCTCGACCAGCTTGACGATACGGATGTCCGGCGCGTCCAGCGAGGTCGGCAGGGCGTATCCGGTCAGGTCGGGGTGGCGGACGATGCCCCGGGCGGTGCGGAGGTTCTCGGTGAGGGCCGCGCCGATGCCCTGGGTGATGCCTGCCTCGATACGGATCGCCAGCTGCTTCGGGTTCAGGACGCGGCCCACGTCCTGGGCCACCGCCATCTCGACCACGCGGATCGAGCCGAGCTCGATGTCGACGTCGACCACCGCCCGTACCGCGCAGAACGCCAGGCCCACGAACGCGTCGCCCTGGCCTGAGTCGTCCAGCGGCTCGGTGGGGTGGGGGCGGCACTGGGCGGTGGCCCAGAGTTCCTTGCCGTCCATCGCCTCCATGACGGTGGTGGAGAGGACACCGTCGTACGAGGTGATCTTGCCGTCGGCGATCTGGAGCAGCTCCGTGGACATGCCGAACTTGTGGGCCAGCGGCTGGAGGAGCTGGGTGCGGACCATCTTCGCCGCCCGCTCCACCGCCCCGCCGGAGACCCAGGTGTGGCGGCCGTGCGTCGCCGGGCCCGCGGGTGGCTGGTCGGTGTCGACCGCCGCCACGTGGACCTCGTCCACGCCCAGGACCTCCTGGACGATCTGGCGGGCGAGGGTGGTGAAGCCCTGGCCTGTTTCGACCGCCGCGCAGATCACCGTCGCGACGCCGTCGTGGACCCGGACCGTGGCCGTGGAGACCTCGTCCGCGCCCTCGGCGCCGAGCATGTGGACCATGCCGACCCCGTACCCCACGCCCCGGCGCACCGCACCGGGTTCGCCCGCTCCCTCGGGACCGCCGGGCAGCAGCCAGTCGTCCTCCGGGGTGTCCTTCGGAAGGGCGGGGAGGGGCGCGTCGCGGACCGCGCGGAGCAGTTCGGCCACCGGGGCCGGGCAGGTCACCGTCTGGCCGGTGGGCAGGATGTCGCCCGTGGACAAGGCGTTACGGAGGCGGAGTTCGGCCGGGTCGATGCCGAGCTTCGCGGCCAGCTTGTCCATCTGGCCCTCGTACGCCGCGCACACCTGCATCGCGCCCTCGCCGCGGACGTGGCCGGAGGGCGGGTTGTTCGTGCGGACCGCCCACCCCTCGATGAAGGCGTGCGGGACGACGTACGGGCCGCAGGCGAACGCCACGGCCGCCGCGAGTGATTCCGAGGAGGCGTCCGCGTACGCGCCCGCGTCCAGCAGGATCTGGGCCTCCACCTTGACCAGCCGGCCGTCCGCGTCCGCGTGGTGGCGGTAGCGGAGGAGGGTCGGGTGGCGGTGGGCGTGGCCGAGGAAGGACTCCTCGCGGGTGGCGGCCAGCTTCACCGGGCAGCCGGTGCGCAGGGCGAGCAGGCCCAGCGGGATCTGGAAGCCCGGGTCCTCGCGGTCGCCGGTCGCGCCGGGGACGCCGGTGACGACGACCTTGACCCGGTCCGGCTCCAGGCCGAAGCAGGCGGCGGCCAGGTCGCGGTCGGTGTGCGGGTCGGTGGAGGCGGTGTAGATCTCGACGCCGCCGTCGGGGCGGGGGACGGCGAGGCCGGCCTCCGCGCCGATCGGGGCCGGGTCCTGGCGGCCGATGCGGTAGAGGCCCTCGACGATGACCTCGCCGGTCGCCTCGGCATCGCCGTACCGGAGCGGGATGTGCCGGATCAGGTTGCCGTCGGGGTGCAGGGGCTCGGCCGCGAACGCCTTCTCCGGGTCCGTGACCGGCTCCAGCACCTCGTACTCGACCGCGATCGCGGCGGCCGCGAGGCGTGCGGTGTCCGGGTGGTCGGCGGCCACCGCGGCGATCGGTTCGCCGTGGTGGCGGACCAGCTCGGCGGCGAAGACCGGGCGGTCGACGACGCTGCGGCCGTAGTTGCTGTCCCCGGGCACGTCCTCGTGCGTGACGACCGCGCGGACCCCGGGCATCGCGGCGGCGGCCGAGGTGTCGACGGAGAGGATGCGGGCGTGCGGGTGCGGCGAGCGGAGCACGGAGGCCCAGAGCAGGCCTTCGGCCCAGAGGTCGGCGGCGTACGGGAAGGTGCCCTCGGTCTTCGCACGGGTGTCGGCGGGCGGCAGCGAGGCACCCAAACCCATCAGCGGTGGCTCCTGGCCGGGACCGTCGCCCGAGCCCGGCCCGCCCGAGGCCGCGTCGATCCTGGGCAGGCTGGTGCTGGTCGCGTTGGCCGCGTCGCCGCTCACGCCGCCTCCTTGTCGTTCGCCCCGCCGCTACGGGGGCGGGGGGTGACCTGTGGTGTCGCGTGGTGCTGGTCGGACCGGTTGCCGTGGGCGGTGGGTCTGCGCGCGTGGATCACTGCGCGCCTCCCTCGTGCGAGTGGTGCTGGTGTACGCCGCCGGCGCCGGGCTCGGCCTGGTGCGGGATGCGGGGCTCGTCCTGGGCGGCGGCCGCCGTCTCGGAACTCGCCTCGCGGGACGCCACGACGTCCGCGACCGCGTCGAGCACGCCCCGGTAGCCGGAGCAGCGGCAGAGGTTGCCGCAGAGGGCCCGGCGGGTCTCCAGCTCGCTCGGGGCGTGGTTGCCCTCCAGCAGGTCGTGGACGGTCATCGCCATGCCGGGGATGCAGAAGCCGCACTGGACGGCCCCGCAGGCGGAGAGCGCGCGCTGGACGTCGGAGGGTTCGCCGTCGACGGCCAGCCCCTCGACCGTACGGACCTCGCTGCCGGCCGCGGTGGCCGCCGGCACCAGGCAGGAGGCGACGAGGCGGCCGTCGACCTGGACGTTGCACGCCCCGCACTCGCCCTGCGAGCAGCCGTCCTTGGCTCCGGCGAGGCCGAGGCGCTCGCGGAGCACGTAGAGCAGGGACTCGCCGATCCAGGCCTCGGAGACCGGGCGGTCCACGCCGTTGACATGGAGGACGTAGGAGGCGGCGGGGTGCTCGCTCGGTACGTCGAGGGGGGCGGCGACCGGGTCGTGGGACGGGTCGGACACGGGGTCGTGCGCGGTGTCGTGGGACGGGTCCGGCTCGGGTTCCGCTTCGGTGGGCTGTTCCGCGTCCGCCCGGGGGGTGGTTGCCGCGTCGGGGTCGGTGGGTGGTTCCGGGGCGGGGTCGGCCAGGGGTTCCGGTTCCGGTGCCGTGTCCGGTGCCGTGTCTGCTCTGGCGTGGTCTGCTGTGGCGTGCGGTTCCGTCGGCGGCGCTTCCGCTTCCGGTTCGTTGCCGGGGAGCGGGTGGCCGTCGGCCGCGGGGTCGGCGGCCGGGGGCTCCTCGGGCTGCGGCTGCGTGGCCCACGGCGCGGGGGCGCCGCCGGGGAGCGTCGCGGGGCGCGTGTCGTCCGCGTACCACTGCTGCGAGGCCGCCGCCGAGGCCAGGAACTCGCCCGACTCGTCCGGAAGATCCCCGTCCGCGACCGGAATCGTCCACTGGCCGGTGTGGCCGGAGGGGGCGTTGTGGCCGGGGGTGGCGTTGTGATCGGTGTGCGCGGAGGTGTCGAAGTGTCCGGTGTGGTCCGAGTGACCCGCGTGGCCGCCCTGGCCCGAGTGATCCCCGTGGCCGTCGTGGCTCGCGTGGTCCGCGTGCTCCTCCGCACCCGCCCCGACACCGCCCGGCTGCCCCGCCTGCTCCCCGATCGCCTCCGTGAAGTTCCACTGCGCCGTGGAGTGCGACGTGTCCTGGTACGGCTGCTGCGCGTAGCCGCCGCCCTGGTCGTTCGGGTCCGGCCAGTGCACCGCGCCCGGGGGCTGCTCCTGGGCGCGCCGGTCGGCGTCGGCCTGCTGCTGGCTCTGCGTCCGCACGACCCAGCTGCCCGTCGCGGCCGGGTCCAGACCGGCGGCCGGGGTCAGCGGCACGATCATCGGCGGTACGTATCCGTGGCCGGGCGCGGCCAGCGGGATGGCCGCCAGGTCCTCCGGCGGCAGCTGGACGAAGGCGGTGGCGTCGGCGTCGTACTCACCGCTCTGCGGCGTCGGCTCCCAGCCCTCGTACCGGGGGTCGGGGTGTTCCTCATTGCTCACGACAGTGCCCTCCCCAGTGCGCGTCGGGCGAGCGCGGCGACGGTGCGCCGCAGGTGCAGGACGGCCGGGGACAGCGGCGGGGCCTGCGACCCGTCGGCCGGCGGTTCGTGGTCCGGGATGCAGGCGGCGGCGACGTACTCGCCGAAGGCGGCCAGCGCGTCGGGGGCCAGGCCGCGTTCGCCGTCCCAGTCGATCAGCGAGGCGATCCAGCGCTCCGCCTCCAGCGGCCGCAGCGGCATCGGGGCGATGGCGCCGACCGCGCAGCGCACGCCGCGCCGGGCCGGGTCGAGCACGATGGCGACCGAGGCGGTGGCGCGGCCGGGACCGGTGCGGCCGGTGGCCTTCAGGAACACCTGCGGGGCGTGCAGCAGCGGGACCCGGACGAAGCCGATCAGCTCGGCAGGGCCGAGCATCTCGCGGCCCGCCAGCAGGTGCGAGACGGGGATCTCGCGGCGCGTGCCGCCGGGTCCGGCGACGACCAGTTCGGCCTCCAGCGCGGCCAGCACCGGCAGCGCGTCGCCGGTCGGCGCGGAGGTGGCGATGTTGCCGCCGAGGGTTCCGGCGTTGCGGATCTGGGGCGGGCCGGCGGCGCGCGCGGAGGCGGCGAGGGCGGGGATCAGGGCGGCGAAGTCGGGCCGGCCCATCCGGGCGTGGGTGAGGCCGGAGCCGAGCAGGGCGTGGCCGTCCTGGTAGTGCCAGCCGCGCAGCTCGCTGATCCGGCCGAGGCCGACCAGTCCCGAGGGGCGCAGGAGCCCCTTGTTCACGGCCGCCATCAGGTCCGTCCCGCCCGCCACGGGGACGGCGGCGGGCATGGCTTCCAGCGCCGCCACGGCCTCGTCGAGCGAGGCCGGCAGCGTCACCGACTGCAGCGCCTGCGGTGCGTGCGTGGTCAACCCAGCTGCCCCTTCCCGGTCTCCCGGCTGGTCCGCCTGTTGCGCCGTACGGTACGTGTTCACAGGCCGGACGTGGCAACTCTGGCACATCTTCCGATGGGACCGGCGCGAGGGTCCGCGAAGGGTGGATCCGCCCCCGACCTGGGGGATGACCCTATTTCGCACCTCTTCGGAGCGGAGGGTGAATTGCCACTCTTCAGCGATGCTTGTACGACTTATTCCGTTCGTTCCACAGGCTGTTCGTCCGGAGGTTGTCCGGCCCGCGCCCGGGATGCTCCGGCGCGGGCCGAACACGTGCTCACACCACCGGCGGCGCTCCCTCGATCGGGCGACCGAGGATGCCGGGCCGGCGCTGCCACGGCAGCGGGCCGCCGGGCCGCCGGTAGTCGACGCCGAGGGCGTCGAGCCGGGCGTAGTGGTCGGCCATGCGCGCGTCGAATCCGGCGAAGTCCCGTTCGGCCGGGGCCGGCAGGGTGCTCCAGGCGACCTCGGCGAAGGCGGCGAGGCGCGGGAAGACCTGGTAGTCGACGCGTGACCTGTTCTGCATGACCTCGGTCCACACGTTGGCCTGCGTGCCCAGGATGTGACCGGCCGCCTCCTCGCTCAGCCCCGGCGGAACGGGTTCGAAGCGGTAGACGTCCTCCAGGGTGCGTACGTATCCGATGGGCATCGGCTCGTCGGGGCCGCCGTCCTGACGGTGGTCCAGATACACCTGCTGCTCCGGGCACATCACCACGTCGTGCCCGGCCTCGGCGGCCGCGATGCCTCCGGCGTAACCACGCCAGGAGGAGACCGCCGCGCCCTCGGCGAGGCCGCCTTCGAGGATCTCGTCCCAGCCGATGAGGCGGCGGCCGCGTGCGGTGAGCCAGGTGTCGAAGTGGCGGATGAACCAGGACTGGAGCTCGTCCTCGTCCTTCAGGCCGAGTTCGGCGATCCGGGCCTGGGCGAGCGGGGACTCCTTCCACTGGTCCTTGGGGCACTCGTCGCCGCCGATGTGGACGAACGGCGAGGTCTCGGCGGGGAAGAGCTCCAGGACCTCCTCCAGGACGCCCTCGTAGAAGCGGAGGGTGTCCTCGGTGGGGGCGAGGACGTTCGGGCTGACGCCCCAGGAGTCCCAGACGGTCAGGGCGGCGGTGTCGACGACATCGGTGTTGCCCAGCTCGGGGTAGGCGGCGATGGCGGCCTGCGCGTGGCCCGGGATGTCGATCTCGGGGACGACCCGGATGTGCCGCTCGGCGGCGTAGGCGACGATCTCGCGGATGTCGTCCTGGGTGTAGTAACCGCCGTGCGGGGTCTCGTCCCAGAGGTCGGACGCCCGGTGGCCGTACTTCGAGCGGGAGCGCCAGGCCCCGGTCTCGGTGAGGCGGGGGTGGCGCTTGATCTCGATGCGCCAGCCCTGGTCGTCGTTGAGGTGGAAGTGGAAGACGTTCAGCTTGTGGGCGGAGAGGAGGTCGAGGTAGCGCAGCACGTCGTCCTTGGGCAGGAAGTGCCGGCAGACGTCGAGCAGCATGCCGCGCCAGCCGAAGCGCGGCTCGTCCTCGACGGCCACCGCCGGCACCTCCCAGGTCCGCCCGGGGGTGACGGGCGCGCGCCGGAAGGCGTCCGGGCCAAGGAGCTGACGGAAGGTCTGCGCCCCGTGCAGGAGCCCGGCCGCACCGGAGCCGGTGATACGTACGGCGCCGCCGTCGACGACGAGTCCGTACGCCTCCGGGGCCAGGGCCTCGTCGAGCGCCAGCTCCACGCGGGGGCCGTCCGTGCCGTCGGCGAGCGGCAGTCCGGTGGCGGCGCCGACGGTGGCGCGCAGCCACCGGGCGGCGCCCTCGGTGCCCGGTGGGGCGGCGAGCACGGTCGCCGCGTCCAGCCGGAACGGCTCTGCTCCCGGCGCACCCCAGGTCACCTCGCGCGGCGCGGGGATCAGGCCGGGGGCCGTCATGTCGTCGGATGTCATGAGACGTCAGTCCTTAACCGCGCCGCCCAGTCCGGAGACCAGGCGCCGCTGTACGAGTACGAAGAAGACGAGGACGGGGATGGTCATCACGGTCGAGGCTGCCATGATCCCGCCCCAGTCGTTCTCGTCCGGTTTGAAGAAGACCAGCAGCGCCATCGGCAGCGTCGACTGCGAGGTGTCGCTGATGATGAAGGACTTCGCGAAGAGGAAGTCGTTCCAGGTGGTGATGAAGGAGAAGACGCTCGTCGCGACCAGGCCCGGGAAGACCAGTGGGAAGAGGATCTGCCAGAGGAAGCGGGTACGGCTGGCGCCGTCGATGTAGGCGGCCTCCTCCAGGGCTTCCGGAACGGCTCTGACGAAACCCCGCAGCATCCAGATGGCGAACGGCAGCGAGAAGGCCAAGTGCGGCAGGATCAGCGAGCCGAGCGTGTTGAGCTGGCCGAAGTCCCGCATCAGGAAGAAGAGCGGGATGGTCAGCGCCTCCACCGGCACCATCTGCGCCACCAGGAACATGATCAGCAGCGTGGTGCGGAACTTGAAGCGGAACCGGGTCACGGCGGTGGCGGCCAGGAAGGCGATCAGCGCCGAGAGGATGACCACCGTGCCCGCCACCAGCAGGCTGTTGAGGAAGTAGCGGCCGAAGTCCTGCTGTTCGAAGACCCGGCGGAACGAGTCGAGCGAGGGGGCGAGCGTCCAGGGGCGCGGCTCGGTCGACTGGATCTCCCCGGCCGGTTTGAAGGCGGAGAGCACCATCCAGTAGAGCGGGAAGGCGACCGCCACGGCGATCAGCAGGGCCGCGGCCTCGGCCGCCAGCCTGCCGGGCCGTTTGACGCGGAGCAGCGTACGTATGCCGCGCGTGCCCCCACGTGCGGCGCTGTCGGTCCTCGCGCTCACAGTTCCTCCCCCTGGCGCCGCACCAGGCGCAGATAGACCAGCGTGATCGCCAGCAGGATCACCAGCATCACGACGCCGATCGCCGAGCCGAGGCTGTACTGCGAGGACGCGAACGCCTTCTGGTACGCGTACACGTTGAGCACCAGGTTCTGGCCGGCGATGCCGCCGCCGTTGGTCATGACGTAGATCTGGGTGAAGACCTTGAAGTCCCAGATGATCGACTGGATGGTGACGACGATCAGGATCGGCTTGAGCATCGGCGCCATGATGGTCCGCCAGATCCGCCACTGGGACGCGCCGTCCAGCGAGGCGGCCTCCAGCACCTCGGTGGGGATGGCCCGGATGCCCGCGTACACGGTGACCATGACGAACGGGAACGAGCACCACAGGACTTCGAGGAGTACGAGCGCGAAGGCGCTGTAACGCCCGTACGTCCAGGAGAAGTCACCGAGGCCGAGCACCTTGTTCACGGGTCCGAAGTCGGGGTCGAAGAGGAAGACCCAGACCGTCGAGCCGGTGATCGCGGGGGTGGCCCAGGCGCCGAGCGCGGCCATCATCAGCACCAGGCGGGGCAGGGCGCGGATGCGGGTGAGCAGGACGGCCAGCGCGCAGCCGACGAAGAGCGTGGAGAGGACGCAGGCGGCGGCGAAGAGGACGGTGGCGAGGAGGACCTGCCAGAACTGGCCGTCGTTGAAGAGGGTCGCGTAGTTGTCGAAACCCTTGAAGGTGGTCGGTTCGCCGCCGCTGACCTGGGCCTGGGTGTACTCCAGGAACGAGATCAGGCCGAGCTGGTAGATCGGGTAGACCAGCAGCCCGGCGAGCAGGACGAGGGCGGGCAGGAGGTAGAGCCAGGGGGTCCAGCCGGAGTGGCCCTTGGGCGACACCGTGCGGCCGCGCCGGGGCGGGCGGCCGGCGGGAGTGCCGGTGCCCGCCCCGGCCGCGGGGGCCGGGGCCTTGAGAGCGGTGGTGGGCGTGGTCATGGTCAGCCCGCGTCGGTGAAGGCCGCGTCCATCTTCTTCGCCGCGTCGTCCGAGGCCTGTGCCACGTCCTTACGGCCTGAGACGATCTCCTGGAACATCGTCGGCAGGACCAGCGAGGCGTCGATCTGGCCCCAGGCGGGCGAGGCGGGGACGAACTTGGCTCCGGCGCCGAGGGTCTGGACGAACGGCGCGACGAAGGGCTGCTTCTTCGCGGCGTTGCCCAGGACGTCGGTGTAGGTCGGCAGGAAGCCCATCGCGTCGAACATCTCGGCCTGGGTCTTCTTGCCGGTGAGCGACTTCATCAGGTCGACGGCGAGCGTGCGGTGCGAACTGCTCTTCAGTACGCCGATGTTGTTGCCGCCCGCGAAGGCCGGGGCGATGGAGTTCGGCGCGATACCCGGCAGCGGGACGACCGCGTACTTGCCCTTGACCGAGCTCGCCTCGACCGCCGCGTGGCTGAAGTCGCCGCCGATCGCCATGGCGGCCTTGCCGGAGGCGAAGGCGGTCACGGTGGAGTTGCCGGTCATGGAGGCGCACTTGGCGGCCGGACAGTTGTCGTCGCCGAAGAGCGAGGTGTAGGCCTCGATGCCCTTGCGGGCCTTCTCGCTGTTGATGGCCGATGTGTACGTACCGCCGCTCTCGCCCGCGATCTCGCCGCCGTGGGACCAGATGAAGGGCATCGCGCCGTAGGTGTAGGCGCCGCCGACCGCGAGGCCGTAGAGGTCCGGCTTCGCCTTGCGGATCTTCTTGGCCGTCGAGATCAGCTCGGCCTGGGACTTGGGGGGCTCGATGCCGAGGTCCTTGAGGATGTCGGTGCGGTAGTAGAGGGCGCGGACGCCGACGAAGAACGGGGCGCCGTAGACCTTGCCGCCGACGGTGACGGACTGCTTGGCGATCGGGTCGGCGTCCTTGGCCTCCTCCCAGGCGCCGAACTCCTCTGTCACATCGGCGAGTCCGCCGTCCTTGACGTATCCGGCGGTGTCGCTGTTGCCGTACTCGATGAGGTCCGGGGCGCTCTTGGGGTCGTTGAAGGCGGCCTTGATGCGCTGGGCGCGGGTGTCGACGGGTATGTACTCGACCTCGACCTTCGCGCCCTCGTGGCTCTTCTCGAACGCGGCGACCGCGTCGTCGACGACCTTCTCCTTGGGCTTGTTGCCGACCTCCTGGAAGAGCCAGACACGGAGAGTCCCGCTCTTCTCGTCACCCTTCGCACTGGTGTCTGAGGTCTGCGGCGCACAGGCGGTGGCGGTGAGGCCCGCCAGCACAAGCGCCGCAACCGGGGCGGCAATTCGGGCAGAAAGCTTCATCCGGGAACCCCTACCGGTCCATCGTTGCATCATGTGCAACGTGCGTTTCGTTCTGCACAACTGGCAGGAGAGTAAGTCCGGTTCCGGCGCCCGACAAGTGGTCTCCACCACTCTGTGACCAGCCGACGCACCCCGCGCAACGCGAGCACGCGTGGTCACGATCCGTCACCGGTGACGCGGAGGCCGGCACCCGGACATGCCGAAGGCCCCCGGTACGCGCGGTCGATGCGCGTACCGGGGACCTTCGGAAGACGGAGTGGGACCCTGGCCCTACTTCTTGCCCTTGTCCTTGCCGCCCTTGCCCTTGTCCTTGTCGCCGCCGGCGCCCATGGACTCGTAGATCTCCTTGCACATGGGACAGACCGGGTACTTCTTGGGGTCACGCCCCGGCACCCAGACCTTGCCGCACAGCGCGACCACGGGAGTGCCCTCCAGGGCGCTCGCCATGATCTTGTCCTTCTGGACGTAATGGGCGTAGCGCTCGTGGTCGCCGTCGCCCCTCGACACCTGTGGCGTCGGCTCTACGAGGGTCCCCGTACCTGCCCCGCGATCGGGCTCAAGAGTGCTCATAACCGCCAAGGGTACTGAAGAGAACGGCCTTCAGTTGAGCGAAGCGTCGTCCGGATACGTGGCGATCATCGCCAGCTCGCTGCGCTGCCGCCGGAGCACCGCCCGCCACAGGTTCTCCGGGCGCGGGGAGGAGACGTCACCGGGCTCCGACTCGACCACGTACCAGGCGCCCTCGGTCAGCTCACCCTCCAGCTGACCGGGCCCCCACCCCGCGTACCCGGCGAAGATCCGCAGCGATCCGAGCGCCGGTCCGAGCAGCTCCGGCGGGGTCTCCAGATCGACCAGGCCGATCGCCCCGTGCACCCGGCGCCAGCCGAGCGGGCCCTCGTCGCCGGGGATCACCGCGACGCCGAGCGCGGAGTCCAGCGAGACCGGGCCGCCCTGGAAGACCACGTCCGGCTCACCGGTGAGCCCGGCCCAGGGGCCGAGGATGTCACCGACGCCGACCGGGGTCGGGCGGTTCAGGACCACGCCGAGGGAGCCCTCCTCGTCGTGGTCGATGAGGAGCACCACCGCGCGGTCGAAATTCGGGTCCGCGAGGGCGGGTGTGGCCACGAGCAGTCGCCCTGTGAGCGAGGACACCTCCGTCATGGCAGGAATGATCCCGCATCTTCGCCCTCCGCGGGGGTCCGGCGGCCGTGATGACCACCTCAGGAGAGCGAGCGCAGCTCAGGGCGCACGGAGGCACGGGGAGCGCACCGCGCGGGCGGGATCCGGCGGCCATCCGGACGGTGACCCTCCGCAAGATCGGGTGCGCGGAGGGTGTTGTGGCGGATTCATGACGTTCGTACACCCCCCTTCGCCTTACGGAACGGGGGTAGGAGGCCATTACCCTTTTCGTTGGCCCCCTGCCCGACCACTCCGGAACGCGAGATACATGACCGGCACAGACGATGTCCTGCTTGTCCACGGCGGCACCCCGCTGGAGGGCGAGATCCGCGTCCGAGGCGCCAAGAACCTGGTGCCGAAGGCCATGGTCGCCGCGCTGCTCGGCAGCGGGCCCAGCCGCCTCCGCAACGTTCCCGACATCCGTGACGTACGGGTGGTCCGCGGACTGCTCCAGTTGCACGGCGTCACCGTCCGCCCCGGCGACGAGCCGGGTGAACTGATCCTCGACCCCTCGCACGTCGAGTCGGCCAACGTCGCCGACATCGATGCCCACGCGGGTTCGTCGCGCATCCCGATCCTCTTCTGCGGCCCGCTGCTGCACCGCCTCGGCCACGCCTTCATCCCGGGGCTCGGCGGCTGCGACATCGGCGGCCGGCCGATCGACTTCCACTTCGAGGTGCTCCGCCAGTTCGGCGCGACCATCGAGAAGCGGGCGGACGGCCAGTACCTGGAGGCCCCGCAGCGGCTGCGCGGCACCAAGATCCGGCTGCCGTACCCCTCGGTGGGCTCCACCGAGCAGGTGCTGCTCACCGCCGTCCTCGCCGAGGGCGTCACCGAGCTGTCCAACGCGGCCGTCGAGCCGGAGATCGAGGACCTCATCTGCGTACTGCAGAAGATGGGCGCGATCATCTCCATGGACACCGACCGGACCATCCGGATCACCGGTGTCGACAAGCTCGACGGTTACACCCACCGGGCGATCCCGGACCGCCTGGAGGCGGCCTCCTGGGCGTCGGCGGCGCTGGCGACCGAGGGCAACATCTACGTACGCGGCGCCCAGCAGCGCTCGATGATGACCTTCCTCAACACCTACCGCCGGGTCGGCGGCGCCTTCGAGATCGACGACGAGGGCATCCGCTTCTGGCACCCGGGCGGCGCGCTCAACGCCATCGCGCTGGAGACCGACGTCCACCCCGGCTTCCAGACCGACTGGCAGCAGCCCCTGGTGGTGGCGCTGACGCAGGCCGCGGGCCTCTCCATCGTCCACGAGACGGTGTACGAGTCGCGGCTCGGCTTCACCTCCGCGCTCAACCAGATGGGTGCGCACATCCAGCTGTACCGCGAGTGCCTGGGCGGCTCGGACTGCCGCTTCGGCCAGCGCAACTTCCTGCACTCGGCGGTCGTCTCCGGACCGACGAAGCTCCAGGGCGCCGATCTGGTCATCCCCGACCTGCGCGGCGGCTTCTCGTACCTGATCGCGGCGCTGGCCGCCCAGGGCACCTCCCGGGTGCACGGGATCGACCTGATCAACCGCGGTTACGAGAACTTCATGGAGAAGCTGGAGAAGCTCGGCGCCAAGGTGGAGCTGCCGGGCGGCTCCCTGGTCTGACCCCGCACAGCGCTGCCGCACACAGCACTGCGCGAACCGGTGCCCCGGACCCTGTGAGGGTCCGGGGCACCGGGCTTTCCCGGGGCGCGCGTACCGGCCCGGCGGGGTGCCCGCGATCCGCTTGACGGGCGGGGTGCGCGTGCGGCAGCCGGCCGGCCTCGGCCGGGGTGCGCCCCGTGCCCAGCCGCTCGTCCCGGAACTCGCGCAGGTCCCGCGCGAGCCAGGACCCGCCGACGGGCCCGCCGGCGCCTCCACAGGCCCCAGGTGGCCCCTCAGCCGCTCACCGGCGAACGCCAGGCGGCCCTCCGCCTCGAAGAGCCCCCGTCCGGGTCCGCCAGGGCCGTGTGGAGCCGGCTGACACGCCACGGGGCTGTACGGCCCCGCAACGCCGTGGACACGGCCCTGAAGGGCGCGCGGACGCATCCCTGAGGGCGCTGCGCCGAACGGGCGCGGTGCGGGCGCACGGGCGGCGTACGGGCGCGGAGGTGCGGGCGCATGTGCGGCGCGCATGTGCCCCTGGCATGCGCGAGGGCGGCCACCCCTGGTCGGGGATGGCCGCCCTCCTTGCGCCTGGCGGGTTACTTGCCCTTGGCGGCTTCCTTGAGCTTCGAGCCCGCGGAGACCTTCACGCTGTAGCCGGCGGGGATGTTGATCGGGTCGCCGGTCTGCGGGTTGCGCGCGGTGCGAGCGGCACGGTGGGTGCGCTCGAAGGTCAGGAAGCCGGGGATGGTGACCTTCTCGTCGCCCTTGGCGACGATCTCACCGACGGTCTCGGCGAGCGCGGCCAGCACGGCGTCGGCGTCCTTGCGAGTCACCTCGGCGCGGTCGGCCAGGGCGGCCACCAGCTCACTGCGGTTCATGTTGTTACTCCCGTGTTCTTCTTGCCTGTGAGGCGTGAGATCGAAGCCGATGCTGCCAGGGCCCTCTGACAGTCCCCGGACCCGGGTCTGATGTCAGACCCTCGCGCCCGATTACGCATCCTGCCCCCACCTGCGGCGGGAAAGCCAATCCGGAACCCTTCAGGGTCAACGAAAAGCGCCACTGCCTGCTCGTGGTGACGTTCCGTCGGCTTCCCTTAGCGGTCCGCAGCGGATGCCGGGCCCTACAGGGCCCACTGCCCGCCCACCCTAAAGGGGCGTTTGGGGCGCCGCGACCCGCGACGCGCCGTACGGCACGGGCGGGTGCGGCCCGGGGTCTTCGGCGCGTACCCCTGATGGACCTCGCGAAACCGCGTGTCCTAGACGGTGTCGGAGGGTGCCGTTCCGGTGCCCGAGGCGGCCTTGGCGGCCGCGCGGACGGCTCCGGCGACCGCACCGGCCACCTTGTCGTTGAAGACCGACGGGATGATGTAGTTCGCGTTGACCTCGTCCTCTGCGACCACGTCGGCGAGGGCTCCGGCGGCGGCGAGCATCATCTCCGTGTTGACGGTGCGGGACTGAGCGTCCAGCAGGCCGCGGAAGACACCCGGGAAGACCAGCACGTTGTTGATCTGGTTGGGGAAATCGGAACGGCCGGTGGCCACGACCGCGGCCGTCTCGCGGGCGATCGCCGGGTCGACCTCGGGGTCCGGGTTCGCGAGCGCGAACACGATCGCGCCGTCCGCCATCGCCGCGACGTCGTCGCCGTTCAGGACGTTCGGGGCGGAGACGCCGATGAAGACGTCGGCGCCGACGACGGCCTCCTTGAGCGTGCCGGTGACGCCCTCCGGGTTGGTGTTGTCGGCGATCCAGCACAGCGGCGAGTCGGGGTCGGCGGCGACCAGGTCCTCACGTCCGGAGTGGACGACGCCGTGGATGTCGGCGACCACGGCGTGCTTGACACCGGCGGCGATCAGCAGCTTCAGGATGGCCGTACCGGCGGCTCCGGCACCGGACATGACGACCCGTACGTCCCCGATGCTCTTGCCGACCACGCGCAGGGCGTTGGTCAGGGCGGCCAGGACGACGATGGCGGTGCCGTGCTGGTCGTCGTGGAAGACGGGGATGTCCAGGGCCTCGCGCAGCCGGGCCTCGATCTCGAAGCAGCGGGGTGCGGAGATGTCCTCCAGGTTGATGCCCGCGAAGCCCGGGGCGATCGCACGGACGATGGCGACGATCTCATCGGTGTTCTGGGTGTCCAGGCAGATCGGCCAGGCGTCGATGCCGGCGAAGCGCTTGAAGAGGGCCGCCTTGCCCTCCATGACGGGCAGCGCGGCCATCGGGCCGATGTTGCCGAGGCCGAGCACCGCGGAGCCGTCCGTCACGACTGCGACGGAGTTGCGCTTGATGGTGAGGCGGCGCGCGTCCTCGGGGTTCTCGGCGATGGCCATGCAGACCCGGGCGACGCCGGGCGTGTAGATCATCGAGAGGTCGTCACGGTTGCGGATGGGGTGCTTGGACGCCATCTCGATCTTGCCACCGAGGTGCATGAGGAACGTACGGTCGGAGACCTTGCCCAGCACGACGCCCTCGATGCCGCGCAGACCTTCGACGATCTCGTCCGCGTGCGAGGTGGAGGAAGCGGCGATCGTGACGTCGATCCGCAGCTTCTCGTGGCCGGACGCGGTGACGTCGAGGCCGGTGACCGAACCCCCCGACGACTCCACGGCCGTGGTGAGGTGGGAGACCGCGGTGCCGCTCGCGGGCACCTCCAGCCTGACCGTCATCGAGTACGAGACGCTGGGCGCCGTTGCCATGGCCGAGTCCTTCACTTTCCTCAAGCTTCATTGCTTCGCATCCGGAACCCTCGTTCCGGTCACGCTTCCCGATCGTCGCACCTACCGACTGGTAGCCGGTAATGAGTGCCACCTTTCGGAAAGTATTTTCCACCATACGAGAAGTCACCCGTTCGGCGGAACCCCCAAGGGCCCTCAAGAACCCCCGAGAGCCTCAAGAACCCCGTGAACGAGAACAGACCCGCGCCACCATCAGGTGACACGGGTCTGTCTTCTTCACTTAGGTGGCACCGGCCCGCCATGCTCGCCTCGCGGCAAGTGGTCGCTCGAAGCGACGAAGGTTGGGCCCGGGGGCTTGGATCGAGCCGGTGCCAGTACCACGGTAACAAAGACCCCGGAAAAGTGATTCCCGTGCGCCGGGTTGACTCCCGAAAGCCTCCACCGTCACTCCCGCAGCAGGTCCGGCACCCCGTCCTCGTCCGGCATGTCCCGCTCGCCCGACACCACCGTCAGCTGCTGCGTGGCCCTTGTCAGCGCCACGTACAGCACCCGCAGCCCGGCCGGTGACTCGTCCGCGATCTCCGCCGGCGAGACGACCACCGTGGCGTCGTACTCCAGCCCCTTCGCCTCCAGGCTGCCCAGCGCCACCACCCGCTCCCCCAGCTCCGCGAGCCACTCGCGGGCCTGGGCGCGCCGGTCCATCGCCACGACCACGCCGACCGTGCCGTCCACCTCCGCCAGCAGCCGGCGCGCCTCCGCGCGGACCGTGGCGGCCAGGTCGCCGCCCGCCACCGGCACGAAGCGCGGCACCACACCGGTCGAACGCACCGCCGACGGCGACTCCATGCCCGGCATGGCGAGCGCCAGCACCTTCGCGGCCAGCTCCGCGATCTCGGCCGGGTTGCGGTAGTTGACGGTGAGGGTGAAGCGGCGGCGCGGCCGGGAGCCGAGGGCCTCGTCCCGGGCGGCGGACGCCTCGTCCGGGTCGGACCAGGAGGACTGCGCCGGGTCGCCGACGATCGTCCAGGTGGCGTGGCGGCCCCGGCGGCCCACCATCCGCCACTGCATGGGCGTCAGGTCCTGCGCCTCGTCGACGATGACGTGCGCGTACTCCGTACGCTCCGCCGCGAGCCGCTCGGCCCGCTCCCACTGGGTCTCCTCGCGCTGCGGCATCAGCTCCTCCAGCCCGGAGAGCTGGTCCAGCGGGTCCATCTCGCGCTTCCGCTTCGGCCGGACGACCGTGCCCAGCAGCGCCTGGAGCTCGTCCAGGAGCGCCACATCGTGTACGGAGACGGGGCCGCCGCCGTCCGCCGCGTCCAGCCGCCTGAGCGAGCGGGCCAGGCGGCGCGCCTCGCCCTGGTTGAGGATGCGCCGGGACCAGCGGGCCAGCCGCTTCTCGTCGGCCATCGCGGCCAGGACGCGGCGCGGGGTCAGCTCGGGCCACCAGGCGTTCAGGAACTCCAAAAACGGTGTCTCGGTGGAGACGTCCTCGTCGAAGGAGGACCGCAACTCCGCCACCAGCTGCGGGTCCGTGTAGCGGCCGCGCCCCGAGGACTTGCTCCACAGGGCGTCGAGCAGCAGCTTGCGGGCGCGCGGGCGCAGCAGGTTGACGGGAGCGGTGCCGCTGAGCACGTTGTGCCGGATGCGCTGGAGCTCGTCGGCCTCCAGCTCGACCCGGGCGCCGAAGGCGACGACGCGCAGCCTGGTCGGGGTGGTCCCCGAGCCGTTCTGTGCGGGTTCGTCGCCGAAGGGGAGCTGCCCGGCGCCGCTCGGCGGCTTCGGCGTCTCCAGGGCGCCCCGGGCCGCCTTGCGCAGCACGTGGAGCATCCGCGAGGAGCCCTTGATCCGGGCGATGGCCGGTTCGTCGTACGCCGTGGCGCCCTCCACGCCGGCCGCCTCATCCGACAGCGAGCCGATCGCGCGGATCGCGACCTGGCCCTCCTCGCCGAGCGAGGGCAGCACGCCTTCGGTGTACGCGACCAGGAGCGGGGTCGGCGAGACGATCAGGATGCCGCCCGCGTACCGCCGCCGGTCCTGGTAGAGGAGGTAGGCGGCCCGGTGCAGGGCGACGGCCGTCTTGCCGGTGCCGGGGCCGCCGGTGACCTCGGTGACCGAGGCGGCGGGTGCCCGGATCACCAGGTCCTGTTCGGCCTGGATGGAGGCGACGATGTCCCGCATGGTGTGGCTGCGGGCCTGGCCGAGCGCGGCCATCAGGGCGCCGTCGCCGATCACCGGGAGCTTCCCGCCGTCCAGGTACGCCGTCAGCTCGGGGCGCATCAGGTCGTCCTCGACGCCGAGGACCTTACGGCCCTTGGAGCGGATGACCCGGCGGCGTACGACGCGGCCCGGCTCCTTCGGCGTGGAGCGGTAGAACGGCGCGGCGGCCGGAGCCCGCCAGTCGATCACCAGCGGCGCGTAGTCGGAGTCCAGGACCCCGATCCGGCCGATGTGGAGCGTCTCGGCGATGTCGGCGGTGGCGTCGTCGCGTACGGCGTCGTCGGCCGGCTCGACGGAGGTGTAAGCGCCGTCCGGGCCGCGCTCACCGTCCTTGCCGAGGAGCAGGTCGATCCGGCCGAAGAGGAAGTCCTCGAACTCGTTGTTCAGCCGGTTGAGGTGGACGCCGGCCCGGAAGACCTGGGCGTCCCGTTCGGCGAGGGCGCCGGGCGTGCCGACCTGCCCGCGTTTGACGGCGTCGTGCATGAGAAATTCCGCCTCGTCGATCTTCTCTTCGAGACGGTGGTAAACGCGGTCCAGATGATCCTGCTCGACACCGATTTCCCGGTCCCGCAGCGAATCGACAGCGGCATCCTGCGCGGCCACCGAGGCCCCCTTCTGACGTGCATCGGGCAGCCGTCAACCCTATGCGAAGGGGGGCCCGGGCGCACCTGCCGTCCACCGTCACGCGTGTTGCGATTGCGCGTCGGAACCGTGGACGGCGGGTCCGCTCAGGTGCCGATCTCCACCAGCCGCTCCCCGTCGAACGTGCGCACCTCGAAGCGGTCGATGTCCGCACGGTCCATCGCCGCGCCGCCGTGCACGTACAGCGGGTTCTTCGCCGACTCGTGGGTCGAGCCCTCGATGCCGTACCCCCACTTCGGAACGGACCAGGAGGTGACGATCTCCTCCTCGCCGGTCTTGGAGACGGCGACGAGTGTGCACTTCTGCGGTCCTTTGACGTTCTTCAGCTCCAGGACCGTGTGCGTGCCCCACGCCTTCTCCTCCATGCCGACCGTCGCGCCGACCCGGGTGGTGGGGTCGGTCGCGGAGACCTTCTCCGTCATGTGCTGGAAGAAGGCGTCCTCGGCCGGGCTGGTGGGGTGCGGGTCGACGGCGGCGACGCTGCGGCCGCCCTCGTCGCCCGCCGTGACGGCGACGGCGGCGACCGGCCCGCCGATGATCAGGGCGGCGGCCGCGGCGATGAGGTACCGGCTCCGCTTCGTCCGCCGGTGGCGCCGGTGCGCCACCTCGTCCATCAGCCCGCCGAGCACCTTCGGCGCGGGCCGCTCGGGAACGTGCGGTACGGGACGGGCGCCGGGCGAGGCGGCCGGCGCCTCGGCCAGCATCGCGAGCATGGGCTCCATCCCGGCGAACTCGTCCAGATGCGCGGAGCACCGGGCGCAGCCCGCGAGATGGGCCTCGAAGGCGCTCGCCTGCGCGTCGTCCAGGATGCCCAGGACGTAGGCGGCGGCCGCGTCGTGCTCGCCGCCCTCGGGCCCACCGCCGGACGACGGCCCGGCCCCGCCGGGCCCGGCGGGGCCGACCGGATAGCCGTGGCCGTGGCCGTGGCCGGAGAGGTACGCGGGCCCTGAGGGGTGTGCAGGACCCGCGGGATAGGGGGAGTTGGAGGGGTGCGGGACGTTCGAGGGACCGGTGGACATGCGGGGTTCCGGAGGCCGGGGCCCGAAGGGCTGCCACTGCTGGTCGCTCATGCCGTGATCCCCCTCTCTTCGAGTGCGAGCTTCATCGAGCGGAGTGCGTAGAAGACCCGGGACCGCACCGTGCCGCTGGGGATGCCGAGCACCTCGGCCGCCTCGTTCACCGTACGTCCCCTGAAGTAGGTCTCGACCAATGCTTCCCGGTGCGCGGGCGTCAAATCGTCGAGCGCGTCCGACAACGTCATCAGCCACAGCGCCTTGTCGATCTCGTCCTCCGCGGGAATGACCTCCAGCGGCGACGGATCGACCTCGCGCGGCCGGGCCTGCCGGCTGCGGTGGCCGTCGATGACGATGCGCCGGGCGACCGTCACCAGCCAGGGGCGGACGGAGCCGGTGGCCCGGTTGAGCCGGCCGGCGTTCTTCCAGGCACGGATGAGCGTCTCCTGCACCACGTCCTCGGCCCGTTGGCGGTCGCCCGCCACGAGCCGGAGGACGTACGCGAGCAGCGGCCCGGCATGTTCGCGGTAGAGCGCCCGCATCAGCTCCTCGTCGGGTATCCCGTCAGGGGGCGTGGGCGGCTCACTGCGATGTCGAGCCCTGTGCGGACGGTCATCGGCCACGGCCGCATCCTTGCGCACCCGAACCTCCTGGTCGAGACCCTGAATGGAGCTCTTCGGGGAGGGATACGGGGAGGGGCGCCGGATCATTCAACGTCGCTTCATATTTCTTTCGCCGAGATCCTCCGGCGGCGGTGCCGGGCGACCCGTTCGCGGTTGCCGCAGACCTCGCCGGAGCACCAGCGGCGGCGTCCGCCGCGCGAGGTGTCCAGGTAGAGCCGGTGGCAGGCGCCGCCCGCGCACCGGCGCAGCGCCGCGCACGCCACCGGGTCGGTGAGCAGGTCCACCGCGTCCCTCGCCACGACCGCGAGGAGCCCCGCGCAGTCGGGTTCGGCGCTCAGGGTCCGTAGCAGCGCACCACCTTCGCCACGCACCGCACGCGGTCCCGGCGGGGCGTGCGCGGCAAGGGAGTTGATACGGTCCAGGGCCCTTCCGTAGGCAGAGCAGGTGAGTTGGGGTGACAGCGGGCCGATCTGCCCGCGCTCGTGGACCAGTTGGGCCGACATCAGCCGGTCCACGTCCGCCCGCAGCTCCCGGAACCGGGACAGCCAGGTGGTGTCCAGCGAGGTCAGTACGGTGCCGGGCGGGACGAGCCGGGCGGCGGTCAGCCAGTCGGCGAGCCGCGCCGGCCCTTCCAGCTGTTCCCGCGCACGCGGTGTGCCGCCGGCGGGCCCGGTGGCCACCAGGTCGAGACAGATCCGGCCGGAGTCGAACCGCCACACGTACGCGCCCCTGCCCGCTGCCATGCGCCTGTCACCGCCTCGGGGTCACCGGTCGGATGCCACCCTCCAGAGTGCCCCCGCCGGGCCCCGGCCGTAACCCCCGCTACCGTGACGGCCATGAACGATCACGGGGGAACGGCCGAAGGAACGCGGACAGGAACACACGGGGGGACACACGGGCCGGGCATCACGCTCACCGCCGGCCCGCTGCTGCTGCGGCCCTGGCACGCGAAGGACGTCCCGGCGCTGTTGGAGGCGTACGACGATCCGGCGATGCGGCAGTGGGTGCGGCTGCCCGTGTCCACGCCCGAAGAGGCCGCCCGCTGGCTGGAGTTGCAGAGCGAGGGGTGGCGGTCCGGGACCCGGTTCAGCTTCGCCGTGATCGACACCGGCCGGAGCGGGGAGCTGGTCGGCAACCTCGCGCTGAAGCGGCCGGACCCGGACGCCGGGCGGGCCGAGGTCGGCTACTGGACGGCGGCACGGGCGCGCGGGCGAGGGGTGGCGCCCCGGGCCCTGGAGGCGCTCACCGCCTGGACGTTCACGGCCTTCGCGGCAGAGGGGCTGGTCCGGCTGGAGCTGCTGCACCAGGTGGACAACGTGGCGTCGTGCCGGGTGGCGGAGAAGAGCGGCTACGCGTTCGCGGAGCTGCTGAGCGCACGGCCGCCGGAGTTCCCGCTCGACGGCCATCTGCACGTGCGCGAGGCGCCGTTGGCGCCGCTGACATCCGACGGCGCGGCCACCACTCAGTGCGCGCCCAGCGTGTCCCCCGTCGGGTCCAGCGAGAGCCGGTAGCCGCGTTTGACGACGGTCTGGATCAGGCGCGGGGCGCCCAGCGCGGAGCGCAGCCGGGCCATCGCCGTCTCCACCGCGTGCTCGTCGGTGCCGCTGCCGGGCAGGGCCCGCAGCAGGTCGGAGCGGGCCACCACCCAGCCGGGCCGGCGGGCCAGGGTGTGCAGGAGGGCCATGCCGGCGGGTGGGACGGTGCGGAGTTCGTCGTCGACCAGCACGGCGTGGCCGCGGATCTCGACGCGGTGGCCGGCGACGGGCAGGACCTTCGCGGTGGTGGGGAGTTGGGCGCAGACCAGCTGGACGAGCGGGCCGAGGCGGAAGCGTTCGGGCTGGACGGTGGGGATGGACCGGGCCTGGAGCGGGAGCGCGGTGACCGGTCCGACGCAGGCGGCCAGGACGTCGTCGCGCAGCGCGCCGAGGATCTCCGGCAGCAGTCCGCGTAGCTCCGCGCGGCCCAGGAACGAGGCGGCGGCGGGGGCGCTGGTGAAGGTGACGGCGTCCAGGGCGCGGGCGGCGGTGGCGTCGAGCATCCGGTCGAGCGGGGCGATGTCCTGCGGCGGCATCCAGCGGTAGACGGGGACGCCGACGACCTCCGCGCCCGCCGCCTGGAGGGACTCGATGAAGCCGGGCAGCGGTTCGCCGTGCAGCTGGACCGCGATGCGGCGGCCCGCGACGCCTTCGCCGAGGAGCCGGTCGAGCACTTCGGCCATCGATTCGGACCCGGGTGACCAGGCCTCGGTGAGCCCGGCGGCCCTCACCGCGCCCTTGACCTTGGGCCCGCGGGCGAGGAGTTCGACGCCGCGCAGCCGCTCCAGGAGCGCGTCACCGATGCCCCAGCCGTCGGCCGCCTCCACCCAGCCCCGGAAGCCGATCGCGGTGGTGGCGACCACCACGTCGGGCGCGTGATCGATCAACTCCTTCGTCGCGTCGAGAAGTTCGCTGTCGTCGGCGAGCGGGACGATCCGCAGGGCCGGGGCGTGCTGGACGGCGGCGCCGCGCCGCTTGAGGAGGGTGATGAGTTCCTCGGCGCGGCGGGCGGCGGTCACTCCGACCGTGAAGCCCGCGAGGGGGCCGTGCGTGGTGTCGTCGTCCTGCATGGCGTGTTCCCGGCTCTCGTGGTCCTGCTGGTACGCGATGTGCTGGTCCTGCTGGTAGGCGATGTGCGGAGGCCCGAGACTGCCAACGGTCCGTGACAGGCTCGGTTCCTCCGTATTTCCCGGCCGTTACGTCACACGTGGCCGGATCGTCGCCTTCCTGGCGGCGGCTACACCTCTGCGTAACCGACCTGGGCCTTCGCGGGTACGGGCGCGGGGCGCCGAAGGTATACCGCCCAGGTGAGCGCGGAGCACACGGCGTAGAAGGCGAGGAAGGACCAGAAGGCGGCGGTGCCGGTGCCGGTGGTCTGGAAGGACTGGCGGAACGCGAGGTTGATCGCGAGGCCACCGAGCGCGCCGACGGCCCCGATGAAGCCCATCGCGGCGCCGGAGAGCCGCCGTCCGTGCGTGGCGGCCGCCTCGCCGTCGAGGCCCTTCTCGACCGCCTGGGCGTGGAAGATGCCCGGGATCATCTTGTACGTCGATCCGTTGCCGAGCCCGCTCAGGACGAACAGGGCGGTGAAGCCGACGAGGAAGACGGGCAGGGACGCGGTGGCGGAGGCGCAGATGACGATCGCGGTGGCGGCGCCCATCGCGGCGAAGGCGGCCAGCGTGATCCGGGCTCCGCCGTGCCGGTCGGCGAGCCTGCCGCCGAAGGGCCGGATCAGGGAGCCGAGGAGCGGGCCAATGAAGGTGAGCGAGGCGGCCTGGAGCGGGGTGCGGCCGAACTGGGTCTGGAGGACCAGGCCGAAGGCGAAGCTGTAGCCGATGAACGAGCCGAACGTGCCGATGTAGAGCGTCGACATGATCCAGGTGTGCGGGTCGCGGGCGGCCTGACGCGCGGCGCCGGTGTCGTTGCGTACGGGCCGGAGGTTGTCCATGTACAGCGCGGCGCAGACGGCGGCCACCACGATCAGCGGGATGTAGACGCCGAGGACGAGGCGCGGGTGGGCGGCGCCGAGCGTGCCGATGACGAGGAGGCCGATGAGCTGGACGACGGGGACGCCGATGTTGCCGCCGCCCGCGTTGAGGCCGAGCGCCCAGCCCTTCTCGCGGAGCGGGAAGAAGGCGTTGATGTTGGTCATCGAGGAGGCGAAGTTGCCGCCGCCGATCCCGGTGAGCGCGGCGACCGCCACCAACGTGCCGTACGAGGTCCCCGGCTCCATCACCCAGAACGCGGCGAGCGTCGGGGCGAGCAGGCTCACCGCGGTGAAGATGGTCCAGTTGCGGCCGCCGAACCGGGCGACGGCGAAGGTGTACGGCACCCGCACCAGCGCTCCGACCAGGGTGGCGGTGGAGATCAGGAAGAACTTGCCGGCCGGGTCGACGCCGTACTCCGGTCCCATGAACAGGACCATCACCGACCAGAGCGTCCAGACGGAGAATCCGATGTGCTCGGAGAGCACGGAGAACCACAGGTTGCGGCGGGCCACGCGCTCGCCCTTCTCCCGCCAGAACGTCTCGTCCTCCGGCTCCCAGGTCTCGATCCAACGGCCTGCCATCACGCGCCTCCACAGGGGGTCGGGGTGGTGTCCCCGTCGCCGCGGGGTGTCGGTCCCGACGCTAGGGAGCGCGCGTTTCGGTGCGGTGCCGTGAGGTGACCGGTGGGCAACCTTGCTCTCACCGGGCAGGAGGCGGCCCGGTGAGGTGGTCCTCGGTCAGGAAGGGTTCCGCATCAGCGCCAGGTCGCCCTCCGGCAGCCAGCTGCCGGGGGGCCGTTCGAGCCACCGGTTCGCCGCGGCCAACTGGCCGACAGCGGTACGCAGCGCGTCCACACCGGGATGGTCCAGGCCCTTGCGCCGGACCAGCGCCAGCGGCGACAGCGGAACCGGATCGACGAGCGGACGCACCACCGCGCCCGGCAGTGGCGGGAAGTCCACCACCGCCAGGACCGGGTGGCCGGCCTTGGCCATGACCCGCTGGAATTCGGCCACGCCGACGGCGAGCGGAACGGGCGGTGCCAGCCGGATGTCCCACGCGGCGAAGAGCAGCGCCGCGAGCTCCGTCCACTCCCGCGTCCGCTCGTTGCCCGCACCCGCGTAGACCGTCGTCCCCGACAGCTCGGCCAGCGGGATGGCCGCGCGCCCGGCGAGCGGGTGCGTGGCGGGCAGCATCAGCGCCATCGGCTCGTACCGCACGGGCTGTACGGAGAGCCCGGCCCGCACCGCCGGAGCGAGCCCGGCGGCCCGGCCGAAGGAGACGTCCAGCCGGCCCGCCAGGATCTCGGAGGCGGCCCAGGTCAGCCCGGACTCGAACCGCGCCATCAGCTCGCACTCCGGAGCGAGCTGCCGGGCCCGCTCCAGCACCCGGGCGGCGGTCATCCCGTCCGAGTTCAGGTCGACGAGCAGCGGCCGCGCGGCCCCGCCGCCGAAGGCCGCGGCGAGCCCGGCGTGGGCGTCGAGCACGCGGCGCGCGTACGGCAGCAGACGCTCGCCGTCCGGCGTGAGCGTCACCTGCCGCGTGGTGCGGACGAACAACTCCGCGCCGAGCTCGCGCTCCAGCCGCCGGATGTCCCGGCTGAGCGCCTGCTGCGCGACGAAGAGACGAGCGGCGGCACGGGTGAAGTGCAACTCCTCGGCGACGGCGAGGAAGGCGCGCAGGAGTCGGGGGGCGGTGTCGGGGACGGGCACGCGGCGAATCTACAACGTGGCGGGCCATTCACAACAGGGGTGCGTGAATGGGCGGCGAGAAGGTGTTGGACCGGGGAGGCGGAGCGCGGCGAGGCTGGCCCCATGCCGAGATCACCCGCCCCCGCTCCCCCTGCCCGTACGACGTCCGCCCCGCTGCTGACGGTCGCCGGGAGCCAACTGGTGGCGGCCCCGCGGACGGCGCCCCGGGCCGCACGACGGCCGCCGTCCGCCAACCCCTACCTCCGGCTGCTCGCCACCCCCGGCGCCCGCGCGTTCACCACGGGCAACCTGATCGCGCGGCTCCCGATGGGAATGCTCGGCGTCAGCGCGATCATCATGATCGCCGGGTCCCGGGACTCGTACGCGCTCGCCGGAGCCGTCACCGCGACCGGCCTCGCCGCGACGGCTCTCGTCGCGCCCTTCACGGCCCGGCTGGTGGACCGCTACGGCCAGGCCAGGATCGCCGTGCCCGCGACCGCGCTCGCCGTGCTGGGATCGCTCACGCTGGTGCTCTGCGTACGGTACGAGGCACCGGCCTGGACGCTCTTCGCCGCGTACGCCGCCACCGCGACCACGCCCAACACCGGCGGGATGTCCCGGGCCCGCTGGGCCCACCTCCACCGGGGCGACCCGGCGGCCCTGCACACCGCGAACTCCTTCGAGCAGTCCGCCGACGAACTCTGCTTCATGCTCGGCCCGGTCCTCGCGGCGACGCTCTGCGGGGCGCTGTTCCCGGAGGCGGGCACGCTGGTGGGCGCGTTCCTGCTGCTGACCGGCGTCCTGATCTTCGCGGCCCAGCGCGCGACGGAACCGCCGCCGACTCCCCGTACGCGTACGGCCGTCTCCCCGCTCCGTGCGCCCGGCATGCCCGCGCTGCTGGCGGTCTTCCTCGCCACGGGCGCGGTGTTCGGAGCGCTGGAGGTCGTGTCGATCGCGCACGCCGGAGGCGCGATCCTGGCGCTCCAGGCGGCGGGGTCCGGTGCGGCCGGGCTGGTCTACGGCTCGCTGCGGCCCGCCCGGAACGTCCACGGCAGGCTCCTGCTGTGCCTGGCCGCCATGACCGCGCTGATGTCCCTGCCGCTGCTCGCCGCCACCTCCACCGCCTCGCTGCCCGTCCTGGCGCTCTGCCTGCTGCTGGCGGGCGCGGCGACGGCGCCCACCATGGTCACCGGCATGACGTTGGTCCAACGCGCCACGCCGCCTGGCCAGTTGAACGAGGGCATGACGCTCTCCGTCACCGCACTGCTGGGCGGAGTGGCGGCCGGGGCGGCGACGGGCGGCTGGCTGGTGGAACACGCGGGCACGGCCGCCGGCTACGCGGCCCCGATGGGCGCGGCGGCCCTGGCCCTGACCGTCGCGGCCGCGGGGACGGCGCTGCGGCGGCGGCCCGGTGTCAGCGGTGGCTCAGTACGTTGACCACGCGGCCGTTGGGGTCGCGGACCATGAACCGCCGCACCCCCCACTCCTCGTCCTGCAACGGATGGACGATATCCGCCCCGCTCTCCCGCACGACCGCGTACGCCGCGTCCACGTCATCGACCTCCACGCTCAGATCGGGGGTGACGGGAGCCGTGGCGTCGCTGGTGATGATGCTGATCTGTGCCGTCGGGCTGGACGGCGCGGCGAGCGTCATGATCCAGCCGTGGTTCATGACTTCCTCGAAGCCGAGCAGGCCGTAGAACTCCCGGCTCTCCTGCACGGCTTCGGACTGGACGAGGGGCATGACGCGGCGAACGGTCATCGGGACTCCCGGTGAGGCGGACAGAGATCCAGGCATGCCCACGCCTACCAGAACGCGCCCCCGGGGACCGGCATTTCAGGCCCGCTCCCGGATCCACGCGGTCAACTCGCGCACGAGTTCGGCAAAGGCGCCGCCGAGGTGGACGAGCGCCTTGTCGGTGATGGTGGGGAGGTCGCCGTAGAGGGACGGCAGGGAGAAGCCCGCCAGTTTCAGCGCGTCGGCGAGGTCATGGGCGGCCTGGCCGCCCTCCACGAGGACATCGGCGTACCGCGGTCGGTGATGCTGCACGGGGGATCAGCCTTTCGACGGTACACGGCCCCCGCCTCCACTTCGCCGCCGCCCAGTGGACCGCCTTCACCGACGGCGTGAAGAGCGACGCCTACAGGAGCTGAACCACCCCGCCCCCTGACCGGGCCGGGCCGCACGGAGCGCAGATCCGTGGGCCCGGCCCTTGTCATGGGCGGCCTTTAGGGTGAGCCGGTGGCCGCAGCGAAGAGAAGCCCGAAGAACCCGCTCGACGTCGACGCCGGCGCGATATTCGCGTTCCGTACGTCGCCGCTCCACCCCGACTCCCCGCCCGGGACGGGACGCTTCGGCGCTTTCGCGGTGGTCGGCCGGGCGCCGGAAGTGGTCGTCGTGGCGGTGTTCGACGGGGTGTGGGACCGGCTGCCGACGCTGGAGGAAGTACGGGAACACCCGGTGCTGCGGCGTCGGCGGTTCGCGCACACGGGGAGGCCGGCGGTGTTCGCGTGCGGGGTGGAGGACACGACCGGGCTGAGTGACCTCACCGCGCTGGGAGTCGCCCCTCTCACCGCCGAGCAGACGAAGCTGGCCGCCCCCTACCTCTCCCCCGGGAGCGTCGGCACGTCGTACTCCACCCCGGCCCTGGCCGACACCGACGTGGAGGGCGAGTGGCGCTGGGCGCACGACCGGGAGGCGCTGCTGCGGGAGCAGGAGGCGGTCGAGGAGCGGCGGCGGCTTGCGGTGGAGGCGGAGAAGAGACGGTACGCGGCGCGGCTGGCGAGGCTCACCTGGGAGCAGCTCCTGGCGGAGACCCCGTTCGAGCGGTGGACGCCGTCGCCGCCGTTTCCCCCGGCCGCGTTCCGGCGGGCGGCTGGGCGGCGGGTGCACAAGGCCTGCCGGGAGCTGCGGGACCTGGGGCCGAAGCCCCGGAAGCCGGCCGCGCGGAAGGTGCTGAAGTCGCTGGTGCTGTGGTTCAACACGGCCGACCAGGCGGCGGGCTGGGTCATCGAGACGGAGGAACGGGAGGACATCAGCCTCGTGCTCGAAGAGCTGGCGCATGTCGCCGGGCACCCGTCGCTCGTCATGGAGGCCGACGACTGGCGCGAGTGGTGAACGCCCGGAGCCGGAGAGCGTGAAAAAAGCCGCTGCCCCGTGAGCGAACTCACGGGGCAGCGGCCTACATGGGAATTGTGGAGATGGCGGGAATCGAACCCGCGTCCAACGGTGCGGAACCAGGGCTTCTCCGAGTGCAGTTCGCTACGCTTTTCTTGGCCCCGGAGGTCACGCGAACAAGCCTCCGACAGGCCCAGCCACTGTTTGATTTCCTTCCAGGCCCCGTGGCCGGGCCTAGAAGTTTAGATCCCTAGTTGATGCCAGGATCCGGGTCGGGATCACCCCCGGGCTGACACTCCGCAGAGTCTTCGCTTAGCTGCTAATTAGGCAGCGAGGGCGAAGGCGGAGGAATCGCGCTTGGAATTGGCGATTATTGTTTGCGACATATGGTTTACGAGATCATTGCCGCTTCCTCGACTCGCTTCCCCTGCTTCGACATCCGCTGTCGAAACCGATCATCCCCATGTTGATTTTTCAAAACGCGCACCTTCGCTGAGGTGCACGGCCCATCGTACGTGACCAACGCGGGACGATGCCAGCGTATTCCTCCGCAGGGGGCTCCTAGGCGCTGCGCTGCCGCCGGCGGGCCGCCGCGATGGCGCGGTTCGTCTCCCTCGTGTCCTGCTTCTCGCGGAGGGTCTGGCGCTTGTCGTACTCCTTCTTGCCCTTGGCGAGCGCGATCTCGACCTTGACCCGGCCGTCCTTGAAGTACAGGGCGAGCGGCACGATGGTGTGGCCGGTCTCCTGGGACTTGGACTCCAGCTTGTCGATCTCGGCGCGGTGGAGGAGCAGCTTGCGCTTGCGCTTGGCCGCGTGGTTGGTCCAGGTCCCCTGGACGTACTCGGGGACGTGGATGTTGTGCAGCCACGCCTCGTGGTCGTCGATCTGGACGAACCCGTCGACCAGGGAGGCCCGGCCCATGCGCAGGGACTTCACCTCGGTGCCCATGAGGACGAGGCCGCACTCGTAGGTGTCGAGGATGGTGTAGTCGTGCCGCGCCTTCTTGTTCTGCGCGATCATCTTGCGCCCGGTGTCTTTTTCCTTAGCCATAGTGCGGTCATTTTCGCACTACGACCCACCCCCGAGGCCACTCAATACCGTCTCGGCCCGCTGCTGGGCCCGATCCCCCGCCACCAGGTCGGGTGTGATGCCCGTGCCCTCGACGCTGCGGCCGGCCGGGGTGCGGTAGTGGCCGACGGTCAGCTCGGCCACCGAACCGCCCGGCAGCTCGCTGGGCATCTGGACCGAGCCCTTGCCGAAGGTGCGGGAGCCGACGGTGACCGCGCGGCCGCGGTCCTGGAGCGCGCCGGTCAGCAGCTCGGCCGCGCTCATCGTGCCGCCGTCGACCAGGACCACCACGGGCCGCTCGGTGTCGCCGCCCGGGTCGGCGTACAGGGCCTGCTCCTCGCCGCGTACGTCGTACGTGGCGACCAGGCCGCCGTCCAGGAAGGCGGAGGCGGCGGTGACGGCCTCGGCGACCAGGCCTCCGGAGTTGGCACGGAGGTCCAGGAGTATCCCGGCGTCCTCGGGGGCCTCGCGGACCGCGTCCCGTACGCCCTGTCCTGAGCCCTTGGTGAAGGCGGCGACCTTGACGAGGAGCGCCGAGGAGCGGCCGGTGCCCAGCCGGCTCACGGTGACCGCCTCAGAGGTCAGCCGGGCCCGCTTCAGGGTCCGCGTGGCGGGTTGTCCGTCCCGTACGAGACCGAGGACGACGCGGGTGCCTTCCCCGGCTCCCGTACCGTCACCGCGGAGTGAGGCGACGACCTCCGGGACCGGGCGCTTGTCGACGCGGCGGCCGTCGACCGTGCGGAGCAGGTCGCCCGCGCGGATGCCGGCCCGGTCGGCGGGACCGCCGGGCTGGACCCGGGAGACGGCGACGCCGCCGTCCGCGGTGCGGCGGGCGGAGAGGCCGACGCCGAGGTACGAGCCGTCGAGGGCCTGCTCGAACTCCTCGTACTCCCGCTCGTCGTACACCGCGCCCCACCGGTCCCCGCTGCGGCTGACGACCTCGCCCACCGCCTCCTTCACCGACTTCCCGTCGGCCTGCGCCTTCGCCGCCGCGTCCTCGATCTCCTCGCGGTCGACCGGGGCGTGGCGGGAGGCGACCGTACGCGCCGGGAGTTCGGGTACGGGGTCGGGGTCCTGGGGCAGCGAACCGGTCGCCGCGCCGGTGGCGAGGACACACCCGAAGACCAAAGTCAGGGTCACCCCGCGGCAGAGGCCGCGGGGCCGGAAGCGTTGCGAACAACCGGACATGGCGCCGAGTCTAGGACAAGCCTCCTGGGGCGCACGGGCAGTTGCCCGCGCGCCCCAGGAGGCATAAGTCATACCTTCAGATACTTGCGCAGCGCGAAGAGAGCGGCGACGGCCGGCATCAGGAGGCCGATCGCGAGCACCAGCGGAAGCTTCGTGAGGACCGCGTCCCAGCCGATGAAGTTGATCAGGTTCAGCTTCTCCTGGAGCGCGAGACCGCCGTCGATCAGGAAGTACCGGCCGCCGAGCAGCATCGCGCAGGCCAGCAGACCGCCGATGAGACCGGCGACGGCCGCCTCCATGATGAAGGGGGCCTGGATGTAGAAGCCGGAGGCCCCGACCAGGCGCATGATGCCCGTTTCACGTCTCCGGCTGAACGCGGAGACGCGCACGGTGTTGACGATCAGGATCAGCGCGATGACGAGCATGAGGATCATCACGTAGATCGCGACGACGTTCATGCCGTTCATCAGCTCGAAGAGGTTGTCCAGGATGGACCGCTGGTCCTGGACGGACTGCACCCCGTCCCGTCCCGCGAAGGCCGTGGCGACGACCTTGTACTTCTGCGGGTCCTTGAGCTTGACGCGGAACGACTCCTGCATCTGGTCGGGCGTGATGTTGCCCGCCATCGGGGAGTCGCCGAACTGCTCCTGGTAGTGCTTGTACGCCTCGTCGACCGTCTCGAAGTGGACCGGCTTCTGCACCGCCTCCATCTTCTCCAGATCGGCCTTGATCTGGGCCTTCTGCTCCGCCGTGACCGCGCCCTTCGCACACTTGGGCATGTCCTTGGCGTCGTTCTTGTTGCAGAGGAAGATCGAGACGTTGACCTTGTCGTACCAGTAGTCCTTCATCGTGCTGACCTGTTCACGCATCAGCAGCGCGCCGCCGAACAGGGCGAGCGAGAGGGCGACGGAGACCACGACGGCGAAGGTCATCGTGAGGTTGCGGCGGAGACCGACGCCGATCTCCGACAGGACGAACTGGGCGCGCATGGCGTCCTTTCAGTACTCGATGCTCGAAGTGCGCGAGGGGCCCGCGGGCCCCTCGGTCAGTGCTGGTAGCCGTAGACGCCGCGTGCCTGGTCGCGTACGAGACGGCCCGATTCGAGCTCGATGACGCGCTTGCGCATCTGGTCGACGATGTTCTGGTCGTGGGTCGCCATGATCACGGTGGTGCCGGTCCGGTTGATCCGGTCCAGCAGCTTCATGATGCCGACGGAGGTCTGCGGGTCGAGGTTGCCGGTCGGCTCGTCCGCGATCAGCAGCATCGGACGGTTGACGAAGGCCCGGGCGATCGCCACGCGCTGCTGCTCACCACCGGAGAGCTCGCCGGGCATCCGCTCCTCCTTGCCGCCGAGGCCGACGAGGTCGAGCACCTGGGGCACGGCCTTGCGGATCTCGCCGCGCGGTTTGCCGATGACCTCCTGCGCGAAGGCCACGTTCTGCGCGACGGTCTTGTTGGGCAGCAGGCGGAAGTCCTGGAAGACCGTCCCCAGCTGGCGGCGCATCTGCGGCACCTTCCAGTTGGAGAGCCGCGCGAGGTCCTTGCCGAGCACATGGACCATGCCCGTGCTGGCGCGCTCCTCGCGCAGGATCAGCCGCATGAAGGTCGACTTGCCGGAGCCGGAGGAGCCCACCAGGAAGACGAACTCACCCTTCTCGATGTCCAGCGAGACATCGCGCAGAGCCGGTCGGGTCTGCTTCGGGTAGGTCTTGGAGACGTTGTCGAATCGGATCACGGATGCACCACGGTCGGCCGGGAGTAGGTGAGCGTGACCATACGCGAACCGGGGTCAGGCGTGCAGGCGGCGTCCGGCAATGGGTGATTTATGGCGGATCGTCGTACGGAACGCATCGGGTCGGACCCTCCCTTGTCCGGCGGGCCGCGCCGAAACCGGCGGGAGCTGGCACAGTGGTGGGGGGAACGGTTGCGTTTCCCGGAGCGTTGTGCGGAGAGAGAGCAGTCAGCGGCTCCGCCGCGCGGGAGGAGGAATGCGCATGACCAATGACCGACTGGTGTGCGCGAACTGCGCGGCCCCCGTCAGTGAGGGGCGCTGCCGCGTCTGCCGTGCGGTCCGGCAGCAGATGCTGGAGGAGCAGGGGCAGGGCCCGCTGGCCGGAATGAATCCGGCCACGCTGATCGCGCTGATGGTCGTGCTGCTGGCGGCGCTCGCGCTGCTGGCCCACCAGACCGCGTAAGCCGGCCCGGGGCCGCCGCAGGCTCCACCGCGCCCTGAGAGGCGCCTCAGAACGTCCGCGTACGGCCGCCGGAGAGCCGGTTGGCGGTTCGGTGCGCGCAGAAGGGCCCGGGAGGCGTTGTCGGCCTCCCGGGCCCTTCCGTGTGTCACGCCGAGCCGTGTACGGGTTCAGCTGCGCCTGTACGCGGTGTTCAGCGGGTCCTGGCGGGACCCTAGGCGACCGTGCGTCCGCCGCCGACCAGACGCGGCAGGATGCGGAAGCCGATGCCGCCCGCGATCATCGTCGCGGCACCGATGACCAGGAAGCCGGTCTCGGCCGCACCGGTCTCGGCGAGCTCTTCCTTGCCCTTGCTCTGCTCGACCGGCTGGTTGCCGACGCTGTCGGTGTCCGTGTTGTCGGCGCACTCGACGACACCGGAGTCGACGGTGCAGGCGTCGTCGCCGCCACCGGTCCCCGGGACGGACGGGTCTGCCGGGTCCGACGGGTCACTCGGGTCCGACGGGTCGGTCGGGTCGGTCGGGTCGGTCGGGTCCGACGGGTCGGTCGGGTCACTCGGGTCGGTGGGCGGGTCCACCGGGTCCGTCGGCGGGTCGACCGGCGGGTCCACCGGCGGGTCAACCGGAGGGTCGACCGGCGGGTCAACGGGGGGATCGACCGGCGGGTCGACGGGCGGGTCAACGGGCGGGTCGACCGGGGGATCGACCGGTGGGTCCACCGGAGGATCGACGGGCGGGTCCACCGGAGGATCAACGGGCGGGTCGACCGGCGGGTCGAGCGGTCCGCCCGGGTTGTTCGGGTCCTCCGGGTTGGTCGGGTCGTCCTGACCGTCCTCCCCGTCGGTCGTCTGGGTCTGGACGTCGGCAACACCGGTGTCGCCACCGAAGTCCAGCGCCTGCGCCGCACCCGCGGCGGTCAGCGAGGCACCTGCGGCAATAACCGCACCAGCGGCTATCCGCGCGACGCGAATACGCGTCCTTTTCGTCATCTGTTGCTACCCCCAGTAGCCGATCTCGTCTTTGGAGCAGCCATATGCGGGCCGTGGCCCTGCGGGGAATCGCCTCGGTGCGGCCACGTCGTGTCGTGACCACCCCGCCAGCCCCCCGGTTCGCACCCGTCCCAGACATACGCATGCTGCTCCAGCACCCTTGCCAGAGTTAAGGATTCCGTCAAGGCCGTTGTGTGCAGTACGCACCCTTATAGATGCTCTTGACGACTATTCGGCAGCACGACTGTGACGCATCGGGCACAGCTCCCCCTCAACTCGCCGCAGGCGGGCACCGACGGAGAAGGGCCCGGACAGTTACCCGTCCGGGCCCAACCCTCGTACCGCTGTGGTTACTTCTCGCGCTGCTTGCGCCAGCGGATGCCCGCCTCGACGAAGCCGTCGATCTCGCCGTTGAAGACCGCTTCGGGGTTGCCCATCTCGAACTCCGTACGCAGGTCCTTGACCATCTGGTACGGGTGGAGGACGTACGAACGCATCTGGTTGCCCCAGGAGTTGCCGCCGTCGCCCTTGAGCGCGTTCATCTTGGCCTGCTCCTCCTGGCGGCGGCGCTCGAGGAGCTTGGCCTGGAGGACGTTCATCGCGGACGCCTTGTTCTGGATCTGCGAGCGCTCGTTCTGGCAGGAGACGACGATGCCGGTCGGCAGGTGGGTCAGACGGACCGCGGAGTCCGTGGTGTTGACGCCCTGTCCGCCGGGGCCCGAGGAGCGGTACACGTCGATGCGCAGCTCGGACTCGTCGATCTCGATGTGGTCGGTCTGCTCGACGACCGGGAGCACCTCGACGCCCGCGAAGGACGTCTGGCGGCGGCCCTGGTTGTCGAAGGGCGAGATCCGGACCAGGCGGTGCGTGCCCTGCTCGACGGAGAGTGTGCCGTAGGCGTACGGGACCTGGACGGAGAAGGTGGTCGACTTGATGCCGGCCTCTTCCGCGTACGCCGTCTCGTAGACCTCGGTCTTGTAGTTGTGCCGCTCGGCCCAGCGGAGGTACATGCGCTGGAGCTTCTCGGCGAAGTCGGCGGCGTCCACGCCACCGGCCTCGGCGCGGACGGTCACCAGCGCCTCACGCGCGTCGTACTCGCCGGACAGGAGGGTGCGGACCTCCATCTCGTCCAGCGCCTTGCGCACGGACTCCAGCTCGGCCTCGGCCTCGGCGAGCGCCTCTGCGTCGCCCTCGTCCTCGGCGAGCTCGAAGAGGACTCCGAGGTCGTCGATGCGGCCGCGCAGGGTCTCGGCCTTGCGGACCTCGGCCTGGAGGTGCGAAAGCTTGCTGGTGATCTTCTGGGCCGCGTCCGGGTCGTCCCAGAGGGACGGTGCCGCTGCCTGCTCCTCGAGCGCGGCGATGTCCGCCCTCAGCGCATCCAGGTCCAGGACGGCCTCGATCGACCCCATGGTCGAGGAGAGGGACTTCAGCTCTTCGGAAATATCGACGACTGCCACGGGTCCAGCGTAACGGCATGGCGGATGAAGCTTGCCCTCCCCCGGGAACCCGGCCGCGACCCGGCAGGCCTACGGGGTCGCCGGGGCCGAGTTCTCGCTGTCCTGCGGGCCCGCCGGGTCGCCGTCGCCTCCGCCGGTGGCCAGCCAGCCGCCGACCGCCACGGCTCCGCAGAGCAGGAGGGCCGCGGCGCCGAGCGTGATGCGGCGCTTGCGGACGGCCGCCGCCTTGTTACGGGCGGAGCCGGGGCGCGGCTTTCCGGGTGCGCGCGGGGCACGGGCGGTGCCGAGCGGGCCGCCGGCCAGCTCGTCCGGGGCCGGGACGCGCATGCTCGTGTGGGTGTCCCGGTTGGAGTCCGGGGCCGAGCCGGGCACCAGCGGGACGGCCCCGCGGCGGCGCGGCTCCTCGGCGGACGGCGTGTACTGCTGCTCGTCGTACGCGGCCGGCCGCTGCTCCGCCTCGTCGCCGCCGGGCTCGTCCACGTCCAGCGGCGGGATGCCGGCGAGGAGCGGGAGGAGGTCGCGGAGGCGTACGGCCAGCTCGGAGGCGCGCAGCCGGGAGGCCGGGGCCTTGGCCAGGCACTGCACCAGGAGCTGCCAGAGCTCCTCGGGGATGCCGGGGAGCGGGACGACGGTCTCGGTG
Organism: Streptomyces sp. NPDC101178; assembly: GCF_044767965.1. Taxonomy (NCBI): domain Bacteria; kingdom Bacillati; phylum Actinomycetota; class Actinomycetes; order Kitasatosporales; family Streptomycetaceae; genus Streptomyces; species Streptomyces sp. NPDC101178. The sequence continues at coordinate 941,368 of NZ_JBIWOZ010000001.1, forward strand.
ACGTGGCGGCGCAGGACCGCGCCCGGGTGACCGCCGCCGAAGGGCGTGAACCCGGCGAGGAGCTCGTACAGCACGGTCGCGAGCGCGTAGATGTCGACGGCGGCGCGCGGCGGGAGGCCCTCGACGATCTCCGGGGCCAGGTAGTCCGGCGTTCCGATGATCTTGGTGGCCTTGGTGCGGCGCGGAGTGTCGATGAGCTTGGCGACGCCGAAGTCGGTGAGCAGCGCCGGGTGGGCGCCGCCGGGGCCGAGCGGGCCCTCCATGTCGAGCAGGATGTTCTCCGGCTTGACGTCCCGGTGGACCACTCCGGCCTTGTGCGCGGCGGCCAGGCCGTCGGCGACGTCCGCGATGATCGCGACGGCGGCCTCGGGCGCGAGGCGGCGTTCGCGGTCCAGGCGGGTGCGCAGATCGGTGCCGCGTACGAGGGTCATGACCAGGGCGAGGTCGTTGCCGTCCACCACGAGGTCCCGGACGGCGACCACGTGCGGGTGGTCGAGCCCGAGCAGGGCGGTGCGCTCCTGTACGAAGCGGCCCACGAGCTCCTGGTCGGACGCGAGGTCCTCACGGAGCAGCTTGATGGCGACCGGCCCCTCGGGCCCGTCGCCGAGCCACACCGTGCCGGCGCTGCCGCGCCCCAGGATCTGGTGGGCCGTGTACCGGCTGCCGATATTCCGTGCCAAGACTGCTCCCTCAGCGGCTGGCGGTGGACCCCCGGTCGACAAAGTTACGCGGCGTTCGGGGTGGTGCGTGCCCGGGATGGCGCCAACCTGCACTTCTCCGGGCCGATTCGGTCCGGAGAAGTCGACAAAGGGACAGAGTCGAGAGCGTTGGGACCTCTCGCCCGCGACCGTGCAGGGCCCGCCTGTGGCCGCCAGGCTCGCCTTCGGCCGTCAGGTCCGCCCTCGGCCGTCAGGCGCCGCTCGCGCCTCCGCCACCGGTGGTCTCGCCGATCTTGGAGATCCAGTCGGTGACCGTGCTGATCGCGTCACCGATCGCCTCCCAGTAGCCCTTGCCCTGGGCGACCCAGTCCTGGAGCGGGGTCAGCTCCCAGATGAGCCAGCCGGCGACGACCAGCAGCACGATGGTGAACAGGCAGCCCTTGAGGCAGCCGAGACCGGGGATGCGCATCGGGTTGGCGCCGCGCTGCCTCGGCGGACGCGGTTCGCGCGGCGGGCGCTGAGCGGGCCGCTGAGGTTGCTGGGGCTGCTGCGGCTGAGGCGCGTACTGCTGGCGCTGGGGCTGCTGCGGGCCCTGGTAGCGCTGAGGCTGCTGCTGCTGCTGTTGTTGCTGCGGGTACTGCTGCTGGAGGGGCTGCTGCCTGCGCTGCGGCTGCTGTTGGCGCTGCGGAGGCTGCTGGGGCGCCTGGCGCTGCGGGCGGCGGCGCAGCGGGTCCTGGCTCGGGTCCAGGTACTGCACCTGCGTCTGGTCGTTGCGGTCGCGGGCCGCCTGGAGCTGGGACTGCCAGGGGTGCGGGCCGTCCGGCTGCTGCTGCCCGTCGGGGTGGAGCGGCGGTACGGGCGGCATGACGGCGGTCGGGTCGGCGTGGCCCTGGTTGCCGTGGCCCTGGTGGGAGCCGGGGCCTCCGGTCTGCGGGAGCACGCTGGTCGCGGCGGCCGGGTCGTACGAGCCCGCGTTGCTCGGCAGCACCTGCGTGGGGTCCGCGGCGCCGGGGGTCTCCGGGACGGCCGTCGGCGCCGGGTCCGGGGCGAGCAGGGCGCCCACCCCGTCGGCGGCGGCGATCTGGGCCGAGTTCGCGTGGACGCCGATGCCGGCCGCGACCGTGCGCAGGCCACGGGCCAGGTTCTCGGCGCTGGGCCGGCGGTCCGGGTTCTTGCTCAGGCAGCGCTCTATGACCGTCCACAGCGGCTCGGGGACGGTGGAGGGGCGGCGGGGCTCCTCGCTGAGGTGGCGGTGCAGGACCTCCAGGGCGGTGCCGCCGGCGAACGGCGGGCGGCCGGTGACCAGCTCGTACAGCAGGATGCCCGCGCCGTAGATGTCCACGGCGGAGGTCTGCGGGCGGCCTTCGGCGGACTCCGGCGCCACATAGGCGGGCGTGCCGACGAACTCGTGCGTCCGGGTCAGCCCCGGGGAGTCGGCGAGCCGCGCGATGCCGAAGTCGGTGAGCATCGGGGTCATGCCGCCGTTCCGCTCGTCGAGCAGCACGTTGGCCGGCTTGAGGTCGCGGTGGACGACGCCGTCGGCGTGGCTGGCGGCGAGCGCGTCGGCGATCTGCGCGGTGAGCAGGGACGCGGCGACCGGCGTGAGCGGGCCGTTGGCGCGGAGGTAGCGGTGGAGGTCGGGACCGTCGATCAGGTCCATCACCAGCGCGAGCAGATCGCCTTCGACGACCAGGTCGCGGGTGCGCACGATGTTCGGGTGCGTGAGCCTCAGGAGGACCGAGCGCTCCCGCAGGAACCGCATCACGACGTCCGCGTCGTTGGCCAGCTCCTCCTTGAGGACCTTGATCGCCACGGTCTCGCCGGGCTGCCCGGCGACGGCCGCCTCGGCGCCCGCGGTCTCCCGCTGGCGGGCTCGCCAGACGGTGCCCGTGGCCCCGCGTCCGAGCGGCTCCTCCAGGAGGTACTTGCTGCCTACAGGCCGCACGTCTTGCACTCCCTGCTGATCGTGGTGCTTGCGGTCCCCCGGGCCCACCCGGATGCTCCGGGCCGACGCTCCGGCCCATGTTCCGGGCCACTCTAATGCCGCCGGACAAGAGGCCGGGGGATCGCGTTTCGGGGGAAGACGCGCACACCGGACAGATGGTTGCCGCACGCGGTTGACGCTCGGACATCCGAATGCCCGAACAGCAGTTCCGTACGCCTGCGCGGATTGCGGCAGGTAGCCCCCGCCACCAGGGTCCGAGTGGCGGGAACAGGACGCAAGCAGGCACTTTTGCGCCCACAGCCGACCATTCAAGATCATTTAAAGGTGACCGCCGGGCGTGTTGTCAGTGGCAGGTGCGAGGATGCCTCCAAGGACGGATCTGACGGGTCGGGAGCCCGGGGTCCGTGACGACCTGTACGGACGACCTGTCCGTGCCGGGCAGGGGGAATCACAGGGCGTTTCCCCTGCCGGGCACCCCGCGCAGAAGGGACCGCCGACGGCGATGCAGATCCGGCTGACCGTCCTCGCGCCGCGCAGCGGCCAGACCCCGGCGCGCGCCTGCGACGTGCTCGTCACCGCCCCCGCCGGGACGGCGCTGGCCGCGGTCGCCTCCGGCCTGGCCCAGGCCGTCTGTGGGCCCGAGGGGTCCCAGGGCGGCGGGGCCGTGGTGCTCTTCGCCGGGCGGGAGCGGCTGGACGCCCACCGCATCGCCCTGGGTGAGCCGCCGCTGGTGGACGGCGCGGTGCTCTCGCTCCAGGTCCCCGGCGAGGACGAGGCGACGGACGACACCGCTCCGGCCCAGCTCCATGTGGTCGCCGGGCCGGACGCGGGCGGGGTCCATCTGCTGCACGGCGGCCGGATCCGGATCGGCCGCTCCGCGGAGGCCGACGTCCCGCTGGACGATCCGGACGTGTCCCGGCTGCACTGCGCGGTGACGGTCTCCGAGGACGGCCGGGTCGCGGTCGCCGACCTCGGCTCGACCAACGGCACCTCTCTGGACGGTACGGAGGTCCGCGACCGGCCCGTCCCGTTCCCGTCCGGCGCCCTGCTGCGGCTCGGCGAATCGGCCCTGCGGCTCACGGCGGGCGCGCGTACGGTGAAGCTGCCGACGGCCCCGGACGGCGAGGGCCACCTGCGGGTGAGCCGCGCCGAGGTGGAGGCGTACGCGCCGGGCCGGACCCCCGTCTCCGCCGCCACCGCTCACGCGTACGGCGACGGGCCCGCGGCCTCGTACGCATCCCGCCCCGAGCCGGCGGCGTACGAGGCTCAGGAGGCCGGGTCCGGTCAGGGCGGGCCGGAGGCGGCCGCGCACCGGGGCACCCACGGCGTCCGGGAGCCGTTCGGTGGCGGCGAGGCGCCTCGGCGCGGCGGCATAGGCGCCTGGGCGCGGCGGCTGAAGGGCGGCGGGGGCAGGGGCGAGCAGGCCCCGGGCGCGGAGCGGCCGGGCCGGGAGGCGTGGCAGGAGGCGGGGAGCGCCTCGTCCGGACACCATCCGGAGGCCCCGGGCCCATCGTCGTACGGCTCCTCCGGTTCGGCCGGTTCGGCAGGCGACTCCGGTTCCGGCGGCTCCCACGGCTCGGCAGGCGACTTCGGGCACGCGCATCTCGCCTCCCCCACTTCACCGCTCTCTCCGTTCTCCGCCGTACCGTCCGCGCCCGAGGGCACCTGGCCGGATCCGGCGGCGGTGCTGCTGACCGCGCTGGGCCCGGGGCCCCGGCTGTGGGAGCGGCACGACGGGCATCCGGAGGCGCTGGTGGTGCGGCTCGGGACGACCGACCGGGCCGATGTGGAATCGGTGCCGGTGACGGTGGGGCTGCGCGAGGCCGGTTCGCTGGGCCTGGCCGGGCCGCGGGCCCGGCTGGCGGGGCTGGCCCGCGCCACGGTGGCGCAGCTCGCCGCGCTGCACTCGCCGTTCGACCTGGAGATCGTGCTCATCTCCACGGACCGCGCCCGCTCGCTGGAGGAGCGGCGGCGCGAGTGGTCCTGGCTGGGCTGGCTGCCGCATCTGCGCCCGATGCACGGGCAGGACTGCCGGCTCCTCCTCGCGTACGACCGTGAGCAGGCGGCCGCCCGGACGGCCGAGCTGGTCCGCCGCCTGGACGAGGGCCCGCTCGGCCCCGGCTGGCCGAACCTGGACCGTACGGAGGTGGCCGACGCGGCCCGCGCGCACAAGGGCCCGCACACGGTGGTCGTCGTGGACGGCGACCCCGGTACGGCGGCGCTGCGCGAGGCGACGGCCCGGCTGGCCGGTGCGGGGGCGGCGGCGGGTATCCACCTGATCTGCCTGGCCGAGACCCCGGCGGCCTCGCCGACCTCGCCGGTGGCCGCGACGTACGACGCCGCGTGCCGGGTCTCGATCGCCTTCCGCGAGTGCGGGGCGGTCGCGATGCTGAGCGGCGATGTGGCGACGGCGTTGCGCCTGCTGCGGACGGCGGGCGGTCAGGCGGCCGGTCACGGCACGGTGGCGGCGGTGGACGCGGTGTCGGCGGCCTGGGCCGAGCGGTTCGGCCGGGCGCTGGCCCCGCTGCGGGACGAGGGCTCGGCCGCACTGGCGGGCCGCCCGACGACGGCGGCGCTGCCGGCCTCGGCCCGCCTGCTGGACGAGCTGGGCCTGGCCCGCGCGACCCCGGCGTCACTGATGGCCCGCTGGGCCTCCACGGCGGAGGACCAACCGGGCGCCTCGCTCCCCCGGGCCGCAGCCGCGCCCCCGCCCCGGACAGACCTGGAGACCCCCGGCTCGGGCCGCACCTTGAGCGCGGGCCCGCGCGTGGGCCCCCAGCGCACGGCGTCACCGGGCGACCGGGACTCGACCCGTACGCCGTATCCGCCGGCCGGCGAGGGAAGGGACTCGGGGCGTACGCCGTACCCGGGCGCTTCGACCCAGGACCCCGGCCGCACGCCGTACCCGGCAGCCGACAGCCGGGACTCCAGCCGCACCCTGTATCCGGACGGCCGGGACTCCAGCCGTACGCCGTACCCGTCGGGCGAAGCCAGGGGCTCCGGCCGCACGCCGCACCCGGGCGCTTCGACCCAGGACCCCGGCCGCACGCCGTACCCCTCCGCCGAGCACCGGGACTCCGGCCACACGCCGCACCCCTCACGCGCCGCCCACCGGGTCGGCCCGCAAGGCGGCGAGGCCCACGGGCGGCCCGGCCACACCGCGCAGGCCGGCCGGCCCGTGCTCGTGCTCGGGGCCGGGCCCCGGGGTGCGCTCAGCGTCGATCTCGCCGACGAGGGCCCGCACCTCCTCATCGAAGGGCCCGCCGGCAGCGGGCGTACCGAACTGCTGCGGGCCATCGCCGCCTCGCTCGCCTCCTCCGCCCGGCCCGACCGGCTCGGCATCCTGCTCGTCGACGGCGCCGGCGGGAAGCCCGAGGAGCGCGACAGCTCCGCACCGGGACTGCTCCCCTGTACGGAGTTGCCGCACGTCTTCACCCATCTCGTCGCCTCCGACCCGGTCCGGATGCGGGAGTTCGCGCAGGCCCTCGGCGGCGAGCTGAAGCGCCGCGCCGAGCTGCTCGGCCCGCTGGACTTCGCCGCCTGGCACGCGGAGGCGGCCCAGCAGCAGGAGGAGTCCCGGCGGGTCGTGGGCCAGCGTCCGCCGAGCGGTGCCGAGCACCGGGGCGACCTGGAGTCCCCGGCCAGCGGCACGCTGCGGCTGCGCCAGGTCGCGCCGCGGGCGTCGGACCCGGGCCCCTCACCGCTGCCGCGCCTGGTCGTGCTGGCCGACGACTTCGACGCACTGGTCGCTCCGGGGCTCGGCAGCCCCGGCCGGCCCGCCGCCGGTTCCGTGGTGCGGGCGCTGGAGGCGGTGGCCCGGGACGGCGGCCGGCTCGGGGTGCACCTGGTCGCCACCTCGGCGCGCCCGGACCGCACGGAGGACACCGAGCTGGCCCGGGGGGCGAGGCTGCGCATCGTGCTGGACGCGCCGGTCCTGCCGCCCTCTCCGGACGAACCGGCGCCGGGCCGGGGCCGGTTGGGCCATCCGGACGGCCGGGTGACGCCGTTCCAGGGCGGCCGGGTCACGGGCCGCATTCCGCGTACGGCGACCCTGCGGCCCACCGTCGTACCGCTGGAATGGGAGCGGATGGGCGATCCGCCGACCCGCCGCCCGGTCCGTGAGCTGGGCAACGGCCCTACGGACCTGGCCTTGCTCGCCAGCGCCCTGGAACGCGCGGCCCGCTCGGTCAACGCCGAGCGCCTGCCTCCGTTGATCCCGTTCCCAACGTGAGGCCGCGAGCCTGATGCCGTTCCCGACGTGGGACCACGCGCCCGACAAGCTCCTGATCCCGTTCCCGAGGTGACGACGTGAGGCCGGCCTGCCACTGAAACCCCGTTTCCCCTGCCCCTGCCCGCCCGGCCCTCACCTCATTCCGCCACATCCGCGCACATCCGCTGACGCCACGTCACGAGGCGATCACGATCACCGTGTTGGGCCGGACGGCGGTATTGCGGGGCCCGTGCGCCGGGCGTAGGACTGTGCGCACGGACGACGCAGCCCGGGCGACGACAGCGAGGTCGGGCGCGTACGCAAGAGACGGGGCAGGAATGCGGACAACCCTTTCCATACGCAGGGCCGCTCTCGTCTTCACGGCGGTCGGCGCGCTGGCGCTGACCGGCTGCGGGGACGGCGGCGAGCCGAAGAAGTCGGGCGGCGGGACGGACCAGGGCACCGACAGCGCCCCCACCGTCACCCTGCCGAAGCTGGACGGCGAGAACATCTCCGTCGCTGCGGTCTGGACCGGACCCGAGCAGGCCAACTTCACCAAGGTGCTGGGCGAGTTCGAGAAGCGTACGGGCGCGAAGGTCACCTTCGTCCCGGCCCAGGACCCGATCGTGAACTTCCTCGGTACGAAGATCGCGGGCGGTCAGCCCCCGGACGTCGCGATGATCCCGCAGGTCGGCGCGATCCAGCAGGCGGTGGCCAAGAAGTGGGCCAAGCCGGTCGGTGCGGAGGCGAAGGCCCAGCTGACGAAGAACTACGCCAAGGTGTGGCAGGACCTGGGGGCGGTGGACGGCACCCAGTACGGCGTGTACTTCAAGGCCGCCAACAAGTCCCTGATCTGGTACAACGCGGCGGCCTTCGACAACGCGGGCGCGACCGAGCCGAAGACCTGGAAGGACTTCATCACCACCGCGGAGACCATCTCCGCCTCCGGCGTCACCCCGGTCTCCGTGGCGGGCGCCGACGGCTGGACGCTCACCGACTGGTTCGAGAACGTCTACCTCTCGCAGGCGGGCCCGGAGAAGTACGACCAGCTGGCCAAACACGAGATCCCGTGGACCGATCCGTCCGTCAAGGACGCGCTGACCACGCTCGCCGAACTGTTCGGCAAGCCGGAGCTGATCGCGGGCGGCGCGGACGGCGCGCTCCAGACGGAGTTCCCGGCCTCGGTGACCCAGACGTTCACCGGCGGCGACCAGCCCAAGGGCGCCATGGTCTTCGAGGGCGACTTCGTCTCCATCAACATCGCGCAGACAGAGGCGAAGATCGGTACGGACGCCAAGGTCTTCCCGTTCCCGGCGGTCGGCGCGGACTCCCCGGTGGTGACCGGTGGCGACGCCGCCGTGGCGCTGAAGGACAGCAAGGGCGCGCAGGCGCTGCTGACCTGGCTGGCCTCGGCGGACGCGGCGAAGATCTGGGCGGAGGCAGGCGGGTTCATCTCGCCGAACAAGACCCTGGACGTGGCCGCGTACCCCAACGACGTGCAGCGCACGATGGCCGAGGCGCTCGTCGCGGCCGGGGACGACGTCCGCTTCGACATGTCCGACCAGGCCCCGCAGTCGTTCGGCGGGACGCCCGGGAAGGGCGAGTGGAAGATCCTCCAGGACTTCCTGAAGAATCCGAAGGACATCGCGGGGGCCCAGCAGAAACTGGAGTCCGAAGCGGCCAAGGCGTACAAGAGCTGACGCGGTGGCCACCACGAACGCGGAGGGCGCCGGACCGGCGCCCTCCGCCTCCGCAGACACGGATCCTCCGACGCCGACGAAGAACAGGAGCGTGACCGGGACCCGACGCCTCATCGCGGCGGCGTTCCTGCTGCCCGCGCTGGTGCTGCTCGGCGCGCTGGTGGTCTATCCGATCGGCTACTCCGTCTACCGGTCGTTCTTCGACCAGGCCGGTACCGGCTTCGCCGGGTTCGACAACTACACGGCGCTCTTCACCGACGACACGATCCTCACCGCGGTGAAGAACAACGCGATCTGGGTGGTGTTCGCGCCGACCGTCGCCACCGCGCTGGGCCTGATCTTCGCGGTGCTGACCGAACGCATCCGCTGGGGTACGGCGTTCAAGCTGATCGTCTTCATGCCGATGGCGATCTCGATGCTGGCGGCGGGCATCATCTTCCGGCTCGTCTACGACCAGGCGCCCGAGCGCGGGGTGGCCAACGCGGTCGCGGTGAGCGTGCACGACACGTTCAACGAGTCGGCGGGCTTCCCGAAGGCGAAACCGTTGCCGGTCCATCCGCTGGAGAAGGGTGAGGGCGGGTCGTACGTCTCCAAGGAGCCGGTACGGGCCGGGCAGCCGGTCCGGGTGCCGCTGGTCGGCGTGGCCCCGGCCAAGATGCCCGGCGACGCCCGCCCGGCGCAGGCGGACCCGGCGGCGGACGGCGACCGGATCACCGGTACGGCCTGGCTGGACTTCACCCGGGGCGGCGGCGGAAAGCCCAATGTCGTCGACCCGGAGGAGCTGGGCCTGAAGGGCCTCAAGGTGGAGGCGGTCAAGGACGGCAAGGTGATCGCCACCGCGACCGCCGGCGCCGACGGCGTGTTCACGCTCCCCGCCTCGGCGGACGGAGCCCAACTCCGCCTGCCCGCCGACAACTTCCGCGAGCCCTACAACGGCGTCGACTGGCTCGGCCCGTCGCTCGTGACACCCGGGATCATCGGCAGTTACGTGTGGATGTGGGCCGGGTTCGCGATGGTGCTGATCGCCGCCGGGCTGGCCGGTCTGCCGCGCGAGCTCCTGGAGGCGGCCCGGGTGGACGGCGCCAACGAGTGGCAGGTGTTCCGCCGGATCACCGTGCCGATGCTGGCGCCGGTCCTGGCGGTGGTGCTGGTGACGCTGATGATCAACGTACTGAAGGTCTTCGACCTGGTCTTCATCATCGCGCCGGGCTCCAGCCAGGACGACGCGAACGTCCTGGCGCTCCAGCTGTACCGCTCCTCGTTCGGCACGGACGCCGATCTGGGCATCGGCAGCGCGATCGCGGTGCTTCTGCTGCTGCTGGTGCTGCCGGTGATGTTGTTCAACATCCGGCGTATGCGGAAGGAGGCGCAGCGATGAGCACACCGACCGAACTCAAAGCCAGGCAGTCACTCGGCGCCCGGATCGCCGCGCGTCTCGGCGGCGGGGTGATGCGGGTCTTCCTGATCCTCGTCGCGCTGTTCTGGATCATGCCGACCATCGGCCTGTTCCTCTCCTCGCTCCGCGGGCCCGAGGACATCGCGGCCACCGGCTGGTGGAAGATCTTCACCGCCCCGTCCGAGCTGACCTTCGACAACTACCAGCGCCTGCTGGACAATTCGACGATCACCGGCTCGCTCGTCTCCACCATCATGATCACCGTGCCGTCCACCGTCCTGGTGGTGGTGATCGGCTCGCTCGCCGGGTACGCCTTCGCGTGGATGGACTTTCCCGGCCGCGACTGGTGGTTCCTGCTGGTGGTCGGCCTGCTGGTGGTCCCCGTACAGGTCGCGCTGATCCCGGTCTCCGAACTCTTCGGCACCATCGGGATCTTCGAGACGACGCTCGGGGTGGTCCTCTTCCACACGGCCTTCGGGCTGCCCTTCGCGATCTTCCTGCTGCGGAACTTCTTCGCGGAGATCCCGCGCGAACTGCTGGAGGCCGCACGGCTGGACGGAGCCGGCGAGATCCGTCTCTTCACCCGGGTCGTGATGCCGCTCGGCGGTCCGGCGATCGCCTCGCTCGGGATCTTCCAGTTCCTGTGGGTGTGGAACGACATGCTGGTGGCGCTGATCTTCGCGGGTTCCGACTCGCCGCCGATCACCGTGGCGCTCCAGCAGCAGGTACGCCAGTTCGGCAACAACATCGACGTCCTGGCGCCCGGCGCCTTCGTATCGATGATCATCCCGCTGGTGGTGTTCTTCGCCTTCCAGCGGCAGTTCGTGTCCGGCGTCATGGCGGGTGCGGTCAAGTAACACCCGCAGCAAGCAACACCTGGGGCAACGCCCTCACGTACAGCCGTACGTCAACCCGGAGCGGCCCGGTTCCCCGGAACCGGGCCGCTTCGGCGCGCACATCGCCCGAATGCCACGCCCGGCGTAACCCTGTCATTCCATCCGACGTTTGCGGGCCACCTGGTTCCCGCGAACGACCCATGGATGTGTAGTGCCCCGGTTCTCCGTCATCGTGCCCGCATTCCGGGTCCAGGCGTATCTGCACGCGTGTCTGGACTCCGTGCTGAGCCAGTCCTTCAAGGACTTCGAGGTCGTCGTGGTCGACGACTGCTCCCCGGACACCTGCGGCCCGATCGCCGACGAGTACGCCCGCCGGGACCCCCGCGTCACCGCTCTCCACCTCCCCCGCAACGCCGGCCTCGGACCGGCCCGCAACGCCGGGATGGAGCGGGCCACCGGCGACTACCTGATCTTCCTGGACGGCGACGACACCCTCCTGCCCGACGCGCTCCAGACCATCGCGGACCGGCTCGGCACGACCGGCGACCCGGACGTCCTGATGTACGACTACACGCGGACGTACTGGTCGGGCCGGAGCGTACGCAACGTCCTCGCGGACCGGCTCGCGGAGCACGGCCCGGCCTCCTTCCGGCTGGCCGACCGTCCAGAGCTGCTCCAGCTCCTCATGGTCGTCTGGAACAAGGCGTACCGCCGTGCGTTCGTCGAGGCGGAAGCATTCACCTTCCCGCCCGGCTACTACGAGGACACCCCGTGGACCTATCCGGTGCTGATGTCCGCCGGGTCGATCGCGGTCCTGGACGCGGTCTGCGTCTCCTACCGGCAGCGGCGGCGCGGCAACATCCTCTCCACCACCAGCGAGAAGCACTTCGACATCTTCGACCAGTACGACCGGGTCTTCGCGTTCCTCGACGCGCGGCCCGAACTGGCCCCCTGGCGGCCGGTGTTGTTCCGCCGGATGGTCGACCACTTCTGCGCCGTGTACGCCTCCCGGGACCGTCTCCCGCACCCCAGCCGCGCCGCCTTCTTCCGCCGGGCCACCGCCTCCTGCCGCCGCCACGCCACCCCCGGCGCCCCGGTCCCCCGCCGCGCCCGGCTCCGCCACGGCCTGGTCCGGCTCGGCGCGCGCCGCACCTACCGGGCCCTGGCCGCGAGCCGGCGGATCGGCGAGGGGCTGCGGCGGAGCGCGGCCGGCCTGCGCGGGGCGGTCCGGGGCGCGGCGCTCCGGGCGCACTACCGCCTCCAGCGCCAACTGCCCCTGCGGCCCCGGGACGCGGTCTTCGCCACCGGCGGCGAGGGGCCGTACGCGGGCGAGCCGGCCGCGATCGAGGCGAAGGCGCGCGAACTGGTCCCGGGCCTGCGGACCGCGTGGATCTGCCGCCCGCTGCACGCCCACACCGTGCCGCCCGCCACCCGCACACCGGCGCCGGGCTCCTTCGCCTACTGGAGTGCCCTCGCCCGCTCCACGTACCTCGTGAACGACGGCGCCTTCGACCCGCGGCTGGTGAAGCGGCGCGGCCAGCTCCTCCTCCAGACCCACCGCGGCACCCCGCTCACGACCGTCGGCACCGATCTCCTGGACCGGCCCGCCGCCGCCCGGTCCACCGACTTCGAGCAGCTGCTGCGCGACGTCGACCGCTGGGACTTCGCGCTCTCCGCCAACCCGCACTCCACCCTCGTACGGGAGCGGGCCTACCCGTCCGGGTACACGACGCTCGAATACGGCTCCCCGCGCAACGACGTCCACCACCGCACCGGCCCCGCCGACGTGGCCCGCCTCCGCGAGACGCTCGCCGTCCCGGCCGGCGCCACGGCCCTCCTGTACGCCCCGGCCCACCGCGACTACCGCCGCGCCCAGCGGCCCGGCCTGGACCTGGAGCGGCTGATCCGGGTGCTGGGCCCGCAGTTCGTGATCCTGGACCTCGCTCCCGGCAGCGGTCGTCCGCGTACGCCCCACCCCCGGATCATCGACGTCACCGGCCACCCCTGCCCGGAGACGCTGGCGCTCGCCTCGGACGCGCTGATCACGGACTACGCGTCGCTGATGTTCGACTACGTCAACCTGGACCGCCCGGTCGTCCTGCATCTGGAGGACATCGAGGCGTACGAGGCCGCCCGGGGAACCTACTTCGACATCACGGCGTTCCCGCCCGGCGTCGTCGCGCGCGGCCAGGACGAACTGTTCGACATCTTCGCCACGGACCACTGGCGGGGTTCACGCTCGGCGCAGCTGCGCGCCGCGTTCCGGGCCCGGTTCTGTCCGTACGACGACGGGAACGCGGCCGAGCGCGTGGTGCGGCGGGTCTTCCTCGGCGAGACGGACGGACTGCCGCTGCCCGTCCCGCCGGCGGCCCGCCGGGCGGTTCTCCCGGCGCAGCAGAACCCGGCGGGCGCGCAGGTGTCCCGGGGCTGAGCCGGGCCGGGACGCGGCCCGTGAAGCACCCCGCCAGGCCCGGCTCACCGCTCCAGGAACGCGAACAGCTCCTCCCAGCGCCGTCCCACCTCCGGTTCGGAGAACCGCTGGGCGCCGCTGCGCGCCCGGCTCCCTAGCGCGTCGCGCAGCCGCGGGTTGCCGGTCAGCCGGAGCAGCCGGTCGGCGAGGGCGGCGACGTCCCCGGCGGGAGCGAGGAGCCCGTCCTCGCCGTCCCGGACGATCTCGCGGACCCCGGGCGCGCAGTCGAACGCGGCGCACGGCACACCGCTGGCCATCGCCTCCAGGAGCGCCAGCGGAAAGCCCTCGCCCCGGGAGGACTGGACGAAGACGGAGGCCTCCGCGAGAGCCGCCTCCACGTCGTCGGTCCGGCCCCTCCACTCCACGGACCCGTCGAGGCCGAGGCCCGTGCACCGCTCCCTCAGCGCGGCCTCGTCCTCGCCCGTCCCGTACACGCGCAGCCGCCAGTCCGGGCGCTGCGGGGCCACCAGGGCCCACGTGTCGAGCAGGAGGTCGATGCCTTTCTGGTCGCTGAGGCGGCCGATGCTGGCGACGGTCTTCGCGGTGCGCGGCGACGGCACGTGCGGCAGGCGGGCCAGCGCGTTCGGGAGGAAGCCGACGTTGTTCATGCCGTCGCCCGCCCACCGGTCGGCGTCCTCCTCGGTGAGGACGAGCCAGTGGTCGATGTCCTTGTAGTGGTTCATGATCCAGCGGTAGCGGTGGCTCGCGCGCGAGTAGTCGTAGGACTCGTGGCTCATTCCGATGGTCCGCAACCCGCTGGTGTCCGCCTCACCGACCCACTCCATCGCCCAGACCTGCGTGACCACGACGACCGCGCCGGGCCGGGCGGCGGCGAAGAGTTCGGAGAGCCGCGCGACCGCCCGCCGCTTCTCGACGACCCGGGCCGCCTCCCGGCGCCGGGCCGGGACGCGGAAGCGGTCCCGGAGGCCGTGAGGAGTCCAGGGGGTCGGCGGGTGGGCGGGATAGAGGGCGGTGACGGGGTGCGCGGGGTCGGCGGGCAGGGCCATCTTGCGGTCGGAGGCGTGGATGCCGATGGTGTGGACGCGGTGGCCGTGCTCGGTGAAGAGGCGGGCGGTCTGGTGCGTCCAGGCGGTGACACCGCCGAGTTCGTCGGTGCTGTTGGAGACGATGAAGATGTCACGGCTCATCGGCCGGCCCCCTGCTGGTGGTCGGTGGTGCGGTGGGCGCTCTGCGGGCCGAACACGGCGGCGACGGTACGACGGGCCGCGTCCCCGCGGTCGTAGCCGCCGAACTCCGCTGCGAACGCCGCGCGTCGGGGCGCGTAACGGATGTCGGACAGCTTCAGCTCGGCCAGTTCGGTGAAGAGTTCCTCCTGCGTGGCGGTCACCGGGCCCGGCGCCTTCTCCCGCAGGTCGAAGTAGCTGCCGCGATCGGCGGCGTACGCGTCGAGGTCGGGGGCGTACAGGAGGACGGGCCGGTCCAGCAGCGCGAAGTCGAACATGATCGACGAGTAGTCGGTGACCAGGACGTCGGCCAGCGCGAGGAGTTCGCTGACGTCGTGGTGGCGCGAGACGTCGATCACCGTGCCGGGCGAGCAGACCGGGAGCCGGGCGGACTCCAGGTAGTGCGCGCGGACGAGGAGCGTGTACGTGTCCCCGAACCGCTCCGCGAACTCCCGCACGTCCAGCAGCAGTCGGCGCCTGGCCCGCTTCCCGCCCGCTCCCGGCCCACCCCGGAACGTCGGCGCGTACAGGACCACCTTCTTGTGGTCGTCGATCCCCAGCGCCCCGGCCAGCGGTGGGCGCGGCAGCCGGCCCTCGGTCTCGGCCCGGACGCGCTCGGCGATCAGCGCGTCGTTGCGCGGGTAGCCGGTGCGCAGCAGCCGTTCCTCCGGGAGGCGGTAGGCGCGGGCGAGGGTGGCCACGTCGTGCTCGGAGCGGACGAGGAAGTGGTCGAAGCGGTGGACGGCCTGCTGGAGGCGTTCGCGCTGGGGTGCGTTCTGCAGCCGTACGCGGGTCTCGTCGAAGCCCATCCTCTTGTACGCGGAGCCGTGCCAGGTCTGGAGGTAGGTGGTGCGGGCGGGCTTGCGGAGGTGCTGGGGGAAGCCCTGGTTGTCGACCCAGTACTCCGCGCGGGCCAGCGCCCAGAGGTAGCGCCAGGACCAGCGGCGTACACGGCGGGCGTCGGCCGGGAAGCCGGCCGGTGAGGTGTCGTAGGACCAGGTGGCGTGGAGCTTCAGGCCCTGGCGGCGGATCTCCTCGTGGAGGGCGCGCGGGCTGTCGCCGTAGCAGCGGCCCATGTGGCTCTCGAAGACGACGGAGCCCTTGCGCACGGGGAGCCGGGTGAGCCAGGTGTTGTAGGCGGCCGCCTTGAAGGGCCGGGAGTGGTAGCGGTCGACGCGCTTGCGCAGGGCTCGGGCGAGGAGCCTGGCCTTGCGGGCCGGGCGGAAGTGGGTGGCGTACCGGACCAGGCGGCGGGTGGTGCGGGCCGGGCGGCGGCGGGCGGTGAGGCGGAGGGCCAGGTGGTCCTTGAGGGTGATGTAGGGCTCCCAGGTGTCTCCGGCGAGCTGCCCGAGCCGGGGCCGGGCGGCAAACCGGACCGGCCTTTCCACCAGGTCCTGCGGCCCGAACAGATCGCTGACGGACCGCACTCCTCCCGCCTCCACGATCAGCCGCGCGTCCCAGGCAGTGTCGCGGACTCCGACAGGGCGCAGGAGGCGGGTGACATCCGCGCACGCCCCCCACGTGATCCCGTTCCCGTCGCGGCGGACGTCCGCCACCGGAAACGCGACGGCGTGCGCCCCTCCGCGCGCCCGGAACTCCAGCGTGGCGGTGAACGGGCCGTCGGGTGCGGTGTGCGGCGGCAGCACGAGGTGGCCTTCCAGCAGCAGCCGGCCCTGCTCGGCGGTGCAGCGGGTGAGCCGGTTCATCAGCCGGGCCTCGCCGAACACCCGGTACTGGTGGCCGAGTTCGGTGACGTCGACCGGACAGTGCTCGTCCCACTCCACCCGCCCGTCCGCACCGGTGGTGACCGGTGCGCAGACGGTGGCGGGCCGGCTCAGCGCGTACGCCGCCGCCACCACGCCCTCCGCGTCCCCGCGCGCCAGCAGCGTGACCGCGACCCGCTCCAGCGGCGGCAGCTCCTGCGGTACGGGGACGGTCAGGACGCGGGCGGCCGTGGCGGCGGTCCGGGTCCGGCGGGCGGCGGGCAGGCGCGGGAAGGAGCGGGCCAGCGGCACCAGATGGTCGCGTACGAAGGCCCGCTCGCGCTCTTCGCTCAGTGCGGGCAGCCCGAGGGCGTCCAGGGTGGAGGCGACCCGGCGGTGGGCGGCGACCAGGGCGGTGAGGTCGCGGGGCCGGTCGGGTACGGCCCGGCCGGTCACGATGAGCCGCCGGACCAGTGCGATGCGGCCGACGGCCACCGCGGCGAGCGGGCCGAACAGGATCTCGCCGTGCGCCAGGTCCTCCTCGTACCGCAGCCCGTGGCGCCGGGCCGCCTCCCGCCGCAGACAGAATCCGGTCACCAGGGCGTCCCGGACGACGAGTTGGGATGCCTCGTCGAACCGGGCGACGGTACGTGAGCGGGCGTACAGCTCGTCCTGCCACGGCGGCTCCTGCTCCTTGCCGCTCTCCGCCACGGTCCGGCTCCACCGCCCGGCCACCAGGTCGGCGCGGCTGCGTTCGCCCGCCTGCCAGAGGTTGCGGCAGCCGTGGCGGTGGAGGCGTTCACCGGGCGCGAGGACCAGGACGTACCGGCCGGCCGCGGCGTCCAGGCCCGCGTTGCGCAGGGCGCCGGTGGTGCGGACGGCCGGGTCGGCGTGGATCAGGCGGACCCGGTCGGGGGCGCGGTCGGCCAGGGCGCGGGCGGCCGTGCGGGTGGGCGCGTCGGCGGCGGAGGCGAGGACGACGAGGGCCTCGGAGGCGTGCAGCGACTGGCCGAGGACGGAGTCGACGGAGGCGCGCAGGGCGTCGGCGGCGTCCCCGGCGGCCTCGCCTGCGGTGATCACACAGCTGAAGTCGGTCATGCCTGCGCCTCCTTAGCCATGGAGCCGTTCTCGGTCCCGGAGCCGTTCCCATTCCCCTGGCCGTTCTCGGTCCCGGAGCCGTCCTCGGTCCCGTAGCCGTCCTTGAGCATCCGGTCGACGACCTGAGCGGCCGCGCTCCCGTCGTCGAGATCGCAGAACGCCTCCCGGAACCGCTCGTACGCCTCCCGGTGCCCGGCGACGGCGGCCTCCGGGTCGCGCAAGGCGGCCACGATGCCGGCGGAGTCAGGGATCAGGGGCCCGGGGGCCCGGCGCTCGAAGTCGAAGCAGAAGCCGCGCAGGGTGTCGCGGTAGTGGGCCAGGTCGTAGGTGTGGAAGAGCATCGGGCGGCCGGTCTGCGCGAAGTCGAACATGATCGAGGAGTAGTCGGTGACCAGCACATCGCTGATCAGCAGGAGTTCGGCGACGTCCGGGTGGCGCGAGACGTCCCGGACGGTGTCGGTGTCCGGGACGCTGCCGCCGACGAGGTAGTGGCGGCGGACCAGGAGGACATGGTCGCCGTCGAGCGCCTCGCGGGCCTGGTCCAGGTCGAGTTGGTGGCCCGCATCGTACCTCCCGGCCCGTCGCGGCCGGTCCTCGCGCCAGGTCGGGGCGTACAGGACGACCCGCCGGCCCTCGGGGATCGCGAGCCGCTCCCGTACGGCGGTGGCGACCTTCGCCCGGTCGGGCGCGTACAGCAGGTCGTTGCGCGGGTAGCCGCACTCCAGCACCTCGCCCTGGTAGCCGAAGGCGCGGCGCAGGACGGGCGTGGAGAAGCTGTTCGGTGAGACGAGCACGCTCCACTGGGCGGACCGGCGTTCCATGGAGGCCATGTAGGCGGCGTCCGCGTGCGGGGTGCCGGCGAGGTCGCGGCCGATGCGCTTGAGCGGGGTGCCGTGCCAGGTCTGGACGACGCACTGGCCCTCGGCCCGCTCGAACCACTGCGGCAGGTGGGTGTTGGTGACGATCCAGCGGCTCCGGGCGAGCGCCTCGTACCACTCGGCGCTGTGCAGTGCGACGGCGCGGACGCCTTCGGGCACGGCCGTCTGCTGGTCGCGGACGGTCCAGAGGTGCTCGATGTCCGGTGCGCGGGATGCCAGTTCGCCGTGGATGGCGCGGGGCGAGTCGGAGAACTGGCGGCCGTCGAAGCTGGAGTAGAGGACGGCCGGACGCAGTCGGGCCCGGTCTGTGGTGTGCAGGCCGGCGTACCGCTCGCGCTGGGTCCGCTGCCCGTACGGACCTTGCTCGGCGGTCGGCAGAGCGCTGCCGGACTCCAGGACGAGCCGGTCGTGGTAGCGGCGCTGGAGGGTGAAAGGCCTCCCGCCTGAATCCTGTTGGCGGGGCAGTGTGGCGTGGAGCGCGGCGGTCAGGCGGAGCGGCCGGTACGCGTCGGGGTCGCGCTCGCCCGGCTCGCGGAGGAAGAGGTACCAGCGCCCTTCGGCGAGCGGCAGCGGCCCGGCGGGCCCGTCGACGGCGGCGGGGCGGACGACGGCCCGGAAGCGGCCGTCCACCTCCAGCTCCACCTCGCAAACCGCCTCTTCATGGTGGCCGCTGTGCCGCAGCACCAGCTCACCGATGGTGCCGGACGGCTCCGGGAAGGCCCCTTCGAGGACCAGCTCACCGTCCTTGGACCACTGCACGGAGGTGACGGCGGGCTGCACGGCCCGGTCGGTGAGGACGAGGTCGCCGGACGGGTTGGGCGCCACGTACAGCTCGCGCCCGCCCGGGAGCGGATAGCGGCCACCTTCGGCGTCGGTCCGGGCGGCCACCGTCAACCGCCTTTTTCCGCCCACCAGTTGTACGCCCCAGATGTCGTCGACACCCCGGAAGGCGCTGAGCGGGATGTCGGCCGACCGGGAGCCGAGCGAACCGCGCAGAGCGAACTCCTGGGTCTCCTTGGTGCGCCACTCGGTCAGCCGCAGCGCGACGGGCCCGTCGTCGTCGAGAACCTTCACGTCCAGGTGGAGGGAGTCGTCGGCCGCCGAGTGGCCGGTCAGGACGGCCGCGACCCGTTCGGTGCGCAGCTCCAGCTTGTTGCCGGCGAGGACGGGGACGACCCGGGTCCGCTCGTCGGTGTACAGGACGGCGGGCGGGGCCGGGGTGCCGGTGAGCCGCATCGGGCCCCGGCGGAGGCGGCCCGCGCCGAACAGGGCGGCCTCCAGCTTCCACGTCGTACGACCGGCCTTGGCCTTGGAGGCGATCGCGCGCGGGTCGACGACCGCCGTGAACCCGGCCCGTGCATAGCGGTGCAGGGAACGTCCGGAGCGGGCGGTGGCCTCGTCACCGGGGGCCGGCCGCAGCCGCAGCGGGATCAGCCGCTTCCCGGACCGCAGCCAGCCGAGGCGCGGCGGCCCGCCCGGCGCGTTCCGTACGTACGCGTACCCGGTCAGCCGCAGCAGCCCGTCCCGCCACACCGCCTCGGTGAGGTGGGCGTGGACGGGGAGGTCGGCCGAGGTGAGCGCGGTGGTGGCGGAGGGCAGCGGGTCGCGGACGGCGGGGTGGTGGGCGCGGGGGCGGAGGAGGCCGCGTACGTGGAAGGCGTCCCGGTCGCTCTTCTCCTCGCCGAGCAGCGCGAGGAGTTCGGCGGTCCGGCGCTCCCGGATGAGCTGCCACTTGACCCGCAGGTCCAGCGGCAGTCCGGCGAAGACAGCGGGATCGACGGTGTCGGCGAAGGCACCCGCGTGGTCGAGGAAGGCGGTGTGGAACTCCTCGTCGCCGTCCGGCAGCGCCGCGATGAACAGCCACAGGTCGCCGGAGAGCGCGTGCGCGTCGTAGCGCCGCTTGGCCTCGGCCATGCCCTCCCGGCCGGCGAGGAAGGTGCTGACGGTGGTGACGGCGGTGACCCGGTCGCGGATGCCCTTCGGGACGGCCCGGCGGGTGGTGATCGAGCCGTCCCGGTCGCGCCAGTGGTAGACGGGCTCCTCGACGACGTCGACCGAGCGGGCCAGGAAGTGCGCGGGCAGGACGACGGCGATGTCCTCGTACAGCACGCCGGTCGGGAAGGCGAAGGCGTGCTCGTCCCAGAAGGTGCGGCGGAACACCTTGTTGCACGCGATGCGGTCGCCCAACAGGATCCAGTCCCGGGTGACATGGGTGGCGCGGCGGGCCTTCTCCATCGGCTTGCGGAACATCGGCGACTGTTCGAGCAGACCGTTCGCGCGCAGCCGCAGTACGTTGCCGGTGGCGAAGTCGGAGCCGGAGCTGTCGAGTTCGGCGAGCATCCGTGCGTACGCGCCGGGCGGGACGACGTCGTCGCTGTCGACGAACGTGAGGAACTCGGCCTTCGGATCGGCCTCGCGGACCCCGGCGTTACGGGCCGCGCCGAGTCCGGCGTTCTCCTGCCGGACCAGCCGGAAGCGCGGGTCCCGGTCCGCGAACTCCTCCGCCAGAGCAGGCCCGTTGTCCGTGGAGCCGTCGTCGACGAGGACGGCCTCCAGGTCCGCCATGGTCTGTTCGGCGAGCGAGGTCAAGCAGGCACCGAGGTACTCCTCGACGTTGTAGAGGGGGACGACGACGGTGAGACGGGGTGCCATCGCAGCGCACGATCCTTCCGGGCGGACGACATCGGGGAGATGACCATCAAGAGGTATGAGGGGGCCACGGTGTACAACCCGCACCACCGGGGGCCGGTCACCCGACGCGAGCCATTCGAGTGACGGCGAGGGCGGGTTCAGGCGTGCGGGGGCGCGCCCGTGAGGCGGTCGAGCCCCACGACGTGATCGAGCCCCGTGCCGGGCGAGGGCACGGGGCTCGGGTCAGATGCGGCGGGTCAGGTGCGGCGGGTCAGGTGCGGCGGGTCAGGGCTTGACGGCGATCCGGCCCTCGTCCATGCGCAGCAGCAACAGCCGCTCGCCGGTCTTGTCGAGGAACTCGTCGACGGCCTGCCGCGAACCCTGCCAGTAGCCGTAGTCGTCGATCAGCAGCACACCGCCGCTGACCAGCCGCGAGTAGAGGTGCTCCAACTCGTGCCGGGTGGAGGCGTACCAGTCGGTGTCGAGCCGCAGGATGGCGATCTGTTCGGGCGCCCGCTCCGGGACGGTGTCCTCCACCCGGCCCCGCACGTAATGGATGCGCTCCTTCGGGTACGGCACGTCCGCGAACCCCGCCTGTACGTCCTCCAGCGAGGCGACCGCCCAGATCGGCCGGTCCTTGCCCTGGGCGTCCAGCAGCTCCTGCGCCGGGCGGCCGTCGCGCCGCAGGTCCTCGGCGGTGGGTGGGGTCATGCCCTCGTACGTGTCGAAGAGGTACAGGTCGCGCTCGGTCTCGCCGACGGAGAGCAGGGTCTTGGCGCAGGCCTGCATGGAACCGCCGCGCCAGACACCGCACTCGACGACGGCGCCCGGGATGTCGTGCCGGGCGATGTACCGGGTGGCGAGGATGAAGGCGTTGAGCCGCTCCGGCGAGGTCATCGAGTACGGCTTGACCGCCCGGATGATGTCCCTGGCCTCGTCGTCGTAGTCCTCCGGGAAGGCGGGGACGACCTTCTTCGCGGTGGGCTTCTCCGAGGTGGGCTTCGGGGCCGGCGCCGCCACAGGGGCAGGGGCAGGAGCAGGGGTCGAGGCCGCGAGGGATTCGGCCGGGGCCGTGCGGGCGGCGGGCACCGTCACGCGCCTGAGCTGGTAGCCGGTGAGCTGCTGAAGGACGCCGTTGACGGCGTTGCGCCAAGCCATGGACCGGGACAGTACGCGCGCTTTGTGGCGCATGTCACTTTTCGTCAACCTGTCATTGATCGGGCCGATTCCTGTTCGAGTGAAGGCGCCTGTACGGGGACGGCCTTCGGGCGTCCGCACTGCGCGCGGCCGTCCAGCGCCACGGGCAGCGGGACGGCGTCGACGCCGCCGACCCGGTTGGCCCACCAGACCGCCACCTCCCGTACGGCGAACATCGTCAGCCGCGGATAGCGCTGCGGCTTGCGGAAGACACCGACCGAGTCGCCCCAATAGGCGGCCTTCCTGTCGATCGCCCGGTAGTCGTGCCAGATGCCCTTCTGCGGCGGGAAGTCCGTGTAGGCCTCGCGGAGTTCGAGCCGGGAGTGAGCGGCAAGGGCGCGGAACCCGTCCGGGTAGTAGCGCCAGCAGTCCTGGGCATCGTGGACATGGCCGCGCGAGGGTGCGGTGATGAAGGCGTGGCCGCCGGGCTTCAGGACCCGGGCGATCTCCAGCATGGAGGCCCAGAAGAACGGAATGTGCTCGAACGCCTGCCCGGAGAGCACGACATCGGCGCTGTTGGAGCGGGCGGGGATGCGGTACGGCTTCCTCATCACCGCGTCCACGTTGGGCCCGTCCTGCACGTCGACGCCGAAGTAGTCGATGGGGTGGGCGGCGAGGAGCGCCCGGTGGGTGCGGGTCTGCTTGCCGGAGACACGGGAGCCGAGGTCGACGACCCGGTAGGTGCCGTTGCCGGACGCGGGCCCTTCGACCGGCAGATACTCCTGGACGCAGAGTTCCATCTGCTCGTAGGCGGACCGGTGCATGGACGTCTCCCAACCTGGCGGTGTGCGTGAGCTGTCGGAATCAACGACTGGGCGGGGCAAAGGGGACGCCGAAGAACCGCCGTACGACCCGTTCCGCCGCGTGCCCGTCGTCGTACGGGCAGAACCGCTCCCGGAACGCGGTGCGCAGCGCGGTCGACGCGGCCGAGCGCCACGCGCCGCTCCGGAACGCCTCGGCCAGCTCCTCCGGGGTGGTGGTGACGGTGCCGGGGGTGTCGCCGGGCCGGCCGGAGAGCAGGTCGAAGTACGTGCCCCGGGCCGTTCGGTAGGCGTCCCAGTCGGGGGCGTGGACGACGATCGGGCGGTCCAGGCAGGCGTAGTCGAAGGTCAGGGAGGAGTAGTCGGTGATCAACGCGTCGGCGGCCAGGCAGAGTTCTTCGACGCGGGGATGTGCGGTGACGTCGAGGACGCGGCCGTCCGATGCGCCGCCGATTCCGGCGGACCGCCCGTAGAAGTAGTGCGCGCGCATCAACACCACGTACTCCGGGCCGAGTTCGCGGGCGAGGTGCTCGGGGTCGAGATCGGGGACGAAGCCCTCGCGGTAGTCGCGGTGGGTCGGGGCGTAGAGGACGGCGATCTGGCCGGCGCTGATGCCGAGTTCGGCGCGGATCTTCGCGATGTCGTCGGCGGTGGCGGAGAAGTAGACGTCGTTACGGGGGTAGCCGAGGCCGAGGTGTGCGTACGAGCCCGGGTAGACGCGGTCCCAGACCTCGGTGCTGTGCGGGTTGGCGGAGAGGCTGACGTCCCACTGGTCCACGTGCGCAAGGATCTTGGCGAAGTCCGTCTTCCGTGCCAGATCGGGGTAGGCACGCTGGTCCAGGCCCATCGTCTTGAGCGGGGTGCCGTGGTGGGTCTGGAGGTAGCGCTGGCCGGGCCGCTTGGTGAAGCCGCCGGGGAAGCTGGAGTTGTTGACCAGGTACGTGGCGGTGGCCATGGCCCGCCAGTAGGGCCGCGAGCCCTCGATGACGTACGGCACACCCGGCGGCATCCGGTCGCGGTGCCGGGACGAGACGGCCCACACGCCCTTGATGTGCGGGGCGAGTTGGCGGGCCTTGGCGTGGATGGCGGCCGGGTTGCAGGCGACGCCGCGGTTCCAGTAGGCCCCGTAGACCGCGAGGTTCGGGTCGAGCGGGCGGCGGAGGTCGGTGCGGTAGGCGGCCCGCATGGCCTGCCGGCGGACGAACCGCTTCACGGACGCGGCGGAGGCTCTGGGGGGCATGGCAGCCGAGCGTAATCCCGGCGGCCGGGGACGGGCTCTCCGCGTTCACCCGTTCGGGTCAGCGCCGGTGACCCCGGGGGCCGCCCTCTGTTGACCAGAGCATGAAGCCACTCCTCAGCGTCGTCGTCCCGGTCCACAACGTCGAGGACTATCTGGAGGACTGCCTGCGCTCGGTGGCCGAACAGAGCCTCGGCGCGATCGAGGTGGTGATGGTCGACGACGGCTCGACGGACGGCAGTGCGGCGATCGCCGAGGACTTCGCCGCCCGGGACGGCCGCTTCCGGCTGGTCCGGCAGCCGAACGCCGGCCTGAGCGCGGCCCGCAACACCGGGGTCCGGCACACCGATCCGTCCGTGCCGTACCTGGCGTTCGCGGACAGCGACGATGTCGTCGTCCACGACGCGTACGAGCGGATGGTGGCCTCGCTGGAGTCGACCGGCTCCGATCTGGTGACCGGCAACGTTTGGCGGCTGACCGGTCAGGGGCGGCAGCAGGCGTGGCAGTACCGCTGGCTGACCGCCACCCGCGCCCGCACCCACATCACCCGGGATCCGCGCCTGCTGGCCGACCGGGTGGCGTGGAACAAGGTGTTCCGGCGTTCGTTCTGGGAACGGCACGCCTTCGCGTTCCCCGAAGGGAAGCTGTACGAGGACACGCCGGTGATGATCCCGGCGCACCACCTCGCCGGGACCGTCGACGTCCTGCGCGAGCACGTCTACTACTGGCGGGTGCGGGAGGGTTCGATCACCCGGCGGCGTACGGATGTCACCGGCGTACGGGACCGGATCGACGCGTGCGAGCAGGTCAGCGCGTTCCTCGGCGAGCACGGCGGCGCGCAGGAGCGGCGGGCGTACGACGCGTCCTGTCTGCGCGACGACTTCGGGTACTTCCTGGACGGGCTGCCGATGGGCGGCGAGGCGTACCGGTCGGCGTTCCTGGAGGGGGCCGGGGCGTTCGTGGACCGGGCCGGGACCGGGGTGCTGGAGGCGCTGCCGGTGGAGCTGCGCATCAAGTGGCGTCTGGTGCGGGAGCGGCGGATGGACGCGCTGCTGGCGGTCCTGGCCTTCGAACGGGCCAACGGGGTCGGGACGTTCGCGGTGGAGGGGCTTCCGGGGCGGCGGCGGGCATTCCACCCCGGCGTGCCCGGCGCGAGCGCCCGGCTCGCACGCACCGACGTACCGGCGGTCGCACGGCTCGTGGAGGCGCGGTGGGAGGAGGACGGAAAGCTCCGGCTGCGCGGGTACGCCTATCTGCGCAACCTGCCCGCCGACTCGTCGCGGCGGCAGCTGACGGTGGGGATGGTCCGGGCGGAGCGGGGTCGGCGGGTGCGGATCGTGCCGGTGCGGCCGGCGAGTGCGCCAGAGGCGACGGTGAACTCCGGTCAGGAGCTGCACGGTTACGACCACGCGGGCTTCGAGATGGTCCTCGATCCGGACCGGCTGCCCGCGACGGGTGCGGAGGGCGGCGGCTGGCTGGTCGGGCTGGTCGTAGCGGCGCACGGGACCGTACGGCGGGTCGCGGTGCGCGCGGCGGACGCGGGCGCGGACCAGCCGCTGGTGCACGACCTCGGCGACGGGCGGCGGGCGGTGCTGGACCACCGGGGCGGGCGGCTGCGGCTGACCGTGTCGCGGCTTCCGGCGCTGGTGGAGGCGCACGGTGGCAATCGCGAGGTCGGTGACGGCGGGGAGCGGCTGGAGTTGACGGGGCGGCTCTTCGGCGGGACCGCGCGGCCCGCAGCCGTGCTGCTGACGCGTGAGGGGGCCGAGGAGCGCTCGTGCCCGGTGGAGTACGGGGACGACGGCAGGTTCACGGTGTCCGTCCCGCTCGACGACCTCGCCGCCGTGCCGCCCGCCCCGCACCGGGCTCCGCGCGAGGTCGAGGCTGCCGGCGCGCGCTGGCGGGCCTGCCTGCTGCTGGCCGACGGGACCCGCACCCCGCTGCCCGCCGCCCCGGACCTGCCGCCGCCGGCGCGCGCGGACGCGGCGGGAGAGCTGGTGGTGGAGCTGGACGTGCTGCCGGTGGCGGATGAGGTGGAGCGGGTGGGGGACGGGGCGCTGCGGGTCTCGGGGACGTACGCGCCGAAGGCCTCCACGGCATCGGGGACGTACGCGCCGCAAGCCTCCACGGCCTTGGGCTCAGGCCCCGCGTCCGGTGCGGGCGCCCGGCTCGTCCTCCGGCACGAGACCCTGCACGAGGCCGTCCCGGTCACCGACCTCACCGTGGACCGTGCGGCCGGCCGGTTCTCCGCGCGGATCGCCCCGCCGCTTCCCGAAGGCCGCTGGACCCTCCACCTGGACGGCCACCGCGTCCGCGTCCTCACCTCCCTCGCCGGACACCTCCCCCGCGGTGACTCCGCCCTCGCTCTGGAGCGGCGGAACGGCGACCGGCTGACCGTGGTGGCGGGAGGGGCGCTCCCGGTCGCCGAGCGGAGCGCGTACAGCAGACGGCTCCTGCGCGACGCGCACCACCCCGCGCGGCGCACCACCGCGCACCTCCCGCGCCTCCCGCTCCTGGACACCGTCCTCTACGCCGGCGGCGACTCGCCGCGCGCCGTGCACGCCGAGCTCGTGCGCCGGGGTACGGGGGTCGAGCACCTGTGGGTCACCGGTATCGCTCCCGGCCGCTCGACCCATGTGCCGCCCGGCGCGCGGGCCGTCCCGGTGCACAGCGCCGCCTGGTACGAGGCGCTGGCCCGCTCCCGGCGGATCGTCACGGACGAGCAGCTGCCGGTGTGGTTCGAGCGGCGGCCCGGCCAGACCGTCGTCCAGACCTGGCACGGCACCCCGCTCGGCCGCTTCGGCACCGGCCTGGCGGAGACCCTCTACGCCGACCACCAGCATCTCGCCACCTTGGCGCACCGGTCGGCCCAATGGTCGGTACTGGTCTCGCCGAGCCGCTTCGGCACCCCGTTGCTGCGCAGCTCACTGGCGTACGCGGGTGAGGTCCTGGAAGCCGGGTCGCCGGCCAACGACGTGCTGTGCGCCC
Organism: Streptomyces sp. NPDC101178; assembly: GCF_044767965.1. Taxonomy (NCBI): domain Bacteria; kingdom Bacillati; phylum Actinomycetota; class Actinomycetes; order Kitasatosporales; family Streptomycetaceae; genus Streptomyces; species Streptomyces sp. NPDC101178. Next base: position 968,261 of record NZ_JBIWOZ010000001.1, read on the forward strand.
CCGACCGGGACAAGACCGCAGAAGAGCTCCGGCGCACGCTCGGCGTACCGGAGGACCACCGCGTCGTGCTGTACGCGCCCACCTACCGCGACCACCTGGCCCACGCTCCGTCCGCGACCCGCGACGCGCCCGACCGCACGGCCCCCGGCCCGTACCGCTGGGATCCGGCGCTCGACCCGCACGCGCTGGCCCGCTCGCTGGGCCCCGGCCACACCGTGCTGGTCCGCCGGCACCCCCGGGTCACCGGCGGGCTCCAGGACGGGCCCGGCGTGCTCGACGTCTCGCGCCATCCGGGCGCGGCCGGGCTGCTCCTGATCGCGGACGTCCTGGTCACGGACTACGCGGGGCTGATGTTCGACTTCGCGCTGACGGGCCGCCCGATGCTCTTCCACACCTACGACCTGGAGCACTACCGCGACACCGTGCGCGGCTTCTGCCTGGACTTCGAGACCCGGGCGCCCGGCCCGCTGCTGGTCACAACGGAGGAGGTGGCGCAGGCGCTGCGCGGCTTCGCGGCGGTGGCGGCCCGGCACGCCGACGCGTACGAGAGCTTCCGCCGCGACTACTGCGACCTGGACGACGGCGGGGCGGCGGGCCGGGTGGCGGACCGGCTGCTGGCGGACCCCGCACAGCGCTCTGCGTACGTCCCCCGGAAGAGTGGCGGGCGGGAGGGACGGTCCCGCGCACGGAACCCATGAGGTGTGTCCCTCTCCTCTCCCACACCCGCCCCGTCCGACACCCCTACCTCCGCCCCTCCTCCCACCCGGGCCGCGGACGACGAGCACGTCGTAGCGCCCCGGTGGCTGCCCTCGCCGTACGTCCTGCTCGGCGGGCTGCTGTGGGCGGTGCTGTCGGCGGCCGCCTGGAACGTGCCGATGTGCTGCGAGGCCGGGCTCAACGCGGCCGTCGTCGAGCGGCTGCGGACCAGCCTGCTGCATCCGGCGTTCCCGATGACGGACCTGCCCGCCGTGGCCAGCGCGCACTACTCGCCGTATGCCGTGCTCCAGGGCCTGACCGCACGGGCCAGCGGGCTCTCCGGACAGCCGGTGCTGGCGCTGTCGGCCGCCGTGAACCTGGCGCTGCTGCTGACCGGGATCGGCCGGCTGGCCCGGCTGCTGACCCCGAACCGCTGGGTGCCGGTCCTCGCACTGGTCCCGCTCGCGCTGATCCACTGGGCGGATCCCGGCCGGTGGAGCGCGCCGAGCACGTTCGCCGTCGCGGTCACCCTGCATCTGTGGGCGTGGACCGGCCACGCGGTCACCCGGCTCCCGCGCGCGAGCTCCGGGCGGCCGCCGGGGAGGGCGCCGCGGTGGGCGGAGGCGGCCGGGATCGGCGTCCTGCTCGGGCTCGTCCTGCTGGTCCATCCGCCGACGGCGCTGGGTGCGGCGCTGGGCGTGGTCGCGCTGGTCGCGGTGAAGCAGCGGACCCGGATCCGGCCGACGCTGCGGCGGTGGGCGCTGGCCGGGCTGTGCGCGGTGGCCGTGGCGGCGGTGTGGCCGTACTACAACGGGCTCACCGCCGCGCAGCCCCCCTTGTCCGCCGGGACCACGAGCGGCCCGGAGTCCGGCGGGAAGCCGACGACCGGCGAGCCGTACACCTGGGCCACCGCGCACGTGCCGCCCGGCGAGGTGGTGCTGACGGACAGCGTCCCGGCGATGTACGCGCTGGCCGGGCACGGGGCGTTCATCCTGGCCGAGGCGGTGCCGGACGCGGGACTTCCGGCGGCGGAGCGGCGCGCGCGGAGCCGGGCGGTCACCGCCTACCTGGACGCGGCGACCGGCCAGGAGGAACGGGACCGGATCAGCGCGCGGTACGGGGTGCGGTGGGTGCTGCTGACCCGGTTCCAGAAGCTGCCGGCGGACGCGTCGGTGCTGGCGTACAGCCCGCGTACGGGCGAGGTGCTGGCGCGCGTACCGGAGCGGTGAGGTTGCGGGTCAGCGGTTACGGGGCACGCCTCAGCCGCCGTGGCGCAGCGCCGCGACCGCCGAGGCGGCCAGGTCGTCGAGGTACCCGTCGGGCAGCTCGCTGCGGACCACGACGAGCCGCCAGTACAGCGGCCCCACGATGAGGTCGAGCGCCCGGTCCGGATCGCTCCCCTCCGGCAGCTCGCCCCGCGCCACCGCCTCCCGCACCACCACGGCCGCCACGCCCTGCTGCTGGTCGAGAAGGGCGCCCTTGATCGCCTCTGAGATCTCCGGATTGCGGGCCGACTCCACCAGCAGGTCAGGGATGACCTGCGAGGCGACCGGGTGGCGCAGGGCGTAGGCGGCGAGTTCGAGGACCGCGCGCACATCCCCGTACAGCGAACCGGTGGCCGGTGCGGGCATGCCCTGCGCGGCGACGGCCGCGACCAGGTCGAGGACGAGCGCGAGCTTGGACTTCCAGCGGCGGTAGACGGCGGTCTTGCCGACCCCGGCGCGCCGCGCGATGCCCTCGATGGACATCCGGGCGAACCCCACCGCGGCCAGCTCCTCGAAGACGGCCGCGCGGATGGCGTCGGTGACGTCCTCGCGCAGGACGGCGGCGCCTGCGGGGGCGCGGCGGCGGGTTCCCCGTTCGGTGGTCATGGCCCGAATGATAGTCGGCAACGACGGAACGGTTGCGTTGCGACGTACAAGCGTCCTACTCTCGTCGTTACGACGGTACGGTCCCGTCCCAACGAGGGCGTCCCTACGGGACCGTACCGTTCCCGCCCTTCCGTCCCTCCGCCCCTGAACCTCCCACCCCGTCCGTCGTCCGCCTTCCGCCTTCCGCCTTCCGTCGAAAGTGATCGTTCGTGGTGAGCCAGACAGCAGCCCCGCCACCTCCGGTGAGCTCCCCGGTCCCGGCCGTCCCCGCCTACGCACCCGGTGAGCTGGCCGCCCTCGCCGCCCGGCACGGCCTGAAGGTCAGCGGCGCCCGGCCCTCGCTGCCCGCGTACGTCCGGCAGCTCTGGGGCCGGCGGCACTTCATCTCCGCGTTCGCGACGGCCAAGCTGACGGCCCAGTACAGCCAGGCGAAGCTCGGCCAGATCTGGCAGATCGCGACGCCGCTGCTGAACGCGGCGGTCTACTACTTCATCTTCGGCGTCCTGCTGGACACCAAGCGAGGGGTGGAGGACTTCGTTCCGTTCCTGGTGACCGGGGTCTTCATCTGGACCTTCACCAGCAGCTCGATCACCGCGGGGACGCGGGCGATCAGCGGCAACATCGGGCTGGTGCGGGCCCTGCACTTCCCGCGCGCCTCACTGCCGGTGGCGCTGGCGCTCCAGCAGTTGCAGCAACTGCTGTTCTCGCTGGGCGCGCTGACTCTGATCCTGCTGGTGTTCGGCCAGTTCCCGCGCCCGTCCTGGCTGCTGGCGGTCCCGGCGCTCGCGCTCCAGGCGGTGTTCAACACCGGCGTGTCGATGGCCGTGGCCCGGCTGACGGCGAAGACCCCGGACATCGCGCAGCTGATGCCGTTCGTGCTGCGGACCTGGATGTACTCGTCCGGCGTGATGTGGAGCCTGGACCACCTGCTCCAGGGCGAGCGGGTGCCGCACGCGGTGATGGTGGTACTGGAGTACAACCCGGCGGCGATCTACATCAACCTCATGCGGTACGCGCTCATCGACAGCTACAGCGCGGCGCAGCTGCCGCCGCACGTGTGGGCGGCCGCGGCCGGCTGGGCGCTGCTGTGCGGCGCGGCGGGATTCGTGTACTTCTGGAAGGCCGAGGAGACGTACGGACGTGGCTGACATCACCGATTCCTCCGACCACCGAGTACCGACGGCCGACCTCCGGGTACCGACCGTCGTCGTGGACGACGTCCACATCACGTACACCGTCAACGGCGCTCGTACGGGCAAGGGGAGCGCGACCTCGGCGCTCAGCCGGATCACCTCGCGCCGCCGCACCCCCGGCGCACGCCAGGTGCACGCCGTGAAGGGGGTCAGCTTCGCCGCGTACAAGGGCGAGGCGATCGGCCTGATCGGCTCCAACGGCTCCGGCAAATCAACCCTGCTCAAGGCCATCACGGGCCTGCTCCCGCCGGCCCACGGCAAGATCCACACGCAGGGCCAGCCGTCGCTGCTCGGGGTGAACGCGGCACTGATGAGCGACCTGACCGGCGAGCGCAACGTGGTGCTCGGCGGGCTGGCGATGGGCATGACGCGCGAGCAGATCCGCGAACGCTACGACGACATCGTCGACTTCTCCGGCATCAACGAGAAGGGCGACTTCATCACGCTGCCGATGCGCACGTACTCCTCCGGCATGGGCGCCCGGCTCCGCTTCTCCATCGCGGCCGCAAAAAGCCACGACGTCCTCCTGATCGACGAGGCTCTCTCCACGGGCGACGCGAAGTTCCAGCGCCGTAGCAAGGCCCGCATCCAGGAGCTGCGCGCGGAGGCGGGCACGGTCTTCCTGGTCAGCCACAGCAACAAGTCCATCACGGAGACGTGCGACCGGGCGCTGTGGCTGGAGGCGGGCACGCTGAGGATGGACGGCCCGGCGGAGGAAGTAGTGGCGGAATACGCAAGGTTCACGAAGCGCAAGTAGCTCATTCACCCCGCCAAGCCACACCGAGCCCGTCCAGCCGCACCCAGCCCGTCCGGCGCTTGAGGACGTCTTTCAGCCCGTCCGGCGCTTGAGGACGGCACCCCACGTCGAGGGGGCCGGCGCCGCCAACGGCACCGGCCCCCACAGACGTACGGCCTAGGCGTGCGTACGCAACAACGTCCGCATCGTCCGCATGGCCACCGACAGATTCGCCAGATCGAACGCGTCCGACCCCTGGATCTCCTCCAGCGTCGCCCGCGACCGGGCAAGAATCGCCGCGTTCTTCTCCTCCCACGCCCGGAACCGCTCCTCCGGCGTGGACGCCCCGTTCCCCACGCTCAGCACGTCCGACGTGAGCGCCGCGTGCGCCGCGTACAGGTCCTCGCGGATGGAGGCGCGGGCCATGGACTGCCAGCGGTCGGCCCGCGGCAGCTCGATGATCCGGTCCATCAGCTGGGTGATCCGCAGCCGGTCCGCCAGGTCGTAGTAGACCTCGGCGACCTCCAGCGGGTCCTTGCCCGTCCGGTCCGCGATGGCGACGATGTCCAGCGCCGGGAAGGCGGAGGAGAACCCGGCGACCCGGCCCGCCAGCTCGCTCGGGACACCCGCGGCGGTCAGCTCGTCCAGGATCGAGTGGTACCAGTCCAGGTCGGCACCGCGCACCAGCTTGGGCAGCTCGTTCCAGACCTGCTCGACGCCGTCCCGGAACATCGCGATGGTCTCCGCGATGGCGACGGGCTGCGGCCGGTTGCCCAGCAGCCAGCGCGAACCGCGCTCCACCAGCCGCCGCGAGTGCAGCCGGATCCGGGTCTGGACATCGGCGGCGACCTGGTTGTCGAGCGCCTCGACCGCGTCCCACACCGAGGAGAGCCCGAAGATCTCGCGGGCCGTGAACTGGGCCCGCACGATCTCCTCGATCGACGCCCCGGTCTCCTCCCGCAGCCGGTGCAGGAAGGTCGACCCTGCGGTGTTCACCGTGTCGTTGACCAGCACCGTCGTGATGATCTCGCGCCGCAGCGCGTGCCCGTCGACCGCCTCCGGGAACCGCTCGCGCAGCTGGCTCGGGAAGTAGGCGTGCACCAGCTTCTGGAGGTGCGGGTCATCGGGCAGGACAGTCGAGATCAGCTCATCCGCCGTCGTGATCTTGGTGTAGGCGATCAGCACCGCCAGCTCGGGCTGGCTGAGCCCCGTCTCGTTGCTGAGCAGCTCACGAATCTGCCGGTCGGCGGGGAGGAACTCCAGCGCCCGGTCCAGCGCACCGTCCCGCTCCAGGCGCCGCATGAAGCGCTGCTGGGCGTGGAGCAGGGAGGGGGCCTGGGCGGAGGCGTTGGAGAGGGCGACGTTCTGTGCGTAGTTGTTGCGCAGGACGAGCGCGCCGACCTCGTCGGTCATGTCCGCGAGCAGCTTGTTGCGCTGCTTGACGGTCATGTCGCCGTCCCGGACGAGCCCGTTGAGCAGGATCTTGATGTTCACCTCGTGGTCGGAGGTGTCCACCCCGGCGCTGTTGTCGATCGCGTCGGTGTTGATCCGGCCGCCGTTGCGGGCGAACTCGATGCGGCCGAGCTGGGTGGCGCCGAGGTTGCCGCCCTCGCCGACGACCTTGGCCCGCAGGTCCTCGCCGTTGACGCGGATCGCGTCGTTGGCCTTGTCGCCGACGTCGGCGTTCGACTCGGAGACGGCCTTGATGTACGTGCCGATGCCGCCGTTCCACACCAGGTCGACGGGGGCCTTGAGGATGGTCTGCATCAGGTCGGCGGGCGTCATCTTGCTCACCGACGCGTCGATGCCGAGCGCCTCACGGATGTGGTTGTTCAGCGGGATCGACTTGGCGCTGCGCGGGTGGATGCCGCCGCCCGCGGAGAGCAGCCCGGTGTCGTAGTCGGCCCAGGAGCTGCGCGGCAGGTCGAAGAGGCGGCGGCGCTCGGCGTACGAGGTGGCCGCGTCCGGGGCCGGGTCGATGAAGATGTGCCGGTGGTCGAAGGCGGCGACCAGGCGGATGTGCTCGGAGAGCAGCATCCCGTTGCCGAACACGTCACCGGACATGTCCCCGACGCCGACGACGGTGAAGTCCTCGGTCTGGGTGTCGTGGCCCAGCTCGCGGAAGTGCCGCTTGACGGACTCCCAGGCGCCGCGCGCGGTGATGCCCATGCCCTTGTGGTCGTAGCCGGCCGAACCGCCGGAGGCGAAGGCGTCGCCGAGCCAGAAGCCGTACGCGACGGCGACCTCGTTGGCGATGTCGGAGAAGCTCGCGGTGCCCTTGTCGGCGGCGACGACGAGGTAGGTGTCGTCCTCGTCGTGGCGGACGACGTCGGCGGGCGGCACGACCTCGCCGGCCACCATGTTGTCGGTGATGTCCAGGAGCGCCGAGATGAAGGTGCGGTAGGCGGCGATGCCTTCGGCGAACCAGGCGTCGCGGTCCAGGGACGGGTCCGGGAGCTGCTTGGCGACGAAGCCGCCCTTGGCGCCGACGGGGACGATGACGGTGTTCTTCACCATCTGCGCCTTGACCAGGCCGAGCACCTCCGTACGGAAGTCCTCCCGCCGGTCCGACCAGCGCAGCCCGCCGCGGGCGACCTTGCCGAAGCGCAGGTGGACGCCCTCCACACGCGGTGAGTAGACCCAGATCTCGTACGCCGGGCGGGGCGCGGGCAGGTCCGGGATGGCCTGCGGGTCGAACTTCATCGAGACGTAGCTGTGCGGGGTGCCGTCGTCCGCGTTCTGGAAGAAGTTGGTGCGCAGGGTCGCCTTGATGACGGTGAGGAAGGACCGCAGGATCCGGTCCTCGTCGAGCGAGGCGACCTGGTCGAGCGCTCCGTCCAGCTCCTCCAGGAGCCCGTCGGTCAGCTCCAGACCCGCGCTCTGGCGGCCGGGCGACATCCGGGCCTCGAAGAGCGAGACGAGCAGCCGGGTGGTGTGGACGTTGTTGCGGAGCGTGGACTCCATGTAGTCCTGGCTGAACGTCGAACCGGCCTGCCGCAGGTACTTCGCGTAAGTGCGCAGCACCATGGCCTGGCGCCAGTTCAGCCCGGCGCCCAGCACCAGCGCGTTGAAGCCGTCGTTCTCCGCCTGGCCCTTCCAGACGGCGGCGAACGCCTCCTGGAAGCGGGCGCGGGCGTCGTCGGCGAGGTAGCCGGTGTGCCCGTCGGCCTGCGGCATCCGCAGACCGAAGTCGTAGATCCAGGCGTGCGTGCGGTCCGCGCAGCGCAGCTCGTACGGACGCTCGTCGACGACCTCGACACCGAGCTGCTGGAGGGCCGGGAGGACGGCGGAGAGGGAGACCTGCTCGCCGGTCCGGTAGATCTTGAAGCGGCGTTCGCCGGGGCCCGCGCCGACCGGCTCGTACAGGCTGAGCGCGAAGTCCTTCTCGCCCTCCTTGAGGGTCTCCAGGTGGACCAGGTCGGCCACGGCGGCGCGCGGCGAGTGGTCGGCCTTGTAGCCCTCGGGGAAGGAGTGGCCGTACTGGCGGCTGAGTTCGGCGGCGCGCTCCTCGCCCAGCTCGGCGTTGAGCGCCTCTCCGAAGCCGTCGGCCCAGGAGCGGGCGGCCTCGACGAGGCGGGCCTCGATGCGGTCGGCGTCGGCGTCGGTGAGGTGCGGCAGCTCGGTGCCCGGCGGGACCCGGATGACGAAGTGCAGCCGGGAGAGGATCGACTCGGTGTTCCAGGCGGTGAAGTCGACGCTGGTGCCGCCGAGCTCCTCCTTCAGGATGTCGATCAGCCGCAGGCGTACGCCGGTGGTGTACCGGTCGCGCGGGAGGTAGACGATCGCGGAGTAGTAGCGCCCGTACTCGTCCTGGCGCAGGTAGAGCCGGAGCCGGCGGCGCTCCTGGAGGTAGAGGACGGAGGTGACGACGGCGCGGAGCTGGTCGACGGGGGTCTGGAACAGCTCGTCGCGCGGGTAGGTCTCCAGGATCTGGAGCAGGTCGCGGCCGTCATGGCTGTTGTACGAGAATCCGGCACCCTCCACCACTTCGGCGACCTTGCGGCGGATGACGGGCACCCGGCGCACGGACTCGGTGTAGGCGGCGGAGGAGAAGAGGCCGAGGAAGCGGCGCTCGCCGACGACGTTGCCCTTGGCGTCGAACTTCTTCACGCCGACGTAGTCGAGGTAGCTGGGCCGGTGCACGGTGGCGCGGCTGTTGGCCTTGGTCAGGACGAGGAGCTTGTGCTCGCGGGCCTTGGCGCGGGCGTCGGCGGGCAGCCGGTCGAAGGACGGGCTGACCGGGTGGTCCTCGTTCTCGCTGTGCTGCGGGTCGGAGCGGAGGATACCGAGGCCGGTGCCGGGTACGGCGGCGAGCGCGTCGCTGTCCTTGAGCTCGTACTCGCGGTAGCCGAGGAAGGTGAAGTGGTCGGCGGCCAGCCAGCGCAGCAGCTCGCGGGCCTCCTCGACCTCCTCTTCGGCCAGATCGTCGAGCGGCTCGCCCGGCAGGTCGTCGGCGATCCGGAGGGCGGCGTCGCGCATCTTCCCCCAGTCCTCGACGGTCTCCCGTACGTCGGACAGGACGCGGCGCAGGTCGGCGGTGATCTGCTGGAGGTCGGCGCGGTCGGTCTCGCGGTCGATCTCGACGTGGATCCAGGACTCGACGAGCGCGTCGTGCGGCAGTTCGGCCTTCACGCCGGGCTTCGGGGTGCCGGGGCCGCCGGCGAGGACCTCGATGAGCTTGCCGGTGACATCACGGCGGACGGTGACCTGAGGGTGGATCACGACATGGATGCCGCGCCCCTGCCGGGACAGCTCGTTGGTGACGGAGTCCACCAGGAAGGGCATGTCGTCGGTGACGACCTCGACGACGGAGTGGCTGCAGGTCCAGCCGTTCTCCTCGACGGTCGGGGTGTGCACCCGGACGTTGGCGGTGCCCTGGGGCCGGTTCTCGGCCAGCCGGTAGTGCGAGGCGGCGGCGCCGAAGACGTCGTCCGGGTCCCGGCCGCTGAGGTCCTCGGGAGCCGTATGCAGGTAGTAGCGCTGAAGGTAGGCGAGCGTGGCGTCCTGCCCCGGACGGGCGTCCTCGTCGGCCCCGGCGGCGGCGACCCGCACCCGGGGGGTACCGCCCGGGCCACCGACACCACCGCCCGGGCTGTTGTCAGCTACCTGGGCGGCCCGTGCGAGCTGCTCGGCCTTGGCTTCGTCCAGCTTGGTCTGCATGTCCTCTGGCTCCTGTCGCGCGCCGTTGCGTGACGTAGGTGAGAAAAACGACGTACCGCCACGACACGGGGTTTCCGGTCTGGGTCGACGCTATGCCGCTTCGAGAGTTACCCGGGACCACATGGGCCATTTTTGACGGCCGGTCCGGGGTCGGAAGATCGCGGATCGCCCGGGTGCGGTGGCACTCCGGGCGGCGGTCGGGGGCTTCGCTGCCCCCGAGGCGTATCGCGCTGATCACGGCACCAGGCTATCGCCCCGGTACCCCACCCCGTCATGAGCCGCATGTGTACAAAAGAAGACACAGAACTTTGACACTTCGGACAGTGCGGTGCATCGCCCCTCCAAGCCCGTCGGGCGCTGGAGGACATCCGTTTCGGCCCGTCCGGCGCTTGAGGACGTCCTTCAGGCCATCAGGCCGAGAACGTCTCCGCCAACGCCACCGCCTCCCCCAGGCTGTCCACCACCGGCACCCCCGCCGCCAGCAGACTGCTCCGGCTGTGCGACCCCCCGGTGTACAGCACCGCCCGCGCCCCCACATGCGCCGCGGCCACCGCGTCGTCCACCGCGTCCCCGATGACCACCGAGTTCTCCGGGGATATCCCGCCCGCGCGCGCCAGCGCCTCGAAGTGCCGCTCCATGTGGAGCGCCTTGCTCCCGCCCGACGGCCCGGTCCGCCCGTCCACCCGGACGAAGTGCGACTCGATGCCGTACCCGCGCACCACCGGGACGAGGTGCTCGTGCCCGTACATGCTCAGCAGGGACTGGCTGTGCCCGGCCAGCGTCCACCGCGCGAGCAGGTCCTCGGCCCCGGCGGTGAGCCCGCAGGCGACCCGGCGCTCCGCGTAGTACCGGTGGAAGATGTCGTCCATCCGCTCCCACTCGGCCTCGGTGGGCAGCCGGCCCAGGAGCCGCTCGTAGAAGCGGGGTATGGGCACGCAGTACATCTCGCGGTACTGCTCCAGGGTGAGCGGCGCCAGCTCCACCTCGGCGAACGCGGCGTTCGTCGCGTGGATGACGGCGTGGATGTCGTCGAGCAGCGTGCCGTTCCAGTCCCAGACCAGATGCGTGCTTGTCTTCCCGGGTGTCATACAGAAAACGTACCCGCAGGGTCTGACAACGCCGAGGCCCCGGCCTATGAGCTCAGCCGATGAGCTGCGGAATCTCCTGGACGCCGAACCAGAGCAGCTCGTGATCCTCAGCGCCGTCCACCGTGAACTGCGCGTCGTCGTCGCCGAGGTCCGCCGCGCCCAAGGCCGCCGCGGCCGCGGCCACGTCCTTCTCGGCCTCGCCGGCGTCCACGTGCACCGCGGCCGCCTTGGCCAGCGGCAGTGAGGCGGCGAGCCGCACCTCACCGAGCGAGGCGGCGCTCAGCCCGTGGTCCGGGTCGGCGGTGGCGGCCCCCTCGGAGACGTCGACGGCGACGACGATGCGGCGCCGGGCCTCGTCCGGGTCTGCGGCGATCAGGCGGAGCGAGGCGGCGGCGGCCCGGCTGAGCGCCGCGTACTCCAGCTCCTCGATGTCGTCGGAGACGTACCACTCGCGCAGCCCGGGCGTGACCGCGTAGGCCGTCAGCGGGCCCGGACCGACCTCGCCGGACGCGTGTGCCGCTGCGAGACCGGAGAGGGTCAGGGGGACGTACACGCGCATGGCAGGCCGCTTTCGTAGTCGGAAGACGCCTTCAGGATACGTGGGGACCGTCCCCTTTCGGGTTTCGGCAACCGGGGGCCCACGTCCACCCGCGACGCTCCGTCACCCCCGTGATGGCCCTTGTGCCCCAAGGCCCGCAACCCGGATAGGTGAATCGTCCCGAGCCCCTGACCGGGCGCGGGAGCCCCTTGCGGTGTTGCCGACCGTCCCCGTAGAAGATCCCCAGCACAAGTTACCGCCCGGTATTTCCGGGCCCTGGTTCACGGGGGCGACGAACATGAGCACGAACAGCACGAGGCCCGCCGGCCGCCGCGACCAGCGCCGGCCCCAGGCCGTACCTCCACAGCGGTCCCGGCGCCTCCAGCCGCACCGCCCGCCGCGGCCGCACCAGTGGTTCGCCGAACGGCTGCTCGCGGTCCTCAGCGGTCAGCGCCCGGTGCACTGGATGCTCGGCCATACCATCGGCGACGCCTACGACCAGCTCGCCGAACTGGCCCCCACGACGCCGCTCGGGACCGCCCGGGGCCACCGCCCGGTCCTGCGCCACTGCCACGGCGCCCAGCCCGCCACCGGCGTGGTCGAGGCGTTCGCCAGCATCGCGGCGGGCGACCGGGTCCAGGCCATGGCCTTCCGCCTGGAGCAGGGACCCGACCAGCGCTGGCGCTGCGCGGCCGTGGAACTGGGCGGCGAACGCCTCGCCCCCGCCCGCCGGTGACCCTCACGACGCGGCCGGGGGCGGGCCCCCCGCGGGGGGCGGCCCCCGCCCGGGGGGGGCGGCGGGGGGGCCCTGGTAAGACGGCGCCCCCCGCCCC
>NZ_JBIWOZ010000002.1:0-129225 GCF_044767965.1 Streptomyces sp. NPDC101178
GTGCACACATCACGAGAGCGGAACAACCGGTCGGAATAAGACCCGTCGTTCACAGCGTCCTCGCTGTGTTACTGCCTACCGCCACCGAAGTGAACGAGTAGGACTTTTCAAAGGAACCACCAACCTGCACCAGGTGCAGGCCGGGGTATCAACATATCTGGCGTTGACTTTTGGCACGCTGTTGAGTTCTCAAGGAACGGACGCTTCCTTCGGTCCCGTATCACCGGGGCCCTCCGGGCGCTTCCCTTCATTTACTTCTTTTGTCTCGCTGTCTTGCGTTTCCGACTCTATCAGACACTTTCCGGTGTCTGACTCCCGGTCGAAGCGGGCCGTGCGGTTTCGCTTTCCAGGTTCTTCGCTTTCGCGTTTTCCCTTTCCGGCGGTTCCAACTTTACCAGACTCTTTTTCGTTCCGTTTCCGGTCCGAATTCGATTTCCGGTGGCCTGTGGAGTGGCCTTGCCTTTCGGCGCATCCGACTTTATCAGAGATTCTGAGTCGGAATTCCCGCCCCGTCGGAGTGGCCCGGTGCACGAGGTGCGCGCAGTACTTCCCGGTCAGGCGGAGCCGTAAACGTACTGGAGCGGGGCGCCCCGATGCAAATCGAGGGGCCCCGCTCCCGTACGGGCTGGTCAGGAGGGTCAGACCTCGACGACGACCGGGAGGATCATCGGGCGTCGGCGGTAGGTGTCGGAGACCCACTTGCCGACCGTCCGGCGGACCATCTGCTGGAGCTGGTGGGGCTCCATCACGCCGTCCTGGGCCGACTTGTCCAGGGCTTCCTGGATCTTCGGGGTGACGCCGACGAAGGCGCTGTCGTCGATGCCGGAGCCCCGGGCCTGGATGTGGGGGCCGCCCACGATCTTGCCGGAGGAGCTGTCGACGACGATGAAGACCGAGATGATGCCCTCGTCGCCGAGGATGCGGCGGTCCTTGAGGGAGGTCTCGGTGACGTCGCCGACGGAGAGGCCGTCGACGTACACGTAACCGGCCTGGACCTTGCCGACGATCTTGGCCTTGCCGTCGATGAGGTCGACGACCACGCCGTCCTCGGCGATGACGATGTGGTCCTTGGGCACGCCGGTGAGGGCTCCCAGCTCGGCGTTGGCCCTGAGGTGGCGCCATTCGCCGTGGACCGGCATCAGGTTCTTCGGCTTGCAGATGTTGTAGAAGTACAGCAGCTCGCCGGCCGAGGCATGGCCCGAGACGTGGACCTTGGCGTTGCCCTTGTGGACGACGTTGGCGCCCCAGCGGGTCAGGCCGTTGATCACGCGGTAGACCGCGTTCTCGTTGCCGGGGATGAGGGACGACGCCAGGATCACCGTGTCGCCGGGAACGATCCGGATCTGGTGGTCGCGGTTGGCCATCCGGGAGAGGGCCGCCATCGGCTCGCCCTGTGAGCCCGTGCAGACCAGCACGACCTCGTCGTCCGGGAGGTCGTCGAGGGTCTTGACGTCGACGACCAGGCCCGCGGGGACCTTCAGGTAGCCGAGGTCACGGGCGATGCCCATGTTGCGGACCATCGAGCGGCCGACGAAGGCGACCCTGCGGCCGTACTCGTGGGCGGCGTCCAGGATCTGCTGGATGCGGTGCACGTGGCTGGCGAAGCTGGCCACGATGATGCGCTTCTGGGCGTTGGCGAAGACCGTGCGCAGGACGTTGGAGATGTCCCGCTCCGGCGGAACGAAGCCCGGGACCTCGGCGTTCGTGGAGTCCGAGAGGAGGAGGTCGATGCCCTCCTCGCTGAGGCGCGCGAACGCGTGCAGGTCCGTGAGGCGGCCGTCCAGCGGAAGCTGGTCCATCTTGAAGTCACCGGTGGCGACGGCCATGCCCGCGGGGGTGCGGATGGCGACCGCGAGAGCGTCCGGGATGGAGTGGTTGACCGCGATGAACTCGCAGTCGAAGACGCCGATGCGCTCGCGCTGCCCCTCCCGCACCTCAAGGGTGTAGGGGCGGATGCGGTGCTCCTGGAGCTTCGCCTCGATGAGCGCGAGGGTCAGCTTGGAACCGATGAGGGGGATGTCCGGCTTCAGACGCAGCAGGTACGGGACACCACCGATGTGGTCCTCGTGGCCGTGCGTGAGGACGATGCCCTCGATGTCGTCCAGGCGGTCCCGGATCGTGGTGAAGTCCGGGAGGATCAGGTCGATGCCCGGCTGCTCCTCCTCCGGGAAGAGGACGCCGCAGTCGACGATGAGCAGGCGGCCGCCGTACTCGAAGACCGTCATGTTGCGGCCGATCTCGCCCAGGCCGCCGAGCGGGGTGACCCGCAGGGCGCCCTTCGGGAGCTTCGGGGGGGTACCGAGTTCAGGGTGCGGATGGCTCAAAAGACTCTCCTTAACCACACGCGCCACGTACCGCTGAGGCACGTGGCGCGCATGTCATTCGTGCACTTGCAGTTGTCTTGGGGTGCTGCTCTTCGCGAGGTGCCTCGCTCGTTCTCTTCATTCAGTTGTGAAGTCTGTGGTTAGAGCTGTACCCCGCCGGCGGCCAGGTCGATCTTGAGCTGGGCCGTCTCCTGTGCGGTGAGTTCCACCAGGGGCAGGCGCAGCGGTCCGGCCGGGAGGCCCTGGAGCGTCAGCGCGGCCTTGGTGGTGATGACGCCCTGGGTGCGGAACATGCCGGTGAAGACCGGGAGCAGCTTCTGGTGGATCTCGGTGGCCTTCTGCACGTCGCCGCCGAGGTGGGCCTCGACCAGTGCCCGCAGGTCCGGGGTGACGACGTGGCCGACGACGGAGACGAAGCCGACCGCGCCGACCGAGAGGAGCGGCAGGTTGAGCATGTCGTCGCCGGAGTACCAGGCGAGGCCGGACTGGGCGATGGCCCAGCTGGCGCGGCCGAGGTCTCCCTTGGCGTCCTTGTTGGCGACGATCCGCGGGTGGTCGGCGAGCCGGACGAGGGTCTCGGTGTCGATCGGGACGCCGCTGCGGCCGGGGATGTCGTACAGCATCACGGGCAGGCCGGTGGAGTCGGCGATGGCCGTGAAGTGGCGCAGGAGGCCTTCCTGCGGCGGCTTGTTGTAGTACGGCGTGACCGCGAGGAGGCCGTGGGCGCCGGTGCGCTCGGCGGTGCGGGCGAGGTCGACGCTGTGCCGGGTGTCGTTGGTCCCGATGCCGGCGACGACGTGCGCCCGGTCGCCGACCGCTTCGAGCACCGCCCGTACGAGCTGGTCCTTCTCCGCGTCACTGGTGGTCGGGGACTCACCGGTGGTGCCGTTGACGATCAGCCCGTCGTTGCCTGCGTCCACCAGGTGGACGGCGAGCCGCTGGGCGCCGTCGAGGTCGAGAGCGCCGTCCGCCGTGAGGGGCGTGACCATAGCGGTGAGGACCCGCCCGAAGGGGGTCTGCGGAGTGGAGATCGGAGCCATGGGTAACACGCTACTCGCTGCTCAGCGCGTGGTCCCCCTAGGGGGACGGGGAAGAGGAGCCCGGCACTGCCTGCTCGGGGGTTCAAGCAGTGCCGGGTCCGTTTGATCAGCCTAGATGAACTTCTCGAAACGCCGCAATACGGACACCGCCTACGGGGCTACTCGTCCATTTTTGTTGAAGGCCGCATGCGTGAGCGGCATGAGCTGCTGCCAGTGGGCTTCCATCTGCTCGCCGACCATCTCGATCTCGCGCTGCGGGAAGGACGGGACCGTCGCCAGCTCGTGCTGCGTACGCAGGCCGAGGAAGTGCATCAGGGAGCGTGCGTTGCAGGTGGCGTACATGGAGGAGAACAGGCCGACCGGCAGGACCGCGCGGGCCACCTCGCGGGCCACGCCCTCCGCCAGCATCTCCTGGTACGCGGCGTAGGAGGCCCTGTAGGACTCCTCCATGGCGCGGGTGGTGAGGTCGTACTGGGCCTCGGTGCCCTCGACGAACTCGTACTTGCCGGGGCGGCCCTGCTGGACCAGCTTGCGGGAGGTTCCGGGGACGTAGAAGACCGGCTCCAGCTCCCGGTAGCGGCCCGATTCCTCGTTGTACGACCAGCCCACGCGGTGCCGCATGAACTCGCGGAACACGAAGATCGGGGCGCTGATGAAGAAGGTCATCGAGTTGTGCTCGAACGGGCTGCCGTGCCGGTCCCGCATGAGGTAGTTGATCAGCCCCTTGGACCGCTCCGGGTCCTTGGTGACCTCTTCCAACGACTGCTCGCCGGCGGTGGAGACCCGGGCGGCGAACAGCACGTCCGCGTCGCCCGCGGCGCTTTTCACCAGCTCGACGGTGACATCGCTGCGGAAGTGGGGCTTTGCGGGTTCGGGGGTGTCGGTCACCGGCGGGGGTCCTTCCAGGGGCGGCGCTCGGGCGGCGACCACTTTACGGGCCGGGTGGGCGACGCATGCACACGGCGGTGTCGGGCAGCCATTCGTGGAGTCCGTCCAAGAAGTACGGCGATTCGGGCACCGATCCGGCCGTTCGTACGTCTGACTCATTAGCAGCACCCGCCACTGAGATCAAGGAGAGCTTCCTCATGTTCCGCCGGCGTGAATCCGTCCCGTTCTCGTTCGTCGCCGAGTCCGACCGGTTCCGCAGTAATGTCACTCCTCCTCCCTCTCCGCGCGCCAGCGTTCCCGAGCTGCTGGGCCGCTCCCTCGTCGGGCTGACCGTGGTCGCCGGGCTCGTGGGGTCGCTGCTGCTGGGTATTCCGGCGCTCGACTCCGGTTCGTCCGCCTCGCACGGCAATCAGTCCGAGGCGTCCCAGGGCCGCTGAGTCACGTCCCCGGGGGGCGCCGGACTTTTACTCGTACGGACCCCCTGGGGTGGTCGGGCCGGGAGGCGCCTCGGTAGCCTCACCGGGCACAGCAATCGAGCGTGCTTGTGAGTGAGGATGAGTCGTGCCCCTGCCCTTTCTGACGGCCGACCGCGCATTCGACGCGAGCGCGGACGACGTTGCGCTGCCGTTCGACGACCACGACAGCTGGCGGCGGCCCTACCGCCCCGGCCCGTGGCGGGTCGCGGCGGCGGCCGGCCTGTTGTTGCTGGCCTCGTTCGTTCTGCTCGCGGCGATGATCATCGCCTTCGCCGGGGCGCCTTCGGGGGCTCTGGTCTGTCTGCTGCTGGCCGGTGCGCTGATCGGTGGAGCACTGCGGCTCCTGCGGGTCGGTGCGTGGGTCAGCCGGCATGGCGTGCGGCGTGTGGGGTTCTTCCGGACCACCACGGTGCCGTGGGGGGCCACCGCCTCCGTCCGTACGGTCCAGCAGCCCGTGAAGTGGCTGGGGCTGCCTCGTACGGTGCAGGGCCAGGCGCTGATCGTGGTCCGGCAGAACGGTGAGACCCTGCCGCCGCTGGCCTCCGACCACAACGCGGACTTCCTCGGGCGCGAGGAGGCGTTCGAGCGGGCCACGGATGCGGTGGAGGCTTGGGCGGATGAGTATCGGCACGGGTAGCCGTGCGCCGTTTACGCAGGTGAGCCCGGGACCGTAAGTCGGTCCCGGGCTCACCTGCGTAAAGGCGGGAAAGGTGTCCCCAATCGCCGGGCGGGCTTGATGTGGTGTCCTCAGACGCCGGACGGGCTTGATTGGGGCTTGCCCGCACGCAGCGCGATCGCCCTTTGCATCGCCTTGCGGGCCCTCGGTGTGTCCCTTGCGTCCTGGTAGGCCACCGCCAGGCGGAACCAGGCGCGCCAGTCGTCCGGGGCGTCTTCCGTTTCTTCGCGGCGCTTCGTGAAGACCGCGTCGGCGGCGTCCCGGTCGATGCGGCCGGACGGCGTGCGGGCCAGGTCGTCGACCGGGAGGCCGCCCTCCGCGTCGAGTTCGGCGGCGAGCGCGTTGGCGCGGCGGACGAACTGGGTGTTCTTCCAGAGGAACCAGACGCCGATCACCGGCAGGATCAGCACGGCTACGCCGAACGTGACCGTGACCAGCGTGCCGTGCCTGATGAGCATCAGGCCGCGGCTGCCGACCAGGAAGAAGTAGAAGACCAGGACGGCGGCCGTGACGAAGTAGGTGATCTTTGCGCGCATGGTGGGCTCAGTCAGTTCAGGTCGAGGAAGTGTTCCAGGCCGAACGTGAGGCCGGGAGTGGTCACCACGCGCCGGGTGCCGAGCAGGATGCCCGGCATGAAGCTGCTGTGGTGGAGGGAGTCGTGGCGGATGGTGAGGGTCTCGCCCTCGCCGCCGAGCAGCACTTCCTGGTGGGCCAGCAGTCCGCGGAGGCGGATCGCGTGGACCGGGACGCCGTCGACTTCCGCGCCGCGCGCGCCGTCCAGGGCGGTCGTCGTCGCGTCCGGCTGCGGCGCGTTGCCCGCCTTCGCGCGGGCCGCCGCGATGAGCTGAGCCGTGCGGGTGGCGGTGCCGGAAGGCGCGTCGACCTTGTTGGGGTGGTGGAGCTCGACGACCTCGACCGACTCGAAGTAGCGGGCGGCCTGCTCCGCGAACTTCATGGTCAGGACGGCGCCGATGGAGAAGTTCGGGGCGATGAGGACACCGGTCTCCGGAGAGTTCTCCAACCAGGCGGTGAGCTGCGCGAGCCGTTCGTCGGTCCAGCCCGTGGTGCCGACGACGGCGTGGATGCCGTGCCGGACGCAGAAGTCGAGGTTGCCCATGACCGACGCGGGGGTGGTCAGCTCGACGGCGACCTGGGCGCCCGCCTCGGCGAGGGCCTCCAGCTTGTCGCCCCGGCCCAGGGCCGCCACCAGCTCCAGGTCGTCGGCGGCCTCGATCGCCCGTACGGCCTCGGAGCCGATCCGGCCCTGAGCGCCGAGAACGGCTACGCGCAGCTTGCTCATCTTGTCTTCCTTAAGGGATTAAGGGATTAGGAGACCGCTTCGTGGAGGCGGTCAGCCTGCTTGTCCTTGAGCGGGCCGATGACCGACAGCGAAGGGCGGTGGGTGAGGAGCTCGCCCGCCACCTCCCGTACGTCGTCGGGGGTGACCTCCGCGATCCGGGCGAGCATGTCGTCCACCGACATGTGCTCGCCCCAGCACAGCTCGCTCTTGCCGATCCGGTTCATCAGCGCGCCGGTGTCCTCCAGGCCGAGGACGGTGGAGCCGGAGAGCTGGCCGATGGCGCGGGTGATCTCGTCGTCGCCCAGGCCGTGGGTGGCGACCCGGTCCAGCTCGTCCCGGCAGATCTTCAGGACGTCGTGGACCTGGCTGGGCCGGCAGCCCGCGTAGACGCCGAAGAGGCCGCAGTCGGCGAAGCCCGAGGTGTACGAGTACACGCTGTAGGCCAGGCCGCGCTTCTCCCGGACCTCCTGGAAGAGGCGCGAGCTCATTCCGCCTCCGAGGGCGGTGTTGAGCACGCCGAGCGCCCAGCGGCGGTCGTCGGTACGCGCGAGGCCGGGCATGCCGAGGACCACGTGGGCCTGCTCGGTCTTGCGGTTCAGCAACTCGACCCTGCCGGCGGTGCGCAGGGTGCGGGAGCCCTGACGGGGCGCCATGGGGACCGCGTCGTGACGGGAGAGGGCGCCTGCCTTCTCGAAGGCGCGGCGGACCTGGCGTACGACCGTGGCGTGGTCGACGTTGCCCGCGGCGGCGACGACCAGGTGCGTGGGGTCGTAGTGCTTCTTGTAGAAGCGGGCGATCTGGCCCCGGTTCAGGGCGTTGATCGTGTCGACGGTGCCGAGGACCGGGCGGCCGAGCGGGGTGTCGCCGAGCATCGTGTGCGCGAACAGGTCGTGCACGCAGTCGCCCGGGTCGTCCTCGGTCATCGCGATCTCTTCGAGGATGACGCCGCGCTCGGCGTCGACGTCCTCGGGGGCGATCAGCGAGCCGGTCAGCATGTCGCAGACCACGTCGATGGCGAGCGGCAGGTCGGTGTCGAGGACCCGCGCGTAGTAGCAGGTGTACTCCTTCGCCGTGAAGGCGTTCATCTCTCCGCCGACCGCGTCGATCGCCGAGGAGATGTCGAGGGCGCTGCGCCTGGCGGTGCCCTTGAAGAGGAGGTGTTCCAGGTAGTGGGTCGCGCCGTTCAGGGTGGGCGTCTCGTCGCGGGAGCCGACGTTGGCCCAGATGCCGAAGGTGGCGGACCGGACGGAGGGCAGGGTCTCGGTGACGATCCGCAGACCGCCGGGGAGGACGGTGCGGCGGACGGTGCCGATGCCGCCTGTGCCCTTGAGAAGCGTTTGGGTACGGGCGACGGCCCGCGCCTCCGAGGAGGTGCGGGCCGTCGTCGCGGAACTACGGGACGTCACTTGTCGGTGTCGTCCTTCGTCTCGTCCTCTTCACCCTCGATGACGGGGATGAGGGAGAGCTTGCCGCGGGAGTCGATCTCGGCGATCTCGACCTGGACCTTGGCGCCGACGCCGAGCACGTCCTCGACGTTCTCCACGCGCTTGCCACCGGCGAGCTTGCGGATCTGCGAGATGTGCAGCAGGCCGTCCTTGCCCGGCATGAGCGAGACGAACGCGCCGAAGGTGGTCGTCTTGACGACCGTACCCAGGTAGCGCTCGCCGACCTCCGGCATGGTCGGGTTGGCGATGGCGTTGATCGTGGCGCGGGCGGCCTCGGCCTGCGAACCCTGCTGGGCACCGATGTAGATGGTGCCGTCGTCCTCGATCGTGATGTCGGCGCCGGTGTCCTCCTGGATCTGGTTGATCATCTTGCCCTTGGGGCCGATGACCTCACCGATCTTGTCCACCGGGATCTTGACGGTGATGATCCGCGGGGCGTTCGGGGACATCTCGTCCGGGACGTCGATGGCCTCGTTCATGACGTCCAGGATGTGCAGACGCGCGTCACGGGCCTGCTTCAGCGCGGCGGCCAGGACCGAGGCGGGGATGCCGTCGAGCTTGGTGTCGAGCTGGAGCGCGGTCACGAACTGCTTCGTACCGGCGACCTTGAAGTCCATGTCGCCGAAGGCGTCCTCCGCACCGAGGATGTCGGTGAGGGCGACGTAGTGGGTCTTGCCGTCGATCTCCTGCGAGATCAGGCCCATGGCGATACCGGCGACGGCGGCCTTGAGCGGCACACCGGCGTTCAGCAGCGACATGGTGGAGGCGCAGACCGAGCCCATGGACGTCGAGCCGTTGGAGCCCAGCGCCTCGGAGACCTGGCGGATCGCGTACGGGAACTCCTCGCGCGACGGCAGCACCGGCACGATGGCGCGCTCGGCGAGCGCACCGTGGCCGATCTCGCGGCGCTTGGGCGAGCCCACGCGGCCGGTCTCACCGACGGAGTACGGCGGGAAGTTGTAGTTGTGCATGTAGCGCTTGCGGGTCACCGGGGAGAGGGTGTCCAGCTGCTGCTCCATACGGAGCATGTTGAGGGTGGTGACGCCCAGGATCTGGGTCTCGCCACGCTCGAACAGCGCCGAGCCGTGCACGCGCGGGATGGCCTCGACCTCGGCGGCGAGCGTACGGATGTCCGTGACGCCACGGCCGTCGATGCGGACCTTGTCCTTGATGACACGCTCGCGGACCAGCTTCTTGGTCAGCGAACGGTACGCGGCGGAGATCTCCTTCTCGCGGCCCTCGAACGCCGGCAGAAGCTTCTCTGCGGCGATCTCCTTGACGCGGTCCAGCTCGGCCTCGCGGTCCTGCTTGCCGGCGATGGTGAGCGCCTGCGTCAGCTCGGAGGTGACGGCCTTGGCGAGCGCCTCGAAGACGTCGTCCTGGTAGTCCAGGAAGACCGGGAACTCGCCGATCGGCTTGGCGGCCTTGGAGGCGAGGTCGGACTGGGCCTTGCAGAGCGCCTTGATGAAGGGCTTCGCGGCGTCCAGACCGGCGGCGACGATCTCCTCGGTGGGAGCCTCGGCGCCGTCCTTGACGAGCTGGATGGTCTTCTCGGTGGCCTCGGCCTCGACCATCATGATCGCGACGTCGCCGTCCTCCAGGACGCGACCGGCGACCACCATGTCGAAGACGGCGTCCTCGAGCTCGGTGTGCGTCGGGAACGCGACCCACTGGCCCTTGATCAGGGCGACGCGGGTGGCGCCGATCGGGCCGGAGAAGGGCAGGCCCGCCAGGATGGTGGAGCAGGAGGCGGCGTTGATCGCGACCACGTCGTACAGGTGGTCGGGGTTGAGCGCCATGATCGTCTCGACGATCTGGATCTCGTTGCGCAGGCCCTTCTTGAAGGAGGGGCGCAGCGGGCGGTCGATCAGGCGGCAGGTGAGGATCGCGTCCTCGGAGGGCCGGCCCTCACGACGGAAGAAGGAGCCGGGGATCTTGCCGGCCGCGTACTGCCGCTCCTCGACGTCCACCGTGAGGGGGAAGAAGTCGAGGTTGTCCTTGGGCCGCTTGGAAGCGGTGGTGGCCGACAGCACCATGGTGTCGTCGTCCAGGTACGCGACGGCGGAGCCGGCGGCCTGCTTGGCCAGGCGGCCCGTCTCGAAGCGGATGGTGCGGGT
The DNA here is from genome assembly GCF_044767965.1 of Streptomyces sp. NPDC101178. Taxonomy (NCBI): domain Bacteria; kingdom Bacillati; phylum Actinomycetota; class Actinomycetes; order Kitasatosporales; family Streptomycetaceae; genus Streptomyces; species Streptomyces sp. NPDC101178. Next base: position 10,267 of record NZ_JBIWOZ010000002.1, read on the forward strand.
GCCGAAGGTTCCGTTGTCGATGACGGCCTCGGCGTAGTGGGTCTCGTTCTCCACTAGTGATTTCTCCATACTCGTCGTCTTTCGTCCTGCCGCCCGTGTGGCGGAGGACGGTGCGGGAGAGGCGCACCGTGGTGCGGGCCGGTCTTCGATCGAAGCTCCCGGGCATGTTCCCGGGGGCCACTACCGAGGACCGGCGGCGGCGTCACTGCGCCTCTCCCCGGTGTTGCGCTGGTGTTGCGTGGTGTTCCGGTGTCCAGATTACTGAGCTTGACACCGGTTGTGCACGTACGGCAAAGGGAGCGGTCCCCTCAGACGCGGGAACCGCTCCCTTTCCACGGCGTACTTACTTGGCGCCGCCGGCCGCACCGCGGCGGATGCCGAGGCGGTCGACCAGCGCACGGAAGCGCTGGATGTCCTTCTTGGCCAGGTACTGCAGGAGGCGGCGACGCTGGCCGACCAGGATGAGCAGACCACGACGGGAGTGGTGGTCGTGCTTGTGCGTCTTGAGGTGCTCCGTCAGGTCCGAGATCCGGCGCGAGAGCATGGCGACCTGGACCTCGGGGGATCCGGTGTCACCTTCCTTCTGCGCGAAGTCGGCCATGATCTGCTTCTTCGTAGCGGCGTCGAGCGGCACGCGTACTCCTCTTGATGTTCGAAGCGCCCACGAGTGCCCCTGGTCTTGTTCTCAGGGGAGCTTCCGTGACTCGGAGGCGAAGGTCCGATGAGCGCAGTCCCCAGGATGATCCGGAGAGGCGTACACAAACGGCCACTGGTCAGAGTACCAGCCATTCGGGTCACGCCCGGACGGTGGCCGCCCGGGGGCCGGTGGTCAGCTGGTGAGGGCCCGGATCGAGCGGTAGACGTCGAAGACCGCGAGGCAGAGGGGCAGCAGGGTGAGCAGCACGGCCGTCTCGGCGATCTCCAGGAAGCGGCCCCAGAACGGGGTCACCCCCTTGCGCGGCACGATCAGACCGATGGCGGTGATCAGGGCGGCGACACCCGCGACGGCGGCGGCGAGCCACACCGTACGGATGTCCAGTGCGGCGCTGTCGCCCCGCAGCGCGTCGCGGACCAGGGTGAGCGGCGGGTTGAGGGAGAGGCCGAGGCCCAGGAAGACCAGGGAGCCGAGGCCGGCGGCGAGCGTGCAGCCGACCTGGGCGGTGTAGCGGAAGAGGTGGGCCCGCATCAGCATGGCGATGCCGGTGGCGAGCGCGAGGAGCTGGCCCCAGAGGTTGTCAGAGAAGCCGAGCACCGCGGCGGCGGCCACGGCGACCAGCGCGCAGCCGCCGACCAGGCCGAGGAGCAGCTCATGGCCGCGGCGGGCCTGGGCGGCGATCCGTACGGCGTCGACCGGGCCCTGCGGCGCCGGCTCGGAGGTGCCGTAGTCGCCGACGGCGGAGCGCGGCGGTTCGAAGCCGATGGGGAGGCGGGCGAAGCGGGTGGAGAGGCCGGGCAGGAAGGCCAGCGCGCCGACGGCGAAGGGTGCGCAGACGGCGGCGGCCTCGGTGGGCGTCAGCTCGGCGCTGATCGCGATGAAGGTGACGACGACGCCGGTGGCGCTCGCGAAGACGAAGGCGACGAACGGGCCGTCGCCGCCCGGTGCGGTGATCATGAGGATGACCGCGACCACCAGGACGGCGGCGCAGGCCAGCAGGAACTGCAGCCGTCCCACGCCCTGGCCCGCGCTGAGCGAGAGCAGCCCGGAGCCGGCGACCGCGGCGTTCACCATCGCGCCGGTGCCGAGCGCGATGGCCGAGCCCCGGTCGTCGTAGACCCGTGCGCAGACGCAGGCGAGGGCGAGCAGGAGTACGGCGGTGGTGGCGGCCAGGATGCCGGGCAGGCCGTGCATGTCGTGGCGCGGGTCGGCGGTCCAGAGGACGAAGCCGAGCAGGCTGAGCAGGGTGGAGCCGCCGAACAGGCCGGCACCGCGCATGAGGGAGTCGCCCCAGAGCGTGCGGTCCTTGGCCACAGCGGTGGCGACGGCGTCGGAGACGTCGTCGAAGACGGCGGGCGGCAGCGATTCGGCGAAGGGCCGCAGCGAGAGCAGCTCGCCGTCGAGGACGCGGTGGCCGGCCAGCGTACGGGCGCTGTCCAGGACGGTGCCGTCGCGGCGTACGAGGTGGTAGCCGACCGGTGCGCCGGGTGCGGGGCTCTGTCCGGAGAGCCGGAGGATCTCGGGGTAGAGGTCCGCGACGGGCACGTCCTCGGGCAACGCCACGTCGACCCGGCCGTCGGGTGCGACGACCGTGACCCGGCAGAAGCCCGTGCCGTTGCCGGACGTAACCCCGTGACTCGGCCGGCCGGTCGTGGTGGCTGCCGCTTGGGCCGTCATTGTCACCTGCTGCTCCCCCTGTTGCTCCGGACGTCCGGTGGCGCTCCCAGGTGAGCGCGGCTTCGCCAGAAACCGCTCTGTGCCGTTCTGGAGCTTCTGCCGGAAACACCCCTCAGGGCGGTGGATCCCGCCCCGCGTCCCGAATGACCGTCTTCTTGCGGTAGTTAGCGGATGCGTATACGCATCGCGACACCCTACCGCCATGGGACCCCCGCTCCGCCAGTAGGATCCCTCCCGCGGATGGAGCCCGTCGCCACGGGGGCGCCGATAGGAACACTTCCGTCCGGCAAGGGAATTGGTGAGCTGTGAGCCAGGTCGTCGTCAAGCGCCCACCGCGGGCCCTGCCCTCCGAAGTGCCGGTCGAGCAGGTGCAGTTGCAACCTCCGCCGGAGCTCCCCCGGGGCCAGCAGGAGGGCATGCTCATGCAGCTCCTGCCGATGCTGGGCATGGGTGGTTCGGTCGTCTTCTTCTTCATGACGCCGAACCCGATCATGCGGATCATGGGCGTGATCATGATCGCCTCCACGGTGGCGATGGCGATCGCGATGATGGTGCGTTTCCGGCGGGGCACGCAGGGTCAGCTGGCGGACATGCGGCGGGACTATCTGAAGTACCTGACGCAGACCCGGCGCACGGTGGTGAAGACCGCGCGCAAGCAGCGTGACGCGCAGTTCTATCTGCACCCCTCGCCCGAGCAGCTCTGGGCGCTGGTCGCCGAGGGCAGCCGGGTGTGGGAGCGGCGGGTCGGTGACCCGGACTTCGCGCAGGTACGGATCGGGCTCGGCAGCCAGGAGCTGGCCACGCCGCTCATCGCGCCCGAGACGGCGCCGGTGGAGGAGCTGGAGCCGCTGACGGCCGGCGCGATGCAGCAGTTCCTGACGACGCACTCCACGCTGGACGGCCTGCCGATGGCGGTGTCGCTGCGGGCCTTCTACCACCTGACGGTCAGCGGCCACGCGGAGTCCGCGCGCTCCTCGGCGCGGGCGATGGTCGGCGCTCTGGCCTCGCTGCACTCGCCCGAGGACCTGGTGATCGGGATCGCGGCGGGCGCCGAGGCGGCCCCGCGGTGGGAGTGGGCGAAGTGGCTCCCCCACGTACAGGACAGGAGCACGACCGACGGGGCCGGCAGCCGGCGTCTGATCACCGGCAGTGTGCTGGAGCTGGAGCAGCAGCTCGCGGCCCGGCTCGACGGCCGGCCGCGTTTCCAGCCCGGCGGCCAGCCGCTTCTGGAGCAGCCGCACGTCGTCATCGTCCTGGACGGCGATTCGGTGCCGCCGATGTCGGTGCTCGCCTCGGCCGAAGGGCTGCAGGGCGTGACCGTCATCGAGGTGGTGCCGGGCGAGGTGACCGGGGCGCGCGGCGGGCTCTCGGTCGTGGTGCAGCCGCAGTCGCTGCAACTGGAGTCGGGACAGGGCCTCGTCTACGAAGGGGTGCCGGACCTGCTGAGTTACGAGGCGGCGGAGGCGCTCGCCCGTCAGCTGGCGCCGCTGCACATGGCGACGGGCGGGGACGACGACGAACCGCTGCTGGCCAACCTGGAGTTCACCGATCTGCTGAACCTGGGGGACGCGGCCTCCATCGAGGTGAGCCGGACCTGGCGGCCGCGCGCGCAGGCCGAGCGGCTGCGGGTACCGATCGGTGTCGGTGAGGGCGGCGCGCCGGTGATGCTGGACCTCAAGGAGGCGGCGCAGGAGGGCATGGGCCCGCACGGGCTCTGCGTGGGAGCGACGGGTTCCGGAAAGTCGGAGCTGCTGCGCACGCTGGTGCTGGGCCTCGCCGTCACACACACCTCGGAGACCCTCAACTTCGTCCTCGCGGACTTCAAGGGCGGTGCGACCTTCGCCGGTATGGCGCAGATGCCGCACGTGGCCGCGGTGATCACCAACCTGGCGGACGACCTGACGCTGGTGGACCGCATGGGCGACTCCATCAGCGGTGAGCTCAACCGCCGCCAGGAGATGCTGCGCGACGCGGGCAACTACGCCAACATCCACGACTACGAGAAGGCGCGCGCGGCGGGTGCGCCGCTGCAGCCGATCCCGTCACTGGTCCTGGTGATCGACGAGTTCAGCGAGCTGCTGACGGCGAAGCCGGACTTCATCGACATGTTCGTGCAGATCGGGCGCATCGGCCGGTCGCTGGGCGTGCATCTGCTGCTGGCGTCGCAGCGCCTGGAGGAGGGGCGGCTGCGGGGCCTGGAGACGTACCTCTCGTACCGCATCGGCCTGCGGACCTTCTCGGCGGGCGAGTCGCGGGCGGCGATCGGGGTGCCGGACGCGTACCACCTGCCGAACGTGCCGGGTTCCGGGCTGCTCAAGTTCGGTACGGAGGAGATGGTGCGGTTCAAGGCCGCGTACGTCTCCGGGGTGTACCGGGCGGAAGGCCGGCAGGCGGCCGTGTCCGGGGGGCCGCTGCCGGTGGACCGGAGGCCGGTCGCTTTCACCGCGGCGCCGGTGCCGGTGCGGTACGTGCAGCCGAGCCCGGAAGCCACGGCCGGGGTGCCGGAGCAGCGGGCCGGGGACGACGACGCGCTGGCGGACACGGTGCTGGACGTGATCGTGCGGCGGCTGGAGGGGCGCGGCGCCTCGGCCCACCAGGTGTGGCTGCCGCCGCTGGACAACCCGCCGTCGCTGGACGAGATTCTGCCGGGGCTCTCGGCGGTGCCGGGACGCGGGCTGACCCAGCCCGGGTTCGAGGGTGCGGGACGCCTCGTCGTACCGCTGGGTGTGATCGACAAGCCGTTCGAGCAGCGGCGCGACACGTTGTACCGGGACTTCTCCGGCGCGGCCGGCCACATGCAGATCACCGGTGGCCCGCAGTCCGGCAAGTCGACGCTGCTCCGTACGCTCATCGCGGGCTTCGCGCTCACGCACACCCCGCAGGAAGTCCAGTTCTACGGGCTGGACTTCGGCGGCGGCTCCATGTCGTCCATCGCGGGTCTGCCGCACGTCGGCGGGGTCGCCTCGCGCCTGGACCCGGAGCGGGTGCGGCGTACGGTCGCCGAGGTGTACGGCATCCTGTCGCGGCGCGAGGAGTACTTCCGCAGCGCGGGCATCGACTCGATCGCCACCTTCCGCCGGATGCGGGCGCGCGGCGAGATCTCGGTGACGGACCAGCCGTGGGGTGACGTCTTCCTGATCATCGACGGCTGGGGCAACTTCCGTACGGATTACGACGCCTTGGAGAACGCCGTCGTGGACATCGCGGCGCGGGGCCTCGGTTACGGCATCCACCTGGTCGTCACCGCGTCCCGTTCCATGGAGGTCAGGGCCAGCCTGAAGGACCACCTGATGAACCGCCTGGAGCTGCGGCTCGGCGACGTCATGGACTCCGAGCTGGACCGCAAGATCGCGGTCAACGTGCCGGCGGGCGTGCCAGGGCGCGGGCTGACGCCGGAGAAGCTGCACTTCATGGCGGCGGTGCCGCGCATCGACGGCATCAACTCCGACAGCGACCTGTCCGAGGCGACGGCCGCGATGAACGCCGAGGTCTCCCGGCACTGGACGGCTCCGCCCGCGCCGCAGGTACGGCTGCTGCCGCGCTCCCTTCCGGCGGCCGAACTCCCGCCGGGCCACGCCGTTCCGGAGCGCGGGATCGCCATCGGTATCGACGAGAACAACCTGGCGCCGGTCTTCGTCGACTTCGACCACGACCCGTTCTTCCTGATCTTCGGCGAGAGCGAGTCCGGCAAGTCGAACCTGCTGCGGCTGGTCATCGAGCAGCTCACCGAGCGGTACGACGGCGACACCTGCAAGCTCTTCGTCATCGACAACCGGCGCTCGCTGCTGGATGTGACTCCTGCGTCGCACCTGGCGGAGTACATCCCCATGTCCAACAACATGGACCACCACATGGTCGCGCTCCACGACCTGATGAAGCGCCGCACGCCGTCGGCCGACGTCACGGCCCAGGAACTGCGGGACCGCAGCTGGTGGCGCGGCCCGACGGTCTACGTGGTCATCGACGACTTCGACCTGGTCGCCACGTCGAGCGGCAACCCGCTGTCATCCTTGACGGAGTTGCTGCCGTTCGCCCGTGACGTGGGCGTCCGCTTCATCATCGCCCGCAACACGGCGGGCGCGAGCCGGGCGCTGTACGACCCGTTCCTCCAGCGCATGACGGAGCTGGGCGCGCAGGGCGTGCTGCTGTCGGGCGACCCGATGGAGGGCGATGTCCTCGGTGGCGTACGGCCGCGGCCGATGCCGGCGGGGCGGGGCGTCTTCGTCACGCGGCGGCGGGGGAACCCGCTGGTGCAGACGGGGTTGGTGGACGGGGGGCGGTAGGGGCTGCGGGTGGAAGTGGGGGCGCCGGGTGTTCGGCGCCCCCCTTTGTACTTCCGCTTGTGCGTCTGCATGTGCGTCCGCGTGGACGTCTGCTTGTACGTCCGCTTTGCCTGCGCTGACGTACAGCGGGCATGCATCAGGGTGGACACCTCCCGCGCGTGTCCACCCTGATGGTGTGTGCTGCTGCCTTGCAGGCTGCTTCTTCCGGTCCGGAACTGCTACTGGCTACCCGGCTACCCGGCTACCTGACTACTGGAAGTTGGCCGCCGCGCGCTTGTCACCGCTGCGGTAGGCCGTCTCCGCGTCACGCACGGCGCGGGAGATCTGGGCCAGGTTCTCCTTGATGCCCGTCGCCTGCAGGTCCCACCGGTCCTGCGCGGCGCGGTAGGCCGTCTTGGCTTCGCCCTCCCACAGCTCCGAGACCGAGGCGATCATGCTCTTGATCGCCCGGAGGTCCTGGTCGAGCTGCTTGGCCTGACGATCGATCGACGCGGCCGCGAGGTCGAGGCTGGCATAAGTGACGACCGTCGTACCGTCGTTGGTGGCCATGTGGTCCTCCTTCAGTCGAGTTACGGAATACCGGTCAGAAGTTGTTCAGGTTCGAGGTACGGGCCGTGGCCGCGGCGTCGCCCGAGTAGCCGTCGACGACGTCGACGCCCATGAGAGCCGCCTTGATCTGGTCCTCGTTGTCGCCGGAGATGGTACGAGCGGCCTTGATGGCCTCCTGGAAGCGCAGCAGCTCGTTGCCGATGCCGACCATGCTCTTGTTGATCTCGGACTGCTTCTGGTTGAAGTGACCGGCCCCGATGCCCTTCCAGGCGCCTTCCAGGCTGTCGATGGTCGCTTGCAACTGCTTGAGCTGGCCCTTTACCGAGTCGAACCGCTCGGAGAGCTGGCCTTCGAGCCGGAGTAGGGCTTCAGCTGAGACCTTCTGGTCTGCCGACATGGCTTTCCTTTCGTTCCGGTGGATCCTGCAAGCCGGCATGGATCGCCGGCCGGTACATGTGAGGAATCTGAGGTCAGGCCGCGCCGCGTCTGCGGACGACGGCGAAGACCACCCCGCCGAGGACGGCGACGCCTGCGATGCCACCGAGGATCAGGCTCAGCGGGACGCCGCCGTCGGACCCCGCCGCGCTGTCGCCCGCTGCGACGGTCTCGTCGACCTTGTCGGCGCCCTCGTTCTGGGCGGGCTGTTCGCCGGCGGGGGCGGAGGAGGAGGGCGCGGCGGAGGCGGCGGGCGAGGCCGGGGAGCCGCCGGTCCGCTCCTCGGTGAGGGGGCTGATGTCGGGGTCTCCGGGGTCGCCCTTGCCCTTGAGGATGTTCATGGCGGGGCGGATGAGGCCGTGGCCGAGGTACTTGCTGAGAGTGCCCTTCTCCCAGTCCCTTCCGGCCGTGTCGAAGAGGACGTTGAGGACCTGGTTGGCGGTCCAGTCGGGGTTGGCGGACCAGACTAGGGCGGCGGAGGCGGAGGCGATGGCGGTGGCGGAGCTGGTTCCGCCGTCTCCGTCGCAGTAGCTCTGGAAGGAATTGTCACACCACCGCGGAAGCGTCTTTCCGGGAGCAGCGATGTCCACTGTATTCCCGTTCTGTGAAGATTCCGCGACTTTCCCCCGCTCATCCGCTGCAGCGATACCTACTACCTGGCGGTATGCCGCCGGATACGCGTCTCTGTTGCGCCCTTGGCCGTCATTCCCGACCGCAGCGAAAAACAGCTTTCCTTTGCTCTCGACGTACTTGGCCGCTTCGCGCTCTTGTTCCGTGGAGTACGGGCTGCTGAACGACATACTGATGATCTTTGCGTCGCTGTCGGCAGCGGCGCGAATGGCATCCGCCCAGTCGTGCACGTTGGAGGAGTGCTTTTTCTGAAAGTCGCTGTCTCCGATACGCATCGGGATGATCTTCGCGCCGGGGGCGAGGCCTTTGATTCCGCCACCCTTCCCCGTTCCGGCAATCAATTCGGCCATCGTCGTGCCATGGCCGCTGTAGTCGTCGTTCTCATCCCCCTCGGCACCTGTGGCATCGAAGCCCTTGAGCGTCTGCCCTTGCAGGGATGGAGTGGACGCATTGACACCCGTGTCGATGACAGCAAGTTTGATGCCTTCGCCGGTCGTGACTTTCCACATTTCCTCAGCCTGCATGGCCTTCAGGTACCACTGCTTGGACTGCACGTCCGCTGCTGCGGCTGACTGTGCCACGCCAACAAAAACCAAGCTCCACGAAGCTGTCACAGCCAGTGCACCGAGTACACGCTTGTGTGGCCGACTCATTCCCGCTGTCATCCTGACGTCAGAACCTTCCCTGGGACTACTGCTCGACCACCGGCGGCACGGCTCCGCGCCGTCGGGCCGCCCATGTTTCTTCGTCTTCCGTCAGGTAGTCCGGACGGGTCGATCCGGTGTTCTCCTCGTCCTTCCGGTCTTCATTCCGCCGACCGGAAAATCCACGGACTAGGCCTGCGCCACCGGCAGTGAAGCCCTTGGACGCAGAGCTCAACGTGCCTCGGGGGGCGCCGACCACTCCGTTGGCACCCGGGACAGGCGCGCCTCGCTGGCCGGAGCGCGGGGCACTGCCACTCCCGCCGGGTCCGCCGATCACCGTTCCTCGCGGGACTGCACGAGCCCCGCCGGTCCCGGCCGCACCAGAGGTGGCGCGCTGCGGAGTTCCGCCCACGATGCCGTTGCCCTGTCCCGTACGAGCGCCAGTAGGTGCGGCGGTGCCGCCGTGTGCGGGCATGGGGCGGCCGCCCATCACGCCGGACTGACCGGCCGTCGGCAGCTGTGTGCCTCCGACGGAACGCCCCGTGGCTGACGGTCCACCTGTCATCGGGCTTGGCCGGCCGACGGGCGTACCGGTGGCACCTCTGGCTGTCGCACTCGCGCCCGTGGAGGCTGCCTTGCCCAGACCTGCTCCGGTCTGGGTGGCTGACCGGGGCGCAGCCGGTGAACCCGTGGCACGCGAGGAACCCGCCGACCCCCGGGTGCCGAAACTGGGCGCCATCGGCGGGGCCGGTGTGTTGACCGGTACCGAGCCGCCGGTGGCCGACGGGGTGGGAGCGGTGCCCGTGGTCACCGTCGGGGCGGACGGAGTCGCAACACTGTTGATCTCTGTGGATGTGCTCTTGTCCAGGACGGGCGTCGATCCGAGGTTTTCTCCCGGCGTACGGTCGCTGGCAGGGCCCACTGCGCCGGATTCTCCGAGTACTGCGCGCACCGGAGCGATCGGTGCCGCGCTGCTACCCGAAAGATCATTACCACGTGGTGATGAAGGGCTTTCGGGCCGATATTCCGATTGCCCATCCGGCTTGGGCACATCGACCCCGAGCCGACTGTCGAACCGCGGCGGTTCCTGCCCCGCCAGCACCTCCTCCGACACCGCGTAGTACGACGCCAGCCGGTTGATCTGGTTGATGGCCTCCTGGCGGTTCTTCTCCACCGTGAGGGCCGCCGCGTACTGCGGGTTGGTCTCGGTCCGGGCCGGGAACAGGATCTCGTCCACGTCCGTCTGGATCATCCGGCGGTCGCGCGGCGGCATGGAGTTGCGTACCGATGCCAGGCCGGTGCCGGCCACCGTGATCTGGGTGCCCGCCGCGTCCGCGAAGTCGCCGAGCTTCTCGGCGTGGGTGGCCAGGCCCAGGCCCCACTTGCGGAACGCCTCACCGGACTCGCCCTGCCAGTCGACCCCCTTGATGTAGTCGCTCAGCTCCTTTGACGCACGCTGGATCGCGTCCCTGGCCTCCCAGAGCGCCTTGCCCGCGTTTTCCATGTCCGCCGGGTTGGCGTTCTCCACCAGGTCGATGATGGCGTTGAGGTCGTGTCCCTCGAACGAGGTACGGCCTGCTCTGCTGCCGCCGCCTCCGAAAGGAAAGAGGCTCAGGACCTCCCGGCCCAGCTCGGTCATATCGGTGACGACCAACTGGCTATTGACGCGGCCCTCGTCCTGCTTCTGCTGTTCGGCAGGGGTCAGTTCCGGCTGCTTATCGTCGCTCACTTCGCTCCCCACCCGGAATCGAACCCGTCGTCGTCACTGCGCTTCTTCTGCTGGGCGGCTTCGTCCCGCTCCCGATCCATCCGCGTCTGGATCTCGTGGAAGCGCCGCCGCGTCTCGTCGTCGACGTTGTCGAAGCCGACCGCCGCCGCGTGCACGCCCAGGCTCAGGTACTCGATCTGGTCGCCCAGCGACCGGGAGAGCGAGACCAAGGACTCGTGTACGCGGTTGTACTGGGTGTAGAGGCCGTCCGCCTCCGCGAAGCGGGCGTTCGGGCCGCTCAAGGAGGCGCGCGACACCGTCTGGGCCGCCACCTTCGACTTGCCGGCCGCCGAGCCTTCCAGGTCCGCGAGCAGGGCGTCCACCCGCTTCTTGAACGTCTCCAGCGCGCCTACACCACGCCTGAGGTCACCTGGACCGGTCCCCATGCCGTCCTCCCCGTTATGCATCCCCGTTTGCTCGGATCGTTCCGCGTTGCTATCGCATCGGTGCGATCCGAGCCCATCTCAGCCGGTAACTCTAGTCACTGCGTGGCGCCGGGCCAATTGGGTTGGTGGCCACGTGACTTGTCTCATGCGTCAAGTCGTAGCTCTCCAGCGCCAGGCCTGCGTCAGGCCGACGCTCCCCTCCCGTCAGCCGCCGCCCGCCGCCCGCCTCGTGCGGCGTCGTGTGTCCCGTACGGCCACTGCAGTGCCGGCGATCGCGGCCACCAGGACACCGCCGCCCACGACGACATACGTCGCCAGGCGGGCGTTGCGTTCGTCGGCCGTTTCGCCGAGCTGGAACTGGGCCGTGGCCGGGGCTTCGCCTTTGCTCATGCCTTCGCTCGCGACCGGGCGTTCGATCGGCTCGTCGTCCTCGGTCAGCGCGCGTACCGGGTCGACGACGCCCCAGCCCACGTGGCGGTCGTGGCCCGCCACCGAGCGTTCCGCCGTCTGCTGGAGCTGGGCCACGATCTGCCGCTGCGTCCAGCCGGGGTGCTTCGCCTTGATCAGCGCGGCGACCCCGGCGACGTACGGGGCGGAGAAGCTGGTGCCGTTGTCGGCGCAGTGGCCGCCGCCGGGCACGGTGGAGATCATGTCGACGCCGGGGGCGGCGATGCCGACGAACGGGCCGCCCTGGGAGAAGTACGCGCGTTCGTTGTTCCGGTCCGATGAGGCTACGGCGAGGACGCCTTCGTAGGAGGCGGGGTAGGTCAGCTTCGCTTTGCCGTCCACCCCGTCGTTGCCCGCCGAGGCGATGACCACGATCTCCTTGCCGAGGGCGTGGTCCACCGCCTCCTTGAGGCGTGGTGCCGGCTCGACGGCGTCGGCGGTGTCCTGGGAGATGTTGATGATGTCGGCCTTCGCCGTGTCGACGGCGTAGCGGATCGCGTCGGCCAGGGTCCGTGCCGTTCCGTTGCCGTCGGCGTCGTTCTGCTGGATCGGGATGATCGTCGCGTCGGGGGCGAGGCCGGTGAAGCCCGTGCCGTTCGCCTCGCGCGCGGCGATGATGCCGGCGACCTTGGTGCCGTGGCCCACGGTGTCCGTGGTCCCGTTCTCCTTGCCGCGTTCGATCTCCCGGCCGTCCTCGGTCTTGAGCTTCTTCGGCAGGAAGTTCTTGCCCGCCTTGACGTCCACGGCACGGGTCAGCTGAGGGTTCTTCACGTCGACGCCGGTGTCGATGACCGCGACCCGGACCCCCTTGCCGGTGGACTGCTTCCACAGCTCGTCCATGAGGACCCGCTGCAACGACCAGGGGCGGCCGGGGTACATCTTTCCGCCGAAGGTGCACTGGGTCGTGCCGTCCGCGGCGGCCGTGGGGGCCGGGAGGGCGACCAGGAGGAATCCGGTGGCCGCCGTCGCGGTCAGCAGGCGCCTGGCCGGAGCAGGCGGCGTGGGGCGCGTCATCTGCGTACCGCTCCTCACGAACCCTGCGGCTGGCTCGCCGCGCCCGTCGAGAGCCGGGGGCCCGTCGGCAGGAACGTGGACCAGGCGGCCGGGACCGGCGTGGGGTCGACGTCCTTGTAACCGAGCAGGTTCTGCGCCTGCTGGGCCTCCTGGCGGCGCTGCTGCCGCTCCTCCTCCGAGCCGGACTCGCCGATGCCGGATCCGTCCTGTCCGCTGTCGCTGTTGGACTGCATCGCGTACCGCAGTCCGGTGTCGGTGACCAGGAAGAGGAAGCCGACGTCGGTCTTCGAGCCCTGGAACTGGCGGAAGAACTCGCCGGATCCGGGCGTGACGTACGCGCTGGAGGAGCCGGTGGGGAGCGTCGCCGGGAAGTTCGCACCCACCCAGGTGGAGAGGGTGGTGGCGCCGTTGTCGGCGTCGACGTCGCGCAGGACGTTGCACACGGTGTTCCGGCTTCCCTTCGTGGCGTCCGGGGAGTTGACGGGCTTCGGCTCGTGGACGGGCCAGTCCCGCTCCGCGCCGAAGGCCGGGCCCGGTGAGAACGCCGAGGCGCCCACCGGCTTCTCCTGGCCCGCCTGGTCGAGCTTGTCCAGGTCGCGGCTGCTGAGCAGGAGCTTGGCGATGAAGTCCGAGACCGGGGCGACCCGGCCGGGGAGGACGACGTACTGCTGGGTCCTGGTTCCGGCGGTGGCGGCCAGGACCATGCCGACCCGGTTCGCGTCGCTGTCCAGGGTGCCCGGGACGCCGGCGGGCTGCCCCGGGTCGCCGTCCAGGGGCGGGAAGGTGATCCGGTCGCCGCGGTGCAGCGTCGCCAGCCACTGGGCCGAGACCCGCTGGGGCTTGGTGTTCTGGTCGACCAGGGTGCGCAGCAGCAGCTCGTCGTCGGTGAGCGGGTACGCCTTGCCTTCGGCGTCCACCAGGTAGCGGGTGCGGTCGGGCCCCTCGACGTACATCGTCTCGCCGCCGCGCAGCTTCGATGTGCCCTCGGTCTTGTTCTCCTCGCGCTCGGCGAAGACGAACGCGGCCTTCTGGATGGCCCGGCCGCCCTCACCGGGCTGCTCGCAGACCGCCCAACGCTTGGCGGATCCGGCGTCCTTGGGGTCGGGCAGCCGGTCGGGGGCGTACGGGATGCCGAGGGTCGCGCCGTGCGGGATCGTGCCGTTGTCGAGGACGGATTCGTCGACGTTGACGACCTTGCCCTGGTCCTGGGCGAGCAGCAGCTTGGCCGAGGACATGTTCAGGACCGGGTGGAGCTGCTTCTTGCCGTCGGTCGTCAACACCACATAACGGGTGGTGGACTTGCTGGCGATGATGACGTTCTCGTTGGGGTTGTCCCAGTCCTTGGGGGCCACCGGCTTGAACATGCCCCAGGCGCCGAAGACGGCGAGGACGACGACGCCGATGATCGCTCCCGGCACGACCGCGCGCAGCGGGCGAGGTGCGCCTTCCTCGGAGCCGGTCGGATGGGGCTGCAGGAACTGTGCGATCAACCTCCGCTTCGCAAAGGTGTAGGCGTTGAGCTCATCCCGCCGTGATGCCATGTTCCGCTGCCCCTTCTCCCCGATGGTCGACCAGGGTGCCACACGCCTCGTCGGCCCCTGGTGTCGCACCGGGCCCCTACTATGCCCCCAGGGGCCTGGCCCCCACTGCTCAGGTAGGGTGACCAACCGGTCAACACCCGTACGGAAAACGGCGAATACGGGACACGAGGGGGCAACGCGGCAATGGGTGCAGCTACGCGCGAGCGTACCGGGCGGTCCGACCGCCGGGCCTCCGGTCCTTCCCGTCGGCAACGCAGCAACGAGCCGGCCGCCCCGACCTCCGCCACCGCGTCGGACGCTCCCGCCGCCACCACCCTGCGCGCCACCGCGCGGACCGGCCGGGTGCGGCCGCTGCGGCGGCAGCTGGTGACCATCGAGGCGGCCCTCGCGGTGGCCGTCGTGGGTGCGGCGCTCGGCGGTGCGTGGCTGGTGCCCGCCGGCGTGCTCGTCGTGCTGTTGGTGCTGCTCGCGGTGGTACGCCGCCGGGGCCGCGCGCTCCAGGAGTGGCTGGCCGGCGCCCTGGCCTTGAGGGCGCGGCGGCGGACGGCCTCGGCGGCGGGCGCCGACTCCGAACCGATGCTCGCCCCGGTCGCGGAGAACGTCCCCGGCTTCGGCCCGCACATCCACGTCGACCGGAACCACCGCACGGTCGGCATGCTCGGCGACGGCACCTTCCTCACCGCCGCGGTACGGGTCGAGGCGAGCGGTGAGGCGCTGCGGCCCGCGTTCGGCGCCCGTTCGCTCCCGCTGTCGCTGCTCGGCGACGCCCTGCGGGTCGACGACATCGTGCTGGAGTCGGCGCAGTTGGTGCAGCAGGTACGGGCCGCTCCGGCGCCGCATCTGCCGCAGCAGTCGGTGGCCCGTCTGTCGTACGGGCCGCTCCAGGACAAGACCGGGGCGCCCGCGCTGCGGATGACCTGGGTGGCGGTGAAGCTGGACCCGGAGCTGTGCCGGGAGGCCATCGAGGCGCGCGGCGGCGGTATGGAAGGGGCGCAGCGCGCTCTGGTGCGGGTCGCGGACCATGTGGCGAGCCGGATCACCGGGGCCGGGTTCCGGGCGGTGGTGCTGGACCAGGACGAGCTGAACTCGGCCGTCGCCACCTCCGCCTGCGCCAACCCGCTGCTCTCGGGCCGCACCGGGCGCCCGGACGCCGCACCGCAGCGGCGCACGATGGAGACCTCGCGGGTCTGGCGGTGCGACGACCGGTGGCACACGACGTACGCCGTGGACCGCTGGCCCGAGCTGGGCCGGGGCGCGACGCCGCTCCCGCAGCTGGTCGCGCTGCTGACCTCGGTGCCCGCGTACGCCACGACCTTCAGCCTGACCGTGCGGCGCGGGGAGCGGCAGGGCGAGACGAGCGTCAGCGGCCATGTCCGGGTGACCGGCGGGTCGGACACCGAACTGGTCGGCGTACGAAGGACGTTGGAGCAGGCCGCCCGGCACGCGAAGGTGGGCCTGGCGCGGCTGGACCGCGAACAGCTGCCCGGTGTGCTCGCGACGCTTCCGCTGGGAGGAGCCCGGTGAGGAACGGACCGGGGAACGGGTCGGGGAACGGACCGGGGAACGGGTCGGGGAACGGGTCGAGGAGCGGATCGATGAGAGGCGGAGCAGCCTTGGCGCGCGGAGCGACGGAGCGGACCGGAGTCAGGCGTGGACTGCTCGGCCCCCGCCACGCGGGCCACACCGTGACCACCGACCACCTCGGCGCGCTGTCGCTGCCGGTCGGCGACGACGGCGTGATCATCGGCGAGGACGCGGAGGGCCGCCCGCAGCTGATCGGGTTCCACCGGCCTGTTCCGTACGACGTGACGCTGATCGGCGGCCTGTGGACGGCACAGGTGCTGGCGCTGCGCGCCGCCGGAACTGGCGCCCGGGTGGCGGTCGAGACCGGCCGGGTCCAGGCCTGGACCACGCTGGCGCAGGCGGCGGGCGCCGGCCTTGAGTGCGTCTCGCTGTACGACGTGGGACGGGTCCCGCCGACGGGTGCCACCGTCGGCAGCCCCGTGGTGGTCGTCCGCGACTGCGGGATGCGGCCGCCGCGCGGCCGGGTGGTCTCCTCCCCCTGGCAGTCGGTGCTGACGCTGCTCCCCTATCTCAGCCCCGTTGCACCCCGGTTGATGCGCTCCTCCGCGCTCGTCGGCATCCAGCGGGTCTCGCCCGACGAGGCGCGGCAGATCGGCCGGATCCTGGGTCTGGCGCCGGCCGAGAGCGAGGCGCTGCCGACGCTGGCGGACGGAGTGACGCTCTGGGTGGCGGGCCGGGAGCACCACTGGGTGATGACGAGCGCGACGGACGCGGAGACCGGTCTGCTGGGCACAGCTCGCCGGATGGACTGATTCCTCTCCCGTTCGCTCCCATGCGCCGATCCGACCAGGGAGCATGGACCACGCAACGACACGGTTCGACAGTTCGATCGGAAGGGACGCCGGAATGGGCACCCAGCAGGAAAAGGACGAGCTCTACGCTCTCGACATCTCGGGCGTGGAGTGGCTGAGCGCACCCGGCACCGAGGACGTCGAGGAACGGGTCGAGATCGCGCATCTGCCCGGCGGCGGGGTCGCCATGCGCTCCTCGCTGGACCCGGACACCGTCCTGCGGTACACCGAGGCGGAGTGGCATGCCTTCGTCCTGGGCGCCCGCGACGGTGAGTTCGACCTCAAGTAGGCGCCACAGTCGGTACGTGGGTGGCGGCCGGGCCCGGCCGCCACCCTTCGCCGTTCTTTGCCGGGCGGTACGGCCTGCCGGAGTGCGCCCCATGGCGATTAGGGTGGGTGGGGCGCGGCACAGGAAGACCCGCGAGCGGGTTGCGCGTCGCAAGGGGGAGAGCCGGGCGTACCGGGCCCGATGAGACCGGTCGCCCCCACCCACCACGGCACAAGGGTGCTCGACCACACCAGGAGGCACAGTGAACAGCGATCGGGACGAGATCCGCGGCGGATGGAACACGCCCGTCGACGAGTCGTCCGACGCGGATCCCGCCGAGATGACGGGCGAGTTCACCATCGACTACACCCCTCCCGCCTGGTACACGCAGAACGCGGCGGGGGACTCTTCGGGCGGCGCGGGCTCGCACCTGGCACCGCCTCCGCCGCCGCACGGGACCCCGGTCTCGGTTCCGGAGCAGCCGTCCCGGCCCGGGTTCGACCCCGACTGGGCCCCCGCTCCCCCGGCGCCGCCCACGGCCACGCCGCCGCCCACGCCCGCCGAGCCCGCGCCCGCGGAGGCGGCTGTTCCGGCCGCATCCGCCGAGGCTTCCGGTGACCCGGGCCCGTTCGGCGGTGGCGATGTGGAGAGCGGCGCCACGATGCGCTTCTCCCCGGCCGCCCTCAAGCGGGAGATCGCGGAGCGCGAGGCGGCGAAGGCTTCCGGTGCGGAGCCGGGTGCGGACCTGTCCGGTACGGGGTCGGGTTCCGGCTCGTCCGGTACGGAGTCGGGTTCCGGCTCGTCCGGCACGGAGCCGGGCCAGGCTTCCTCCCGTACGGAGTCGGGCCCGGCTTCCTCCCGTACGGAATCGGCCTCTTCGGACATCGACGGTACGGGGTCGGGTTCGGCCTCCCACGAGGCTCCGGAGCACCCGGACTCCGCTGCCGCGCCGGAACCGGCGGTCGTGGACGCCCCGGCCGAGGCGGACGACGACGCGGACAGCCGCAGCGCCATGAGCAGCGACGGCACGGACACCGACAGCGGCAGCGGTACGCCCGGAGCCGGCGCTCCCGACGCCGAAGCAGGCTCCCCGGCCGACGCCGTACCGCAGGCCACCGCTCCCCAGGACGCCCCGCCCGCCGCCCTTCCCGTACCGCAGCCGTCCGCGGCACCGGTGCCGTGGTCCGCGCCCGCCGAGGGAAGCGGGCTGCCGCCGCTGCCGCCCGCCTTCCAGCCGGCCGCTCCGCAGCCCACCGCCCCGCAGCCCGCGGCACAGTGGCCCGCCCCGGTCCCGCCCCACGAGGCCCCCGGCGGCTACGGCTTCCCGCAGGCCACTCAGCCGCCGCAGGCCCCCCAGGGCGCGGGCGGCTACGGCTTCCCGCAGCAACAGCACCAGCAGCCTCCGCAGGGTGCACCGGGCGGCTACGGATTCCCGCAGGCCCAGCCGTCGGCCCCGCTCCCCCCGCAGGCCTCCCCCAACCTCCCTGTCCCGCAGCAGCCGGAGCCGTACCACCAGCAGGGCCAGCAACAGCAGGGCCAGCCCCAGCAGGGTCGGCAGCAGCCCGGACAGCCCCAGCCACCCCACGCCCAGCAGCAGGGCCCGCAGCAGCCGGGCCACCAAGGCGCCCCGGGTCAGCCCGTCGACCCGCGCGCCGGCGGCGCCTGGCCGACCCCGGTCACCCACGATCAGCGCGAGCGTTCCGTGCCGGGCGCGCCGCTCGGGTACACGGCCGCCGTCGAGCTCTCCTCCGACCGGCTCGTGCGCGGCAAGCAGAAGGCGAAGAGCAGCCGTAACCCCTCCGCCGTCTCCCGGTTCAAGCTGGGCGGCAAGAAGGAGGAGGCCGAGCGGCTGCGGAAGCTGGAGCTGATCCGTACGCCGGTGCTCTCCTGCTACCGGATCGCCGTCATCAGCCTCAAGGGCGGCGTCGGCAAGACCACGACGACGACCGCGCTGGGCTCGACGCTGGCCACCGAGCGGCAGGACAAGATCCTCGCCATCGACGCCAACCCGGACGCGGGCACGCTCGGGCGCCGGGTGCGGCGCGAGACCGGGGCGACGATCCGCGACCTGGTCCAGGCGATCCCGTACCTCAACTCGTACATGGACATCCGCCGGTTCACCTCGCAGGCGCCGTCCGGCCTGGAGATCATCGCCAACGACGTGGACCCGGCGGTCTCCACCGCGTTCAACGACGAGGACTACCGGCGCGCGATCGACGTGCTCGGCAAGCAGTACCCGATCATCCTCACCGACTCGGGCACCGGCCTCCTCTACAGCGCCATGCGCGGCGTGCTGGACCTCGCCGACCAGCTGATCATCATCTCCACGCCCTCGGTCGACGGTGCTTCCAGCGCCTCCACCACGCTGGACTGGCTCTCGGCGCACGGGTACGCGGACCTGGTGCAGCGTTCGCTGACCGTCATCTCGGGCGTCCGCGAGACCGGCAAGATGATCAAGGTCGACGACATCGTGCAGCACTTCGAGACGCGCTGCCGGGGTGTCGTGGTCGTCCCGTTCGACGAGCACCTGGCGGCGGGCGCCGAGGTCGACCTGGACATGATGCGGCCGAAGACGCGTGAGGCGTACTTCAACCTCTCGGCCCTGGTCGCCGAGGACTTCGCGCGCGCTCAGCAGCAGCAGGGCCTGTGGACGGCGGACGGCCAGAACCCGCCGCCGCAGTACGCCCCGCCGATGCCGGGCCGGCAGAGCTACCCGGCGCAGGGCCAGCCGATCTCCGGCCGGCAAAGTCAGCAGGGACACCCGAGCCACCCCGGCCAGCAGCCCCACGCGCCGCACCAGCCCCACGGCCCGCACCAGCAGCCCTACCCGCCCCAGCAGCAGCCGTACGCCCCCCAGCAGCCCGCCCCAGGCCAGCCCTACCAGCCGCAGCAGCAGCCGTACCCCGGCCAGCAGGGGCAACAGGGCCAGCAGGGGCACCACGGCCAGCCGGGCCACCCCGCCCAGCAAGCTCACCCAGGCCAGCCGATGCCCGGTCAGTCCATCCCGGGCCAGCCCATCCCCGGCCAGCCGTTCCCGGGTCAGCACCCCTACCCCGCCCAGCAGTCCCAGCCGCCGTACGGGGGATATCAGCAGGGCGCCCCCCAGCCCCCGCAGCAGCCCTATCCCCCGCAGCCCGGCCCGGCCGGACCGCAGAACGGGTGGCCGCAGTCGCCTCCGCCGCAGGGCCAGTCGGGTGCACCGGCCCCCGTCGCTCCTCCGCAGGGTCCGACAGGTGGTCAGCCGGGTGGTCAGGACAACCCGGCAGGCCAGCCCGATCTGCAGGGTCCGGTGGATCCGGCCGGGTGGCAGCAGACGCCTCCGCAGCCGCCGCAGGCCCCTCACCAGTAAGGCGTTAGAGGTCTACACCAATGAGGGCTCGCACCGCTCGCGCGGTGCGGGCCCTCATCGCTGTTTTCCCAGCCCACACGCGGTTTGACGGACCGTTGACGAGCCTCGCGACCGCTGATAAACCTTCGCTTCACCAGCTGGCGAACCAGAGATCAACCCGCCTTCTCAAGCGAGTGATGACGCGAGGTCCCCGTCCATGGTCACAAGAGTCTCCTCCCGCACCCCCCGGCCCGGCGGGCGCCTGCGCACCCTGGTCGCCTCGGGCGCGGCCGCCCTGGCGCTCACCGCCGGGGCCGTCGTCCCGGGCAACCCGCTCGCGCCCGTGCCCTCCGAGGCTCGCGCCGACGACGGGAAGACGACGCTCACGGTCGCCGTCGCGCAGAGCGTCGACTCGCTGAGCCCGTTCCTCGCCCAGCGACTGCTGAGCACGAGCATCCACCGGCTCATGTACGACTACCTGACCAACTACGACGCCAAGGACAACAAGGCGATCCCGGGCCTGGCCACCGCCTGGGAGCCGTCGGCGGACAAGCTGACGTGGACGTACACGATCCGGCCGGACTCCCAGTGGTCCGACGGGCAGCAGGCCACCGCCGAGGACGCGGCCTGGACCTTCAACAAGATGATGACCGACGAGGGCGCGGCCACCTCCAACGGCAGCTTCGTCTCCAACTTCGAGAAGGTGACCGCCCCCAGCAAGGACAAGCTGGTCATCCAGCTCAAGGAGCCGCAGGCCACGATGGCCGCGCTGGATGTGCCGATCGTGCCCAAGCACGTCTGGGAGAAGGTCGGCGACTTCTCCAAGTTCAACAACGACAAGGACTTCCCCGTCGTCGGGAACGGCCCGTTCATCCTGACGGACTACAAGGTCGACAGCTTCGTGAAGCTCAAGGCCAACAAGGACTTCTGGCGCGGCTCGCCCAAGTTCGACGAGCTGGTCTTCCGCTACTACAAGGACCAGGACGCGGCCGTCGCCGCCCTGCGCAAGGGTGAGGTGTCCTTCGTCGCGGGCAGCCCGAGCCTGACCCCCGCCCAGTCCGCCTCGCTGGAGAACGCCCCGGACATCAAGGTGAACGACGCGCCGGGCCGCCGCTTCTTCGCGCTCGCCGTCAACCCCGGGGCCCGTACCAAGGCCGGCCAGAAGTTCGGTGACGGCCACCCGGCGCTGCTGGACCAGAAGGTGCGGCACGCGCTGTTCATGGCGGTGGACCGCAAGACGATCATCGACAAGGTCTTCCAGGGCCACGCGGTGGAGGGCGAGGGCTACATCCCGCCGCGTTTCTCCGACTACTTCTGGAAGCCGTCGGCCGGTCAGAAGCTCGCCTACGACCCGGCGAAGGCCTCGGCCCTGCTGGACGAGGCCGGGTACGAGAAGAACGGCGCGGGCAAGCGCGTCGGCAAGGACGGCAAGCCGCTGAACTTCCGCATCCTCTGCCACGCCACCGACCCGAACGACAAGGCGATCGGCAAGTACCTCCAGGAGTGGTGGGGCGAGCAGGGCATCGGGCTGAAGGTCGACTGCCTCGACAACGTCTCCGACCCCTGGTACGCCGGTGAGTACGACCTCGCGTTCGACGGCTGGTCGGTCAACCCGGACCCCGACTTCGTCCTCTCCATCCACACCTGTGCCGCGCTGCCGTCCAAGGCGAAGGAGTCGGCCGCGACCGACAACTTCATCTGCGACAAGCAGTACGACGAGCTCTACAAGAAGCAACTGGCGGAGTACGACCCCGCCAAGCGGGCGGATCTTGTGCGGCAACTGGAGTCGCGGCTGTACGACACCGGGTACATGAACGTCATGGCGTACCCCAATGCCGTCGAGGCCTACCGCACCGACCACATCAAGTCCATCACCACCATGCCGGCGGCCGCGGGCAACATCTACGGCCAGGACGGCTACTGGAGCTGGTGGTCGGCGGTCCCGGCCGCCGGGGCCTCCTCGTCCGGTTCCTCCGACTCCGGTGGCTCCTCCACCGGAGTGCTCGTCGGAGTCGGGATCGCCGTCGTCGTCCTCGCCGGTGGCGGACTGCTGTTCGCCATGCGTCGCCGCTCGACCGCGGAAGACCGTGAATAGTCCATGAGCTCAGAATCCACTCCCGCGCTGGTCAAAGGCGCGGCGGGCGTGGAGAGCACCGCGTCCGGCGGCCCGGCTCCGGCCGGGCCGCCGGCCCGCTCCCCGCGCTCCCGCTCCACGGCCGCCTACCTCCGCTACGCGGCGGGCAAGCTGGCCGGTGCGGCGGTCTCCCTCTTCGCCGTCCTCGTCACCAGCTTCTTCCTCTTCCGGCTGATCCCGGGCGACCCGGTCAAGCAGATGACCGGCGGCCGTCAGGTGTCGACCGAACAGATCGCGGCGATGCGCCGCGAGTTCGGACTCGACCTGCCGCTCTGGCAGCAGTTCACGCAGTACTGCGGCAAGGCCCTGACCGGCGACTTCGGTACGTCGTACCAGTTCCGCGCGCCCGTCATCGACAAGATCTCCGAGGCGCTGCCGGCGACGCTCCTGCTCACCGGCACCGCCTTCGTCATCTACACGCTGCTCGGCATCTGGCTCGGCGCGCGCTCCGCCTGGCGCAACGGCTCCGCCGGCGACCGGACCAACACCGCGTTCGCGCTGACGCTGTACTCGGTGCCGTCGTTCTGGCTCGGCCTGCTCCTCATCATCACGCTCTCGGTCGGCATCGGCCCGGTCCCGGGGCTCTTCCCGACCGGAGGCATGGAGTCCGGCACGACCACCGGCTTCGACCGCGTCCTCGACATCGCGCACCACATGGTGCTGCCCGTCATCACGCTCGTGGCGGTGGAGTACGCGCGCACGCTGCTGGTGATGCGCTCCTCGCTGCTGGACGAGATGGGCAGCGACTACCTCACGACCGCTCGCGCCAAGGGGCTGCGGGACGACCTCGTACGCCGGAAGCACGCCGTGCCGAACGCGATGCTGCCGACGGTGACGCTGCTGTTCGTGAACCTCGGTACGACGGTGGCCGGGGCGATCCTGGTGGAGACGGTCTTCTCCTGGCCGGGCCTCGGCGGCCTCTTCTACCAGGCACTGAGCGTGCCCGACCTGCCGTTGGTGCAGGCACTGTTCTTCGTCTTCGCCTCCGCGGTGATCCTGATGAACACGCTGGCCGATGTGATCTATCCGCTGCTCGATCCCCGGGTGGGCCGATGACTGTCACGACCGACAAATCCGAAGGCGTGACGACGGACAGCCCGCGCGCCCTCACCCGCGCCCGGCGGCGGCAGGCCGCGCTCCGCTTCTGGCAGCAGTACCGCACGCACCGCGCCGGTCTCGTCGGCCTCGCCGTGCTCGTGGTCATCGCGCTGCTGGCGCTGGCGGCTCCGCTGCTGGTCGGCGCCGACTCCAAGAGCGTGACCGACGCGCCGGGCGGCCCGATGGAGGCGCCGAGCGGTCAGTTCCCGCTCGGCACCGACCAGTTCGGCCGCAGCCTGCTGGCCCTGATGCTCTGGGGCACCCGGGTCTCGCTCACCGTCGGCCTGCTGGCCGCTTTCCTCTCCGTGGCGATCGGCACGCTGATCGGGATCACGGCGGGCCACTTCAAGGGCTGGTACGCCACCGTCATCATGCGTATCACCGACTGGTTCCTGGTGATGCCGACCCTGGTTCTGGCCATCGCCCTGGCCACGGTCCTCTCCCGGTCGATCTGGACGACGATCCTGGCGATCGGCGTGACGACCTGGCCGACCACCGCCCGCCTGGTCCGGGCGCAGACGCTCTCCGTGGAGTCCCGCCCGTACATCGAACGCTCGCGGGCGCTCGGCGGCGGCCACCGGCACATCATGTCCCGCCACGTCCTGCCGAACGTCATGCCGCTGGTGCTCGCCCAGACCACGCTGGTGATCTCCACCGCCATCCTCACCGAAGCCACGCTCGCCTTCCTCGGGCTCAGCGATCCGACGATCGTCTCCTGGGGCGGGCTGCTCCAGGACGCCCGTGAGGCGGGCGCGGTCAGCTCCGGCAACTGGTGGTACCTCGCTCCGCCCGGACTCGCCATCGCCGTGGTCGCACTCGCCTTCACGCTCTGCGGCCGCGCCATCGAGTCCGTGCTCAACCCCAAGCTGGGGGTGTCCCGTTGACGGCGACAACCACGACCACTCCGCCGAACCCGGACCCGTCCGCCGCGCCGGACCTCTCGAAACCGGTCGGTGACCCGCCGCTCCTGGAGGTGCGGAACCTGACCGTCACATACGGAGGCACCGTCCCGGCCGTACGGGGCGTCGATCTGCGGGTCGAGGCCGGGCAGAAGCTCGGGATCGCCGGGGAGTCCGGCTGCGGCAAGTCCACACTGGCCCTCGCGCTGCTCCGCCTCCTGCCCGCGTCGGCGAAGCTCACCGGCGAGATCCTGCTCGACGGCGAGGACATCCTCACCATGAAATGGGGGCGGCTGCGGGCGGTCCGCTGGGCGGGCGCGTCGATCGTCTTCCAGGGCGCGATGCACTCGCTGAACGCGGTGCACCGGGTCGGGGACCAGATCGCCGAGCCGATCCTGCTGCACAGCAAGGCCACCCCGGCCGCCGCCCGCAAGCGCGCCGGGGAGCTGCTGGAACAGGTCGGCCTGCCCGCCGCCCGCGCGCAGGCGTACCCGCATGAACTGTCCGGCGGTCAGCGCCAGCGCGTGATGATCGCGATGGCGCTCGCCTGCGATCCGCGCCTGATCGTCGCGGACGAGCCGACGACGGCGCTGGACGTGATGATCCAGGCCCAGATCCTGCGGCTGATCGAACAGCTGGTGGCCGACCAGGACGTCGGCCTGATCATGATCAGCCATGACCTGGCGGTGCTGGCGGACACCTGCGACCGGCTCTCGGTGATGTACGCGGGCCGGGTCGTCGAGGAGGGCCCGGCCCGGCAGGTGTACACGGAGGCCCGCCACCCGTACGGCCGGGCGCTCTCCGCCGCCTTCCCGAAGATCGGCGACCTCTCCTCCCGGCGCGCCCCGCGCGGCCTGCCGGGCGACCCGCCGGATCCGGCGGCGCTGCCGGACGGCTGTACGTTCCATCCGCGCTGCCCGGTGGCGCTGGACTCCTGCGCCACAAAGGACCAGGAGCTGCGGGCGGCGGGCGGCGAGCGGCGGGCGGCGTGTGTGCTGGTGGACACGGACGGCAAGGCTAGGAGCACCTCATGAGCACGGCCCCCCTTCTCAGCGCCGAGGCCCTGAAGGTCGCGTTCCCCGGCCGGCGCGGCGCCGCCACCGCCCGCGCCGTGGACGGCGTCGACCTGGACATCCGGCCCGGCGAGATCGTCGCGCTGGTCGGTGAGTCCGGGTGCGGCAAGACGACGCTCGCCCGCTCGCTGCTCGGCCTGGTCCCGCCGACCGCCGGCCGGGTCACCTTCGCGGGTGCACCGCTCGACTACGCGGGCCGGGCGCTCAAGGCGTACCGGAAACGCGTACAGCTGGTGCTCCAGGACCCCAGCGGCTCGCTCAACCCGCGCCACACGGTGTACGACGCGGTGGCCGAGGGCCTGCGCATCCACGGGTACGCGGGTGACGAGCGGGAGGCCGTCTCGGAGGCCCTCTCCCGGGCCGGGCTGCGACCCCCCGAACGCTTCTTCCTGCGCTACCCGCACGAGCTGTCGGGCGGACAGCGCCAGCGCGTGGTGATCGCCGGTGCGCTGGTGCTGGAGCCGGAGCTGATCGTGGCGGACGAGCCGGTGGCCTCGCTGGACGCCTCGGTACGGGGTGAGATCCTGGCCCTCCTCCTCCGCCTCCGCGACGAACTGGGCCTCTCGGCGCTGGTCGTCACCCATGACCTCGGCCTCGCCTGGAACATCGCGGACCGGGTGGCGGTGATGTACCTCGGCCGGATCGTCGAGACGGGCCCGGTCGAGCAGCTGCTCACGGCGCCTCGGCACCCGTACACGCAGGCCTTGTTGTCCGTCCTCCCGGAGGCGGAGACCGAACCGGTCGTCCTGACCGGCGAACCGCCGGACCCCTCGAAGGTCCCGTCCGGCTGCCGCTTCCACGTCCGCTGCCAGATCCTCGCCTCGGGCAAGGCGGAGCGTGCCGGTGTGGCGGAGGCGTGCCGCACGGTGAACCTGCCGGTGCTGAACGGCGGCGGAGACCCTCAGGTGGCCTGCCACTGGGCGGCGGCGTGCGGCGGGGAGGCCTGAGGCGGGCCGGCCGACGAGCCGCCACCACAGACCGCAAAGAGTTCTTCGCAAAGAACCCTTTGCGAAGAACTCTTTGCGATCTAGAGTCTGCCGCATGACAGACAACACACCGCACCCTTCCGACGCCACGTCGGAAGACGAGGCATCGGTCGTCCTCGACGCCAAGGGGCTGCGCGCCCTGGCGCATCCGGTCCGTGTGCAACTGGTCGGCCTGCTGCGGAAGTACGGCCCGTCCACGGCCACCCGTCTCGCGGAGCGGCTGGGGGTGAGTTCCGGGACGGCCAGCTACCACCTGCGGCAACTCGGCGCGGCCGGCTTCGTCGAGGAGGACACGGAACGCGGCAACGCCCGCGAACGCTGGTGGCGTTCGGTGCACCGGACGACCTGGTTCAACGATCCGGAACTGGCCGAGCGGGAACCCGAGGCCGCCCTCGCCTACCAGCAGTCCGTCGCCTCCATCTACGCCCTGCGCACCCAGCAGGCGCTGAACGGGCTGCGGACGATGCCCCGCGTCTGGCGGGAGAGGTTCGACCTGAGCGACTGGGTTCTACGGCTCACACCCGAGGAGACGACCGCGCTCTACGAGGAGTTGTCGGGTGTCATCGGCCGCTACCGGCGGGACACCCCGGAGAACGCGGCGACCGCCCCGGCGGGCGCGGAGCGGGTCGGCCTCATCACCCACTTCCTGCCCGAACTGGACGCCCCCGCCCCGTCCTCCGCCCCGGAAGCGGAGACACCGTGACCGCCGGGGACCCGGGCGGCACCGGCGTCATACCCGCCGAACGGTCCTTACGGCCGCTGGCCGGGGTGCTGGCGGCCATCGCCGCGTCCGTGACCGGCACCCGGATCTCCCTCATCGCGCTGCCCTGGTTCGTCCTCGTCACCACGGGCAGCGCCACCCGAACCGGGCTGGTCGCCTTCTGCGAGATGGCGCCGTACGTCCTGTTCAAGGCGTTGTCCGGCCCGCTGGTGGACCGTACGGGCCCACGGACCGTCTCCTGGACCATGGACCTGGCGAGCGCGGCCGCCGCAGCGGCGATCCCCCTGCTGCACACCCTGGACCAGCTCTCCTTCCCGCTCCTGCTGGGCCTGGTCGCGGTGATCGGGGCTGCTCGCGGCCCGGGCGACCTGGCAAAAGAGGTCATGGTCCCGGAGGCCGCCGAGCGCGCCGGAACCCCCCTGGAGCGGGCCATGGGCCTGTCCGGCGTGATCGAACGGCTCGCCTCCACCATCGGCCCGGCGACGGGCGGCGCCCTGGTGGCGCTGCTCGGCCCCATGACCGGTCTGGTCGTCAACGCGGGCTGCTTCGTCCTCGGTTCGGTGATCGTCGCCGTCGCGCTGCCGCGCGGGACGGGACGACCGGCCGTGCCCCCTTCCACGACGGATGACGCGGAAGGCGCGGAGGAGGCGGGCTACCGGCGGCGGTTCGGCGAGGGCTTCACCTTCCTGCGCGGCGACCCGTTGCTGCTCGCGGTCATCGTCGTGGTCGGGATCACCAACCTGCTGGACGCGGCGCTGAGCAGCCTGATGATCCCCGTCTGGGCCGGGGAGTCGGGGAACGGCCCCGCGGCGATCGGCCTGGTCAGCACGGTGATGGGGGCCGCCGCGGCCGGCGGGAGCCTGATCGCCGCGATGGCCGCCCACCGGCTGCCCCGCAGAGCGGTGTTCCTCGTCGGGTTCCTGCTGGCCGGGGCCCCGAGGTTCCTGGTCCTCGCGGTGGACGCCCCCCTGGGCGTGGTGCTGGCCGTCTTCGCCGTCAGCGGCTTCGGCGCCGGGTTCATCAACCCCGTGCTGGGCGCCGTCTTCATCGAACGGGTGCCGCGCCGGATGCTGGGCCGGGTCAACGCCCTCGGCGACTCGCTGGCCTGGTCCGGCATCCCGCTCGGCGGGCTGCTCGCCGGGGCTGCGGTGACGGCCGCCGGTCTGACACCGGTGCTGCTCGTCTGCGGGGCCGCGTACTTCCTCACCACGACCCTGGCCGGACTGCGGCCGGAGTGGCGGGCCATGGACCGTTCACGCGGGGACGGCGTACCGCAGGAGGCGGCGACGAGCGGCGAGCGTCCTTAGAGACGAGGCCTCCCGTGGTGGATCGCCCCCGTCAGCTCGCCGAGCGGCCGCCCGGTCCCGCCCCAGCGGTGCTGGATGATCTCGGCCGCGATGGAGACCGCCGTCTCCTCCGGCGTGCGGGCTCCGAGGTCCAGGCCCACGGGTGAGGCGAGGCGGGAGAGGCGGGCCTCGTCCACTCCGGCCGCACGGAGGCGGGCGAGGCGGTCGTGGTGGGTGCGGCGGCTGCCCATGACGCCGATGTACGCGGCCGGGGTGCGCAGCGCGGCGATCAGCAGGGGCACGTCGAACTTCGGGTCGTGGGTGAGGACGCAGATCACCGTCCGGGCGTCGACCTCGGTCGCCTCCAGGTAGTCGTGCGGCCAGGCGCGGACGACCTCGTCGGCGGTCGGGAAGCGCTCGCGGGTGGCGAAGGCGGGGCGGGCGTCGCAGACGGTGACCCGGTAGCCGAGGAAGGAGCCGATGCGCGCGGTGGCCGCGGCGTGGTCGATGGCGCCGAAGACGAGCATGCGGGGCGGTGGCGCGTACGTGCGGACGAAGACGGACACCTCCGCCATCCGGCGCTGGCCGTGCGCCCCGTACCACTGGATGCCGGTCAGGCCCTGCTCCAGCAGCCCGCGCGCGTCGTCCGTGACGGCGGCGTCCAGCCCCTCGGAACCCAGCGTGCCGTGTACGCCGGTGGCGCGGACCACCATCCGCGCGCCGGCCTCCGCCGCTCCCGACAGGACGGTGGCCTCCGCGACCGGCACATCGGCGGCGATCAGGTCGAGCAGGGCCGCGAGATCGGCGAGCTCGGCCTCGGAGGCGTACGCGCGCACCAGCACCTCGATCGTGCCGCCGCACGTCAGCCCGACACCGAACGCCTGGTCGTCGCTGATCCCGTACGCCACCACGCGCGGGCCCGACCCGGCGAGCACCTCGCGGGCCACCTCGTACACATCGCCCTCGACGCAGCCGCCCGAGACGCTGCCGAGGACGGCACCCTCCGCGTCGACGGCCATCACCGCGCCCGGGTCGCGGGGCGCGCTGCCGTGGACTGCGACGACGGTCGCCAGGGCGAGGGGCGTACCGGCGGCGCAGCGGGAGCGGAGGTCGGGCAGGAGGTCGCGCACCCTGTCAGCATCCGCCGCTCGGAGGCGCGGCGCACGGGGAGCGGGTGCGTCAGTGGGTGCGGTCGTACGCGGCGACCAGCTCGCTGCACCGCTTCACATCGGCGGCCATCGCCACCAGGAGGTCGTCGATCGTGTCGAACTTCAGCATGCCGCGTACGTACGCGAGGAAGTCGACGGCCACGTGCAGCCCGTACAGGTCCAGGCCGACGCGGTCGATCGCGTACGCCTCCACCGTCCGCTCGGTGCCGTCGAACTGCGGGTTCGTGCCGACCGAGATGGCGGCGGGCATCGACTCGCCGTCCACCTCCAGCCAGCCCGCGTAGACACCGTCGGCGGGGATCGCGGTGTGCGGGAGGGTCTCCACGTTGGCCGTCGGGAAGCCCAGCTCACGGCCACGCTGCGCGCCGCGCACCACGATGCCCTCGACGCGGTGCGGGCGGCCGAGGATCTCGGCGGCTCCGGCGACATCGCCTTCGGCGACCAGGCGGCGGGTGAGCGTGGAGGAGAACGGCTGGCCGCCGCCGGCCGCGCCGGTCACGAACAGGTCGATGACCTCGACCGAGTAGTCGTAGGTGGCGCCCAGCTCGGTCAGCAGCGCCACGTTCCCGGCGGCCTTGTGGCCGAAGCGGAAGTTCGGGCCTTCGATGACGGCCTTGGCGTGCAGCTTGTCGACGAGGACCTTCACGATGAAGTCGGCGGGCGACAGCTTCGAGAACTCGGCGGTGAACGGCAGGATCAGCACCGCGTCCACGCCCAGCTCCGCCATGAGTTCGGCGCGGCGGTGGTGCGGGGCGAGCAGCGGCGGGTGGCTGCCGGGGCGGACGACCTCGCTGGGGTGCGGGTCGAAGGTGACGGCGACGGACGGAACGCCCAGCTCACGGGCGCGCTCGACGGCCCGGCCGATGATCAGCTGGTGTCCGCGGTGCACGCCGTCGTAGGAGCCGATGGTGACGACGCTGCGTCCCCAGTCCTGGGGGATGTCCTCCAAGCCACGCCACCGCTGCACTGTGACCGCTCCTCGCCCGAACCTGTGTACGTGTGTATGTATGCCGATTACGCAGGTCTAAGACTGCCATGCTCACGCCCCGCCGCCTGCATCGGCATCGGCATCGCCTGACGTGATGTCTCCAACGCCTCCACCGTGCGCCGGGCGCTGGGACCGACCACCGCGGCCCACTCCTGCGGGGCGTCGGCGAGCCAGCGGATGACGAGACCGCCGAATCCGGGCACGTCCCGGGCGAGTTCGACCAGGCGGCGGTCGAAGCGGGCGGCGCCTTCCGGGGTGCGGACGAGGAGCATGCCGGTGCGGTGGACGAGCGCGCGCGTACGGACCTCCGGGCGGGCTCCCGCGCCTGCTGCGGCGGCCTGGAGGAGCGCGTCCAGCACGTCCGGGTCGCGGCCGGTGGACTGCTCGAACTCCAGCAGGACCTCCAGCAGCTCGGCCCGCAGCGGCCGGGAGGCGGTGGACCCGGCTCCGGCGAGGACCCGGGCCAGTGCGGCGCGGACCGGTGGCGGGGCGGGGCGGTCCCGGAGGAGGCCGGTGACCAGGGGCAGGAGGAGGGCGCGGGCGGCGGGGCCGTGTTCGAGGCGGAGGTCGACGTACTCCGCCGCGTGCGTGCCGTCATCGGGGTGGGCGTCGATGTACTCGCGTACGAGCCCGGCGACGTGCAGCGCGAGTGCGGGCGTGTCGAGTCCGGCCAGCGCCCGCAGGACCGCCGCCGCGCCGTCGCCGGGGCGGGCCAGGCGGGCGCGGAGGGCGGCGAGGACCGGCTCGGGATGGAGCGGGAAGACCTCGGCGAGCAGTTCCACGGGGAGGCGGGGGTCGCCGTGGGCGAAGAGGCGGAGCGCCTGCGGGAGGTGGCGGCCCCGGCTCTTCGGGTCCCGGACGAGGAGGGTGAGGGCGGCGGCGTGGAGGCCGTCGTCCCCGGGGCGGGCGAGCAGCTCCGACGCGGCCGAGCGGAGCAGGGCCCGGTCGCCGTCGGCGGTGATGCGGGGCTGGAGGAGTCCGGCGTACCGGGCGGCGGCGGAGCGGCGGGCCGGGCGGTCCTCGTCACGGGCCCAGCGCTCGACGGCCCGGCAGAGCGCGGTGGGGTCGTCCTCTGCGAGGGCGGCGAGCAGCTCACCGGCCCGCTGGTGCGGGGTGGCGATCAGCGCGTCGGTCAGCTCGTCGACGGCCAGGTCGCGGCGGGCGTACAGCAGGGCCTGCGCGGCGGCGGCCACGGTGGGGCGCAGGGGCACGTCCGGTGCGTCGGGGCCGACGGCCAGCAGCGGGCGCTCGTCGGTGAACCAGCGGCAGAGCAGCGGCTGCACGGCGACCGGAGCCAGCGCGAGGCGGCGGGCCACCGCGTCGAGGTACCGCTCGTCGCCGTCGGTGCGGGGCACGCCGTCGGCGGGCACCAGGCGGCGGAGCAGGTCGATCCGGTCGTCCTCGGGCAGCCTCAGCCGCCGCCAGAACCAGGGCCCGAACTCTCCGTACGCCCCTGGTTCCACCGGCCGGCCGGTGGCGCCGGCCGAGCGCCGGGTGATGCGCCCGGCGAGGACCCGCAGAACACCGAGGTACGGACGCGCGTCGGGCACCCGGAGCAGGCTGCCACCAAGGAGGTGGGCGGCCCACCAGGCGGCGTCCTCGTCGCGCGGGCGGCGGAGGCGGTGCCCCGCGCCCGCCGGTGCGTCGAGCGCCGGGCCGAGGTGGCGGGGGCCCTCGGCGTCCTCGTCGTGCGGCGGGCGAGCGGCGTCGGCGTGCGGCGGGCGAGCGGCGTCGGCGTCGTGCGGGCCCTCCTCCGCCCACAGCCGGTCCAGCGCCTCGATCAGGTCGGCCATCCGGTGCGCGAGCGCGGCCGTGCCCTGGCGGCGGCCGAGGAGCACCATCGCCTGGATCACCGGCCCGATCCGGTGCCGGGGCACGGGCAGGGAGCGCGGCTCCCCCTCGGTGCTCGGCGGACGCACCGCCCCGCCGCTCCCCCGGTGCCAGCGGTGCACCAGGGAGCGGAGCGCCGCGTCCAGGTCCAGATGCGCGCCCTGCACCCAGTCGCCCAGCTCCTCGTGGGCGAAGCGGTAACCGGCCCCGGCCGGTACCAGGAGCCCCTCGGTCAGCACGGCCGAGGCCCACCCGGTGCGCCACGGGAAGACCTCCTCGAACGCCTGCCGGTCCAGCTCTCCCTGTCCCGGCCCCAGACACCGCCGGGCCGCCTCGTGGACCTGGCCCGCGACCCGGGCGGCCAGCCGGCGTACGGCGGTGCCGCGAGGCTGCTCACCGGCGGCGGCCGCGATCCGGACCGCGATGCGCACGCACATGAGGTCCAGGTGGGCGCCGAAGACGTCCTCGGTGTCGGGGCGGCCCGGGACGCCGGGCGGCAGGGCCTCGCGGACCTCGGCGAGGAGCCGCAGCGTGAGCGGGTGCCGGTCGTGGCCGGGAGCGAGGGCGTGCGGCGGGATGCCGAGGCGCTCCTTGGCCCGGTCGGCCTGGCCGGGCGTGAGGTCGGCCAGGCGCAGCGACGGCGGCAGCGCCCGGGCGGGGCGGTGCGGGCGGTGCAGGGCGCCGGGCGGGTAGAGGGCGCCGGCGGTCTCCCAGTGTTCGGGGCGGCAGGCGACGACGAGCCGGACGCCGTGCTCGCGCAGCCAGCCGACGGTGGCCGCCGTCCACTCGGCGAGCCGGTGGGCCAGGAGCGGCGGCATCTCCTCCGGGCCGTCCAGGACGATGAGGAGCGGGTGGCCCGCGTGGGCGGCGAGGCGGGCGATGCGTTCGGCGGTGGCCGTGGCCATGTCACCGAGGGCTCCGGCCGCGGCGACGATCCGGGCCGAGCGGGTCAGCGTACGGTCGGCCGCGTCCACGACGGAGGTGTCGTCGGCGTGCAGGTCGGCGCCGCGCAGCCAGAGCGTGGGGGCGGGGGCCGTGGCGTCGGCGCGGCGGGCGGCGAGGGCGGCCAGCTCGGTGGTGCGGCCGGTGCCGGGTCCGCCGACGAGGCCCAGGACCGTGCCCGTACCGGCTTCGAAGGCGGCCAGCTCGGCGTGGATGTCCTCGCGCTCGACCGGTGCGGTGCGTGCCTCGGGCCCGTCCGCCGAGCCGACGGAGGTGGCGGTGAGCTGGAGGGCGCCGGCGAGGTTGAGGTCGGGGCCGTAGGCGGGGGCGGCGGTGGCGTTGCGTACGAGGAGGGCGTCGAGGGCGGCGTCGGCGCCGCGCGGGATCGGCAGGGCGAGCCCGGCGGACTCGTACGGGGTGGTGAGGGCGGTGCAGAGGAGGCCGAGGACCGCGCCGGTGGCCGGGTCGGTGACCGGTCCGCCGATCGCCGCGCCGCCGGAGCGCAGGGCGTCGCGGCCGTCGGTGCCGAGGGCCAGCTCCAAGGCGGCCGGGACTGCGTGGCCGGAGCCGTCCGGGGCGGTGTAGGTGGCGGGGGCCGTACCGAGGACGCGGGCCTGGCGGCGGCCGTGGGCGGCGATCCCGACGTAACGTCCGGGCTCGGTCCGCTCCCGTACGGCGATGGGCAGCGGGTCCACGCCGAGCGTCCCGGAGCCTCCCGTACGCAGGAGGGCGAGGCCGAGGGCGGGGAGGGCGGTGATGTCGTCGGGGCCGACGGAACAGGTGCGGCCGCCGGTGCCGTGCAGGAGGTACGGGCCGGGGGCGGCGGTGGCCTGGTGGGCGGTGACGACCGTGCCGCGGTCGTCCGCGACGAAGCCCGTCCCGCGCGGCCGGCCGGCCTGATCACAGATTCTCACCAGCGTCGACCGGTCCCCACTGCCCATGGTCCGACGGTAGGCCTCCGGTGATCGCCCGGAGGGGCTCGGACCGGGAACGCGCCCCCCGCGCCCCCGGTTTTCGCTCCGAGCGCCCGTCCATCAGGGTGAATAGGCGTGTCCTGGCGGAGCAGAGATGGTCCCGGGGTGGGGAAGGTGGAGCGGGCACCGGTGGGGGTGGGTGCCCGCTCCATACGATCCGGGGATCAGGCGAAGACGGCGAGGCTTTTGGCCTTGCCCTTCTCCTCCTCCACGAGCACGAGGAAGGTCCCGTCCGGGCCGAAGACCGCGACCGGCCCCGGCGGGTGGGCGGGCATGTCCAGCCGTACGCCGTTGAGGAGCAGCTTGGCGCGCTTCTCGTCGACGTCCCAGCGCGGGAAGGCGGAGGCGGCCGCGTCGGCGACCGGCATCACCGTCAGCTCCTCCTGGTGCTGGTCCAGGGTGCGGGCCGCGTCCAGTCCGTAGGGGCCGACGCGGGTGCGGCGCAGCGCGGTCAGATGGCCGCCGACGCCGAGTCCGGCACCGAGGTCGCGGGCCAGCGCGCGGATGTACGTCCCCGAGGAGCAGACGACGGAGACGACCAGGTCCAGGACGGGCGTGCCGTTCTCGGCGACGGCCTCGCGGACGTCGTAGACGCGGAAGGAGGAGACGGTCACCGGGCGGGCCGGGATCTCGAACTCCTCGCCGCCGCGCACCCGCGCGTAGGACCGCTTGCCGTCGATCTTGATGGCGCTGACCTTGGACGGCACCTGCATGATCGCGCCGGTCAGCGCGGCCACCCCGGCGTCGATGCCCTCGCGGGTCACGCCGGACGCGTCGGTGGAGGAGGTGATCTCGCCCTCGGCGTCGTCGGTGACGGTGTCCTGGCCGAGCCGGATCGTGCCCAGGTACTCCTTCTCGGTGAGCGCGAGGTGGCCGAGGAGCTTGGTGGCCCGCTGGACGCCGAGTACGAGGACTCCGGTCGCCATCGGGTCGAGCGTTCCGGCGTGGCCGACGCGGCGGGTGCGGGCGATGCCGCGCATCTTGGCGACGACGTCGTGCGAAGTGAAGCCGGACGGCTTGTCGACGATGACAAGGCCGTCCGGCGTGGTGGTCTGCTCGGTCATGCGGAGGCGGGACCCTCGTTCTTGTCGGCGGGGGCGTCGGCCTCGTCGTCCTCGTCCTCGGGCTTGCGGTACGGGTCGGCGTCGCCGGCGTACTTGGCGCCCGTGGAGACCTCGCGCACCTCCGCGTCCTTGGCCCGCGCCTTGTCGAGGAGGTCCTCGATGGTGCGGGCGTTGTCCGGGAGGGCGTCCGGGACGAAGGCCAGGCTCGGTGTGAACCGGACCCCGGTCTGCCGGCCGACCTCGGAGCGGAGGACGCCCTTGGCGCTCTCCAGCGCCGCGGCGGAGGCCGCGCGCTCCTCGTCGTCGCCGTAGACCGTGTAGAAGACCGTGGCCTCCCGCAGGTCGCCGGTGACCCGGGCGTCCGTGATCGTCACGAAGCCCAGCCGCGGATCCTTGATTCGCCGGTCCAGGGTCTCCGCGACCACGACCTGGATGCGATCGGCCAGCTTGCGGGCCCGCGCGTTGTCGGTCACCGGTCCGTCACTCTTCCTTCTGGTTTTCGCTTGCGTGTCAGTCTTCGTCACTGTGCAGTCGCCGTCTCACCGACAGCAGCTCCACCTCGGGGCGGGCGGCCACCAGCCGCTCGCACCGGTCCAGCACGTCCGTCAGGTGTCCGGTGTCACCGGAGACCACGGCGAGGCCGATCTCGGCCCTGCGGTGGAGATCCTGCCCGCCGGTCTCCGCCGCACTCACCGCGTACTTGCGCTGGAGTTCGGCGACGATCGGACGGACGACGGAGCGTTTCTCCTTCAACGACCGTACGTCGCCGAGGAGCAGATCGAAGGACAGGGTCCCCACATACATGTGTGTCCGGATGTCCCGCCGGTTCGGGTTCGTGCCCCGCCAGAGCTTGGCGGGGACATCAGAACCGTACCGGAACGGCCGGAGCCGATCGACGGAAATACGACCCGTCGACCGGCCCCGACCGTGGTGGCCGGGTTCCGGGGGCGAACCCCCGAAACCCCGCCCAATCCCAGCGGATCCTTGCGGACCCGAGGTGGATCAGCCTCGCGGCTTCTCGCGCATCTCGTACGTCGCGATGACGTCGTCGATCTTGATGTCGTTGAAGTTTCCGAGGTTGATACCGCCCTCGAAGCCTTCGCGGATCTCGGTGACGTCGTCCTTGAAGCGGCGCAGACCGGAGATGTTGAGGTTCTCCGCGATGACCTTGCCATCGCGCAGCAGGCGCGCCTTGGTGTTGCGCTTGACCTCGCCGGAGCGGACCAGCACACCGGCGATGTTGCCCAGCTTGGACGAGCGGAAGATCTCGCGGATCTCCGCCGTGCCGAGCTCGACCTCTTCGTACTCCGGCTTGAGCATGCCCTTGAGGGCCGCTTCGATCTCTTCGATCGCCTGGTAGATGACCGAGTAGTACCGGACGTCCACGCCTTCGCGCTCGGCCATCTGCTCGGCACGCCCTGCGGCGCGCACGTTGAAGCCGATCACGATGGCGTCGGAACCCGTCGCCAGGTTGATGTCCGACTCGGTGACCGCACCCACACCGCGGTGCAGCACCCGGATGTCGACCTCTTCACCGACGTCGAGCTGGAGCAGCGAGGACTCGAGAGCCTCCACCGAACCGGACGCGTCGCCCTTGATGATGAGGTTGAGCTCCTGGACCAGACCGGCCTTGAGCGCCTCGTCCAGGTTCTCCAGGGAGAACCGGACACCCTTGCGGGCGAAGTTGGCGTTGCGCTCGCGGGCGGCGCGCTTCTCGGCGATCTGACGGGCCGTACGGTCCTCGTCGACGACCAGGAAGTTGTCGCCGGCGCCCGGGACGTTGGTGAGACCGAGCACCAGGACGGGGGTCGAGGGACCCGCTTCCTGCACGTTCTGACCGTTGTCGTCGAGCATGGCGCGCACCCGGCCGTAGGCGTCGCCCACGACCATCGTGTCGCCGATGCGCAGCGTTCCGCGCTGGACCAGGACGGTCGAGACGGCACCGCGACCGCGGTCGAGGTGGGACTCGATCGCAATACCCTGCGCGTCCTGGTTCGGGTTGGCCCGCAGGTCGAGCGAGGCGTCGGCGGTGAGGACGACGGCCTCCAGGAGCGCCTCGATGTTGAGGCTCTGCTTGGCCGAGATGTCGACGAACATGGTGTCGCCGCCGTACTCCTCCGCCACCAGACCGAACTCGGTGAGCTGACCGCGCACCTTGGTCGGGTCGGCACCCTCGACGTCGATCTTGTTGACCGCGACCACGATCGGCACCTCGGCCGCCTTGGCGTGGTTCAGCGCCTCGATCGTCTGGGGCATCACACCGTCGTTGGCCGCCACCACGAGGATCGCGATGTCGGTCGACTTCGCACCACGGGCACGCATGGCGGTGAACGCCTCGTGACCCGGGGTGTCGATGAAGGTGATCTTGCGCTCTTCGTCGTTGACGTCCGTCGTGACCTGGTAGGCACCGATGTGCTGGGTGATGCCACCGGCCTCGCCCGCGACCACGTTGGTCTTGCGGATCGCGTCCAGGAGCCGGGTCTTACCGTGGTCGACGTGACCCATGACGGTCACGACCGGCGGACGGGAGACCAGGGCCTCTTCGCCGCCCTCGTCCTCGCCGAACTCGATGTCGAAGGACTCGAGCAGCTCGCGGTCCTCCTCCTCGGGGCTGACGATCTCCAGGACGTAGTTCATCTCGTCCGCGAGCAGCCGGAGCGTCTCGTCGGAGACGGACTGCGTCGCCGTGACCATCTCGCCGAGGTTCATCATCACGGCGACGAGCGACGCCGGGTTGGCGTTGATCTTCTCCGCGAAGTCGGTGAGCGAGGCACCGCGCGACAGCCGGACGGCCTGTCCGTTGCCGCGAGGCAGCATGACGCCGCCGACCGACGGGGCCTGCATGGCCTCGTACTCCTGGCGCCTCTGCCGCTTCGACTTGCGGCCACGACGCGCCGGACCGCCGGGACGGCCGAACGCACCCTGCGTGCCACCACGGCCGCCGGGACCACCCGGACGACCGCCGAAGCCGGGACGACCGCCGAAGCCGCCGCCGCCACCGGGACGGCCTGCACCGCCGCCGCCACCGCCGGGACCGGCCGGACGGCCGGCGAAGCCGCCGCCACCGCCGCCACCGGGACGACCGGCGAAGCCGCCGCCGCCACCGGGACGGCCTGCACCGCCGCCGGGACGACCGCCGGCACCGGGACCACGGCCACCGCCGGGGCCACCACCGGGACGCGGGCCGGCAGCGGGACGCTGCGGCATCATGCCCGGGTTGGGACGGTTACCGGCGGGACCGCCGCCGGGACGCGGGGCCTGCGGACGGGGCATGCCGCCCGGAGTGGGACGGGCTCCGCCCTGACCCTGGCCGCCCTGGGGGCGCGGGGCGCCGCCGGGGCCGCCCTGGGGACGCGGGGCGCCGGGGCGCTCCGAGCCGCCACCGGGGCGCGGGGCACCGCCGGGACGGGGCGCCGAGGGGCGCGCCATGCCGGTGGAACCGCCGGAGGTGAAGGGGTTGTTGCCCGGACGGGGACCGGCCGGACGGGCGCCGCCGGGGCGCGGTGCGCCCTGGCCGGCGGGACGTGCGGGGCGGTCGCCGCCACGCTCGCCACCACGGCCGCCGTCACGCTGACCACCGTCGCGCTGGCCGCCGGCCGGAGCCGGACGGGCCGGGCCGCCGGCAGGGCGCGGTCCCGGGGAGGCCGCGGGACGCGGGGCCTGGGGCTGCTGGGGGGCGGCCGGCTGGGCCGGAGCCGGGGCCGAGAACTCGGCGGCCGGGACCGGGGTCACCGGGGCTGCCTTCGGCGCGGGCTTCGGGCCCGGACGGGGGCCCGCCGACGGCGCGGAGGGCGCCGCGGGGGTGCTGGTCTCCGGGGCCTCGGCAGCGGCCGGCTTGGGGGCCGGTGCGCCGGGCTTCGGGGCAGCGGGACGTGCCGCAGCGGCCGGGGAGGGCGCCGCGGGCTTTGCGGGCGTCGCCTTGCGGGGCGCGCCAGGCTTGGCAGCGGACTTGCCGGCGTTGCCGCCGGGCCCCTGCAGTGCGTCGGTCAACTTGCGTACAACCGGCGCCTCGATCGTCGAGGACGCCGAACGGACGAATTCACCGAGTTCTTGGAGCTTGGCCATGACGACCTTGCTCTCGACGCCGAACTCCTTGGCGAGTTCGTATACCCGGACCTTAGCCACTTCGCTCCTTTTAGGTCCGGGTTACCGCCGGACCGTCGCTACTTCATGGGCGTACTCATCGCGTACTCATCGAGTGCTCATCGCAATCTCGACCTACTTCCAACTCGCGAGGTACCTGACCGCACGGGGTCCCGTGCCGTTCACTTTCTTACGGTGTCACCCGCTCGACGAACCGCGTGAGTGCCGCGGTGTCGAACGGCCCCTTGGCCTTGAAGGCCCGGGGGAACGCCCGGCGGCGAACCGCCAGGTCGAGACAGACAGAGGTGGGGTGCACGTAAGCACCCCGGCCGGGCAGCGTACCGCGTGGATCAGGGGCGCAGGCGCCCTCGTCCACCACGATGCGCAGCAGCTCGCTCTTGGCCACTCGCTCCCGGCATCCCACACAGGTTCGCTCGGGGCAAGCGCGGGCTTGCGTCCGGCCAGACACGTTTTAGTCTACCTCCCCGTACCGACCTCACCCCTTTGGGGCAAAAATCGAACGGATGTTGTCGTGATCTCAGCGGCGTCCAGCCAAGATCTATTCCCTGGAGCGGCTCCGGGTCAACGCCTTTCCGAGCGCTCCCGGGCCCGCTCGGCCCGCTCGCGGTCGGCGGTCTCGCGCTCCTCGTCCGTCTCGGTGTCCGGGCGGATGTCGATGCGCCAGCCGGTGAGGCGCGCGGCGAGGCGGGCGTTCTGGCCCTCCTTGCCGATCGCCAGCGACAGCTGGTAGTCCGGCACGGTGACGCGGGCGGAGCGGGCACCGAGGTCGACGACCTCGACCTTGCTCACCCGGGCGGGCGAGAGCGCGTTGGCGACCATCTCGGCCGGGTCGTCCGACCAGTCCACGATGTCGATCTTCTCGCCGTGCAGCTCGGCCATGACGTTGCGCACCCGGCCGCCCATCGGGCCGATGCAGGCGCCCTTGGCGTTGAGGCCGGAACGGGTGGAGCGGACCGCGATCTTGGTGCGGTGGCCGGCCTCGCGGGCGATGGCCTCGATGACCACCGAGCCGTCGGCGATCTCCGGGACCTCCAGCGCGAAGAGCTTCTTCACCAGGTTCGGGTGGGTGCGCGAGAGCGTCACGGAGGGACCGCGGACGCCCTTGGCGACCCGTACGACGTACGTACGCAGGCGCAGGCCGTGGGTGTACTCCTCGCCCGGGACCTGCTCCTGGACCGGCAGCATGGCCTCCATCTTGCCGATGTCGACCAGGACGTTCTTCGGGTCCTTGCCCTGCTGGACGACGCCGGTGACGACATCGCCCTCGTGGCCCGCGTACTCACCGAAGGTCTTGTCGTCCTCCGCGTCGCGCAGCCGCTGCAGGATGACCTGCTTGGCGGTGGTCGCGGCGATCCGGCCGAACCCGGAGGGCGTGTCGTCGAACTCCTTGGGCTCCTGGCCCTCTTCGAGGTCGGCCGGGTCCTCCTTGGCCCACACGGTGACGTGGCCGTTCTCGTCGAGCTTCACCCGCGCCCGGCGGTAGCTGCCGTCGGTGCGGTGGTACGCGATGAGGAGGGCCGACTCGATCGCCCCGACGAGCACGTCGAAGGGGATCTCCTTGTCCTGCGCCAAGCCCTTCAGAAGCTTCACATCGATGT
The DNA here is from genome assembly GCF_044767965.1 of Streptomyces sp. NPDC101178. Lineage (NCBI taxonomy): Bacteria > Bacillati > Actinomycetota > Actinomycetes > Kitasatosporales > Streptomycetaceae > Streptomyces > Streptomyces sp. NPDC101178. The sequence continues at coordinate 51,133 of NZ_JBIWOZ010000002.1, forward strand.
CCACGGCTACGCCTCCTCTTCCTTCTTGTCCTTGCGGTTGAATTCGATCTCCACGCGCGCCTTGGCGATCTCGTCGAAGGCGAGGCGGCGGGACGTGGGCTTGCGGCCCTTGACGCCGGGCACTTCGAGGTCCAGCCCGTCCTCGTCGACGGCGAGGATGCGGGCGACCAGCTCACCGGAGCCGTCGGCGGCGAGGTGGAAGCGGGCCAGCCGGCCGGTGGCGCGCACGTAGTGGCGGGGCTCGGTCAGCGGGCGCTCGGCGCCGGGGGAGCTGACTTCGAGGACGTACTCGCCCTCGCCCATCGCGTCGGCCTCGTCCAGCTTCTCGGAGATCGCGCGGCTCAGCTCCGCGCACGCGTCCAGCTCCACGCCCTCGTCGGAGTCCACGATGACCCGCAGCACTCCACGCCGGCCCGCCCGGGACACCTCGATCTCTTCCAGGTCCAGCTGCCGCGCGCTGACGAGCGGTTCCAGCAGCCCGCGCAGCCTCTCGCTCTGGGTGGTGCTCATCCGGGTGACTCCTCGGCCGCGTGTGCTGTTGTGGGGATCGTCGCGTGTCAGGTGAAAGGGTATCCGGTCGCCAGGGGTGTTGCCGTCCGCCCGCCCTGTCACCGCGGGTACGCTCGCGTTCGGTGATCAGTTCAGGACAGATCCTGTCAGGATCGGTCCCGGCCCGAAGGAGAGACGTGCGGAGCACGGGGACGACCCGCAGGGGGGCGCTCACCGCGACGGGGGCTTTCGCACTGGGTGCGGTGCTGACCGGCTGCGGGGACGACGACAAGAGCACGGGCCGGAACGGTCCCGTCCGCACCGAGGCCGAAGCGGTCCGGGTGGAGCGGAGGCTGCGGACGGCCGCGGCGCACACCGCCGCCCTGACGCTCGCCCACTACGACCTGGCCACCGAGGCCCACCCGGTGCTCGCGGAGGGCCTGGCGCCCCTGCGGACGGCCGTACGGGAGCACACCAAGGCCCTGGCGGTGAAGGGCCGGAAGGCCGCCGCGCCGCCCGCGCCCGGTCCGGTCTCCGCCGACGCGAAGGCGGCCGTGCGGGAGCTGGCCGCCGCCGAGCGCCGCCGGGCCGACGCGCACGCCGAGGCGCTGCTCACCGCCGAACCGGAGCTGGCCCGGCTGCTGGCCTCGGTGGCCGCGGCCGCGGCGGTCCACGCGTACCTGCTGACCGAGCTGGCCAAGGAGACCTCGTCATGACCCTGCCCTCCGAGGACGAGACCCCCTCCCCCGCACTCACCGCCACCCAGGCCGCACTGGCCGCCGAGCACGCGGCCGTCTACGGGTACGGGGTGCTCGGCGGCCGCATCACCGGGAAGCGGCGCACCGAGGCGAGTGCGGCGTACGACGGGCACCGCGCGCGCCGGGACGCGCTCATGTGGCGCGTGCGTGACCTGGGCGGTGCGCCGGTCGCCGCCGACGCCGCGTACGCTCTGCCCTTCGCGGTTACCGACACCGCGTCGGCACTGCGCCTCGCCGCCATCCTGGAGGACCGGGTGGCGGGCGCCTGCTCCGATCTCGTACGGGCCACCGAAGGGCCCGCGCGGGCCGACGCGGCGGGCGCGCTGCGGGAGGCGGCCGTGCGGGCGGCCCGCTGGCGGGGCGGCAACGTAGCCTTTCCGGGGCTCGCCGAGCGGGCTCCGGGCGCCGGTCCGGCCGAGAAGACGGGCCCGGTGGAGGCCGCGGGAGCGGACACGCCCGAAGGCTGACCGAGGGACCGGGAAGGGATCAACGGACGTATGGGTTTCGAACCGCCGCAGCGCCTGGTGCGCGCGCTCGGCGAGATGTACGGGGACGGTGCGGCGGCCGACTGGCTGGAACGCCTCCCCACGCTCACCGAACAGGCGCTCGACGCCGCCGGGCCGGACCTCGCCGTGGAGCGGGTGGCCGCCCCAGGCGGGCGCAGCGCCCTGGTGCTCCTGGTCCGGCAGGCCGACGGGACCCCGGCCGCGCTGAAGATCGCTCCGCCGCGTGCCGAGCCGGAGCGGGAACGGGCGGCGCTGGCGCACTGGAACGGCTGGGGCGCGGTGAAGCTGCTGGAGGACCCCGCTCCCGGCGCGTCCGGGGCGCTGCTGCTGGAGCGGCTGCACCACGAGGTGTCGCTGCGTTCGCTGCCGGAGGCCAAGGCTCTCCTGGAGGCGGCGGGCACGGTCCGGCGGCTCTGGGTGGAGCCGCCCGCCGGCCATCCCTTCGAGACCGTGGCCGAGCGGACCGAGCGGCAGACGGCGGGGATGCGGGCGGCCGCCGAGGCCGATCCGGCGCTCGCGCCGCTGGTGGACGCGGCGCTCGCGGCCCGCAGGGAACTGGTCGAGGCCGCTCCCGAACTCCTGCTCCTGCACGGCAACTTCCGCCAGAGCAAGGTGCTGTCCGGCGAGCGCGCGCCGTGGCTGACGGTGGGCCCGGAGCCGCTGGTGGGTGAGCGGGCCTACGACCTGGCGCGGCTGGTGCGGGACCGGGTGGAGGATCTGATCGCCTCGCCGGGCGGACCGGTGACGGCCCGGCGGCGGGTCAAGAGGCTGGCGGAGTCGCTGGAGGTGGACCAGGCGCGGCTGCACGGCTGGACGCTGTTCCGGGCGGTCGAGTCGGGGACCCGGGCGCTGGCCGAGGGGCGGCGGCAGATGGGCGAGGTCAACCTGGAGTTCGCCGGCTGGCTGTAACGGTCCGCCGTACGGCGAAGGCCCCCGCGCACTCGTGCGCGGGGGCCTTTCCCATCGGCTGATCAGGCCAGGTCGGCCGTCAGGCGGGCGATCGCCTCGTCGACGGTCAGCTCCTCGCGCTCGCCGGTGCGGCGGTCCTTCAGCTCCAGGACGCCGTCGGCCGAGCGGCGGCCGGCGACCAGGATCTTCGGCACGCCGATGAGCTCGGAGTCGGTGAACTTCACGCCGGGCGAGACGCCGGGGCGGTCGTCGACCAGGACGCGCAGGCCCGCCGCGTTGAGCTTCTCCGAGACGTCGAGGGCCAGCTCGGTCTGGAGGGCCTTGCCCGCGGCGACGACGTGGACGTCGGCCGGGGCGACCTCGCGGGGCCAGCACAGGCCCTTGTCGTCGGCGGACTGCTCGGCCAGGGCGGCCACGGCACGCGAGACGCCGATGCCGTACGAGCCCATCGTGACGCGGACCGGCTTGCCCTGCTGGCCGAGCACGTCGAGCTGGAAGGTGTCGGCGTACTTGCGGCCGAGCTGGAAGATGTGGCCGATCTCGATGGCGCGGTCCAGGGTGAGGCCGGTACCGCAGTTGGGGCAGGGGTCGCCCTCCTCGACCACGACGACGTCGACGTACTGGTCGACCTCGAAGTCACGGCCCGCGACGACGTTCTTGGCGTGCTTGCCGTCCTTGTTGGCGCCGGTGATCCAGGCGGTGCCGGGGGCGACGCGGGGGTCGGCGAGGTAGCGGACCTTCTCCAGGCCCTGGGGGCCGACGTAGCCGCGTACGAGGTCGTCACGGCCGACGAAGTCCTCGGCGGTGACCAGCTCGACGACGGCGGGCGCCAGGTGCTCGCCGAGCTTGCCGAGGTCGACCTCGCGGTGGCCCGGGACGCCGACGGCCACGATCTCGCCGTCCACCTTGACCAGCAGGTTCTTCAGCGTGGCGGAGGCGGGGACGCCGAGGTGCGCGGCGAGGGTCTCGATGGTCGGGGTGTCGGGGGTGTCCAGCTCCTCCACCGCGCCGTGCGCCGAGCCGTCGACCGGGGCGAGCGCGAAGGTCACGGCCTCGGTGTTGGCGGCGTAGTCGCAGTTCGGGCAGTCCGCGAAGGTGTCCTCACCGGCGGCGGCGGGCGCCAGGAACTCCTCGGAGGCCGAGCCGCCCATCGCGCCGGAGACGGCGGAGACGACGCGGTGGTCCAGGCCGAGGCGCTCGAAGATCTTGATGTACGCGGCGCGGTGCAGCGCGTAGGAGTGCGCGAGGCCCTCGTCGGTGGTGTCGAAGCTGTACGAGTCCTTCATCTGGAACTCGCGGCCACGGAGCACGCCGGAGCGGGGGCGGGCCTCGTCGCGGTACTTCGTCTGGATCTGGTAGAGCATCACCGGCAGGTCCTTGTAGGACGTGCACTGGTCCTTGACGGTCTGGGTGAAGATCTCCTCGTGGGTCGGGCCGAGGAGGTAGTCACCGCCCTTGCGGTCCTGGAGGCGGAAGAGCAGGTCGCCGTACTCCTCCCAGCGGCCGGACGCCTCGTAGGGCTCCTTGGGCAGCAGGGCGGGGAGCAGGACCTCCTGGGCGCCGATGGCGTCCATCTCCTCGCGCACCACGCCTGAGATGTTGTCCAGGACCTTCTTGCCGAGCGGCAGCCAGGACCAGATGCCGGCCGCGTTGCGCCGCACGTACCCGGCGCGGACCAGCAGCTTGTGGCTGAGCGTCTCGGCGTCCGCCGGGTCGTCGCGCAGTGTCTTGATCATCAATCGGGACATGCGCTGGACCTGGGCCATGATGAACTCCTGCTCGCAAGGGTGGTGAGCCCGAGGTTAGCCGGGGGGTGCGGGCAGGCGGAAATCCATTCAGCCCTGGTGCCTGCGGAGCGGCAGGGGGGCGCCCATCACCGCGTACGGCAGTGGGGCGCTGGGGAAGACCACCTGACGGGCCAGGTCGCGGTAGCCGAGCGCTCGGTACAGAGCGCGGGCCGGGCTGTCCTTGTCGATCGCGGAGAGGATCGAGCGGGGCTGCGGGACGGCGTCGGTGATGGTGGTGATCAGGGTGCGGCCGATGCCGTGCTGCTGGTGGTCGGGGTGGACGTGCAGCTCGGTGATGACGAAGGAGTCGTCGAGCCAGCCGTCGGAGCCGGTGGCGCGGAGGTGGGGCTCGACGACGGTGGACCACCAGTGGGCGCGGTCGTTGGGCAGCCCGTAGACGAAGCCGACGAGCCGTCCGCCGGGGGTGAGGGCGCCGAGCGCGCGGGCCTCGGGGTGGTCCAGGTGCCTGAGGACGATGTGGCGGCGTACGTCGATCTCGTCCTGGCTGAGCCCGAAGGCGGCGGCCTGGACGTGGAGGGCTTCGTCGACGCGTGCGGCCAGGTCGATCGGGCCGACCGCGATGCCGGGGTCCGCGGGGCCGTGCGCGGTGACTGGTGCCATGCGCGAACCCTACTGGCCGGGGCGGGTGGGCCGGAACGGGCGGCGGCGGGGAAGCGCCCTCCGTACGGAGGGCCTTCCGCACGGGCGGCAGGGAAGCCTTCCCGGCGGGCTGTTCAGAACAGGACGCTCATGAAGGTGCCGGTCTCACGGAAGCCGACGCGGCGGTAGGCCTTGCGTGCGGCGGTGTTGTAGTCGTTCACGTACAGGCTGACGACGGGGGCGACATCGGCCAGGGCGTAGCGCAGGACGGCGGCCATGCCGGTCTCGGAGAGGCCCTTGCCGCGGTGTTCGGGGGCGACCCAGACGCCTTGGATCTGGCAGGCCTGGGGGGTGGCGGCGCCGATCTCCGCCTTGAAGACGACCTTGCCGTCGTCGATGCGGGCGAAGGAGCGGCCGGCGCCGATGAGTTCGGCGACGCGGGCCTGGTAGAGGAGGCCGCCGTCACCGGCGAGCGGGGAGATGCCGACCTCTTCGGTGAACATCGCCACGCAGGCCGGCATCAGGACCTCGGTCTCGTCCTTGCGGATGCGGCGGACCAGCGGGTCGGGAGTGATGTCGGCCGACGGGCTCTCGGTGACCATGAGGGGCTGGTTGGCGCGGACCTCGCGGGCGGGGCCCCAGCCGGGTTCGAGCAGCCGCCAGAGCAGCGCGGTGGGTTCGGCGGGGCCGACGATCGAGGAGCAGCGGCGGCCGGCGCGGCGGGCCCGGTCGGCGAAGGCGCGTACGGCTTCGGGCCCGGCGCAGATGGGGACCAGGTTGGCACCGGCGTAACAGAGGGAGCGGAGCCTGCCGTCGGCGTACCAGCCCCACATCTCGCCGCCGAGGCGCCAGGGGTCGAGCCCGGCGACCTGGACGCGGGACGTGACGAAAGCGTTGGCCACGGGCTCGCTCTCCAGGATGGCGAGCGCTGCGCCGAGGTCGCTGGGTTCGAGGACCCGGGTGGTGGTCTGCGTCAACACGAGGGGGCCTCACCATGCGGTCTGCTGATTTCCGCACTGTACCCAACAAGGCCCAAGAGCGCTGCCCGGGTCCGGAAGCGGGCTTCCGGACAGGCCCTGGAGACGCCGCCGCCCCGCCGGGCACGGAGCTCGGCGGGGCGGCGATGACCGGAAAAGGCGCAGGTCAGGCGCCGATGGAGACCTGAGGCTCGCCGGAGGCGATGCCATCCTTCTCCATCTGCTCGGCGATCTTCAGGGCTTCCTCGATGAGGGTCTCGACGATCTTGGACTCGGGCACGGTCTTGATGACCTCGCCCTTGACGAAGATCTGGCCCTTGCCGTTGCCGGAGGCGACCCCGAGGTCGGCCTCGCGGGCCTCGCCGGGGCCGTTGACGACGCAGCCCATGACCGCGACGCGCAGCGGGACCTCCATGCCCTCCAGGCCGGCGCTGACCTGGTCGGCGAGCTTGTAGACGTCGACCTGGGCGCGGCCGCAGGAGGGGCAGGAGACGATCTCCAGGCGGCGCTGCTTCAGGTTGAGCGCCTCCAGGATCTGCAGGCCCACCTTGACCTCCTCGGCCGGCGGGGCCGAGAGGGAGACGCGGATGGTGTCGCCGATGCCCTCGGAGAGCAGCGCGCCGAACGCGACGGCCGACTTGATGGTGCCCTGGAACGCCGGTCCGGCCTCGGTGACGCCGAGGTGGAGCGGGTAGTCGCTCTGGGCGGCGAGCTGGCGGTAGGCGTTGACCATGACGACCGGGTCGTTGTGCTTGACCGAGATCTTGATGTCGCCGAAGCCGTGCTCCTCGAAGAGGGACGCCTCCCACAGGGCGGACTCGACGAGGGCCTCGGGGGTGGCCTTGCCGTACTTCTTCAGGAGCCGCGCGTCCAGGGAGCCGGCGTTGACGCCGATCCGGATCGGGGTGCGGGTCTCGTTCGCCGCCTTGGCGATCTCCTTGACCTTGTCGTCGAACTGCTTGATGTTGCCGGGGTTCACGCGGACCGCCGCGCAGCCCGCGTCGATGGCGGCGAAGACGTACTTCGGCTGGAAGTGGATGTCGGCGATCACCGGGATCTGCGACTTGCGCGCGATCGTGGCGAGGGCGTCGGCGTCGTCCTGGGTCGGGCAGGCCACCCGGACGATCTGGCAGCCGGAGGCCGTCAGCTCGGCGATCTGCTGGAGGGTGGCGCCGATGTCCGACGTACGCGTCGTCGTCATCGACTGCACGGAGACGGGTGCGTCGCCGCCGACCGCGACCGTGCCGACCTGGATCTGTCGGCTGACCCTTCGGTCGGCGAGCTTGGTCGGAACGGCCGGCATTCCGAGAGAAATCGCAGTCATGCGCTGTGCATCCCCAAGGTGTGGATCAAGGTCCCGATGTCGGCGGGCTCCAGGCTTCGAGGTTACGGCACCGGAGCCTGGGCGCACGCACCGTACGGACAAGTCAACCAGATGGTGACCGACCGGACACGGGGTGTGTGCCCGGCGGTCACCTCTGCGGGCTCCCTCGCGGAGGCTCAGCTGATCTTGACCGGGTTCACGATGTCGGCCACCAGGACCAGCAGCGTGAAGCAGATGAAGAGTCCGGCGACCACATAGGCGACCGGCATCAGCTTGGCCACGTCGAACGGGCCCGGGTCCGGGCGCCGGAAGACCTTGGCCACATTGCGCCGCAGCGACTCCCAGAGCGCGCCCGCGATGTGCCCGCCGTCGAGCGGGAGCAGCGGCAACATGTTGAACAGGAACAACGACAGGTTGAAGCCGGCGAGCAGGAACAGCATCATCGCGACCTGGTTCTGCGCCGGGATGTCGAGGTTCATCACCTCGCCGCCGATGCGCGCGGCACCGACCACGCCGACCGGTGAGTCGTCGGCGCGCTGGCCGTCGCTGAACGCCGCGTTCCACAGGTCGGGGATCTTGGAGGGCAGCGCGATGATCGCGTCGACGCCGTTCTCGATCATGTCGCCCATGCGCACGACGGAGTCACCGAAGCCGAGCGGCACGATCTCGGTCTGGGCGGCGAAGCCGAGGTAGCCGGCCTTGACGAACTGATCGGGGATGACCTCGCCGTTGCCGTCCTTCTTCGCGACGGCGTTCTCGCGCAGGACGGCGTTGAGGGTGAGCTCCTGGCCGCCGCGCTCGACGGTGATGGTGGCGGGGCCGATGGTGTTGCGGATGCGGTCCGAGAGCGTCGCCCAGTCGTCGACCTTCTGCCCGCCGAAGGCGACGATCTTGTCGCCCTCCTTCAGGCCTGCGGCCTTGGCCGGGGAGACGGGGTCGGTGCCCTCGCAGGTGTCGCGCTTCTCGCTCTGCGCGATCACGCACTGCTGGACGCCGGCGACCTCGGTGGTCTGCGTCTGGAAGCCGAAGGTCATCGCGACGCCCATGAAGATCGCGACGGCGAGGATCAGGTTCATGAACGGGCCGGCGAACATCACGATGACGCGCTTCCACGGCTTGCGCGTGTAGAAGAGCCGCTTCTCGTCGCCGGGCTCCAGCTCCTCGTACGCGGCGGAGCGGGCGTCCTCGATCATGCCGCGCCACGGTGAGGTGGAGCGGGCTTCGAGGCGGCCGTCGGCGCCGGGCGGGAACATCCCGATCATGCGGATGTAGCCGCCGGCCGGGATGGCCTTGATGCCGTACTCGGTGTCGCCCTTCTTCTTCGACCAGAGCGTCGGGCCGAATCCGACCATGTACTGCGGGACCCGGATGCCGAACATCTTGGCCGTGGAGAGGTGGCCCAGCTCGTGCCAGGCGATGGAGAACAGCAGGCCCACGACGAAGACGGCGATCCCCAGGACCGTCAGCAGGATCGAGGTCAGACTCATGCGCGCGCCTCCGCTGTCGCTTTCGCCGAGAGTTCCCGGGCCCGTGCGCGGGCCCAGGTTTCCGCTTCGAGGACGTCCGCGAGGCTGAGCGGGGTTCCCGGGGCGGGGGTGCCGTGTTCGGTCACCACAGCGGTGACCGTATCCATGATTCCGTTGAAGGGCAGCTGTCCGGCGAGGAAGGCGTCGACGCACTCCTCGTTGGCCGCGTTGAAAACGGCGGGTGCCGTGGAGCCGAGCGTACCGACGTGGCGGGCGAGGCCGACCGACGGGAAGGCCTCGGTGTCCAGCGGGAAGAACTCCCACGTGGACGCTTTCGACCAGTCGAAGGCGGGGGCGGCGTCCGGGACGCGCTCGGGCCAGCCGAGGCCGATGGCGATGGGTCCGCCCATGTCGGGCGGGGTGGCCTGGGCGAGGGTGGAGCCGTCGGTGAACTCGACCATGGAGTGCACGTAGGACTGCGGGTGGACCACGACCTCGATGCGGTCGAAGGGGATGTCGTAGAGGAGGTGCGCCTCGATGACCTCAAGCCCCTTGTTGACGAGCGTCGCGGAGTTGATCGTGATGACCGGGCCCATGGCCCAGGTGGGGTGGGAGAGGGCCTGCTCGCGGGTGACGTCGGCCAGCTCCTCGCGCGTACGGCCCCGGAAGGGCCCGCCGGAGGCGGTGACGACGAGCTTGCGGACATCGGCACGCTTCCCGGCCGCCAGCGCCTGGAAGAGCGCGGCGTGCTCGGAGTCGACCGGGATGATCTGGCCGGGGGCGGCGAGCGTCTTCACCAGCGGGCCGCCGACGATCAGCGACTCCTTGTTGGCGAGGGCGAGCGTCCGGCCCGCCCGCAGCGCGGCCAGCGTCGGGGCGAGCCCGATGGAGCCGGTGATCCCGTTGAGCACGGTGTGGCAGTCGCTCGCGGCGAGGGTGGCCGCCGCGTCGGGGCCTGCGAGGATCTCCGGGAGCGGTTCCCCGGCCCCGTACCGCTCACGCAGCGCCTCGCGGAGTCCTCCGACCGCGCCGGGGTCGGCGACGGCGACCGTGTCCACCCGCAGCCGGTGGGCCTGCTCGGCGAGGAGGGCGGTCCGGCCGCCGGCGGCGGAGAGCGCGGTGACCCGGAAGCGGTCGGGGTTGCGCAGGACCAGGTCGATGGCCTGGGTGCCGATGGACCCGGTGGAGCCGAGGATCACCAGATCCCGGCGGCCGTCCGCGGCGTCGAAGAGGAGATGCGGATCGGCGAGGGGGGCGGGGCTGTCGCTCATGCCCCCATTGTTGCCGCTCCGGCTGTGTGCGTGGACAGCGCGTCCCGGTGGGGCGGCGATTAGGTGGCTTCGGCACGGAGGGAGCGCGCCCGGTGTGCGGGCGCGCTCCCTTGACGGGTTACGGGTGGCGGCTCAGCGGACCGGCCGGTGCCGGTTCTCCCCGGCGGAGGGCCCGGGGGTGGCGTCCGCGATCCAGGGGCCGTCGCCGCTGGGGTCGATGACGCCCTCCTCCAGCCAGGTGTACGTACCGGAGAGCACGCCGTCCACCACGCGCCGGTCCAGGTCGTCGGTGTTGGACCAGAGCCGCGTGAACAGCTCCTCGACCCGGATGCGGGCCTGCTCGCAGAAGGCGTCCGCGAGCTGGTACGCCTCCCGGCCGTGCTCCCCCGCGCCCCGCAGATGCTCGGCGCGGACGCAGGCGGCGCTCATCGCGAAGAGTTCGGCGCCGATGTCGACGATCCGGCCGAGGAAGCCTTGCTTGGTCTCCATCCGCCCCTGCCAGCGGGACATGGCGTAGAAGGTGGACCGGGCGAGCTTGCGCGAGGAGCGCTCGACGTACCGGAGATGCCCGGAGAGGTCGCGGTGCCCGGCGGGCTTGAACTCACCGTACGTACGCGGAAGTTGCCCAGCCCCGGTCACCAACTGAGGCAGCCAACGGGCGTAGAAGGCCGCTGCGTTGGCACCGGCCTTGGCCTTGTCGGCGAGTGCCTTCTCCGGATCGATGATGTCGCCGGCGACCTTGAGGTGGGCGTCGACGGCTTCGCGGGCGATCAACAGGTGCATGATCTCGGTGGAGCCCTCGAAGATCCGGTTGATCCGCATGTCGCGGAGCATCTGCTCGGCCGGAACGGCGCGCTCCCCGCGGGCGGCGAGCGATTCGGCGGTCTCGAAGCCGCGGCCGCCGCGGATCTGGACGAGTTCGTCGGCGATCAGCCAGCCCATCTCGGAGCCGTACAGCTTGGCGAGGGCGGCTTCGATACGGATGTCGTTGCGGTCCTCGTCGGCCATCTGGGAGGAGAGGTCGACGATCGCCTCCAGGGCGAAGGTGGTGGCCGCGATGAAGGAGATCTTCGCGCCGACCGCCTCGTGCTTCGCGACGGGCCGCCCCCACTGCTCCCGTACGGCGGACCATTCGCGGGCGATCTTCAGGGACCACTTGCCGGCGCCGACGCACATGGCGGGCAGCGACAGACGCCCGGTGTTGAGGGTGGTGAGCGCGATCTTCAGCCCGGCGCCCTCGGGTCCGATCCGGTTGGCGGCGGGGACGCGGACCTGGTGGAAGCGGGTGACGCCGTTCTCGATGCCCCGCAGTCCCATGAAGGCGTTGCGGTGCTCGACGGTGACGCCGGGGGCGTCCGCCTCGACGACGAAGGCGGTGATGCCGCCGGAGTGCCCGTCGGAGGCAGGCACCCGAGCCATGACGACGAGCAGATCGGCGACGACCCCGTTCGTCGTCCAGAGCTTCACACCGTCCAGGAGGTAGTCGTTCCCGTCAGGTACGGCGGTGGTGGCGAGGCGGGCCGGGTCGGAGCCGACGTCGGGTTCGGTCAGCAGGAACGCGGAGACGGCGGTGGTGGCGAGCCGGGGCAGGAAGGCGTCCTTCTGCTCCTGGGTGCCGAAGATCTTGAGCGGCTGCGGTACGCCGATCGACTGATGCGCCGAGAGCAGCGCACCGATCGCGGGACTCGCGGAGCCCACCAGGGCGAGCGCCTTGTTGTAGTACACCTGGGTGAGCCCGAGACCGCCGTACTTGGTCTCGATCTTCATACCGAGCGCGCCGAGCTCCTTGAGCCCGTTGACCACCTCGTCGGGGATCTTGGCCTCGCGCTCGATCCGCGCACTGTCGACGTGCGCCTCGCAGAAGGCACGCAGCCGCGCCAGGAACTCCTCGCCGCGCCGGATGTCGTCGGGCGGCGGCAAGGGGTGCGGATGGATCAGGTCGAGCCGGAAGCGCCCGAGGAACAGCTCCTTGGCGAAGCTGGGCTTACGCCAGTCCTGCTCCCGGGCGGCCTCGGCGACCCGCCGCGCCTCACGCTCGGTGACCTTGGGCGCTCTGGGGACCTGGGGGGTGTTGTGTGGTGCGGACATGGGGACCTCACCTCGCCGCGTGCCACCAGGACGGACAGGCACCTGGACGCGCGGACTGCGTAGGGGCTGGCTGCTTACTGGTCCGTATGTAACCCATGTACCCGGAGTTCGGCACCCGCACCAGGCCTGGCGGGCGTCCCCCTTCCGTCAGCCGAGCCGGCCGGGCCGCAGGAGCATCGGGTCGTAGGTTGGTCGCCTTCGGGAGGACCATGAGTTCCCGCGGCCAGAAGACGTCGCCTGCCTCGGCGGCCTGCTTGGCGTCGGCGGGCAGGTCATGGGCGATGGACGCCCACCAGGCGCGGTCCGGGGTGAGCGTGACCCCGTGGACGTGCCCGACGAGGGCCCGTCGTCGAGCCGCGCCGTGACGACGTCGAATCCGCGCATGGTGAAGGCTCCGGCTCCGCCGGCCGCTGCGGTCCACGCACAGGATCTTGAGGCCACGAGTAGCCCGTGGCAGGCTCATGGCGCATGATCGATGCGTTCGCGAAGACCAGCTTGCACGGCAGACTGCGGCGGGACCGCAAGGCGCTGCTTTGGAAACTCGACGGCCTGTCCGAGTACGACGCCCGCCGACCTTTGACAGTGACCGGGACCAACCTCCTCGGCCTGGTCAAACACGTGGCCAGCGTTGAGGCCAGGTACTTCGGTGAGGTCTTCGACCGGCCGTCTCCGGAACCGCTGGTCCGATGGCAGGACCACGACGGCAGCGATCTGTGGGCGGCTGCGGACGAGGCGCGCGATCAGATCATCGAGTCCTACCGGCGCACGTGGGAACACTCGGACACGACGATCGACGAGCTTGCCCTCGATGCCCCCGGCCACGTGCCGTGGTGGCCGGAGCCTCATGCCGACACAAACCTGTTCGCCATCCTGGTCCACGTCCTCGGCGAGACCAACCGGCATGCCGGGCACGCCGACATCCTGCGCGAAGCCGTCGACGGCCGAACCGGGATGCGCCCCGAACACGAGATGCAGATCGATGAGGAAGCCCGCACCTCCTACCGCGCGAAGATCGAGCAGGCCGCAAGGTCGGCCGAATCGGTCAAGGCATAGAAGGCTGTCCCATTCGCTCCCAAGGACTCCTTGTCGGAACGAGAGCTGCGCCAGCCCGTCGATGACCTTGCCGGGAGCATCCTCAAGGCTCAAAAAGCCTGAGGCCGGCGAGTCGCCGCTCGGGGCACAGGACGTCGGACGGCTTCGACAGCGTCTCACTGCGTGACAACCACGACGCACCTCGGCGAACGAACGCGAACGGCTGCCGGCCATCCGCCCAGGTGAGCGGCGCAGACGCCCAAGGCAGTGTGCCGTCCCTGGCCGATCTACCTCGGGACGAAGAGGTCAGTGGGTCAAGGGGCAGAGAACGGCCGGAGCCCCCGCACAGTGGGCTCCGGCCGTTCGTCTTGTGCCTGCCCCGCCCCGCACCCGCTGTCCGGGCGGGAGGCGCGGCGGGGTCGTTGCGGGGTGTTACAGGGCCAGGCCCGTGAGGACCAGGACGCGCTCGTAGGTGTAGTCGTCCATCGCGTAGCGGACGCCCTCGCGGCCGACTCCGGACTGCTTGGCGCCGCCGTACGGCATCTGGTCGGCGCGGTACGAGGGGACGTCGCCGATGATCACGCCGCCCACCTCCAGGGCGCGGTGGGCGCGGAAGGCGGTCTGGAGGTCGTGGGTGAAGACGCCTGCCTGGAGGCCGTACTTGGAGGAGTTGACGGCGGCGAACGCCTCCGCCTCGCCGTCCACCTTCTGGAGGGACATGACCGGGCCGAAGACCTCTTCGCAGGAGAGCTTCACGTCGTCCGGGAGGGCCGCCAGGACCGTCGGGGCGTAGGTGGCGCCGTCGCGCTTGCCGCCGGTGAGGAGTTCGGCTCCGGACTGGACCGCCTCGTCCACCCAGGACTCCACGCGCTTCGCCGCGTCCTCGCTGACCAGGGGGCCGACGTCCGTGGTGGCGTCCGCCGGGTCGCCGGTGACCAGGGCCTCGACGGCGGCGACGATCTTCGGGACGAGCCGGTCGTAGACCGAGGCGTCGGCGATGACCCGCTGCACCGAGATGCAGGACTGGCCGCCCTGGTAGTTGGAGAACGTGGCGATCCGGGTCGCCGCCCAGTCCAGGTCCTCGTCCGAGGCGTAGTCGCCGAGGACGACCGCCGCGCCGTTGCCGCCCAGCTCCAGGGTGCAGTGCTTGCGCGGCACCGACTCCATGATCGCGTAGCCGACCGGGCCCGAGCCGGTGAAGGAGATGACCGGCAGCCGCTCGTCCTGGACCAGGGCGGGCATCTTGTCGTTCGGGACCGTCAGGACGGACCAGGAGCCCGCCGGGAGGTCGGTCTCGGCCAGCAGCTCGCCGAGGACGAGCGAGGAGATCGGGGTGGCCGGGGCCGGCTTCAGGATGATCGGGGCGCCTACCGCGATGGCCGGGGCCACCTTGTGGGCGCTGAGGTTGAGGGGGAAGTTGAAGGGCGCGATGCCGAGGACCGCCCCGCGCGGGAAGCGGCGGGTCAGGCCGAGGCGGCCGGTGCCGCCGAGGTCGGTGTCCAGGCGCTGCGCCTCGCCACCGTTGAAGCGCCGGGCCTCCTCCGCCGCGAACCGGAACACCGAGACCGCCCGGCCGACCTCGCCGCGCGCCCACTTGATCGGCTTGCCGTTCTCCGCCGAGATCAGCTGCGCGATCTCCTCCGTGCGCTCCCCCAGCCGCCGTACGACGTGGTCGAGCGCGGCCGCCCGTACATGCGCCGGGGTCGCCGCGAACTCATCGCGTACCGCGTGGGCGGCGGCGACGGCCTCCTCCACCTGGGCGTCGGTCGGCACGCTGACGGTGCCGACGAGGCGTCCGTCGTACGGGTTGGTGACGTCGAAGCTGTCGGCACCGGTGGCCTGGCGGCCGGCCACCCAGAAGGCGTGGGGCGAAGTCATGGAGGTTCCGGCCCTTCGGAGGTCGTGAGGAGGTCTTTGACCAGGAGGTCTTTGTCGAGGAGGTCGTGGGTGCCCTTGAGGCTCCCCGACCGACTTCCACGGTAGGGCGAGGCTGCCGCGATCGCGTTTAGCCGGGGTGGAGTGGGATCGGCCTCCCCTGCTACGGATTGGCGAAGGAGGCCGAGGAGGCCAAGGAGGCCGCGGCGGCCGAGGAGGCCTGGGCCTACTCCTCCGGCGGAGTCGCCGCCTCCGTCGCCTTCAGCGCCAGCCACAGCTCCATCCGCACGTCCGGGTCGTCCAGCGAGCGGCCCAGGATCTCCTCCACCCGGCGCATGCGGTAGCGCAGGGTGTGGCGGTGTACGCCGAGGTCGGCGGCGGCCGCGTCCCACTGGCCGTGGCGGGAGAGCCAGGCGCGCAGGGAGGCCACGAGGTCGCCACGGCCCTTGGCGTCGTGCTCGTACAGGGCGCGGAGCATGCCGTCGGCGAAGGCCCGTACGGCGTCGTCCGCGAGGAGCGGCAGGACCGACCCGGCCGCCAGCTCCTCGTGCTCGACCAGGGCCCTGCCCCGGCGGCGCGCGACCGAGAGGGCCTGCTCCGCCTGCTTGTACGCGGCGGAGACGGCGATCGGGCCGCACGGGGCGGAGAGGCCCACGATCACGTCGCTGTCCTCGGCGGCTCCCTCGCGCGGCGCGCGGTCGTCCTGGGCCTCGGCGTAGGCCGCGCAGGCGGCGACCGCCGTGCCGCCGTCGGCCGCCAGGATCACCACGCGCTCGCCTTCGGGGACCATGAGCAGCGCCTCGCCGGAGCGGGCGGCGGCGGCCTCCATGGTCTCGGTGAGCAGTTCGTACGCGGCGGGCGCGACCGTCTCCGCGATGATCAGCCGGAATGGCGCGTCGAGCAGCTCGCCGTACAGATCTCCGGCGACCGCGCGGGCGTGGTCGGGCTGGCCGGCCAGCAGCATGCGCAGGACGGCGGCGCCCAGGCGCTGTTCGGCGCCCTGGAGCGCGCCGGAGCGTGCGGTGGTGAGGGTGAGGAGGGCGACGGCGGAGTGGACCGCGTACCGCTCGGCGGTGCCCAGGGCCGCTCCCGTGCCGACGGCCAGTGCGCCGCGCGCCCGGCGGCCCGTGCCGAGCGACTGGAGTTCGACCCGGTCCTCGCTGTCGCCGACGACGACGCTGGCGGGCGCGGGTCTGTCCCGGAGGCGTTCGACGTCCGGCGTGAGGCGGGCGGCCCGGCGCGCGGCCCAGTCGGGGGCGGCGGCGAGCACCGCGCCGGAGGTGTCGTACAGCGCGGCCCACCCGTCGATGTGGGTGGCGAGGCGGGCGAGGAGGCCGGCGGGGCCGTCACCGGCGAGCGCGGCCTTCGTCAGCTCGCGCTGGGCCTCGAAGCCGGCGGTGACCGCGCGGTACTGGTCGGCGGCGATGGCGGCGGATACGGCCTTGCTGATGGCGAGGAACGGCGTGCGGCGCGGCACTTCGAGGAGCGGAAGTCCCGCTTCCTCGGCGGCTTCGACGAGCGCGTCCGGGACGTCCTCGTAGTTGACGCCGACCGCGAAGCCGACCCCGGCGACGCCCGCTCCGGCCAGCCGCCGCACGTACCGGCGCATGGACTCGGCGTTCTCGGCGTCCAGGTTGGTGGCGGTCACCAGGAGCAGTTCGCCGCCGTCCATGTACGGGACGGGGTCGGCGAGCTCGCTGGCATGGGCCCAGCGCACCGGGGTGTCGAGCCGGTCCGCGCCCGCCCGCACCGTGAGCTTGAGCGCCGAGTGCTGGACGAGCGAGGCGAGCGTGGGGGGCATGGGAGCGGGAACTCTCGGTGTCGGAGACGCGTGGCCGGCGAGGGGCTGCCCTGCCGGATCGGTGGTGGCTATTACGCCGTCCCGTATGAACGGCTGCCACCGATTCTGCCAGGGCGGCAGAGTTCCGGTAACCGCTCTCCGTCCTCGGGGGCCTTTCTCAGCCGCCCAGCTCCACCAGCAGCGGCGGTGCGTGCTCGCCGTCGACCGTGGTCAGCCGGATCACCGCGTGGCTGGCCGGGACCGCGTACGCCAGCTCCGAGGCCGACCAGCGCTCCTTCTCCACCTGCCGTACGGTCACCGCGTCCGTCGTCACCGCCTTGCCGGTCACCAGCTTGCGCAGCGCGTGCAGGGCGCGGGTGAACGGCTGGTCGGCGAAGACGGTGTGCTGGGCGACCTCGCGGGTCTCCACCCACTCCTTGCCCCAGGCCTCGGCGAACCGCTTGCCGTCCCAGGTGGTGATGCCGGAGAGGGCAGCCGTGCAGCCGACCGCGCCGAGAAGCGGGGTGTGCAGGGGTTCGGGGACGTCGTCGACGGTACGGAGGGTGAGGACGGCCCCCGCGTTGACGGAGCGCAGCCGGCGGATGCCGCGTACGGTCTCGGCGGTCACCGCGTGGGTCGCGTCGTCCAGGACCAGGCCGACGAAGAGCGTGGTGTCGGTGCGGGCGGCGGTGATCGCGGTGAACTGGGCGAGCAGCAGCCGGGTGAGGAGGCGGGACGCTTCCGCGTGGCCGCGCTCCGGCAGGTCGACGCGGACCCGCAGCGGGTACTGGCCGAGCGAGCGCAGCGCGAAGGGCCGGGCGTCCGGGCCGGTGGCGAAGAATCCGGCGAACGCGGGCCGGTCCAGCAGCGCCACCCGGTCCGCGAGGGCCGGTGCGGGGTCGCCGGGGCCGCCCGCCTGACGGGTCCGGGCCTCCAGCTCGCGGAGCATCGCGTGGTGTCCGGCGGCTTCGAGCGTGGCACGCAGCGCGGTGAGCGCGGCCGGGGTGCCGTCGAGGAGTTCGCGCAGTTCCGGTACGGAGGGGAAGTGGCCGTGGGCCGTCCGGTACGGGCCGAGCAGCTGGGCCAGTACGGTGGCCGCGCGGCGGCTGTCCAGGCTGCCGACATCGCCGACGAGCCCCTCCGCGAGGACGGCGGCGGCCTCGTCGGGGTCGGAGGTGCCGCCGTAGAGGTCGAGGTCGTGGGCGGAGGCGGGGTTGCCGACGCGTACGACGACGTCGAAGGCCTCGTCCGGGCCGACGGGCGCGCCCGTGCCGCCGACGGCGAGGACGGCCGCCTGGCCGGCCAGGGCGCGCAGCCCGAGGGCCTCCACGGCGGGGCGCACCAGCCGGGCGGACTTGCCGGAGCCGGGCGGGCCGACGGCCAGCAGCGAGGTGCCGAGCAGGGTGGGGTCCAGGGCGATACCGGTGGACCGGCGGGCGTAGGGGTTGTGCGGGTCGTCCGCGCAGCGGCCGATGCGGACCTGGCCGGTGAGCACGTCGTGGCGGGCGGTGCGGCGGGGCAGGTCGCGGTCGCCGGAGGGGTGCGGGGCGGCCGCTCCCCCGGTGCGCAGGACGGCCTCAGCGAGGGGGGCGAGGCGGTCGGGGCTGCGCGTGGCCTGCGTCCAGGCGTGACGCAGCCGGGCCACGTCCACGTCGTTCATGCGGCCGGTGCGGACCTCGGCGGTGAGGGTCTCCGCCGCGTCGGTCCAGCCGGCCGCGCGCAGCTCGGGCCACTGGTCGGCGGAGGTCGCGGTGGCGGGGGCCGGGGTGGTATCGGCCGGGGCGGGGGTTTCGGCACCCTTGCGGGCGGCGAGGAGTTCGCGCCAGCGGCCGAGGCGGGCGAAGGGGTACAGCACGGCGGCGGTGATCAGCGCGTAGATGACGTTGACGACGGTCTGGCTCTGGTAGATCTCGCCGCCCGCGACGGCGGCGACCAGCACCAGGACCGGGCGGACGACCGGCAGGGTCTCCTTCCAGACCAGGAGCTGGGTGAGGCCCGCCGCCACGGCCGCCGCGAGGGCGAGGAAGGGCTGCCCGCGCTGGACGACATGGCGGCGGAAGAGCTCGGAGAAGTTGCCGATCCGGCCGCACCCGTACACGAGGAGCCCGAAGAGGAGTGCCTCGTACACCGTGAGCGCGTCGGAGCCCTCGATGGTGCGGGGGCCGCCGGAGGTGCCCGGGTTCCACCACTCACCGGGGGTGAAGAGCTTGAGGGGGACGAGGCGGTACGGGAGGTAGCCGTTGCGCCAGAGCGACCAGAGGAGGAGGGCGGAGAGGAGGGTGATGACGGCGCCCACGAGGAGGGAGCGGTCGGAGACCTCCTCGCTCTGCTCGGCCGGGCGCGGTGTGAACCCGAACCGCCAGACGCCGGGGGCCTGGGGTGGGCGGGGTGTACGCAGCCAGGCGTCGAGGGCCGGGGCGCCGGCGGCGGGCTGCTCGACGGGGGGTGGTGGGGTGGCGGGGCGGGCGGGGGGCGGTCCGGGCGGGGGCGGGGAGGTCCACGCGGAGGGCTGCCCGAACGGCGGCGCGGCGGGCTCCCCGGCCGCAGCCCGTCCCGGCGAGGGCTGCCCGGCGGACTGCTGCCCGCCCCATGCCGCCCCCGGGTCCGCAGGCGGAGCCGCCCACGATGCCCCGGGGTGCGCGGGCGGCTCCGCCCGCGGCGGCTCCGGCGGCGGTGGTGGCACGGCCTGGCCGGGCACCCTGTCCGCGTTCGTGCCCCGTACGCCCCGCGTGCCCTCGTCGTCCATGAACCACTGCCCCCTTGACCTGCCGGTCCGTCCGCTGCCCCGGTCAATCTAGTGCGCGCGCACGGGGAGTTCAGCAACCCGCCCGAAGAGCGACCGTCCCCGGGCCGCCACCGGCCGCCACGGATCCGCATCGCACCAGGTCGGCGGGGCTGCACACCGCCTTCTGTCCGCGACGGACAACGACACGCACCCACCACTCCCGATCGGAGCATGCCCGGGTCCGCCACCCACCCCTAGCCTGCGATGAGAAGAGCGTCCGAAACACCCCCAGGAGCCCCTCATGACCGCAATCCCGCAGGAGCGCCGCGTCGTCACTGCCATCCCCGGCCCGAAGTCCGTCGAGCTCCAGGCTCGCCGGCTCGCCGCCGTCGCCGCAGGTGTGGGCTCCACCCTGCCGGTGTTCACCGCCCGCGCGGGCGGCGGGATCATCGAGGACGTGGACGGCAACCGGCTGATCGACTTCGGCTCCGGCATCGCCGTGACCTCGGTCGGCGCCTCCGCCGAGGCCGTCGTACGCCGCGCCTCCGCGCAGCTCGCGGACTTCACCCACACCTGTTTCATGGTCACGCCGTACGAGGGGTACGTCGAGGTCTGCGAGCAGCTCGCCGAGCTGACGCCGGGCGACCACGCGAAGAAGTCGGCGCTGTTCAACTCGGGCGCCGAGGCCGTCGAGAACGCGGTGAAGATCGCCCGCGCCTACACCAAGCGCACCGCCGTCGTCGTCTTCGACCACGGCTACCACGGCCGGACGAACCTCACCATGGGTATGACGGCCAAGAACATGCCGTACAAGCAGGGCTTCGGCCCGTTCGCGCCCGAGGTCTACCGCGTCCCGGTCGCCTACGGCTACCGCTGGCCGACCGGCGCCGACAACGCCGGTGCCGAGGCGTCCGCCCAGGCCGTCGACGCGATCACCAAGCAGATCGGCGCGGAGAACGTCGCCGCGATCATCATCGAGCCGGTGCTCGGCGAGGGCGGCTTCATCGAGCCGGCCAGGGGCTTCCTCCCGGCGATCGCGCGGTTCGCCAAGGACAACGGCATCGTCTTCGTCGCGGACGAGATCCAGTCCGGCTTCTGCCGCACCGGCCAGTGGTTCGCCTGCGAGGACGAGGGCATCGTCCCGGACCTGATCACCACCGCCAAGGGCATCGCCGGCGGTCTGCCGCTCTCCGCCGTGACCGGCCGCGCCGAGATCATGGACGCCGCGCACGCGGGCGGCCTCGGCGGTACGTACGGCGGCAACCCGGTCGCCTGCGCGGGGGCGCTCGGCGCGATCGAGACGATGCGCGAGCTGGACCTGAACGCGAAGGCCAAGCGGATCGAGGAGGTCATGAAGGACCGCCTCGCGCAGATGCAGGCGAAGCTCCCGAACGGCGACATCATCGGCGACATCCGCGGCCGTGGCGCCATGATCGCGATCGAGCTGGTCAAGTCCGGCACGAAGGACCCGAACCCGGAGGCGGCCGGCGCGCTCGCCAAGGCCTGCCACGCCGAGGGCGTCATGGTCCTGACCTGCGGCACCTACGGCAACGTCCTGCGCTTCCTGCCGCCGCTGGTGATCGGTGAGGACCTCCTCGGCGAGGGCCTCGACGTGATCGAGCAGGCTTTCGGCACGCTCTGATCCTCTGCGGATCCTTCGGACCCGGATGCCGTACGGCGGTGGTCCCGCGCCGCCGCCGTACGGCATCCGGGTGAGGGCCTGTGAAGAAGGTGTGCGGGGGCGATGGCGGGTGGCGGCTGCGGCTGTCGGCCACCCCTCCGCTGCCGTACGGTTTCTGCAGATGAGAGAAACACATCGCCCACGGGAAACCGCGGGTGATTCCGGGTCGGGGCTTCCCCAGCACCGTCCCGGGCGTGCCCTCGGGCACGGCGCCGGAGCCTCGCGCTCCGGTACTCCTCACCGATCGGACGGCCGCCCGCCCCACACCCCCCGGGGCGCGCGGCGAACCGGTCCCGCCGGCCATCCCGGAACAACCCCCCCTGTTCCCGGGTGGCCGGCCTCTCTCGTTCTCGCCCCGCTGGTGGTCCTGGTGGCCCTGTTCGGGCTGATCACCTGGCAGGTGGTGGCCGACGGCCCGCTGGTCCGGCTGGACGAACGCGTCGGCGACAGCCTCTTCCGGCGCGGCCCGGCCGCTCTGACCCAGCTCTTCTCCGACCTCGGCGGGGTGCCGGTGGCGCTCCCGGTGCTCGTCTGCGCGATGGCGTACGCGCTCTGGCGCGGTGCGCGGCGGCTGCCGGTGTACGCGGCCCTCACCATGGCGGCCGTCCCGGCGCTGGTGATCCCGCTGAAGGTGGCCACCGCCCGGCAGGGTCCGCTGACCGAGGCCGTCAACTACTACCCGTCGGGCCATACGGCGACGGCGGCGGTGGCGTACGGGGCTTCGGCGCTGCTCCTCCTCGCGGTGGACCGGCCGGCGTGGCTGCGTGCGTGGATGCCGCCCGCCGCCGCGGTGCTGCTGACGGCGGTGACGGGCGTCGGGCTGGTGCTGCACGGCTACCACTGGCCGCTGGACGTGCTGGCGAGCTGGTGCCTGGGGCCGGTGCTGCTCGCGCCGCTGTGGTGGGTCAGCCGATGGCGTCGAAGTGGGCCGCGAGCCACTCGGTGAGCTCCGGGGTGTCGTGGCCGATCGTGGCGAAGCGGCCGCAGAGGTGCGGATGCAGGTGCTCTGCCGTACCCGTGCCCAGCGCCTCGTAGCACCCCTCCGCGCGTGATCACCCCAGGACGGGCAGGACGGCATGGATGATGCCCGTCGCCGCGATCCTCTTCACCCCGGCGACGGGCATCGGTCTGGTGGGCTGCCTCAGGGGTGCCTCAGCGGCCGAAGTAGGAGTTGAAGTTCCGGCTGAACTCCCAGTTGTTGAACCGGTCCCAGTTGATCGACCAGGTCATCAGGCCCCGCAGGTCCGTCCAGGTGCCGTGCGTCTGGTAGGAGCCGCAGTCGGTCTTCTTGATCAGGCAGTTGAGCGCCTTGTTGACCTCGGCCGGTGAGGTGTGGCCGTTGCCCGCGTTGGTCGAGGCCGGGAGGCCGATGGCGACCTGGTCGGGGCGCAGGCCCGGGAAGACCCGGCTGGTGTTGCCCGCGACCGGGAAGCCGGCGAGCAGCATGTCGGTCATCGCGATGTGGAAGTCCGCGCCGCCCATCGAGTGGTACTGGTTGTCCAGGCCCATGATCGGACCCGAGTTGTAGTCCTGGACGTGGAGCAGGGTCAGGTCGTCGCGCAGGGCGTGGATGACCGGCAGGTAGGCGCCGGCGCGCGGGTCCTGGCCGCCCCAGGGGCCGGAGCCGTAGAACTGGTAGCCCAGCTGCACGAAGAAGGTCTCCGGCGCCATGGTCAGGATGAAGTCGGAGCCGTACTTCGCCTTGAGGGTCTTCACCGCCGAGATCAGGTTGACGATCACCGGTGAGGTCGGGGCGCGGAAGTCGGTGTCGCCGGTGTTCAGCGAGAGGGAGTGGCCCTCGAAGTCGATGTCCAGGCCGTCCAGGCCGTAGGTGTCGATGATCTTCGAGACCGAGGTGACGAAGGCGTCCCGGGCGGCGGTGGAGGCGAGCTGCACCTGGCCGTTCTGGCCGCCGATGGAGATCAGGACCTTCTTGCCCGCCGCCTGCTTGGCCTTGATGGCGGCCTTGAACTCCGCCTCAGACTCGACGTTCGGGCACTCGGTGACCGGGCAGAGCGAAAAGCGGATGTCGCCGGAGGTCACGGTGGTGGGCTCACCGAAGGCGAGGTTGATGACGTCCCAGGAGGCGGGAACGTCCGCCATGCGGGTGTAGCCGGAGCCGTTGGCGAAGCTGGAGTGGAGGTAGCCGACCAGCGCGCGGGCGGGGAGCTTGGTGCCGCCGCCGCCTCCGCCGCCCGTCGCGGTGGTCGCGGTGACGGCGGCCGACTTCGCGGACTCGCCGGCCGCGTTGGTGGCGGTGACCTGGAAGCTGTACGCGGTGGAGGCGGTCAGCCCGGTCACGGTGGCGGAGGGGCCGGTGGCCGAGGCCACCTTCGTACCGCCTCGGTAGACGTTGTAGCCGGTCGCGCCGGAGACGGCGTTCCAGGAGAGCGCGACCGAGGAGGAGGTGATCGCGGTGGTGCGCAGGCCCGCGGGGACTGCGGGGACGACCACCGGGTCGCCGCCGGGGCCGACGAGGGTGAGGTCGTCGACGTAGTGGGCGGGGGTGCCGTACCAGCCGTGGGTGTAGACGCTCACGGAGGTGGTGGAGGGGCCGGTGGTGAAGCTGGTGGTGAGCTGCTTCCAGGCGCCGGTGGACTGGGTCCAGGTGGAGACGTCGGTGGTGCCGGTGCCGGTGGCGCCGAGGTAGACCGGGCTGCCCTGCACCCAGGCGCTCAGCGTGTAGCGGGAGTTGGGCTTGACCGTGACCGGCTGGGAGCACCGGGCGTTGTCGTTGCCCGCAGGCGTCGCCTTCAGCGCCTTCGTACCGCCGTGTACGGGGGTGGAGACGGCCGCTCCGCTGCCCGCGGTGCAGCTCCAGCCGTCGAGACCGGCCTCGAAGCCGCCGTTGCGCGCCACGTCCACGTCCGCCGCGCTCGCCGCCGGTGCCGTGGCGACCAGGGCACCGGCGGCGAGCACCGCGGCCGTACAGGTGGCCAGAAGTCCGGAAAATCTGACGGTTGGTCCGGTGCGTTCCACAACAGCCTCCGTGCAGGGGGAAATTGGGTGTGGCGTGCGCACAACATGGTCCAGACCAATCAGGTTGTCAAGACCTCTGGCGATGGGACCGCCCTTTCGCGGCCCCTGGCGGGATCACGCCCCTCACGACCTCCGGCGGCGGGTCATCCTCCCTCCCGGTCGTCCTGGGCGGCGGCTCCGGCCGCCTCGTGCATCGCCAGCTCCAGCAGCGCCGCGTCCGTAAGGGTTCCCGAGCCGTCCGGCGGGATCAGCCAGCGCACCCCTCCGGCGGCGCGGCCCGGGTGCGGAACGACGATCCAGGTGCCGGGGCCCGCGCCGCGGATGCCGGTGCCGAGCCAGCGGGACGCGGTGCCGGGCGGGACGAAGAAGCCCATGCGGGACTCGCCGAAGTCGGCGAGGACCGGCCCGGGCCGGTCGATGAGACGGGTGAGCACGTCGAGCGTCGGATAGCCGAGCTCACCGGGGAGGATCAGCACGTCCCAGCGCCTGCCGGCGGGAAGAAGAGCGATCCCCTGGGGGTTGCGCTCCCATTCCCACCGGCAGGCGGCGGGGTCCGGTGCCACTGATGTGAGCCACTCGATCGCGGCTTTCGTTTCCGGTCCCGTCATGACCAGCCTCCCGTTGACGTGAACACCGGCAGGGGTCTACCGGTGGGTACACGTGCGAGAGAGCGGTCAGCCCCGACTATGACGCGGGTCGGGGCCACGAATGACCGTGACGTGAGTCACACTGTTGGACAAGGTGTCAGCTGTCGAAGCCGAGCCCCAGCTTGTCCATGGTCTTCAGCCAGAGATTGCGGTGCCCGCCGTTGGCGTCGGCGTGGGCGAGGGACCGCTTGGTGATCTCGATCCCGGCCCAGGCGAAGGGCTCCGG
Organism: Streptomyces sp. NPDC101178; assembly: GCF_044767965.1. Lineage (NCBI taxonomy): Bacteria > Bacillati > Actinomycetota > Actinomycetes > Kitasatosporales > Streptomycetaceae > Streptomyces > Streptomyces sp. NPDC101178. Next base: position 76,253 of record NZ_JBIWOZ010000002.1, read on the forward strand.
CGGGAACGGCATCGGCTTCGAGCGGACCATCTCCAGGCGGGTCCGCTCGGTCTCCTCACCGGCGAGCAGATCGAGCATCACATCGGCTCCGAAACGCGTGGAGCCGACGCCGAGTCCCGTGTATCCGGCGGCATAGGCGACCCGTCCCTGGTGGGCCGTTCCGAAGAAAGCCGTGAAGCGCGAGCACGTATCGATCGCACCGCCCCAGGCGTGCGAGAAATTCACTCCGAAAAGCTGCGGAAAACAGTCGAAGAACTGCTCCGCGAGCTTGAGGAACGTCTCCGGCCGCTGGTCCAGATCGGCGCTGAGACGGCCTCCGTACGGATAGATCGCGTCGTATCCGCCCCACAGGATCCGGTTGTCCGCGGAGAGCCGGAAGTAATGGAACTGGTTAGCGCTGTCGCCGAGTCCCTGGCGGCCCTTCCAGCCGATGGATTCGAGCTGTTCGGGCGTGAGCGGTTCGGTCATCAGCGCGTAGTCGTAGACCGGAACGGTGTACGGGCGGACCCGCTTGACGAGCGACGGGAAGATGTTGGTGCCGAGCGCGACCCGGCGGGCGAAGATCCGGCCGTACGGCGTGCGCACCGCCATCCCGGTCCCGGAGCGGACCAGGTCCAGCCCCGGCGTGTGCTCGTAGATCCGTACGCCCAGCTCCTCGCAGGCCCGCTTCAGGCCCCAGGCGAGCTTGGCCGGGTGCAGCATCGCGACGCCGTTCCGGTCCCAGAGGCCGCCGAGGAAGGTGGGCGAGTCGACCTCGGCGCACAGGGCCTCACGGTCCAGGAAGTCCACGCCGGTGATGCCGAGCTTGACGATCTCCTCGTGCCATTCCCGCAGCTCTTCGAGCTGGTGCGGCTCGGTGGCGACGTCGATCTCGCCGGTCCGCTCGAACTCGCAGTCGATGCCGTAGCGGGCGACGGCGGCCTCGATGGCGTCGAGGTTCCGCTCCCCCAGCTCCTCCAGTTTCGCGATCTCGTCCGGCCACCGCTCGACGCCGTTGGCCAGGCCGTGCGTGAGGGAGGCGGCGCAGAAGCCGCCGTTGCGGCCCGAGGCGGCCCAGCCCACCTCGTGCCCCTCGATGAGGACGACGTCCCGGCCGGGGTCGCGCTCCTTCGCGATGAGCGCGGTCCACAGGCCGCTGTAGCCGCCGCCGATGACCAGGAGGTCGGCGTGCTCGTCGCCGGTGAGGGCGGGCAGCGCGGCGGGTTTGGCCGGGTCGTCGAGCCAGTAGGAGACCGGCTTGGCGCCGGAGAGTGATCGGGCGGCGATACTCATGGCAGCTGGGGCCATGGTTTCCAACTCCTTCAGAACTTTCAGTTTCGAGCGTTGCTCTTTCGGCGGCTCGCGATGAGCTGACCGCCGAGGACCATCAGTACCGCAATGATGAACATCGCGGTGCCGATGACGTTGATCTGCACGGGCGTGCCGCGCTGCGCCGATCCCCAGACGAACATGGGGAACGTGACGGTGGAGCCCGCGTTGAAATTCGTGATGATGAAATCGTCGAAGGAGAGCGCGAAGGCAAGCAGCGCGCCCGCCGCGATTCCCGGTGCGGCGATGGGAAGGGTCACCCTGAGGAAAGTCTGCACGGGTCCCGCGTAGAGGTCGCGGGCGGCTTCCTCCAGTCTCGGGTCCATCGACATCACGCGTGCCTTGACGGCCGTCACCACGAAGCTGAGGCAGAACATGATGTGCGCGATCAGCACGGTCCAGAAGCCGAGCTGGGCGCCCATGTTCAGGAAGAGCGTGAGCAGCGACGCGGCCATGACGACCTCGGGCATCGCCATCGGCAGGAAGATCAGCGAGCTGATCGCGCCGCGCGCCCGGAAGCGGTAGCGGACCAGCGCGAAGGCGACCGCCGTGCCGAGCGCGGTGGCCCCGAGCGTCGCCCAGAAGGCGATCTGGAGCGAGAGGGAAAGGGAGCCGCAGAGATCGGCTACGCCGCAGGGGTCCTTCCACGCGTCCAGCGAGAACCGCTGCCACTCGTAGTTGAAGCGCCCGTTGGGCTTGTTGAACGAGAACACCATCACGACGATGTTCGGCAGGATCATGTACGCGAGGGTCAGCAGACCCGCGATGACGATCAGGTTCCGGCGTATCCAGCGCAGTACGGGCATCAGACCAGGTCCTCCGTCCCGGAGCGGCGGATGTAGAAGGTGACCATCAGCAGGACGATCGCCATGAGGATGAACGAGAGCGCGGCGGCCGTCGGATAGTCCAGGACCCGCAGGAACTGGCTCTGGATGACGGAGCCGACCATCTTGGTGTCGGTGGAGCCCAGCAGCTCGGCGTTGACGTAGTCGCCGCTGGCCGGGATGAAGGTCAGCAGGGTGCCGGAGACGACGCCGGGCATGGAGAGCGGGAACGTCACCTTGCGGAAGGTGGTGGCGGGGGTGGCGTAGAGGTCGCCCGCCGCCTCGTGCAGCCGGCCGTCGATCCGCTCCAGCGAGGTGTAGAGCGGCAGGATCATGAACGGCAGGAAGTTGTACGTCAGGCCGCAGACGACGGCCATCGGGGTGGCGAGGACCCGGTTGGACTCGGTCCAGCCGAGCCAGCTGGTGACGTCCAGGACGTGCAGCGTGTTGAGCACGTCCACGACCGCGCCGCCGTCGGCGAGGATCGTCTTCCACGCCAGCGTACGGATGAGGAAGCTGGTGAAGAACGGGGCGATGACCAGCACCAGCACCAGGTTGCGCCAGCGGCCCGCCTTGAAGGCGATGAGGTAGGCGAGCGGGTAGCCGAGCAGCAGGCACAGGATCGTGGCGGTGCCCGCGTACAGCAGGGACCGGATGAACTGCGGGTAGTAGTCGCGCAGCGCGTCCACGTACGTCTGGAAGTGCCAGGTGACCTCGAAGCCCTGCTCCAGGGAGCCGGTCTGTACGGAGGTGGAGGCCTGGTAGACCAGCGGCAGCGCGAAGAAGACGAGCAGCCAGAGGATGCCGGGGAGCAGCAGCCAGTACGGGATGAGCCGTTTACGGGTGGAGGGCTTGCGGAGCGTGAGCTCCCGGGGCTCCTCGGGGCCGGGGGACGGCGCCGGCGGCGCCTTCGTGGCGCTCACTCCGCGTCCTCCACGCTCGTCGCTCCCGCGTCGATGTCCTGGGCGGCGTCGAGGCCGAAGGTGTGGGCGGGGTTCCAGTGCAGGACGACCTCGGCACCGGGAAGGAGTCCCGCGCGCCTGTCGACGTTCTGCTCGTACACCTGGAGGGCCGTTCCGGCCGGGCTCTCGACCACGTACTGCGTGGAGACGCCGATGAAGCTGGAGTCGGTGATGCGGCCGGTGACGCGGTTGCGGCCTGCGGCGATGGCATCCGCGTCGTCCGCGTGGGCCAGGGAGATCTTCTCGGGCCGGATGCCGAGGAGGAGCCGGCCGCCGCTCGTGATCGGCGCCGAACATCGCTCGCGGGGCAGCGTGAGCTTCCCGCCGCCCGCGGCCACCACCAGGTCCTCGCCGCTCGACACGATCTCGCCCGCGATGAGGTTGGAGGTGCCGAGGAAGTTGGCGACGAAGGTGGTGCGCGGGTTCTCGTAGAGGTCGGCGGGGGCGCCGAGCTGCTCGACACGTCCCCCGTTCATCACCGCGACGGTGTCGGCCATGGTCATGGCCTCCTCCTGGTCGTGGGTGACGTGCACGAAGGTGATGCCGACCTCGGTCTGGATCCGCTTGAGCTCCAGCTGCATCTGACGGCGCAGCTTGAGGTCGAGAGCGCCGAGCGGTTCGTCGAGCAGCAGGACCTGCGGGTGGTTGATGAGCGCGCGGGCCACGGCGACGCGCTGCTGCTGGCCGCCGGAGAGCTGGTGCGGTTTGCGGCGGGCGAAGTCGCCGAGCTGGACCAGCTCCAGCATCTCGTCGACCTGCTTCTTCACCGACTTGATGCCGCGCCGGCGCAGCCCGAAAGCGACGTTCTCGGTGATGTCCAGGTGCGGGAAGAGCGCGTAGCTCTGGAAGACGGTGTTGACCGGCCGCTTGTACGGGGGCAGGTCGGTGATGTCCTTGCCGCCGAGGTAGACCGTGCCGGTGGTGGCCTCCTCCAGCCCCGCGATCATCCGCAGGGTGGTGGTCTTGCCGCAGCCGGAGGCGCCGAGCAGGGCGAAGAAGGAGCCCTCGGGGACGGTCAGGTCGAGCGGCTGGACGGCGGTGAAGGAGCCGTAGGTCTTGCTGATCCCGACGAGGCGGACATCGCCGCCCGCGGTCTGCTGCTGCTGTGTCATGGGTCGCGGTCCCAGTGTGTTCGGGGGGAGTTCGGAGAGAGGCGGGGCCGGTGGGGTACCGGCGGTTACCGGGTCAGGCGCCGATGAGTTTGGTGAACTTCTCTTCGTATGCCGTCTCTTCCTCCGTGCTCAGGGAGCGGAAGGAGCGGGACTTCGCCGCCATCTCCCGGTCGGGGAGGATCAGCGTGTTGGAGGCCATCGACTCGTCGATCTTGGCGAGTTCGTCGCGTACGCCGTCGACCGGGCAGACGTAGTTGATGTACGCGGCGAGCTGGGCGGCGACCGGCGGCTCGTAGTAGTAGTCGATGAGCTTCTCGGCGTTGGTCTTGTGCCGGGCCTGCGCGGGGACCAGGAGGTTGTCGCTGGAGGTGATGTAACCGGCGGCCGGAATGGCGAACTTGATGTCCGGGTTGTCGGCCTGGAGCTGGATGATGTCCCCGGCCCAGCCGACGCAGGCGGCGATGTCGCCCTTGCTGAGGTCGGCGGTGTAGTCGTTGCCGGTGAAGCGGCGGATCTGCTTCTTGTCGACGGCCTTCTGGAGCCGGCCGATCGCCCCGTCGAAGTCGGTGTCGGTGAACTTCCCCGGGTCCTTGCCCTGGTCGAGGAGGGTCATGCCGATGGTGTCGCGCATCTCGGAGAGGAAGGAGACGCGTCCCTTGAGCTTCGGGTCGTCGAGGAGCTGGGTGACCGAGTCGACCTTCCGGCCGCCGGTCGCCTTCGCGTTGTACGCGATGACCGTGGGGATGCCGGTCCAGGGGTAGGAGTAGGCGCGGCCGGGGTCCCAGTCGGGGGTGCGGAACTGGGCGGAGATGTTGGCGAAGGCGTGCGGGAGGTTCGAGGGGTCGAGCTTCTGCGCCCAGCCGAGCCGGATGATGCGGGCGGCCAGCCAGTCGGTGACGCAGATGAGGTCGCGGCCGGTGTTCTGGCCGGCGGCGAGCTGCGGTTTGATCTTCCCGAAGAACTCGACGTTGTCGTTGATGTCCTCGGTGTACTTGACCCTGATCCCGGTGCGCTTGGTGAACGCGGCGAGGGTGGGGCGGGTCTTCTCGTCGTCGCTGACGTCCATGTACTCGGTCCAGTTGGAGAAGGCGACCTCCTTCTCCTTCTCCGAGTGGTCGTCGGCGGCGGCTCCCTCGGCGCGTCCGGCGGGCGGGATGCCGCAGGCGCCGAGGGTGGCTATCCCGCCCAGCGCGAGGGCGCCCATACCGGAGGCGCGCAGCAGGGAGCGGCGGGTGAGGGCGCCCCGGCCGCTGGTCAGGGAACGCCTCATGGCCGCCAGCTGGACCGGCGAGAGGCGCTCGGGCTCGTAACTCTCCATACGCGTGTGCCCTTTCGGGTGGGAGGCCGCCGGGGCCTGCCGTGAACAGGCCCCGATCGTGCGGCAGCTGCTATCGGTCCCCGAAGATCGTGCGGTGCCAGTCCTTGCGGGCGACCGCGGTGTTGTCGTACATGACGTGCTTGACCTGCGTGTACTCCTCGAAGGAGTACGCCGACATGTCCTTGCCGAAGCCGCTGGCCTTGTATCCGCCGTGCGGCATCTCGGAGAGGATCGGGATGTGGTCGTTCACCCACACACAGCCCGCCTGGATCTCGCGGGTGGCGCGGTTCGCGCGGTACAGGTCGCGGGTCCAGGCGGAGGCGGCCAGTCCGTACGGGGTGTCGTTGGCGAGCGCGATGCCCTCGTCGTCGGTGTCGAAGGGGAGGACGACGAGGACCGGGCCGAAGATCTCCGACTGGACGATCTCGCTGTCCTGGGCGGCGCCCGCGATCAGTGTCGGCCGGTAGTACGCGCCGTCCGCGAGGTCGCCGCCGGGTGCCTCGCCGCCGGTGACGACCTGGGCGTAGCCGCGGGCCCGCTCGACGAAGGCGGCGACGCGGTCGCGCTGGGCGTGGCTGATGAGGGGGCCGAGGTCGGTGGACGCGTCGAAGGGCGAGCCGAGGCGGACGGTCTCCATGAGGGCGGCGACGTCTCGGACGAAGGCGTCGTACAGCGGGCGCTGGACATAGGCGCGGGTGGCGGCGGTGCAGTCCTGGCCGGTGTTGATGAGCGAACCGGCGACCGCGCCGTGCACGGCGGCCTCCAGGTCGGCGTCGTCGAAGACCACGAAGGGGGCCTTGCCGCCGAGCTCCAGGTGGAGGCGCTTGACGGTGGCGGTGGCGATCTCCGCGACCCGCTTGCCGACGGCGGTGGAGCCGGTGAAGGAGGTCATGACGACGTCCGGGTGGCCGACGAGGTGCTCTCCGGCCTCCTTTCCGGCGCCGTTGACGATGTTGATCACGCCGTCCGGGATGCCGGCCTCGGTGGCGGCCTGGGCGAACATCAGCGAGGTGAGCGGGGTCAGCTCGGCGGGCTTGAGGACGATGGTGTTGCCCGCGGCGACGGCCGGGAGGATCTTCCAGGCGGCCATCTGGAGGGGGTAGTTCCAGGGTGCGATGGAGCCGACGACGCCGATCGCCTCTCGGCGTACGTACGAGGTGTGGTCACCGTCGTACTCGGCGGCGGCCTTGCCCTCCAGGTGGCGGGCGGCGCCCGCGAAGAAGGCGGCGTTGTCGACGGTCCCGGGCACGTCGAACTCGGTGGAGAGCTTGAGCGGCTTGCCGCACTGGAGGGACTCGGCGTACGCGAAGTCGTCGGCCCGCTCGGCGAGGACGGCGGCGAACCGGTGCAGGGCCTCGGAGCGCTCGCCGGGGGTGGCGCCCGACCAGCCGGGGAAGGCGGCGCGGGCGGCGGCGACGGCCGCGTCCACGTCCTCGGTGCCCGCCAGCTCGTACCGCAGGACGCTCTCGCCGGTCGCGGGGTCCACCACGTCGTGGTGGCGGCCGGACGTGCCCGGGAGCAGCTTGCCGCCGATGTACTGCGCACCTTCCGCGAAGCGGTCCTGAACCTGGAAGCCGTTGCTCATGACGCTCTCCTCCGCCGCTGTACCCGCTGCGCGGGGTCGGCGTAGCCTCTTCGTGAATTGAGTGCCGATCCTGACAGAGGGGTCCAGGCCCAACAAGTGATTCCGTTGTTGCCTTTTGGTTACGCGACGGAATCTGTCGACCATGTGTCGTGTCGGTGCGGAAATCCCCGTACGGAGTGTCAGTGGCGGATGCCACACTCACATGCCATGGGACCGATCGATGAGCTTGTGGCGGACGTGGCGCGGGGCAAGCGGGTGAAGTATCTGCCGTTCTGGGGCCACCGCCCGCGCCCGGACGGCCGGCTGGGGCCGAGCTGCCTGAGCCAGTGGTGGCCCTCGCCCTTCACGGTGGACGGGGTGACGTACGCCGGCGCCGAGCACTGGATGATGGCCGGCAAGGCTCGCCTCTTCGGCGATACGGAGGCGGAGCAGGCGGCCGTCACGGCGTCGAGCCCGGCGGCGGCGAAGAAGGCCGGGCGGCTGGTGCGCGGCTTCGACGAGGACCGGTGGATACGGGAGCGGTTCGCCCTGGTCGTGGAGGGCAGCGTCCACAAGTTCGGGCAGAGCCCTGAGCTGGCCGGCTATCTGCTGTCCACGGGCGACCGGGTGCTGGTGGAGGCGTCTCCGCTGGACCGGATCTGGGGCATCGGGCTGGCGGCGGACGACGAGCGGGTGGAGCGGCCGCAGGAGTGGCAGGGGCTGAATCTGCTGGGGTTCGCGCTGATGGAGGCCCGGGAGCGGCTGCGGGTGGCTTAGCCCCCACCCTCTGGTACGACAGCGCCGCCCGGTCCGGCGGGGAGGGGTTCCCTGCCGGACCGGGCGGCGGATGCGGTACGTCCCGGTGGCTAGCCGCGGCCCTCGATGACCAGCGACGTGGCGAACGGGTCGTCGTCGTAGGTCTCGTCGAAGCTGGAGTCGCCGTTGGCGATGGCCCAGATGATGAAGCCGAGGAGCACGGATCCGACCACGATGCCGACGGATCCCGTGATGATCCCGGCGATCGCCATGCCCCGGTTGGTGGCCTCGCCGCGCTTGGCCCGGCCGAGGCCGATGAGGCCGAAGATCAGCGCCAGGATGCCGAGGATGATGTTCACCCCGTACATGCAGAACCCGACGATCGAGATGATGCCGAGCACCAGCGCGGCCGTGCCGAGGCCGTTCGAGGGCTGCGGCCCCCAGGGCTGCTGGCCGCCGTAGGCGTCATAGCCCGGGTAGCCGCCGTACGGCTGCGCCGGCGGGGCCGGGTAGCCGTAGTGCCCGGTGGTCGGGGGCGGCGGTGGCTGGTGGCCGGGGCCGCCCGGGCCGATCGGCGGCGGCGGTACGGCCGAGGGCGGCGGGCCGAAGCCGCCGCCCGTCGGTATCGGGCCGGTGCCGTCGGCGGCGGGCCCCGCGCTCGGCATCGACGTCACGGTCTGCTGGTCATGGACGGCGGGCGGCGGCGGAGCGGCGTCCTGCTTGCCCAGCTCCACCCTGCTGTCCGGCGGTGCCCACGGATCGCGCGGCGCGGCCCCGCCCCCGGGCTGCTCTGTGTTGTCTGACATGGGCCTCCCCCATCGTGGTCCCGTCATGCTACGGCCCGGTTCCGCACCGCCTCACCCCGCCTACGATGATCGGTGCAGCCGGCCGGGACCACCCCTGGGGCTCCGCCGACGTACACGCCGAACTGTGGGAGACAGACACATGACCGATCCGCACCCCTTCATCGCCGGGCTGCCCAAGGCCGAGCTCCACGTCCACCATGTCGGGTCCGCCTCACCCCGGATCGTCGCCGAACTGGCCGCCCGGCACTCGGACTCGAAGGTCCCCACGGACCCGGAGGCGCTGACCGACTACTTCACCTTCACCGACTTCGCGCACTTCATCGAGGTCTACCTCTCGGTGGTGGAGCTGATCCGCACCCCCGAGGACGTCCGGCTGCTCACCTTCGAGGTGGCGCGGGACATGGCACGGCAGAACATCCGGTACGCGGAGCTGACCGTGACCCCGTTCAGCTCGACCCTGCGCGGCATCCCGGAGGTGGCCTTCATGGAGGCCATCGAGGACGCCCGCAAGTCGGCCGAGGCCGAGCTGGGCGTCATCCTGCGCTGGTGCTTCGACATCCCGGGTGAGCTGGGGACCCCGGCCGCCGACGAGACCGCCCGGCTGGCGGTGGACCTGCGGCCCGAGGGACTCGTCTCCTTCGGCCTCGGCGGGCCGGAGATCGGGGTGGAGCGTCCGCAGTTCAAGCCCTACTTCGACCGGGCCATCGACGCGGGCCTCCACTCGGTGCCGCACGCCGGGGAGACCACCGGACCGCAGACCGTCTGGGACGCGCTCACCGAGCTGCGCGCCGAGCGCATCGGCCACGGCACCAGCTCCGTCCAGGACCCGAAGCTGCTGGAGCACCTGGCCGAGCACCGCATCGCCCTGGAGGTCTGCCCGACGTCGAACATCGCGACCCGCGCGGTCACCGACATCGAGCTCCACCCGATCCGGGAGATGGTGCAGGCGGGTGTCCTGGTCACCGTCAACAGCGACGACCCGCCCATGTTCGGCACCGACCTCAACAACGAGTACGCGGTCGCCGCCCGGCTGTTGAAGCTGGACGAGCAGGGCATCGCCGTCCTCGCGAAGAACGCGGTGGAGGCCTCGTTCCTGGACCCGGCCGGCAAGCGCCGGCTGGCCGAGGAGATCGACACGTACACGGCGAACTGGCTCCGGGGCCCCGCCCGCTGACCCGGACACGCAACCGCCCCGCTGACCGGGACACGTACCCGGAGAATCGCCTCCGGCGCCCCGCCCGCGCGCCCCGGTCGTCACAATGGCCCCATGGCCGACACCACCTCCCGCCTCACCGCCGTGGCGCACCGCGGCGATCCGTACCGGGCCCGCGAGAACACGCTGCCCTCGATCCGCTCCGCCCTCGACCGGGGGGCGGACGCGGTCGAGATCGACGTACGGGTGACCCGCGACGGCGTGCCCGTCCTGCTCCACGACACGACGCTGGAGCGGCTGTGGGGCCATGACCGGCGCGTCGACCGGCTGACCCACCAGGAGGTGCTGGAGCTGACCGGCGGCGGGGTGCCGACCCTGCGCGAGGCGCTGGAGGCCACCGAGGGGCACCGGGTGATGGTGGACCTGCCCGGCTCCACGGACGCCTCGGTGAAGAAGGTCGTCGGTACGGTCCTGGAGTACGGGGCGGGCGACCGGGCGTACTACTGCGCCGGCGCGGACGCGATGCTGCGGGTGCGCGGAGCGGATCCGGCCGCGGAGATCGCGCTGACCTGGAACACCCTCGCTCCGCCGCGTCCGGTCCTGCTGGCGGCGGTGAAGCCGCGCTGGCTGAACTACCGCTTCGGGCTCGTCAGCCGCGAACTGGCCGAGCGGGCGCACCGGGACGGGCTCCTCGTCTCCGCCTGGACGGCCGACACCAAGCGCACGATGCGCCGGCTGATCGAGCGGGGCGTCGACTCGATCACCACCAACCGGATCGACGCGCTGCACCAGGTGCGTTCCAACTCCCCTGCGCTGAGGGCCTCTTGATTCGTCCGGCATGATGGTCGGTGCCGTGAAGCGCCGGACGGGGACGAGGAGCATCAGACGTGAGTGAGAGCCGACCGCGGGCCGAGGCCCCGGCCCGGATACGTTCCGACGTCGCGCACAACGCCCGGGTGTGGAACTACTGGCTGGGCGGCAAGGACCACTACCCGGTGGACCGGGCGGTGGGCGACCAGGTGACCGGGATGTACCCGAGCATCGGTGAAGTGGCCCGCGCCGACCGGGCGTTCCTCGGCCGGGTGGTGCGGCACCTGGCCGGGGACGTGGGCGTCGACCAGTTCCTGGACATCGGCACCGGCCTGCCGACGGCCGACAACACCCACGAGATCGCCCAGCACACCGCGCCGCACGCCCGGGTCGTCTACGTCGACAACGACCCGATCGTGCTGGCCCACGCGCGGGCCCTGCTCAGCGGTTCGCTGGAGGGCGCGACGGAGTACGTCGACGCGGACGCGCACGATCCGGAGCGGATCCTGAAGGCGGCCGAGCCCACGCTGGACCTGGGCCGGCCGGTCGCGGTGATGATGCTCGGCATCCTCAACTTCGTGCTGGACACGGACGAGGCGCGCTCCATCGTCCGCACGCTGATGACGGCCGTCCCCTCGGGCAGCCACCTGGTGCTCACCCACCCGACGCTGGAGCTGGGCGGCGAGGGCAACGAGGCGGCGATGCGCTTCTGGAACGAGAACGCCACTCCGCCGATCACCGCCCGCACCCGCGACGAGGTCGCGTCCTTCCTGGACGGCCTCGACCTGCTGGAGCCGGGCCTCGTCTCCTGCTCCCGCTGGCGTACGAACCCGCGGGAGCCGGAGGTGGCGCAGTTCGGCGTGGTGGCCCGGAAGCCGTGAGGTCCCGGAGCCACGCATTTCACAACCCGACGATGGCGTTCCACTTCTTGGCGAAGTCCGTCCGCTCCTCGGCGGTGATGTCGCGCGCGATGGCGAGCCGTTCGCGCATCGCGTCGTCGGGGAAGATCAGCGGGTCCTCGGCGAGCGCGGCGGTCTCCTCGTCCTTGGACGAGGCGAGGATGTCACGGGCGGCGGGCACCGGGCAGACGTAGTTGACCCAGGTGGCGAGTTCGGCGGCGATCTGGGGGTCGTAGTAGTGGTCGACCAGCCGTTCCGCGTTGCGCTTGTGGCGGGCGAGGTTGGGGATCATCAGCGACTCGGCCCAGAGTTCGGCGCCCTCCTCGGGCACGAGGAACTCGATGTCCGGGTTGTCCGCCTGGAGTTGGATGACGTCGCCGGAGTACGCCTGGCAGGCCAGCACATCGCCGGTGGAGAGGTCCTTGATGTAGTCGTTGCCGGTGAAGCGGCGGATGTGCTTGGACCGGACCCGCTTCTCGATGTGCTCGCACATGGTGTGGAAGTCGTCGGCGGTCCACCGGGTGATGTCGACGCCGTCGCCCTGCATGAGCAGTGCGAACGACTCGTCGAGCCCGGACAGCAGCGTCACCTTGCCGCGCAGGTCGTCGGCCCACAGGTCGCTGGTGGAGCGGAGTTCGCGGCCGAGGCGCTTGCGGTTGTACGCGATGCCGGTGATCCCGGACTGCCACGGGACGCTGTGGCGCCGCCCGGCGTCGAAGGCGGGCGAACGCAGCTGCGGGTCCAGGTACTTGGCGACGTTCGGCTGCTTGGCCCGGTCCATCTCCTGGACCCAGCCGAGCCGGACGAAGCGGGCGGCCATCCAGTCGCTGATGACGATCAGGTCCCGGCCGGTCTGCTGGCGGTTCATCAGGGCCGGGCTGATCTTCCCGAAGAACTCGTCGTTGTCGTTGATCTCCTCGGTGTACGTGACGGAGATCCCGGTCCGCTCGGTGAAGGCGTCCAGCGTGGGCCGCTTCGAGGTGTTCTCGTCGTCGGTGTCGATGTAGAGCGGCCAGTTGGCGAAGTGCAGGCTGTGGTCGGTCGCGGAACTGTCGCGTCCGGCCCGGTCCCCCGGCTCGACATAGGCCGCGGGCACCCCGCAGCCGGCCAGGGAGGCCCCGGCGGCCCCGGCCCCGAGGGCGCGCAGCAGGGAACGGCGGGACATGGGGTTCTTCGGGATCACTGGCACCCGCGCAGGATGCCCCTCGGCCACGGCGGCGGGCAATGGACCAAGCGTCCAGCGGGACGGGACCGTTCCGCACACGTTGTCCAGATGCGCGTACGGCCCCGGGCCGGAGCCCGGGGCCGTACGCGTGACGACGATCCGCGGATCAGTCCTCGATGGACGTCATGACGTGCTTGACGCGGGTGTAGTCCTCGAAGCCGTACGCCGAGAGGTCCTTGCCGTAGCCGGACTTCTTGAACCCGCCGTGCGGCATCTCCGCGACCAGCGGGATGTGCGTGTTGATCCACACGCAGCCGAAGTCCAGGTTCTTGGACATGCGCATGGCGCGGGAGTGGTTCGTCGTCCAGACGGAGGAGGCGAGCGCGTAGTCGACGCCGTTCGCGTACTCCACGGCCTGCTTCTCGTCGCTGAACGACTGGACCGTGATGACGGGCCCGAAGACCTCGTTCTGGATGATCTCGTCGTCCTGCTTGAGGCCGGAGACGACGGTCGGGGCGTAGAAGTAGCCCTTCTCGCCGACCCGGTGGCCGCCCGCCTCGACCTTGGCGTGAGCCGGGAGCCGCTCGATGAAGCCGCTGACCTGCTTCAGCTGGTTGGCGTTGTTGAGCGGGCCGTACGTCACGTCCTCGTCGTCCGGCTGCCCGGTCTTCGTGTCGGCGGCGGCCTTGGCGAGCGCGGTCACGAACTCGTCGTGGATGGACTCGTGGACCAGGACGCGGGTCGCGGCCGTACAGTCCTGGCCCGCGTTGAAGAAGCCCGCCTCCGAGACGCCCGAGACGGTCTTGGCGATGTCGGCGTCCTCGAAGACGACGACCGGCGCCTTGCCGCCGAGCTCCAGGTGGACGCGCTTGACGTCCTTGGCGGCGGACTCGGCGACCTGGATGCCGGCCCGGACCGAACCGGTGATGGAGGCCATCGCCGGGGTCGGGTGCTCGACCATCGCGCGGCCGGTGTCCCGGTCGCCGCACAGGACGTTGAAGACGCCCTTGGGCAGGATCTGGCCCATGATCTCGGCCATCAGCACGGTCGACGCCGGAGTGGTGTCGGACGGCTTGATGACGACGGTGTTGCCCGCGGCGAGCGCCGGGGCGAACTTCCAGACGGCCATCATCATCGGGTAGTTCCACGGCGCGACCTGCGCGCATACGCCGACGGGCTCGCGGCGCACGATGGAGGTCAGGCCCTCCATGTACTCGCCGGCCGAGCGGCCTTCGAGCAGCCGGGCGGCGCCCGCGAAGAAGCGGATCTGGTCGACCATCGGCGGAATCTCTTCGGTGCGGGTGAGCCCGATCGGCTTGCCGGTGTTCTCCGACTCGGCCGCGATCAGGTCCTCCGCGCGCTCCTCGATCGCGTCCGCGATCTTGAGCAGGGCCTTCTGGCGCTCGGCGGGCGTCGTGTCGCGCCAGGCCGGGAAGGCGGCCGCGGCGGCTTCCATGGCGGCATCGACATCGGCCTGGCCGGAGAGCGGCGAGGTCGCGTAGACCTCTTCCGTCACCGGGCTGACCACATCGATGGTCCGCCCGTCCGCGGCGTCCCGGAACTCCCCGTTGATGTAGTTGCGCAGACGGCGCACCTCGGTGGTCATGACCACCCCTCCTGTCGGCTGTCCGATGGGTGAGACACCCACCCTAATCGTTCCGGTGACGCTTTCGACATAGGTAACCACCCCCAGCTTCGGATTCAGTCGGTTCTGCGCACGCACTCAACGAATTTCATCGATCTGGGGTTGCGAGACAGACGAGTGCGGTGCACAGTGGATGTGTGGCCAGTCGCAGCGCAGACTCCAGGAACGGGAACGGATCACCGCCAGCGGTCGATGCCGTCTCCCTCGCGATCATCGAGCAGCTCCAGGAGGACGGACGCCGTCCGTACGCCGCGATCGGCAAGGCCGTCGGCCTCTCCGAAGCGGCTGTGCGCCAGCGGGTGCAGAAGCTGCTCGACCAGGGCGTGATGCAGATCGTCGCCGTCACGGACCCGCTCACCGTGGGGTTCCGGCGCCAGGCGATGGTCGGCGTCAATGTCGAGGGCGACCTCGATCCGGTGGCCGAAGCCCTGGCGGCCATGGCCGAGTGCGAGTACGTGGTGATGACCGCGGGCTCCTTCGACCTGATGGTGGAGGTCGTCTGCGAGGACGACGACCACCTGCTGGAGACGATCAACAAACGCATCCGGAGCCTTCCCGGCGTGCGCTCCACCGAGAGCTTTGTTTACCTCAAGCTCAAGAAGCAGACCTATATGTGGGGAACCCGATAGCCGTGAGCAAGGACCTCAGCCGGACCGCGTACGACCACCTGTGGATGCACTTCACCCGCATGTCGGACTACGAGAACGCGCCCGTTCCCACCATCGTGCGTGGCGAGGGAACGTACATCTTCGACGACAAGGGCAAGCGCTACCTGGACGGCCTCTCCGGCCTGTTCGTGGTCAACGCCGGCCACGGCCGCCACGAGCTCGCCGAGACGGCGTACAAGCAGGGCCAGGAGCTCGCCTTCTTCCCGGTGTGGTCCTACGCCCACCCGAAGGCCGTCGAGCTGGCCGAGCGTCTCGCCGACTACGCGCCGGGCGACCTCAACAAGGTCTTCTTCACCACCGGTGGCGGCGAGGCCGTCGAGACCGCCTGGAAGCTGGCCAAGCAGTACTTCAAGCTCAAGGGCCAGCCGACCAAGTACAAGGTCATCTCGCGTGCGGTCGCCTACCACGGCACCCCGCAGGGCGCCCTGTCCATCACCGGCCTCCCGGCCCTGAAGGCCCCCTTCGAGCCGCTGGTCCCCGGCGCGCACAAGGTGCCGAACACCAACATCTACCGCGCCCCGCTCTTCGGCGACGACCCGGAGGCCTTCGGCCGCTGGGCCGCCGACCAGATCGAGCAGGAGATCCTCTTCGAGGGCCCGGAGACCGTCGCGGCGGTCTTCCTGGAGCCCGTGCAGAACGCGGGCGGCTGCTTCCCGCCGCCGCCCGGGTACTTCCAGCGGGTCCGCGAGATCTGCGACCAGTACGACGTGCTGCTCGTCTCCGACGAGGTCATCTGCGCCTTCGGCCGCCTCGGCACGATCTTCGCCTGCGACAAGTTCGGCTACGTGCCGGACATGATCACCTGCGCGAAGGGCATGACCTCCGGCTACTCCCCGATCGGTGCCTGCATCGTCTCGGACAAGATCGCCGAGCCGTTCTACAAGGGCGGCAACACCTTCCTGCACGGCTACACCTTCGGCGGCCACCCGGTCTCCGCGGCGGTCGGCCTCGCCAACCTGGACATCTTCGAGCGCGAGAACCTCACGCAGCACGTCCTGGACAACGAGAACGCCTTCCTCACCACGCTGCAGAAGCTGCACGACCTGCCGATCGTCGGCGACGTCCGCGGCAACGGGTACTTCTACGGCATCGAGCTGGTGAAGGACAAGGCCACCAAGGAGACGTTCACCGACGAGGAGACCGAGCGCGTCCTGTACGGCTTCCTCTCCAAGGCGCTGTACGAGAACGGCCTGTACTGCCGGGCCGACGACCGCGGTGACCCGGTCGTGCAGCTCGCGCCGCCGCTGATCTCGGACCAGTCGACGTTCGACGAGATCGAGGGCATCCTGCGGGCCGTGCTGACGGAAGCGTGGACGAAGCTCTGACCTCCGGGGCCCTCGCGCCCCTCATGACCCTCATGACCCTCTCTGGATGATCATCATTCAGCGGTCATTTCATACGGTCCACCCGGCCCGGATGCGCCCTTTCGAGTGAGAAGGGGAGCGTCCGGGCCGCGTGCTGTGCGCACTCACCGGTCCGACTATCTACGGTGCCCAGTGACCGATCGGCCGCGTCCTCGTTCCCCCGTACGGGGGAACGGGAAAACTCATCCGAACCGAGGTGTACGCCATGGTGGCCCCGCCGGACAACGACGTGATCTGGGCACGTTCCCTGCACCACTCCCACAACGGATCGCCCGGTCTCGGCGGTGTCTCCGTCTCCGTCCGCGACGCCGAGATCCTGGCCGTGACCGGCCCGCGCGGCAGCGGAAAGAGCACGCTGCTGCACTGCCTGTCGGGCCGTCTGGTGCCCGACCAGGGCGAGGTCTGGTTCAACAGCGTCCCCGTGCACACCATGGCCCCCCGAGTGCGCGAGCAGCTGCGGAGGGAGCGGTTCGGCTGGATCGGCGCCGACCCCGAGCTCGTCCTCGAGCTGACCACCTGGGAGAACGCGGCCCTTCCGCTGCTGCTGCGCGGCGCCTCGCACCGGGCCGCGAAGAAGGCCGCCACCGAGTGGCTGGAGCGCATGGACATCGCGCCGCTCGCCAAGAAGCGCCCGCACGCGCTCCTCCAGGCCGAACGCCAGCGCGTCTCCGTCGCCCGGGCCCTCTGCGCGCAGCCGACGGTCGTCTTCGCCGACGAGCCCACCGCGACCCTGCACCGCGCCGAGCGCTCGCAGCTCCTGCGCACCCTGACCGCCGCGGCCCGCTCGCACGGCATCACGATGGTCCTGGCCACCCATGACGCCGAGGTCGCCGCCCTCGCCGACCGGACCGTGCGGCTGCTGGACGGCCGCCGCGTCTCCACCGTCGCCCTCCCCGCCGAACCCGATGCGGAGGGCAGCGCGGCGTGCTCGCTCTCCGTCTGACCCTCGGTACGCATCCCCTCGTCCTGGTCCGGCGGCTGCTCGTCGCCGCCGCATCGGCCGGTGTCGGCTTCCTCCTCCTCTGCTCGCTCGGATACGCCTC
Organism: Streptomyces sp. NPDC101178; assembly: GCF_044767965.1. Lineage (NCBI taxonomy): Bacteria > Bacillati > Actinomycetota > Actinomycetes > Kitasatosporales > Streptomycetaceae > Streptomyces > Streptomyces sp. NPDC101178. The sequence goes on from NZ_JBIWOZ010000002.1 coordinate 93,650, forward strand.
GGCGCATCCCGCCTCCGCCGGTTCGGTGCTGCGGCTGCTGTGGTGCTTCGTCCCGCTCGCCGCCACCGTGATGTTCGCCGTGGCGGTGGCCCGCACGGATCCGAGCACCCGGCCCCGCCCCGGTCTCTCCTCACTGGGCCTCGGTCCGGTGCGGCTCTCGGTGCTGGCCGCGGTCTCGACGGCCGTCTCCACGACGCTCGGCTCGATGGTGGCGCTGCTCTTCTTCCTGCATCTGCGGGGCGATCTGACCGGGATGCCGTTCGACGGCGGCGCGGCCGAGTTCCTCGGCGCGGGCACCCCGCTGCCGCTGGCCGCCGCGTTGATGCTGCTCGCCCTCGTACCGGTGCTGTCGGCGACGGCGAGCGCGCTGGCCTTGCGTTCCCGGCCCGACCCTGCCCGGGCCACCTTCGGCTCCGAGGAGCTGCCGGAGCCCGCACCTGTGCCGAGCGGGCTGCCGTGGGGGGTGGCGCTGGTGGCCGCCGGGCTGGCGGTCGAGGCGTACGCGTCCCGGGACGGGTCGGGGAGCGCGTTCCCGCTGCCGGGCCGGTTCGACGCCACTCCGGTGGCGGTACTGGCCGGCTGGACGCTGGCCGCGGCCGGCCTGGCCATGGCGGGGCCGGGGCTGACCTACCTGTGCGGGAAGGCGCTCCAGGCGGTGCGTCCCGGTGCCGTACGTCTGCTGGCGGGCCGGGTCCTGATGGACGAGGCGCGCCGGATCGGCCGCCCGCTCGGCATCGTCTGCGCGGTGGTCGCCGCGGTGATCGCCGCCTCGGCGCTGTACGGAGGCGACGAGCGCCCTTACGGCCCGCTCACCGCGCTCGGTGCGGTGCTGGTCCTCGGCTGCACGGTGGCGACGCTGCTGACCTCGGCCCTGGAGGCGAAGCAGGCCCGCGCCCACACCGCCGAGGCGCTGCTGCGGATGGGCGCCCCGGCCTCCACCCTGCGCTCCGCGACCGCGCTACGGGCCGCCGCGCTGCTGGCCCTGTTCGCCCCGCTGACCTGGGTGATCGCGGAACTGGCGGCGCTGCCGCTGGCTGGGTAGGCCGGGGGGGGCGGAGCTCAGGGACGGGCGGCTCACCGGTGGGCGCGGCTCGTGAAGGCCCTGTCACTCCCCCGCCAGCACCACCGTCTCCGCCGCGTCGAACCGCACACCCACCACCGCACCCTCGTCCGGGGTGTCCCGCAGGGCGCACTCGGCCTCCAGCACCGGGGCGTTCTCCGGGGTCAGCCGCACGGTCACGTGGTTCCCGCGGAAGGTGCGGACGCCGACCGTGCAGCGCAGCCCGTCCTCCTGGGCGCCGACCAGCACCCCGGCCGGGCGGACCAGCAGGTCCACCTCGCCCTGGGGCGAGCCCTCCGGGACCGGCACCTTGCCCCAGGCGGTCGCGGCAGCCCGGCCGGTCACCGTCGCCGGGGTCACGTTGTCGAAGCCGAGGAAGCGGGCGACGAACGCGGAGGCGGGGCGCTGCCAGACGTCCAGCGGGCTGCCCTCCTGGGCGATCCGGCCGTCCCGCATCACGACGACCCGGTCGGCGAGTGCGAACGCCTCACCCTGGTCGTGGGTGACGGCCAGCACGGTCGTGCCCAACTCCTGGAACAGGGTGCGCAGTTCGATGACGAGCCGTTCGCGCAGGCTGCGGTCGAGCTGGCCGAGGGGTTCGTCCAGCATCAGGAGCTTGGGGCGCGGGGCCAGCGCCCGGGCCAGGGCGACGCGCTGCTGCTCGCCGCCGGAGAGGGCGGCGACGGCACGGCGTTCGGCGCCGGGAAGGCCGACCAGCTCCAGGAGTTCACGGACCCGGCGCTCGGACTCCGCTCGGCCGGTGCCGTGCATCCGCAGCCCGAAGGCGACGTTGGCGCCGACGTCACGGTGCGGAAAGAGCTGGTGGTCCTGGAACATCAGGCCGAGGCCGCGCCGGTGCACCGGGACGCCCGCCTGGTCCTGCCCGGCCAGCAGCACCCGGCCGCCGTCCATCGGCTGGAGCCCGGCAACGGCCCGGAGCAGGGTGGACTTGCCGCTGCCGCTGGGGCCGAGCACGCAGACGATGCGGTGCTCGGCGACCTCCAGGTCGACCGCGTCGAGCGCGGCCCGCTTCCCGAACCGTACGGTGGCTGCCTGCAAGCTCAGCATGGTGGTCAGAACTCCCCGGATCGGTCGGTACGGATGCGTTCGAGGAGCAGCAGCGACACTGCGCACACCAGCATCAGGATCGTGCTGAGGGCCATCGCCTGCCCGTAGTTGAGTTCACCGGACCGGCCCAGCAGCCGGGCCACGGCGACCGGCAGGGTCGGGTTGTCGGGCCGGGCGATGAAGACGGTGGCGCCGAACTCGCCGAGCGACACGGCGAACGCGAAGCCCGCCGCGACCAGCACCGCCCGCCGCACCAAGGGCAGATCGACCTCGCGCCAGGCCCGCAGCGGCGAGGCCCCCAGCACGGCGGCGGCCTCGCGCAGCCGGTCGTCCACCGCGCGGAGGACGGGAAGCATGGTGCGTACGACGAAGGGGACGCCCACCAGCGCCTGGGCCAGCGGGACCAGGATCCAGGAGGTCCTCAGGTCCAGCGGCGGTTGGTCGAGGGTGATGAGGAAGCCGAAGCCGACGGTGACGGCGGAGACCCCGAGCGGCAGCATGAGCAGCGCGTCGAAGCCGCGTACGAGCCGTCCCGCCCGGCGGGTCAGGGCGGCCGCCGCGAGACCTCCGACGACCAGGGCGATGAAGGTGGCGACGAACGCGTACCGGAGGGAGTTGCCGACGGCCTCCAGCGGCGGTACGAGGAAGGTCGAGCCGCTGCCGTCGGCCGTCTGGAGTGCCTCGTAGTAGCCGAGGCCGTACCCCTGCGGCCCGTCGAACGACCGCTCCACCAGCACGCCGAGCGGCAGCAGGATCAGCAGCAGCGCGGTGAGCAGCACCCCGCCGAGCAGCGCCCACTGTCCGGCGCCGTGCGGCCGGCGGGAGGTCTGGGCCGGGTCGACGAGCTTCAGCGCCCGTTCCCGGCGGCGTACGGTCACGGCGTGCACGGCGAGGATCCCGCCGACCGCCACGAACTGGACCATGGTCAGCACGGCGGCCGTCGGCAGGTCGAGGAGCTGGGCGGTCTGGCGGTAGACCTCCACCTCCAGGGTGGAGTAGGCGGGGCCGCCGAGGATCTGCACGACACCGAACGAGGTGAACGTGAAGAGGAAGACCATCAGCGCGGCCGCCGCCACCGCCGGACCGAGCGCGGGCAGCGTCACCCGGCGCCAGGCGGCGAACCGTCCGGCGCCGAGGACCCGGGCAGCCTCCTCCTGACGCGGGTCGAGCTGCGACCAGAGGCCGCCGACCGTCCGCACGACGACGGCGTAGTTGAAGAAGACGTGCGCGAGCAGAATCGCCCACACCGTGGTGTCGAGCCGCAGACCCCACAGCTCGTCCAGGAGCCCGCCGCGCCCGAGCAGCGCCAGGAACGCGGTGCCGACGACGACCGTGGGCAGCACGAACGGCACGGTGACGACCGCGCGCAGCACCTGCTTTCCGGGGAAGTCGAAGCGCGCGAAGACGTACGCGCCGGGCAGCGCGACCAGCAGGGTGAGCGCGGTGGAGGCGAGCGCCTGCCAGGTGGTGAACCAGAGGACGTCGAGGATGTCCGGGCGGGACAGCACCTCGCCGATCCGCCCGAACTGCCAGACACCGTCCGCCTTCAGCCCGCGTCCGACGATCGCGGAGACGGGGTAGGCGAAGAAGACGGCGAAGAACGCGACGGGCACGGCCATCAGGCCGAGCCGCACCGCCGCTCCGCGCCGCCCGCCGCCGGTCCCACCCTTGGACCCGGCGGCGGGCTCGGCGGCTTCGTCGGCCTTGGTGGGGCCGTCTACTTCACGGCGATCGAGTGCCACGCCTGGACCCACTGCTCACGGTTGGCGGCGATCTTGTCCGGGGCCACCGTGGCCGGCTTGTCGACGGTCTCACCGAACTCGGTGAAGATCTCCGGCAGCTTCGCGTCGGTGACGACCGGGTTGACGAACATGTTCAGCGGCACGTCCTCCTGGAACGTCTTGCTGATCAGGAAGTCGAGCAGCGCCTTGCCGCCCGCCTCGTTCTTCGCGCCCTTCAGCAGCCCGGCGTACTCGGTCTGCCGGAAGCAGGTCCCGGTGGAGACGCCGGTGGGGGCCTCCTTGGGCTGCGGGTCTGCGTAGAGGACCTCGACGGGCGGGCTGGAGGCGTAACTGACGACGAGCGGCCGGTCCGCCTTGGCCTTCTTGCCGCCCGCGGAGCCCGAGAACTCCTCGTTGTAGGCCTGCTCCCAGCCGTCGACGACCTTGACGCCGTTGGCCTTCAGCTTCTTCCAGTAGTCCTGGTAGCCGTCCTCGCCCTGGGAGGCGATGGTGCCGAGGAGGAAGCCGAGGCCGGGCGAGGAGCCGGCCGCGTTCTCGGTGACGAGGAGGTTCTTGTACGCGGGCTTGAGCAGGTCCTCGAAGGTCTGCGGCGGCGCGAGCTTCTTGCCGGCGAAGTACTTCTTGTCGTAGTTGACGCAGATGTCACCGGTGTCGACGGGCGTGACGCGGTGCTGGTCGTCCTGCTCGGTGCCCTTCGCGACCCGGTCCAGGCCCTTGGCCTCGTACGCGGTGAAGAGGCCGTTGTCGAGGGCTCGGGAGAGCAGGGTGTTGTCGACGCCGAAGAACACGTCGCCGCGCGGGGAGCCCTTGGTGAGGATCTCCTGGTTGAGGGCGGCACCGGCGTCGCCGCTCTTGAGGAGCTCGACGGTGTAGCCGCTCTCCTTGGTGAACTGCTTCAGCACGTCTTCCGAGGCGTTGAAGGAGTCGTGGGTGACCAGGGTGACGGTCTTGGAGCCGCTGCCCTTCGACGCGCCGGAGCCCGCCGAGGTGTCGTCGCCGGAGTCGCCGCAGCCCGCGAGGACGGTGACGCCGAGCGCCGCGGCGAGCGCGGCTGCGGCGTACTTCTTGGTGGTGTTCATGTGATTCCTCCTGGAGGTGACCAGGAAGAGACGCGGCCCCGCCCGCCCTCCGGAGACGTGACAGACGTAACCGGAAGCGGGCAGGGCGCAACAGCTTGAGTAAGGTCCGAACTTCCTACCTGGAATGACCCGGGCGAGGTTCAGAGGGTCTGCGGCCAACCTGTCCTTGGTGCCGCACTCTCAGCGCTGTGGCGCTCCCCTGTCGGAATATGAAGTTGATTTCGCGCTCAGGCTACACCGGCGGTTCCGGCCGGTCGCCTGAGGCCGCTGTGTGATCGGCGCTCGGAAGCCGCCGTGTGATCAGCGCTCGGAGGCCGCCAGCTGTCCGCAGGCCCCGTCGATCTCCTGGCCGCGGGTGTCCCGGACGGTGACGGGCACGCCGTGGGCCGCGATGGCCTCGACGAACGCCTTCTCGTCCTCGGGCCGCGAGGCGGTCCACTTGGAGCCGGGCGTGGGGTTCAGCGGGATCAGGTTGACGTGCACCCGCTTGCCCTTGAGCAGCCGGCCGAGCAGGTCGCCGCGCCAGGCCTGGTCGTTGATGTCCCGGATCAGGGCGTACTCGATGGAGATGCGGCGGCCGGACTTCTCCGCGTACTCCCAGGCGGCGTCGAGCACCTCGCGTACGTTCCACCGGGTGTTGACCGGGACGAGGGTGTCGCGCAGCTCGTCGTCCGGGGCGTGCAGTGAGACGGCGAGGCGGCACTTGAACCCCTCGTCGGAGAAGCGCAGCATGGCCGGGACGAGCCCGACCGTCGAGACGGTGATCCCGCGCTGGGAGAGGCCGAGGCCGTCCGGCTCGGGGTCGGTGAGCCGGCGGATGGCGCCGACGACCCGGTTGTAGTTGGCGAGCGGCTCGCCCATGCCCATGAAGACGATGTTGGAGAGCCGGGCCGGACCACCGGGCACCTCGCCGTCGCGCAGGGCGCGCATGCCGTCGACGATCTGGTGCACGATCTCGGCGGTCGACAGGTTGCGGTCGAGACCGGCCTGCCCGGTGGCGCAGAACGGGCAGTTCATCCCGCAGCCCGCCTGCGAGGAGATGCACATGGTGACGCGCTCCGGGTAGCGCATCAGGACGGACTCGACGAGCGTCCCGTCGTGCAGCTTCCACAGCGTCTTGCGGGTGGTGTCGTCGTCGCAGCTGATGTGCCGCACCACGGACATCAGGTCGGGGAACAGCGCCTCGGCGAGCTTCTCCCGGGACCCGGCGGGGATGTTGGTCCACTGCTCCGGGTCGTGCGCGTACCGCGCGAAGTAGTGCTGCGAGAGCTGCTGGGCGCGGAACGGCTTCTCGCCGGTCGCGGCGACCGCTTCCTTGCGCTCGGCGGGCGTGAGGTCGGCGAGATGCCGCGGCGGCTTCTTGGCTCCGCGGGGCGCGACGAAAGTGAGTTCTCCGGGCTTAGGCATGGTTCATCCAGTGTCGCAGACAGACGGGTGAGGGCCCGCCGCCCTGTGGACGACGGACCCTCACTCGTGGAACGTGCAGGTGAGACGTGGTGCGCGGCCCTGAAGGGACGCTCAGCCGGAGCCGACGAACAGCACCAGCAGCAGCCAGACCACCGGCGCGGTCGGCAGCAGCGAGTCCAGCCGGTCCATGATGCCGCCGTGGCCGGGGAGCAGGGTGCCCATGTCCTTGATCCCGAGGTCCCGCTTGATCATGGACTCACCCAGGTCGCCGAGGGTGGCGCTGACGGCGACCGCGAGGCCGAGGAGCAGGCCCTGCCACCAGGCGCCGCCGTCGATGAGGAACTCCATGCACAGCGCACCGGCCACCATCGCGAAGGAGACGGCGCCGAGCAGGCCCTCGCGGGTCTTGCCTGGGCTGATGCGGGGGGCGAGCTTGTGGGTGCCGTAGCGCCAGCCGACCGCGTACGCCCCGGTGTCGCTGACGACCGTGAGGACGAGGAAGACCAGGACCCGCCAGTGCCCGTCGTCCGCCGTCAGCATCATGGCGACGAAGGTGGCCAGGAACGGGACGTAGAACGCGGCGAAGACGCCCGCCGTGACGTCCTTGAGATACCCCTCCGGCGGCTCGGTCATCCGCCAGACCAGCACCGCCAGGGCCGTCAGCGCCATGGCGACCCAGGCGCCCTCCGCACCGCGCGCGTAGCCGGCGACGACCATCGCGGCCCCGCCGACGGCCAGCGGGATCAGGGGCGCCTTGATGCCCTTCTGCTCCTGGAGCCGGGAGGTGAGCTCCCAGAGGCCGACGACGACGGCGACGGCGACGACACCGACGAAGACGGCCTTCACGATGAACAGCGAGGCGACGATGACGGCGCCGAGCCCCACGCCGACCCCTATGGCGGCGCGCAGATCACGCCCCGCACGCTTCTTCTGCGGCGGGGACGGCAGCGGGGTGGACATGGGCTCCTGCGGCATCTCGTCACGGAACAGGGGGCCGCCGACGTGCGCGGCGTCCCCGTTCCGGTTGGCGCGGCTCTGTGCGTCTCTACCTGCGTCGGGGACGTCCGGCACGTTGGGCATGGGCCGAGTCTGCTGGGCTTCATGCGCATCGTAAGCGGGACCCGCCGGAGCGACCCCCATCTCGGGGGCACCCCGGTGACCGGCTCCCTGCGGTGCACCCCAGGAAGAGTCGTTCATCAGACTTCGAGCAGCTCGGCTTCCTTGTGCTTGAGCAGCTCGTCCACCTGCGCGACGTACTTCGCGGTGGTGTCGTCGAGCTCCTTCTCGGCGCGGCGCACCTCGTCCTCGCCGGACTCCTTGTCCTTGACGAGCTTGTCGAGCGCTTCCTTGGCCTTGCGGCGGATGGAGCGGATGGAGATCTTGGAGTCCTCGGCCTTGGTCTTGGCGACCTTGATGTACTCCTTGCGGCGGTCCTGGGTGAGCTCGGGGAACGTCACCCGGATGATGTTGCCGTCGTTGCTCGGGTTGACGCCGAGGTCGGAGTCACGGATCGCCTGCTCGATGTTGCGCAGCGCGGACTTGTCGAACGGCGTCACGACGGCCATCCGCGCCTCGGGAACCGAGAACGAGGCCAGCTGGTTGATCGGGGTCAGCGCGCCGTAGTAGTCGGCGACGATCTTGTTGAACATCGCCGGGTGCGCACGGCCGGTACGGATCGCGGCGAAGTCCTCTTTCGCGACGACGACGGCCTTCTCCATCTTCTCCTCGGCTTCGAGGAGGATTTCTTCGATCACCACGTGCTCCTGCGTGTCTTGAGCGGACCCGTCATCGACGGGCCCTGCGGGTCCTGAGTCGCGTCCTCACCTGCACGGTGTCCGACCGGCAGGCCGTTGTCCATCCTGGGGGGCCGTCAGGCCCGGGTGCTCTCGTCGCTGACGAGCGTGCCGATCTTCTCACCCTTGACGGCACGGGCGATATTGCCCTCGGCGGTCAGCTCGAAGACGAGGATCGGCAGCTTGTTGTCACGGCAGAGCGTGATGGCGGTGGCGTCGGCGACCTTCAGGTCGCGCGTGATCACCTCGCTGTACTCCAGCGCGTCGAACTTCACCGCGTCGGGGTTGGCCTTCGGGTCGGAGTCGTAGACCCCGTCCACACCGTTCTTCCCCATGAGCAGCGCCTCGGCATCGATCTCCAGGGCGCGCTGGGCGGCGGTGGTGTCGGTGGAGAAGTACGGCATGCCCATGCCGGCGCCGAAGATGACGACGCGCCCCTTCTCCAGGTGCCGTACGGCGCGGAGCGGGATGTACGGCTCGGCGACCTGGCCCATGGTGATGGCGGTCTGGACGCGCGAGTCGATGCCTTCCTTCTCCAGGAAGTCCTGGAGCGCCAGGCAGTTCATGACGGTGCCGAGCATGCCCATGTAGTCGGACCGGGCCCGGTCCATGCCGCGCTGCTGGAGCTCGGCACCGCGGAAGAAGTTGCCTCCCCCGATGACCACCGCGATCTGGGCGCCGTCGCGTACGACGGCGGCGATCTCGCGGGCGATGGTGTGCACGACGTCGGGGTCGACGCCGAGGCCGCCACCGCCGGCGAAGGCCTCGCCGGAGAGCTTCAGCATGAAGCGCCCGGAAAACGTGTCGTCGCGCTTGTCGTCGGCCTGAGTGGCGTCCGCGCCCATGTCCATGAAAATTCTCCTCGTGCACATACGAAGAAGGCCATTGCCGGTGGGTCTGGTGTCCCTACAGCGGCAATGGCCTCCTCGTCAGATCTGCGGTCGTCCGGCGTGGGTGCGGCCGTCGACTGCACCAGACCCTATCGGGTCCGGTGCTGTTCGCCCGGACGGACTCAGATGCCGACCTTGATGCGCGAGAAGCGCTTCAGGGTGACACCGGCCTCGTCCAGGACCTTCTGGACGGACTTCTTGGCGTCCAGCGCGTACGGCTGGCCGAGGAGCGTGGCCTCCTTGAAGAAGCCGTTGACGCGACCCTCCACGATCTTCGGGAGGGCGGCCTCGGGCTTGCCCTCGGCGCGGGTGGTCTCCTCGGCGACGCGGCGCTCGGCCTCGACGACCTCGGCCGGGACGTCCTCGCGGGAGAGGTACTTCGGCGCGAAGGCGGCGATGTGCTGGGCGATGCCCTTGGCCAGCTCGGCGTCGGCCTTGTCCAGCTCGACCAGGACACCGATCTGCGGGGGCAGGTCGGGCATGGTGCGGTGCATGTACACGGAGACGAAGTCGCCGGTGAACTGCGCGAAGCGGTCCAGGACGATCTTCTCGCCGAGGTTGGCGTTGGCCTCGTCCACGTACGCCTGGACGGTCTTGCCGGGCTCGATCTCGGAAGCGAGGAGCGCGGCGATGTCGGCCGGGGAGGTCGCGGCGACGTGCGCGGCGAGCGTGTTGGCGACGGTCTGGAACTTGTCACCCTTGGCGACGAAGTCCGTCTCGCACTTCAGCTCCAGGAGGACGCCGGACGTCTTGTCCTCGGAGATGAGGGAGACGACGGCACCGTTCTCGGCGGAACGGCCCTCGCGCTTGGCGACGCCCTTCTGGCCCTTGATACGGAGCGCCTCGACGGCCTTGTCGACGTTGCCGTCGGCCTCGTCGAGCGCCTTCTTGCAGTCCATCATGCCGGCGCCGGTGAGCTCGCGGAGCTTCTTGACGTCAGCGGCGGTGTAGTTCGCCATGAGTCTGTATGTCTCTCTCGAAGTCTGAAAGATCTACGGGTGAACGGCGGGGGCCGCGCTGGTGGCGCCGGCCCCCGCCGTCAGCAGCCGTGACGGGTGTCAGGCCTGCTCGGCGTCCGCGTCGGCGGCCGGAGCCTCGGCCTCGGCGACGGCCTCGGCCGGCTTCTCGGCGTCCGCGACCTTCTCGGTCTCGGCGGAGGACTGGACCTCGGCGGCAGCCGCGGTCTCGTCCTTCTTGTCGCCCTCGAGCAGGTCGCGCTCCCACTCGGCCAGCGGCTCGCCGGCGGCCTTCTCGCCCGGCTTCGAGTCACCGGTGGCGGCACCGGAGCGGGCGATGAGGCCCTCGGCGACGGCGTCGGCGATCACGCGGGTGAGCAGGGTGACGGAGCGGATCGCGTCGTCGTTGCCCGGAATCTTGTAGTCGACCTCGTCGGGGTCGCAGTTGGTGTCGAGGATCGCGACGACCGGGATGTGGAGCTTGCGCGCCTCACCGACGGCGATGTGCTCCTTCTTGGTGTCGACGATCCAGACGGCGCTGGGCACCTTCTGCATCTCGCGGATACCACCGAGGGTCTTCTCCAGCTTGGCCTTCTCACGCGAGAGGACCAGGAGCTCCTTCTTGGTGAGGCCGGAGGCGGCCACGTCCTCGAAGTCGATGAGCTCGAGCTCCTTCAGACGCTGAAGGCGCTTGTAGACGGTGGAGAAGTTGGTGAGCATGCCACCGAGCCAACGCTGGTTGACGTACGGCATGCCGACGCGCGTCGCCTGCTCGGCGATGGCCTCCTGGGCCTGCTTCTTCGTACCCACGAACATGATGGAGCCGCCGTGCGCGACGGTCTCCTTGACGAACTCGTAGGCGCGGTCGATGTACGACAGCGACTGGAGCAGGTCGATGATGTAGATGCCGTTGCGCTCGGTGAAGATGAAGCGCTTCATCTTCGGGTTCCAGCGACGGGTCTGGTGACCGAAGTGGACGCCGCTTTCCAGCAGCTCCCGCATCGTGACGACGGCCATGGCCGTACTCCTTGAGGTGCTCGGTTATCGCGACCGCAGGTTTGCGTTCGCGCCTGACGCCCCGATCGCGCCGTGCCACAAGGGACCGAGGGGCGCGGCCACCGTCCCGGAAGAGGGAGGTGGCGGGGCGTGCGAAGTCGACCCGGTGACCCGGATCGCCGTAAGAAGTGTACGGGACCCGCCGGGTGCCGGGTGACGGCGATATCCACAACCGGCGGGTAGTCCACAGGCGCGGACCAAGATCCCCGGAATCCGGGCCTCCGGGGGAGCGTTGATCCATGCGATTCCAGCGATTCCAGCGATTGCCGCGATGCTTGCGGCTCCCGTCCCGTTCCACCGGCCCGCGCCGGTGGGGCCTGCCGACGGTGCTGCTGGCCGTCGTGCTGTCGGCGGCCGCGTTGCCGCCGCCCTCGGTGGGGCTGTCCGCCGAGGCTCGGCTTCTTCCGGCGGTCCGGGCCGGGGAGGAGGTACCGCCGGAGGCGGGGGTGGCCGATGAGGTGCCCTCGTCGACAGAGGGTGCGGGCGGGGGCGGAGACGGCTTCGAGGGGAGATACGCCGAGCTGGACGGTGGGCCGGTCTGGCCGCTGGCCGGAAGGCCTGCGGTGTTACGGGGGTGGGAGCCGCCCGCCGGCCCGTACGGGCCCGGTCACCGCGGCGTCGACCTGGCGGCCCGGCCGGGCGACGCGGTACTGGCCGCCGCCACCGGCCGGGTCTCCTTCGCGGGGCGGGTGGCCGGGCGCGGGGTGGTCGTCGTCGAGCTGGCCGGGAGCGGGACGCCCGCGCTGCGCACGACGTACGAGCCGGTGCGGGCACTGGTGGCGAGGGGTGACGAGGTGGCCGCGGGGCGGGCGGTCGGCCTGCTGGAGGCGGGGCCGTTCCACTGCGCGGAGGGCTGTCTGCACTGGGGGCTGCGGCGGGGCGACGCCTACCTCGACCCGCTCTCCCTTCTGCCACCCTCCCTGCTGCGGCGCGGCCCGTCGCGGCTGCTGCCGGTGTTCGGGGTGCCGGAGCCGGAAGAGGTGGCGGCGGCGGGACCGGGAGCGGCGGCGGGGACCGACGCGTTCAGCCGCGTACGCCGCGCAGGATCATCGCGACGGCGGTGTCCGCGATGACGCCGGGCTCCTCCGCCACGCTCAGCTCGATCCGGCGCACCGCGGCGTCCACCGAGCCCTGGAGGAGCATCGCGGCGAGCCTCGGCTGGGTGTGGCCGAGGTCGCCGAGCGCCTCGACGATCATGGCGATCAGCCCGCCGTGCGCGGCCCGGATCTTCTCCCGGGCTCCGGCGTCCAGCTCGCTCGCGGAGATCGCGACGACCGCGCGGTGGCGGCGGTCGCCGACGAGGTCGAGCTGGCGGCGCACATACGCCTCGATCTTCGCCTCGGGGGTCTCGGCGCGCTCCATCGCGTTCTCGACCTCGGCAGCCCAGACGGGGAAGTCGACGGCGCAGAGCTCCTCGACGACGGCGGCGCGGGAGCGGAAGTACTCGTACACGGAGGACCGGGCGAGGCCCGTGCGCTCGGCGAGTGCGGGGAAGGTCAGCGCCTCCGTACCGCCCTCGGACAGCAGGGAGCGCGCGGCGTCCAGGAGGGCGCCGCGCTGCATGGTCCGGTGCTCGGCCACGGAGGCCGCTCGAATCCTGGGCACGCATCCACTCTACGGCGGCGGCTGCCGGAGGGAAGGGCTCAGCCTCTCTCCGGGGGCCGGAGGGGACGGATTCAGCGTCCGGCGTCGGCCAGTTTGGCCCGGAGCTGGAGGACGGATTTGGTGTGGATCTGGCTGACGCGGCTCTCGGTGACGCCGAGGACGTTGCCGATCTCCGCAAGAGTCAGGCCCTCGTAGTAGTAGAGGGTCACGACCGTCTTCTCACGGTCGGGGAGCGTGTTGATGGCGCGTGCGAGCAGCCGTCTGAGCTCGCGGTCCTCGGCGACCTCCACCGGATTGTCGGCGGCGGTGTCCTCCAGGGTGTCCATCAGGCTCAGCCGGTCGCCCCCCTCACCGCCCACGTGCAGCAGCTCCTCCAGGGCGACCACGTTGGCCAGGGACAACTGGCTGAATACCGCGTGCAGTTCCTCCAGGGCGATGCCCATCTCCGCGGCGACCTCGGACTCGGACGGGGTACGCCGCAGCTGCGCCTCCAGCGTGGCGTAGGCGCGCTCCACATTCCGCGCCTTCTGCCGCACGGAGCGTGGAATCCAGTCGAGCGCGCGCAGTTCGTCGATCATCGCGCCGCGGATCCGCGTGATCGCGTACGTCTCGAACTTGATGGCCCGCTCGATGTCGAACTTCTCGATGGCGTCGATCAGTCCGAAGACCCCGGAGGAGACGAAGTCCGCCTGCTCGACGTTGGACGGCAGTCCCACGCTCACCCGGCCCGCGACGTACTTGACGAGCGGCGAGTAGTGCAGGATCAGCTGCTCCCGCAGCCGCTCGTCGCCGGTGGTCTTGTACGAACGCCACAGTTCGTCGAGCGAGGAGGGGGCGGGAGGGCGCACAGTGCCACGCGCAACCGGTGGTACTGCCGCGCGGTCAGACCCGGAGGTGTGCTGGGGCATGTGGTGCCTTGAGCCGTTCTGCCGTGAAGTGCTGGGGGACTTCTGTCTGGGGCGGAATCCCTGTGAGCGTAGCGTGACTGCGGTGTCGCAGTCCGCACAGGAGCGGAGATCGGGGCCGCGTGATGGCGTTCCGCCGTTCACACCACCCGCGCCTGCCGGGAGCCGGGGCCATCGCGACAAGCGACGGCCCCCAGCACGTCACCGATCGATCGTGCGAGGTCATCGGCCTTACCTTTTCACCCGAATGCTCCAGGTCAAGAACCGCCTCGCCGCGCGTCGCCGTCGCGAGGTGACGAAGGCGTCAACCGCCAGTGGTCGCCCTCGCGTTCGACGAACCCCAGTGAGTGCAGTTCGTACAGCCGCCCGAGCGTCTCATCGGCGGAGGTCCCGGCGCCGCGGGCGAGGTCACGGGGGCTGATCAGGCCGTGGTACGGGAGGGCGTCAAGGACCCTCGCCGCCACCGGGTCCAGCCGGTCCCGCGGCAGTACCGGGCCGCGGCGGTCCGGTGCCAGGTCGCCGATGTCGCCGATCAGCTCGGCGACATCGGACGCGTCGGTGACCAGCACCCCCTCGCCGCGGAGCAGTTCATGGACTCCGGCCGACAGTCCGCTGGTGGCGGGTCCCGGCACGCCCATCACGAACCGGCCGAGGCGCTGGGCCTGACGGGCGGTGGCGAGGGAGCCGCTGCGGTACTCGGCCTCCACGACGACCGTTCCTCTGGTCAGCGCGGCGATCACACGGTTGCGGAGGACGAACCGGCTGCGGGTGGGGTGGGAGCCGGGCGGCAACTCCGCCACCACCAAGCCCTGTTGGGCCACCCGGCCGATCAACTCCGCGTGGCCGCGCGGATATGGGACGTCGACCCCGCAGGCCAGCACCGCTGCCGTCGCGCCGCCCGCCGCCAGGACCCCGCGGTGCGCCGCCCCGTCCACGCCGAACGCGGCGCCCGACACCACCACCCAGCCGCGCTCCGCGAGCCCGGCACCGAGGGTCGCCGCCATGTGCGCCCCGTACGGCGTGCAGGCCCGCGCACCGACCACCGCGACCGAGCGCAGGGCCCACAGCCGCAGGTCGGGCCGGCCCCGCACCCAGAGTCCGACGGGCCGAGCGTCCCCCAGGTCGTCAAGCTGGCTCGGCCACTCCCGGTCCCCCGGGCAGACGAGGCGCCCGCCCAGGGCTGCCACCGCCGCCAGGTCCCGCTCGGGTTCGGCCGCCGCCGCCCGGAGCCGGCAGCCCTCCAGCCGTACGGCGGTCATCCCGGGCAGCTTCCGCGCCGCGCCGTCCGCGACGCGCAGCGCGCGCAGCAGCGCGACAGGACCCACCTGCCGCAGCCACGCCCCGGCCCGCTCGTCACCTGGCTCCAGCACCCGGGTCAAGGCGGCCCGCGCCACCCGCTCAGGTTCGAGGACCGGCTCCCCCGGCGGCTCCGGCCCCTGCACCGGCCGGCCCCGGTCCACACCGGACCCGGGCCCCGGTAGCTCCGGACCCGCCGCATCAAGCTCCGTAACCTCCTCCCGAACCGAAACCCCCCTCACAGCGCCCCCGCCCCCATCGCGACCCCCCGCTGGATGCCGGTCCGCAGCTCCAGGGCCACCGCGACGTCGCGGGCCTCCGGCCGGGGAGCGCCTCTCAGGTCGGCCACCGTCCATGCCACCCTCAGCACCCGGTCCAGACCCCGGGCCGTGAGGATTCCGCGCTCCAGGTCCCGTTCCGCCGCGACCAGTGCTCCGGGTGCCACCAGAAGACGGGTCCGCAGCTCGTGGCCGGGCACCTCGCTGTTCGTCGTCCACGGCGTCCCGGTCAGCCGCTCCGCCGCCCGCGCCCTGGCCTCCCGCACCCGCGCCGCCACCACCGCCGTCGGCTCCCCCCGGCCGCCCTGATCCAGCAGGTCCGCCCGATCGACCGGCTCCACCTCGACCCGGAGGTCGACCCGGTCGAGAAGCGGGCCGGACAGCCGGGCCTGGTAGCGGCGGACCACCGAGGGCGGGCACTCGCAGCCCGCACCGGAGAGGGTGTGCCGGCCGCACGGGCACGGGTTGGCGGCCAGCACCATCAGGAACCGCGCCGGCAACCGCACCACCCCCGCCGCCCGCGCCACCACCACATGGCCCGACTCCAGCGGCTGCCGCAGCGCGTCCAGCGCCTTGCCCGAGAATTCGGGCGCTTCGTCCAGGAACAGCACCCCGCGGTGAGCCAGCGACACAGCTCCCGGCCTCGGCATCCCGTTGCCGCCGCCCACCAGGGACTGCATGGTCGCCGAGTGGTGCGGAGCGCAGTAGGGCGGCCGGGAGACGAGCGGTTCACCCGGCGGAAGGATGCCCGCCACGGAGTGGACCGCCGTCACTTCGAGGGACTCCTGCCGGGTCAGCGGCGGCAGGACCGCCGGGAGCCGCTCGGCCAGCATCGTCTTGCCCGCGCCCGGCGGACCCGAGAGAAGCAGATGGTGTCCCCCTGCCGCCGCCACCTCCAGCGCCTTGCGCGGGCGCGGCTGCCCCGCCACGTCCGCCAGGTCCGGCGTGTGGCCCTCGCCGCGCACCGAGGCCGGGGCCAGGCCCGCGCCGAGGCCCGTGCCCGGGACCATGAGTCCCGCGAGCATGGCGTCGGGGCGCCCCCGGTCGTCGACGGGCTCGTCCGGGACCGGTTCGTCGCAGAGGATCGCGATGAGCTGGCGCAGGCTCCGGACGCCGAGGACCGAGACGCCCGGGACCAGGGCCGCCTCACCGGCCGTCTGCTCGGGGACGACGACCTGCTGGTATCCGGCCTCGGCCGCCGCGAGGACGGCCGGCAGCACTCCCCGTACGGGACGGACCCGGCCGTCCAGCCCCAGCTCGCCGATCATCACCACGTCGGCGAGCGCGGCAGGGTCGATCCGCTCCGCCGCGCCGAGCACCGCACACGCGACGGCGAGGTCGAAACCCGATCCGCTTTTGGGGACCGAGGCCGGCGAGAGCCCCACCGTGAGCTTCTTCTGCGGCCACTCGGCCCCGGAGTTGACCACCGCGGCCCGCACCCGGTCCCGGCTCTCGATCAGGCTCTTGTCCGGCAGCCCGACCAGCGTGAAGGCCGCCACCCCGGGCTCCAGGTCCGCCTGGACCTCCACCACCACGCCCTCGACACCCACCAGCGCCACGGAACACGCCCGTGCGTACCCCATCAGGACACCCCCCGTGCGTGCTCGGTGACGGGCGCCCCTCGCCGGGGCACGATCACGCCGATCAGATCGATCCGGACCCCGCCGGCCGGCGGTCCGCCGTGCCGCTCCAGCCAGATCTCGGCGAGCCGGCGCAGCCGGTCCGCCTTGACCGGCGTGACCGCGGCCATCGGATGTTCGAACGCGTCCGACCTCCGGGTCTTCACCTCGCAGAAGACCAGTGCGTCACCGTCCCTGGCGACGATGTCGACCTCACCGGCGCGACACCGCCAGTTGCGCTCGATCACGGCCATTCCGGCGTCGGTCAGCAGCCGTGCCGCCAGATCCTCGCCGTACCGCCCGAGTGCCCCCCGTGCGTTCATATCGGCACCACCTCCGCCACCGACTCTGACCCGGCCGGCCGGAAGTTGTGGATCTTGGTGGATAACCCTCCGGATGTGGAAAACCCGGCCACCCTCACGGGTGACCGGGTCTGTTCCGCATCTCGCACGAGTCGGCGGTCCCAGGACGTGCGGACCGCGCGGGGTCAGCCTCCCGGAAGTTCCAGATCGCTCTTGTTGAGCTCTTCGATGTTGACGTCCTTGAAGGTCAGCACACGGACCTGCTTGACGAACCTCGCGGGCCGGTACATGTCCCAGACCCAGGCGTCCGCCATGGACACCTCGAAGAAAACCTCACCCTGGACGGAGTGCACCTGCATCTCGTAGTCGTTGGTGAGGTAGAAGCGCCGTTCGGTCTCGATCACATATTTGAACAGACCGACGACATCGCGGTACTCCCGGTAGAGCTTCAGCTCCATCTCGGTCTCGTACTTCTCGAGGTCCTCGGCGCTCATGGCATGTTTCCCCTTCAGCCGTGCGTCCCCCCATTGTGCGTCAGCCTCCGGCGCCCCTGGACGATCAGGCGATCTCGGCGGCGAGGACCAACGGAATACTCGGGGGACCCTCGTCGAGGAGCGTGCGCAGCAGCTCGGCGAGTCTGGTCGGGTACACCGTCTCACGCGCCGCGAGAAGTTCGGCGGAAGTCCACCACCTCAGACCGGAGACGCTGCGCAATTCGAGCTCGGTGAGGCCCTGCGGGGCGGTGGCGGTCTGTGCCGTACGGGCGAGGAAGTACCACTCGTCCTGGTCCCAGCGCCGCCCGTCGAACGGGAAGGAGCAGGTCCGCTTCCAGAGCACCGGGCCCAGCTCGATGTCGGTGATCCCGGTCTCCTCTGCCAGCTCGCGGCGGGCCGCCTCCTCATGGGTCTCGTCGCCCTCCAGGCCGCCACCGGGCGTGAACCACCAGTCGTTCCCGGGATCGCCGGGCTCATGGCCGTGGAGCAGGAGGATGCGGTCGTCGGGGTCCAGGAGCACCACCCGGGCGACCCTGCGCACGGCGGTCACCGGGCGGACCCGGCTCTCCGCCTGCGGGCGGAGCGGGCGGCGACGGGTCCGTACGCCGCTCCGCCCAGGATGAGGACCACGCCGACCAGCACCGCCCCCACCTGGAGCGGGAGCGGGCCGTCGGCGGAGACCCCGCCGGGCAGCGCGGCGAACGAGGCGGGGCGGCCGATCATGCCGTTCATCGGCCAGGCCACCGCGTCGACCCGGGCCTGGACGGCGCTCAGCGGTACGGAGCCCTGCCCGGCGTCCTCCAGATGGACCCGGGAGTCCAGCGAGGTGGACCGCTCGTCGCCGAGCAGGAAGATCTGGCCCTCCGGCACCTTGGCGGAGAAGTCCTGCGGCGAGGCGGGCGCACGTGTCCCCGCGGCGGCGGGCCCACGGTCGATGTACGGCTCCTCCACCGGGATCCCGCCGACGGTGAGGCGGCCGTCCTGGTCGCAGCAGGCGACCGTGTCCCCGCCGACGCCGACCACGCGCTTCACCATCGGGGTGTCGCCCCAGACGCTGTCGGTGAAGACCACCACGTCACCGCGCCGGACATCGGCGCCGCCTATCCGCTCCGCGAGTATCCGGTCGCCGGCGTTGACCGTGGGAGACATGGAGTCGGTCGGGACGGCGTACGGCTTGTACACCACCGCCGCCCAGAGGAAACCTCCGAGGAAGAGGACACAGCCGACGGCCACGGCCAGGCCGGACACCATGGTGCCGGTCCGGCCGCGGCCGTCGTCCTCACGTTGCGTACGGCTCATCCCAGCGCTCCCCCATCGGAGATCGACAATCGCTGATCCGAGTCGGCACCCTACCCGGCGGTACGCCCGACGGTCAGCCTCCGGCGCCGCCAGAGCACGAGGGGCAGCGCTCCGGCCACTCCCAGTGCGGCCGGGGCCATCGCGGCGGCGGCGTTCAGCCCGGGCTGGTCGAACGTGCTGGGGATCGGCAGCGTCGCCCAGCGGCCCACGGGCCAGGCGACGACGATGGCGCGGCCGACGACCTCGTCGTTGGAGACGGTGCCCTTGCCGGGGAGCTCCTGGTGGTAGCGGGAGTCCAGGGAGTTCTGCCGGTGGTCGCCCATGACGAAGATCCGGCCCTCCTCGACCTTGATCGGGCCGAAGGGCTTGTCGTTGCACGGGGTGTTGCCCGGGAAGATGAACGACTTCTCGTCGAGCACCTTGCCGTTGACCGTGACCGGCCCGTTCTCCTTGCACTCGACGGTGTCGCCGCCGACCGCGATGACCCGCTTGATCAGGTCCTTGTCCTCGGAGGAGGGCATCAGTCCGATGAAGCTGAGGAACTTCTGCGCGACGTTGGGTTCCGGAGTCGCGGTGTCCTGCAGCCAGCCGCCCGGATCGTGGAAGACCACGACCTCGCCGCGCTCCGGCTCGGAGCCGAACCAGGGCGTCAGCTTGTCGACCAGCACCCGGTCGCCACGCTGCAGCGTGTTCTGCATCGAGTCCGAGGGGATCGAGAACGCCTGGATGAGGAAGGTCTTGATCAACAGCGCCAGAATCAGCGCGATCCCGATGAGCAGCGGCAGCTCCATCCAGAAGGAGCGCTGCTTCCGGGGAGGCCTGCCACCGCCCGGAGTGCCGCCGTCACCGCCCGGACCACCACCGCCGTCACCGTCCGGCGGGACCGCCGCCCCGCCCGCGGGAGAGTCGTCGCGCTCCGGCCGGTCCTCGGGTTCGTCGTGTCCGGATCGTGCGCCGACCGCCAAATCCCCCACATCCACTCCTCAGTACGTGCCACTGCCCGCGACCGATCCGGTGCAGGCCCACCACTCCCATAACGAGCGGGAGTTCCGCAGGGGTCGGGAGCCGGACCATTCCGTCGCGATCCAGAGTGGCAACCCTATGCGACGGCCCCGGAATCGCAGCCTCCGATCCGCTCGCCCGCGCCACGGCGGCGAAGGTCTCGCGCTCCTCCAGAGTGGTCCAGTTGGAGAACGGCCAGGCGATCACGACGGCCCGTCCCACCACCTCTTCCTCGGAGACCGTGCCCTTGCCGGGCTCGTCGAGATGGAAGCGGGAGTCGGCGGAGTTGGACCGGTGGTCACCCATCATGAAGAGGCGGCCCGCCGGAACCTCCACCTCGAACTGGACGGTCGAGGGCCGGTCGTCCGGGTGCAGATAGGCCTCGTTCAGCGGTACGCCGTTGACGGTGACGCGGCCGTCGGTGCCGCAGCACTTCACGGTGTCGCCGCCGACGGCCACCACGCGCTTGATCAGGTCCTGCTCGTCGTCGGAGGGCAGCAGCCCGATGAACTTCAGTGCCTCGGTCACCTGCTTGACGCCGATGGGCGGGTCCTCCTTGCCGGCCGCGTTCTCCTGCTGGAGCCAGCCGCCGGGGTCCTTGAAGACGACGACGTCACCGCGCTGCGGCTTCGCCCCGAAGTTCGGGGTCAGCTTGTCGACCAGGACGCGGTCGCCGATCTTGATGGTCTGTTCCATCGATCCGGACGGGATCACGAACGCCTGGACGAGGAAGGTCTTCAGGACGAGCGCGATCAGCAGCGCCATCACGATGAGGACCGGTATCTCCTTCACCGCGGACCTGCGCCGCTTGCGCCGGACCTTCTTGGCGAGCCTGCGGCGCTCGGCCCGGGTCGGCAGCGAGCGGGGCGTGGTGGGCCGGCTCCCGGTCGGCAGGGACGCGTCGGGGGCCGGGGCGCCGCGCGGGCGCCCCCGGTTACCCATGCGCCCTGCCGGGCTCCCGTACGCCGTCGAAGGCGCCGGCCCCCTCCAGGCCGCCGATCCGGGCGGGCGGCCAGCCCAGCCAGTCCACCCGGCCGATCACGCGCTCGACGGGAACCATCCCGCCGCCGGGCGATCCGAGGTGGTCGCGGGAGTCGCTGGAGCGGCTGCGGTGGTCGCCCAGCATCCAGAGCGTGCCCTGCGGGACGACGATGTCGAAGGGGGCCTCGGAGGCGGTGTCCCCGGGCTGGAGGTACGTCTCGTCCACCGCCACCCCGTTCACCCGGAGCCTCCCCCGCGCGTCGCAGCAGACGACCCGGTCGCCGCCCACGCCCGCCACACGCTTCACGAAGTCGGTGTCAGGAGGCGCGGTGAGGCCCAGGGAGGCGGCCACCCCGCGCGCCAGCTCGGCCACCGGGTTCGCGTCCAGGTCCTCCCGTACGAAGGAACCGGTCCCGTCGAAGACCACGACGTCACCGCGCTCGGGCTCGGCGCCGAAGCGGTACGCCAGCTTGTTGACGAGCACCCGGTCCCCGATCCGCAGCGTGGGCTCCATCGAGCCGCTCGGGATCAGGAAGGGCTGGACCACGAAGGCGCTGAACAGCAGCAGCCCGGTCACACCGGCCACCCCTGCGACGAGGACGCGCCGCCGCCAGGGCCGTACGGAGACGACAGCGCCCCGGAAACGCGAGAAGCGCGACCGCTCCTCGGACCCGGTGCGGGGTTCCGAGGAGCGGTCGCGCTCCGAGTGCTCTGCTTGCGTCTCCATCGGGGCCGAATCCTATCCGGCCGCGCTGTGGACGCCAGAGGGTGCCTTGCCGGTCACCCGCTGGAGGCAGATCAGTTGTCGCGCTTCTCCTTGATCTTCGCGGCCTTGCCGCGGAGCTCACGGAGGAAGTACAGCTTGGCGCGACGGACGTCACCGCGGCTGACGAGCTCGATCTTCTCGAAGATCGGGCTGTGGACCGGGAAGGTGCGCTCGACGCCGACGCTGAAGGAGACCTTGCGGACCGTGAAGGTCTCGCTGACGCCCGAGCCCTGACGGCGGATGACGATGCCCTTGAACTGCTGGATACGGGAGCGGTTGCCCTCGATCACTCGCACGTGGACGTTGACGGTGTCACCGGGGCGGAACGCCGGGACGTCCGACCGGAGGGTGGCGGCGTTGACGCCATCGAGCAGGGAAGACATGAGTTCTGCTTTCTTCGCCGATGCCACAGGTCATCGACGGGATGTCGAGAGGAGTGAAGGAGTGCTGATCGCGTCGGGCGGGCGTCTTTCCCCCTGTGGCAGGGGCGCACACCGGACGTACAGCAGCGGCCTATTCTTCCACGGCCGGTGGCCTGCGCCAAAATCGGCCGCCGGGCTCCGGGGAGAAGCCCAGGATGGAGAGGATCTCGCGGTCCTTCTTGTCGAAGGCGGCCGCCTCGCACCGCTCGATCAGATCGGGCCGGTTGAGGGCGGTCCGGGCGAAGGCCTGGTCCCGCCGCCAGCGCGCGATCTTCCCGTGGTGGCCGCTGAGCAGGACGTCCGGGATCCCCCGGCCGCGCCACTCGGGCGGCTTGGTGTAGACGGGGCCCTCCAGGAGGTCGGCCATGGCGCCGGGCGCGAAGGAGTCGTCGCGGTGGGATTCGGCGTTGCCGAGAACGCCGGGCAGCAGCCGGGCCACGGCCTCCGTGATCACCAGGACGGCGGCCTCCCCGCCGGCCAACACGTAGTCGCCGATGGAGACCTCGACGACCGGGATGCGGGTGGCGTACTCGTCGATCACCCGGCGATCGATGCCCTCGTACCGGGCCGGGGTGAAGACCAGCCAGGGCCGCGCGGAGAGCTCGACGGCCAGCTCCTGGGTGAACGGGCGGCCGCTGGGCGTGGGCACGACGAGGACCGGGGTGTGCGCGCCGGACTCGTACCCGTCGGCCAGCGCCTCGTCCAGCGCGTCGCCCCAGGGCTCGGTCTTCATGACCATGCCGGGGCCGCCGCCGTAGGGGGTGTCGTCGACCGTGTTGTGCCGGTCGTACGTCCACTCCCGCAGGTCGTGGACGTGGACGTCCAGCACCCCGCGGGCGCGGGCCTTGCCGACCAGGGAGACGTTCAGCGGGTCCAGGTACTCGGGGAAGATCGTGACGACGTCGAGCCGCATCAGGCGTCGCCCTTCGGCGCCTCGTCGTCCCCGGCAGCCCGCTCCTCGTCGCGGGAGGAGGCCACCACGGCCTCGCTCTCGTCGATCAGGCCGGGCGGCGGGGTGATGACCGCGCGCTGCTCCTCCAGGTCGATCTCGGTGACGATCTCCTCCACGAAGGGGATCATCACCTCGCTGCCGTCGGGGCGCTCCACGATGAAGAGGTCCTGCGAGGGCAGGTGGGAGATCTCGGTGATCCGGCCGATCTCGGTGCCGTCGGCGAGCACCACGTCCAGGTCGATGAGCTGGTGGTCGTAGAACTCGTCCTCGTCCTCCGGCAGCTCCTCCGGATCCACGTCGGCGATCAGCAGGGTGTTGCGCAGCGTCTCGGCGCCCGTACGGTCGCTCACGCCCTCGAAGCGCAGCAGCAGCCTGCCGCTGTGCACCCGGCCCGTCGCGATGGTGAGCGGTCCGGTGGCCGCCGGCTCGGTGGCCAGGACGGCACCGGGCCCGAGCCGCAGCTCCGGCTCGTCCGTTCGTACCTCGACGGTGACCTCGCCCTTGATGCCATGGGCGCGGCCGATCCGCGCAACTACCAACTGCACGCTGTTCTCCGATTGATGGGGTGGGGCCTTGAGGAGCCGACCGGTCGGGGTGGCCGACGACAAAGGCCGGGGACGGCTCGAAAGCCCTCCCCGGCCCTGGCCGGTGTTCAACTGCGGTCAGCGGACCTGGTCCACGTCGACGAGGTCGACCCGGATGCCACGGCCGCCGATGGCGCCCACGACGGTCCGCAGAGCGCGGGCGGTACGGCCGTTACGGCCGATCACCTTGCCGAGGTCCTCGGGGTGGACCCGGACCTCCAGCACGCGCCCGCGGCGCAGGGTGCGCGAGGCAACCTGCACGTCGTCGGGGTTGTCGACGATGCCCTTCACGAGGTGCTCGAGAGCCTCCTCGAGCATGCTCAGGCCTCGGTCGACTCGGTGGACGCGGCAGCGTCAGCCGCCTCGTCCGCCTTCTTGTCGGACTTCTTGGCCTTGGGGGTGATGGCCTCACCCTTGGCCTCGTCGCCGTCCGAGGTCAGCGCCTCGAACAGCGCGCGCTTGTCGGCCTTGGGCTCCGGCTGCAGCAGCGGCGCGGGGGCCGGGAGGCCCTTGTGGGCCTGCCAGTCACCGGTGAGCTTCAGGATCGCGAGGACCGGCTCGGTCGGCTGGGCGCCGACGGACAGCCAGTACTGCGCGCGCTCCGAGTTGACCTCGATGCGCGAGGGGTTCTGCACCGGGTGGTACAGGCCGATCTCCTCGATGGCCCGGCCGTCACGGCGGGTACGGGAGTCGGCGACGACGATGCGGTAGTGAGGCGAACGGATCTTGCCCAGACGCTTCAGCTTGATCTTGACTGCCACGGAAGTGGTGTCTCCTGGTCTCTGACGTGGTTGGGCACAACTAGATGCCACGTGGGGTTGCGGTACTCGGAGTGCCCGATGGACGCGTCAGCCGGAGGAGAGAGGGGTCCTGTGCGACTGTCGAGTACAGCTGACCATTGTGCCACACCACTTCGGCTCACC
This sequence comes from Streptomyces sp. NPDC101178, assembly GCF_044767965.1. Classification (NCBI taxonomy): domain Bacteria; kingdom Bacillati; phylum Actinomycetota; class Actinomycetes; order Kitasatosporales; family Streptomycetaceae; genus Streptomyces; species Streptomyces sp. NPDC101178. The sequence continues at coordinate 118,129 of NZ_JBIWOZ010000002.1, forward strand.
CCACCGCGACCGCGGCTTCCGGGATCTGGAACGGCTTGCCGCAGCCACCGCAGACGATCGGGGCCTGGGCCAGGACCGACGGGACGACGCGGACGTTGCGTCCGCAGTCGCAGACGGCCTTGACCCGGACGCCGCCTCCGGAGGAACCGTGCCGGGCGGCCGGGCCTCTGAAGGAGCGCTTGGTGTCGGCGGCGGTGGCGACCGTGTGCGCCTTGAGGGCGCGCTGGAGCCGTTCGGTGGTCGGGCGGTACCGGCGCTTGGCTTCGGGATTCAGCGTGACCAGGGAGAATCCGCTGCTGGGGTGGGGCTCCTCGGCATGGTCGAGGCCCAGCTCCTCGGCGATCGCGAGGAAGCGTCGGTTGTGGTAGCGGCCGGCGCGTGAGGTGTCACGGACTCCTCTCGCGGCGGCGATGCCGTGGACTGCCTCGTGGAGCAGTCGCTCGAAGGAGAGCTCGGCGCCACAGGCGGACGAGGACTCTCCGATCAGGGACTCGGGCGCGGCTAGATCGGGCAGCTCGGGGTGGTACCGCTGAATGTCGGCCCACGCCTGTGCCAGCTCTGCGGCAAGTACAGGTGGTGTCGTGCTCACGTCGTGACAACGAGTCCGAGTGCCGTGGTGTTCCTATTCCGGGGCATCCCAAATAATTTGCACGTACCAGTCAGTTGCCCGTGATGTGTCCTGGATGCGTCCGGAGGCGGGCGGGTGCGCCGAACTGCGGAGAAGCCGCACAGCTCGCACCAAGGTGGTGCACAGCGTGCGGTGCGCCCGACGCGCGCACGTGCGGTGCGCCGGCGGGCGGCGCCACTTACGCGGTCTGCCGGTGAGCGTACCCGGAGGCCCGTTCGACGTGCCTGGTGCCCGGTGTCGGGTAAGACTGATTCGGGGAGGCGCACGACCGGGGCACGCAAACAGTGCCCTACGCCCCCTGGACGTAACGGCGGATGCGCAGTTCCCTGGCATACGGGGGTGCGGACATACGCACACGGGGGCCATCCACTCGGGCAAGATCGACCTCTTGGCGGATTGGGGCGCTTTCCATGACACCGACGCTCGTCCGGAACCACCGGGACGCGGACGCCTCCGCGCCGGCGGACGCCGGAACCCGTGCCCGCGACTGGGCCGAGATCCAGGAACGCATGCTGGCACCGCTCTACGAGGCGGTGTACGACCGGCTCGAAGTCGGACCCGCCACCCGGATGCTGTCCCTCGGCTGTGGCTCCGGGCTGGCCCTGCTCGTCGCGGCGGCCCGGGGGGCGCAGGTGACGGGCGTGGACTCGGACCGGGAGCGGCTGGCGCTGGCGCGGGCGCGGCTGCTGCCCGACGAGGGCGCGGACGGTGCGCCCGCGCGTCGAGCCCGGCTTCACGACGACGGGTTCCCCTCGGGCGGCGAGGGGGCACCGTACGACCTGATCACCGTGTTCGAGCCGATCGGCTGCGCGGCCGGTGACTCCGAGGGGCTGACGCCGGCGCTGGAGGCGGCGCTGCCGCTGGCGGCCCGGGGCGCGACCGTGGTGCTGACCGGGTGGGGCCCGCCGGAGCGGTGTGCCACGGCGCCGGTGCTGCGGGTCGCGGCCCGGCTGACGGAGTCCGCGCGTCCGCCACGGCCCGGCGGGTGGCGGCCGACGCTCCGGGACGACCTGGAGGACGTGGCGGCGCGGGCGGGGCTGAAGCCGGACGGTTCGGGGCGGGTCTCCTGCCCGTTCGGGTACGCGGATCCGGACAGCGCGGTGCGCGGGCTGCTGTCGACCGGGCTCTTCGACGCCGCCGTACGGGCCACCGACCGCTCCCAGGTGGAGAAGGAGGTCGCGGAGGCACTGCATCCCTACCGGCGGCCGGACGGCACGGTGTGGATGCCGAACGTCTTCCGTTACCTGGTGTGCACGACGTGAGCGTTCGCGTGTCCTGTGACGTGTCGCCGAACCTGTCCTGAACGTGTCCTGAAACGTGTCCTGAAAGACGTCGCTCCGGACGTGCGTAAGGGGCGCCCTCTCTCAAGGGCGCCCCTTACGCACGGTTCAAGTAGGCCGATCAGCCCATGAACTTCTTGAACTCGTCCGGCAGCTCGAAGTTCTTGTCCTCCTGGGCGGGCAGCCCGAGCGCGCCGCCCTGTGCGGCGGCCTGCTCGCGGCGCTCCGCGGCGGCGGCCTCCTCGGCCTTGCGCTTCATCGGGTTGCCGCTCTTGCGCTTGCCCTTGGCCTGCTTGACCTGCTTCTTCTGACGGCCGGGGCCGCCGCCCATGCCGGGCATCCCCGGCATCCCGGGCATGCCGCCGCCCTGGGCCATCTTCGACATCATCTTGCGGGCCTCGAAGAAGCGCTCGACCAGGCTCTTGACGGCGGAGACCTCGACGCCCGACCCCTTGGCGATACGGGCCCGGCGCGAGCCGTTGATGATCGTCGGCTCGGCGCGCTCCTTGGGCGTCATCGACTTGATGATCGCGGCGGTGCGGTCGATGTCGCGCTCGTCGATGTTGTTGATCTGGTCCTTGATCTGCCCCATGCCGGGCAGCATCCCGAGCAGCTTGGAGATGGAGCCCATCTTGCGGACCTGCTCCATCTGGGCCAGGAAGTCGTCGAGGGTGAAGTCCTTCCCACCCTTGCTCGACTGGAGCTTCGAGGCCATTTTGGCGGCCTCTTCCTGGCTGAACGTCTTCTCCGCCTGCTCGATCAGGGTCAGCAGGTCACCCATGTCGAGGATGCGGGAGGCCATCCGGTCCGGGTGGAACGCGTCGAAGTCCTCCAGCTTCTCGCCGTTCGACGCGAACATGATCTGCTTGCCCGTGACATGGGCGATCGACAGGGCGGCGCCACCGCGGGCGTCACCGTCGAGCTTGGAGAGGACCACGCCGTCGAAGCCGACGCCGTCGCGGAAGGCCTCGGCGGTGTTGACCGCGTCCTGACCGATCATCGCGTCGACGACGAAGAGGATCTCGTCGGGGCTGACGGCGTCGCGGATGTCCGCGGCCTGGCTCATCAGCTCCTGGTCGATACCGAGGCGGCCGGCGGTGTCGACGATGACGATGTCGTGGACCTTGGCCTTGGCGAACTCGATGGAGTCCTTGGCGACCTGGACCGGGTCGCCGACGCCGTTGCCCGGCTCGGGGGCGTACACCGCGACGCCGGCGCGCTCGGCAACGACGCTCAGCTGGTTGACGGCGTTGGGGCGCTGGAGGTCACAGGCGACGAGCAGCGGCGAGTGGCCCTGGCCCTTGAGCCAGAGGCCGAGCTTTCCGGCCAGCGTCGTCTTACCGGCACCCTGGAGACCGGCGAGCATGATCACGGTGGGGGCGGTCTTGGCGAACCTCAGCCGCCGGGTCTCGCCGCCGAGGATGGCGACGAGCTCCTCATTGACGATCTTGACGACCTGTTGGGCGGGGTTCAGCGCCTGGGAGACCTCGGCGCCGCGCGCCCGCTCCTTCACGTTGGCGATGAAGGCCCGGACCACGGGCAGGGCGACGTCGGCTTCCAGCAGGGCGATACGGATCTCGCGTGCCGTGGCGTCGATGTCCGCCTCGGACAAGCGGCCCTTGCCCCTGAGGTTCTTGAAAGTCGCGCTAAGGCGGTCGGAGAGAGTATCGAACACGGCGCTCGTCGGTCCTCAGGGTCGGGGGCGGGGCAGGTCAATCGCCCTCCAGGGTATCCGGCCCCCGGAGAACACCAAGCCCTCGCCCGGATCCGGTGCCGGGCGAGGGCGGTACAAAAGCGTCGTACGTGTCAGCCGAGGGCCTTCTCGACCTCCCGGGCGACCTCGGCGGCCCGGATCTGCGGCAGCGGTTCGCCGTCAGTTCCGGTGACGTAGAAGGCGTCCACGGCGTTGGCGCCGAGGGTGGAGACATGGGCGCTCCGCACCCGTACGGCACTGCCTTCCAGGGCGTTGCCGATCCGGTGCAGCAGTCCTGGGGCGTCCTGGGCGCGGACCTCGATGACGGTGGCGCGGCGGGATCCGGCCGCCGCGACGGTGACCCGCGGCGGCGGGGCCTTCACGCCTCTGCGGCGCGGGTAGGCGGCCTCCCGCTCCGCGAGCCGGGCCCGGATGTCCAGGGAGCCGTCCAGGGCGCGTACGAGGTCGGCGCGGAGTCGGGAGGCCTCCGGGAGGGACCCGTACTCGGCCGCGACCCGCCAGCTGAGCAGCAGCAGGTCCGCCGTCTCCCCCACCTCGTTGGGCAGCTCCACCGCGCGCAGGTCGGCGGCGCGCACGGTGAGGCGGTGCAGGGCGAGGACCCCGGCGGCGGCGGGCAGCACGCCGGGCCGGTCGGGCAGGGCGATGAGCAGCTCGACGCCGACCGGCTCCACCTCGCCGTCCCCGGCGGGCTCCTCGGGCTGGGTGTGCAGGGTGAGGACGGGTCCGCCGGTGCGCAGGGCCTCGATCGCGAGGCGTTCGTGCTCGGCGCTGGGCGCGGCCTCCTCCGGCTCCTCGGGGGCCTCCCCGGCGAGGACGGCGGCGACGCGCTTGACCAGGTCCGCGACGAGCGAGGCGCGCCAGGCGGACCAGGCGGCGGGTCCGGTGGCGAGCGCGTCGGCCTCGGTGAGGGCGTGCAGCAGCTCCAGTGTGGAGGCGGTGTAGACGGCCTCGGCGACCGACCGCACGGTGGCGGGGTCGTCCAGGTCGCGCCGGGTGGCGGTCTCGACGAGCAGCAGATGGTGGCGTACGAGGGTGGCGATGACGCCCACGTCGTGCTTGTCGAAGCCGATCCGGGTGGCCATGTCCCGGGCGATGACCTCGCCGGCCACCGAGTGGTCGCCGGGCCAGCCCTTGCCGATGTCGTGGAGGAGGGCGGCGACCAGGAGGAGGTCGGGGCGGTGGACGCGGCGGGTGAGGCCGGCGGCGCGGACGGCGGTCTCCACCAGGTGCCGGTCGACGGTCCAGGTGTGGACGGGGTTGCGCTGGGGCCGGCAGTGGACGCGTTCCCAGTCGGGCAGCAGCCGGGTGATGATCCCTTCCGCTTCGAGCGCCTCCCAGACGCCGACGGTGGCCTCTCCCGCGCCGAGCAGGGTGACCAGTTCCTCGCGGGCCTCCGGCGGCCACGGGACCGGCAGCGGCCGGACGGTGGTGGCGAGGTGGCGTACGAGGTGGCGGGAGAGCGGCAGTCCGGCCTCGGCGGCGGCCGCGGCGGCGCGCAGGGTGAGGACGGGGTCGCGGTCGGGGCGGGCGGCGCGGGCCAGGACCACTTCGCCGTCGGCCTCGACCACGCCGTCGGCGAGCGGTGCGCGCTCGGGGGCGGGCTTGGTCCCCCCGAGCGAGCCGCTGAGCATGGCGCGGAGCCTGGGCCGGACGGAGCGGGCGCGCAGGACCCGGTTGACCTCGCGCCAGGTGACGTCGGTGGCGTACGAGACCGTCCGCGCGGCCTCGTACACCTGGCGCAGCAGCGCGTCCGCGTCCATGAGGCCGAGCGCCTCTGCGACCTGGTCCTGTTCCTGGAGGGCGAGGCGGTCGGTGGCGCGGCCGGTGGTGAGGTGGAGGGCGTCGCGGGCGTCCAGGAGGGTGCGGCGGGCCTGGTCGAGCCCTTCGCGGGGCGCGTCCGCGACCCAGGAGGCGGCGACGGCGCGCAGGGCGGTGGCGTCGCGGAGACCGCCGCGGGCCTCCTTGAGGTCGGGTTCCAGGAGGAACTGGAGCTCGCCCGTCCGCTCGGCCCGCTCCTGGCAGAGCTCATGGAGGGCGGGGAGGCGTTTGGGCGCCTGGTTGCGCCAGTCGGCGAGGATCGCGGTGCGCAGGGACGCGACCAGTCCGAGGTCCCCGGCGACCGGGCGGGCGTCCAGCAGGCCGAGCTGGACCTTGAGGTCCTCGCCGGCCGTCTTCCGGGCCTCGCCGGGCGTGCGTACGGAGTGGTCGAGGGCCAGGCCCAGGTCCCAGACCGGGTACCAGACGGCGTCCGCGAGGGCGGAGAGGGCTGCTGGGTCGGCGTTGCCGTCGTGCAGGAGGAGCAGGTCGAGGTCGCTGCGCGGGGAGAGTTCGCCGCGGCCGTAGCCGCCGACGGCGACGAGGGCGGCGCCGCGGACGCCGGCGCGGTCGGCCGCCGCCGTGAACAGGGCGGTGAGCCAGTCGTCGGTGAGGCGGGCGAGGGCCGCACGGCGCGGCGGCCCGGACCGCGCCTCCTGCTGGAGGAGGCGCAGCCGGGCCGCCGCGTAGCCGCTGGGTCCCGAGTCTTCGCTTTCGGTGATCGCTTCGGTGCTCGTCACCCAGGTGCCTTCCGTTCGGTGGGGCCTCGGTCAGGGGCGCCCGTCCGGTGTGCGGGCCGTCCGTCGGGGCGTCGGGCCTGGAGCCGGAGGGCGCCCGCCCTCCGGCACGGCCCTCCGTCAGAGGGCGTCCGGGCCGCGCTCGCCGGTCCGTACGCGGACGGCGGTCTCGACCGGGACGCTCCAGACCTTCCCGTCACCGATCTTGCCGGTACGGGCGGCCTTGACGACGACCTCGATGAGCTGTTCGGCGTCCTCGTCCTCGACGAGGACCTCGATGCGGATCTTGGGGACCAGGTCGACGGTGTACTCGGCGCCCCGGTAGACCTCGGTGTGGCCGCGCTGACGCCCGTAACCGCTGGCTTCGGTGACGGTCAGCCCCTGGACGCCGAAGGCCTGGAGGGCCTCCTTGATCTCGTCCAGCCGGTGGGGCTTCACGACCGCGGTGATGAGCTTCATGCGTCCACCTTCTTTGCCTTCGGTGCTGCCGTCGGGTCCGTCGCGGGGGCGGTGGTGCGGGAGACCGTGCCGCCGCCGGCGCCGCTGAAGTCGTATGCGGTCTCGGCGTGCTCGACCTGGTCGATGCCGGAGATCTCGTCGTCCTCGGAGACCCGCATCCCGATGGTCTTGTGGAGCACCAGCGCGATGAGGCCGGAGACGACCAGAGAGTACGCGAGGACCGCGACGACGCCGACGACCTGCTTGCCGAGCTGTTCGACACCGCCGCCGTAGAAGAGGCCCTTGGCGTCGGACTGGACGCCGCCGGTGGCGAAGAAGCCGACCAGGATGGAGCCGATGATGCCGCCGACGAGGTGGACGCCGACGACGTCCAGGGAGTCGTCGTAGCCGAACTTGTACTTCAGGCCGACCGCCATGGCGCACAGGACACCGGCGATGGCGCCGACCGCGATGGCGCCGAGCGGGGAGACCGAACCACCCGCGGGGGTGATGGCGACCAGGCCGGAGACCGCGCCGGAGGCGGCGCCGAGGGTGGTGAAGGAGCCGTGGCGCAGCTTCTCGTAGACGAGCCAGCCGAGGACGGCGGCGGCGGTGGCCACCTGGGTGTTGAGGAACATGACCGCGCCGACGCCGTCGTCGTTGCCGAGCCAGGACCCGGCGTTGAAGCCGAACCAGCCGAACCACAGGAGGGCCGCGCCGAGCATGACGAGCGGCAGGCTGTGCGGCCGCATCGGGTCCTTCTTGAAGCCGATGCGCTTGCCGATGACGAGGATCACGCCGAGGGCCGCGGCACCGGCGTTGATGTGGACCGCCGTACCGCCGGCGAAGTCGATGACGCCCATCTCGAAGAGCCAGCCGCCCGCACCCCAGACCCAGTGGGCGACGGGGAAGTAGACGATGGTGACCCACAGGACGATGAAGAGCGCCCACGCGGAGAACTTCACGCGGTCGGCCAGCGCACCGCTGATCAGGGCCGGGGTGAGGACGGCGAACATCAGCTGGAAGGCGGCGAAGACGTACACCGGGATGGTGTAGCCGTCCCAGAGTTCGGTGACGCCGATGTTGCTGAAGCCGACGTAGTCGGAGCTCCAGCCGATGACCGAGCCGACGTCGGAGCCGAAGGCGAGGCTGAATCCGTAGAGCACCCACAGGATCGTGACGATCCCGAGGCTGATGAAGCTCATCATCAGCATGTTGAGGGTGCTCTTGACGCGGACCATGCCTCCGTAGAAGAAGGCCAGGCCGGGGGTCATGAGCATCACCAGGGCCGAGCAGATGAGCATGAACCCGGTGTTGGCGGCAGACAGCTCAGGGGCGTCTGCGGCAAGCGTCGTGATGCCTGGGGGCATCGGCGTCTCCTCGTCGTCGGAGCGGCCGCGGCGTGCGGGGGAAAGCTGCGGGACCACTGGGAAGGTGCGGGCCGGTCAGAGGGTGTCCGGCGGATCATGGCCGGAGACCGCCTGTGCGCCATGAGATTGGCGGAGCGCCGTTTCCGGGGATGCCGCACGATGTTTCGCGAGCGTGACGAAGAGGTGGTGCGTGTTACGTCGGAATGAATCCCGGGTGGCGGGCCCGGTGCGCTGCCTACCATGCAGCCCACGCCGCATACGGTCCGGTTGAAACGCCGCCGGGCGGCCCGGAGTGACCCGGATACGCGAACCGGCCACGGCTCCTCTCCGGGTGACCAGGCGATGGGGGAGCCGAGTCGGGCTGTACGGAGGAGGTGCCGCGGCCGGGGCCGTGGTGCCGGGTCAGACCGTTTCCGCGGACTCCGGCAGCTGTTCGCTGAGCAGATCGGTGAGCCGGGCGACATCGGCGACGTCGCCGAAGTCCCTGGCAGCGGTGTCGACGGTCTTGCGCAGCCGGGTGTTGACGCGCTCGGAGCGGACCTTCTTGGCGATCTTCAGGGCCTGTCCGGCGAGGACGGTGGACTGCTCGGGCTCGCGCTGGAGCAGATGGACGGTGGCCATGCCGATGAGGTTGAGCGCGTAGGAGCGCTGGTGCTCGTCGTCCTCGCCGAACAGCTCGACGGCCTTCTCCATGACGGGCTCGGCGAGCGAGGCGTAGGTGGGGCTGCGGCCGGCGACGTAGGCCAGGTCACGGTAGGAGTGGGCGTTCTCCCCGTTGAGCTCGGCCTCGGAGAAGAAGCGGATCCAGTCGGGCTCGGGCTCGCCGTCCAGGCCGGCGTCCTGGAAGGTGTCCTCGGCCATCCGGGCGGCCCGCTTGCACTTGCTGGGCTGGCCCATGTTTGCGTACGCGCGGGCCTCCATCGCATACAGCATGGCCTGCGTACGGGGAGTGGCGCAGTCGCGGCTGCCGTACTGCGCGAGGTGGATCAGCTCCAAGGCGTCGTCGGGACGGCCCAGGTGGATCATCTGGCGGCTCATGCTGGAGAGCACATAGCTGCCGAGCGGCTTGTCCCCGGCCTCCTTGGCGGCGTGCAGCGCGAGCACGAAGTACTTCTGTGCGGTGGGCTGGAGGCCTACGTCGTAACTCATCCAGCCCGCCAGCTCGGCCAGTTCGGCGGCGCAGCGGAAGAGGCGCTTCGAGGTCGGGCCGGGCTGCGGCTCCTGCAACAGGTCGGTGACCTCGTGGAGTTGCCCGACGACGGCCTTGCGGCGCAGCCCGCCGCCGCACTGGGCGTCCCACTGCCGGAACATCGCGGTGGTGGACTCCAGCAGGTCCAGCTCGGGGCCGGAGAGCCGGGAGGGCCGGCGGGCGGCGGCCTCCGACTCCGGTTCGCCCGGGCCCCTGGCCGGGACGGGCACAAGCCAGCGCTGCATGGGCTCGATCAGGGAGGGCCCGGCGGCCAGCGCGAGCGAGCTGCCGAGGAAGCCCCGCCGGGCGAGCATCAGGTCGCTTCGGGAGAACTCGCTGAGCAGGGCGACCGTCTGCGGGCCGGCCCAGGGCAGGTCGACCCCGGCCACCGAGGGTGACTGGTGCGCGGTGCGCAGCCCGAGGTCCTCGACGGCGACCACCGCGCCGAACCGCTCGGAGAACAGCTCGGAGAGGATGCGCGGGATCGGCTCGCGCGGCTGCTCGCCATCCAGCCAGCGCCGCACCCGGGAGGTGTCGGTGCTGATGTGGGAGGCGCCCATCTGGCGCGCCCGCCGGTTCACCTGGCGCGCCAGCTCGCCCTTCGACCAGCCACTGCGCACGAACCACGACCCCAACTGGTCGTTGGGACGCTTGCCCGCATCCGTGTCGCCTGCGCCGCTGCCACTCACCGGAACGCCCCCATCACGCTGAATCCTCCCCGTCGCATTCTCATCGCGCGAACCACTCTCAGAATGCCAAGCATCGGTGCTGTCCGTACGGGAGTTGCCCACGACCGAACGGGAAACCGGGTTGCCCGAGGCATACCCGTGACCGCACATGCTCCCAGAGCTCGTGTACCGACGGTAATCCTACGATCACCCCTCTCGCGAGGAGATTGCGTAAACGCCACCATTCGCCACCCCTTCGAATGAACCCGACTGCCTTCTGGCGCGCTTGACTTGGGGAACCACGACCGATGGCGAGCGCACGGATCCACTCAGGGGCGCACGCACCGTGACGCACCACCTCGCGCACCACGGCGCACGCCACTCGATCGAGTTGCAGCGACGGAGGGTTACCCGAGCGTTCCGGGTCGTAACCACCGATGAGTCGGACCCGTTGGAGGGGGCATGGGCTTCACGATCGGCGGCATCCGCGAGAAACGTTCCGGCGTACGGCGGCGAGGCCGCGACACCGAGGCCACCGCGGTGGCCGAGTACACCGGGCTCTGGGGCTGGGCCGTGGCGCCCGGCACCCGCGCCCGCGACGGCGCGTGCTCCTGCGGACAGCGGTCCTGTCCCGCTCCTGGCGCGCATCCGCTGGGCTTCGCCCGGGAGGTCCCGGCGGGCACCGGCCTCGACGCGGCGGCGGACGCCTGGGCCGAGACGCCGGGCGCCTCGATGCTGCTGCCGGTGGGCCGGAGCTTCGACGTCCTGGAGGTCGCGGAGCAGGCCGGGCGGCGGGCGCTGGTGCGGCTGGAGCGGATGGGGCTGCCGCTGGGGCCGGTGGCGGTGACGCCGACCGGCCGGGCGCAGTTCTTCGTCGCGCCCGGGGCCGCCGCCGAGCTGCCGGGCCTGCGCTACCGGATGGGCTGGGACGACGCGGACCTGGACCTGCGGGCGCTCGGGCCGGGCGCGCACATCACCGCGCCGCCGTCCGACCTCGGCGGCCTCGGCCCGGTCCGCTGGCTGCGGCCACCGGTGCTGGACACCGCCGCCGCTCCCCCGCAGGCGCGGCTGCTGCTGGGCACCCTGGCGTACAGCTGCCATCGCTCCTAGGGGGTGTCCGCCGCACCGAGGCCGGGACACACCCCAGGGAGCACGAGAACGGCGGACGGGGGGGGGGGGGCGGGGGGGCGGCCCCCCCCCCCCCCCCCCGCGGGGGGGGGGCGGGCCGCGCCCCCCCCCCCCCGCCCCCCCCCCCCCC
>NZ_JBIWOZ010000002.1:129235-298529 GCF_044767965.1 Streptomyces sp. NPDC101178
GCGCCCGCCGCCCGGGGGGCGCGCCCGACCCGCCGGCGGCCGTCGGCGCGGCTGTGGGCGCGCCCGTCGGGGCGGGCCCCCGCCCGCGGCCCGCCGTACGGGGTGGTGCGCGTCAGTCTCCGATCAGCGCGTCCACGAAGGCACCCGGCTCGAACGGAGCCAGGTCGTCCGCACCCTCGCCGAGCCCGATCAGCTTCACCGGCACGCCCAGCTCGCGCTGGACCGCGATGACGATGCCGCCCTTGGCGGTGCCGTCGAGCTTGGTGAGGACGATGCCGGTGATGTCCACGACCTCGGCGAAGACCCGTGCCTGGACGAGGCCGTTCTGTCCGGTGGTGGCGTCCAGGACGAGGAGGATCTCGTCCAGCGGACCGTGCTTCTCCACGACCCGCTTGACCTTGCCCAGCTCGTCCATGAGCCCGGTCTTGGTGTGCAGCCGTCCGGCGGTGTCGATGAGGACCACGTCGGCGCCCTCGGCGATGCCCTCCTTGACCGCGTCGTACGCGATCGAGGCCGGGTCGCCGGCCTCGGGCCCGCGGACCGTACGGGCTCCGACGCGCTCGCCCCAGGTCTGGAGCTGGTCGGCGGCGGCGGCGCGGAAGGTGTCGGCCGCGCCGAGGACCACGCTGCGGCCGTCGGCGACGAGCACCCGGGCCAGCTTGCCGGTGGTGGTGGTCTTGCCGGTGCCGTTGACGCCGACGACCATGACGACGCCCGGGGTCTCGGCGCCGCCCTCGGTCTTGACCTCGCGGTCGAAGTCCGGGCCGAGCAGGGTGATCAGCTCTTCGCGCAGCAGGGCGCGGAGCTCTTCGGGCGTGCGGGTGCCGAGCACGCGGACGCGCTCGCGGAGCCGTTCGACCAGTTCCTGGGTGGGGGCGACGCCGACGTCGGCGGTGAGGAGGGTGTCCTCGATCTGCTCCCAGGTGTCCTCGTCCAGGTTGTCCCGGGACAGCAGCGTGAGCAGCCCCTTGCCGAGCGAGTTCTGCGAGCGGGCGAGCCGGGCCCGGAGCCGGACGAGCCGGCCCTCGGTGGGTTCGGGGATCTCCAGCGCGGGCGGCGCCGGAGCCTCGACGACCGGGGCCTCCTCGACCGGCGCGGTGGCGTCCGGGAGGCCGACATCGTCGATGGTGCGCCGCGCTTCGTCGCGCGGCGTCTCGGCCTCCTCGCCGACCTTCGGCTCGGCGGGAGGAGTGATGGTCGGCGTGGACGGCGGCGGGGGCGGCAGCTTCCGCTTCTTGCGGCTGCCGACCACGAGCCCGCCGACCAGGCCGACGGCGGCCAGGGCGATGACTACAGCGAGGATGACGATTTCGACGAGTTCCATAACCCGTCCAGTATCGGCCACGTCCGCCGTACGGGCACGGCCCCGCACGCCGCCCGGCGATCCACCGGATCCGGATGCACCTTTTGGCGGTAATGACCGATCCCCGCCCCTACCTTTCTGACGGTACGCCAGTTACGGTGCACCCCGCTCCGCCCTTGAGGCATCCGACGAAAGGGGACACCCGTCATGGCCTTCACCGTGGTCCGGTTCAATCTCGTCGATCCCGAAGCCACCCCCATGACCCTCTCGGCGCGCTACCGCGCCGCCCTGGAGATGTCGGCGTACGCGGACGAGCACGGCGTCGACACGGTGCAGACCGAGGAGCACCACGGGGTGGCGAACTCCTGGCTGCCCTCCCCCTTCACCTTCGCCGGCGCGGTCTTCGGCGCCACCCGGCGGATCGCGGTGACGGTGTCGGCGATCATCGGCCCACTGCACGATCCGCTGCGGCTGGCGGAGGACGTCGCGGTGCTGGACCTGCTGAGCGCGGGGCGGCTGGTGACGGTCGCGGGGATCGGCTACCGGCCCGAGGAGTACGAGCGGGCGGGCGTGGAGTGGGGGCGGCGCGGAAAGCTCCAGGACGAGCTGCTGGAGACGCTGCTGGCGGCGTGGACCGGGGAGCCGTTCCCGTACCGGGGCCGTACGGTACGCGTCACGCCGCGTCCGTACACGCGGCCGCACCCCATGCTCCTGGTGGGCGGCAGCTCACGGGCGGCGGCGCGGCGGGCGGCACGGCTGGGGCTGCCGCTCTTCCCGAGCGCGCACCTGCCGGAGCTGGAGGCGTACTACCACCAGCAGCGGGAGGCGTACGAGACGGAGGGGTTCTGCATGATGCCCGCGGCCCGGACGCCGTTGCTCCAGGTCTCCGAGGACCCGGAGCGGACGTGGGCGCTGTACGGGGAGCACCTGCTGCACGAGGCGCGGACGTACGCCTCCTGGCAGTCCAAGGACATCCGCTCGGCGGTGCGCTCGGCCGCCACGACGGTGGCGGAGCTGCGCGAGGAGGGCGTCTACCGGATCGTCACTCCGGAGGAGCTCAAGGCGCTGGACGCGGACTCGCTGGTGCTGCATCCGCTCTGCGGCGGGATGCCGGTGGAGGAGGGGTGGCGGAGCCTGCGGCTGTTCTGCGAGGCGCTGGAAACGCCGGCTGCCCCGGTTCGGCCATGAACCAGGGCAGCGCGTGAGCAGAAAGGGGGCCGCTAGCCCATCTCCTCCAGCGTCTTGCCCTTGGTCTCCTTCACGAACTTGAGCACGAAGGGGATGGAGAGCACCGCGAAGCAGGCGTAGATGATGTACGTCCCCGAGAGGTTCCAGTCGGCCAGGCTCGGGAAGCTGGCGGTGATGGCCCAGTTGGCCATCCACTGCGCGAAGACGGCGACGCCGAGGGCCGCGGCCCGCAGGCGGTTCGGGAACATCTCGCCCAGGAAGACCCAGACGACGACACCCCACGACAGCGCGAAGAAGAGCACGAAGACGTGAGCGGCGACCAGGGCGACGACGCCCTGGGTGGTGGGCAGCTTGCCGTCGACCAGGTCGGCGGAGAAAGCCCAGGCCTCGAAGGCGAGCGCGACCGCCATACCGACCGAGCCGACCAGGGCGAGCGGCCGGCGGCCCACCCGGTCCACCAGCACCATCGCGATCACCGTGCCGATGATGTTGATGATCGAGGTGGTGAACGAGTAGAAGAACGAGTCGGTCGGGTCGATGCCGACGGACTGCCACAGCGTCGCCGAGTAGTAGAACGCCACGTTGATACCGACGAGCTGCTGGAACATCGACAGGCCGATGCCGACCCAGACGATGGGCAGGAAGAAGAACCGGTTGCCGAGCAGGTCCTTGAAGGAGGACTTGTGCTCGCGGTGCATGGCCGTCTCGATCTCGGTCACGCGGGCGTCGAGGTCGATCTTGTCGCCCTCGACCTCTTCGAGGATCTTGCGGGCTTCGGCCTTCTTGCCGACCGAGATGAGGAAGCGCGGGGACTCGGGGATGGCGAAGGAGAGGAGCCCGTACAGGATGGCCGGGACGACCATCACGCCGAGCATCCACTGCCAGGCCTCCAGGCCCAGGATCTTGCCGCGCTGGTCGCCGTCGGCGATCTGCAGGACGGCGTAGTTGACCAGCTGGGAGACGGCGATGCCGATGACGATCGCGGCCTGCTGGAAGGAGCCGAGCCGGCCGCGGTAGGCCGGCGGGGAGACCTCGGCGATGTAGGCCGGGCCGATCACGGAGGCCATGCCGATGGCGAAGCCACCGATGATGCGCCACATCGCCAGGTCCCAGAGGGCGAACGGCAGCGCGGAGCCGATGGCGCTGGCGGTGAAGAGCACCGAGGCGATCTGCATGCAGCGGATGCGGCCGATCCGGTCCGCGATCCGGCCGGCGGTGGCGGCGCCGATCGCACAGCCGATCAGCGCGATGGCGATGACCTGGGCAAGGGTGCCGGAGCCGATGTCGTACCGGTCGCGGATCGCCTCGACGGCCCCGTTGATGACGGAACTGTCGTAGCCGAAGAGGAAGCCGCCCATCGCCGCGGCCGCCGTGATGAAGATGACATGGCCGAGGTGGTCCGGATGGGCCTCTCGGGCTCCGGACGCCGGTCCGTTCGCTGCGCTGGTCACATGAACTCCTGATGCCTGGCCGCAAGTCAGACGTGGGGGGTGAGCCTTCCCAGTGGGACACAACATCCGGCCCACCACCACTTGAAGGCGAAATCAACTTTGCAGAGGTTATGTGTTCAAGAAACGAAGTCAAACAGCGGGTCGGAGCCACGTGTACCCAGGTCCGCACAAATGGTGCGTCGAACCTCTGATGATTCGGTAAAAAGTCGACGGCTGCGCCGACCGGGTCAGCGGAGCCGCTGACTGATCACCTTCGACACGCCGTCACCCTGCATGGAGACGCCGTACAGCGCGTCGGCGACCTCCATCGTCCGCTTCTGATGGGTGATGACGATCAGCTGGGAGCTCTCCTGGAGCTCCTCCATGATCCGGATCAGCCGCTGCAGGTTGGTGTCGTCGAGCGCGGCCTCGACCTCGTCCATCACATAGAAGGGACTGGGGCGGGCCTTGAAGATGGAGACCAGCAACGCCACGGCCGTCAGGGACCGCTCACCGCCCGAGAGCAGCGAGAGCCGCTTCACCTTCTTGCCCGGCGGACGGGCCTCCACGTCCACTCCGGTGGCGAGCATGTTCTCCGGGTCGGTCAGGAGCAGCCGCCCCTCGCCGCCCGGGAAGAGCCGCGCGAAGACGCCTTCGAACTCGCGGGCGGTGTCCCGGTACGCCTCGGTGAACACCTGCTCCACCCGCTCGTCGACCTCCTTGATCACCTGGAGCAGATCGGCCCGGGTCTTCTTCAGGTCTTCGAGCTGCTCGGAGAGGAACTTGTGCCGTTCCTCCAGCGCCGAGAACTCCTCCAGGGCGAGCGGATTCACCTTCCCGAGTTGCTGGTACGCCCGTTCGGCCGACCGCAGCCGCTTCTCCTGTTCGGTGCGGAGATACGCCTTCGGCAGGTTACGGGGGTGCTCCGGGTCCTCCGGCAGCTCCTCGCCCTCGGCGGGCGGCGACGGCGGCACGAGCTGGTCCGGGCCGTACTCGGAGACGAGCCCGGCCGGCTCCACGCCCAGCTCCTCCAACGCCTTCGTCTCCAGCTGTTCGATGCGCAGCCGCTTCTCGGCACCGAGCACCTCGCCGCGGTGGACGGAGTCGGTGAGCTTGTCCAGCTCGCCCTTGAGGTCGCGGCCCCGGCCCCGCTCGGCGGCCAGCTCGCGCTCCCGCTCTCCCTTCGCCGCCTCGGCCGAGGTGCGTTCCTGGTCGGCCCGTACGAGGGAGACCTCGACGTGCGCCAGCAGCTGACGGGCGCCCGAGGCGACGGCGGAGGCCACGGCCGCCTCGTGGCGCAGCCGGGCCCGGCGCTGCTCGGCGCGGGCGCGGGCCTCACGTTCGGTGCGGGCGGCCCGGTCGAGCCCGTCGGCGCGTCCGGCCAGCGACTTGACGCGTTCCTCGTGCGTACGGGCCTGGAGCCGGGCCTCCATCTCGGTCTGTCGCGCGTTGGCACCGTCGGCGGCGAGCCGGTCCCGTACGGAGGTGTCGGGCTCCTCCTCCACCGGCGCCTCCTGGGCCACCAGCAGCCGCTCCGCCAGCTCTTCCGCCTCCTCCACCGCCCGCTCCAGCGCTTCCTGGGCGCGGGCGGCGGAGGCGGTCATCCGCTCGGCCTCGCCCGCCGCGCTCCGGGCCGTCCCGGCGAGCCGGCCGAGCTGCTGGGCGATGCCCGACTTCTCCCGCTCCGCCGCCCGCCGCCGCTCCCCCAGCTCCTCGACGAGCGCGGCCCCTTCCGTGCGCCGCTCCCCCGCCAGCCGCTGCGCCTGCGCCAGCTCCTCGCACCGCACGGCCAGCTCGGCCAGCTCGGCGGCGGCCTCGTCCACGGAGGCCTGCACCTCCAGGAGGCTGGGCGCCCCGGCGGACCCGCCGTGCGCGAAGTGCGCGGAGAGCACGTCCCCTTCACCGGTCACGGCGGTGAGCCCGGGGTGCGCGGCGACGAGCGCCTCGGCGTCCTCCAGGGTGGGGACGACGACGGTGTCCCGTACGAGGCGGCGGACGGCGTCCATGAGGGGCGCGGGGCCGGTGAGGAGATCGACGACGGCGGGGGCGTTGGTGGTGAGGAGATCGGCGACGGCTCCGGTGCGGCCGTGCGGCAGCGCGAGGACGTCAGCGCCGTCGGGCGCGGACCCCGCACCGCCGGGTGTGCCGCCCTGTGCGGGCAGCGGGCCGGGGGCCGCCCCAGGAGTCTCGTCCCGGACGAACTCGCGACCCTGCCCCGGTACCTGACCGGACCCGGCGCTCTCCGCCGAACCGCCGCCCAACAGCATCGCCGCGCGCCCCGCGTCCCGGTCCCGGAGCAGGCGGATCGCCTCGGCGGCCGTGGCCGGGTCCGTCACCGCCACCGCGTCCGCCGCCGCGCCGAGTGCGGCGGCGACCGGGACCTCGTAGCCGGCCCGGACCGTGAGCAGTTCGGCGGCCGGACCCAGCAGGCCCGCCAGCCGGTCCCGGGCACCGAGCAGCGCTCCCGTACCGTCCTTGCGGCGCAGCCCCAGGGCCAGCGCCTCGTGCCTCGCCGCGACCGCCGCCCGCCTGCGCTCGGCGGCCGTCGCCTCCTCGCGGGCGGTGCCGTGGGCGGCCTGGGCCTCGGCCAGCGCCCGCTTGGCCTCCTCATGGCGGGCGGTCAGCTCCTCGTCGTCCGCGTCCAGGCCCTCGACCTCGGCCTTGAGCTGCTCGTATTCCTCCTGGGCGGTCACCGCGCGCTCCTGGGCCTCGTCGCGCGACGCGGCCAGCCGGTCGATCTCCGCCTGCGCCGAACCGGCGCGGCTGCGGGCGGCGTTGACCTGGCCGTTCAGGCGGGCCAGCCCTTCACGGCGGTCCGCGATGGCGCGGGCGGCGTCCTTGAGCCGGCGTTCCTCGGCGGCCAGCTCGCGCTCCAGGTCGGCGCGGTGGGCGACGGTGTCCTCCAGCGCGTGTTCGGCCGCCTCCAAAGCCGCCGTCAACTCCGCCTCCTGCTCGCGAATGCGGGCGGCCTCGCGCTCCAGGTCCTCGGGGTCACGGCCCCGGCGCTCCTCGGCAGGGGCCTCCGTGGCGCTCCTGACGCGGGCGTCGGCCAGCGAGACCGTGCCGCGTACGCGTTCGGCCAGCTGCGACAGCTCGTACCAGGTCTGCTGGGCGCGCTGGAGCCTCGGCGCCAGGCGCCGCACCTCGCCCTCCAGCTCCGCCTCCCGGGCCAGCGCGGCCTTCAGCTCGGCCTCCGCCGCGTCCTTCCGCTTCTTCAGCTCGGCCTCGTCGGCGATCTCGTCGCGCAGCGCGTCCCGCAGGGTCACCAGGTCGTGCGCGAGGAGCCGTAGGCGGGCGTCGCGCAGGTCTGCCTGGATGACGGCGGCCCGGCGGGCGACGGCGGCCTGCCGGCCGAGCGGCTTGAGCTGGCGGCGCAGTTCGTCGGTGAGGTCCTGGACGCGGGCCAGGTTGGCGCCCATCGCGTCCAGCTTGCGGAGCGCCTTCTCCTTCCGCTTGCGGTGCTTGAGGACACCCGCGGCCTCCTCGATGAAGGCCCGGCGGCCCATCGGGTCGGCGTGCAGGACGGAGTCCAACTGGCCCTGGCCCACGATGACGTGCATCTCGCGGCCGATACCGGAATCGGAGAGGAGTTCCTGGATGTCCAGCAGCCGGCAGGTGTCACCATTGATCTGGTATTCACTGCCGCCATTACGGAACATGATCCGCGTGATCGTCACTTCGGCGTACTCGATGGGCAGTGCGCCGTCGGAATTGTCGATGGTCAGCGAGACTTCGGCGCGGCCGAGCGGAGGCCGCCCGGTCGTCCCGGCGAAGATCACGTCTTCCATCTTGCCGCCGCGCAGGGATTTGGCTCCCTGTTCTCCCATGACCCAGGAGAGGGCGTCGACCACATTGGATTTCCCCGACCCATTGGGGCCGACGACACAGGTGATCCCCGGTTCGAACCGCAGGGTGGTGGCGGACGCGAACGATTTGAAACCACGCAGGGTCAGGGCCTTGAGGTGCACGCCGCCGGACTCTACCTTTCCCTCTCGGTTTCGGTGATGAAGGTGCAGGGCACATCAGACGGTAAGCGAGGGGGGTACGGCGGGGGCCGGGGGGTCCGGGCAAAGAAAAAAGGGACGCCGAGGCGTCCCTGTAGATCTTGGTGCGAGGATCCTGGTGCGTGATCCTGTTGAACGATCCGTGCGGTCCTGCACGACGTATCGCCACGGCAACCGAGCGGAAGCGCTACCGGTGTCCGGACACAGGCGTCCCTGTCGGTCAGGGACCCGGTCGTCCGGGGACGGCGATCCGTGACGCAGGACGGATCAGCTATGAAGAGATGTTCCGAGGCTGATGAGCACTGCTCAGCCCGACCGGCCCGATGGGGCCACCGGTCAGGTCAGCGCGGGCTCGCCCTGGGGTACGTCGATGTCGATGCTGTCGAGCAACGATTCCTGGTGCTGAGCGGCGGCGTTGAGCGCGTCGTTCTCGTCCTGGATCCGGTTGAGCTCGGATTCCAGGTCCTGGACGCGCTGCTGGAGCCGTCGCATCTCGGCGAGGAGTCGCGGGTCGGAACCGCCGACGTAACCGAGAAGCGCCTTTGCCATGATGGATGGTCCTCCACAATGAGTGACCGACCGATGCGGTGTGGGTCGTCAGGGGATCGCACCCGCGGTGCTCGGCAGGGCTCTGTCACCACTGCGGTTCTGCTGCATATCAGCTCTACCGAACAGCTAAGGTGCGCGGGGTTTTCAGCGTCTCACCAAAAAGTTTGACGGTCAACACGATCACACCCTGGGGAGCCAGGCGTCCCGGGGGCGCGCGGCCGGATGATCATGCGGCGCGACTCTCCTGCGGGACCCCGACGGGGGTGAGGATCTTCGTCAATGCCGCAGCCTTGCACGACATTCCGCATCTGGCAACCATCGGTCGCCGGGCGGTCCTTTCGCAGGTCATTTCGGGTGCGAGGGTCCGGCGGGCCGGACCGTGACCGTTCGCTCCGGTGCGTTCACCGAGCGGATCGAGGGCGCCCGCGCGAGCCTCTGTCAGCGGATGGCGAATCCGTCGTAACCGCCGCGCGGGGTGTCCCAGATCTCAGTGACTCCGTCCACGCGTCCGGGTGTGTCGGCGGAGCGCAGCCAATCCAGCAGACGGTGGCAATTGTCACGTGATCCTTCGGCGACCACCTGCACCCGGCCGTCGTCGAGATTCAGTGCAAAGCCCACGAGTCCGCCGATCTCCAAAGCATTTGCCCTGGTGAACCAGCGGAAGCCTACTTGCTGTACTCGGCCGCGTACCCAGATGACCAGCCGTGCCTCTTCGTTCATGCCCGAACGCTAACCGGCCAATTGCTCCAAGAGCACGGCGGCCCCTTTGAGCCATGGCGTACAGTCCCGTCGCAATAGCCTCACTCGTTCGGGTGAGCACGGGGACCAAGATCGACCGGTGAACCGACCGGTGATCGGGTGACGTCGATGCGACGTCCGGAGCATCAGGAAGGCACAGCGCATGGGACGCCACCGACGATCCGCCGCAGGCCCCGCCGCTGAAGAGCCCGCGGCCGGAGCGGCTTCGCGGCACCGGGGCACGCGCCGGAAGAAGAAGTCCGCGGTGCCCGTGCGCACCGGACTCCTCGGCGCCTCGGCCGCGATGGCGGTCGGCGCGGTCGCCGTCGCCTCGGGCCTGCTCCCCGGCGGCGACACCTACACCTCGGGCGGCTCCACCGCCGCCGACCAGGTGCGCACCGGCGGCGCACCGGACCTGCTGACGCAGCAGGGCGGCTCCAGCGCCCCGGCCGACCGTTCCTCCTCCCCCGCCAGCCGGGGCAGCGAGCGCCCCGAGGCCCCGTCGAAGGCCGCCTCGGAGTCGCCCTCCACGACCCCTTCCAAGTCGCCCTCCACCGGCGCCTCGAAGAGCCCCTCGAAGTCGGCCGCGCCCTCCTCCGTGACGCCCTCCGAGAAGCCGGCCGCCACGCCGTCCAAGGAGTCGAAGGCGCCCACCGCGGCCCCGGAGAAGAGCACCGCCCCGGCGGCCAAGGCCCCGGCCCCGCCGAAGAAGACCGTGGCCCCGCCGCCGCCCAGCAAGAAGCCCGCCCCCTCGCCCTCCGACACCTCCGCCCGCGCCGAGGTGCTGGCCCTGGTGAACCAGGAGCGCGCGAAGGTCGGCTGCTCCCCGCTGACCACCAGCACCGCACTCACCTCGCTCGCGCAGAACTTCAGCGAGGACATGGCGGCCCGCGGCTTCTTCGACCACACCGACCCGGACGGCGACACCCCTTGGGACCGGGCCGCGCAGGCCGGTGTCCAGGGGCTCGGCGCGGAGAACATCGCCCGCGGCCAGGCCGACGCCCAGGCCGTGATGGACGGCTGGATGAACAGCGAAGGCCACCGCGCGAACATTCTCAACTGCGACTACAAGACCATCGGCATCGGCATCCACGAGGGCTCCGGCGGCCCGTGGTGGGTCCAGAACTTCGGCTTCTGACCCGCACAGGCGCGGGTACCCGACCACCGCTTACGCCCGTACAGCGCTCCCTCAAGGTGAGCGCTGTACGGGCGTAAGCTGTTGACATGGCCAGCGACACGGACGATCTCGCCTTCGACGTCTTCTCCCGGCAGTGCCCCTCACGCTCCACGCTGGAGCACGCCACCGGCCGCTGGGGCAGTCTGACGCTGGGCGCGCTGTACGAGGAGAGCCTCCGGTTCAACGAGCTGCGCCGCCGGGTCGACGGGGTCAGCGAGAAGATGCTCTCCCAGACGCTGCACGCCCTGGAGCGCGACGGCCTCGTCCTGCGGGAGGCGCAGCCGGTCAACCCGCCACGGGTGGATTACGAGCTGACCCCGCTCGGCCGCGAGGTCGCGGACAGGCTCCTCGGGCTGATCCATCTCGTCGAGGGCCGGATGGACGACGTACTCGCCGCCCGGACGCGTTACGACGAGGCGCGCGGCGGCCGCTGACAGCGCGGGCAGAAGTAGCTGGAGCGGTTCATCCAGGCGCGGCGGCGCATCGGTGTCCCGCAGCGGCGGCACGGCTCGCCCTCCCGGCCGTACGCGTCGAGCGACCGGTCGAAGTAGCCGGACTCGCCGTTCACGTTGACGTACAGGCTGTCGAAGCTGGTGCCGCCCTGGGCGAGGGCCGCGTTCATGACGTCCCGGGCGTGGCCGAGCAGCTCGGCGGACTTGGGTCGGGTGAGGGTGGCGGTCGGCCGGTCGTAGTGGAGCTTGGACCGCCAGAGCGCCTCGTCCGCGTAGATGTTGCCGACGCCGCTGATCAGCGACTGGTCCAGGAGCGCGCGCTTGACCGTCGTACGGCGCAGGCGCAGGGCCGTGTGGAACGCGGCGTCGTCGAAGAGCGGGTCGAGCGGGTCCCGGGCGATGTGCGCGATGGTGTCGGGCAGGCCGTCGGCGGTGAGGTCGTGGAGCGAGAGCCCGCCGAACGTGCGCTGGTCGACGAAGCGGAGCTCGGTGCCGAGCGCGTCGTCGAACCGCAGCCGGATCCGCAGGTGCTTCTCGTCGGGCGCGTCCGTGGGCTGCACCAGCAGCTGGCCGCTCATGCCGAGGTGGCCCAGCAAGGAGGAGGCGGCCTCGTCGATCGGCACCCAGAGGTACTTGCCGCGCCGCATCGCCGTACCGAACCGGACCCCGCGCAGCCGGGCCGCGAAGTCGACCCCGCCCGCCAGATGCCGGCGGACCGAGCGCGGGTGCAGGACCTCGACCTCGGTGACGGTCCGGCCGCTGACCCAGCGCTCCAGGCCCCGGCGTACGACTTCGACCTCGGGCAGCTCGGGCACGGTGCACCACTCCAGACACGACGACGGTAGTACGGGGGCGCGGGACCGGCTCCCCGGGACAGGGAGAACCCCTCGGTGCGCGTGCGCACCGAGGGGTTCGGGGTTCTGCTTCAGGCCGGAGCGGCGTCCGTATCGGGCGACGGGTCGGCAGGGGTGTCGGCGGCCCCTCCGTCGGCCGCGGCGGACTTCTCCGCGGCCTGCCGTGCCTCAGCGGCGGCGCTGATCTCACGCCAGGCGGACTCGGCCGCCTGCTGCTCCGCTTCCTTCTTGCTACGGCCGGTGCCGGTGCCGTACGAGACACCACCGACGCGAGCAGCAGCAGTGAAGGTCTTCTCGTGGTCCGGGCCGGTCTCCGTGACGAGGTACTCGGGGACTCCGAGGCTCTCGCTCGCGGTGAGCTCCTGGAGGCTGGTCTTCCAGTCCAGGCCGGCACCGAGGTTCGAGGACCTGTCGATCAGCGGGTCGAAGAGCCGGTGGACCAGCTCCGAGGCCGCGCCGAGGCCCTGGTCGAGATAGACCGCGCCGATCACTGCTTCCAGTGTGTCGGCGAGGATGGAAGCCTTGTCCCGGCCACCCGTGCCCTCTTCACCGCGGCCGAGCCGGATGAAGGAGCCGAGTTCGAGGCCGCGGCCCACTTCCGCAAGCGCCCGCGAGTTGACCACCGCGGCCCGCAACTTGGCCAGCTGGCCTTCGGGCAGGTCGGGGTGGGTGCGGTACAGCGTGTCCGTGACCACCAGGCCGAGCACCGAATCCCCGAGGAATTCGAGCCGCTCGTTGGTGGGCAGACCGCCGTTCTCGTACGCGTACGAACGGTGGGTCAGCGCACGCACCAGAAGGGCGGACTCGAGGTGATACCCGAGCCGCCCTTCCAGAAGCGTGTGGGACGAGGCTGTGTTGACGTTGTCTGCCTGCTTCTTGGCGCTGGACAACTCAGACATCGGGCCTCTCACCAGCCGCTCAGACCTCGAGGACCTGGCGCTTGTTGTAGGTGCCGCAGCTCGGGCACGCAATGTGCTGGAGCTTCGGCTCCTGGCAACGCTCGCACGAAACCAGGGTGGGGACCGCAGCCTTCCACTGCGACCGGCGGTGGCGCGTGTTGCTGCGCGACATCTTCCGCTTCGGAACAGCCACGGCTACTTCTCCTGCTTCTCGTCGACGCCAGGTTCGGCGCCGCCCATGTTGTCCTTCTCGCCGTCCTGAACGGTCTCGGCGAGTCCTTGCAGTGCCGCCCAACGGATGTCGACGGCGTCGTGGTGGTGGTCCGGGTTCTCGTCCAGCCTGATTCCGCATTCGGAACACAGACCGGCACAGGTCTCCTTGCACACCGGCTGCATGGGCAGTGCGAGCACTACCGCGTCACGCAGCACTGACTCGAGGTCGAACAAGCCGTCCTCGAGGAAGAACCTGTCCTCGTCGTCCTCGGCGTCGTCGGCCGGGTCCGCAGGGCGGCCCCGGTCATCGGCGTCAGGGTACGAGAACATCTCCTGGAAATCCGCGTCGACCTCGACGGTCAGCGGCTCCAGACACCTTACGCACTCTCCCTCGGCGCTCGCACGGGCGGTCCCTGTGACGAGGACCCCTTCCATGACCGACTCCAGCCGGAGGTCCAGCTCCAGCGGCGCGCCTTCCGGCACACCGATGACGCCGTCGATCCCGAGGACCGGTGAACCGGGTGCGTCCACCGTGCGGGAGAGCCGCTTCATGGCACCAGGACGCCGACCCAGCTCGCGCGTATCGAACACGAGAGGGTTGCGGTGGTCGAGGTTGCCGTTCAGGGCTTCTCCTGCTTTCGGATCATGGGTGTCGCGCTTGCTGCTGAGGGGAGGGGTCACCGTCTACGGTCCGGAGTCAAATCGTCCCGATTCGCAGACGAAGCGGGCAGCCGAGATCGCGGACCTATGTGCGACCGAGGATTCAGGATACTGGACGGACCGCTCAGCACCCAATCGGCCCAGAACCTTCCCCGAGCCCCTGGCCGGAGCCCCTGCGGTCAGCGGCCCTCTTCGTAGCGGCGCAGCTGCTCCAGGTCGATCATGCTGGTGTCGAAGAGGCTGGTCTCGTCCAGTGCGCCCTGGTTCTGCTGGGCGGGCACCTGGGGCTGCTGCTGCCAGCCGTAGTCGGGCTGGGCCTGCTGCGGCTGCTGCTGCGCGTACTGGTTCGGGTCGTAGGCGGGCTGCTGGTAGGCCGCGTACGGATCCGGCACCTGCTGGTAGCCGTACGGGTCCTGCGCCTGCTGCTCCTGGTAGCCGTACGACGCCTGCGCGTACTCGGCCTGTCCGTACTCCGGCTGCGCGTAGCCCGGCTCGGCCTGAGCGTGCTGCGGCTGCTCCTGGTAGAGCGGCTGCGCAGGCGCCTGCGGCGGCTCCGGCGTGGCCAGCTCGGCGAGGCCGGCCAGGTAGTCGGCGTCGCTGGTGTGGCCCTGGGCGCCCGCCGCGTCCTGGGCGGCCATGTGGGCCCCGAGGTCGTCGGAGGCGACCCGGCCGTGCAGCTTCTGGCGGCCCCGGCCGACCGCTTCCAGGGTCTTGGCGAGGACCGCCTCGAAGGCGCCGAACTTGGCGTCCACGTACGCGTCGGCCCGCTGCTTCAGCGTCTCGGGGTCGGCGCTGCGCTCGGGGGCCTCGGTGAAGTCGGGGTCCTCGTAGCCCTGCTCGTCCAGGCCCTGGCCCCGGCCGAGGAGCTTCTCGCGGCCGCGGTCGACGGAGCCGATGGTCTTGGTGAGGACGACCTCGAAGTTGGCGAGCTTGCTGTCGACGTAGTCGTCGGCCTCGGCGCGGACCTCCTCGGCCTCGCGGCGGGCCTCGGAGAGGATCCGGTCGGCCTCGCTCTGCGACTGGCGGGCGATCTCGGTCTCGGCGATCAGCGAGGAGCGCTGGGCATGGGCGGACTGGATGATCCGGTCGGCCTCCTGGCGGGCCTGCTCGGCGAACTGCTCCTGGCCACCGATCAGCTCCTGGGCGTGGGCGAGGGAGCCGGGCAGGGCCTCGCGCACCTCTTCGAGCATGGCGAGCAGCTCGGCGCGGTTGACCACGCACGAGGCCGACATGGGCATGGCGCGGGCGTTCCCGACCGCTTCGACGATCTCGTCGAGCTTCTTCTGCACGTCCACCGTGTGCTCGCCACTCTCTGCTGCTCTGTTGAAGCTGCTGCTCCGTTGGAGACGGACGGGACGACTGTAAGGCCAGTCGGCCACCGCCCGACACCTGGTGACGGCCCGTCAGGTTCTCAGCGCTCGCCCAGCCGCTTCGTGAGCGCCTCGTGGACGGTGGGCGGCAGCAGGTGGGAGACGTCGCCGCCCCAGGTCGCGACCTCCTTGACCAGCGAGGACGACAGGAAGCTGTACGTCGGGTTGGTCGGCACGAAGAGCGTCTCGACGCCCGAGAGGCCGTTGTTCATCTGGGCCATCTGTAGCTCGTAGTCGAAGTCGCTGACGGCTCGCAGGCCCTTCACGATCGCCGGGATCTCCCGCTGTTTGCAGAAGTCGACCAGCAGGCCGTGGAAGGACTCGACCTCGACGTTGCCGAAGCCGGCGGTGACCTCGCGGATCAGGTCGATCCGCTCGTCGACGGTGAACAGCCCCTTCTTGGACTGGTTGATCATCACCGCGACGTGCACCACGTCGTACAGCCTGGAGGCTCGCTGGATGATGTCGAGATGTCCGTTGGTGATGGGGTCGAAAGACCCCGGACAGACGGCGCGGCGCACTGTGATTCCCTCGCTCTCCGGTCCGGTCATCGTGCGTCTTCGCACGTAGCGGCGGCGCGACCGTACCAAAGCGTTCCCTCGCCGTAGCGACGGGCCCGCAGTGGCTCGAATCCGGCGGGCCAGCCGAATTCTCCGCCCCGGGTGCTGCGTTCCACCGTGACGAGCGCATCGTCCGTGAGCCACCCCTGAGCACGGAGTGTGAGCAGGATCTCGCGAAGATCGTCGTCGGTGACGGCGTACGGCGGGTCCAGGAAGACGATGTCGTACGGGTCCGAGGGCGCGGGTCCTGTCACGATCTGCTCGGCTTTGCCGGTGCGTACCTCGGCGCCGGGCAGGCCGAGGGTGCGGACGTTGTCCCGGACCGTGCGCACCGCCTTCTGGTCCGCCTCGACGAGCAGCGCGTGAACGGCGCCGCGCGAGAGCGCTTCGAGGCCGACGGCACCGGATCCGGCGTACAGATCGGCGACGCGGACGCCTTCGAGCGAGCCGAGCAGCGCCTCCCAGGTGGAGAAGAGGCCCTCCCGCGCACGGTCGGAGGTGGGGCGGGTGCCGGTGCCGGGCGGTACGGCCAGGCGGCGTCCACCGGCCGATCCGGCGATCACGCGGGTCATGGGTGTCGGGTCCTCGGGGTCGGGGGCGTGTGCGGGGGCTCGCGGCGGGCGCGTGCCCTGCGTACGCCGACGGGTACGGGCTGTCCGTACGCGGCGGGTACGGGCTGTCCGTCCACGATATGGCGTGCGGCCCGCACCGGCAGGGCGGCCCCGTGCGCTCAGCCCTTGTCCAGGTACTCCTCCCGGTCCTTGTCCAGCAGCGCGGCCAGCACCGTCCGCAGCTCCGGCAGGTGCTCCAGCTCCGGATCGGCGGCGACGACCGCGACGGCCTCCTCGCGGGCGGCGGCGATGACCTCCTCGTCGTCGATGACGGTGAGCATCCGCAGCGAGGAGCGCACCCCGGACTGGGCCTGGCCGAGCACATCGCCCTCGCGGCGCTGCTCCAGGTCGATACGGGAGAGCTCGAAGCCGTCGAGCGTGGCGGCGACGGCGGAGAGGCGGGCGCGGGCGGGGCTCGCCTCGTGGGCCTCGCTGACCAGCAGGCAGAGCCCGGGCGCCGAGCCACGGCCGACGCGGCCGCGGAGCTGGTGGAGCTGGGAGACGCCGAACCGGTCGGCGTCCATGATCACCATGGCGGTGGCGTTGGGGACGTTGACGCCGACCTCGATGACAGTGGTGGCGACCAGGACGTCGACGTCACCGGCGGCGAACCGGCGCATGACGTCGTCCTTCTCGTCCGGGTGCATCCGCCCGTGCAGCACCTCGACGCTCAGCCCGGCCAGCGCGCCCTTGCGGAGCTCGTCGGCGGTCTCCAGAACGGCGAGCGGCGGCCGCTTCTCCGGCTCGTCCTCCGCGGCCTTCTTCTTGGCCTTGCCCTTCTTGCCCTCCTCCTCCGCGTCGTCGCCGATCCGGGGGCAGACCACGTACGCCTGGTGGCCGTTCTCCACCTCTTCGCGGACGCGCTCCCAGGCGCGGGCGAGGAAGTGCGGCTTGTCCTTGGCGGGGACGACATGGCTGGCGATCGGGGA
Organism: Streptomyces sp. NPDC101178; assembly: GCF_044767965.1. Taxonomy (NCBI): domain Bacteria; kingdom Bacillati; phylum Actinomycetota; class Actinomycetes; order Kitasatosporales; family Streptomycetaceae; genus Streptomyces; species Streptomyces sp. NPDC101178. The sequence goes on from NZ_JBIWOZ010000002.1 coordinate 146,173, forward strand.
GCGGCCGGCCGGGAGCTGGTCCAGGACGGAGGTCTCCAGGTCGCCGAAGACCGTCATCGCGACCGTGCGCGGGATGGGGGTGGCGGTCATGACGAGGAGGTGGGGCGGCTGTTTGCCCTTGGAGCGGAGGGCGTCGCGCTGTTCGACGCCGAAGCGGTGCTGTTCGTCGACGACGACCAGGCCCAGGTCGTGGAACTGGACCTTGTCCTCGATCAGCGCGTGGGTGCCGATGACGATTCCGGCCTCGCCGGTGACCAGGTCCAGCAGCGCCTGGCGGCGGGCGGCCATGCCCATGGAGCCGGTGAGCAGGACGACCTTGGTGCCCCGGTCCGAGCCGCCCAGCATGCCCCCCTCGGCCAGCTCGCCCATCATCTCGGTGATCGAGCGGTGGTGCTGCTGCGCGAGGACCTCGGTGGGCGCGAGCATCGCGGCCTGGCCGCCCGCGTCGACCACGGCGAGCATGGCGCGCAGGGCCACCATCGTCTTTCCGCTGCCCACCTCGCCCTGGAGGAGGCGGTGCATCGGGTGCTCGGTGGCCAGGTCGTCGAAGATCTCCTTGCTGACCTTCTCCTGGCCCTCGGTGAGGGTGAACGGCAGCTTGGCGTCGAACGCGTCCAGCAGGCCGTCGGCGACCGGGCGGCGGGCCACGGCGGGCAGCTGGGTGTCGGCGTACCGGCGGCGGGCCAGGGCGACCTGGAGGACGAACGCCTCGTCCCACTTGAGCCGGGCCTTGGCGTCCTCGATGTCCGCCTTCGTCTGCGGCCGGTGGACCTTCAGCAGGGCCTCGGGCAGCGGTGTGAAGCCGCGCCCCTCGCGCAGGGCGGCGGGCAGCGGGTCCACCGCGTCCCGCGCGCTCGGCAGCACGGCGTCCACGGCCTTGGCGATCCGCCAGGAGTCGAGCTGTTTGCAGGCCGGGTAGATCGGCAACAGCCGTCCGGCGAAGGCGTCCACGGCCTCGGTCGCCTCGTCGGCGTCGGAGGCGTCGAGCAGTTGGTACGTAGGGTGGGCCAGCTGCATCTTCCGGTTGAAGACGGAGACCTTGCCCGCGAACATCGCCTGGCGGCCCGGGAGCAGCTCCTTGTGCGGCTTGTGGACGCCGTGGCCGAAGAAGACCAGTTGGAGGCGGCCGCTGCCGTCGGTGAGGGTGACCTCCAGGCGCTTGCCCCGGCCGTTGTTGAACATCAGGATCCGGGCGTCGGCGACCTGGGCGACGACCGTGACGTGCTCGTCCAGCGGGAGGTCGGCCAGCGCGGTCAGCTTGCCGCGCTCCTCGTACCGCCGCGGGTAGTGGTGCAGCAGATCACCGACCGTGTGCAGGTCGAGGTGTTCGGCCATCACCTTCGCGGTGGCTCCGCCGAGCAGCTTTTTCAGAGGTTCATCGAACGAGGACACGCGGTCCATTGCACACCACGGCACTGACAACCGTCGGCCGGGCACGGCGGTAGGTCCGCTACTCGACGCCGATCAGCAGCGGTGCGCGCTGGTGGCCGCCCCGGTAGACCACGGTGTCGACGGCGAGGTGGCCCTCGCGTACGTACTCCTCCAGCGCGTCGGCCAACGCGTCCGGGACGTCCTCGCCGAGGACCAGGGTGACCAGTTCGCCACCGGCCGCCAGCATCCGGTCCAGCACCGTGCGGGCGGTGGCCGGGACGTCGGCGCCGATCACGGCCACGTCGCCGTCGATCAGGCCGAGGACGTCCCCGGCCTGGCAGACGCCCGCCATGGTCCACGACCGGTGCTCGGCGACGGCCAGTTCGGCGTAGCGGGTGGCGCCGGCGGCGGCGGTCATGGCGACCACGTCCTCGTCGAAGCCGCGGTCCGGTTCGTGGACGGCGAGGGCGGCGATGCCCTGGACGGCGGCGCGGGTCGGGACGAGCGCGACCCGGACCCCCTCGGTCCTGGCCTGTTCGGCGGCGGCGGCCGCGGTGTGGCGCAGGGCCGCGTCGTTGGGCAGCAGCACCACCTCGCGGGCGTGGGCGCGGCGGATGGCGTCGACGAGTTCCCCGCTGGCGGGGGGTTCGCCGGGGCGGGCGATCACGCTGGTGGCGCCGGCCTCGGTGCAGAGCCCGGCCAGGCCGTCGCCGGGGACCACGACGACCACCGCGCGCTGGGCCGGCTCGGCCTGGACGCGGACGTCGTGGCCGCTCTCGGTGGCGAAGTGGGTGATCCGGATCCGGTACGGCCGCCCGGCCTCGACGCCCGCCTCCACGGCCGCCCCGGCGTCGTCGACATGGACGTGCACGTGCCAGAGCCCGTCGCCGCCGACCACGACCAGGGAGTCGCCGAGCGCGTCGAGCCGGGTCCGCAGCCGGTCCACCTGCTCGTCGCGGGCCTCCAGGAGGTAGATCACCTCGAAGGCGGGCCCGCCGTCCGCGTCCTCGGGACAGTCGAGCGGCCTCTCCCCCGCAGGCAGGCCGTCCACCGGAACCCCCACCACCGACCCGCCGTCCACGGGCGCGGCCGCCTTCCCGGTCCCGGTACGAGGCCCTCGTACCGGAGCCTGCCCGGTCATCGCCTCCACCAGTGCGCCCAGGACTGCCACCAGTCCGCGGCCTCCGGCGTCCACGACCCCGGCCCGGCCGAGCACGGCGAGCTGCTCCGGGGTCCTCGCCAGCGCCGCGCGCGCCCCCTCGTACGCGGCGCTCACCACCGCGCGCACCTCCCGCTCCTCGCCCTGCGCGGCCTCGGCGGCGGCCGTGGCGACGGTCAGCACCGTCCCCTCCACCGGGTGGGCGACGGCCTGCCGGGCGACGGCGGCGGCCCGGGTCAGGGCGAGGCGCAGATGGGCCGCGTCACCGCCGTCGGCCAGCACTCCGGCCATCCCGCGCAGCAGCTGGGCCAGGATCGTGCCGGAGTTGCCGCGCGCGCCGATCAGGGCGCCGTGCGCCATGGCGTGTACGGCGTCGGCGGTGGCGGGCGCGGTGGTGCCGGTCTCATGGGCGGCGAAGACGGCTTCGACGGCCGCGGCGGCGGACTCGACGGTCAGATAGAGGTTGGTGCCGGTGTCCCCGTCGGCGATGGGATAGACGTTGATCGCGTCGATCTCCGCGCGCTCCCTGCCCAGGGCCTCCAGGGCCAGTGAGCACCAGGTGCGCACCGCGACGGCGTCCAGATCGTCGGGGAGCTGCGGCACCGATGGTCCTCCTTGAAGCGGCCGTGGCAACGGGCTGCACCGCAGGTTAGCCCGCCTGCCGGGGCCCGGGCAGGGACAGGGGGCGGGAGGGCGGTGGGCCAACCCGTGGTAGTTTCGTATCTCCGAAGCAGGCGTTGTATGCTGCTTCGGTTGCCCGATGAGAGTCGGGCCATTCCTCCGGTACCGCCACTTCATTCAATGATTCCGGCGCGCCGGAATTCACTGTAAGTGCATCTGAAGTCTTTGGAGTGACCCGTGGCTGCCAACTGCGACGTTTGCGGCAAGGGGCCGAGCTTCGGCAACAGCATTTCGCACTCGCACCGCCGTACGTCCCGTCGCTGGAACCCCAACATCCAGCGCGTGCGTGCCGTGGTCGGTCGGACGCCGAAGCGGCTCAACGTCTGCACCTCGTGCATCAAGGCCGGCAAGGTCGCGCGCTGACGTCTCCGTCGTAGCGCAGCCTTCCGGTTGCCCAAAAAGCCGGTCCACCTCGGTGGACCGGCTTTTTGCTGTGCTCTGCGAGCCGGTCACCCGGCTGAACGGGTCCGCCAGCCGTGGTCGACCGGGCCGATGCCGCCGCCGAGCGCGAATCCGGCCCGGATCGCGCCGGTGACGTACTCCTTCGCGCCCTCCACCGCCGTGGGCACGTCCTGGCCGAGCGCGAGCCCGGCGGCGATGGCGGAGGCGAGGGTGCAGCCGGTGCCGTGGGTGTGCCGGTTGTCGTGGCGGGGGGCGCGCAGCCAGTGTTCCGCGCTCCCGTCGGTGAGCAGGTCGACCGCCTCGCCGGGCAGGTGCCCGCCCTTGATCAGCGCCCACCTCGGTCCGAACGCGAGGATCTCTTCCGCGGCCCGGCGCATTCCGTCCTCGTCGGTGACCTGAACGCCGGTGAGCTGCGCCACTTCATCCAGGTTCGGGGTGGCCACCGTGGCGACGGGCAGCAGCTTCGTCCGTACGGAGTCGAGCGCCTCGGCGGCCAGCAGCGCGTCGCCGTGCTTGGAGACGCCGACCGGGTCCACGACGACCGGGGCGTCGGTCCCGGCGAGGAGTTCGGCGACGGTCTCCACGAGCGCGGCCGAGGCGAGCATTCCGGTCTTCACCGCCTGGACGCCGATGTCGTCGACGACGCTGCGGTACTGGGCGCGGACGGCGTCCACCGGCAGCTCCCACGCGCCTTGGACGCCGAGGGAGTTCTGCGCGGTGACGGCGGTGAGCACGCTCATGCCGTGGACGCCGAGGGCGAGCATGGTCTTCAGGTCGGCCTGGATCCCCGCACCGCCGCCGGAGTCGGATCCGGCGACGGTGAGGACGCGGGGCGGTGCAGCGGTACGTATGGGCATACGCAGCAATCTAGTACGCGCACGCGCGAGCCATAGGTTCACGCGTGAGCCCTGTGCTCTCCCGCGACGTCCTAGTAGGTGTCCTCGATCGCGCCGAAGTGGTCCCAGCCGCCCTTGCTGGTCCAGGGCGCCCCGTCCACGGTGACCTGGGGCAGGGCGGAGGGGTTCAGGACCTCGCCGATCACCTTCCAGCGGGCGGGGAGCTTCGCGTCGGGCGGGAAGGTCGCCACGATCGCGTGGTCCTCTCCTCCGGTCAGCACCCACTGGAGCGGGTCGACGCCGACGGCCTGGCCGATGTCGGACATCTGCGAGGGGATGTCGATGAGGCCGGAGCGCAGGTCGATCCGGACCTTGCTGGCCTCGGCGATGTGCCCAAGGTCCGCGACGAGGCCGTCGCTGACGTCGGTCATCGCGGTGGCGCCGAGTCCGGCGGCGGCGGGGCCCGCGTGATACGGCGGTTCGGGGCGGCGGTGGGCCTCGACGAAGGCGCGGGGCGAGCGGAAGCCTCGGGAGAGCACGGCGTACCCGGCGGCGGACCAGCCGAGCCAGCCGGTGACGGCGACGACATCGCCGGGGCGTGCGCCGGCGCGGGTGACCGGTTCGTGGTTGCGCAGGTCGCCGAGGGCGGTGATGGCGACGGTGATGGTGTCGCCGCCGACCACATCGCCGCCGACCACGGCCGCGCCCGCCACCTGGCACTCGTCCCGCAGCCCGTCCATCAGCTCGGCGGCCCAGGTGACCGGGAGGTCGGCGGGGACGACGAGGCCGAGGAGCAGCGCGGTGGGCACGGCGCCCATGGCGGCGATGTCGGCGAGGTTCTGCGCCGCCGCCTTGCGGCCGACGTCGTACGCCGTCGACCAGTCGCGGCGGAAGTGCCGCCCTTCCAGCAGGATGTCCGTACTGGCCACGACCCTGCGGTCGGGAGCGGCCACGACCGCGGCGTCGTCGCCGGGCCCCAGCCGTACCGCCGGAGTGGTGGTGAGCCGGGACGTGAGCTCTCTGATGAGCCCGAACTCCCCCAACTCGCCCACGGTTCCCTTCACCGAGTCTCACCTCTCATCTATCGCCCCGGACACCCGTCCGGGCCCCCGGTCGCGAGCCGTCACTGCTGTCGGTACCGTCGGGAGGACCGTCGGTACCGTCAAGGGATACGTCAACTTCCGCACTCCGCACGCCACGCTGTGGACGTCACACGGCCCATAGGTCTCCCCGTCACCCTCGGCGACGCGATAACGTGGCGTCCCTTTCCCCCACATGATCCTCGTGGCCGCCCTGGAGGTTCCGTGGTACAGGCGTACATCCTCATCCAGACCGAGGTGGGCAAGGCGTCGATCGTCGCCGAGACCATTTCCAAGATTCCGGGAGTCATCCAGGCAGAGGACGTCACCGGTCCGTACGACGTGATCGTGCGGGCCCAGTCCGACACGGTCGACGCGCTCGGCCGCATGGTGGTCGCCAAAGTGCAGCAGGTGGACGGCATCACGCGCACCCTGACCTGTCCGGTCGTCCACCTCTGACCCCCGTCCGGTGCCGCGCGCGGGACGCGCGGACTGTGACCGCGGTTCTCCCGCCCCCGCACCGTGCTCTCCGCGCGCTGACGGGGCGATCGTACTGCGCTGCGGCGCTCCCCCGTCCCCGAAGACGGATGCCCCATGGCCGAAGGCCGGGACGGCCACCGCCGTCCCGGCCTTCCGGGTCTCTCAGCGCAGTCCGGTGGAGCGGGTCAACGCGGCCTGGATCAGCCGGTCGACCAGTTCCGGGTAGCTCACGCCGCTCTCCTGCCACATGCGCGGGTACATGGAGATCGGGGTGAAGCCCGGCAGGGTGTTGATCTCGTTGATGACGAAGGTGCCGTCCTCGGTGAGGAAGAAGTCGGCGCGCACCAGCCCTTCGCAGGAGGTGGCGTCGAAGGCGGCGACGGCGAGCCGCTGGACCTCGGCGGTCTCCTCCGCGGTGAGCGGCGCGGGCACCAGACCGGCGGCGGAGTCGATGTACTTCGCCTCGAAGTCGTAGAACTCGTGCGCGGTGACCGGCGGGATCTCGGCGGGCACGCTGGCGCGCGGGCCGTCCTCGAACTCCAGCACGCCGCACTCGATCTCGCGGCCGCGCAGCAGCGACTCCACCAGGAACTTGGGGTCGTGGCGGCGGGCCTCCTCGATCGCCGCGTCGAGGCCGGAGAGGTCGTCGACCTTGGTGATGCCCATCGAGGAGCCGCCGCGCGCGGGCTTGATGAAGAGCGGCCAGCCGTGCTCACCGGCGAAGTCCACGATCCGCTTGCGTACGGCGGCGGGGTCGCGGTCCCACTCTCGGGGCCGGACGACCTCGTACGGTCCGACCGGGAGCCCGAAGGAGAGGAAGACGCGCTTCATGTACTCCTTGTCCTGGCCGACGGCGGAGGCGAGGACGCCCGCGCCGACGTACGGCACACCGGAGAGTTCGAGCAGCCCCTGGAGGGTGCCGTCCTCGCCGTACGGGCCGTGCAGGACGGGGAAGACGACGTCGACCTCGCCGAGCGCCTTGGGCACCGAGCCGGGCTCGGTGTAGACGACCTCGCGGCTGCTCGGGTCCACGGAGAGCACGACGCTTCCCTCGGTGGACTCGGTGAGCCGGTCCACGTCGGGGACCTTGCGGTCGGCGATGGCCATGCGTTCGGGATCGTCCGCGGTCAGCGCCCAGCGGCCGTCCGTCGTGATGCCGATCGGCAGGACGTCGTACTTCGTCCGGTCGATGGCCTTCATGACGGCGCCGGCCGTGACGACCGAGATGCCGTGTTCGGAGCTGCGGCCGCCGAACACGACAGCCACACGCGGCTTGCGGCGCTGCTGCTCAGGGCTCTCGGGGCGCTCAGGGCTCTGGGGGAGGTTCTCGCTGCTCATATCGCGATGAGCGTACCTGCTGGTAAGGGAGGAGTCAGCGCCGCTCGGCCTTGGCGCTCCGCGACATCAGCTCCTTGACGGCGACGACCGGTGACTTGCCCTCGTGGACGATGGAGACGACGGTCTCCGTGATGGGCATGTCGACGCCGTGGCGTCGGGCCAGGTCGAGGACCGATTCGCAGGACTTGACGCCTTCGGCGGTCTGCTTGGTGACGGCGATCGTCTCCTGGAGCGTCATGCCGCGGCCGAGGTTGGTGCCGAAGGTGTGGTTGCGGGAGAGCGGCGAGGAGCAGGTGGCCACCAGGTCGCCCAGGCCCGCGAGTCCGGAGAACGTCAGCGGGTCGGCACCCATGGCCACGCCCAGCCGGGTGGTCTCGGCGAGGCCCCGGGTGATGAGGGAGCCCTTGGTGTTGTCGCCGAGCCCCATGCCGTCCGCGATGCCGACGGCGAGGCCGATGACGTTCTTCACGGCACCGCCGAGCTCGCATCCGACGACGTCGGTGTTGGTGTACGGCCGGAAGTACGGGGTGTGGCAGGCGGCCTGGAGGCGCTGGGCGACGGACTCGTCGGCGCAGGCGACGACGGCGGCGGCGGGGCGGCGCTCGGCGATCTCCTTGGCGAGGTTGGGTCCGGAGACGACGGCGATGCGGTCGGCGGAGACCTTGGTGACGTCCGCGATCACCTCGCTCATCAGTTCGGCGGTGCCCAGCTCGACGCCCTTCATCAGGGAGACCAGGACGGTGTCGGGTTCCAGGTGCGGGGCCCAGGCGGCGAGGTTGGCGCGCAGTGTCTGGGAGGGCACGACGAGGAAGGCGAACTCGGCGCCGCGCAGGGCCTCGGCGGGGTCGGTGGTGGCGCGGATCGAGGCGGGGAGCTCGATGCCCGCCAGGTAGTCCGGGTTGGTGTGCGTGGTGTTGACGGTCTCGGCGACCTCGGCGCGGCGTCCCCAGAGGGTGACCTCGCAGCCCGCGTCGGCGAGGATCACGGCGAACGCCGTACCCCATGAGCCGGTTCCGAAGACGGCTGCTTTTACGGGGTGCGTCACGTGGATCCCTTTCCCTGCGCCCTGCGCCGTTGTTCAGCACGGGCTTTGCGGTGATCGTAGAGCTCGGCGGGGGCCTTCTCCCCGCGGACGTCCTCCAGCTGGCTGGTGATCGCGGCCATGATGACCTCGGTCGCCTGGCGCAGGACGTCGGGCGTCGGCTCGACATCGTAGAAACGGCTGAGGTCGACGGGCGGACCCGCCTGGACCGTCAGCGTCTTGCGGGGGAACAGCTGGAGCTTGTTCTCCTTGGCGTACGGCGGCATCGCGAGGTTCGCGCCCCACTGGGCGACCGGGATGACCGGGGCCCTGGTCATCAGCGCGACCCGGGCCGCGCCGGTCTTGCCGGCCATCGGCCACATGTCGGGGTCGCGGGTGAGGGTGCCTTCGGGGTAGAAGGCGACGCACTCGCCGCGCTCGATGGCGTCGACGGCGGCCCGGAAGGCGTCCAGCGCGTTGGTCGTCTCGCGGTAGACGGGGATCTGGCCGGTGCCGCGCAGCATCATCCCGACGAAGGGGGTGCGGAAGAGGCCGGCCTTGGCCAGGAGCCGGGGCACGCGTCCGGTGTTGTACTGGAAGTGCGCGTAGGAGAGCGGGTCCAGATAGGAGTTGTGATTGACGGCGGTGATGAATCCGCCGCCGGCCGGAATGTGTTCCATCCCCCGCCAGTCGCGCTTGAACAGAACCACCAATGGCGGCTTGGCGATAACCGCCGCCAGGCGGTACCAGAAGCCGATTCTGCGGCGGGACACTCGGACACCTTCCTCTAAGGACCTCATCGGAACTCTCGACCTGTTACCGGCTACCGACGGTCAAGTCTCGCCCCAGGCCCCTCCTCTGTCGAGAACACCGTACGCCTCACTCCCGGGCCCGGACCTCCGGGTTGTCGTACCGGCAGGCGAGAATAAGTCCTCATGGTCACGGAGGGGGAGATCGCCACGAACACCGATCCGGCGGGGTCCTGGTCCCTGGTCGTTCCGCTGAAGCCGCTCGCGCGGGCCAAGAGCCGCCTGGGGCGGGCCGCGGGCGAGCTCGCCCGGCCGCGCCTGGCGCTGGCCTTCGCCCAGGACACGGTGGCGGCGGCGCTCTCCTGTGACCGGGTGCGGGATGTGGTGGTCGTCACGGGCGATCAGGCGGCCGGCGCGGCCCTTTCGGCGCTCGGCGCGCGGATCGTGGCGGACCTTCCGGCTGCCGGGCTCAACGCCGCGCTGGCGTACGGGGCCCGTTCGGTGCGGGCCCTCACGCCCGCCGCCCCGGTGGCGGCCCTCAACGCGGATCTGCCGGCTCTGCGCGCCGGCGAATTGGCTCGCGTGCTCGATTTTGCCTCCACTTTTCCCAGGGCATTTCTCCGTGACGCGGCGGGAATCGGAACGACATTTCTGTCCTGCGCCGGGGACACGGAATTGCGCCCCGCTTTCGGCGGCCCCTCCGCCGCCCGGCACCTCGCTTCGGGCGCGGTGGAAATAACGCTGCCCGGCGTCGACTCGGTGCGCCGGGACGTGGATACGGGCGAGGACCTGGCGGTGGCCCTGGCCCTCGGGACGGGGCCGCACACGGAGCGGCTCGCTCTCGCGCCGGCCATGGGGCCTCGCGTTTGGGTCAGGCCGGATCAGGGAGCGGGCTCCGGTGCGTGCAGCTGCAAGGCGGAGGATTGAGGCAGCGCGGAGCGTCGGTGAGTGACGACAACGCCGCGGATGCGCGTGCCGGAGCCCGCGGGCCCGGCCCTGATTCAAACGCGAGGCCCTGACGCCGGACCGATAGGCTGCCGCCCATGCAGGCGACCTCGTACACGTACGACCCCGAGACCCGGACCGGCAGTGTGCTGCTGGACGACGGCACCCCGGTGGGGTTCGACGCCCCGGCCTTCGACGCGGGCGGCCTGCTGCTGCTGCGTCCGGGGCAGCGGGTGCGGATCGAGGGCGAGGGTCAGGGCGCCGCCCTGCGGATCACGCTGGTGACGCTGCAGACGTTCTAGACCGTACGGGGGTCGCGGACCGCGCGAGGGGCGAAACGGGTCCCGGACAGCCCGCGGGCCGGGCTCCCCCGGAGGGGAGCCCGGCCCGGCGCGTTTCCTCGAAGCGAGCGGTTGCCCGGTCTCACTTCTTGCGTGCGGTGGCCTTCTTGGCCGTGGTGGTGCGCGCCGTGGTCTTCTTCGCGGGCGCCTTCTTCGCCGTGGCCTTCTTGGCGGGCGCGGTCTTCTTGGCGGTCGCGGTGGCCTTCTTCGCCGTGGCCGCCTTCTTCGCGGCCGGCGTGGCCTTCTTCGCCGTGGCGGTGGCCTTCTTCGCCGTGGTCTTCTTGGCGGGCGCGGTCTTCTTGGCGGTCGCGGTGGCCTTCTTCGCCGTGGCCTTTTTGGCGGCCGACTTCTTGGCGGCGGCGGCCTTGACCGTCGTGCGGGCGGCGGAAGATCCGCCCGAGAGGCTGCCCTTGGGGGCCTTCTTCACGGCCACGTCGTTCTTGGGGAGCTTCTTGGAGCCGCTCACCAGGTCCTTGAACCCCTGACCCGCGCGGAAGCGGGGCACCGAGGTCTTCTTGACCCGGACGCGCTCACCCGTCTGCGGGTTGCGGGCATACCGGGCGGGGCGGTCGACCTTCTCGAACGAGCCGAAGCCGGTGACCGAGACACGGTCCCCGGCGACAACGGCACGGACGATCGCGTCGAGTACCGCGTCGACGGCGTCTGCGGCCTGCTGGCGGCCGCCGACCTTGTCGGCAATCGCTTCTACGAGCTGCGCCTTGTTCACGTCTTCCCCTTCGGAGACATTGCCGGAACGAAAGTGTTCAGGCTTTTTCGCACGTTAGGCAGATATATACCGCAAATCAAACACGAAACGGGCTAATCACCCTAGTGCCGCAACGAAGTCGACCGATGCGCAGTTCCACGTGTCAGTTACCTTCGGGGAATCGGCCCTCATCGAGGTCCTTCATCAACCGGTCCAGACGCCTTGCCGCGTCCGGGAGATCGTGCTTCGCCGCGGCCGTGACGACCAGCAGCTTCCGGGAGAGCGCCATCCGTACGCCCTCCGGGACTTGCAGTGCACGCACCTTCGCGTGCGCTTCCTTCAACTGGTCGGCGACTTGGCCATAGAGCTTGAGTTGGCTGTCGCGTTCCATGCACCGATTGTGCCATCTGGGGCGAGTTGTCGCCCGAGGGGGGCTCAACAAGCGACTGCGCCCCCTGCCTGGAGGCAGGGGGCGCAGTCATGGAAAAGCGCTGCTCAGGCGTCAATTGTACGCGGTTTGTGGGACGGCCTGGCCGCCTCGTAAGCCGCGATGTCCGCTTCGTTCTGAAGGGTGAGGCTGATGTCGTCGAGGCCGTTGAGCAGGCGCCAGCGAGCGTTCTCGTCCAGCTCGAAGTCGGCGGTGATGCCCTCGGCGCGGACCTGGCGGGTCTCCAGGTCGACGGTGATCTCGGCGTTCGGGTCGGTCTCGCTCAGCTCCCACAGCGCGTCGACGACCTTCTGCTCCAGGACCACCGTCAGCAGGCCGTTCTTCAGCGAGTTGCCCCGGAAGATGTCGGCGAAGCGGGCGGAGATGACGGTCTTGAAGCCGAAGTTCTGCAGGGCCCAGACCGCGTGTTCGCGGGAGGAGCCCGTACCGAAGTCGGGACCGGCCACCAGGACCGAGGCGCCCTGGCGCTCGGGGCGGTTGAGGACGAAGTCCGGGTCCTTGCGCCAGGCTTCGAAGAGCCCGTCCTCGAACCCGTCGCGGGTGACCTTCTTCAGCCAGTGGGCGGGGATGATCTGGTCGGTGTCGACGTTGCTGCGGCGCAGCGGGACGGCCCGGCCGGTGTGTGTGGTGAAGGCTTCCATGGCTATGCGACTCCGGCGGGGGTACGGGTGTCGGACAGGTCGGCGGGCGAGGCCAGATGGCCCAGCACGGCGGTGGCTGCGGCGACCTGGGGCGAGACCAGGTGGGTGCGGCCGCCCTTGCCCTGCCGGCCCTCGAAGTTGCGGTTCGAGGTGGAGGCGGAGCGCTCGCCGGGCGCCAGCTGGTCGGGGTTCATACCGAGGCACATCGAGCAACCCGCGTGCCGCCATTCGGCGCCGGCCCCGGTGAAGACCTTGTCCAGGCCCTCGGAGACGGCCTGGAGAGCGACCCGGACGGAGCCCGGCACGACCAGCATCCGTACGCCCTCGGCGACTTTGCGGCCGTCCAGGATCGCGGCGGCGTTGCGCAGGTCCTCGATGCGGCCGTTGGTGCACGAACCTACGAAGACGGTGTCCACGCTGATCTCGCGCAGCGGCTGCCCGGCGGTCAACCCCATGTACTCCAGGGCCTTTTCGGCGGCATGGCGCTCCGAGGCGTCCTCGTACGAAGCGGGGTCGGGGACGTGCGCGGAGAGCGGCGCGCCCTGGCCGGGGTTGGTGCCCCAGGTGACGAACGGGGCCAGCTCGGTGGCGTCGATGACGACCTCGGCGTCGAACACCGCGTCGTCGTCGGAGCGCAGGGTCTTCCAGTACGCGACGGCCGCGTCCCACTCCTCGCCCTTGGGGGCGGCGTCGCGGCCCTCCAGATAGGCGAAGGTGGTCTCGTCCGGGGCGATCATGCCCGCGCGGGCACCGGCCTCGATCGACATGTTGCAGATGGTCATCCGGGCCTCCATCGAGAGCTTCTCGATGGCGGAGCCGCGGTATTCCAGGATGTAGCCCTGGCCGCCGCCGGTGCCGATCCGGGTGATGATCGCCAGGATCAGGTCCTTGGCGGTGACGTCCTCCGGCAGTTCGCCGTCGACCGTGATGGCCATGGTCCTGGGGCGGGCCAGCGGCAGCGTCTGGGTGGCCAGGACGTGCTCCACCTGGCTGGTGCCGATACCGAACGCCAGCGCGCCGAACGCCCCGTGCGTGGAGGTGTGGGAGTCACCGCAGACCACGGTGGTGCCGGGCTGGGTCAGCCCCAGCTGCGGGCCGACCACGTGCACGACGCCCTGCTCGACGTCGCCGAGCGGGTGCAGCCGTACGCCGAAGTCCGCGCAGTTCTTGCGCAGGGTCTCCAACTGGGCGCGGGAGACCGGGTCGGCGATCGGCTTGTCGATGTCGAGGGTCGGGGTGTTGTGGTCCTCGGTGGCGATGGTGAGGTCGAGGCGCCGCACCGGACGTCCGGCCTGGCGCAGACCGTCGAAGGCCTGCGGGCTGGTCACCTCGTGCAGCAGGTGCAGATCGATGAAGAGGAGGTCGGGCTCGCCCTCCGCGCGCCGGACGACATGGTCGTCCCAGACCTTCTCCGCGAGTGTCCTACCCATCGCTTTCCCTCCGGCCGGCGTCTTCGCCGGCCCAACTAGAGATTCGGTGCGCCGCCGTCCGGATCCCCGTGCGGGGCGGTGGCCGCGGGCCGTTGTGGGGCCGCCTCTACAGGTTCGCAACTTCCGCTGAAAATTGAACTTGCGTTTCACAGAGTGAGACGGGAGTATCGTCGTATGGACAACTCTAGCGGCGTCGGCGTTCTCGACAAGGCAGCTCTGGTATTGAGCGCCCTGGAGTCCGGTCCGGCCACCCTCGCCGGGCTGGTCGCGGCGACCGGGCTCGCACGGCCCACGGCCCACCGTCTGGCCGTGGCACTGGAACACCACCGGATGGTGGCGAGGGATATGCAGGGCCGGTTCATCCTCGGCCCCCGGCTGTCGGAACTGGCGGCCGCGGCGGGCGAGGACCGCCTGCTGGCGACGGCCGGACCGGTACTCACCCATCTGCGGGACATCACCGGCGAGAGCGCGCAGCTCTACCGCCGGCAGGGCGACATGCGCATCTGCGTGGCGGCGGCGGAACGGCTGTCCGGACTCCGGGACACGGTGCCGGTCGGCTCGACGCTCACCATGAAGGCGGGCTCCTCGGCCCAGATCCTGATGGCCTGGGAGGAGCCGGAGCGCCTGCACCGGGGCCTCCAGGGGGCCCGGTTCACGGCGACGGCGCTCTCCGGCGTACGGCGGCGGGGCTGGGCCCAGTCGATCGGCGAGCGGGAGCCGGGCGTGGCCTCGGTCTCGGCCCCGGTGCGCGGCCCGTCGAACCGGGTGGTCGCCGCCGTCTCGGTCTCCGGCCCCATCGAGCGCCTCACCCGCCACCCGGGCCGGATGCACGCCCAGGCGGTCATCGACTCGGCGGCCCGCCTGAGCGAGGCCCTGCGCCGCACGGGCTGACCCGCCCGCACCGCACCACCTCTCCCCCTGTTCCGGAAGGCCGCCCCAGCGCCGTGGCGGCCCTTTTTCTTTCCCGGCCAACAGCGGTGTGGGGTAGGCGACTTGGGTCGGAGCGCCCCGGCCCGGACAAGCGGAAGGGCCCTTCACCGAGGTGAAGGGCCCTTCCGTACCGCTCTGTTGTACCCCCGACCGGATTCGAACCGGCGCTACTGCCGTGAGAGGGCAGCGTGCTAGGCCGCTACACAACGGGGGCGTGGTTACTGCTGACTTGCGCTGGGCTACCAGGACTCGAACCTAGAATGACGGTACCAGAAACCGTAGTGTTGCCAATTACACCATAGCCCATGGTGTGACAAGTACCCCCGACCGGATTCGAACCGGCGCTACTGCCGTGAGAGGGCAGCGTGCTAGGCCGCTACACAACGGGGGCCCTAGCGATCCTGCATCGAGAGCGATGGGTGCGACCCATGATGTTCTCGCGGGAAGGATCTGTACCCCCGACCGGATTCGAACCGGCGCTACTGCCGTGAGAGGGCAGCGTGCTAGGCCGCTACACAACGGGGGCTTGTCCTGCTGGATACTGCTGGTCTTGCTCGGTACTGCGCTGGGCTACCAGGACTCGAACCTAGAATGACGGTACCAGAAACCGTAGTGTTGCCAATTACACCATAGCCCACTGAAATGCAACCCCTGGTGGGGGCTTCACTTCTGTCTGCGCTTCCCGGCCGGATCTTTCGGCCCGCTCGGGCGGCGCAGAAAGAACATTACCCGAAGGTGTCCGGCGCTCCAAAACGGGTATCTCCCGCCAGCAGGCCCGGGAGCTGGTCGAGGCCGGTGATCGTCACGAGGTCCGTCCGCCCGCCCCTCCCCCGCCGGTCGAGCCAGATCCCGGTCAGCCCGGCGGCCACGGCCCCGCTCGCGTCGATGTCCGGCTCGTCACCGATGTACGCCACCTCGTGCGGCGCCAGCGCGAGCGCCTCGCAGGCCGCGTGAAAGGCGCCGGGCTCGGGCTTGGAGACTCCCAGCTCCACCGCGCAGACCATCACCTCGAAGCGGTCCCGGACGCCGAGCGCGGTGAGTTTGCGGTGCTGGTGGTCGGTGCTGGAGTTGGAGAGGATCGCGTGCCGGTAGGCCGGTACCAGCCGGTCCAGGACGGGCAGCACGTCCGGGAAGAGCGCCCAGGCGGCCTCGTAGTGGGACAGGTGGCCGGCGAACCACGCGTCGGCCTCGGCGTCCGTCAGCGGCCGCGAGAGGAACTCCCGCACCCGGTCCCGGCGCTGGCCGAGGAAGTCCGTCTCGCCGGCCGCGACGCGCGCCCAGTGCCGGACCGTGATCGCCTTCCAGCCGGCGAGGGCCTCGTCGACCGTCGCGTACGCCTCGGGCAGTCCCACGCCTTCCAGGTGGAGCCGCATGCCGGCGCGGTCGGCGCCCGCGTAGTCGAAGATCGTGTCGTCGATGTCCCAGAGCACGGCTCGGATCGGCATGTACGTCACGTTAGCGGTAAAAGCCGGAGGGCCGCAGCCGGTCGGCTGCGGCCCTCCGCGGGGTGCTTCGTGCGCTTACGCGGCCAGCTTGGCGAGCGCCGCGTCGATGCGGGCCAGGCTCTTCTCGCGGCCCAGGATCTCCAGGGACTCGAAGAGCGGCAGGCCGACCGTACGGCCGGTGACGGCGACGCGGACCGGGGCCTGGGCCTTGCCGAGCTTGAGGCCGTGCGCCTCGCCGGCGGTGAGGACGGCGTTCTTCAGCGACTCCGCATCGCTCCAGTCGGCCGCCTCCAGGTTGGCGCGGGCCGTGGTCAGGAGCGCGGCCGGCTCGCCCTTCATCGCCTTGGTCCAGGACGCCTCGTCCTCCACCGGCTCGTCCAGGAAGAGGAAGTCGACGTTGTCCGTGATGTCGGAGAGCACCGTGACCCGGGTCTGGGCGTACGGGGCGATCCGCGTCCACTTCTCCGCGTCGAAGGATTCCGGGGCCCAGGGGGCGAACGGGGCCTTCAGCCAGGGGCCGCAGGCCTCGGTGAAGTCCTTCACATCGAGCATGCGGATGTGCTCGGCGTTGATGTGCTCGGCCTTCTTGAGGTCGAAGCGGGCCGGGTTGGCGTTGACGTCCTCGATGTCGAACGCGGCGATCAGCTCGTCCACCGAGAAGATGTCGCGGTCCTCGGCGATCGACCAGCCGAGCAGCGAGAGGTAGTTCAGCAGGCCCTCGGGGAGGAAGCCGCGCTCGCGGTAGAGGTTGAGCGAGGCCTGCGGGTCGCGCTTGGAGAGCTTCTTGTTGCCCTCGCCCATGACGTACGGCAGGTGGCCGAAGGCCGGGGTCTCCTTGGCGATGCCCAGCTCGATGAGCGCCCGGTACAGCGCGATCTGGCGCGGGGTTGAGGAGAGCAGGTCCTCGCCGCGCAGGACGTGGGTGATCTCCATCAGCGCGTCGTCGACCGGGTTGACCAGCGTGTAGAGCGGGGCCCCGTTGGCGCGGACGATGCCGTAGTCCGGGACGTTCTCCGGCTGGACGGTGATGTCGCCGCGGACCAGGTCGGTGAAGGTGATGGCCTCGTCGGGCATCCGGAAGCGGACGATCGAGGTGCGGCCCTCGGCCTCGTACGCCGCCTTCCGCTCGGCCGTGAGGTCGCGGCAGTGGCCGTCGTAGCCGGAGGGCTTGCCTGCGGCGCGGGCGG
This sequence comes from Streptomyces sp. NPDC101178, assembly GCF_044767965.1. Lineage (NCBI taxonomy): Bacteria > Bacillati > Actinomycetota > Actinomycetes > Kitasatosporales > Streptomycetaceae > Streptomyces > Streptomyces sp. NPDC101178. Next base: position 163,362 of record NZ_JBIWOZ010000002.1, read on the forward strand.
CGTCGCGGCGGGTGTCCAGCTCCTCGGTGGTGCAGTAGCAGGCGTACGCGTACCCGGCGGCGAGCAGCTTCTCGGCGACGTCCTTGTACAGGTCCATCCGCTGCGACTGGCGGTAGGGCGCGTGCGGGCCGCCGATCTCCGGGCCCTCGTCCCAGTCCAGGCCGAGCCAGCGCATCGAGTCGAGCAGCTGCTGGTAGGACTCCTCGGAGTCGCGCGCGGCGTCGGTGTCCTCGATCCGGAAGACCAGGGTGCCCTGGTGGTGCCGGGCGAAGGCCCAGTTGAACAGCGCCGTCCGGACCAGGCCCACGTGCGGGTTGCCGGTCGGGGAGGGACAGAAACGGACGCGTACAGGTGCGTTAGCCACGCTTGATCACCTTGTTGGTGAGAGTGCCGATGCCTTCGATGGTGACGGCGACCTCGTCGCCGACGTGCAGGGGTCCGACCCCTGCGGGGGTGCCCGTGAGGATCACGTCGCCCGGGAGGAGCGTCATGGCCTCCGTGATGTGGACGATCAGGTCCTCGACGGAGCGGACCATGTCGCTCGTACGGCCGAGCTGCCGCTGCTCGCCGTTGACCGTCGCCTGGATGGTGAGGTCGTGCGGGTCCACGTCGGTCTCCACCCAGGGGCCCAGCGGGCAGGAGGTGTCGAAGCCCTTGGCGCGGGCCCACTGCTTCTCGCGTGCCTGCACGTCGCGGGCGGTGACGTCGTTGGCGCAGGTGTAGCCGAGGATGACGTCCTTGACACGCTCGCGCGGGACCTCGCGGCACATGCGGCCGATGACCACGGCCAGCTCGGCCTCGTGGTGGAGGTCGCTGGAGAAGGAGGGGTACTCGATCGCGTCGCCGGAGCCGATCACCGAGGTGGTGGGCTTGAAGAAGGTGATCGGCGCGTCGGGGACCTCGTGGCCGAGCTCGGCGGCGTGCTCCGCGTAGTTGCGGCCGATGGCCACGACCTTGTTGGGGAGCACCGGAGGCAGCAGCCGGACCTTGTTCAGCGGGACCTTGGTGCCCGAGAGCTCGAAGTCGGCGTACGGGATGCCCTTGATGATGTCGAGGACGAGGTCACCGGATTCCACGGTGCCCTGTCCCTCGACGGCGCCGAAGGCGACATTGCCGTCGATGGAGAACCTGGCGATGCGCACGGGATGCTGTCGCCCCTCACTTGCTGGCTGGCTGAAGACTGACGCTCCAGGCTAACGCCGATGAGGGGGACAGCCACGCGTACGACGGGGTGCTACTGAGCGGTCGCGACCGGGGCTTCCATGAGGATGGTGCGGCGCGGGTTGGCCGTGACGGTGGGCAGTTCGGCGGCGTGCTCCGGCAGGAACGGCGTCTGCAGGGCCTCGGCGTCCTGGAGGTGCGCCAGCGTGGTGCGCCGGGGGTTGGCAATGTTGCGGATCGTCGTCGTCTTCATCTGCCGTCAGGACCCTGTCGGTGAGGGGCACCGCCTCGGCGGCGCCTGCTTGTCGGATTCGCCATCCCTGTAAAGCGTCAGGCTAAACATCCGATTCCCCACCGGAGCCGCGATGAGGCGACGATCATCATGTGAGTTTGCTCACGAACTAATCGACAATTAGGCCATTCCGGGCAGGCAATCATGGCGGGAGAAACGGACATTACCTCCCTGAATCCATCATTCCGCTCCTGATCATCGCGACTGGGACACCCTCCGCCCCTAAGCGACTCCTCCCCGATCGTCCTTTTTACCCACGATCACTCTCCACTGCTTGTTACTCGCTCATCACAACGTGTCACCCAGGTCACAGCCCGGTACATGGCCCTTGTTGGAGATCCTGCACTGTGCTGGAATTCCACGCACCGCCGCGGGTTTGAGGCCGGCGCACCGGGGCGCGACGCAGCGCCGAGGGGCGGCGGGAGGGGGAAGTACGCCGGTCACTCAACGACCACCATGGGGCGCGTCCAGCGCCCCACGACGCCGACACCGTTCTGTCCGTTCGCGGGTGGAACGCCTGGTCCAGAGGTTGCGACGCTAGTGCAGGGACGTTTCAAGAGGGATGGCAGCGCTCCGGCGGAACAGGAGCCGCGCGGCGGGACCGACCGCGGTTCCTCGCCCCAGCACGCCCAGAACCCCGGGCCGGCCGCTGCCGGCGACAACAGCGACCGAGCCAAGCCCACGGGCTCCGCGCCGAGCGGCGGAGCCGAGCCGAGCACGCCTTCCGCTTCCCGCGGCCCGGCCGATACGGGGTCGCGAATAGCGCTCCGTAACTGGCGCATCAGTACGCGACTGGTCTCCCTCCTCGCCCTCCCCGTGGTCGCAGCGACCAGCCTGGGCGGTCTGAGGATCAACGAGTCCATGACCGACATGCAGCAGCTGGAGCACATGCAGCTGCTGACCCAGATGACCAAGCAGGCGACCTCGCTCGCGCAGGCCCTCCAGGTGGAGCGCGACCAGTCCGCCGGTCCGCTCTCCAACGGCTCCAAGGCGACCGACTACAAGGTCTCCCAGCCGCGCGAGAAGACCGACCGGGCGAAGGACGCGTTCCTGGACGCGACCAACGAGATCGGCGACTTCGAGAACGACGACGCGCTGGAGAGCATCCACGCGAGCGTCGCCCAGATCGCCTCGCAGCTCGGCGACATCCGGTCGATCCGCAAGTCGGCGTACGAGGACGGCGCGCCGTCCCTCAACACCATCGACCAGTACAGCCAGCTGATCACCTCGCTGCTCAGCCTGTCCCAGGACATGGCCCAGGCGACCAGCAACCCGGACATGATCAAGCGGACCCGTGCGCTGGCGGCGTTCTCCTCCGCCAAGGAGTACGCCTCGATCCAGCGCGCGATCATCGCGGCCGCGCTGCCCGGCGGGTCGGTCAAGGAACCGCACCTCAACGAGAACGACAAGCAGTTCGGCTCCAACGCGCTCGACAAGGAAACCCGCGCGATCAGCTCGTTCAAGTCGATCTACGGGTCGACCGGCGAGAGCGCGGTGGACCTGATGGCGCCGCTGGACAACGGGAACAACCCCGAGATCAACGCGGCGAACATGTACGCCAAGCACATCCTCGACACCCCGAACGGGATCGAGGGGGCGAAGGTGCGCTCGTACATGGACTGGTACGACCAGTCGTCCACCAAGATCGACGCGATGAAGACGATCGAGACCACCCTCCTCAGCGACATGGAGGCCAAGGCGCGCGAACTGCGCGAGGCCTCCCAGCGCGAGGCGATCATCAACGGTGCGGTCATCCTCATCGTGCTCGGTGTCTCGCTCGTCGGCGCCTTCGTGGTGGCCCGCTCCATGATCCGCTCGCTGCGCCGCCTCCAGGACACCGCCACCCGCGTCGCCCAGGACCGGCTGCCCGAGCTCGTCAAGCAGCTCTCCGAGACCGACCCGCAGGACGTCGACACCTCCGTCGAGTCGGTCGGTGTGCACTCCCGGGACGAGATCGGCCAGGTGGCCGCGGCCTTCGACGACGTGCACCGCGAGGCCGTCCGCCTCGCCGCCGAGCAGGCCCTCCTGCGAGGCAACGTCAACGCGATGTTCACCAACCTCTCGCGCCGCTCCCAGGGCCTCATCCAGCGCCAGCTCTCGCTCATCTCCGAGCTGGAGTCGCGCGAGGCCGACCCGGACCAGCTCTCCTCGCTCTTCAAGCTCGACCACCTCGCGACCCGTATGCGCCGTAACGGTGAGAACCTCCTCGTCCTCGCCGGTGAGGAGCCGGGCCGCCGGTGGACCCGCCCCGTCCCGCTGGTCGACGTGCTCCGTGCCGCCGCCTCCGAGGTGGAGCAGTACGAGCGCATCGAGCTCTCCGCGGTGCCCGCCACCGAGGTCGCCGGCCGCGTCGTCAACGACCTCGTGCACCTCCTCGCCGAGCTGCTGGAGAACGCCACGTCGTTCTCCTCGCCGCAGACGAAGGTCCGGGTCACCGGTCACGCGCTGCCCGACGGCCGGGTGCTGGTCGAGATCCACGACACCGGTATCGGTCTCTCCCCCGAGGACCTCGCGGCGATCAACGAGCGGCTCGCACAGCCGCCGACCGTGGACGTCTCGGTCTCGCGCCGCATGGGTCTGTTCGTGGTCGGCCGGCTGTCGCTGCGTCACGGCATCCGCATCCAGCTGCGCCCCTCCGACTCCGGTGGCACGACCGCGCTGGTCATGCTGCCCGTCGATGTCGCCCACGGTGGCAAGCAGCCCCCGTCCAAGCAGGGTTCCGGCCAGCAGAACGGCTCCGCTCCCGGCGGCCTCCTCGCCGGCAACGGCGCGGCCGGCGGTCAGCGCCCCGGCATCGGCGGCGGGCCGGGCGGCCCGGGCGCCAAGAGCCTCGGCTCCGGCCCCGGCGGCCAGCGCGGCCAGGTCGGTGCGGGCTCCGGCCCGCGCGCCGCCCTCCCCGCGCGGGACAACGCCTCCGGCCGCCCGCAGAACACCGGCAACCCGAACCAGCCCTTCCCGGGCCAGGAGCCCCAGCGCCAGGGCGGCGGCCTCTCCGGCGCCTTCGGCAACGGCGCCCGGCTCGGCGCCCGCGGCCAGGGCGACGCTCCCGGCCGTACGGACACGGGTCAGCCGAACCTGTTCGGTCACGGCGCTCCGGCCGCCCCCGGCCAGAACGGCCGCTCGAACGTGTTCGCCCCGCAGAACCAGCAGGGGCAGCAGGGCCAGTACCAGGGCCAGCAGGGTCCGGGTCAGCAGGGCCGGCACCAGCCGCAGCCCCAGCAGGCCCGGCACGAGCAGAACGGCCCCGGCGGCCAGGGCGGTTTCCAGCAGCCCGGCGGCCCCGGCCGTCAGCTGCCGCCGACCGGCGGTCCCCGGGCCGAGCTGCCCGGCGGCAACCCGCAGCAGCGCCCCCAGGCCGCCAACTGGGGCGCGGACGCCCCGCGCGGCCACGAGGAGCACGACGCGACCGGGCAGTTCGCCCGGCCGGCGGGCCCCGGCCAGGACCAGGCGTTCAACGCGCCGCTGAACCAGGACCCGGGCGCCACCTCGCAGTTCGCCCGGCCGGACTTCAACGCACCGGCCCAGAACCAGGGTTACGGCCAGCAGGCCCAGGACCCGGCGGCCACCGCGCAGTTCGCCCGGCCCGACTTCAACGCGCCGCTCCAGCAGAACCAGAACCAGGGTCTGCCCGCGCCGCGTCAGCGCGGCCCGGAGGGCAACGGCTTCGGTGCCCCGCGTCCGTCGGCTTCCCCGGCGGGCGAGGCCCCGTACCGTCCCGCGCTCCCGCAGCAGCCGGAGGCCCTGCCGCCGGCCGGACCCGGGGACGGTCGTACGCCGCTGTACGACACCCTGGAGACCAACTGGTTCCACGGTCCGGGCCAGGGCGGTCAGCAGGCGGCCGAGCCGCAGGCGCCGGCCGCTCCCGAGCCCACCGGCGTACCCGTTCCGCCCATGCCGCAGCGTGGTGCGGCCGAGGCTCCGGTGACCAGCTCGTGGCGCGCCTCGCCCAACGACGAACTCGTACGCCAGGCCGAACGGGTCAAGAAGCCGGCCGCCGGCGGGGTCACCACTTCCGGGCTGCCCCGCCGTGTTCCCCGCGCCAATTTGGTTCCGGGGACCGCTCAGCAGCAGAATCACCAGTCCGGACCTCAGGTTTCGCGTGCGCCCGATGACGTACGCGGTCGTCTGACCAATCTCCGCCGGGGCATCCAGCAGGGACGGCAGGCCAACAACGGCCCGTCGACCGGCAGTATCCATCTCGGCCCCACTCACCAGCAGGAGCGTTAGTTGAGCCCCATGAGTCAGGCCGCGCAGAATCTGAACTGGCTGATCACCAACTTCGTGGACAACACCCCAGGGGTGTCCCACACGGTGGTGGTCTCCGCGGATGGCCTGCTGCTGGCGATGTCCGAAGGATTCCCGCGCGACCGCGCCGACCAGCTGGCGGCCGTGGCCTCCGGTCTGACGTCGCTGACCGCCGGCGCGTCCCGGATCTTCGAGGGCGGCGCCGTCAGCCAGACCGTTGTGGAGATGGAGAGGGGATTCCTCTTCCTCATGTCCATCTCCGACGGGTCCTCACTCGCCGTTCTCGCCCACCCGGACGCCGATATCGGTCTGGTCGGTTACGAGATGGCCCTCCTGGTCGACCGTGCGGGCACCGTCCTCACGCCCGACCTCCGCGCCGAGCTCCAGGGCAGTCTGCTTCATTAAGCGGCCGTCCTGCGGATTCACGACACGATCCCCTCAGGTAATGCCCACAACCCTCACCCGCCAGGCCGCCTTAGTCCCCTCACCGGCCCCTTGCAGATGGCAAGCCGAGAACCTGCTGTCACGCCCGGAGGATTCATGACCCCGCCACCCGCCTCACCCGATCCGTACGGCGCACTGCACCACGCGTCGTACGACGAGGGAGGCGACCAGCCGCTGGTTCGTCCTTACGCCATGACCGGTGGCCGGACCCGGCCGCGTTACCAGCTCGCGATAGAGGCACTGGTCAGCACCACCGCGGACCCGGCGCATCTGGGGACACTGCTCCCCGAGCACCAGCGGATCTGCCACCTGTGCCGTGAGGTCAAGTCGGTGGCAGAGGTCTCCGCGCTGCTGTCGATGCCGCTCGGCGTCGCCCGCATCCTCGTGGCGGACCTGGCGGAAGCCGGCATGGTGGCCATCCACCAGCCGGGCAATGGAGAGGCCGGCGGCGCGCCGGATGTGACACTGCTCGAAAGGGTGCTCAGTGGACTTCGCAAGCTCTAGCGGCGGGACGGCCCGCGCCACTACCTCCGCGAAGATCGTGGTGGCGGGCGGTTTCGGCGTGGGCAAGACCACGTTCGTCGGTGCGGTGTCGGAGATCAATCCGCTGCGCACCGAGGCCGTCATGACATCCGCGTCCGCGGGCATCGACGACCTGACCCACACCGGGGACAAGACGACGACCACCGTCGCGATGGACTTCGGCCGTATCACGCTCGACCAGGACCTGATCCTGTACCTGTTCGGTACGCCGGGCCAGGACCGCTTCTGGTTCATGTGGGACGACCTGGTCCGCGGCGCCATCGGCGCCGTCGTCCTCGTCGACACCCGCCGCCTCGCCGACTGCTTCCCCGCAGTCGACTACTTCGAGAACAGCGGCCTCCCCTTCGTCATCGCCCTCAACGGCTTCGACGGACACCAGCCCTACACCCCCGACGAAGTCCGCGAAGCACTCCAGATCGGACCGGACGCCCCCATCATCACGACGGACGCCCGCCACCGCGCGGACGCCAAGAGCGGCCTGATCACCCTGGTCGAGCACGCGCTGATGGCACGCCTGAAGTAGTCCCGACAAGTAGGCGTAAGTCGTTTTTGCCATACGGAAGTTGTTGTAGTCACGCGGGGGCGGCCTGTGTCGTTTGACACGATCCGCCCCCGCGTTCATAACATTTCGACAGAGAATTGCCCCCGCGCCACCACCCGACGCATCCACCTGGTGCCACTGCGCTCACATGAGCCCCGCCTTTTGACGGGGCTCGCTCTTTATGCCCGTTTTATCTGAGGCGTGGGCCACTCGGAATGATCGATTCCGAGTGTTTGGAAGGGGGCCCGTCCCCGTGCTGCAATTCGTCGAACTCCCGAGTAGTCACGGCCCTGAACGAATAATCCGGCACAACGTAGGTGCCGACGCCGAGAGGTTGTTGGTCGAGTGAGGCGAAGCAACGAGGGCTCCGCGCCGCAGCCCGAGCGGGGCAACTTCACCCCGCCGTCGCACGCTGCGACGTCGCCCGCACAGGCACCCGAGCCGGAGCCGGCCGCCGGCAGCACCAGCCGGTTCTCCCCGCGCAACTGGCGGGTGGCCACCCGCCTGAACGCGATCCTCCTGATCCCGGTCATCATCGGCCTGATCATGGGCGGCTTCCAGGTGAAGGGGTCCATCGACACCTGGAGCGAGGCCCAGGAGGCCGAGAAGATCGCGCGCATCGTCCGCGCGGCCTCGGACTACGGCCAGGCCCTGCTCAACGAGCGGGACCTCACCGCCCAGCCGCTGCTCTCCGGCGACCGGGACGCCGACATCGTCGAGGAGACCCGGGCGACCACGGACGAGGCGCGTGCGGCCTTCGACGCCTCGGTGAAGGACATGCCCGCCAAGCCGGGCCTGGAGCGCCGTCTCAAGCTCTTCAAGGTCGACGAGCCGGGGCTCCCCGAGCTCCGCAAGGCCGCCTACTCGCAGGCGCTCGACCCGGTGAAGACCGAAGAGGGCTACACCCAGGTCCAGCACTCGCTGATGCAGTTCGCCAACGAGCTCGGCCTCGGCACCGGCAACGTCACCAGCTACGGCCGTACCGTCTACGCGATCGAGCTGTCCAAGGCTGCAGAATCGCTTCAGCGCTCGATCGGCATGCACCTGCTGGTGCGCCCGAGCAAGAAGCCCGCCGTCTACAACGACCAGGTCAAGGCCTTCGGCTCGTACAACTACCTGGAGCAGATCGCGCTCGCCGAGTTCAACGCCGGCGGCACCCAGGCCGACGTGGACCGCCTCAAGCAGGTCATGGCGGGCAAGGCAGAGGAGGGCGCCAGGCAGCTCAAGGCCGCCCGTGAGCAGGCCGACGCCGCCGACCAGGACTTCGTGGCGCCGCCGAGCATCGACGGCTCGGTCTTCGACGGCATGGTGCAGGAGATCGGCAAGGGCCAGGACCCGGAGGAGCTGGCGAAGAAGGGCATCACGCCCGAGACCTGGATGGCGGCCGCCACCGCCAAGTTCGAGGGGTACGCGACCGTCGAGAAGGACCTCGTCGACAAGGCGGTGGACGAGGCCGCGAAGATCTCCTCCGAGGCCAAGTCCGACGCCATCGTCAACGGTCTCATCGTCGTCATCGCGCTCCTGGCCGCCTTCGTCCTGGCCGGGCTCATGGCCCGCCAGATGAGCCGGTCGATGCGCCAGCTGCGGACCGCCGCCTTCTCCATCGCCGAGCAGCGGCTGCCCTCCCTCGTCGACCAGCTCTCGCGCACCGATCCGGGCCGGGTCGACACCAGGGTGCAGCCGATCCCGATCACCACACAGGACGAGATCGGCGAGGTCGCCCGCGCCTTCGACCAGGTGCACCGCGAGGCCGTCCGGCTCGCCGCCGAGCAGGCCATGCTGCGGGGCAACGTCAACGCGATCTTCACCAACCTCTCGCGCCGCAACCAGTCGCTCATCGAGGGCCAGCTGACCCTCATCACCGACCTGGAGAACAACGAGGCCGACCCGGACCAGCTGGAGAGCCTCTTCAAGCTGGACCACCTGGCGACCCGTATGCGGCGCAACGGCGAGAACCTGCTCGTCCTCTCCGGCGAGGAGCCCGGCCGCCGCTGGGACCAGCCGGTGCCGCTGGTCGACGTCCTGCGCGCCGCCTCCTCCGAGGTGGAGTCGTACGAGCGCATCGAGCTGTCCGGCGTCCCCGAGGCCGAGATCCACGGCCGGGCCGTCACCGACCTCGTGCACCTGCTGGCCGAGCTGCTGGAGAACGCCACCACGTTCTCCTCGCCGCAGACCAAGGTCCGCGTCACCGCGACCCGGCTGCCCGACGGCCGCGTCATGGTCGAGATCCACGACAAGGGCATCGGCCTCACCGCAGAGGACTTCGCCGACATCAACCACAAGCTGGCCAACCCGCCGACGGTGGACGCCGCCGTCTCCCAGCGCATGGGCCTCTTCGTGGTCGGCCGGCTCGCCGACCGGCACGGCATCCGGGTCCAGCTGCGCCCCTCGGGCGAGCAGGCCGGGACGACGTCGCTGGTCATGCTCCCGGACGCGATCACCCACGGTGGCGGTGGCGAGACCCTGCACGGGCAGGACGACTTCACCGTCTCCTCGATCATTCCCGAGCAGCAGAGCGCCTTCGACCCGGCGCCGCAACCCGGCCAGATGCGTACGGCGGCGGAGCTCGGCTTCGACGACTCCCGCTACGAGGTCCCGGCGGACCCGGCCCAGCTGGACCCGGTCAACCGTTCGCTGATGCGCGAGGAGCGCCGGGCGGCGCTGGAGGCCCAGACCGGCCCCGGCTCCCCGTTCCCGGACGGCTCGCAGGAGCAGCAGGGTTACGGCCAGGACCAGTACGCCCAGGAGCCGTACGCCGACGCGCAGGGCTCCGGACAGGACCCGTACGGCGGCAACGGCGCGCAGGGGTACGCCCAGGAGTCCTACGGCCAGGACCAGTACGGCCAGACCTCCACCCAGCAGGCCCAGCAGACCCCGTACGCCGACTCCTACGAGCAGCAGCAGGGTTACGGCTCCGAGAACGGCTTCCCGCAGCAGCAGGAGCAGCCGCGGAACGGGTACGCGGAAGCGGCATATGCCGCTCCGGAGAACCCTCAGGACGCGTACGCCGCCGACCGGTACGCTGCCTCGACCGACCAGTCCCACCAGGACGACTGGCCTGTTCAGAGCGGTTCTCAGAACACTTTTGAGCCGGTTCGGCAGGCTGAGGCGGAATCTGTTCCGAGTGTTCCCGCACCGTCACAGGAGCGCGTAGGCTTCGACCGTCCGGGGTCCGCCCCGAATGTCGGCCACGAGCTGACCGATGCCGGTCTGCCCCGCCGCGGCGGGGCGCAGCACTGGCAGCCGAGCGGCCGCGGCAACGACCGGCCCGCTCCGGCTCCGCAGCCGCAGCCGCGGCAGGAAGAGCGGCAGGACCCGCAGACGGACGGGGAAGGCACTGACGACTGGCGCTCGACGAATGACGAGCGCTGGGAGCGGGCCGAGAAGCTCCGTGAGCCGAAGGCGGGCGGAATCACCCCCTCCGGTCTCCCCCGGCGCGTGCCCAAGGCCAACCTGGTCGAGGGCACTGCGGAGCAGACCCAGCAGGGCGGCCCACAGGTCTCCCGCGCCCCCGAGGACGTCCGCGGCAGGTTGAGCAACCTGCGGCGGGGCATCCAGCGGGGACGCAACGCGGGGTCGGACACCAGTACCACCTACAACCAGGAGCGTTAGTGTGAGCCCGATGAGCCAGGCGGCGCAGAATCTCAACTGGTTGATCACCAACTTCGTGGACAACACCCCCGGGGTGTCGCACACGGTGGTGGTCTCCGCCGACGGACTCCTGCTGGCCATGTCCGAAGGATTCCCGCGCGACCGCGCCGACCAGCTGGCGGCCGTGGCCTCCGGTCTGACGTCGCTGACCGCGGGCGCCTCGCGGATCTTCGAGGGCGGAGCGGTGAACCAGACCGTGGTGGAGATGGAGCGGGGATTCCTCTTCATCATGTCCATCTCGGACGGTTCGTCACTCGCCGTTCTCGCCCACCCGGACGCGGACATCGGTCTGGTCGGGTACGAAATGGCCCTCCTGGTCGACCGCGCGGGCAGTGTCCTGACCCCGGACCTCCGCGCCGAACTTCAGGGAAGTCTTCTTAACTAGTAGACAGACAGTGCGTTTCTCGCCACCGGGCCATAAGGTGCGGTGGCGCGGCCCCACTGGGATCGGCGACCGGCAGTCGGAGGAGGAAACGTGGCAGCACCCACAGGCGGACACTCTTACGAGGGTGAACAGAGGGTTCCGGGTGAGCACGGCGACAACCGTTTCGGCTACCCCGCAGCATCCGGCGGCCAGGCCCCGGGGAACGCATATCAGCCATACCAGCAGCCGCAGCAGCAGCACGGCGCCCATGGTGCGCAGGGGTCCGAGTGGCCCCAGCAGCAGCCGGGTTCGCCGTGGCCGCAGCAGCAACAGCCCCAGCAGCGGTACGACGCGCCGCAGCAACAGCGTGTCCAGCCGGTGCAGCAGCGGTGGGCCCCCGAGCCCGCCAAGCCGGCGGCGCACAACCCGCTGGTCCGTCCGTACGCCATGACCGGCGGCCGGACCCGGCCGCGTTACCAGCTCGCCATCGAGGCGCTGGTCAGCACGACGGCCGATCCGTCCCGGCTGCAAGGGCAGTTGCCCGAGCACCAGCGGATCTGCCGGCTCTGCATCGAGATCAAGTCGGTCGCCGAGGTTTCGGCCCTTCTCTCGATCCCCCTCGGCGTTGCCCGGATCCTCGTCGCCGACCTGGCAGAGGCCGGACTCGTCGCCATCCATCAGCCCGGCGGCGACGAGGCCGCCGGCGGCCAGCCAGATGTGACACTGCTCGAAAGGGTGCTCAGTGGACTTCGCAAGCTCTAGCGGCGGAGCGGCCCGCTCCACTACCTCGGCGAAGATCGTGGTGGCAGGGGGCTTCGGCGTGGGTAAGACCACGTTTGTCGGTGCCGTTTCGGAGATCAATCCGCTGCGCACCGAAGCCGTGATGACGTCCGCGTCCGCGGGCATCGACGACCTGACCCACACCGGGGACAAGACCACCACGACGGTGGCCATGGACTTCGGGCGCATCACCCTGGACCAGGACCTGATCCTGTACCTGTTCGGTACGCCGGGCCAGGACCGCTTCTGGTTCATGTGGGACGACCTGGTCCGCGGCGCCATCGGCGCCGTCGTCCTCGTCGACACCCGCCGCCTCGCCGACTGCTTCCCCGCCGTCGACTACTTCGAGAACAGCGGCCTCCCCTTCGTCATCGCCCTCAACGGCTTCGACGGACACCAGCCCTACACCCCCGACGAAGTCCGCGAAGCACTCCAGATCGGACCGGACACCCCGATCCTGACGACGGACGCCCGCCACCGCGCCGACGCCAAGAGCGCGCTCATCACGCTGGTCGAGCACGCCCTGATGGCCCGCCTGCGTTAAAGGCACGTACGCGAAGGGCCCCGCACTCCTGAGGAGTGCGGGGCCCTTCGCGTACCAGGCGTGCGGCGGGTCAGCCCTGCCAGCTGTGCGGCGCGCGGAAGCCGGGCGTGCGCTCCAGGCGGCGCCAGCCTGCCGTGTCGCGGCCGCGGTGGGCGGGGGCGGACGGCTGGGCGGCGGCGCGGGCCATCAGGACGGCGGTGATGGCCGCCAGCTCCTCGGGGTCGGCGTGACCCTTCTCGACGCGCAGGACGGACTCGGCGGAAGTCAGGCTCATGGTGGGGTGTCTCCGTCTTCTCGGCAGGTGTCGTGGACCGTGCGGCGGATCGCGCCGCTGCGGAGGGGCGACTACTGCGGGGGGTTGCCGTGCTTGCGGGACGGCAGGTCGGCGTGCTTGGTGCGGAGCATGGCGAGCGAGGCGATGAGCACCTCGCGGGTCTCGGCGGGGTCGATGACGTCGTCGACCAGGCCGCGCTCGGCCGCGTAGTAGGGGTGCATCAGCTCGGCCTTGTACTCCTTGACCATGCGGGCGCGCATGGCCTCGGGGTCCTCGGCGTCGGCGATCTGGCGGCGGAAGATGACGTTGGCGGCGCCTTCGGCGCCCATCACCGCGATCTCGTTGGTGGGCCAGGCGTAGGTGAGGTCGGCTCCGATGGACTGGCTGTCCATGACGATGTACGCGCCTCCGTAGGCCTTGCGCAGGATCAGCGAGATCCGGGGCACGGTGGCGTTGCAGTAGGCGTACAGCAGCTTGGCGCCGTGCCGGATGATCCCACCGTGCTCCTGGTCGACGCCGGGCAGGAAGCCGGGGACGTCCAGAAGGGTGATGATCGGGATGTTGAAGGCGTCGCACATCTGGACGAAGCGAGCGGCCTTCTCGGACGCCTCGATGTCCAGCACGCCCGCCAGCGCCTGCGGCTGGTTGGCGACGATGCCGACGACCTGGCCGTCCAGGCGGGCCAGCGCGCAGATGATGTTGCGGGCCCAGCGCTCGTGGATCTCCAGGTAGTCGCCGTCGTCGACGAGCTCCTCGATCACCTGGTGCATGTCGTACGGGCGGTTGCCGTCGGCCGGGACCAGGTCGAGCAGGACGTCACCGCGGCGGTCGGCCGGGTCGTCGCTCTCGACCGTCGGCGGGTTCTCGCGGTTGTTGGAGGGCAGCATCCCGATGAGGTAGCGGACCTCGGCGATGCAGGTCTCCTCGTCGTCGTACGCGAAGTGCGCGACGCCGGAGGTCTCGGCGTGCACGTCGGCGCCGCCGAGGCCGTTCTGGGTGATCTCCTCGCCGGTGACCGCCTTGACGACGTCCGGTCCGGTGATGAACATCTGCGAGGTCTCGCGGACCATGAAGACGAAGTCGGTGAGCGCCGGGCTGTAGGCCGCGCCGCCCGCGCACGGGCCGAGCATCACGCTGATCTGCGGGATGACACCGGAGGCGCGCGTGTTGCGCTGGAAGATGCCGCCGTAGCCGGCGAGCGCCGAGACGCCCTCCTGGATACGGGCGCCGGCGCCGTCGTTGAGCGAGACCAGGGGGGCACCGGCCGAGATGGCCATGTCCATGATCTTGTGGATCTTCGTGGCGTGGGCCTCGCCCAGCGCGCCGCCGAAGATCCGGAAGTCGTGCGCGTAGACGAAGACCGTGCGGCCCTCGACCGTGCCCCAGCCGGTGATGACACCGTCGGTGTACGGCTTCTTGGCCTCCAGGCCGAACCCGGTCGCCCGGTGGCGGCGAAGCTGCTCGACCTCCTTGAACGAGCCCGCGTCCAGCAGCAGCTCGATGCGCTCGCGCGCGGTCAGCTTGCCCTTGGCGTGCTGCGCCTGGGTCGCGCGCTCGCTGGGGCCGCGCCGGGCCTGCTCGCGCAGGGCCAGCAGTTCGGCCACCCGGCCACGCGCGTCGCTCGGCTGCTCACCCTGGGTTTCGTCCACAACGGTCATGCATCGACCCTACGAACCCCGACCCAGAAATCGTGCCGTCGACTCCGTACAGTCTCCTGCCCGGTTTCGTGGTGGGAGTGAACAGAACCATCCCGCCGGGCACGCGATCCACCAGCGAAACGCCGCTCTCCGTTGTGTGAACCCTACAAAGGGCTCGGTGTGCCGTGGGCCACACGCCGCTGAGGGGGCCCGAAGGCCCCCTCAGTATGGCCCAGCATTGTTCAGCTCGGCTCCACCGCACCGCGACCGCTGTTGGCCGGCGGTTCAAACCCCGCAGTGGAAGCGGGCGTCGCCCCAGTCGGCGTGGTCGTTGCCGTTGCCGTCACCGCCGTCGTCGACGACGAGTTCGACGTACCGCGCGCCGGTGGTGTCGGCGGTGAGCTTCCAGGCCGGATCGGCGGCCCCGAGCACCGGCGACGTCACCTTCTCCGTGCCGTCGGCGGAGACGGAGAACCGGACGCTGCCGCGCGTGGCCTGGACGTCGTCGACCCCGACCTCCGCGGTGAACGAGGTGCACTTCCCGCCCAGGTAGTAGCGGACCGTAGCCGGGGCGTGGGTGCCGAGCCCCTTGGCGTAGGTGACCCCGCCGATGCGCAAGGGACTGCCGTCGCCGGTTCCGGTCTCCCCGTTGGACTGATCGCGCTCGACAGGCCCCCAGCCGTTCCTGGACGCCGTCCAGTCGAGGTCACTGGCCCAGCTGTCCTCGGTGGGCGGCGGCGGCAGCGTGCGTACGGAGGTCTGCGCGCCGAGCGTACGCGGGGAGCCCTGGGCGGCGTACGTGGCTTGCGCGCCGAGCTGGTACGTGGCGTACGGGGTGTCCACCGGCGGCGTGACCCGCCAGCTGCCGGTGACCTTCGCGCCCGGAGCGACGGAGTCGAAGGCGACGGCCCCGGCGGGCTCGGCTCGCCAGCCCTCCGGCACGGTCAGCGCCAGCTTCACACCGGTGGCGGCGGTCGCCTCGTCGTTGCCGAAGGTCGCCTTCACGGTGTTCGGTCCACCCGGCTCCAGCGTCTCGGCGTCGGCGGCCACACCGAGCGTGCCGCAGACGGCCTCCCGTCCGGCGGGCGCGGGGCCCAGGTCGGTCACGGTGAAGGCGTCGAGCACGAAGTCCGCGCCCTCCGGAGCCCCGGCCAGCTTCCGCAGCCCGGTCCAGGTGTCGCCGCAGCCGGCGGTGAGGGTGTGCGTGAAGCGGCCGGTGGTGCGCTGCTGCCCGATCGGCGTGGAGCGGGTCTCGGTGGACGACGCCTTGCCGTCGGCGACCCGGTCGTAGCCGTCGACCCAGGCGTACGCCCCGGCGTGGCTGGACTGGTGGTCGAAGGCGATCTCGTACCGGTGACCGTCCTTCATCGGGACGGTCCAGGGGGCGGTGCGGTAGACGAGCCCGGTGTTCTCCTCGTGGGACTTGAGGGACTCCTTCCCCCCGAGCACGTCGTCGATCAGCTTTCCGTTCCAGCCGGACTGCGTGTACGGGGCGTTGAGCTGCGAGATGTGGGTGCGGGGATCGGTGGAGCCGCCCGCGTCGCCCTTGAGGAAGGGACCCCAGCCCTGGTCGACCGCCTCGAAGTCCTCGTACACGAGCGTGCCGGGCCGGGTGGCGGGCGCGTTCTCGACGATCCGTACGTCATCGGCGCGGACCGTCGCCGCAGAACCCGGCGCCGCCTCGACGCGCAGGGTGGTGCGGCCGTCGGCGGGCGCGGTGAAGGTGACCTTGGCGCGCTGGAAGCGGGTGCCGTGCCAGTCGGAGGCGGCGACGAAGTCCTCGGCCGTGGAGCGCTCGACGGCGACGGACTTCCCTCCCGCGCTCAGCACCGTACGACGGGACTGGCCGGGCTCCACCTCGATGAGGGCGGAGGCGGTGTAGCGGGCACCGGGCCTGAGGCCGGTGACGGGCTGGGAGAGGGCGGCGGTGGCGGTGCCGGAGAGGGCGGCGCTGTTGCGGCCCTGGTCGTCGGTGTCCCGTACGACGGTTCCGGTCTTCGTCCAGCCCTTCAGCGTACGGTCGTTGAAGCCGGGATCCTTGAGCGGCGTGCCCTGGCCCCATCCGGGGTCGGCCGCGCGCGGCGCCTGGTCGGGGTAGAGGACGTACGGCTGTCCGGCGGTGGCGGTCAGCGTGATCTGCCCGTCGGCGGACGGGCGTACGGTGGCGGTCTTCGCGCGGCCGTTGTCGGTCAGCGCGTACACCGTGTACGGGCCCTTGCCCGGCACCCGCCAGGTGCTGGTGCCGCCGGTCTCGCTGTAGTGGTAGAGCTTCTTCCCGCCGTCCCACGGCAGCAGGTAGTCGGTGCCGCTGAGCACCTTGCGGCCCTGGTCGTAGAAGGTCCGCTTGCCGTCCTCGACCGTGCCGCGCACTCCCTCGGTGAAGGTGATGTCGTTGCCGTTCCAGCGGGTGATCCTCTGCTGCTGGAGGTACTTGGCGGGCAGGTTCTTCTGCCAGATCGCGGCGGTGAAGGCGTTCCAGTCAGTCTCGCCGGTCCAGCCCTCGAACTCCTCCAGGACGCTCTGGCCGAGGACCGGGTGGTTGTTCCAGATGTCCTTCTCGCCGTTGCGGATGAAGCGGATGATCTGCGAGTTGAGGCCCTTGTTGGTGGCGCCGCCGTAGTTCAGGTCGTTGGCCCAGTGCGACCAGAGCGAGGCGCGCTCGAACTTGTCGGCCCACTCGGTGCCGACCGTCCAGCCCTGCTTCTGGACGGCCTGGATGGTCTTGTCGGCGATCCAGCCGTGGCTGTAGTAGACGTCGATGTAGAGGAAGTCGAGGTTCTTGTCGGTCTCGTCGCGCAGCTGCTGGAAGCGCTTCGCCAGGTCGCCGCTGTTGAGGTCGCGGCGCTGGTCGATGTAGTAGCTCTGGTTGAGCCAGTTCCAGCCGGGCTTGGCCTTGTCGACGAGCTGCTCGCTGAAGGCCTTGGCCTCCGGGTAGGACTCGGTGGCGTTGACGTGGACGCCGAAGTCGGCGCCCCACTTCTTGCCCTGC
This sequence comes from Streptomyces sp. NPDC101178, assembly GCF_044767965.1. Taxonomy (NCBI): domain Bacteria; kingdom Bacillati; phylum Actinomycetota; class Actinomycetes; order Kitasatosporales; family Streptomycetaceae; genus Streptomyces; species Streptomyces sp. NPDC101178. Next base: position 180,827 of record NZ_JBIWOZ010000002.1, read on the forward strand.
TTGAGCAGCGTGTTGAGGTCCTTGAGCCCGCCGGCCCGCTTGTTGTGGTTGCCGCCGTAGTCCGGGTGGGCGGAGTCGTGGCCCTCGGAGCCGTACCCCTTGAGGACGGCGAGCTGGCCGAGACCGTCGGTGGCCTGGGAGATCCGCTTGACGTCGTCGAGGGTGCGCAGGAAGGGGTGGGTGGCCTGGCTGGCGAAGTTGAACGGGATGTGGGTGACGACCCGCTCGGCGGTCTGCTCGCTGCCGGGCGCGGTGATGCCGATGGAGCGGAAGGCGACGGCCCCGTCCTGCCAGTCGACGGACCGGTCGCCGTTGGCGTCCGGGGTGATGACGACCTTGGCCCACGGCAGGTTCTCGCCGCTCTCCGGCTTGGGCGCGCCCTCGCCCCGGTAGGTCCACTGGCCGGAGCCGACGCCGACCCGGACGCTGCCGTCGGCCTCGGTGCGGGCCTGGTGCCAGAAGCGGGCGTCGTCGCCGCCGGTGGGTCCGGAGGGCTTGTCGTAGGAGGAGTTGGACTCGACGGCGGCGGCGAGGGAGGAGGTGTTGAGGATCGCGTAGGTGGCGCCGAGGGGTGCGGGGTCGGGCTGGGTGGCGGCGGTGACCTTGGCGAAGACGTCGGCGGTCCGGGTGGAGTCCGGGTCCAGCGTGGTGAACGCGGTGGCGGCGCCGGGTTCGGTGGAGCCGACCGAGATCAGGTCGTGGCCGGGGATGTCGATGGTCCCGACCCGGAAGGCGGCGGTGTCACGGACGGCGGTCACCTTGAAGGTGGTGGTCCGGCCGGAGACGGTGAGCGAGGCGTCGATCTCCACGCCGGGCAGGCCGGGGAAGGCGAGGGTGTAGCGGGCGGAGGAGCCCTTGATCCTCGGCCCGGCCTTGAGCTTCACCGGGTGGGCGGTGCCGTTGAGGGTGATCGCGGTGACCGGCCGCGTACTGCCGAGCAGGCTCTTGCCGCCGGCGCGGTCGGTGTACGACAGGACGCGCGGGAAGTCGCGGGCCACGGCGACGGTGAGGTGGGGGGAGCCGATGGTGGCGGCCGACGCACCGGGCGTTGCCGCTGCGGCCTTCGCCGCTCCGGCCGGTGGTGCGGAGGGCGGACCGGCGGCTGCGGCGGGGAGGGCGGCGGTCGCCACGAGCGCCAGGACGGCGGCCGAGGCGACGGCTGAGGCCACGGAGACCGGGCCGGCGGAGGGGAATCTTGGCGACATGGCCCTTGAGTAGTCGCCGTGTCGGGACACCGTCAACGCATGCCGGTCCCGAGGGCCGTCTCCGTCCAACAACCGTGGTCCGTTAGTCCAAGTGGCCTGGGCGCCGACCACGACCGGCGTCCCGTTCACCTCTTGTCCGCCACCGCCTCCGTACGGTTGCCACCGCCTCCTTACGGTTACGGTTCGCACCCGCTCGGTTCCGGCAAGTACCGCTTCCGGGCGTCGAGTTGTGAAGACCCGGAGTTTTTGAGAGCGCTCTCAGCCATAAGTCTTGACGGCCGCTCCACCCCTGGCGAGAGTGGTGCGCACTCCCGCAGACACCCCCACTGTCCGGTCTCTCCCCACCCACCCCACGGCCTGACCCCGCAACCTGTCTGCGGCCCCCACACACTCGGGAGTTCCCTCGTGATTTCACGCCGAATGTTCCTGACCGGCGCCGCCGCTTCGGCCGCCGCGCTGACGTACCCCGCCTGGGGCACCGCCCTCAGCCCGCGCGCCTCTGCCGCGCCCGCCACCTGCGAAATCGCCCTGGAGAACAAGTCGTTGCCGGGCACGGTGCACGCGTACGTCACCGGCCATGAGCTGGGCACCGACCGCTGGGTGCTGCTCCGGCCGAACGGCGAGGTCTACCGCCCCGACTCCCCCGGCGCCCCGCAGACCCCGCTCCCGGTGGACTGCGCGATCCCGCTCAACGCGGCCGGCGCGGCCCCGGTGGTGCTGACCCTGCCGCAGATGTACGGCGCGCGGGTCTACTTCGTCCGCGACGACAAGCTGGACTTCTTCCTCAACCCGGGCCCCTCGCTGGTGGAGCCCGCCTTCGCCACGCCGACGGACCCGAACTACGGGCGGACCTGGGCGTTCGCCGAGTTCACCTTCAACACCGAGCAGCTGTACTCCAACATCAGCTACGTGGACCTGATCACCGCACTCCCGATCGGCATCACGCTGGAGGGCGACGGGACGCACGTCGTGGCCCCGCATCCCGAGGGCGCCGCGGAGCGGATCGCGGAGGACCTCATCGCCCAGGCCGCCGCCGACGGGCAGCCGTGGGACCAGCTGGTCACCCGGGGCGACGACGGCAAGGTGCTGCGGGTGGTCTCACCGCAGAACATCATGGCGCCGTACTTCGACCGGCCGGCCGAGATGCCGTTCCGGGGCCTGTTCGAGGCGCAGATCGACGAGGTGTGGGAGAAGTACCGCTCGGAGGACCTGCGGATCGACCTCCAGGGCGGGCGGGGCACGCTGGCGGGCCGGGTGAGCGGCGACACCCTGACCTTCGAGGGCGGCCACACCTTCACCAAGCCGGAGACGAAGGACATCTTCACCTGCAACCACGGGCCGTTCACCAACAACCCGGGCGACTCCGACGACAAGAAGGCGATCCTGGCGCGGCTGGCGGCCGGCTTCAACCGGTCGATCATGCTGAGCCACCCGAGCCAGCCGAACGGCACGTCGGTGTCGGACTACTACAAGACGCAGGTGACCAACCACTGGTCCCGCGTGGTGCACGCCAACAGCCCGATCGGCTACGCGTTCCCGTACGACGATGTCCGCCCGGACGGCGAGCCGGACGTCTCGGGCGCGGCGCACGACGGGAACCCGCGCCGCTTCACGGTGAGCGTGGGCTCCTGACCCCTTGGGTGAACACCTCGCGCCGGGCCCGCGTCACAGAGGGCCCGGCGCGGGGCGTCACCTGGGGAGGGTGCCGTCCGGGACGTCCCGGACGGTGACCTTGTTGCGCTGCCGGTCCAGGACGGTGGCCACGACGTCGCCGATCGAGGCGGAGGCGGCGCGTTGGAGGGTGGCGGCGGCTGTCGGGGGGTCGGCTTGGGGGGTGCGCTCTCGACACACCGTCAATTCATACTGTTCACGACATCCTTGACATTCCTTCCGGCATCCCGGAACCGTTCCGTATGCGAAAGAACAGGCTCCCCCGCCGTACGCTCGCGGTGCTCGCCGCCGTATTCCTGCTGACGGCCCCCGCCGCCGCCCACGCCTCCGCACCCACACCTCCGCCGACCGCCGAGGGCCTGCGCGCCTTCCAGCGGGGTTACGGCCTCGCCCCGACGGGCCGCCTGGACACCGCGACGGCCCACCTCCTCAAGGCGGCCCCGGACAGCGAGCTGCGCGCGGCGTTCGCCGACCCGTCCGATCTGGGCCCGGAACAGCTCGCGCACGCGCGTACGGTCATCGGCGTCGGGAAGGGGGCGGACATCCCGGAACAGGGCCAGGTGATCGCCCTGATGACGGCCATGCAGGAGTCGACGTTCGTCAACTACACGACCCCGGTGGACCACGACTCGCTCGGCGTCTTCCAGCAGCGCCCGAGCATGGGCTGGGGCACGCCGGAGCAGATCACCCATGTCCCGACCGCGTCGAAGTCCTTCTACGGGCTGCCGTCGCCGACCAGCAATCCCGGACTGCTCCAGATCAAGGGCTGGGAGTCGATGGAGCCGGGCAAGGCGTGCCAGGCGGTGCAGCGGTCGGCGTACCCGGACCGGTACGCGCAGTGGGAGGAGTTCGCGCGGGAGCTGCTGGAGCGGGAGGGGCCGACGGTGGACCCGGTCGGCTGAACGGGTACGTGTGTGGGGCCGCCCTGTACGCCAGGGCGGCCCCACACATCGGCTCAGCAGCCTCCGCAGTTGTAGTAGGTCACGTCCCAGTGGTTGCCCTCGTCGGCGTAGATGTTGCCGGAGCCGGACCGGTACTGGCGGGCCCCGTCACCGCGTACGCCGATGTAGGTGAAGACGCCCGTGACGTAGTTGTTCAGGCAGGTGCTCTTGGCGAAGTCGAGCTTGTACCCGTTCCAGTGGGAGTACGTGCCGCCGGCGTGGCCGGTCTCCGTACCGCCGGTGATCCTGAGCGCGCAGCCGGTGGCGCTCCTGAGCGTCTGGGCGCCCTGGGCGGTCGGCAGGTTGAGCTGGTCGAAGGACGTGCAGGTGGGGACGTTCCGGTTGGAGCAGTTGCCGGAGGACGACCAGGTGATCCCGGAGGAGCTGAACCTGGAGGTCGCCTGGGCGTGGGTCAGCTTGGTGACGGCGTGCGCCTCGGTGGCGCCGCTGCCGAGGGCGCCGACGCCGGGGACGAAGAGCGCGCCGAGGACGAGGGCCAGGGCGGTGAGGGCGGAGCGGAGTCGTGGGCGGTTCACCATGGGGATTTTCCTCCTGCTCATGACAAAACAGAGGACGTACGGGCACGGGCCGCGCACGCCGGACAGGGAGATGGTGCCCGAGTTCTACGCGCGTCCGCCAGAGGGCGACACCCACCCGGCACAGGCAAAGGTTGAAACTTGAACAAGATGGGATTAGAGTCAATCTCGTTGAAGGTTAAACAAGGCCAACGACACAACGACGCACCTGTGCCACACCCGCGCAGCACCGCTCGCACACGTCCCCCGAGGAGGAGCCATGGCTCTGTTCACCCGCAAGTCGACCGCCGCCACCCCGACCGCCGTCGCCGAGGCCCCCGCGGTGGACCCCGCACTGGCCGCCCTGACCGGCACCTACACCATCGACCCGGCCCACAGCAGCATCGGCTTCACGGTCCGCCACGCGATGGTCACCAACGTGCGCGGCTCCTTCGGCGAGCACGAGGGCACGCTGACCCTGGACGGCACCGACCCGGCCAACTCCTCCGCCGCCATCGACGTGAAGATCGCGAGCGTCGACACCGGCATCGCCGACCGCGACGGCCACCTGGTCAGCGGCGACTTCTTCGACGCCGAGAAGTTCCCGCTCATGACGTTCCGCTCGACGCGCGCCGAGCAGCTGGGCGGCGAGGCGTACCGCGTCACCGGCGACCTGACCATCAAGGACGTCACGCGCCCGCTCTCCATCGACCTGGAGTTCAACGGCTCCGCCACCGACGTCTACGGCAACGAGCGCGTCGGCTTCGAGGGCAGCGCGGACATCCTGCGCTCGGACTGGGGCCTGACCTGGAACGCTGCGCTGGAGACCGGCGGGGTCATGGTCAGCGACAAGGTCAAGCTGAACTTCGACATCTCCGCGATCAAGGCGGCCGCGCCGCAGGCGTGACGGCCGATCCGTACCCGTATGGACAACAGCGCGCCCCGGACACCCGGGGCGCGCTGTTTCTTCGTACGGGTACGGGTTACTTCTCGACCTTCTCCGCGAAGAGCGGGACGACCTTCTCCAGGGCGTACGAGACGGAGAGGATGGAGTCCGTGGCGAACGCCTGGGCGATGTCCTTGTCGTCGAAGATCAGGGCGTTGCCGGCCTTGACCGACGGGACGGCCTTGTACAGCGGGTCGTCGCTGATGTCCGTGGCGGGGATGCCGATCGGGGTCATCACCGTGAGGTCGGCGTCCAGGAGTTCCAGGTTCTCCTTGGAGATGGAGACGGAGAAGCCGCCGTCGGCCTTGGCCTCGACGGCCGGGCTGTTCTTGAAGCCGAGGCGCTCGACGAAGTCGACGCGGCCGGTGCCGCCGACGTACGCGCCGTACCCCTCGGAGGTGCGCGAGCCGAGGACGATCGTGGCGTCCTTGAACTCGGGGTGCGCCTTGGCCGCCGCCGCGAACTTCTTCCCGGTCTCCGCGATCAGCTCCTTGCCCTTCTCGGGCACGCCCATCGCGGCGGCGATCATGGTGGTCTGCTGCTCCCACGAGATCATGTACTGGTCGCCGCCCTTGGGCACGCCGACGGTCGGAGCGATCTTCTTCAGCGTGTCGTACCGCGTCTGGTCGCCGCTGGACTTGGTGTCGACGATGAGGTCCGGCTGGAGCGAGGCGATCTTCTCGAACTCCGGCTCCATCGTGCCGATCAGCTCGGGCGCCTTGTCGTACATGCCCTTCGCCCACGGCCCGACGCCCTCGCCGCCGAACGGCAGCCAGTCGCTCGCCCCGACCGGCTGGCCGCCGAGCGCGAGCACGGTCTCGGCGTCGCCCCAGCCGAGCGCGACGATGCGCTGAGGCTGCTTCTCGACGGTGACCTCGCCGAACTTCGTCGCGACCTTGGCCGGGAAGGCGCCTTCGGAGGCGGCGGAGGACGGGGAGGCGGACGTGTCGGAGGAGTCGTCCGACGTACCGCAGGCGGAGACGCCGACGAGCAGGGCGGCGACGGCACCGGCCATCAGGACGGGCGTGCGGCGGGTGCGGCGGGGAGCGGAAGCGTTCATACCCTTTAGGTTAGCCTCACCTAATGACAACGGTGCCATCGGGTGGGGTCGTACGGTCCGAATCGTCTCCGTACGTAGATCAGGCCGCCGGGTCCTTCACATGGTGGCGGCCCAGCGGCACCACCATCGGCGTGGCCGACGCCGGGTCCGCGATCACCGAGCAGCGCATCCCGAACACCTCGCCGACCAGCTCTTCCGTCACGATGTCGACCGGCCGGCCCTCCGCCAGGATCCGCCCGTCCTTCATGGCGATCATGTGGTCCGCGTACCGGCAGGCGAGGTTCAGGTCGTGCAGCACGGCCACCATCGTCACCCCGCGCTCCCGGTTGAGGTCGGTGAGCAGGTCCAGCACGTCGAGCTGGTGGCTGGCGTCCAGATACGTCGTCGGCTCGTCCAGCAGCAGGATGTCCGTCCGCTGCGCCAGCGCCATCGCGATCCACACCCGCTGGCGCTGGCCGCCGGACAGCTCGTCCACCGGCCGGTCGGCCAGCTCCAGTACGTCGGTGGAGAGCAGCGCCTGCGCGACCGCCTCGTCGTCCTCCGCGCCCCAGCGGCGGAACCAGCCCTGGTGCGGGTAGCGGCCGCGGCCGACCAGGTCGGAGACGGTGATGCCCTCGGGAGCGGTGGGGCTCTGCGGCAGGATGCCGAGGACGGCCGCGACCTCCTTGGTCGGCATCTCCTGGATCGACCGGCCGTTCAGGAGCACCGCGCCGGCGGAGGGCGCGAGCAGCCGGGCCATCGCGCGCAGCAGCGTCGACTTGCCGCAGGCGTTGGGGCCGACGATGACTGTGATCTTCCCGGGCGGGACGGTCACCGTCAGACCGGCGACGATCTCCCGGTCGCCGTAGCCGAGCCGGACGTCCCGGGCTTGAAGAGTGTGCTCAGCCACGACCGGGCCACGCCTTTCGTTGTCGTCGTCTCGAGGAACCGGCATCTCAGCCTCCGCTGCCGACGCGGTTGGCGCGGGCCAGGAGCAGGAGCAGGTACGGCGCGCCGATGATGCTGGTGACCACGCCCACCGGCAGCTGCACCGAGGGCAGCATGTGCTGGGCGGCGAAGTCGGCGACCAGCACCAGCAGCGCGCCGGTCAGCGCCGCGTGCGGCAGGGCCGCGCCCCGGCCCGGTACCAGCCGGCGGGCGATCGGCGCGGCGACGAAGGCCACGAACCCGACGGGCCCGGCCGCCGCCGTGGCGACCCCCGCCAGTGCCGTGGCGCACCCGAGCAGGGCGAGCCGGCTCGGCTCCACCTTCGTACCGAGTCCGGCTGCGGCGTCGTCACCCAGCTGGAGGGGCCGCAGGGCGTGCGCGGCGACGGCGGTGAGCGGGACGAGGAGCGCGAGCGCCCCGAGGATCGGCCAGAACTGGTTCCAGGAGCGCCCGTTGAGGCTGCCCGCCAGCCACCGGAAGGCCTCCTGCGCGTCGGTGACGTCGGAGCGGGCCATGACGTACCAGACCACGCTGGAGAGGCCCATGCCGACGCCGATCCCGACGAGGACGAGCCGCTGCCCGGCGACGCCCTGCCGCCAGGCGAGCAGATAGATCGCGGCTCCGGCGCCGATCGCGCCGATCAGCGCGCACGCGGAGAGCGCGAGTCCGCTGACCTGGAAGAGCAGCGCGGCGGTGACGGCGACGGCGCTGGCCCCGGCGCTGATGCCGATGAGGTCCGGGCTGGCGAGCGGGTTGCGCAGCACGGTCTGGAAGACCCCGCCGGAGAGGCCGAACGCGGTGCCGACGAGGACCGCGAGGAGGGCGCGGGGCAGCCGGAGCTCCAGGACGACGAACCGCGAGCCTCCGTCGCCGCCTCCGAGGAGGGTCTCGACGACCTTCCCGATCGGCATGACCATGTCCCCGACGCTGAGCGAGAGGCCGAAGACGGCGACCACGGCGACGAGCAGGACGGCCGCGACGGTCACGGACCGCCGGCGCCGCCGCCCGCGTACGGCGTCGATCTGCCGTACGGCGTCGGCGAGCCGGTCCGCACCGGCGTCCTTGGCGACGAGGCTCACAGTTCCACCAGCTTCCTGCGCCGGACGAGCCAGATGAACGGGATGCAGCCGATCGCGGCGGTGATCACGCCGACCTGCACCTCGCCGGGCGGGGCGATCACGCGGCCGATGATGTCCGCGACGAGCAGCATGATCGGGGCGAGGACCATGCTGTACGGCAGCACCCAGCGGTAGTCCGGCCCGGTGATCAGGCGGGCGGCGTGCGGTACGGCGAGGCCGACGAAGCCGATGGGCCCGGCGACGACGGTGGCGGCACCGCAGAGCACCACCACGGCACCGGCGGAGATCATCCGCGCGGCTCCGACCCGCTGGCCGAGGCCGCGCGCGAGGTCGTCGCCGAGCGAGAGGGCGTTGAGCTGCGGCCCGAGGGCGAGGGCGAGTACGGCTCCGACGAGGATGAACGGCGAGACCTGCCAGAGCACCTCGGAAGAACGGGCGGTCAGCGCGCCGAGCTGCCAGAACCGGAACTGGTCGTAGCTCCCCCGGTCCTGGAGCAGGATCGCGCTGGTGATCGAGGTGAGGACGGCGGCGGTGGCGGCTCCGGCCAGGGCCAGCTTCACGGGCGTCGCGCCCTCCCGCCCCAGCGAGCCGACCCCGTAGACGAGCAGGGCGGCGAGCAGCGCGCCGAGGAAGCCGAACCAGATGAACTGGGTGGCGACGGTGAAACCGAACAGCGTGATCGAGCAGACGACGGCGACGGACGCGCCCGCGTTGATGCCGAGGAGCTGGGGGTCGGCGAGGGGGTTACGGGCGACGCCCTGCATGACCGTCCCCGCGAGGCCGAGCGCCGCACCGGCGAGCAGCCCGGCGACGGTACGCGGGATGCGGACCTCCTGGATGACCAGCTGGCCCTTGACGGTGAGGTCGGGGTCGAAGACGCCGGGCAGCACGTCGCGGAGGGGTACGTCTCCGGAGCCGATGGCGAGGCTCGCCGCGACGACGAGGACCAGGACGCCGAGGGAGGCCAGGAGCCCGAGGGCGAGGACGGGCCGGCTGCGCTTGGCCCTCATCTCCTTCCCGCTGCCGTCCGCCGCTTTCTCCTTGGTCAGGAGGGTCGAGCCGCTCACGGCCTCGCCGCCGGGGCGGCGGCTGCCGGATTACGGTGGTGCACGGTGTCTCACCCTTGCTCATCGGCGCGTTCTGTCGGCGGGGCGCTCCGGCGCGCGGCCGTCCGCACCCGGGCACCCCGGAGAAGGCGTGACAGGGGACCCAAAGTAAGGTCACCCTAACAGCGCCGGTCCGACCCCACACCGCCGCACCCCACGAGCCCGGAGCGCTTCCTTGCCCTACGCCGCCGACCCCGCCACCCCCATCTCCGGCCCGCTCACCTCCGGCCCGCTGGCCGGGGCCGTGCCTCTGGGCTCGGCGGAGGAGCTGCGCGAGATCCTGGGCACCCCGCACCCGATCGTGATCGACAAGGTCCACGACCGGCTCACCGAGGACGACCTGGACCTGCTGGCCCGCTCCCCGTTCTGCGCGGTCTCCACCTCCGACGCCGCCGGCAACTGCGACGTCACCCCGCGCGGCGACGGCCCCGGCTTCACCCACGTCCTGGACCCCGGCACCCTGGCCCTCCCCGACCGCCTGGGCAACCGTCGTGCGGACAGCTTCCACAACATCCTGTCCAACCCGCACGTGGGCCTGCTCTACCTGATACCCGGCGCGATGGACGTCCTCCGCGTCAACGGCCGTGCCCGCATCCTCACGGACGCCCCGTTCTTCGACGCGATGACGTTGAAGGGCCAGCGCCCGAAGCTCGCCCTGGTCGTCGAGATCGACGAGATCTTCCGCCACTGCTCGAACGCGCTGCGGCGGTCGGGGGTGTGGGCGCCGGAGACGTGGGAGGGGGCGTAGCCCCTGGCAGGGCCCTGCCTCTGGCAGGGCCCTGCCTCTGGTCGATATGCGGCAGGCGGTCGTCAGATGTCCGGCTCGTCCTGCCATGCGACACTCGTAGGCCGCCGGCTCCCCCGCGTGCTGCCTCGCGTAAAAGCGTGAACCCGAACCACCGCCACTTTCCGCCCCTCCCGTGATTCCCCTGCCTCGCGGGAAGGGGAACCACCCTTTCTGTCCGGCACACGACAGGCACCCGCCCCGTCGGTGACGGGGCGGGGGCCTGTGCCGCCCGGAGATCAGGCCTTGTGCTGCATCGACGAGCGCGCCGGGTTGCCCTGCTCCCCCGCCTTCGGGTCCTTCTCGCCGGACTTCGCCCGGACGCCCTGCTCGATGCGCTTGCCGAGCGCGCTGTCCACGTTCGACCAGTACTGGAACGCCCGCTGCAGCACCGGCTCGGTCACGCCGTTCAGCAGGTGGCCGACGATGTTGTCCACCAGCCGGTCCCGCGCCGCGTCGTCCAGGACCTCGCGGACCATCGTGCCCGCCTGACCCCAGTCGTCGTCCTCGGCATGGTCGACGTACGCCGCCCGGGTGATGTCACCGTCCGCGTACCAGCTCGGCGGGGTGCCGTAGCGCTCCGTGTCGGCCGCCGGGCCGCCCTTGGAGTTAGGCGCGTAGACCGGGTCGCTGGTCTTCCGGTACGCCATCGCCCCGTCCTTGGAGTACGTGTGCACCGGGGCGACGGGGGCGTTGACGGGCAGCTGCTGGTAGTTGCCGCCGATGCGGTAGCGGTGCGCGTCCGCGTAGCTGAAGAGGCGCCCCAGGAGCATCCGGTCCGGGCTCGGGCCGATGCCGGGGACGAAGTTGTTCGGCTGGAACGCCGCCTGCTCGATCTCCGCGTGGTTGTCCGTGGGGTTGCGGTCCAGCGTCATCCGGCCGACCTCGATCAGCGGGTAGTCGCTGTGCGGCCACACCTTGGTCAGGTCGAACGGGTTGAACCGGTAGTCCTTGGCGTCCTCGTACGGCATGACCTGGACCTTCAGCGTCCAGCTCGGGTACTCGCCGTCGCGGATGTGCTCGAACAGATCACGCGTGTGGTAGTCCGTGTCCGCCGAGGCCATCTGGTCGGCCTCGTCCTGCGTGAACGTCTCGATGCCCTGGTCGGTCTTGAAGTGGTACTTCACCCAGAACCGCTCGCCCTGCGCGTTGATCCACATGTACGTGTGCGAGGTGTAGCCGTTCATGTGGCGCCAGGTACGCGGAATACCGCGGTCGCCCATCAGCCAGGTGACCTGGTGCGCCGACTCCGGCGAGAGCGTCCAGAAATCCCACTGCATGTCGTGGTCGCGGAGGTTGTTGTCCGCACGGCGTTTCTGCGACCGGATGAAGTGCTGGAACTTCATCGGGTCCTTCACGAAGAACACGGGGGTGTTGTTGCCCACCATGTCGTAGTTGCCTTCGCTGGTGTAGAACTTCACCGCGAAGCCGCGCGGGTCCCGCCAGGTGTCCGGGCTGCCCCGCTCCCCTGCGACGGTGGAGAACCGGGCGACCAGGTCGGTCGTGGTGCCGGGCTGGAAGAGCGCGGCCTTCGTGTACGCCGACACGTCCGAGGTCACCTCGAACTTCCCGAAGGCCCCGCTGCCCTTGGCGTGTGGCTGGCGCTCGGGGATGCGTTCGCGGTTGAACTGGGCCATCTGCTCGATCAGGTACGAGTCCTGGAGCAGGATCGGTCCGCCCGGGCCGACGGTGAGCGAATGCTCGTCGCTCTCCACCGGGGCGCCGGAGTCGGAGGTGGTCGGCTTGCGCGAGGTGTCGGTCATGTCGTCGTTTCCTCTTGTTTGTCTTCTGCAGATGTTTCGGCGATGGCTCCTGCTACGGCTGCCCTACTGGCCCTCTGCCAATGTAGGCAAATACGGATGAATCGACCCGTCGAGGGAGAGAACGAGACAGGGCACGCTTCGGATGCCGGGCCGGGGCGCCGGGCCGCGTCAGCGGGACCGTCCGCCCGTGACCACGCGGTAGAGCAGCAGAACGATCACGGAACCGACGATGGCGGCGATCCACGTCGACAGGCTGAAGAATCCGTCGATCGAGTCGACGCCGAAGATCACCTTGCCCAGCCAGCCGCCGAGCAGACCACCCACGATGCCGATCACGATCGTGACGAGGCACCCGCCGGGGTCCTTGCCCGGAGTCAGCGCCTTGGCGATGAGTCCCGCGAACAGGCCGATGAGGATCCAGGCGATGATGCCCACGAAAGTCTCCCTTTACGTTGCAGAGGTACCGGCACCCCTGTGGCGCCCGGCCCCCTCCGCGTATCCCCGAAGCGCAGGCTCACACATGAGCCGGGCGCTTCCGTCGGCCCGGGCTCCGCCATTCGCCTGGACGCGTTACGCCGGAAGAGCACGGGAACGGATGGGCCGGAGGCGTCTCAGTCCAGGACCGCCGTCGCCTCGATCTCCACCAGGTGCTCCGGTACGTCGAGTGCCGCGACGCCCACCAGCGTGCCCGGCGGGACCGGGGTGACGCCGAGCTTCGCCGCCGCCCGGGCCGCGCCTTCCAGGAACCGCGGCATCTTGTCGGGCGTCCAGTCGACGACGTACACCGTCAGCTTCACCACGTCGTCGAAGGAACCCCCGGCCCCGGCCAGCGCGGTCCCGATGTTGAGGTAGCACCGCTCCACCTGGGCGGCGAGGTCGCCCTCACCGACCGTGGTGCCGTCCGCGTCCCAGGCGACCTGCCCGGCGATGAAGACGAGCTTCGAGCCCGTCGCGACGGCGACCTGCCGGTACACGCCGACCTTGGGCAGCCCCTCGGGGTCCAACAGGGTGATGGCCATGTTCCGCGCCTCCTCGTGACGACCTGGTGGTCTCTTGTGGTTACTCAGGAACCGTAGGAGAGTCAACGCTGACATGGAAGAACGCACTTTCGGGTGACGGAGGAACCTCATGGTGACCAAGCAGTTCAGCGGCTCGACCGACGAGGCGGACCTCCGGCGCGCGGACTCGCTGGCGCGGGAGATCTTCTCGGACGTCGCCAACAAGTGGGCGCTCCTGATCATCGAGGCCCTCGGCGACCGCACTCTGCGCTTCAGCGAGGTGCTCCAGGAGGTCGACGGCATCAGCCACAAGATGCTCACGCAGAACCTGCGCATGCTGGAGCGCAACGGCCTGGTCGAGCGGACCGTGTACGCCACCGTGCCGCCGAAGGTCGAGTACACCCTCACCGGGCCGGGCCAGGGCCTGCGGGAGACGGTCCACCTCATGTGCGACTGGACGCAGCGGCACCTCGGCCACATCGAGGAGGCCCGCGGCCGGTTCCCGGGCTGAGCCCGGCACGGGGGCACGGCCCGGTTCGAACAAGTGATGGCCGTCCGACGCAACGTACCGGCCCCGCCGGGCGTCTTCAGGAGCGTGATGGATTTCCTGGACCCGTCCGGTGAGGGCGTTCTCGCAGACGACGAAGTGACCGTGCGGCCCGGCCCGTTGTGGCGCCACGCCCTGTGGGTGGTGGGCGTCACGGCGCTCGGTGTGGGCATGGCGTGGGCCGGCTCGCTGTTCCGCCTCGGCCCCGACGACTACGGGCTGCTCGCCGCCGCCCCGGGGTCGCCGTGGACCTACCTGGCCGTCTGGGCCGCCACCGGCCTAGCGGCGGCGACCGTGCTGCGGGCCGCGGCGGCCAAGGTGCCGGTCCCCTCGCCGGGCACGGTCGCCGTCATCCTCCTCCTCGTCGGCACCCGCCTCTCCCTGGGCTGGCGCCCGGAGACGCCGGAGCTCGCCGCCATGGTGGCGGGTGCGCTGGTCCTGGCGGGTGTCTGGGCAGCGATCGCCCTGCGTGCGGACGCCGTTGCGCGCAAGGCACCGAAGCCGCAGAGCCCCGGTGCCTCCTGATGGCGGATCAGCGGGTCACACCAGGGTCATGCTGATCTGCTCCCCGCTGACGGTCCAGTGCTGCCGGATCCCGGAGGGGTTGCACGGCTCGACGTTGACGATCCGGGTCCGCGGGTAGTCGCTGGACAGGCACATGCCGGGGTGCGCCGACTGGAAGATCGCCTCCCCGCTGACGGTCCAGCGCTGACGGGTGCTGGAGTTGCACGGCTCGACGTTGACGATCCGGGTTCGCGGGTAGTCGCTGGTCAGACACATGCCGGGGTGCGCCGACTGGAAGACCGCCTCCCCGCTGACGGTCCAGCGCTCCCCGGCCCCGGAGCTGCACGACACCACATTGACGATGCGGGTGGTCGGATAGTTGCTGTTCAGACACATGACACCGGCAGCCGGCCCCACTTCGGCGGAGGCGGCGGCGGGAGCAGCGGCGGCTGCCGCCACGGGCGATGACAGGGTCAAGGGCGTCAGTGCGAGCAGGGCAGGTACGAGGAGCTTACGGAGCACGCCGGCCATGAGGGGTAACCCTTCGGGTAGGTGAGTTGAGGCGTTGAAAGATTCCCCTCAACTCTTCTGCCCTGCACGCGACTTGCTGGAAATGGATCGTGATGCGGCGCAAAGCCGCCGCCCGCCCCGCCGCACAGGGCCAGGGCCCCGGCCACGGGACCCGCCTCGGTCTCCCCGCCTACGAAGCACGGACGTCGGCCCCGGCCCCGGTCCAGCGTCTGGGTCAGCTCTCCGCCCGTGGTCCGGTAGCGGCCGGGAGGCGGCTGCGTGAAGCGGTGCCCCGCAGGTGCGGAACGGACATGCGCCGGATCCTGACATGCCGAAGCCGGATCCGCGGGGGGTTTTCCCGGGCCTTCGGACAGGAACCGGCCATTCCCTGATCCGGAAATCGCCCTTCGGGAACGGTGCGTCCGCCCACGTGCTTCTGACATGCAGGACGCACTGACGCAGCAGGACGACCGGCTCGCGACCGGAGTGATCAGGGGGATCAGAGATCATGGTCAGTCCAGGACCCGCACGCATCGTCGCCGCAGGCGTGACCGCGACGGCGGCCGTACTCACGCTCATCTACCTGCCGGTCCCCACCGGGACGCCTCCGCCCCGGACTACGTCATCGGCGAGCGCCGCCGACACCACCGAACTCACGCGGCTCGCTAAGGAGTACCTCCAACAGCGGGCCGACATGCTGACCGCGGCCCGTCCGACCGTGGAAGCGGCGAGCGGGCGCCTGCGGACCACCCCGGCCATGACGCCCCGCGCCCGGAGCGAGCTGGCCGCGCTCGTGAAGAAGGGCCTGCGGTACGAGGACCTCTCCATCGGCTACGCAAAGGCGCGGGTCGACGTCGAAGTCACCGCCGTGAACGTCACCGACGGGACGGCCACGCTGCAACTCACCGACCACACCCGCCTCTACTTCGCGTTCACCGCGCAGGAGGTCGAGGACGGCTCGCCGGAGTGCGAGGAATCGTCACTCCCCCGCACCATGACCTTCGCCCGGGGAACCGACGGCGCGTGGCTGCTCGCCTCCGACCGGGTCGACGAGGCGGGCGGGCCGCTCCCGACGACCGAGGTGGACGAGGCGGAGTTCGCCTCCGGCACCTGAGCATCCCGCCTTACGAGCGCCCGCCCCCGCGTACGACGCCGCTCAGCCCCGCCGCCGCGCCTCAACCGCGTTACGGGTGTCCTCGGCGATCAGGTCGCCGTTGATCGCGCCCGCCGCCATGAGCCCGGCGGCAGCGGCGCCGATGACCTGTTCGGTGAGGCGGGTGACGTTGCCCGCCGCCCAGACACCGGGGACCTCCGTCGCGCCGACCGGGTCGGTGGGGACGTACGTACCGATCACCTCACCGCCCATCTCCTGCGCGACCGGGACCAGCCCCAGCGATTCGAGCACGGCCGAACGGGCGGTGAAACGGGCCTGGACGACGAGGGCCTCGCGCGGGATCACCCGGCCGCCCGCCAGGCGTACGCCGGTGAGACGGTCCTCCGCGACCTCCAGCCCCTCCACCTCACCGTCCACCACGGCCACACCCCGCGCGGCGAGCTGCTCGTACTCCTCGTCCGTCGGCTCCGGGCCCGTGTGGCGGAAGAGCGTGACGTCATCGGTCCACTGCCGCCACATCAGCGCCTGATGTACGGCGAGAGGGCCGACGGACAAGATCCCGACCGGGCGGTCCGCCACCTCGCGCCCGTGGCAGTACGGGCAGTGCAGCACCTCACGCCCCCAGCGCTCCGCAAGACCCGGTACGGCCGGCAGCTCGTCCACGAGCCCCGTCGTCACCAGGAGCCTGCGCGCCTCGACGCTCCGGCCGTCCTCCAGCACCACGTGGAAGCCGCCTTCTTCCGGCAGCCGCTCGGCCGAGGCCACTCGCCCTTCGACGACCTCCCCGCCGTACCCGGCCACCTCGCCCCTCCCGATCGCCAGCAGCTCGCCGGGCGGGGTCGACTCGCGGCCCAGGTAGTTGTGCACGTGGGACGCGGGAGCGTTACGGGGCTCCCCCGCGTCGATCACCAGCACGGAGCGCCGGGCCCGCGCCAGGGTCAGCGCCCCGCTGAGCCCTGCCGCCCCGCCTCCCACGATCACCACGTCGTACCGCTGCTGCTTCATGTCGGTCATACGGACCACCTCCAGTTGGTGGAGATGGTGCACAAAGGGCGGACGCAACGACAAATGCGCTTGCCGAAACGGCAAGGTCATCCGAGACCGAACTCGACCACACGGTCTTGCCGGGATTCCGCTCCGCGGCCCCCACTCATCCGCCAGAGCCGAGACCAGCAGCAGCCCGCGGCCACCCTCGTCGTCCACGTCCGGCCAGCCGTTCGCAGCCCGGACCTCGCCGACGCCGCTGTCGCGCAGCTCGATCCGGAGCACCGTCTCCATCCGCTCCGCTGGAAATGAAGGACAAGCGAGTGGCGGACCGGTTCGACCGCCAGAAGATCCTGGAGCGCCAACCCAGGCCGCTTCTCCACTTCATTCTGGAGGAGAGCATTCCGCACATTCAGATGGGCGACTCCAAAGGTGACCGACGGCCCCGTCCTCACCGTCGACCCCGCGGCCTGGGGCGCCTACGTGCACAGCGGCACCGCCCTCAAGAGCCGTGCTCAGGGTGCAGCGCCGCATTGACACAGGCCCGGCGCGTCCGAGGTATACACCCCCACAGGGCGCGAGACCGAGTTCGCGTCTAGCGCATATCCATCCGCGCCCGCCGCGCTCGTTGCGTGGCATCCTGCTCGATGAGCAACCCATCTAAATTCTGTGTACGGTTTCGCCGCCCCAGGATGAAGGCGCACCATCCGACCAGGCCGCCTAACCCCGCGAGAAGCATCAAGAAAGCCCCCATACCCACCCCCGCTAAAAGCTCGCTACTCACTTCACGAGCAGGCGATTTCGCTTCCGCTGCGGACTATTCCCTGACCGCACCTGCCGAAAACGCACCAACAGGGACACTTCAAGCCATTGCACTCGCCCGCCCCGCCCCCGGCATCTCTGCCGAAAGCGGGGCGGCCTCATGAGTACGGGACGGCCTAGTAGCGCACCCACAGCTCGTACACGCCGGGCTTGCCCGCGTACGGGTTGCAGATGAAGACGCGACTCCAGAGAGCGTTGTCGGCGCCGGCGTTCCCGACGGCCTGACACTCCGCCAGGCTGCCGTGGTGGCTGCGGAGCCAGAAGCCGGGGCCGGTCGCGGAGGCCGTGGAGGCTGTGCCGAGGACCATCGCGACTGCCGCGACCGCCGTGACCGCGAGCGCGGTGATGCGTGTACGCATGTCGGTAACTCCGTTTTCAGTCGATGCACATGACGGTGCATCAGCGAATGGGAAGAGCCGAACCGATCAGCGCGCGCCGCCGAGAGAAAGCTAGCGAGCGGCGAGCCCTCGCACAATAGGTCTGGACCAACACGGAAGCGCATATGCCCCCTGGCCGTAAACCGGCGTTTTCCCGCCTACGCGCTCGGCCCCCGATCCGTCCGCTCCACCGGGATCCACAGCTCCGCCTCCGCCCGCTTCCCCTCCTCGTACAGCCGCACGCGCAGGATCTCCGGGCCGGGCCGGGAGGCGTACGGGTTCGAGGGGAACCACTGGGTGAACACGTCCCGCCAGAGGTGCTGGAGGGCCTGCGGGAACGGGCCCTCGCTCTCGAAGACCGCCCAGGAACCAGCCGGTACGGTGAGCGAGTCCAGGTCCGCCGGAGGCTCCCGCAGACCGGTCACCACCCCGTGGTAGTAGTCCAGCTCGGTGCCCTCCGCCCGGCTCGGGTCGAGCTGGTCGCTCACCCCCACCAGTCCGGCCGGCTCCTGGTCGGAGAGGGCCGCGATGCGGTCCAGCTCCTCCCGGCCGATGCCACGGATGAACTCCGCGATGGCTTGATTTGGTCCCTCGTGGATCAGAGGGACGCGTGCCTTCCTCCCCACCACCCGGAACGCTTCCTTCTCCACCAGCCTGTAGCGCATGGCACTGCTCCCTTCGACGACGAGCCGGAAGGTCAGGCGTTGCTGGGACCGCAGGACCGCACCGCTCCGCCGGGCCTCACCCGGTCCGATGCCGTGCACCGACCGGAACGCGCGGGCGAAGCCCTCCCCCGTGTCGTAGCCGTACCGCACGGCCACGTCCAGCAGCGTCCGGTCCGGGTCTCCGAGGACCTCGGCGCCCGCGAGGGTCATACGGCGACGGCGGATGTACTCCGCCAGCGGAACGCCCGCCAGCGCGGAGAACATCCGGCGGAAGTGGTACTCCGAGGTCATGGCGATGCGCGCCAGTTCCGCGGCCTCGATGCGCTCACCGAGATGGGACTCGATGTGGTCCATGGCCTCGTTCAGTCGTTCCAACCCTGTCCCGCCTTCCTTTCCCGTTCACCGTAGGAAGGGTCCAGCCTGTCGGACCCGACCGTCCGTGCCGGGATCGGTCGGTCGGTCGGTCGGGAGCGAAAGCCGGGCACGCGACAAGGCGGCCCACCGGATCTTCCCGGTGGGCCGCCTTGTCGTCTGTCTGTCGGTTCAGCTGAACCGGGCGTCGGAGAGGGTGGTGGTCACCGTGCCCGCGGTGGAGGAGGTCGTCTCCGCCGCACCGTCGACCACCTTGCCGAGCTCGCTGACGTTGTCCAGTGCGCCGAGGCTGATGGGCGGCTCAGCGGCGTGGGCGGTGTCCCCGCCTCCGGGGTGCGGGGCGATGGCGGCGATGACCGCTCCGGTGGCGAGAGTGACGGCGGCGAGAACGCTTCGCTTCTTCATGACCGGTTCAACGGCTCACACCCCACAAAGGGCACGCCCTGAATTCACGCGCCGTCAGCGGTGGCCGGTTCCGGCACCCACCGGCCCACGGTCGGCCCGGCGCAGCTCCCCTGCGGCCAGCACCATGCAGGAGGCGCCGACGAGCAGCACGCCCGGGATCGCGAAGAACATCCGGCGGCTGCCCGGCAGGAGGGCCTGGTACTCGCTCTGCGCGACCTCGACCATGCGGTGCGCCTGCGCGTCGTAGGCGAAGTAGCTGCCGTCCCTCACCTCGACGTCTCTCGAATCCCCCGCCCCTGCGCCGAACGCCAGGAGTGCACCCACCACGGCCAGGGCCGCAAGTCCCGTCTGCGCTCTGCCGGGAAGACACCGGAAGGCCTGCCACAGTTGGCTCTTGTCCGACCCTGCCGGCAGGACGCGTGCGAGCGCCGACAAGAGGGCCAGGAAGCCCAGCAGAAACGCCACCACCATGGGCCACTGCGGCTCGAACAGCGGCAGAGTCCCCGGCATCCACGTCAGCGCGGCCAACGCCAGCACCACGGCGCCCGACCCGGCAGCCACTCCCCCATGCACCTTGTATGTCCACCCCATGCGCCGCAGCCTGACACAGCGGCTGTTTCCGGTCATCACCGGGAGCCACCTCGCCGTCAACCGCCCGGACCCCGCCGCCTACCCTGTGCCCATGCTCGTCTACGCCCCTGCGGCGCTCCTCTTCCTTGTCTTCTGCGTGAGCGTGCTGCACGACCGCAGGAAGTTCAGTAACGCCGTCGTTCTGGGGCTTGCCGTGCTCTGCGCACTCGCGGCCTGGCTGTACGAGCTCATCCGGTCCGAGTCCACCTCGGGCGCGGTCGCCGCCTGGTCGTTGCTCGTGCTGGGGGCGGTGGCCGTCCTTCTGCTGACGTACTTCCTCTTCGTCAACGGCGTACGGATGCTGCGCAAGGAGGGCAGGAGTCCGTCCAACCTGCTCTCGCTGGGCGCCGCCCTCGCCATCGTCGGGGTCGTCGCGCTGCTGGCCACCGCCGTGAGCGTGCGGAATCCGGTGCTGATCGGGGTGGCGGCCGCCGCCGGTGGGCTGGCGCTCTACTTCTCGTTCCTGTTCCTGTGCTTCGTCTGTTACGCGTTTCTCTACGGGCGCCTGCGCGTGCGCCGTAAGGCCGACTTCGTGGTCGTGCTGGGGTCCGGGCTCATCGGCGGCACCACCGTGCCGCCGCTCCTCGCGAGCCGGCTGAAGCGGGGGCAGGACGTGCACGCGCGGCTCGCCAGGCGCGGGGGCTCGCCCGTGCTCATCACCTCCGGCGGACAAGGGCCGGACGAGGAGCTGCCCGAGTCCCACGCCATGGCCGATCACCTGGTGGCCGAAGGGTTTCCGGCCCATCTGATCGAGCGGGAGGACCGGTCGACGTCGACCGAGGAGAACCTGCGGTTCAGCAAGGCGATCATGGAGCGGGCCAAGCCCGACTACCGGTGCGTCGTCGTCACGAACAACTACCACGTCTTCCGGGCCGCCCTCACCGCCCGCCGGATGCGGATCCGGGGGCAGGTCGTGGGCTCGCCCACCGCCGCGTACTTCTGGCCCAACGCGACCCTCCGCGAGTTCGCCGCCGTCCTCGTCGACTACAAGCGGATCAATGTGGTGCTGTGCTCCCTGATCGTCCTCGGTGGCGTGCTCGTGTGGTGGGCGGTGCGGTAGGCCCCGCCCACCGGACGGAGGTAGCCCCCACCGGCCGGAGGTAGCCCCCACCGGCCGGAGGCGGTCAGAAGCCGCCTCCGTCGAAGCCGCCGCCACCGAACCCGCCGCCGTCGCCGAAGCCGCCTCCCCCGCCGAAGCCCGACGTGTCGAAGTCCGAGCCGGAGAAGTCGCCGCCGCCCCACTCACCGCCGCCGCCGAAGTCACCGCCGCCGTACTCGGAGGCGTACGCCGGTGTCGCGAGCATCGAGCCGAGCATGGTGCCGACCAGGAGGCCCGGGAGCAGGCCGCCGCCGAAGTAGCCGCCGGCCCAGGGGCCGTAGGCCGGGCCCGCCTCCCAGTACGGGCGGCGGTGGCCGTCGCCGACGTCGACCGTGCGGCTCATGGGGTCCTGGCCCTGGCTCAGCCGGGCCTCGTCCGCGCCGCAGACCGGGACCTCGCGGGACGCGCCGCCGGAAGGGGTCCAGAGCACGTCGGCGACCGACGGGCCGTGGCGCGGGTCGAAGAAGCACGGTGGGCGGCGGGCCGGTATCGCCGCCCCCGTGCGTCGGGCCTCCAGGACCGCGAGCGAGAAGCGGCCGTCCTCCAGGGACTGGGTGACTCCGCGCACGTCGGAGGGGTGCTCGGCCTTGGCCATCTTGGTCTTGGCGCTCTCGTAGGAGTCCAGGGCGCGCTCGTAGTCGCCGCGCATGGTGTCGTCGGCGCCCGCTTCGGCCGGGTGGAAGTCCAGGCGCTCCAGGGTCTCGCCGTACGCGGTGATGTCCTCGTCGACCACGACCCGGAGCTTCTCCAGCGCCGCCCGCTCCTCCTGCGCCTTTCGACGCTTGTTCCGGCGGGAGATCGCGTACGCACCCGCGCCGCCCGCCGCGACCAGGGCGCCGAGCGTGATCAGGCCGGAGACCGGGGCGCCGGACTCGTCGGCCGCGCCGCCGCCACCGGACCAGGAGGCGGGGGCGGTGCCCCGGGCCTGTTCGACGGCGCGGTCGACGAAGGCGTTGAGCTGGGCGGTCACGTCGGTGTCGGTGGCCGGGTTCTTGACCGAGGCGGTGAGGTTGTCGACCGCCCGCGTGGGCATGACCTGGGGGTCCGCGCCCGCGTCGAAGCCGTCGCCGAGGCGTACGGCGTACACGCCGGTGATGCCGGTGTCGCTGCGCAGGGTCTGGAGGAGGCCCTTCTCGGGGAAGGCCTCGGTGTCGGGCAGGACGGCGACGAAGACCGGCTTGTCCGCGTTCTGAATGGTGGCTTCCAGGGCCTTCTCGTCAGCGACGGAGAGCTGATCGCGGGCGGCCGGATCCACAAAGACCGGGTCCTCGCGCAGGGCCTGGGCGGCGTCGGTGATCGTCGCCGCGGGGGCGGCCGACGCAGGGGAGGTCAGGGCGAGTGCAGCCGCCGCCATGATGAGCAGCAGGCCCGCCAGCAGCGTGGGGAAGAACCGTTTCCTCATACTTAACGCTACTCCAGGCGGGCGACGAACGCCGTCGCCCGCCTGGAGAGCGGTGTGCCTACGCGGCCCGGTACGCCGTGCGCAGCTTGGCCACCGCGCCCGTCAGGTCACCCTTCAGCAGCAGGTGGTCCGCCTCCGCGAACGGCTTCGACACCGCCTGCGTGAACTTCCCGTTGATCTTCTGCTGGACCAGCAGCCGCGCCTGGTCCACGATCGCCTTGCCCGCCGGGGTCTTCCCCAGCTTCGCCTTCTCCGCGACCTGCGCGGCGAGAGCCAGGGCCGCCAGGGTCAGCTCGCCGCCGGCCGGCGGCCTGTTCAGGGTCGTGAGGCCCCAGCCGTACGGGAACTGCGGGTCGTACGCCGTGTCCCCGACGTTGATCGGCAGCTGCGCCTCGGACTTCGGCCAGGTCACCGGCAGCTGGCCGGTGAAGGCGCGCTTGCCGTAGAGCACGTCGGCCACGCCGTCGCCCTCGGAGCCCGGCAGCCAGGAGGCCACCAGCGCGTTGATCTTGCCGAGCTGGTCGCCGATGAGCTGCGGGCGGCCCGAGACGATGAGCACCGCGCACTTCATGGCGGCGCAGACCTTGTCGACCGCGGCCTGGTCGGCGGCCGTCAGCTCCAGGTCGTGGCCGTTGCCGACGTCCCCGATGCCTTCGGCGTACGGGGTCTCGCCGACGACCACCACGCCCACGTCGTGACCGTCCGTGGCGGCCGAGGCGTCCTTGGAGTAGGTGACGGACTCGGGGGTCTTCGCCGCCTTCTTCATCCCCTCCAGGATCGTCGTGCCCGGGGTGGTCCTGCCGGAGGAGCCCTGCCAGCTGATCGTCCAGCCGCCGGCCTGGTTGCCGATGTCGTCGGCGTTGGACCCGGCGACGTACACCTTCTGGTTCGGCTTGAGCGGCAGGACGGCGCCCTCGTTCTTCAGCAGCACCTGCGACTTCGCGACGGCCTCCCGCGCCACCGCGCGGTGCTCGGCCGAGCCGACCTTGGACAGGTGCGTGGTGTCCGCGTACGGCTTCTCGAAGAGGCCGAGGCGGAACTTCTGGGTGAGGATGCGGGAGACCGCGTCGTCGATCCGGGCCTGGCTGATCCGGCCCGCCGCGACCTCTTCCTTCAGCGTCTTGGTGAACTCCTGGTACGCGGTCGGGACCATGATCATGTCGAGTCCGGCGTTGATGGACGTACGGACGTCGCTCGGGTAGTCGCCGGGGATCTGGTCGATGGCCTGCCAGTCGCTGATGACGAAGCCCTCGAAGCCCATGCGGTCCTTGAGGACGCCGTTGATCATCTCGGCGTGGGCGTGCATCTTCAGCGGGCCCTGGTCGTCGCCGATGATGTCGAGCGAGGAGTACGACGGCATGATCGTGCCGACACCCCGCTTGACCGACTCCGCGAACGGCGACAGGTGGACCGCCTCCAGCTCCTGGCGGGTGACCTTGGTGATGCCCTGGTCGATGGTGTACGAGCCGGTGGTGGCGGAGCCGTACTCGGTGCCGCCGTCGCCGACGAAGTGCTTGGCGCTGCCGAGCACCTTGTCGTTGCGGTGCAGGTCCTTGCCGGACGGCGCGCCCTGCATGCCCTGGATGACCGTCTCCATGGCCTCGACCAGCGCCGGGTCCTCACCGAACGCCTCGTAGGAGCGGCCCCAGCGCTCGTCGCGCGTGACGCAGACGCACGGCGCGAAGTCCCACGGCACGCCGGTGGAGCGGACTTCCTTCGCGGTGATAGCGCCGGTCCTCTCCGCGCTCTTCGGGTCGCGGCCCGCGCCGATGCCGATGTTGTGCGGCATGATCGTCGCGCCGACGACGTTGTTGTGGCCGTGCACCGCGTCCACGCCGTAGATCAGCGGGATCTGGAAGCGGGTGGCCTGCGCGCGCAGCTGGTAGGCGTCGACCATCTTGGCCCAGGCGGCGGGGGTGTTGGGCGTGGGGACCGAGCCGCCGCCGGAGAGCAGCGAGCCGAGGTCGTACGCGGCGATGTCACCGGGCGTGCGGAGCGCGTTGCGCTCGGCCTGGGTCATCTGGCCGGCCTTCTCGGCCGGGGACATCCGCGCCAGCAGGTCCGCGACCCGCTGCTTCACCGGCAGCTTGGCGTTCTGGTACGGGAGGCCGTGGGCGTCGATGACGACCTGCGGGTGCTCCGCCGGGGCCTTGGCTCCGGTGACGGTCAGCTCCAGCGGGATCGTCTTCGCCTCCGAGGGCTTGGACGCCT
Organism: Streptomyces sp. NPDC101178; assembly: GCF_044767965.1. NCBI lineage: Bacteria > Bacillati > Actinomycetota > Actinomycetes > Kitasatosporales > Streptomycetaceae > Streptomyces > Streptomyces sp. NPDC101178. Next base: position 205,464 of record NZ_JBIWOZ010000002.1, read on the forward strand.
TCGCGGTGCGGACGGTCACCTTGTGCGTGGTGCCGGAGGCGGTGCCGGCCGGGAAGGTGTGGGTGCCGGTGACCGGTGTGTAGTCCTTGCCCGCGACCGCCGTGCCGCCCTTGGTGGCGTACGAGACGGTGACCGGCTCCTCGGTCGGGATGGAGCCGGTGGTGGCGACGGAGAGCGTGATGTCCGCGCTCGCGCCGTTCTTCACCGGGTGCACGGCCGCGTTCGTCACCACGCTCGCGGTGAGCGCCGGGTCCGCCTTGCCGTACAGCTCGACGGCGTCCAGGGCGAAGGTGCCGGGGGCACCGGTCGGCATGGTGAAGGCGTAGCCCCACATCTCGTTCAGGCCGAGGATCTGGTCGATGCCGCCGACGGGCTGGTAGTCGGCCCGGTAGACGAAGTCGGCGAACGGGATCTCGACGAGCTGCCAGCCCTCCCAGTCGTCGGTGAAGGAGGTGGTCCACAGCTCGGAGGCGCCGCCGTTCGCGCCGCCGTCCTTGATCTCGAAGTTGATCCGCTTGCCCGAACCGGGGGGCAGCGGCGCGGTGTTCTGGCCGTACCACCAGAAGCGGATGCCCTTGTGCGCGGTCCAGTTCTGCGGCGGGGTGTCCACGGCGAACTCGTGGCTGAACCCGCCCCAGGCGCTGATGTCGTAGGAGCCTTCGAGGACGTGTCCGCCCTCGGGCGCGTCCGCGCGCTCGGCGAGCTTCAGCTGCGGATGGTCGGTGGCGTTGCCGCCCCAGGTGAAGATGGCGTCGGCGGGCGGGTTGTTGCCGAGCGGCACCTCGCCTTCGAAGCGGTCGATGAGGACGGGGGCCGGGTCCTCGGCGGCGGCCTGGCTGGGCGCGGCTCCGGCGAGGAGGGTGGCCAGGACCGCGGCGGCGGCCAGGGCGGCCGTGGCGGGTCTGCTTCTGCCCTTGCGGGGGCGGAGGTGCGGGATGCGGGACATTTTTGAGAGCGCTCTCATTTCGGGGTCAGGTGGGTCACTGGAGAGGGGAAGGGGTCTGTGGAGTTCTGGAGGGGTCTGTGGGGTTATGGGCAAGGCCTGTGGAGGGCTACCGCTGCTCGTCCCGGGTGAGCCGGATCGTGTCGCGGTACCACTTGGCGCTGTCCTTGAGCGTGCGGGCCTGAGTGGCGTAGTCGACGCGGACGATGCCGAACCGCTTGTCGTAGCCGTAGGCCCACTCGAAGTTGTCCATCAACGACCAGGCGAAGTATCCCCGGATATCCGCTCCTTGGGCACGGGCGGCGACGACCGCGTCGATGTGATCCGCGAGATACGCGGTGCGGTCGGCGTCCGGAACCGTGCCGTCGGCGGCCACGGTGTCATCGAAGGCGGCACCGTTCTCGGTGATGACGGTCGGCAGCCCGTAGTCGTTCTCCAACCGGACCAGCAGGTCGGTGAGTTCGGTCGGCGTGATCTCCCAGTCCATGGCCGTACGCGGCAGATCCCGCTCCACCACCCGGACGACGGGCAGCCCTTCGGCGTCGGTCGGTGATCCGTCCTCGGTGGTGCCCGAGAACTGCATGCCTCGGTAGAAGTTGACGCCGAGGATGTCGAGAGGTGTGGAGATGGCCGCCAAGTCGCCATCCTCCACTGGGAGTTCGATATTCTGGGCGGCCAGGTCCGTGACGATGTCCTCCGGGTAGCGGCCGTGGACGAGCGGGTCCAGGTAGAGGCGGGTGCCCATGCCGTCGGCGCGGCGGCACGCCTCCCGGTCCGCCTCGCTCGGCGTCTCCGGCGTGGCGGTGCCGAGGTTGAGGGTGATGCCGAGTTCCAGCGGGCTGCTTCCCGCCGCCTCCCGCATCGCCCGCGCCGCGAGCCCGTGGCCCAGGAGCAGGTGGTGGACGGCGTGCATCGAGGCGCCGAAGTCCTGGCGGCCGGGGGCGTGGAGGCCGTACGCGTAACCGAGCATCGCCGAGCACCAGGGCTCGTTGAGCGTGGTCCAGTGCTCGACCTGGTCGCCGAGTGCCTCGTACGCGAGGGAGGCGTACTCGGCGAACCGCAGCGCGGTGTCCCGTACCGGCCAGCCGCCCGCGTCCTCCAGCTCCTGCGGCAGGTCCCAGTGGTAGAGCGTGATCCACGGTGTGACGCCGCGCCCGTGGAGCTCGTCGATGAGCCGCTTGTAGAAGTCGAGCCCCTTCGTGTTCGCCGGGCCCCGGCCGCCCGGCTGGATGCGGGGCCAGGCGAGCGAGAAGCGGTACGTGTCGACGCCGAGGCCCGCGATCAGCTCCACGTCCTCGGGCATCCGGTGGTAGTGGTCGCAGGCCACGTCCCCGTTCTCACCGCCTTCGACGGCGCCGGGCACCCGGCAGAAGGTGTCCCAGATGGAGGGCGTACGGCCGTCCTCGGCGGCCGCTCCTTCGATCTGGTACGAGGAGGTGGCGACGCCCCAGCGGAAGCCGGCCGGGAGTCCGCGTACCGCGGTGGGACGGAGGAGTCGCTGCGGGGTGGTGGCGAGGTTCATCCGGTCTCCGTACGTAGAGGGAGGAGCCTGGTCGGGTGGGGCAGCCTGGTCAGCCGTGCAGATGGCAGGCGACCGTGCGGTGGTCTTCGGCCGGCGCCTGGGCCGGGGCCGCCAGCGGCGGGACCCGTACGGCGCACGGCTCGAACGCCTTGCCGCAGCGCGGGTGGAACGCGCAGCCGGCGGGCATCGCGGACAGGTGCGGCGGTGAGCCGGGGATGCCGGTCAGTTCGCGGCGCGGGCCGTGGAGCGCCGGGAAGGAGTGGAGCAGGCCGTCGCTGTAGGGGTGGCGCGGGTCGCGGTAGATCTCGGCCGCGCCCGCCTCCTCCACGATGCGGCCCCCGTACATGATCGCGATCCGGTCCGAGAATTCGATCAGGAGCGAGATGTCGTGGGTGATGAACACGACGGAGAAGTTGAGCTGTTCCCTCAACTGGACCAGCCGTCGCAGGATCTGGCGCTGCATCACCACGTCCAGCGCGGTCGTCGGCTCGTCCATGATGACGATCTCGGGCTCCAGCGCGAGCGCCATCGCGATCATCACGCGCTGCCGCATGCCGCCGGAGAGCTGGTGCGGGTAGGCGGCGAGCCGGTCGGCGGAGATGCCGACCAGACTGAGCAACTCCTTCGCGCGGTCTGTCCGTTGGGCCTTCCTCAGGTCGGGGCGGTGGGCCTTCAGGACGTCCGTGAGCTGGCTGTGGACGGTGTGCACCGGGTTGAGCGAGTTCATCGCGCCCTGGAAGACCAGGGACAGCTCCTGCCAGCGGAAGGCGCGCAGCTGCTCCGGCGAGAGCGAGAGGATGTCGAGCCGGTCGCCGCCCGGCCGGTGGTAGTGCACCTCTCCGCCGGTGATGACGCCGGGCGGCGCGAGCAACCGGGTCACGGCGTAGGCGAGGGTCGACTTGCCCGACCCCGACTCGCCAGCCAGGCCAAGGACTTCGCCTCGGTGCAGAGTGAGGTCGATGTCCCTTAGCGCGTGCACGGCCCGCTCGTCGGTGCCGTAGTCGACGTTCAGTCCGCTGATGGTCAGGACCGGCTCGGCGCTCATGGGCGCGGCTCCTTGCTGCTGTGCTGGCGATGGCCGCCGTTCAGCGGCTTCCGGGCGACCGGGGTGAAGCCGACGCGCATCTTCACCTTCCGGGAGGAGCCGGTGGCGGTGCGCAGGCGCGGGTTGACGAACTCGTCGATGCCGAAGTTGATGAGGGCGAGTGCGGTGCCGAGCAGCGCGATGCAGAGCCCGGCCGGGACGAACCACCACCAGGCGCCCTGGGCGAGGGCCTGGTTGGACTGGGCCCAGAAGAGGATCGTGCCCCAGTTCCAGTGCGAGATGTCCGCGACGCCGATGAAGGCGAGGGTGATCTCGGTGAGGACGGCGAAGATGACCGTGCCGACGAAGCCGGAGGCGATCACGGCGGTGAGGTTCGGCATGATCTCGAAGAGGATGATCCGCCAGGTCGACTCACCGGTGGCGCGGGCCGCCTCCACGTAGTCGCGGCGGCGCAGCGACAGCGTCTGGGCGCGCAGGATCCGCGATCCCCAGGCCCACGAGGTCAGGGCGATGGCGAAGGCGATGAGCAGGTCGCCGGTGTCGGGGACGAAGCTCGCGACGATGATGATCAGCGGGAGTCCGGGCAGCACCAGGAAGATGTTGGCGAGTGCGGAGAGGATCTCGTCGATCGCGCCGCCGAGGAACCCGGCGGTGACCCCGACGAGGACCGAGAGCACGGTGGCGATGACCGCCGCGACGAGACCGACGATCAGGACGCCCCGGGTGCCGACGAGGATCTGGGAGAAGACGTCCTGCCCGGTGTGGGTGGTGCCGAACCAGTGCGCGCCGGAAGGCGGTTGGAGGAGCTGGTCGCTCATCGCGTCGGGGTCGTACGGGGCGATCCACGGGCCGATGACGGCCAGCAGGACGAAGAACGCGAGCATGAGCAGCCCGGTCCGGGTCTTGCCGCCGCGCAGGAACCGGAGCCGGGCCCGGCGGGTGGGCGCCTCGGGTGCGGGCGCGCCGTCCAGGACGGCGACATCGGTGGCGGTGATGGACATGGCGGGCTACGCCTCCTTCCGGGTGCGGGGGTCGAGAGCGGCGTAGACGAGGTCGGCGAGCAGGTTCGCGGCCAGGACCGAGAGCGTGATGATCAGGAAGACGCCCTGCATCAGCGGGTAGTCCTTGGCGCCGACCGCCTGGAGCAGCTGGAAGCCGATGCCCGGATAGGTGAAGACCATCTCGACCAGCAGTGTGCCGCCGACGATGAAGCCGAGCGAGAGCGCGAAGCCGGAGATGTTGGGGAGGACGGCGTTGCGGGCCGCGTAGCCGAACATCACGCGCCGCTCGGACAGGCCCTTGGCCTGCGCCACCATCACGTAGTCCTCGGAGGAGACGGTGACCATCATGTTCCGCATGCCGAGGATCCAGCCGGCCACCGCGCTGAGCACGATCGTCACGCCGGGCAGGAAGGCGTGGTAGAGCGCGCTGGAGATGAACGGCCAGTCGAAGGCCGGGACGAGGGCGCTGTCGTAACCGCCGGAGTTCGGGAAGAGGGACCACTTCTCGGCGAACAGGGCGATGGCGATGAGGCCGAGCCAGAAGTACGGGATGGAGGAGATGAAGGTGGTGACCGGCAGCAGGCCGTCCAGCCAGGAGCCGCGCTTCCAGCCGCTGTAGACGCCGATGCCGGTGCCGAGGAGGAAGCTGAGGACCGTGGTGACGCCGACCAGCGCGAGCGTCCAGGGCAGGGACTGGACGATCACCTCGCTGACCGGGGTCGGGAAGAAGGTGAAGGAGAGGCCGAGGTCGCCGTCGAGGAGGTGGGCCCAGTAGTCGGTGTACTGCTGCCAGAGGGACTGCTGCTCGTCGAGGCCGAAGAGGGCCTTGAGGGAGTCGATGGCCTTGGTGTCGAGCTGGCCCTGGTAGCGGCTGAGCAGCGCCTGGACGGGGTCGCCGGGCATCAGGCGCGGGATGAGGAAGTTGATGGTGATGGCGGCCCAGGCGGTGACAGCGTAGAACGCGAGCCGTTGGAGGAGGTACTTCACCGGGAGGTCTCCTTGCCGGCCGCGGCGGCGCGCGGGCCCGTGCCCTCGTTCTCGTACGACCGTGCGCCGACGCCCTCGTACAGCCAGCACGCCGCCCACTGCCCGTCCGCCAGGTCGAAGCGCGGCGGGAGGTCGGTGCGGCAGCGCTCCATGGCCTTGGGGCAGCGCGGGTGGAAGCGGCAGCCGGCCGGTGGGGCGATGAGGGAGGGTGGTTCGCCGGTGCCGGTCTCCTCCTGTTCCTCCTCGGCGACGATCCGGTCCGGGTCGGGCGCCGAGGCGATGAGGAGTTGGGTGTAGGGGTGGGCGGGGCGCTGGGTCACGGTCTCGCTGTCGCCGCCCTCGACGATCCTCCCCGCGTACATGACGAGGGTGGTGTCCGCGAAGTAGCGGGCGGAGGCGATGTCGTGGGTGATGTAGAGGATCGCCAGGTGGAGGCGCTCCTTGAGGTCGCGGAGCAGGTTGAGGACGCCGAGCCGGATCGACACGTCGAGCATGGAGACCGGCTCGTCGGCGAGGAGGACCCGCGGGTCGGCGCCGAGCGCGCGGGCGATGGCGACGCGCTGGCGCTGGCCGCCGGAGAGCTCGTGCGGGAACTTGTCCAGGTACTGGTGCGGCGGGGTGAGCTGGACCCGGTTCAGCAGGTCGGTCAGCGCCTGCTCCAGCTCCTTGTCCCCGTTCCCCGCCCGGCCGTGGATCTTCAGGGCGCGGGTGAGGTGGTAGCGCACGGTGTGCACCGGGTTCAGCGAGGCGAACGGGTCCTGGAAGATCAGCTGGACCTGGCGTACGTAACGGCGGAAGGACCGGCCACGACCGGCGACGGTCGGCTCGCCGCCCAGCCGTATCTCGCCCGAGGTGAGCGGATGGAGCTGGGCGAGCAGGCGGGCGACGGTGGACTTGCCCGAGCCGGACTCCCCCACCAGGGCCGTGACGGTGCCGCGCCGGAGCTGGAGCGAGACGTCGTCGACGGCGTGGACGCTGCGGCGCTCCCGGGCGAACAGGTCGCGCGCGGTGCGGCGCAGGGGAAAGTGCTTGGTGACCCCGCGCGCTTCCAGCACCACGTCGGTGCCGGTGCGTACGGTCTCGGACTGATCGGTGGTCATGGCCGGTTCTTCCCCGTACTTACTTGGCGGGCGTGAGGTTCAGCACGATCTCCAGCGCGCTGGGCTGGGTGTGCTGCGGCGGGGCGTAGGGGTTGGCCTCGGTGGGCCAGCCGATCCAGTTCTTGGTGGAGTACTCGGCGCCGATGGGGGCGGCGGCGGTTGGGATCATGGGCGCCTGCTCGACGAAGATCTTCTGGATCGTGTTCAGCGCCGTGGTGCGGGTCTTCTCGTCCTTGGCGTTGGCGTACTCCTTCAGGGCGCCGGTGGCCTCGTCGCTCTTGAAGCGGCCGAAGTTGCCCTGCTGGGAGCTCTTGCCGATGGGCTGGAGGAGCGCGCCGTCCATGACGTTCTGGTACATGTCGTACGGCGTGGCGCCGCTGTTGGTCCAGCGCAGCGTGGCGTCGAAGTTGCCGTTGGCCACGTCCACGCCCCAGGCCTCGGCGGTCTGGGTCTTGACCTTGGCCTCGATGCCGAGCTGCTTGATGTTGTCCTTGATGATCGCGAGACCGGTGATGTAGTCGTTCCAGCCGGCCGGGTCGGTGAAGGTGAGCGTCACCGGCTTGCCGGACGGGTCCTTGAGCACGCCCCCGCTGAGCGTGAAGCCGGCCTCGTCGAGCAGCTTCTTGGCTCCGGCGACATCGGGCTTGGTGTTGACGCCCTGGTACTCCGGCGCGAGGAAGGGTTCACCGGCCGGGAGCGGGATGCCGGTCGGGTTGGTGATCTCCGGGTAGAGCGTGGCCTGGGCCTGGATGTGGATGGCCTTGCGGTCGACGACCATCGCCATCGCCTTGCGGAGCGCCGGGTTGTCGAAGGGCTTGCGGGCGGTGTTGAACCAGAGGCCGTGGATGCCGAGGCCGGAGGGGAACCAGAGCTTGTGGTTCTTGGGGTCCTTGTCGATGAAGAGCTGCTTGTGGTTCGGCATGAAGACGAAGGACCACTCGACCTTGCCGGTGGCCAGCGCGGTGGTGGCGGCGCTGTTGTCGTTGTACGCGGTGTAGCGCAGCTCCTTGACCTTGGTCTTGCCGTTCCAGTAGGTCGGCGTCGCGGTCAGGGTGGTGGTCTGCGGGGTGAACGTCTTGAGCTTGTACGGGCCGGAGCCGACGGGCGTGCGGTTGGGCCAGGTCTCCGGGTTCTCGACCTTCTCCCAGATGTGCTTGGGCACGATGAAGGTCTGGATGATCTTGTTCTGGTTGACGAACTGGGACTCCTTGAAGGTCAGGACGACCTTGCCGCCCTCGACCGCGACCCCGTCGAAGGGGATGCCGTTCCAGTTGAGCGCCGAGTGCTTCTTCAGCAGGTTGAAGGTGAACTCCACGTCGGCCGCCGTCAGGGGCTTGCCGTCGGCCCACTTCGCCCGCTCGTCCAGGGTGAAGGTGACCTTGGTGAAGTTGCCCTCCCACTCCCAGTCGGTGGCGAGCCACGGGTCCGCCTTGTCGGTGGGCTTGATCATGTTCGTCATGGCCAGCGGCTCGTAGATCATGTACCGGTAGCCGAGCGTGGCGCCCGCCGAGGTGTTGAGGAACGGGTTGCTGTTGTTGGTCTGCGGCCCGTCCGGCTTCCCGAGGGTCAGTACGCCGGTGGCGGCGCCGCCACCGTTCTTGTTTGCGCCCGAGTTGGCGTCGGAGCAACCGGCGGCGAGAGCGATCACGACGGTGGCTGCGGCGACCGCTCTGAGCGTGGTGCGACGGCGTGACGACATGGCGACTCCAGGGAAAGGGCTGCCGGGTCGGGGCGATCCGGCGGAGGGTGGAAGGGGTGAGGCGGGGCGCGGCCGGGCGGCCGGTCCGTCACGGCGCCGAGTGGCGCACGACCAGTTCGGTGGGCAGCACGGCCGGGCCGTCGGGTACGGGCGTGCCGCCGAGGTGGGAGAGCAGCAGCCGGGCGGCCGTCTCACCCATGCGGCGGGTGGGCTGGCGCACGGTGGTGAGGGGCGGTTCGGTGTGTTCGGCCATCGGGATGTCGTCGAAGCCGACGACCGCGACGTCGTCGGGGACCCGGCGCCCGGCGACCCGCAGGGCGCGCAGCACGCCGGCCGCGCTGATGTCGTTGTGCGCGAAGACGGAGTCGAACGTGGCGCCTTCGGCGAGGAGCCGCTCGATGGCGAGCCGGCCGCCGACCTCGGTGAAGTCGCCTTCGACGACGAGGCCTTCGGGCAGGACCGAGCGGAATCCGCCGAGCCTCTCCCGTACGCAGCCGAAGTGCTGGGGTCCGGTGAGGACGACGGGCCTGGAGCGTCCGGCGGCGAGCAGGTGGCGGGCCGCCGACGCTCCTCCCTCGTGGTTGGTGGTCACGACGGAGGGGAATTCGGGGTGGTGGCCGCGGTCGTCGATGAGGACGATCGGCAGGCCGTCGCGGTGCAGTTCGGTGAGGTGGTCGAGCGTGTTCTCCGGCTCCACGACGACGAGCCCGTCGAAGGCGCGCGCCGACACCTGGCTGGTGAAGCGCTGGACGGACTCGGCGCCCCGGTTGCAGGTGAACAGCAGCAGCCCGTAGTCGGCGGCCTCGACGGTGTCGACGACGCCTTGGAGCAGTTCCCCCATCCACGGCCAGGTCAGCGAGGGCACGAGCATCCCGACCGTACGGCTGGAGCCGCGGGCCAGGCCCACGGCTCCGGAGCTGGGCACATAGCCGAGCTGTGCGATCACTTCACGAACACGGGCGGCGGTGGAACCGTCCACTTCGCCCTTGGTGTTGATGACCCGCGACACGGTCGTCTTGCTGACGCCGGCCTCACGGGCGACATCGGCGATGGTGACGCGCATCTGGGCCTCCAGGGGCCGGGAGACGTGCTGGAGAGGTTTCCGGTACCGGTTCCGGAACCGGTACCGGCGTTGCGGCTGGAGTTAACCGCGCCGATACAGAGCCGTCAATACTTCACGTCGACATTGGTCGGGCCTCATCTGCCGGGCGGGCAGGGCGGGTTGAGTGTTCACCTCTTGAACGTACGAGAGCCGCCACCCCCGGGGCCGGGGTGGCGGCTCTCGTGAACAGGCAGGCGGCGCCTACTCCGTGGGCTCCACGCCCGCGCGGAGCAGCCCGTAGGTGTACGCGTCCTCCAGCGCCTGCCAGGACGCGGCGATGACGTTCTCGGCGACGCCGACGGTGGCCCAGTCGGCGGTGCCGTCGCCCGTGGTGATCAGGACCCGGGTGGTGGACTCGGTTCCGGTCCGGCCTTCCAGGATGCGGACCTTGTAGTCGACCAGCTCCAGCTTGGCGAGCTGCGGGTAGATGCGCTCCAGGGCGACGCGCAGGGCCCGGTCCAGGGCGTTGACCGGGCCGTTGCCCTCAGCGGTGGCGACGATGCGCTCGCCCTTGGCCCAGAGCTTCACGGTGGCCTCGTTGGCGTGGACGCCGTCGGGGCGGTCCTCGACGATCGCCCGCCAGGACTCCGTACGGAAGTAGCGGCGGGCCCTGCCCTCCACCTCGCCGCGCAGCAGGAGTTCGAAGGAGGCGTCGGCGGCCTCGTAGGTGTAGCCCTGGAGTTCGCGCTCCTTGACCCGCTCCACGACCCGGCCGACCAGGGCGCGGTCGTCGCCCAGGTCGACGCCGAGTTCCTTGCCCTTCAGCTCGATGGAGGCGCGGCCGGCCATGTCGGAGACCAGCATCCGCATGGTGTTGCCGACCAGCTCCGGGTCGATGTGCTGGTAGAGGTCCGGGTCGACCTTGATCGCGGAGGCGTGCAGCCCGGCCTTGTGCGCGAAGGCCGAGACACCGACGTACGGCTGGTGCGTGGAAGGCGCCAGGTTGACGACCTCGGCGATGGCGTGCGAGATCCGGGTCATCTCGGCCAGCGCGCCTTCGGGCAGCACCTTCATGCCGTACTTGAGTTCCAGCGCGGCGACGACGGGGAAGAGGTTGGCGTTGCCGACCCGCTCGCCGTAGCCGTTGGCCGTGCACTGGACGTGGGTGGCGCCGGCGTCCACGGCGGCGAGCGTGTTCGCGACGGCGCAGCCGGTGTCGTCCTGAGCGTGGATGCCGAGCCGGGCGCCGGTGTCGGCGATGACGGTGGAGACGACGGCCTGGACCTGGGCGGGGAGCATGCCGCCGTTGGTGTCGCAGAGGATGACGACCTCGGCGCCCGCCTCGTACGCGGTCCGGACCACGGACTTGGCGTACCCGGCGTTGGCCCGGTAGCCGTCGAAGAAGTGCTCGCAGTCCACGAAGACCCTGCGGCCCTGTTCGCGCAGGTGGGAGACGGTGTCGCGGACCATCTCCAGGTTCTCGTCCAGGGTGGTGCGCAGGGCCAGCTCGACATGGCGGTCGTGGGACTTGGCGACCAGCGTGATCACCGGGGCACCGGAGTTCAGCAGCGCCTGCACCTGCGGGTCGTCGGCCGCGCTGCCACCGGCCCTGCGGGTCGCGCCGAACGCCACGAGCTGCGCGTTCTCGAACGTGATCTCCTGCTGGGCGCGGGCGAAGAACTCCGTGTCGCGCGGGTTGGCCCCCGGCCAGCCGCCCTCGATGTACCCCACGCCGAAGGTGTCCAGATGACGGGCGATGGTCAGCTTGTCGGCGACCGTCAGGTTGATGCCCTCACGCTGAGCACCGTCGCGCAGTGTGGTGTCGAAGACATGGAAACTGTCGTCGGTGGCGTTGGCCTTGGTGGTCATGCTGATCTGGCTCCTGTCGGATGAGTGGACCGGACGATCTGGTTCCACTTGCCCCCATCATCCCGCGCGCGCCGTCCCGGCCCGGGTGCGGACCGGAAAACAAAAAACCCCTCGCGGGTGCGAGAGGTCTGCGCGCGGGTCTGGGGCACGGTGGCCGCGCCGTACGGGGTGGTACGGGACGGTCACTGCGGACCGGCGCGCCTGCTGCCAATAATCATGACGAACGAGGACACGGCAGAAGTGTCGCACAGTGACGCGTCCGTGACGGTGGTGTCTCAGGATGCGGTCGTGACGCTGGTCGCATCGCCCGGTCAGCGGCTTCTTTCCAGCGTCTCGTCCAGGAACTCCGCCGCCTGTACGAGCACCTGTTCGCGGCCCGTCCCCGGGATGCCCACCGTCACATGGACGCTGAACCCGTCCAGCAGCGCCCGCAGCCGGGTCGCGAACCGGTCCGCGTCCACCGCCCGGAACTCCCCGCGCGAGACCCCTTCTGCGACCAGCGCCACCAAGTCCCGGTGCCAGGCCCCTTCGATGGCGGCCTGCCGGGCCCGCGCGTCGTCGTCCGCGTTCTGCGAGCGGCCCCAGACCTCCAGCCAGAGCGTCCAGTGCGGGTCGCGGTGGCCGGCGGGCAGGTAGAGGCCGATGTACGCGTCCAGCCGCTCACGGGCGGTCGCGGGCTCGGCGAGCAGGGCGCGGCGCTCGGCCCCGAGGCGGTTCTCGCTCCACTCCAGGGTCCGCAGCAGCAGCTCGTCCTTGGTCCGGAAGTAGTAGAGCAGGTGCCCGCTGCTCATCCCCACCTCGCGCCCGAGCCCCGCCATGGTCAGCCCGTCGAGCCCGCGCGCGGCGATGGTGGCCATGGCGGCGGCGAGGACGGCTTCACGGGGCGGGGCGGCGTGGTGGGTGCGACGGGGGGCGGGGGTCATGGGCTGGGGCTCCCGGGACGGGTTCAGATCCTTGGCTGCTGGGTCAGATCTTCGGCTGCTGCTGGGTGATGCAGTGGATGCCTCCACCGCCGGCGAAGATCGTACGGGCGTCGACGAGGGTCACCGTACGGTCCGGGAACAGGCCCCGGAAGATCGCCGCGGCCTCCTCGTCGCGCGGGTCGTCGAAGGCGCAGAGGACCACGCCGCCGTTGCAGAGGTAGTGGTTGATGTAGGAGTAGTCGACCCACTCGCCGTCCTCGTCGCGCAGCGCGGTGGGCGCGGGCACCTCGATGACCTCCAGCGGGCGGCCCTTGGCGTCGGTGGCGGCGCGCAGGACGGCCAGCAGCTCCCGGGTCACCTCGTGGTCGGGGTGGGCCGGGTCCGGCTGGACGTGGGCGACGACGGTGCCCGGGCGGACGAAGGCGGCGACGATGTCGACATGGCCGAGCGTGCCGTACGTCCCGTAGTCGCCGGTCAGCCCGCGCGGCAGCCAGATCGCCTTCTCGGTGCCGAGGCGGGCGTGGATCTCCGCCTCCACCTGCTCGCGGGTCCAGCCGGGGTTGCGCTCCTCGCCGAGCTGGACGGTCTCGGTGAGCAGGACGGTGCCCTCGCCGTCGACGTGGATGGCGCCGCCCTCGTTGACGAGCGGGGAGCTGTGGGCCGGGGTGCCGGTCAGCTCGGCGACGGCACGGCCGATGTGCTGGTCGCTCTCCCAGCGGGCCCAGCCCTGCGCGCCCCAGCCGTTGAACGTCCAGTCGACGGCGGCGAGCGTGCGGCCGTCGGTGACGAAGGTGGGCCCGATGTCCCGCATCCAGGCGTCGTCGAGCGGCCGGACGACCAGCTCCACGTCCGGCCCGAGGAGCGCCGCGGCCCCTTCCTCCTGTCCCGGCCCGACGACCACCGTGACCGGCTCGAACCGGCGTACGGCCCGGGCTACGGCGGCCCAGGCGCGGCGGGCCTCGTCCAGCTCGGCGTCGGAGGCGAAGGTGGGGTTGGGCCCGGGCCAGGCCATCCAGGTGCGCTCGTGGGGGGCCCACTCGGGGGGCATGCGGAAGGAGGGGGCGGGGGTGGCGGGCATGGAGGCTCCTGGGACGGGATCTTTAGAGTGCCACTCTAGGAGGTGGAACAGGTCCTATGGAAGGTTCTTGAGACCCTCCTTCGAGCAGTGCTCTATCCGTCGGGGAGGGAAAAGGCCGCACCGGCAAGGAGCCGGGTGCGGCCTGAACCGGGAGCGGGAAGCCCTAGCCGAGCGGGTGCATCCAGCCGTGGGTGTCCTCGGCGATGCCGCGCTGGATGTCGAGGAGGCGGTCACGCAGCTTCATGGTGACCTCGCCGGGGGTGCCGTCGCCCTGGTTCCACTCGCCGTTCGCGGTCTTCACGATGCCGACCGGGGTGATGACCGCGGCGGTGCCGCAGGCGAAGACCTCGGTGAGGGTGCCCTTCGCGGTGTCGTCGCGCCACTGGTCGATGGAGACGCGGCCCTCCTCGGAGCCGTAACCGAGGTCGCGGGCGACCTTGAGGAGGGAGTCGCGCGTGACGCCGGCGAGAAGGGAGCCGGTGAGGGAGGGCGTGATGATCTTCTTGGAGCCGTCCTCCTGCTCGTACACGAAGTAGAGGTTCATCCCGCCGAGCTCCTCGACCCACTTGTGCTCGACGGCGTCGAGGTAGGCGACCTGGGCACAGCCGTGCTGGGCGGCCTCGGCCTGGGCGAGGAGGGAGGCGGCGTAGTTGCCGCCGGTCTTGGCGTCGCCCACGCCGCCGGGGACGGCGCGGACGCGGTTCTCGGAGAGCCAGATGGAGACGGGCTTCACGCCGCCGGGGAAGTAGGCGCCGGCCGGGGAGGCGATGACCAGGAAGAGGTACTCGTTGGCCGGCTTCACGCCGAGGCCGACCTCTGTGGCGATCATGAACGGGCGCAGGTACAGCGACTCCTCGCCGCCGTGCGCCGGGACCCATGCCTTGTCCTGCTGGACCAGCGCGTCGCACGCTTCGATGAACGTCTCGACCGGCAGCTCCGGCATGGCCAGGCGCGCGGCCGAGCGCTGGAAGCGGCGGGCGTTGGCGTCGGGCCGGAACGAGGCGACCGAGCCGTCGGGCTGGCGGTAGGCCTTGAGGCCCTCGAAGATCTCCTGCGCGTAGTGCAGGGTCATGTTGGCCGGGTCCAGCGACAGCGGGCCGTACGGGACCAGCTCGGCGTCGTGCCAGCCGCGGCCCTCGGTCCAGCGGATCGTCACCATGTGGTCGGTGAAGTGCCGGCCGAATCCGGGGCTGGCCAGGATCGCCTCGCGCTCCGCGTCGGACAGCGGGTTCGAGGAGGGCTTGAGCTCGATCGTGGGCGTCGTCATGAGTGCGTGTCCTTCACCGGTCTTGTGTGTGATGGACCGCGCCCACGCCCGTCCTCCTCCCGACGCTCTCCGGTCAGGTCCTAGGACGTCCGAGCTTCACCACGAGCCACGGCCCCGCGTTCGATTATCGCTCGCGGGGGGCCAGGCACGAAATGGTGGGAATGCGGTCCAGGGGTCGATGGTGGCACCCGGGGGCCGCACAGGTGAAGCCGCCGGGCGCTGATGCGACCCGGCGGCTTCGAAGTGGAGTCGTCGGGTCAGCTCGCTACGCGTACCGCGAGCGCGTCACCGATCTCGTCGGTCGTACGCGTGGCAGCGCCGTCGCGCTCCGCGAGGTCGGCGGAGACGGCGTCCTCGATGCGGGCGGCCTCGGCCTCGTAGCCGAGGTGGCGCAGCAGGAGGGCGACGGAGAGGACCGTGGCGGTCGGGTCGGCCTTGCCCTGCCCCGCGATGTCGGGGGCGGAGCCGTGGACCGGCTCGAACATCGACGGGAACGCGCCCGTCGGGTTGATGTTGCCGGAGGCGGCCAGGCCGATTCCGCCGGTGACGGCGGCGGCCAGGTCGGTGAGGATGTCGCCGAAGAGGTTGTCGGTGACGATGACGTCGAAGCGCTCCGGCTGCGTGACGAAGAAGATCGTCGCGGCGTCGACGTGCAGGTAGTCGGTGGAGACCTGCGGGTACTCGGCGGCGACCTTGTCGAAGGTGTTCTTCCACAGGTGGCCGGCGTAGACGAGGACGTTGTTCTTGTGGACCAGCGTCAGCTTCTTGCGCGGCCGGGCGGCTGCTCGCTCGAAGGCGTCCCGGACCACGCGCTCGACGCCGTACGCCGTGTTGACGCTGACCTCGGTGGCGACCTCGGCGGGCGTGCCGGTGCGCAGCGAGCCGCCGTTGCCCGTGTACGGGCCCTCGGTGCCTTCGCGGACGACGACGAAGTCGATGTCCGGACGGCCGGCGAGCGGGGTCGCGGTGTTCGGGAAGAGCTTGGAGGGGCGCAGGTTGATGAAGTGGTCGAAGGCGAAACGCAGCTTCAGCAGCAGCCCGCGCTCCAGGACTCCCGACGGCACGGACGGGTCACCGATCGCTCCGAGGAGGATGGCGTCGTGGTTCCTGAGCGCCTCCAGCTCCGCGTCCGGGAGGGTGTCGCCGGTGCGGTGCCAGCGCTGGGCGCCGAGGTCGTACTCCTTGGTCTCCAGCTTCACATCCTGCGGGAGGACAGCGTTGAGGACTTTGAGGCCCTGGGCCACGACTTCCTGGCCGATTCCGTCACCGGGGATCACTGCGAGATCGATGCTGCGAGACATAGGGGAAGCCTAACGGTGCGTCCCACCCCATGACATCCGATGTCCACCATACGGACGCGACGTATGCGCGTTCGGGCCGGTCGGGGTGTTCGGGCGCTCCGGGGTGGGGGTGAGCGGTCTACCGGTGGGCGGCTCAGTGGCCGGTCGAGCCGCCGTTGTCGCGGCGGTCGAGGGCGCGCTGCAGTGCGGCGGCGGCGTTCTTGCGCTCGGCCTCGGCCTGGCGGGAGGAGTGGCGGACGCGGCGGGTGGTGGTGTTGGCCATGATGGATCGACTCCTTGAGATCGCATGAATGCCGGGGGCAGGCCGCACAGCGTGGTGCGGCGCCGAGGCCGGGACCGGGATCGGATTTCGAGGTGCCGGAAGGAGCGGGGAGCGTACGCCGCAGGGGGTGACCTGCTTCGGGGCGCGCGCCCGCAACCGCCACAGTCGCTCGATCGAGCGATTCGTTCGGCTCCTACAAAGCTAGGACAGTCGGGCCGCTCTGTCTCTACAGTTAGTCGGACTTCCTACTATCTGAGACGGCCGCTCCCCCACGCTCTGCCCGCAGCTCCCGGATCAGCGCCCGCACGGCGAGGGATCGTGCCTGCTCAGGGGCGGTGAGGCAGCCGATCGAGCGGGTCGGGCGGGCGAGTCCGAGAGCGGTGATCTCGATTCCGTCGGGTGCTCCGCAGAGGGACAGACCGGGCATGATCACCTACCGGGCCCCCGGGAAACCACGACGCCCTGGCGGCGGTGTTCCGGGGTGGGGCCGGCACGCAAGGGAGTCGAGCCGCTCCGCCTACAGCAGGTCGCCGTCGCGCCAGTCGAAGACGAGCGGGTGCGCGGCCGAGGGCAGTGCGTGGCCGGCGGCCGGGCGGACGTAGGTGGAGCCCTCCTCCTCAGGCAGCGCCACCGTCCCGTGCGGGCCGAGAGCGGCGAGGCCGCCCGGCCACACCTGCCAGCCGCGCGCCGCGTAGAGCGGCGCGCCCGCGTCGGAGGCGGAGAGCGCACCGAACTCGTACGCCCCGTCGACGACCCGCTCCAGCGCGCCCATCACCCGGTGGCCGAGCCCTTGGCGGCGGCGGCCGGGACGGACGGCGACGGCTTCGACGTAACCGGCGCGCACCGAGCGGCCGTCGTGGAGCACCCGCCGCTGGACGATCGAGCCGTGGGCCACGAGGAGCCCGCCGGTGTCGCGGACCAGGGCATGGACACCGCCGAGCGCGTGCTCCCAGTCGTCGTCGCCGAAGTCGCCGTCGAAGGCGGTGTCCAGCAGGGTGCGGATCTCGTCCCGTACGGCCGCGGTCAGCTCATAGGTGTGGGCGGCGCGCACCGCGGGGAGCTCGGTCATGGTCCCAGTTTCCCAGGCACCCGCTCCCACCAGGCACGCAGGGCCGATGGGGGTACGGAACCGGTCGCGGCGGCTCCGTACCCCAGGGCTCTCGCCGGGCGTCCGGCTCTAGTACACCGAGACGCCGTAGGCCTGGAGCGCCTCCACCACCGGCTGATGGATGGCCGAGCCGCTCGTGCCGGAGCAGCCGGAGCTGCCGGAGTGGATGCCGAGGGCGACGGTCCCGGCGAAGTGGGCGCCGCCGCTGTCGCCTCCGGCGGAGCAGGCGGTGGTGCGGACCATGCCGTAGACGGGCCCGTCACCGTAGTTGACGGTGACGTTGACGGCGGTGACGGTGCCGGAGGTCACCTTGGTGGTGGAGCCGCTCTTGCGGATCGCCTGGCCGACGACGGCGTTGGCGGCGGAGCTGATGTCCTGGGTGGAGCCGTTGTAGAGGTCGACGGTTCCGGCGGGCGAGGAGCCGTTGGTGTAGCGGACGATGCCGTAGTCGTTGGTCGGGAAACTGGTGCCCTCGCGGACGCCGATGACCGAACCGCCGGAGGCGGCCGACCAGTTGGCGGAGATGTTGGTGCAGTGTCCGGCGGTCACGAAGTAACGGGCCCCGCCCTTGGTGACGTTGAACGCGGCCGAACAGCGGCTGCCACCGCCGTAGATGGCTCCGCCGCCCAGCACCTCGCGGTCGAAGACGCCGGGGACGCGGCTGATGCTCACGGCACCGCCGAGCCGCTTCGCGACGGCTTCGAGGCGGGCCATGTCCCGTGCGGAGACGGAGGAGTCGGCCTCCACGGCGACCTGGTTGGTGCGCGGGTCGACGCCCCAGGAGGTGCCGGTGATCTTCGCCTCGGTCTCGAGGGTCTTCATGGCGGCGTCGAGCTGGGCGGCGCTGCGGGCCACCCTGCGTACGGTGGCTCCGGCGGCGCGGGCCTGCTCCTCGGCCCGGTCAGTGGTGACCGTGACGACGAGGTCACCGGTCTTGCGGTCCAGGTAGGTTCCGGCGGTGCCGGCGCCGAGCGTGCGTTCGACGGAGGCGTCGAGTGCGTACGCGGAGGCGGAGGGGATCGCCGAGGGGACAGCGGCGGCGGTGTGGACGTCGGCGGCGGTGGCGGGGGTCGCGCCGAGGCCGAGGGCACCGGCGACGAGCAGGAGGGAAAGGCTCAGGCGGGCGCGGGAGTTGCGTCTCATGGGGGAGCTCCTTCTCGGGTGACGTGTGGGGACGTACCGAGAAGGAATTTGGCATGTTCATTACCTTCACCACAAGACCGCGTGCCACAGAGGCAGTTGACGCGATCCGTACCGCCCTGCCTCCGCCCCTCATACCGGGGCGTATGTGGAAACCGCCCCCCGGCCGGTTGGGGGACCGGTCGGGGGGCGGTGCTCAGGGGGCCTGCACGAAAAGGCCCTGGGGCCCGGGGCGCCGTGCTGCGGCGTCCCGGGGAGGGGTGTCAGCCCTGGTGGGGGTAGGTGTACTCGGTCGGCGCGACCAGGGTCTCCTTGATGGCCCGGGTCAGGGTCCAGCGCTGGAGGTTCTGCGGCGCGCCCGCCTTGTCGTTGGTGCCGGAGGCGCGGCCGCCGCCGAAGGGCTGCTGGCCGACGACGGCGCCGGTCGACTTGTCGTTGATGTAGAAGTTGCCCGCCGCGTAGCGGAGCTTCTCCATCGTGTGCGCGGCGGCCGCGCGGTCGCCCGCGATGACCGAGCCGGTGAGCGCGTAGTCGGAGACCGACTCCATCTGCTCCAGCATGGCGTCGTACTCCGCGTCCTCGTAGACGTGGATCGCGAGGATCGGGCCGAAGTACTCGGTCGTGAAGACCTCGTTCTCGGGGTCCGAGCAGACGATGACGGTCGGGCGGACGAAGTAGCCCACCGAGTCGTCGTACGTACCGCCGGCGACGATCTCGCACGCCGGGTCGGACTTCGCGCGGTCGATCGCGGCCTTGTTCTTGGCGAACGAGCGCTCGTCGATGACGGCCCCGATGAAGTTGCTCAGGTCGGTGACGTCACCCATCGCGATCGAGTCGACCTCGGCCGCGAACTCCTCCTTGAAGCCGGAGTTCCAGATGGAGGCGGGGACGTACGCACGGGAGGACGCGGAGCACTTCTGCCCCTGGTACTCGAAGGAGCCGCGGGTCAGCGCGGTCTTCAGCACGGCGCGGTCGGCGCTCGGGTGCGCGACGACGAAGTCCTTGCCGCCGGTCTCGCCGACGAGCCGCGGGTAGGTGCGGTAGGTGGCGATGTTGTTGCCGACCGTCTTCCACAGGTGCTGGAAGGTGGGGGTCGAGCCGGTGAAGTGGATGCCGGCCAGGTCGCGGTGGTTCAGCGCCACCTCGGAGACGGCCTTGCCGTCTCCGGTGACCAGGTTGATGACGCCCTTGGGCAGCCCGGCCTCCTCCAGGAGCTGCATCAGCAGCACGGCGGCGTGGGTCTGGGTCGGGGACGGCTTCCACACCACGACGTTGCCCATGAGCGCGGGCGCGGTGGGGAGGTTGCCCGCGATGGCCGTGAAGTTGAACGGCGTGATCGCGTAGACGAAGCCCTCCAGCGGGCGGTGGTCCATGCGGTTCCACACGCCCGGCGAGTTGGCCGGGGGCTGCTCGGCGAGGATCTGGCGCGCGTAGTGCACGTTGAAGCGCCAGAAGTCGACGAGCTCGCAGGGGGTGTCGATCTCGGCCTGCTGGGCGGTCTTGGACTGGCCGAGCATGGTGGAGGCGGCCAGCGTCTCGCGCCAGGGGCCCGACAGCAGCTCGGCGGCGCGCAGGATGATCGCGGCGCGGTCGTCGAAGGACATCGCGCGCCAGGCCGGAGCGGCGGCGAGGGCCGCGTCGACGGCGTCCCGGGCGTCCTGCTCGGTGGCGCCGGCGAAGGTGCCGATGACGGCCTGGTGGTTGTGCGGCTGTACGACGTTCACCCGCTCGCCGCCGCCCATCCGCTTCTCGCCGCCGATGGTCATCGGCAGGTCGATCGGGTTGTGGCTGAGCTCCTTGAGCTTCGCCTCCAGGCGGGCGCGCTCCGGGGAGCCCGGGGCGTAGGAGTGAACCGGCTCGTTGACCGGCGCGGGGACCTGGGTGACGGCGTCCATGAGTGCCTTGTCTCCTTGGTGTCGGCGGGGATGTGGGTCGGCCCGGTGGCCGGCTCAGCCCTTGGTGAGGATCGAGCGGCCGAAGAACAGCAGGTTGGCCGGCTTCTCCGCGAGGCGGCGCATGAAGTATCCGTACCAGTCGGTGCCGTACGCCGTGTAGACGCGCATCCGGTGGCCCTCGGCCGCGAGCCGGATGTGCTCGTCGCTGCGGATCCCGTACAGCATCTGGAACTCGTACTCATCCAGTTTGCGCCCGGTCTGCCGGCCGAGCTCCTGTGCGATGGCGATGAGACGGGGATCGTGCGACCCGATCATCGGGTAGCCCTCGCCCTCCATGAGGATCCGGGTGATGCGGACGTACGCCTTGTCGATCTCGGCCTTGTCCTGGTACGCGACGGAGGCGGGCTCCTTGTAGGCGCCCTTCACGATCCGGACGCGGCTGCCGGCGGCGGCCAGGCGGCGGGCGTCGGCCTCGGTGCGGAAGAGGTAGGACTGGATGACGCAGCCGGTCTGCGGGAAGTCCTTCCGCAGCTCCTCGTGGATGGCGAACATCGAGTCGAGCGTGGTGTGGTCCTCGGCGTCCAGGGTGACCGTGGTGCCGATGGCGGCGGCCGCCTCGACGACGGGGCGCACATTGGCGAGAGCGAGCTCGTGGCCGCCCTCCAGCGCTTGGCCGAACATCGACAGCTTGACGGACATCTCGGCGCGCGGGCCCAGCTCCAGGGCCTTCAGCCGCTCGACGAGCTCCAGATAGGCGTCCCGGGCGGCCTCGGCCTGCGCGGGGGTGGTGATGTCCTCGCCGACGACGTCGAGCGTGACCTCCAGGCCCTTGTCCGCCGCGTCCTCGACGATCGGCACGACCTGGTCGACGGTCTCCCCGGCGATGAAGCGGTCGACGACCTGCTTGGTGCCGGGCGCGGCCGAGATGAACCGGC
Source organism: Streptomyces sp. NPDC101178 (assembly GCF_044767965.1). NCBI lineage: Bacteria > Bacillati > Actinomycetota > Actinomycetes > Kitasatosporales > Streptomycetaceae > Streptomyces > Streptomyces sp. NPDC101178. The sequence continues at coordinate 226,581 of NZ_JBIWOZ010000002.1, forward strand.
GCATCTTGTCGCTGCGGGACGCGGCGAGAATCACGGGACCCAGCACGGGGACCTCCACGAATATACGGACGAAGGACCGTAACGATATGTACCTGAACGTATGCGAACGGACATGAACAGACCGGTACGGCACGGATAACCACCGTGAAATCTAGGTACCCCGCCGAGCCTGTGCCATCGACACCTGTCACGCATCCGTGGCCGCCATCTCAGACATCTGTATGAAGGGAGGCGGGGAGGGGTGCGAGAATGGCGGTGTGACAGGCGATTACCAGGAACTGGTCGACGAGATCTCCGCCCTCCTCGGCGCACCCGCCACCCTGGAGAACCGCGATTTCGGCCTGGTCGCCTTCGGGGCCCACGACAGCGACGACGACACCGCGATGGACCCGGTCCGCACCCGCTCGATCCTCACCCGCCGCTCCACCCCGGCCGTCCGCGCCTGGTTCGAGGGGTTCGGCATCACCCGGGCGACCGGCCCGGTCCGCATCCCCGCCGCGCCGGAGGCCGGGGTCTTCCGGGACCGCCTCTGTCTTCCGGTACGCCATCGGGGCGTCGTCCTCGGCTACGTCTGGCTCCTCGACACCGACCCCGGCCCGGCGGATGAGCAGCTGACCGCCGCGATGGAGGTCACGGCCCGCATCGGAGCGCTGCTTTCCGACGAGGCGCGGGCGGGCGCGGACCTCTCGCGGGAGTTCGGCGCGGTGCTGACGGCCGGGCCTGGACGGCAGCACGACACGGCGGTCGCGGCGCTGCGGGAGGCGCTGGGCCCGGACGCGGGGGGGCTGCACACGGTGGTGTGCGTGACGCCGTGGGAAGCGGAGGACACGCCGTCGGTACGGGGGGTGGCATCGGCGGCGGCACTGGCGACGATCACCGGAGCGGGAGGCGGTGGTGACGGCGGATCCGGGTCCGTGTCGCTCGCGGCGCTCATCCGGCTGCGGTCGGCGGACCGGCTGGACCCGGCGACGGGCGCCGCGGAGCGCCTGCGTACGGGGGCGGGTCCGGGAGCAACGGGAGGGGTGGCGGCGCCCCGGCGGGGCCTGGACGCGCTGCCGGCCTCCTGGCGCGAGGCCACGGCGGCGGCCCGCGCGGCCCGCGCCGAGACCCGCTTCGGCCCGGTCGCCCGCTGGTCGTCCATCGGCCCGTACCGCCTGCTCACCGCCCTCCCCGGCACCGGCACGGATCCGGCCGACCCGGCGGTCGCCTCGCTGCTGACCCCGTTGCACAAGGAGCTGGCGCACACGGCCGAGGTGTTCCTGGACTGCGCGGGCCAGGCGAGCCGGACAGCGGCCGAGCTGGGCATCCACCGCCAGACGCTCTACTACCGCCTCTCCCGGATCGAGCAGATCACCGGCCTCGACCTGAACGACGGCGAGGACCGGCTGCTGCTGCACATGGCGGTGAAGCGGGCGCGGCTGTAGAGCAGCGCCGAAACCAGCCCCGGCGCCGGCCGAGCAGGCGGTGGAGCTTGACGAAGGCGAGGGCTCCGAGGAAGCCCACGATGTTCAGGACCACGAAGGCCGCGATGACCGCCCAGAGCGTCTCCATGACTACCCCCGTCGTCAGTGGCAAGGCCGCTCAAGCCCTCCTCAAAGACCTTCGGGTCCGCCGTCCGGTTCCGTCAAGGGCCGGTCGCTGACCAGAGCGGCCAGCACCAGCGGTGCGTCCCCGTCGCTGTGGCCGACCGTCACGGCGAACCAGCGGTCGCCGGAGCCTCCCGGGCCTGCCGCGCCGATCGGCCCCCAGACCGCCAGGTCCCCGTACAGATCCTCGGCGAACAGCGCCTGGAACAGCGGCTCCACGGGCGCGCCGCCGCCGGACTGCCGGCGCAGCAACGGCACATGCAGCCGGACGGTGGTGTGCGGGCCCCAGCGGAGGTCCAACTTCTCTGCCAGGCCGGCCAGATGGGCCTCGGCAGCGTCTTCGGCGTCGTTCCACTCGGGGGCGTACACGCCGGTCAGCGGGTCGCCCTCCCAGAGCGGCACGATACGGAAGCCAGCGCCCTCGGTGGCGGTCCACTCGCCCGTCGCCGGGTCACCGTGCGCGATGGTGGGGCCGGTCGGCGGTACGGCGGTGGCGAGGAGCTGTTCGGCCTCGGCCACCGCGCGGGCCGGCACGAAGGACTCCCCGGCCCGGGAGCTCACAACACCGACCGGTCCATCGGGCGGGGCAGCGGCGCCAGGGCCCCCGCCTCGCGCAGGCGCTCGCACACGCGCACCACCGGCGCGGTGTCACCGGGAGGCGCGACGCTCAACAGCAGCCCGCCGCCGGGGAGTTCCTGGCCGACCGCCTCCAGTCCGTCCGGTACGAGGGCGGCGCGGGCCGGAGAGAGATAGCCGGCCCGGCCCACCGCCGGATCCCCGACCGAGAATCCGGCCTCGTCCTCCAGCGCGTCCAGCACGTCGTCGTCGCTCACATCGCCGAAGTCCGGCTCCCACACCCGGGCGAGGAGCGCGAGAACGTCCTCCTCGGGGACGGGCGCGTCGTCCGGGGCGTGGAGCACCACCGCGATCGACTGGAGCAGGAACTCCGGTGCGCCGCCCGCCACTCCGCTGACCTCCGCCTCCCAGCCGGGCGTGCCCGTGCCGACCAGCCGCAGCCCGGTGCCCGTCAGATCCGACCAGTCGGCCGCGCTCCGGGCGGCGCGCACCGCTTCGAGCAGGGCCTCGCCCTCGGGGGTGAGGGCGGTGGCGGGTCCGTTCGCGTGGATCTGGCTCCAGGCCTCCGCCGCCTCCGGGACCAGCCCGGCGAGCCCCTCCAGGGTCCGCCGCCACCGCTCGGCCAGCGCCTCGGCCGGCTCCGGCCTCGGGCCCCAGAAGCCCCGCACCACACGTCGCATGCTGATCTCTCTCCTCCGTCGCGGGACCGCTCGGCCGGCTCGCGTGCAGGCTAACGCGGCTACTCGTCGAAGGCCCCGGGCTTCCTCGTACTGTCGCCCGGTTTCACCGGTGTCGGAACCACCTTGACCGGCAGCCCCTCGTCCCGGAACGCCTTGCGCGCCGCCTTCGCCACCTCCGGGTCCGAGAAGTGCCACTCCACCGGCTTGCCGCCGGCCGCCTCCACCTGCGCGCGGGCCTCGGCGACGAACTTCTCCTTGCCGGAGGCGGTGAGCGTGCCCGGGTCGGTCTTGGAGAGGTAGCTGCCGTAGCCGTTCTTGGCCTCCAGATACGTCTGCCGGGAGGAGTCCCAGCCGTCGTACTCCACGGCCGGCCTGCCCTCGCGCGGATGCGGAACGACGTACTCCTGGCCGCGGTTCGTCCCCGTGATCTGCTCCTGGTAGCGCAGCCAGGACTCGTTCTTCCAGTTGGGCGCCGGGTTGCGGTCCCGGCTCGCCCAGTAGCCGTCGCCCGCGTCCGCGTCACCGAGCGTGCGGCTCGTCAGATCGTCGGCCCAGGACGGCGGGTTGTAGTTGCGCGGGTCGGAGGTGTCGTTGCGCTGCGGTTCCGGATACTGCTTCTTCTCCAGCTCCGCCTTTCGCGCCCGCTCCGGCTCCTCCAGCCGCTTCTGCTCCAGGTGTGCGGCCCGTTCCGCCGCCCGCGCCTCCGCCGCCGCCTTCTTGGCCGCCTCGTCGCAGCCTCCGTTGGCCGCGACCACCCGGCCCGGCGGGCCGCCCGCCAGCACTCCCGTACCGTCGCCAGGGACACCGCCGGGCCCGCCGCCCCCGTACCGCACCAGCGGCGGCGGCCCGGAGGCGATGGCACAACCGGTCCTCCGTGCCGCGTCCTCCGCGCTGTCGGCCGCCTCGTCCGCTTCCTTCGCCGCCTTGCGTACGCCGTCGAGGTCGCCCGCCTCCGACGCCAGCCGGGCCCGCCGGGCGGCCGCGCCCGCGTCGCCCGCCGCGTCCGCGACCTCGGATGCCACCTTGCCGGCCTTGCCGAGCTTTCCGGCCTTGCCGACCACCTTGGCCACGTTGTAGCCGGGGATGAAGAGCGAGCCGACGTTCCAGATCACATCGGTGACGGCCCGGGTCTTCTCGCCGTTGTTCCAGCGCTCGCGGACCTCGTCCCCGACGAAGACGTCGTCCCCGACCGTGACCACGGTGTTGACGGAGGCCTTGCCCCAGTCCCAGATGGCGCCCAGGTAGTCGCCGTCGCTCCACTTGTCGCCCGCGCCCTGCGAATCCTTCATCCACCGGTCGCCGAGCTGGCGGCCGTAGTCGGCGAGACCGGCCCACGTCTCGGGCTTGAACAGGTCGATGATCCCGGAGATGTCGCCCCAGATGCCGTCGATCACCAGGCCCTTGAAGACCTGCGTCGTACGGTCCCAGGCGCAGCCGAAGAAGCCCCAGCCGCCGCAGTCCTCCTGTTCGCCGGCCTCCTCGCCGCCGTCGCCGCTCTCGCCGTCCCCCTCTGCGGAGACCGGCAGGTCGTAGGCGGCTTCGGGCTCCTCGTCGTCCTCGGGGAAGGTGTCCACGCCGGTACCGGGACGGCCGTCGTCGTCGGGTCCTCCGGTGCCGCCGCTTGAGGTCGAGCCGGTGGTGCCTGGAGAACCGGTGGAGCCGGTGGAGCCGGACGTCTCGCCGCCGGTGGTGGTCCCGCCGGTGGTGGTCCCGCCGGCTCCGTCCGTACCGCCGCTCCCTCCCGTACCACCGGTCCCTCCCGTGCCGCCAGGCCCACCCGTACCGCCGGTCGCGTCGCCCCCGGACGCTCCCGTACCACCCGTGACCGTGGAACCGCCGTCCGCGCCTCCATCGGCACCTTGGGACGAACCCCCGTCCGCCCCTGTCCCGCCCGATGAATCCCCCGCCTCCACCTCGCCGCTGCCGCCCGGGACCGGGCACGAGCTGCCGGTCAGTGAGCAGATCGCCGACTGGAGCCCCTCCGTGATCCGGCCGCCGAGGCCCCCCACCGTCAATGCCGCGATCAGCGCGAGGACGATCAGGACCAGCCCCAGGTACTCCAGCGCGGACTGCCCCCGGTCCCGGCGCCAGGTGATCAGGTGCGGGAGCGAGAACCTCGGCGGCTCCCCGCGCTCCCGGGGCGGCAGCAGGAACCACGCCCGGCTCTGCGGCCGGCTCAGCAGCACCAGGATCACGACGGGCAGCACCAGCTGCGTGAGCCCGTCCGGTGACCCGTCCGCCAGGTTGCCCAGGCCTCCGATGATCAGCCACACCTGGACGGCGACGATCCCCCACCGGACGAGCCTGCCGCCCGTCCGCAGGTGCCAGGCCAGCAGCGCGCAGAGCACGCCGGGCGCGGAGGCGTACAGCAGGATGCCGAGCACCTGCGCGCCCATGGCGTCGGCGGCGATCGCGGAGCCGGAGAGGCCGATCGCGCCGAGCGCCGTCGCGCCGAGCAGGACGAGGAGCAGCACCCGTACGACGACGAGCGGGCCCGGGAGGTCACGGTGCGGGGCGGCGGCCGGAGCCGGGCCTCCCGCTACGGGTATGCCACCGACAGCAGACATACGTGATCCGATCCCCGGCGCCCATGAGTGACGTGACAACCGGACACCCTAGGGTCGGGCAGCCTCACCCGTCGTGGGCCCCAGGACCCAACCCGAGGCCCATAGAGGCGGGTTGGGTCCGCGTACGCAGAAAGCTGCCGGGCGCCCCTCGGTGAGGAGGCGCCCGGCAGCCGGGTGCGGAGCGGGACGGGTCAGTCGGTGAGGTTCACCGAGCGGGCCGAGGAGGCCCCGATCTCGTCGGCGATCTCACCGATCACCGTCTGCGGGACGGTCTCGTCGACGGTGAGGACGACCAGCGCCTCGCCGCCCTCGGCCGCCCGCGAGACCTGCATGCCCGCGATGTTCAGACCGGCCTCGCCGAGGATCTTGCCGACCGCGCCGACCACACCGGGACGGTCCTGGTAGCGCAGGACGACCATGTGGTCGGCGAGGGCCAGGTCCACGTCGTGCTCGCCGATGGCCACGATCTTCTGGAGGTGCTTCGGGCCCGCCAGCGTGCCGGAGACCGCGACCTCCTCGCCGCTGGCGAGCGTGCCGCGCACGGTGACCACGTTGCGGTGGTCGGGCGACTCGGAGCTGGTGGTGAGGCGGACCTCGACCCCGCGCTCCTGGGCGAAGAGCGGGGCGTTGACGTACGACACGGTCTCGTCGACGACGTCCTCGAAGACGCCCTTGAGCGCCGAGAGCTCCAGCACCTTGACGTCGTGCTGGGTGATCTCGCCGTACACCTCGACGTCGAGCCGGGCCGCCACCTCGCCCGCGAGCGCGGTGAAGATCCGGCCGAGCTTCTCGGCGAGCGGGAGACCGGGGCGTACGTCCTCGGCGATCACGCCGCCCTGGACGTTGACCGCGTCCGGGACCAGCTCACCGGCGAGCGCGAGGCGCACCGACTTGGCGACCGCGATGCCCGCCTTCTCCTGGGCCTCGTCGGTGGAGGCGCCGAGGTGCGGGGTGCAGACGACCTGGTCGAACTGGAAGAGCGGGGAGTCCGTGCAGGGCTCCTTCGCGTACACGTCCAGGCCGGCGCCGGCGACGCGGCCCTCCTTGAGCGCGGAGTACAGCGCCTCCTCGTCCACGATCCCGCCGCGCGCGGCGTTGACGATGCGGACCGAGGGCTTCACCTTGTGCAGCGCCTCGTCCCCGATGAGACCGAGGGTCTCGGGGGTCTTCGGCAGGTGCACGGTGATGAAGTCGGCGATCTCCAGGAGCTCGTCCAGGCTGAGGAGCTTGACGCCCATCTGCGCGGCGCGGGCCGGCTGGACGTAGGGGTCGTAGGCGACGATCTTCATGCCGAAGGCCGACATGCGCTGCGCGACCAGGACACCGATGCGGCCGAGGCCGACGACGCCGAGGACCTTCTCGCTGAGCTCGACCCCGGTGTACTTGGAGCGCTTCCACTCGCCGTTCTTGAGGGCGGTGTTGGCCTGCGGGATGTTGCGCGCGGTCGCGACCAGCAGACCGCAGGCCAGCTCGGCGGCGGTGACGATGTTGGAGGTCGGGGCGTTGACGACCATCACGCCGGCCTTGGTGGCCGAGGAGACGTCGACGTTGTCCAGACCGACACCCGCGCGGGCCACCACGCGGAGCTTCTTCGCGGCGGCGATCGCCTCGGCGTCGACCTTGGTGGCGGAACGCACCAGGATGGCGTCGACGTCGGCGATCGCCGGGAGGAGTTCGGCGCGGTCAGCGCCGTTGCAGTGCCGGATCTCGAAATCCGGACCCAGAGCGTCCACCGTGGCGGGCGACAGCTCTTCAGCGATGAGTACGACAGGTTTCGAGCTCACGTGAGTCCTCACAAGTCCAGTGCCGGACGGCCGTCCCGACGGCCGCAGGCGGTGGAGGGGCTAGCCGCGTGGTAGACGCACGACACTGTGGGCCCTGACGCGTGTATGTGTTGAGAAGTGTAGTGGTGCGGAGGGCTTTCGACTGCGCCCCGGTGGAAGGATCACCCGCACGAGGGTGGACGCGGTGTACACCCGTACGGAAGGCCACGTTCCGGTGATGCGGAGCGGGGCGGGCCCCCGGGACCCGCCCCGCTCCCCCGAGACTTACGCCTCTTCGTCGTTCACCCAGCTCATGAGCTTGCGCAGCTCACGGCCCGTGGTCTCCAGCAGGTGGTCGCTGTCGGCCTTCTTGTACTCGTTGTACTTGGGCAGACCGTTGTGGTACTCGGCCATCCAGTTCTTGGCGAAGGTGCCGTCCTGGATCTCGGTGAGGACCTTCTTCATCTCGGCCTTGGTGGCGTCGGTGATGATCCGCGGGCCGGTGACGTAGTCGCCCCACTCGGCGGTCTCCGAGATGGACCAGCGCATCTTCTCCAGGCCGCCCTCGTACATGAGGTCGACGATGAGCTTCAGCTCGTGCAGGCACTCGAAGTACGCGATCTCGGGCTGGTAGCCGGCCTCGGTCAGCGTCTCGAAACCGGCCTTGACCAGGGCGGCGGTGCCACCGCAGAGGACGGCCTGCTCACCGAACAGGTCGGTCTCGGTCTCCTCGGTGAAGGTGGTCTTGATGACGCCGGCGCGGGTGCCGCCGATGCCCTTGGCGTACGACAGGGCCAGCTCCAGGCCCTTGCCCGAGGCGTCCTGCTCGACGGCCACGATGCAGGGAACGCCGCGGCCCTCCTCGTACTGGCGGCGGACCAGGTGGCCGGGGCCCTTGGGGGCGACCATGCAGACGTCGACGCCGGCCGGCGGCTTGATGAAGCCGAAGCGGATGTTCAGGCCGTGGCCGAAGAACAGCGCGTCGCCGTCCTTGAGGTTGTCCTTGACGGACTCCTCGTAGACCTGGGCCTGGATCGGGTCCGGGACCAGGATCATGATGACGTCGGCCTCGGCGGCGGCCTCGGACGGGGTCACCACGCGCAGGCCCTGCTCCTCGGCCTTGGCCTTGGACTTCGAGCCCTCGTGCAGACCGACGCGGACGTCGACGCCGGAGTCGCGGAGCGACAGCGCGTGGGCGTGGCCCTGGCTGCCGTAACCGAGAACCGCGACCTTGCGGCCCTGGATGATGGACAGGTCGGCATCGTCGTCGTAGAACAGCTCGGCCACTGGGTCTTCTCCTTGGTGTGCAGGTGTTGCGTCCCACCGTACGGCGGGGGCGTCGTGTACGTGATCGGGTCTCGCCATACGAGCGGTGCGGGCCGCTCGCGCCGCCGGTCAGGCGGAGCGGTCGAGGGCGCGCAGCGAGCGGTCGGTGATCGAGCGCGCGCCACGCCCTATGGCGATGGTGCCGGACTGGACGAGCTCCTTGATGCCGTACTGCTCCAGCATCTTGAGCATCGCCTCCAGCTTGTCGGCCCCTCCGGTCGCCTCGATCGTGACGGCCTCCGGGGAGACGTCGACGGTCTTGGCGCGGAACAGCTGGACGATCTCGACGATCTGGGAGCGGGTCTCGCTGTCGGCGCGGACCTTCACCAGGACGAGCTCGCGCTGGATCGCGGCGGCGGGCTCGAGTTCGACGATCTTCAGGACGTTGACCAGCTTGTTGAGCTGCTTGGTCACCTGCTCCAGGGGCAGGCCCTCGACATTCACGACGATGGTGATGCGGGAGATGTCGGGGTGTTCGGTCGTACCGACCGCGAGCGAGTCGATGTTGAAGCCGCGTCGGGAGAACAGGGCGGTGATCCGGGCGAGGACACCGGGCTTGTTCTCGACCAGGACGGAGAGCGTGTGCTTTTCGGACATGGGAGTCGTTCTCTCTCTGTCTCTCAGTCGTCTTCGTTGTCGCCGAAGTCGGGGCGGACGCCGCGTGCGGCCTGGACCTCGTCGTTGGAGGTGCCGGCGGCGACCATCGGCCAGACCATGGCGTCCTCGTGGACGATGAAGTCGATCACGACGGGGCGGTCGTTGATGGAGTTGGCCTCTTCGATGACCTTGTCCAGGTCGGCCGGGTCCTCGCAGCGGATGGCGTGGCAGCCCATGGCCTCGGACAGCTTGACGAAGTCCGGGATACGGGTGCCCTTGGCCGGGGTGCCGTCGGTGTCGGCGCCGGAGTGCAGCACGGTGTTGGAGTAGCGCTGGTTGTAGAAGAGGGTCTGCCACTGGCGGACCATCCCGAGGGCGCCGTTGTTGATGACGGCGACCTTGATCGGGATGTTGTTGAGCGCGCAGGTGGCCAGTTCCTGGTTGGTCATCTGGAAGCAGCCGTCGCCGTCGATGGCCCAGACCGTGCGGTCGGGTGCGCCGGCCTTGGCGCCCATCGCGGCCGGGACCGCGTAGCCCATCGTCCCGGCGCCGCCGCTGTTGAGCCAGGTGGCGGGCTGGTCGTAGTCGATGTAGTGGGCGGCCCACATCTGGTGCTGGCCGACGCCGGCGGTGAAGATCGTGCCTTCGGGGGCGAGCTTGCCGATGCGCTGGATGACCTGCTGCGGGGAGAGGCTGCCGTCGTCGGGCAGGTCGTAGCCCAGCGGATAGGTGTCGCGCCAGCGGTTGAGGTCCTTCCACCAGGCGGTGTAGTCGCCGGTGTTGCCGTCGGTGTGCTCGGCCTGGACGGCCTGGACCAGGTCGGCCAGGACCTCGCGGGCATCGCCCACGATCGGCACGTCGGCGGTGCGGTTCTTGCCGATCTCGGCCGGGTCGATGTCGGCGTGGACGATCTTGGCGTACGGGGCGAAGCTGTCCAGCTTGCCGGTGACGCGGTCGTCGAAGCGGGCGCCGAGGGCGACGATCAGGTCGGCCTTCTGCAGCGCGGTGACGGCGGTGACCGCTCCGTGCATGCCCGGCATGCCCACGTGCAGCGGGTGGGTGTCGGGGAAGGCGCCGAGCGCCATCAGGGTGGTGGTGACGGGCGCTCCGGTCAGCTCCGCGAGGACCTTCAGCTCGGCGGTGGCACCGGCCTTGATGACGCCGCCGCCGACGTAGAGCACGGGGCGCTTGGCCTGGGTGATCAGCTTGGCGGCTTCGCGGATCTGCTTGGCGTGCGGCTTGGTGACGGGCCGGTAGCCGGGCAGGTCCTGGGCGGGCGGCCAGCTGAAGGTGGTCCGGGCCTGGAGGGCGTCCTTGGCGATGTCGACGAGGACGGGGCCCGGGCGGCCGGTGGAGGCGATGTGGAAGGCCTCGGCGATGGTGTGCGCGATGTCGTCGGCGCGGGTGACCAGGAAGTTGTGCTTGGTGATCGGCATCGTGATGCCGCAGATGTCGGCTTCCTGGAAGGCGTCGGTGCCGATGGCCTTGGAGGCGACCTGGCCGGTGATGGCGACGAGCGGCACGGAGTCCATGTGCGCGTCGGCGATCGGGGTGACCAGGTTGGTGGCGCCGGGGCCCGAGGTGGCCATGCAGACGCCGACCTTGCCGGTGGCCTGCGCGTATCCGGTGGCGGCGTGGCCCGCGCCCTGCTCGTGGCGGACCAGGACGTGACGGACCTTGGTGGAGTCCATCATCGGGTCGTAGGCGGGGAGGATGCAGCCGCCGGGGATGCCGAACACGGTGTCGGCGCCGACTTCCTCGAGAGAGCGGATGAGGGACTGCGCGCCCGTGACGTGCTCAACGGTGACGGACGGCTGTCCGCCGGTACGGGCGCGCGGCTGCGGGTGGTGGGCCCCGGTGGCCTGCTCGGTCATCGGCATTCTCTTCTCGAAGCTGAGGGTTTTCGCGGGTGTTTTGCAGCGTTTTGAGAGGTGTCAGTGCAACAAAAAACCCCTCGTGCCGTGAGGCAAGCGAGGGGAGCGCGCCGGGTGCGGTCCGCAGAGTGTCGTGGAGTGACTCTGCTTCAGCCGACGCGCTTTCCAAGTACGAGAATTCGGGTGCGCATGGCATTGACCCTCTCTCCGGCACGCATGACGTGTCAAGTGGGTGGGACGGGCGTCTCAGCATGTGATCCGGTGAGCAGCGGGATCGAGCCTCCCGCCATCACCGTACGGGGGCCGGGGACGCCCGGCACGGGGAACTGGCCGCGCACCAGGGCGCGGCGCAGCCGGTACTCGTCGAGCGGCCCGGAGAAGGCCATCCCCTGACCATGGGTGCAGCCCATGGCGCGCAGCGCGAGGACCTGCTCGGGGACGTCGACGCCGTCGGCGACGGACTGGAGGCCGAGGTCGCAGGCGATCCGGAGCAGCCCGCTGGTGATCTTGTGCAGCCTGGCCGATTCCACCACCCCTTCGACCAGGTTCCGGTCGAGTTTCAGTACGTCGATGGGGAGGCGGCGGAGCGCGTTGATGGCCGCGAAGCCGCTGCCGAAGCCGTCCAGGGCGATCCGGACACCGAGGCGGCGCAGGGCGACCAGGCGCTGCTCCAGCTCGTCGAAGGAGACCCGGGGGTCGCTGTCGGCCACCTCGATCATCAGCGCCCCGGACGGCAGCCCGTGGCGGGTCAGCAGCGCCTCGATGGAGCCGAAGGGCAGCGCCTTGTCCAGCAGCCGGGTGGCGGTCAGGCGTACGGAGACGGCGACCGGGTGTCCGGCCCTCGCCCGGTCGGCGGCCTGCTTGACGGCCTCCTCCAGGAGCCAGCGGCCGAGCTCGGCGGTGCGGTCGTCGTCGCCGGTGACCCGCAGGAACTCGGCCGGGGTGAAGAGGATGCCCTGGGCGGAGCGCCAGCGGGCCTGGGCGGCGACCGCGGCCACCGAACCGCTGGCGAGGTGGACGACCGGCTGGTGCAGCAGGGCGAACTCGCCTTCGCGCAGGGCGGTGCGCAGCCGGGTGGCCAGCTCGGAGCGGCGTACGACGTCGGCCTGCATCTGCGGGGCGTACAGCTCGACCCGGTCCTTGCCGCCGGCCTTGGCGCGGTACATCGCGAGGTCCGCGTTGCGCATGAGGTCGGTGGGGGTGATGCCGGGCTCGGCGAAGGCGACGCCGATGGAGGCGGCCACCCGGACCTCGCTGACGCCGATCCGGTACGGCTGGGAGAGGGTGAGGCGGAGCCGCTCGGCGATCTCGTGGACCTGGTACTCCCGGGCGCCCTGGTCGCGGGTGCCGTCGCCCATGATGAGCGCGGCGAACTCGTCGCCGCCGAGGCGGGCCGCGGTGTCGCCGGCCCGGACGGACTCCTGGAGGCGGCGGGCGGCCTGGATGAGCAGCTCGTCGCCGGCCTGGTGGCCGATGGTGTCGTTGACCGCCTTGAAGCCGTCCAGGTCGATGAAGAGCACGGCGGTGCCGGCGTCTCCGGCGCGGCGGCCGGTGAGCGCCTGGCGGACCCGGGAGGTGAACAGGGCCCGGTTGGGCAGGTCGGTGAGCGGGTCGTGCTCGGCGTTGTGCTGCAACTGGGCCTGGAGCCGGACCCGTTCGGTGACGTCCCGGCTGTTGAGCAGGAGCCCGCCCTGGTGCCGGTTGACGGTGGACTCGGCATGGAGCCAGTCGCCGGTGCCGGAGCGGAAGCGGCACTCGATGCGGGTGGTGGGCTCCTCGTGCGGTGGGGCGGCGAGGAAGCGCCGCACCTCATGGACGACCCGGCCGAGGTCGTCGGGGTGGATGATCGAGGAGAGCTCCGCGCCGACGAGGTCCTCCGCGTCGCGCCCGTAGACGCCGGCGGCGGCGGGGCTGACGTAGCGCAGGGTGCCGCTGGGGGCGGCGATCATGATGACGTCGCTGGAGCCCTGGACCAGGGAGCGGAAGTGGTTCTCCTTCTGGGCCAGCTCCTGGGTGAGGGAGATGTTGTCCAGCAGCATGATCCCCTGCCGGACGACCAGCGCGAGGACGACCGTGCAGCCGGTGAAGATGACGACCCGGTCCACCCGGCGGCCCTCGACCACGTTGTACAGGATGCCCAACGTGCAGACGGCCGCGGCGAGATACGGGGTCAGCGCGGCCAGCGACCCGGCGATCGGGCGGCTCATGGCGCGCGGCGGGCCCGGGCGGTCGGTGCCGGGCGCGCGGCTCCGTACGCCCCAGGGCGCGTAGGCGAGAAGCAGCGAGCCGGCGAACCAGCCGGCGTCGAGCAACTGGCCCGAGTGGTAGGTGGAGCGCAGCAGCGGCGAGGTGAACACCGCGTCGCACAGGACGGTCAGCGCCAGGGCGGCGATCGCGGTGTTGACCGCGGAGCGGTTGGCGCCGGAGCGGCGGAAGTGCAGCGCGAGCACCATGGAGACGAGGACGATGTCCAGCAGCGGATAGGCCAGCGAGAGCGCCGCCGGGCCCACGCTGGCCTCCTCCGCGCCCGCCATGTGCGCGGCGTGCGCGAGGGCGAGGCTCCAGGCGAGGGTCAGCAGGGACCCGCCGATCAGCCAGGCGTCCAGGGCCAGACAGACCCAGCCGGCCCGGGTGACCGGGCGTTTGGCGAGGACGAGCAGGCCGACGATGGCGGGCGGCGCGAAGCAGAGGAAGAAGGCGTCGGCCGCCGACGGTGTGGGCACGGGGACGCCGAGCACCACCTCGTACCACCCCCAGACGGCGTTGCCACAGGCCGCCATGAGGGAGGAGAGCGAGAAGAGCAGCCAGGCGGGCCGCAGCCGTCCCGCGCTCACCCGGGCGTAGAGGAAGCAGGAGACGGCGGCGATCAGCGCCGCCGCGGCGAGACCGAAGTCGCCCATGAAGCGGGCCAGTTCCGGTGAGCCCCAGCCGAAGGCCGCTCCGATCGAGTATCCGGCGCAGACCGTGCCGAGCAGGATCCGGGCGAGCAGTCCTGTGGAGCCGGCGGCGGTCCGCGGCGAGAGCCAGGTCCCCAGCACGCTCACCGGAGGGCTCCCCGTCCCGGCCCCGGCCGCCGCCCCGGGGTGAAATCCGGCCACCTGCGGGCGCCGCGTCCGGGCAGCGCCGATGGCCGCCGCACTCCGCTCCACGGCCTCGGGTCGTCTCTCCATGCCCAGCACATCGCCCGTCGCCCCCTCGCGTTCCGATGCTCCCCCCGCACCGCCCCTGCCACGGCGCAGCCCTCCGGTGCGGACGATACACCAGGTTCGTCACACAGGGCCATAGCCTCTCTACGCTCCGTGACGAAATGCGAGGTGGGCGGCGCTGTGTGCATGCGGAACGCACCTCGGCGTGACTGCTCCGGGTCGCCCGGGGCGCCTCAGCCGGTGGTGCTGACGACGTTCACCACCGGCTCTCCGGCGGCGAACCGGGTGAGCTGTGCGGCCAGCAGCCGCTTGGCACGCGGTTCGAACGCCGAGGTGCTGCCGCCGACATGAGGCGTGATCAAGACATTCCGAGCATGCCAGAGAGGATGGCCGGAGGGCAGCGGTTCCGGATCGGTGACATCGAGCGCGGCGCGCAGCCGTCCGGATTCCAGTTCGGCCAACAGGGCCTTGGTGTCCACGACTCCACCGCGGGCCACGTTGACGAGGAGGGCGCCGTCCGGCATCGCGGCGAGGAACTCGGCGTCCACCAGCCCCTGGGTGGAGGGGTTCAGCGGGGTGGAGAGCACGACGACATCGGCGGCGGGCAGCAGGGCCGGGAGGTCGTCGAGTGTGTGTACGGGACCGCGCTCCGTGGTCCGCGCGGAGCGCGCGACGCGTGCGACCTGCGCGCACTCGAAGGGCGCGAGCCGATCCTCGATGGCCGCGCCGATGGAGCCGTACCCGACAATGAGGACGGACTTGTCGGCGAGGGCCGGATAGAACCCGGACCGCCACTCCTCGTTGTCCTGGCCGTGGACGAAGCCGGGGATGTCACGCAGGGAGGCCAGGATCAGGGCGAGCGTCAGCTCCGCCGTGGACGCCTCATGGACTCCCTTGGCGTTGCAGAGGCGTACGCCGGCGCGCAGGAGGCCGAGACCCGGCTCCACGTGGTCGATGCCCGCCGAGAGCGTCTGCACCACCTGGACGGCGCTCATCGCGCCCATGGGCCGGACGGCGATCTCGGAGCCCTTCATGTAGGGGACCACGTAGTACACACAGTGCGCGGGGTCGCCGGGGTACTCCGGGCCGCCGTCCCAGAAGAGGTAGTCGAGGCCTTCGGGGAGCCCTTCGATCTCCTCGGCCGGGAAGGGCAGCCATACGTCGGCGGTCGTCGCGCGGGCAGTCGTCGCAGTCATGGTCAGGAGGCTATGCGACGGGTGTGCGAGTGCTCCAGGACGGCTGATCGAAGTCGCGGCCGGGTCAGAGGTTAGGGTCTCTCGTTCGGATCATGCCGGACCCGCGGGGTCCGGCATGATCCGAACGAGAGGCCCTGGTTCGGGGTGCGGTACGGCCCCGTGACCGCGGGAACGAGGGAGGGTTCGGGGAGTTGGAGCGCAGGACTATCGGGGCGTCGGGGCTGGCCGTGGGCGCGGTGGGTCTGGGCTGTATGCCGATGAGCTGGGGGTACAGCGCGTCGCAGCAGCTCGGTGACCGCTCGGTGCGTACGGTGCACGCGGCGCTCGACGCGGGGGTCCGGCTGCTCGACACCGCGGACATGTACGGGCCGTTCACCAACGAGCTGCTGGTCGGCCGGGCGCTCAGGGGGCGGCGGTCGGAGGCTTTCCTCTCCACCAAGTGCGGGCTCCTGGTGGGTGATCAGCACATCGTCGCCAACGGCCGCCCCGGTTACGTACGACGGGCCTGCGACGCCTCGCTGCGGCGCCTCCAGACCGATGTGATCGACCTCTACCAGCTGCACCGGGCCGACCCCGAGGTGCCGGTGGAGGAGACCTGGGGTGCGATGGCGGAGCTGGTGACGGCGGGCAAGGTCCGTTCGCTGGGGCTGTGCGCGGTCGGGGCGCGCGCTCCGCGCCGGTCGGGCGCCGGGCCGCATGCGGGAACGATCCGGCAGTTGGAGCGGATCCAGCAGGTCTTCCCGGTCAGCGCCGTCGAGGCGGAGCTGTCGGTGTGGTCGCCGGAGGCGCTGGAGGAGTTGCTTCCGTGGTGTGCGGCGCGCGGGGTCGGGGTACTCGCCGCGATGCCGCTCGGCAGCGGCTATCTGACCGGGACGCTCAAGCCGGGCCAGGGTTTCGAGCCCGAGGACCTACGGGCCCGGCACCCGCGGTTCACCGCCGAGATGATGGCCGCGAACCAGCCCGTGGTGGCCGGGCTGCGGCGGATCGCGGAGCGGCTCGGCGCGAGCGTGGCCCAGGTGGCGCTGGCGTGGGTGCTGCGGCAGGGCCCGCATGTGGTGGCGGTGCCGGGGACGAAGCGGGAGCGGTGGGCGGTGGAGAACGCGGAGGCGGCGGGGGTGGAGCTGGACGCGGCGGCCCTGGCGGAGATCGCCGGGCTGCCCCGGGCGCGCGGGTCCTGGGACTGAGCGGGGCGCCGGGCGGGAGACGGCGGACAGCGGGAGATAGCGGGACAATGGACCGCACCGGGAACTCCTGGCGCGGTCGCGGTGTAGGAACAGGTAGCAGGGCAGTACGGGCAGAGAGTTCAGGCAGCCGTCGAGAGGATCGGTTCAGTGCGCGGTGCTGTGTTCGGGTCAGGTCGGTCCCCCGCGGTGCGCAGGGGGGTGGTGGCCGCGCTGGCGACGGCCTCGCTGGTCCTGTCGGCCGCGTGCTCCGCGGGCGGGGAGGAGGGCTCGTCCGGTACGGGGGCCGCCTCGCCGACCGCCGCCTCTCCGGGCTCCGGCTCGCCCTCGCCGGATCGGTCGGCCGATCTGCCGCCCGCCAAGGGCTCGGCGAAGGTCGTCTCGACGCTGACCGAGGAGCTGAAGTCACCCTGGGGGCTGACCGCGCTGCCGGGCGGTGACCTGCTGGTCGCCTCGCGCGACGAGGGCACGATCCACCGGATCGACGGCGAGAACGGGAAGCAGACCCTGCTCGGCTCGGTGCCCGGGGTCTCCCCGGCGGGCGAGGGCGGCCTGCTGGGCCTCGCGGTTTCCTCGACGTTCGCGGCGGACGGATGGGTGTACGCCTACTTCACCACCACCTCCGACAACCGCATCGTCCGCATGAGTTACGACGAGAAGCGTCCGGCCGGACAGCAGCTCGGCGCCCCGGACACGATCCTGCGCGGCATCCCCAAGGGGAACATCCACAACGGCGGCCGGATCGCGTTCGGCCCGGACAAGATGCTGTACGCGGGCACCGGCGAGATCGGGGACACCGGGCTCGCGCAGGACAAGGAGTCGCTGGCGGGCAAGATCCTGCGGATGACTCCGGACGGGGAGCCGGTGCACGGCAACCCGGAGGCGGACTCGGTGGTGTATTCGTACGGGCACCGCAATGTGCAGGGGCTCGCCTGGGACGCGCAGAAGCGGCTGTGGGCGGCCGAGTTCGGCCAGAACACCTGGGACGAGCTGAACCTGATCGAGCCCGGCGGCAACTACGGGTGGCCCGAGGTGGAGGGGCGGGAGGGCGAGGACGGGTTCATCGATCCGGTGGCCCAGTGGAAGACCTCCGAGGCCTCGCCGAGCGGTATCGCGTACGCGGAGGGCTCGATCTGGATGGCCGGGCTGCGCGGCGAGCGGCTCTGGCGGATCCCGCTCTCCGGTGACCGGGCGAAGGAACCTTTGGCGGATCCCCAGGCGTTCCTGGAGGGGAAGCACGGCCGGCTGCGCACCGTGGTGAGCGCGGGCGGCGACCGGCTCTGGCTGGTCACCAGCAATACGGACGGCCGGGGAGAGCCGAAGCCGGGAGACGACAGGATCCTGCTGGTCGAAGTGGAGTAGGCGGACACCCGTATCCATCACCCGCGCACCATGCCGGAGGGAGCACGACCGTGTTCAATTTCTTCGAGGAGCTCTTCGCCCCGGGCCGCAAGCACACGAGCGACGAGCGGAAGCGGCTGGAGCTGAGCCGGGTGGACGTGGCCGCCGGCGACCCGGCCCGCGGACCGATAGACCTCACCTCCGGCAAGGTGACGGTCCGCGCCCCGGAGGCGGAGCCCGCCCCGGACGGCTCCGGGCGCTGACGGTCCGGGTCCGCCGCTGCGGGCCCGGACCGCACCCGAGGCGCTCCACGGGCTCAGCCCGCCGGTGTGCCCGCGACCGGCAGCGAGAGGAACAGGTCGAAGTACATGCCCGCGGAGATCAGTACGCCGAGGGTGCCGAGCGCGACTCCGGCCAGTGCGACCGCCCGGATCCAGGCGGGCTGCGGCCTCGTGGCGGGGGTGCCGAAGGCCGGGCGGGCCAGGACGAAGGCGCCGACGAGCAGGGCCAGCACCGCGAAGACGCCGTTGACCAGGGCCGTGGCGTGCCAGGCGTCGCCGTAGATCTCGGAGATCTGCTGGGCCGCGCTGGAGCCGCCCGCGGTCTGGATCTGGCCCAGCAGGGTCTCGCGCTCGGCGGCGACCCGGCCGGACCAGGCACCGGTCAGCGCGACGACGCCGAGTGCGGCGGAGACCACGGCCGTGGCGCCCGCCCCGACGCCGTGGCGGGCCTCGGTGAAGGCGTCGGGTTCCAGGTCGTCGTCATCGGCTCCGTCGAGAGCCTCGGCCTCGTCGAAGGAGTCCGCGGCCACCGGAGTCCCGTCCGGCTCGGCGGTCGCGGTGGTGCCCTCCGCAGCGGCGTCGGCGGTGCTCTTCCCGGGGTCGTCGGCCGGTGCGGCCGTCTTGGAGAGGTCGGTCGTCCTGGAGGGGGTGGTGTTCATGTGCCGCACGCTAGGGGCCCCGGATGAGAGCCCCCTTAACGCCACCGCTCAGCGCCCGGTGCGGGCCCGCCATTCCGGGGCCAGCACGGACCAGTGCTCCGAGTCGTGGCGTACGCCCCGGTAGAGGTAGTTCTGGCGCAGCACTCCGTCGCGGGTCATGCCGAGCCGCTCGGCCACCGCGATGGAGCGGGTGTTGGCGGCGGCCGCGACCCACTCGACGCGGTGCATGCCGCGCTCGTGCACCGCCCAGTCGATCAGGCGCTCGGCGGCCCGGGTGATCAGACCCCGGCCCTGGGCGGCGGGCTCCAGCCAGACGCCGAGCTCACAGGTGCCCGACTGCGCGTCGAAGGTCCGGAACAGGACACCGCCGACGAGGGTGGAGTCCAGCCAGATGCCGTGGAGCCGCCCGGTGTCCGCCGCCTGCTTGTCCGCGTACCGCTGGAGCAGTGCGCGCGCCGAGTCCAGGTCGGTGGCGAAAGAGGCGAACGGGATCCAGGGGTCGACCAGCTCGCGCGCCCGGTCCATGTGGGCGAGGAACTCCTCGGCCTGCCAGACCTCCAGCGGCCGCAGCTCGGCCCGCCGGTCCCGCCGGTCGTCAGCCAGGTCCTGCCCCGGGTCCTGACCCGGCTCCTCACCCAGGGATACGGCGAACATCCTGCTCCTCCTCTGCCGGCGCGACGCCCTCCTCCGTGACGCGCGCCCCCGGGATCTTCGCACGATCCACCACGGTGTCGGGCGGCTCGATGCTGATCCGCGGCAGCCGGCGCTCCAGCCAGCCCGGCAGCCACCAGTTGGCGCCGCCGAGCATGTGCATCAGGGCCGGTACCAGCAGGGTGCGCAGGACGAAGGCGTCCAGGGCGACGGCGGTGGCCAGCGCGATGCCGAACATCGCGATCACCCGGTCGCCGCTGAGCACGAAGGCGAGGAAGACGGAGATCATGATCACGGCGGCGGAGTTGATCACCCGGCTGGTCTCGGCGAGGCCGACCCGGACCGAGCGCCGGTTGTCGCCGGTCTCCAGCCACTCCTCGTACATCCGGCCGACCAGGAAGACCTGGTAGTCCATGGAGAGGCCGAAGAGGACCGAGACCATGATCACCGGCAGAAACGGTTCGATGGGCCCGGCGCTGCCGAGGCCGAGCAGCTCGCTCCCCCAGCCCCACTGGAAGACGGCGACGACGACCCCGAAGGAGGAGGCGACGGCGGCCACGTTCATGACGGCGGCCTTGACCGGGATGCCGATGGACCGGAAGGCGAGCAGCAGGAGCAGGCAGCCGAGACCGATGACGACCCCGACGAAGAGCGGCAGCTTGCCGACGATGATCTCGGCGAAGTCGTCGTAGCTCGCGGTCACGCCGCCGACGTACGTCTCCAGCGAGCTGGTGTCCGCGACCGGCGGCAGCACGTCCTCCCGGATGCGGTCGACCAGCTCGCTGGTCTCCTGCGACTGGGGCGCGGAGTCGGGGACGACGGTGAGGAAGGCGGTGTCGCCGCCGCTGTTGTAGGTGACCGGGCTGACCGAGGCGACGCCTTCGGTGGTACGGAGCGTCTCGGGCAGCGCGTCCAGCGCGAGCCGGTCGTCGGCGCCGTCGAGCTGGGCGGCGATGGTGAGCGGGCCGTTGACGCCGGGGCCGAAGCCGTCGGCGATCAGGTCGTACGCCTGGCGGGTGGTGGTCGTGGCCGGGTTGTTGCCCTGGTCGGAGGTGCCGAGGTGGAGGCCGAGGGCCGGCAGCGCGAGGACGGTCATGACGACGGCCGCGATGCCGCCGAGCAGCTTGGGGTGGCGCTCGACGAAGGCGGACCAGCGGGCGGCGAAGCCGGTGGGCAGGTCGGGGCGCGGTCCGTGTTCGGCGAGCCGGCGGCGTTCGCGGCGGCTGAGGGCCCGCATCCCGATGCGGGAGAGGAGAGCCGGCAGCAGAGTGACGGAGGCGGCCACGGTCAGCACGACGGTGAGCGACGCGGCGATGGCGACGCCGTTGAGGAAGCTGAGTCGCAGTATCAGCATGCCGAGCAGGGCGATGCAGACGGTGGCCCCGGCGAAGACGACGGCGCGCCCGGTGGTCGTGACGGCGTTCTGGGCCGCCTCGTCGACGGACATGCCGCGCCGGAGCCCTCTGCGGTGCCGGGTGACGATGAAGAGCGCGTAGTCGATGCCGACGCCGAGCCCGATGAGCATGCCGAGCATCGGCGCGAAGTCGGCCACGGTCATCACATGGCCGAGCAGGACGATGCCCGCGTAGGCGGTGCCGACGGAGACCAGGGCGGTGGCGATGGGCAGCAGGCTGGCGGCGAGCGAGCCGAAGGCCAGGAAGAGGACCACGGCCGCGACAGCGACGCCGACCGCCTCGGCGATATGGGCGGAGGGCGCCTCGGTGAGGGCGACGGCGGTGCCGCCCAGCTCCACCTGGAGCCCGTCCGCCTCGGCTTCCTTCGCGGTGTCGACGAGGGCCTGCGCCTGGGAGGCGGGGATCTCGTCGGCGGGGCGGTCGAAGGTGACCGTGGCGTAGGCGGTGCGGCCGTCCTCGCTGATCCGGCCGGCGCCTTCGGCGCCGTACGGGCCGGTGACCGCGCCGACGCCGGGCAGCGCGTCGATGGCGTGCAGCGTGCGGGTCATCGTCTGTTCGACGTCGGCGGCCCGGACCGTGGAGCCGGTGGTGTGCCAGACCACGGTGTCGGTGTCGCCGCCGAGGTCGGTGAAGCCGCGCGAGAGGAGCTCGGTGGCCCGGCCGGACTCCGTACCGGGCACCTCGTAGTCGTTGGAGTACGCGGAGCCCGCGAACCCCGCCGCGGCGGCCGTGCCGCCGAGGGCGGCGAGCCAGATGAGGACGGCGAGAAGGCGGTGCTTGATGCACCAGCGGGCGATGGCAGCCAACGGACGAGCTCCCTGCGGGTTCGTGGACCTTTACCCGCAGATAACGTGCTCTGCCCGCAAACGTCGCATGACCTGGACCGCCACTCTCTCAGCAGAAAGTGATCCTTTGTCCGTTTCGTGGCCATGGTCACAGGAGTTGATCTGTTCCCTACACGCGACACCCCATGCGCCACCCGCTGTCGGCGGGCTCAGCCGGAGACGCTCGCCCGGCCGTTCTCGATGTGCCCCATGAGCCGCCGCCGGAAGCCGTCCTCGCCGTCGGCCGTGACGGCGAGGTCGTACCAGCCGTGCGCGTCGGCCGCGGAGTGCACGACCGTGCGTTGGCGGCCCGGCTTGACGGTGACGCGGCGGACCCAGTCGTGCAGGTCATCCTCGTCGACGTAGCCGAGCGGCCGGACGAGGAAGGTCAGCGGACGGCGGCCGGTGTTGCGCAGGGTGAGGTGCACGTCGCGGTCGCGGGTGTCGATGCGGGTGGTGACCTCGGCGCCGCCCTGGACCGGCCCGGCGAACTCGCGCCGGAAGCCGTTCGGCCCGGTGACCGTGAAGCGGTACGCGTCTTTGGCGAACGGTACGGTCCAGCGGCCCGAGCCCCGGACGTCCTGGTGTTGCGGGGCCGCGAACTCACCGGCGTACGGATAGAGCGTGAAGTGCGCCGAGGACCGGCCGCTGTTGGCCAGCTCCACCCGTAGGCCATCGTCCGCCCGCCTGACCTGCGCGTCCGGCTGGTACGGCAGTGGGCGCGCCGGGCGTACGCCGGGCTCTTGTTCCGGGCGGTGCTGGACGGACGGAGGCTTCGGCTGCCAGCGGCCGCTGAGCGGCGGGATCGGGCCGGGCGCCTGGACGGCGGGTTTCCGGCGCGGCCGGGTGAAGTCGAAGGCGGAGGTGAGGTCGCCGGTGACGCGGCGCCGCCAGTCGCCGATGTTGGGCTCCTTCACGCCGGTCCAGCGCTCCAGGAAGCGGATGACCGAGGTGTGGTCGAAGACCTCGGAGCAGACGTACCCGCCGACGGTCCACGGCGAGACGACGAGCAGCGGCACCCGGATGCCGAGGCCGGTCGGGCGGCCCTCCCACTGCTCCTCTGTCACCTCGGGCGGGGCGACGGGCGGCGGTACGTGGTCGAAGAAGCCGTCGTTCTCGTCGTAGTTGATCAGTACGGCGGTGTGGCGCCAGACGTCCGGATGCCGGCCGAGCGCGTCCAGGATCTTGTAGACGATGGTGGCGCTGTGCACCGGTGACGAGGTGCTCGGGTGCTCGGAGTCGGTGGCCGAGGGGACCAGGTAGGAGACCTCCGGCAGCGTCCCGGCGGCCACGTCCTTGGCGAACTCCTCCGCCAGTGTGCCCGTCGGAACCCGGCGCAGCCCGCGCTCGAACAGGCTCCGCTCCTGCTTCGTGAGGGTCGCGACGCCCTCCTCCAGCAGCCCGAGCAGCCGGGTGCGCTCGGCCTCGGAGGCACCGCGCACCTTGGCGTAGAAGGCTTCCATGTACGTATGGCCGCCGGTCCTGGCCAGGGCCTTGCGGGCGATGGCCTTGAAGGTGGCGTAGAACTCGATCTGGTTGTCGGTGAAGTTCTCCCACTCCGTGTACGTCCGCCAGCTGCGGCCCGCCTTCTCCAGCCGCTCGGCGTACGTCGACCAGTCGTAGCCGGGATGGCTGCCCTCGTTGTACGCGTCGTTGCCGACGGCCCGTTTCCCGTTCGCCTCGAAGCCGGTCTTCCCGCTCCAGAGGTGGTTGCGGTTGGGGCTGGTGGAGGTGTGGATGGAGGAGTGGTAGGCGTCGCAGACGGTGAAGGTGTCGGCCAGCTCGTAGTGGAGCGGGATGTCCCGGCGGTCGTAGTACGCCATGGTGGCCGCGGTCTTGGCGCTGATCCAGCCGTTCATCCAGCCGCCGCCCCAGGCCTTCGCGCCGCCGCTCCAGGAGTGGTCGAGGGCGCCGATGTACTGGAGGTCCTTCTTCTGCTCCTCGGCCGCGCCGCGCACCGGGAACGGCAGCACGGTGGTGCCGGAGGCGGCGGGCTGCTCGAAGACGGTCCCGCCGGTGGGCAGCTCGATGGCGTTGCGGTCGCCGAAGCCGCGTACACCGCGCAGAGTGCCGAAGTAGTGGTCGAAGGAACGGTTCTCCTGCATGAGGATCACCACGTGCCTGATGGCCCCGAGCCCTCCGGACCCCGCCGGGTGGGCGGGCTGCGCGGCGATGGCTGCCTGGAGCGACGGCGGCAGGAACGATCCGGCCGCAGCGGCGCCGAGCGCGCCTCCGCCGAGGGCGAAGAGCCGCCGCCGTGACATGTCCGTGGTCAAAGGAGCCTCCCGTGTGTCGGTGGGTTACAGCCGGGAAGCTAGTCAGCGCAGGTGGCGGTCGGAAGGACTGCGTACGGCCCGGTGGTGAACGTCCAAGAGGCCGTACGAGAAGTCCAAGCGGCGGCCTGTGCCCCGATGATGTGCAGGGACCCCCGGAGCGCGAGGGTGGACGCGAGCGGCGTCGCCGGTAGGGTCGCGAGTCCGAGCCGGGTGACCTCCGGCAGGCCCCGGGGGCGTACGACGGCGAAGGCGAGCAGGCCCGGGAGCAGGGCGAAGAAGACGAGCTCGGCGGTGACGGTGTTCAGCGGGGGCTCTCAAGGTTCTGCGAACCACGGCCGGAGGGGCGGTGCACCCGTGTCACGGGTGCACCGCCCCTCCCAGTGGTGATCGGCCGGAATCAGCCCTCGACGCCGAGCTTCTCCAGGATCAGCTCGCGCACGCGCGCCGCGTCCGCCTGGCCGCGGGTGGCCTTCATGACCGCGCCGACGAGCGCGCCCGCCGCCGCGACCTTGCCGCCGCGGATCTTGTCCGCGATGGCCGCGTTGCCCGCGATGGCCTCGTCCACGGCCGTGGACAGCGCGCCCTCGTCCGAGACGACCTTCAGGCCGCGCTTCTCGACGACGGTGTCCGGGTCGCCCTCGCCCGCGAGGACGCCCTCGATGACCTGCCGGGCCAGCTTGTCGTTGAGGTCGCCCTTGGCGACGAGCGCGGCCACCCGGGCAACCTGCGCCGGGCTGATCGGCAGCTCGTCCAGGCCGCGGCCGGTCTCGTTGGCGTTGCGGGCCAGCTCGCCCATCCACCACTTGCGGGCCTGATCCGCCGGAGCGCCCGCCTCGATCGTGGCGACGATCAGCTCGACCGCGCCCGCGTTGAGGATGGACTGCATGTCGTGCTCGTTGACGCCCCACTCCTCCTTGAGCCGCGCCCGGCGCAGCCGGGGCAGCTCGGGGAGGCCCTTGCGCAGCTCCTCGACCCAGTCGCGCGCGGGCGCGACGGGGACCAGGTCCGGCTCGGGGAAGTAGCGGTAGTCCTCGGCGTTGTCCTTGATGCGGCCGGCCGTGGTGGAGCCGTCCTCCTCGTGGAAGTGCCGGGTCTCCTGCACGATCGTGCCGCCCGAGGACAGCACGGCGGCGTGGCGCTGGATCTCGAAGCGCGCGGCCCGCTCGACGGAACGCAGCGAGTTCACGTTCTTCGTCTCGGAGCGGGTGCCGAACTTCTCGGTGCCGTTGGGCCGCAGCGACAGGTTGACGTCGCAGCGCATCTGGCCCATCTCCATGCGCGCCTCGGAGACGCCGAGGGCCTTGATCAGCTCGCGCAGCTCGGCGACGTACGCCTTGGCGACCTCCGGCGCCCGCGCCCCGGCTCCCTCGATCGGCTTGGTGACGATCTCGATGAGCGGGATGCCGGCCCGGTTGTAGTCGAGCAGGGAGTGGGACGCGCCGTGGATACGGCCGGTGGCGCCGCCGACGTGCGTCGACTTGCCGGTGTCCTCCTCCATGTGGGCGCGCTCGATCTGCACCCGGAAGATCTCGCCGTCCTCCAGCTGGACGTCCAGATAGCCGTCGAAGGCGATCGGCTCGTCGTACTGCGAGGTCTGGAAGTTCTTCGGCATGTCCGGATAGAAGTAGTTCTTCCGGGCGAAGCGGCACCAGTCGGCGATCTCGCAGTTGAGCGCGAGACCGATCTTGATGGCCGACTCCACGCCGATCTCGTTGACGACCGGCAGCGCGCCGGGCAGTCCGAGGCAGACCGGGCAGGTCTGGGAGTTGGCGTCCTGCTTCAGCTCCGTGGAGCAGCCGCAGAACATCTTCGTCTTCGTGCCGAGCTCGACATGGACTTCGAGGCCCATGACGGGGTCGTAGGACGCGAGCGCGTCCTCGTACGACACCAGGTCAGTGACAGTCACGGTGAAACTTTTCCCTCTCAGCCCAGCAGGACGTCGTCGTCGCCGAGACGCTTCAGTTCGCGATAGAGGATCGCGAGTCCGGTGACGATGGCGGCCGCGGAGACGGCCGCGTCGACGAGACGCAGCACGTCGTTGTCGTGGCGGGCGAGCTTCGCCTGCTTGGCGACGCTGATCGCGCCGAACGCGGTACTGCCGAGCGCGACGTACAGCCCGGTCTTGGACTTCTTGAAGTTACTGGCCTTCTTTGCCATGGCACTCACAGCGACGGAGCCTCCTCAAGCAGCGGGTGCCCCCACTTTTCCACGAAGGCGGCCTCGACGGCGGATCCGACCTTGTAGAGCCGGTCGTCCTTCATGGCGGGGGCGATGATCTGCAGCCCGACCGGCAGGCCGTCCTCCGGGGCCAGGCCGCAGGGAAGCGACATGGCGGAGTTGCCTGCCAGGTTGGTCGGGATGGTGCACAGGTCCGCGAGGTACATCGCCATCGGGTCGTCGGCGCGCTCGCCGATCGGGAAGGCGGTGGTCGGCGTCGTCGGCGAGACGATCACGTCGACCTGCTCGAAGGCCTTCTCGAAGTCCTGGGTGATGAGGGTGCGGACCTTCTGGGCCGAGCCGTAGTACGCGTCGTAGTAGCCGGAGCTCAGCGCGTACGTGCCCAGGATGATGCGGCGCTTGACCTCGTCGCCGAAGCCGGCCTCGCGGGTGAGCGCGGTGACCTCCTCGGCCGACTTCGTGCCGTCGTCGCCGACCCGCAGGCCGTAGCGCATGGCGTCGAAGCGGGCCAGGTTGGAGGAGCACTCGGACGGCGCGATCAGGTAGTAGGCGGAGAGCGCCAGGTCGAAGGACGGGCAGTCCAGCTCGACGATGTCGGCGCCCAGCGACTTCAGCAGCTCGACCGACTCGTCGAAGCGCTGGAGGACGCCGGCCTGGTAGCCCTCGCCGCGGAACTGCTTGACGACGCCGACGCGCATGCCCTGGACGGAACCGTTGCGGGCGGCCTCGACGACCGGCGGGACCGGGGCGTCGATGGAGGTCGAGTCCAGCGGGTCGTGCCCGGCGATGGCCTCGTGCAGCAGCGCCGCGTCCAGGACCGTACGGGCGCAGGGCCCGCCCTGGTCGAGCGAGGACGAGAAGGCGACCATGCCGTAGCGGGAGACGCCGCCGTAGGTGGGCTTGACGCCGACCGTGCCGGTCACGGCGGCGGGCTGGCGGATGGAGCCGCCGGTGTCCGTGCCGATGGCGAGCGGGGCCTCGTAGGAGGCGAGGGCGGCGGAGGAACCGCCGCCGGAGCCACCGGGGATGCGGGTGAGGTCCCACGGGTTGCCGGTGGGGCCGTAGGCGCTGTTCTCGGTGGAGGATCCCATGGCGAACTCGTCCATGTTGGTCTTGCCGAGGATGACGACGTCGGCGGCGCGCAGCTTCTGCGTGAGCGTGGCGTCGTACGGCGGGACCCAGCCCTCAAGGATCTTGGAACCGACGGTGGTCGGCATGTCCTTGGTGGTGAAGATGTCCTTCAGCGCGAGCGGGACACCGGCCAGCGGGCCGAGCTTCTCGCCCGCCTCGCGCTTCGCGTCCACGGCACGGGCCTGGGCGAGGGCGCCCTCGCGGTCGATGTGCAGGAAGGCGTGGACCTTCTCGTCGACGGCGTCGATCCGGGCCAGGTGGGCCTCGGTGACCTCGACGGCGGTCAGCTCGCCGGAGGCGATCTTCGCGGCGATCTCGGCCGCGGTGAGCTTGATGATGTCCGTCATGGCGGTTAGTCCTCCCCCAGGATCTGCGGCACCTTGAAACGCTGCTGCTCCTGGGCCGGGGCGCCGGAGAGCGCCTGCTCGGGGGTGAGCGACGGACGGACCTCGTCCGCGCGCATGACGTTGGTCAGCGGCAGCGGGTGGGAGGTCGGCGGTACGTCTTGGTCGGCGACCTCGGAGACGCGGGCGACCGCGCCGATGATGTCGTCGAGCTGACCGGCGAAGTGATCGAGCTCTTCGCCCTTCAGCTCCAGACGCGCCAGCCGGGCGAGGTGGGCGACCTCCTCGCGCGTGATGCCAGGCATGCAGCGATCCTCAGGGGTTGGTGTGTGGTTGTGGCTGGGGGTCGGTGACACATCTCCCCCGTCCGTCCGAAGGACGGGCCGCGCGGCGTGTGGTGCGTGCGGTCGCAAGGCGCCGGAGCGCCCTCGTGGCGGAGCCACGTGGGCGTTTCGGCAACGTGGCGAGCGTGCGTACCAGGCGTCGCGCGGCGGGTGGAAAGGTGCCACCGACCCCCAATCCTATGGGGTCCGGTCATGGCGGATACCCCACCCCGATCGGCCCACTCCTTTCGGGCCTTTTCGGTGCGGGGTTCCGGCTTTGCGGCTACGGGCCCGGGCCGTGCCTCAGGCCGTCGCCGGGCCCGAGACCGTACGTCCGTGAGGGTGCTGCTTGCCCTCCGGCTTGCCGTTCGCGGCGGCCGCCGCCTGGGCCTCCAGCTCGGCCGGGCGGCGCCAGCCGTGCTCGCCGCGCGCCCGGAGCCAGGCCGTCGTCTCCTGCGGCGGCATCGCGGCCGCCACCAGCCAGCCCTGCACCGCGTCGCACCGCAGGTCCCGCAGCCGCTCCCAGGTCTCGTCGTCCTCGACGCCCTCCGCGACGACGACCAGGCCGAGCGAGTGCGCCAGGTCGATCGTGCAGCGGACGATCTCGCCGTCCTCGTGGTCCAG
Organism: Streptomyces sp. NPDC101178; assembly: GCF_044767965.1. Classification (NCBI taxonomy): domain Bacteria; kingdom Bacillati; phylum Actinomycetota; class Actinomycetes; order Kitasatosporales; family Streptomycetaceae; genus Streptomyces; species Streptomyces sp. NPDC101178. The sequence continues at coordinate 255,120 of NZ_JBIWOZ010000002.1, forward strand.
CGCGAGGCGGGCCACGAAGGAGCGGTCGATCTTCAGCTCGCTCACCGGGAGCCTGCGCAGATGGACGAGGGAGGAGTACCCCGTACCGAAGTCGTCCAGGGACATCTTCACGCCGTGCGCCGTCAGCCCGGCCAGGGTGTCGGCGGCCCGCTGCGGGTCCTCCAGCAGCACGTGCTCGGTGATCTCCAGCTGGAGCGCCGAGGCCGGGACGCCGTGCCTCGCGAGCCGGGCGGCGACCCCGCCCGCGAAGCCGGGGGTGTGGACGTCGCGCGGGGAGACGTTGACCGCGACCGGCACGAACAGGCCCTGCGCGCGCCACCGGGCGACCTGCGCGAGCGCCGTCTCCAGCACGTACTCCGTGAGGTGCGGCATCAGCCCGGAGGACTCCGCGATGGCGATGAACTCGTCCGGGGGGACCCGGCCGCGCTCCGGGTGCACCCAGCGCACCAGCGCCTCCAGGCCGGCGACCTGGCCGTCGAAGCGGACCTTGGGCTGGTAGTGCAGCTCGACGTCGCCCGCGTCCAGCGCCCGGCGCAGATCGCCGAGCAGGCCGAGCCGGTCCGGGGTGTTGCTGTCCCGCTTCGACTCGTACACCTCCACGCCCGTACGGTCGCGCTTGGCCTGGTACATCGCGACGTCCGCGCGGCGCAGCAGCCCCTCGGCGTCCAGTGCGTGGTCCGGGTAGACGGCGACCCCGGCGCTGGCCTCCAGCACGAGGACCAGGCCGTCCAGGTCGAGCGGCGAGGACAGTTCGGCGACCAGGTGGCGGGCGACCCGCTGGGCGCTGGTGGTCGAGTCGGCCTGCGGCAGGAGTACGGCGAACTCGTCGCCGCCGAGCCGGGCCGCCTCGGCGCCGTGCGGCAGGGCGAGGCGGAGGCGTTCCGCTATCTGGAGCAGCAGCCGGTCCCCGGCGAGGTGGCCGAGGGTGTCGTTGACGGCACGGAAGCGGTCCAGGTCGATCAGGACCAGCGCCGACCGGGTGCCGACGCTCTCGGCGTCCTCCAGCGCCGACCAGGTCCGCTCCAGCAGCCACTGGCGGTTGGGCAGGCCGGTCAGCGGGTCGCGCAGCTGCTCCTCGGCGCGGGCGCGGGCGATCCAGAGCGTGGAGTCCAGGGCGATGAGCGGGACCGCGAAGAGCGGCAGGACGACGGGCATGGACATCGCGACGACGCAGATCAGCGGGGCGAGGCCGAGCAGGGCGACGGCGACGAGCCCTTGGCGCAGCAGGGCGGTGCGGGCGATGGTCGGCAGCCCGCCGTTCTGCGGAGCTCCCGCGTACCAGAGCAGGACCCGGGTGACGAGCAGATACGTGGACGCCGCCAGGAGCAGTTCCGGTACGGCGGCGATGCCCCAGTCGAGTGGCAGCCAGGGCCGCTCCACGGTCGGCACCACACCGAACGCGGCCAGCACGAGCGCCGCCGCCGCGATGCCGAGGATGTCCACCGCGCCGTGCAGGAGCCCCTGCCACCAGCGGTGTCTGCGGGCGCTCCCGACGAGGACCACGACGACCAGGCTGACCAGTCCGGCGGGCAGCCAGCCGTAGAGCAGCAGGACGGCGAGGGTGAGGGCGGCGCCGGAGCCGGTCCCGCCCCACCAGCGGTCGCGGCCGAGCGCGACCAGATGGCCGACGATGATCCCGGTGAGGACGGCGATCGACCAGCCCGCGGCACCGTCCGGGAAGAGGGCGTGGCCGTCCTGCACGGTCCGGAAGAAGCCGACCGCCAGCAGTAACGCGGCGATCGCGATGACGGCGGCGCCCACGGGGGTCGTGAGGCCGACGAAACCTTGCAGCCGCGACACCGGGGCGGCGCTCTCGGTCGGTTTCATTCCGTCCCTCTCACAGCCGGCGGTGCCGAAGTCCCTCGGTGGCCCCCGCTCTCCTTCTACCACGGCCCCGGACGGGCGGCCGCGGAGCGGCAGGCGCTACCTCTCAACAGTAGGCCGCGAAAGGCTTCCAGGGGCAGCGCTCCACCGCTCTTGCCGAAGGCGAACCGACGACCCGTCACCTTCTGCTATGGGCCGAACGGGTGATGTGGATGAGCCGTTCGAGGTCCGGCCGACCTTTCTTCGCCCCTCTGCCCCGTTTCTTCCCTTCCCGGGGCGCGCCACGCCGGGGCCGCGTCACGGAGTCGTCTCGATACGGCGAACAGGGGATGTCCGGGAGTGGCGTACGCGTCGCGAGGGGCCCGGGAGGCGGGACGCACCGCTACTCCGCGGCGGCCTCCGGCTCGGCCGCCGCCGGCTCCGGCACCGGCAGGGCCGCCTCCCGGGCTGCGTCGGGGCCCTGTTCGAGGAGAACGGCGAACCCGGCCTCGTCCAGCACGGGGACCTTCAGCTGCATGGCCTTGTCGTACTTGGAGCCGGGGTTGTCGCCGACGACCACGAACCCGGTCTTCTTCGACACCGAACCGGTGACCTTCGCCCCGAGGCTCTGCAGCGCCTCCTTCGCGCCGTCCCGGGTGTAGCCGGTGAGGGTGCCGGTGACGACGACGGTGAGGCCTTCGAGCGGGCGGGGGCCCTGGTCCTCGTCCGAGCCCTCGTCGGCCATCCGGACCCCGGCCTCGCGCCACTTCCGTACGATCTCGCGGTGCCAGTCCTCGGCGAACCACTGCTTGACGGAGGCGGCGACGATGGGGCCGACTCCGTCCGCGTCGACCAGCTCCTGCTCGGTGGCCTCGTCGATGCGGTCGATGGAGCGGAACTGGCGGGCCAGCTCCTGCGCGGCGACCGGTCCGACGTGGCGGATGGAGAGCCCGGTGAGGATCCGGGCCAGCGGGGCTTCCTTCGCGGCGGCGATGCCCTCCAGCATGGCCACCGCGTTCTTCTTCGGCTCGCCCTGCTGGTTGGCGAAGACGGTGGCGATCTTCTCCTCGCCGGTCTTCGGGTCGCGCTTGGGCAGTCCGCTGTCCTGGTCCAGGACGTACGCCCGGATCGGCAGCAGCTGTTCGATGGTGAGGTCGAACAGGTCGCCCTCGTCCCGCAGGACCGGCCCGGCGGGCTCCATGGGCCGGGTGAGGGCGGCGGCGGCCACATAGCCGAAGTGGTCGATGTCCAGGCACTTGCGCCCGGCGAGGTAGAAGACCCGCTCGCGCAACTGGGCCGGGCAGGTGCGGGCGTTGGGGCAGCGGAGGTCGATGTCGGCCTCCTTCATCGGGCGCAGCTCCGTACCGCACTCGGGGCAGTGCGTCGGCATCTCGAACGGCTTCTCGGTGCCGTCGCGCAGGTCGACGACCGGGCCGAGGATCTCCGGGATGACGTCGCCCGCCTTGCGCAGGACCACGGTGTCGCCGATGAGGACGCCTTTGGCCTTCACCACGTTCTGGTTGTGGAGGGTGGCGAACTCGACCTCGGAGCCGGCCACTTCGACCGGCTCGACCTGGGCGTACGGGGTGACTCGGCCGGTGCGTCCGACGCCGACGCGGATGTTGACGAGCTTGGTGTTGACCTCCTCCGGGGCGTACTTCCAGGCGATGGCCCAGCGCGGGGCGCGCGAGGTGGAGCCGAGGCGTCCCTGGAGCGGGATCTCGTCGAGCTTGACGACGACGCCGTCGATCTCGTGCTCCACCGAGTGCCGGTGCTCGCCGAAGTACGCGATGAACTCCCTTACGCCTGCGAGGGAGTCGACGACCTTGTTGTGCTTGGCGGTGGGCAGGCCCCAGGAGTGGAGGAGGTCATACGCCTGGGAGAGGCGGTCGAGTGTGAGGCCCTCGTGGGCGCCGATGCCGTGGACCACCATGTGGAGCGGGCGGGTGGCGGTGACCTTCGGGTCCTTCTGGCGCAGCGAACCGGCCGCCGCGTTGCGCGGGTTGGCGAACGGCTTGTCGTCGGCGGCGACCAGCCGGGCGTTCAGCTCCTCGAAGCCTTCCATCGGGAAGAAGACCTCGCCGCGGATCTCGACCAGCGCGGGGACGTCGTCGCCCTTCAGCCGGTGCGGGATCTCCGCGATCGTGCGGACGTTGGGCGTGATGTCCTCGCCGGTGCGGCCGTCGCCGCGGGTCGCGGCCCGGGTCAGCCGGCCGTGCTCGTAGGTGAGGTTGACGGCGAGCCCGTCCACCTTGAGCTCGCACAGGAAGTGGTGGTCGGGCGTGCCGACGTCCCTGGCGACGCGCTCGGCCCAGGCGGCCAGCTCCTCGTCGTCGAAGGCGTTGTCCAGGGAGAGCATCCGCTCGGCGTGCTCGACGGAGGTGAACTCCGTGACGTACGGCCCGGCGACCTTCTGGGTCGGGGAGTCCGGGGTGCGGAGCGGCGGGTGCTCCTCCTCCAGGGCCTCCAGGGAGCGCAGCAGCCGGTCGAACTCGGCGTCGCTGACGACCGGCTGGTCCTTCACGTAATACCGGAAGCGGTGCTCCTCGATCCGCTCCGCCAGCAGCGCGTGCTCCTCCCGCGCGTCCGCCGGGACCGAACTCTCCTGTTCCACCCGCTCTTCGCCCGCCATCGTCCCGTCCTCCTGTTGACCCGTCGTCCCCGTCACTCAGGGTTGTCCGCGAGCGACCTCGCCGCCCGGGCGCTGTGGGCGAGCGCGGTGCGGGCGTACGCGGGCGACGCGCCCGCGAGACCGCACGACGGGGTGATCGCGACGGACTCGGCGAGAGTCCCCGGATTCAGCCCCAGCCTGCTCCACAGCGTCCTGACTCCCATGACGCTACCGCCCGGGTCCGACAATGCCGTCGTTGCCGCGTCGGTGGAGGGCACCACGCCCAGGAACAGCTGGGTGCCGCCTTCGACCGCTTCCCCGATCGCCTCTTCCTCACGCTCCGTGAGGAGGGAGAAGTCGAACGAGATTCCGGCCGCCCCGGCCCGGCGCAACAGCGCGAAGGGAACCTCGAGGGCGCAGGAGTGGACGATCGCCGTGCCGTCCTCGCCGGTGGCCGCGAGGACGTCCCGCAGCGCCGACTCGACGATCTGGCGGTCGACGGCGCGGTAGGTGCGGTAGCCGCTGGCGGAGCGGATCCGGCCCAGCAGGACGGCGGTGAGAGAAGGCTCGTCCAGCTGGAGGACCACCTCGGCGCCGGGCATCCGGCGGCGCACCTCGGCGAGGTGGGCGCGGAGCCCCTCGGCCAGCGAACCGGCCAGGTCGCGGCAGGCCCCGGCGTCGCCGAGCATGGCCTCGCCGCCGCGCAGTTCGAGGGCGGCGGCCAGCGTCCACGGGCCGACGGCCTGGACCTTCAGCAGTCCTTCGTATCCCTGGGTGAACTCCTCCAGGGCGTCCAGGTCCTCGCCGAGCCAGGAGCGGGCGCGGCGGGTGTCGCGGCCGGGCCGGTCGCTGATCCGCCAGCCGCTCGGCTCGACGTGCCCGTACATCTCGACGAGCATGCCGATGGTCCGGCCGATCATGTCGGCGCCGGGGCCGCGCGCCGGCAGCTCCGCCAGGTACGGCATGCCCTGGCCGTCGGCGAAGGAGCCGGTGACGGTCTTCGCCGCCTCCCGCGCGTCTCCTCCGGGCATCGACCCGACCCCGGTCGCCCGGCACTCGCTCAACTTGCTCTTCTCGCTCACGCCGGAAGCCTACGGTCCGCCGCGCACGCCCCGCGTACGCGGGGCGTCAGCGGTCCGAAGGGGCTTCAGCGGCCGGGGCGGACGGAGAGCTTCAGCGACCCGGGCGGACCGTGAGGTCGTTGACCTCGGCGTCGCGCGGCAGGTCGATCGCCATCAGGATCGTGGTGGCCACCGACTCGGGGTCGATCCAGCGCTCCGCGTCGTACTCCTTGCCCTCCTGCTGGTGCACCTTGGCCTGCATGGGGCTGGCGGTGCGCCCGGGATAGACGGAGGTGACCCGGACCCCGCTGCCGTGCTCCTCGTGGCGCAGCGAGTCGGCGAGCGCCTTGAGGCCGTGCTTGCTCGCGGCGTACGCGCTCCAGCCGGCGTGGGCGTTGAGGCCGGCGCCGGAGTTCACGAAGAGGACGTGGCCCTGGGCGGCGCGGAGCTGCGGGATGAGGAGGCGGGTGATCTCGGCGGGGGCGATGAGGTTGGCGTTGAGCTGGAAGTGCCAGGCCTTGGGGGTCAGTTCGCCGACGGTGCCGAGCTCGACGACGCCCGCGATGTGCAGCAGGGTGTCGATCCGCTCGGGCATGGGCTGCTGGCCGAACGCCCAGGAGAGCCGGTCGGGGTTGCCGAGGTCGCCGACGAGGGTCCGCGCGCCCGGGTAGCGGTCGGCGAACTCCTTGGCGCGGCCGGCGTCACGGGCGAGCAGGACGAGGTCGTCGCCGCGCTCCAGGAGACGGCGGGCGACAGCGGCCCCGATGCCGGAACCGGCGCCGGTGATGAGGTGGGTAGGCATGGGGCGATCCTAGGCGGAGGTCCGATCACCGGAGCCCGGCGGACTCCTGCGGACGCGCGTGATCACTGCGGCCCGGCGGCCCCCTCCTGACCTGCGTGATCACTGCAGCCCGGCGGACTCCTCCAGGTACGCCAGCGCGCCGACGCCGTCCTTGGCGAAGAAGACCAGCTCGGTCAGCGGCAGCGGCAGGAACCCCTCGTCCTCCATCCGCTGGAACTGCTCGCGCAGCCCGTCGTAGAAGCCCGCCGTGTTGAGGAGGACGACCGGTTTGGTGTGCTTGCCGTGCTTCTTCAGCTCCAGGATCTCGGTGGCCTCGTCCAGCGTCCCGGTCCCGCCCACCATGATCACGATGGCGTCGGACTTCTCCAGGAGCAGGGCCTTGCGCTCGGCGAGGTCGCGGGCGATCACCATCTCGTCGGCGTTCGTCCGGGCACTCGCGGCCAGGAACTCCACCGAGACCCCGACCAGCCGTCCGCCCGCCTCCTGAACCCCGTCCGCGACGACCTTCATCAGCCCCCTGTCCGAACCGCCCCAGACCAGGGTGTGCCCGCCTCTGCCGAGCAGCTCGGCGAACTCGCGGGCGGGCACGGTGTAGCGGTCGTCGAGGTCGGCGGCGGAGAGGAAGACGCAGATGTTCATAAAGCCACCGTACGACCCGCCTCCGGCACTCCCCCGTTCCGGTGAGTCAGGTGCGGATTCCGGCCGTCAGGGGCGGGCGGGGAAGATTCCGGGCCCGTACGCCGCTGAGAGGGGTATGACTTCCACCCGAGGACACCACATCACCGTCGAGCCGGTCACCGTCCACGTCAGGGCGGTGCACGAGGGCCAGGTGCTGGCCGAGAGCCGCCGCCCCCTCGTCCTGCGCGAGACGGGCTGTCCGGACCGCTACTACCTGCCGCCGGAGGACGTCCGTACCGAGCTGCTCACGCCGTCCGACACCACCACCCACTGCCCGTTCAAGGGCGACGCCTCCTACTGGTCGATTCCCGGCGCCGCCGACCTCGTCTGGGCCTACCCGGACCCGAAGCCCGAAGTGGCCGCCGTCAAGGACCACTTCTGCTTCTACGGGACGGAGCCGGTGGCCGGCTGAGGCGCGGCCTGCCTCCCGGGAGGTTTTTTCCGCCGGAGCGATGAGTTTCCCGGCCCGCTCCGGTCTCCTCTCGCATGGACAGGATTCTCTCCGCCGACGCCACGCCGATCGCCTGCCGCCGCCGCGGCGAGGGGCCACCGCTGGTGCTGGTCGGCGGGGCGCTGAGCACCGCGGCGACCGACGCGCCGCTGGCCGCACTGCTGGCGCCGCGCTTCACGGTGGTCACCTACGACCGCCGGGGGCGCGGCGCCAGTGGCAGCGGTGCGGAGGGCGTGCGCCGGGAGATCGAGGACCTGGCCGCCGTCGTGGCGGCGGCCGGGCCCGACGCGCGCGTGTTCGGGATGGCCTCCGGTGGCGCGCTGGCCCTGGAGGCGGCGGCCGCCGGGCTTCCGGTCGAGCTGCTCGCCGTGTACGAGCCGCCCTACACACCCGGCGCCTCCGGCCTCCGCGCCAAGGCCGCCCGCACGGACCGGCTGCACCGGCTGCTGGCGGCCGGGGACCGGGGCGCAGCGGTGGAGCTGTTCCTGGCCGGGACGGGCGTGGACGCGGCGACGGTGGCCCGGATGCGGCGCGCGCCCCTGTGGCCGGGCCTGGAGGCGCTGGCGCACACGCTGGCGTACGACGACGCGGTGCTGGGCGACGGGGCGGTCCCGGCGGAGCGGTTCGCCGCCGTCACCGCCCGCACGCTGGTGGTCTGCGGCGGCTTCAGCTCGGCCGGCGCCCGCGCCGCCACCCGCACCCTGGCCGAGGCCCTGCCACGCGCCCGGCACCGCACGCTGACGGGCCAGCTGCGCGAGGTGGCGCCGCAGGTGCTGGCCCCGGTGCTGGCGGACTTCTTCGCCCGGGACGCGTACGTACGCCAGGCGTCGTGAAGCGGGAGCCTCAGCCTCCTGAGGGGACTCGCTCGCGGCGGACCGTCGTCGCGATGGTGGCCGAGCCGACGACCCGGCTGCCGTCGTACAGCACGACCGCCTGGCCCGGGGCGACGCCCCGTACCGGCTCGGTGAAGGTGACGTTCAGCTCGGTGCCGTCCACCAGCTCGGCCGTCACCTCGGTCTCGCCGCCGTGGGCGCGGAGCTGGGCGGTGTACGTTCCCGGGCCGGAGGGAGGCGTTCCGCACCAGCGCGGCTTGATCGCGGTCAGGGACGTCACGTCGAGAGCCTCGACCGGACCTACGGTGACGGTGTTGTCGACCGGCGAGATGTCGAGCACGTAGCGCGGCTTGCCGTCGGGAGCGGGGTGGCCGATCCTCAGGCCCTTGCGCTGGCCGATGGTGAAGCCGAACGCGCCGTCGTGGGTGCCCAGCTTCGTACCGGACTCGTCCAGGATGTCGCCTTCGGCCGGGCCGCCGAGGCGGTCGGCCAGGAAGCCCTGGGTGTCGCCGTCGGCGATGAAGCAGATGTCGTGGCTGTCGGGCTTCTTGGCGACGGCCAGGCCCCGCCGCTCGGCCTCGGCGCGGATCTCGTCCTTGGTCGTGAGGGTGTCGCCGAGCGGGAACATGGCGTGGGCGAGCTGCTTCTCGTCCAGGACGCCGAGCACATAGCTCTGGTCCTTGGCCATGTCGGAGGCGCGGTGCAGCTCGCGGCTGCCGTCCTCCGCGAGCACGACCGTGGCGTAGTGACCGGTGCAGACGGCGTCGAAGCCGAGGGCGAGAGCCTTGTCGAGCAGCGCGGCGAACTTGATCTTCTCGTTGCAGCGCAGGCAGGGGTTGGGCGTGCGCCCGGCCTCGTACTCCGCGACGAAGTCCTCCACGACGTCCTCGCGGAAACGTTCCGCGAGGTCCCAGACGTAGAACGGGATACCGATGACGTCGGCCGCGCGGCGGGCGTCCCGGGAGTCCTCGATGGTGCAACAGCCGCGCGCCCCGGTCCGGAAGGACTGGGGGTTCGCGGAGAGGGCGAGGTGGACACCGGTCACGTCGTGGCCCGCCTCGGCGGCGCGGGCCGCGGCGACGGCGGAGTCCACGCCGCCCGACATCGCGGCGAGGACACGCAGGGGGCGCTGGGAAGTCTGAGTCATAGCCCCTCCAGGGTACGGGTCGCCGGGAACCGAACGCCCGCGGATATGCGTTGGTGATCACATGGGCAACAACGGGAGCACCAGGGCGTCGGCCAAGCCCTCGGGCGGACGGTCGCGGAAGAAGTCCGCCGACGGCGTCAGCCGGCGCGCGCTGCTGATCGGCGGCGGTGCGGTGGTGGCGGCCGGCACCGTCGCCGTGCTCGCGCGCGACGAGGTGAAGCGGGCCTGGTGGCGGGTGCCCGGCGTGGAGAAGCCGCGCAAGGCCGGTGAGCTGGACTACGCGGGCGCGACCTGGGTCGCGGCCTCCGAGGCGAACTGGCGGCGGGCGGACCGCCCGGACGACTTCCGGATCGACCGCGTGATCATCCATGTCACGCAGGGCAGCTTCGACAGCGCGGTGCGGGTCTTCCAGGACCCGGCCCACCGGGCCGCGACGCACTACATCGTGGGCCAGGACGGGCGGGTGGTGCAGATGATCCGCGAGCTGGACGTGGCGTACCAGGCGGGCAACCGGTCGTTCAACGAGCGGGCCGTCGGCATCGAGCACGAGGGGTTCGTCGACCGGCCGAAGGACCTCACCAAGGAGATGTACGAATCGTCGGCGCGGCTGACGGCGTCGATCTGCGCCCGGTACGACATACCCGTCGACCGGGAGCACATCATCGGCCATGTGGAGGTGCCGGGCACCGACCACACCGACCCCGGGCCGCACTGGGACTGGGACCGGTATCTGAAGCTGGTGAAGCGGGCGGCGACGGCACCGCCGACGCCGTCGCCTTCCGCCGCACGCGCCGAGTAACAGCCGCTCTCAGCTGAGTCCAGCCGTCCGCGCCCGCTCCACCGCCGGGCCGATCGCCTGGGCCAGCGCCTTCACGTCGTCCTCGGTGGAGGTGTGGCCGAGCGAGAAGCGCAGCGTGCCGCGGGCCAGGTCCGGGTCGGTGCCGGTGGCCAGGAGTACGTGGCTGGGCTGGGCGATCCCGGCGGTGCAGGCGGAGCCGGTGGAGCACTCGATGCCCTGGGCGTCCAGGAGGAGCAGCAGGGAGTCGCCTTCGCATCCGGGGAAGCTGAAGTGCGCGTTGGCCGGGAGCCGTCCGGCCGGGTCCGGATCGCCGCCGAGGACGGCGTCCGGGACGGCATGGCGCACGGCGGCCACCAGGTCGTCCCGCAGCCCGCCCACGCGCCGGGCGAAGTGCTCGCGCCCCTCGGCGGCCAGCCGGCCGGCCACGGCGAAGGAGGCGACGGCGGGCACGTCCAGGGTGCCCGAGCGCACGTGCCGCTCCTGGCCGCCTCCGTGCAGCACGGGTACGGGGGTGTGGTCGCGGCCCAGCAGCAGCGCGCCGATGCCGAACGGACCGCCGATCTTGTGGCCGCTGACCGTCATCGCGGCCAGTCCGGAGGCGGCGAAGCCGACCTCAAGCTGGCCGAAGGCCTGCACCGCGTCGGCATGCATCGGGATCCCGAACTCGGCGGCCACCGAAGCCAGTTCCCGTACCGGCATGATCGTGCCGATCTCGTTGTTGGCCCACATCACGGTGATCATCGCGACGTCGTCGGGGTTGCGGAGGATCGCCGCGCGGAGGTCCTCGGGGTGGACCCGGCCGTAGCGGTCGACCGGGAGGTGGTCGACGGTCGCGCCCTCGTGCTCGGCGAGCCAGTCGACGGCGTCCAGGACGGCGTGGTGCTCGACGGGGCCGGAGAGGACCCGGGTGCGGCGCGGATCGGCGTCGCGGCGGGACCAGTACAGGCCCTTGACGGCGAGGTTGTCTGCCTCCGTGCCGCCGGAGGTGAACACCACCTCGCTGGGGCGTGCGCCGAGGGCGTCGGCGAGCGTTTCTCTGGACTCCTCGACGGTGCGGCGGGCCCTGCGTCCGGCCGCGTGCAGGGAGGACGCGTTGCCGGTGACGGAGAGCTGGGCGGTCATCGCCTCGATCGCTTCGGGAAGCATCGGCGTGGTCGCTGCGTGGTCGAGGTAGGCCATGGTGGGGCCGATTCTACGAGCCCGGGGCGGGGCGCATGGCGGGCGCGTCCGGGACCACCCGCGTCAGCCGCCCAAGTTCCAGGCCGCCGTGCCGTTGACGGTGACGAGGACGGCCAGCACGACGAGGTCGGCGACGCCGAGTGCGAGGCCGAGGCAGGCCCGGCCGGGGCGGCGGGTGCGGCGGGCCAGGGAGAGCAGCGCCATCACGATCGCGGTGGGACCGAGCAGCAGGTTGAACGCCAGCAGGCCGACGAGACCGAGGACGAAGGAGGCGACGGCGAGACCGTCCGCCTCGCGGCCTGCGGCCCGGCGCGAGGCGGAGGCCGGGGCGGAGGCCGCCTCCGGTGCGGCCTGGCCGGTGACGTCGTCCGTACGGCGGGCGCGGTCGGTGAGGGTGAGGGCCATCGTGCGAGCTCCTTCGGATCGGTCCGGGTACGGCGGGCGCGACAGACGCCGGTGCGGGTCAGCGGGTGCCGGTCAGCGGGTGCGGCGTTCCCGTACGGCGAAGATCAGCAGCCAGCAGCCGATCACCGTCGCGGCGGCCAGGGAGACCGGAAGCGGGAGATGGGCGACCGCTCCGAGGGCGATGCCCAGGAGCAGCAGCGCGGCGACGAGGACGAGCACGGCGGGACCTCTCTGTACGACGACGAAGACGAAAGCCGTTCGGAGTACGAGTGTTCACTGACCTTCCAGCCTAAACCTCCGACCCCTTCCTTGACTCGGAGAACGGTTGTTTACTCAATGGCATGAGTCACACCGCCGGAATCCGCCAGACCCAGAAGCTGAAGACCCGCCAGGCGCTGCTCGACGCCGCGCTCCTGCTGCTGGAGCACCAGAGCCTGAGCAGCCTGGGGTTGCGCGAGGTCACCCGGGTCGCCGGAGTCACGCCCACCGCTTTCTACCGGCACTTCGCGGACACCGCGGCGCTCGGTGTGGCCCTGGTGGAGGAGACGCTGGGCAGCCTGCACGGGCTGATCGCCGCGGTGCTCATGGAGACCGGCGACAGCGAGGAGCGGCTGGACCGCAGCGTGGAGGTGATAGCGCGGCACGTCGGCGCGCAGCCCGCGCACTTCCGGTTCATCGCGCGCGAGCAGCACGGCGGGGTGGAACCGGTGCGCGAGGCCATCGCGGCGCAGCTGTTCCGGTTCGCGGAGGAGGTGGCGTGCGCGCTCCAGGTGGAGCCGGGGTCGGCCGGGTGGAGCGAGGAGGATCTGCTGATGCTGGGCGGGTTCTACGTGGACCACATGGTGATGACCGCGTCGGCGCTCCTGGAAGCGGGTCCCGAGAACGAGCGGGCCGTGGTCCGGCGGGCCCGGCGGCGGCTGCGGCTGGTCTCGATCGGCCGCGCGCACTGGCTGGACGAGGCGCCCGGCCGGGACCCGGAACGCGACGAGGCGCCCCGGGACTGAACGGCCGCGGCGCCCCCGTACGCGTACGCGAGCCGCTCCCGTACGCGTCGCCCCACCGCGTACGGACCGCACGCCCTACCCGCGTGCGGGCTACTCCGCGCGCGGCGCCTTCGCCAGCTGGCGGGACTGGGCGACGAGGCGGTCGGCGCTGTCCCAGACCTCCGCGTCCTCCTCCAGGAAGCCGCCGGCGAGGTTGCGGGTGGTGATGGAGACGCGCAGCAGGCCCGGGGCCGGGCGGCAGCGGATGTGGGTGGTCAGCTCGACCGTGGGGGTCCAGCCGGTCAGCCCCAGCTCGAACGAGGTCGGCGGCAGGGCGTCCACGGTGAGCAGCAGCGAGAGCGGGTCCGGGTCGCGGCCGTCCGCGAGGCCGAACCAGCCGCGCATCTCGCCCTTGCCGGACGGCGCGCCGACCGCCCAGCCGACGGTCGCCGGATCGAGCTTGATGTCGAGCCGGTCCGTGATGGCCGAGCTGCCGGGGATCTTGGGCGCGCCGTCGCTCGGGCCGAGGCAGTGGTCCCGGTCCGGCATGGCGGGCGGCAGGGCGGTGGTGCGTACGTCGTCGGGAAGCGCGTCCAGGTCGCCGTAGGTGGCGAGGACCCGGATGCGCTCGATCTCGCTGCCGTCCTCGGCGTACTGGAAGAGCGAGGCCTGTCCGGTGGAGAGGGTGCGGCCGGTGCGGACGGTCTGCGTCCGGATCACCGCGGGGCCGGGGACGGAGGCGGTGAGGTAGTGCGCGGAGACCGAGAACGGGTCCGAGTGCGGCAGCGCCTCGCCCAGCGCGCGGCCCAGGAGTGCCAGCAGGTAGCCGCCGTTGACGGCGTGGATGATGGTCCAGCCCGCGGAGAGTTCCGCGTCGTAGACGCCCTCCTCGCGCAGGGTGACCGCGGTGTCGCGGTCGAACTCGCTGTCACCGATGGTTGCCGGAGCGGTCTGCGCCGCCGCCTCTGTCGCTGCCTGTGCCATGGCATGCACGGTACACGGATAGCGTTACTGAGCGGTAGCTTTTTGGGTCGCTCAATCCCGCGTCTAGACCTCTTCCGCCCGCGCCGAGGACCGGTTGTACGCACGCGGCGCACGCCAGTGGAAGCGCAGGGCCAGCAGGCGCAGAGTGAAGGCGGCGATCACCGCCAAGCCGCTGGTCAGAGCGTTGAGGGTGTCGAAGCGGATGCAGAGGACGACCATGGTGGCGCCGACGATCGCGGGCACCGCGTACAGGTCGCGGTCCCAGCGCAGCAGCGACGGCACCTCGTTGGCCAGCACGTCCCGCAGCACACCGCCGCCGACCGCCGTGGCCAGCCCGAGCGCCGCCGAGGCCGTGAGCCCGAGGCCGTACTCGTACGCCTTGACCGTGCCGGTCACGCAGAACAGGCCGAGCCCCGCCGCGTCGAAGACGTTGACGCCGACCTGGATGCGCTCCACGTGCGGGTGGAGGAAGAAGACCAGTCCGGCGGCGAAGAGCGGGGTGATGAAGTAGCCGAGGTCGGTGAAGGCGGCGGGCGGGATCGCGCCGATCATCACATCACGGAACAGCCCTCCGCCCAGCGCTGTCACCTCGGCGAGGACCGCGATGCCGAAGACATCGAAGTTCTTGCGTACGGCGAGCAGCGCGCCCGAGATCGCGAAGACGAAGATCCCGACGAGATCGAGCGCATGCTGGACGGAGGGCGTGAACAGTTCGGTGAGCACCGGGCAATTGTGCCGGTCCTACTCGGCGGCTCCGTCCTTCGCGGACACGGCGACAGGCGCGTCGGCCTGGCCCGGCACCTTCGGGGCCTCCTGCGGAGTATCCCCCTCCGACACCTCCACCGCCTCGGCCGCCACCGCCTTCGTGGCGACGACCGCCTCGATGCCGGTGGCCAGGGTCTGCTTCACCGTCCCGGCCTCGATCTCGGCCGTGAAGTGGCAGGCCACCTTGTGCCCGTCGCCGGTGTCGAGCAGCGGCGGGCGCTCGGTCGCGCACTTGGTCTCCTGCACCCACGGGCAGCGGGTGTGGAAGCGGCAGCCGGCCGGCGGGTTGGCCGGGGAGGGCAGGTCGCCGTGGAGCAGGATGCGCTCGCGGCGGTCCTCCACCTCCGGGTCCGGCACCGGGACGGCCGACATCAGCGCCTTGGTGTACGGGTGCCGGGGCCCCGCGTACAGCGCGTCGCTCGGCGCCTCCTCGACCAGCCCGCCCAGGTACATGACCCCGATGACGTCCGAGATGTGCCGGACCACGGCGAGGTCGTGCGCGATGACCAGGTAGGTCAGGCCGAGGGACTCCTGGAGCTCCTCCAGCAGGTTGATGACCTGCGCCTGGACCGAGACGTCGAGCGCCGAGACCGGCTCGTCGCAGATGATCACGTCCGGCTCCAGGACCAGCGCGCGGGCGATGCCGATGCGCTGGCGCTGACCGCCGGAGAACTCGTGCGGGTAGCGGGACATCGCGTTGGCCGGGAGGCCGACCTTGGCGAGGATCTCCTTGATCTTCTCCCGGCGCTCCGCCTGGTCCTTGCCGATGTTGTGGGCGGCCATGCCCTCGGCGAGGATCGACTCGATGTTCTGCCGCGGGTTGAGGCTGCCCAGCGGGTCCTGGAAGACCATCTGGAGGCGGCGGCGGAAGGTCCGCATCTTCTCGTCCGGCAGCTGCGCGAGGTCGGTGCCGTCGAAGACGACCGCCCCGTCGGTGATGTCGTTCAGCCGCAGCACCGCGCGGCCGAGCGTCGTCTTGCCGCACCCGGACTCGCCGACCAGACCGTACGTCTGGCCGGCCTCCACGCTGAGCGAGACGCCGTCGACGGCGTAGACATGGCCCACCGTACGGTCGAAGAAGAGGCCCTTCTTGACCGGGAAGTGGACTTTCACGCCGTCCAGTTCGAGCAGGCTCATGCCGGGACCTCCGCCTTGGGCAGGACCGGGTTGACGCAGCGGACCTGGTGTCCGGCCGCGCGTGGTTCGGTCAGTTCGGGGGTGCCGGTGAGGCACTCCATCGTGTAGTGGTCGCACCGGGGTGCGAAGGCACAGCCGTCGGCCCAGGCGATCTTGTCGTTGATGGAGCCGCGGATCGGGTTGAGCGGCTCGCCGCGCGGTGCGTCCAGGCGCGGGATGGAGCCGAGCAGGCCGTGCGCGTACGGGTGGGTCGGGTGGGCGAACAGCTCTCGACGGCCCGCCGACTCCACGGCCCGGCCCGCGTAGAGGACGTTGACCTCGTCGCAGAGGCCTGCCACCACACCGAGGTCGTGGGTGATCATCAGCAGGGCGGTGCCCTCCTGGTCGACCAGTTCCTTGAGCAGCTCCAGGATCTGCGCCTGGATGGTCACGTCGAGCGCGGTGGTCGGCTCGTCCGCGATCAGCAGTCGGGGCGCGCAGGCCACCGCCATGGCGATCAGCGCACGCTGGCGCATTCCGCCGGAGAGCTGGTGCGGGTACTCCTTGAGCCGCCGGTCCGGGTCGGGGATGCCGACCCGGTCGAGCAGCGACGCCGCCTCCTTGCGGGCCTTCTCGCCCTTGAGGCCGCGGTGGCGCTGGAGGATCTCGGTGACCTGGATGCCGATGGGGACGACCGGGTTCAGCGAGGAGAGCGGGTCCTGGAAGATCATCGCCAGCTGGCTGCCGCGCATGTCGCGGAGCTTGCGCTCGCCGATGGTCAGCAGGTCCCGGCCGTCGAACTCGGCCCGTCCGCCGATCCGTACACCCTTGCGCGGCAGCAGCCCCATCAGGGCGAGCGAGGTGACGGACTTGCCGCACCCCGACTCCCCCACCAGGCCGACGACCTGGCCCTGGTCGACGTCGAAGGAGACGCCGTCCACGGCGGTGGCGTCCTTGCGGCCGCGCGCGGTGAAGGTGACGCTGAGTTCTTCAACTGAGAGCAGTGGCATGGGACGTCAGCCTCGCAACTTCGGGTCGAGGGCTTCCCGCATGGACTCGCCGAGCAAGGTGAAGCCGAGTGCCGTGATGATGATCCCGATGGCCGGATAGGCGGCCATCATCGGCTCGTTGTCGAAGAAGCGCTGCGCCTGCGAGAGCATCACGCCCCACTCGGGAACGGCCGGGTCCGGGTTGCCGAGCCCCAGGTAGGAGAGGGCCGCCGCCTCGATGATCGCGGTGGCGAGGCTGAGCGTCGCCTGGACGATCACCGGGCTCAGCGAGTTCGGCAGGATCTGGGTCAGCACGATCCGCTTGCGGCGGATACCGACCGCCTTGGCGGCGAGCACATAGTCCGCGCCGCCCTGCACCAGCATCGAACCGCGCAGCAGGCGGGCGAAGATGGGGATCTGGACGACACCGACGGCGATCATCACGGTGGTCAGCGACTGTCCGAGGACCGCGGCGATGGAGACGGCCAGGAGCAGGGACGGCAGCGACAGCATGATGTCGGTGAAGCGCATCACCACGGTGTCGACGCGTCGGCCGACCTTGCCGCCGAGCGTGGCGGCGGCGCCGGAGAGGATGCCGACCGCGGCGCCGATGATCAGGCCGATGAGCATGGAGACCACACCGACGAGGAGGGTCTGCCGGGCGCCGACGAGCCAGCGCGAGAACATGTCGCGGCCGAGGTGGTCGAGGCCGAACCAGTTCTCGCCGCGCATGCCGACGAACTTGCCCTGGTTGGGGAAGACCTCGCTGCGCCAGTTCTGCGCGGTGGGGCCGTGCGGCGCGAGCATCGGGCCGACGATGGCGACGACGATGAAGGCGGCGATGATCGCCGCTCCGATGATCGCCATCTTGCTGGAGCGCATCCGGCGGAACGCCTCGCGCCAGAGGCTGGTGCCGGCGACGGACTCGGAGCTCTGGGTGAGCTCGGCGAGACGGTCGATCTTGTCTGCTTTGTTGGTCAGAAGCGTCACGTCAGTGCACCCGCACTCTCGGGTCGATGATGCTGTACGCGAGGTCGACCAGGAGGTTGATGAGCACGTACACCATCGCGATGAAGAGAATGAACCCGACGAGGACCGGGTAGTCGCGGCCGTCGATCGCGGTACGGATGAACGAGCCGATGCCGCCGAAGTCGAAGACGGACTCGGTGAGCACCGCACCGGAGAGCAGGCTGCCGGTCAGCAGGCCGACCGCGGTGATCACCGGCAGCAGCGCGTTGCGGAGCACATGGCGGCCGCGGACGACACGCTTGTCCAGGCCCTTGGACTCGGCGGTGCGGATGTAGTCCTCGCCGAGCACCTCCAGGACGCTGGCGCGGGTCATCCGGACGATGACGGCGAGCGGGATCGAGGCCAGCGCGAGGGCGGGCAGGATCAAGTGCATGATCGCGTCCCAGCTCGCGTCCAACTCGCCGGTCAGCAACCCGTCCAGGACCGAGAACCCGGTGATGTCGGTGGCGTTGAGGCCGGTGGTGAGCCTTCCCTGGCTCGGGAACCAGCCCAGCTGGACGGAGAAGATCCCGCGCAGCAGCATGGCCAGGAAGAAGACCGGGATGCAGATGCCGAGCAGCGATCCGGAGACGGACGCGACGTCCAGCCAGCCGCCGCGGTGCTTGGCCGCGAGGTAGCCCATCGGGATGCCCACGACCACGGCGATCAGGATGGCGGCCACGCTGAGTTCCACGGTGGCCGGGAAGCGCAGGGTGAACTCGTCCCACACCGGCTGGCCGGTCTGGGTGGAGGTTCCGAGGTCGAGCTCGAAGATGCGCTTGAGGAAGCGCCAGTACTGGACGTGCACCGGCTCGTCGAGCCCGAGTGCACGGTTGATTCTCGCCACTTCGGCTTCGGTGGCCCGCTCGCCCAGGATCGCTGAGGCGGGTCCGCCGGGCAGTCGGTTCAGCCAGAGGAACAGCAGGACCGACAGGCCGAGCAGGGTGGGAATGAGCTGGAGAAGTCTTCTGACGACGAGTCGCAGCACCCCGCATGCCCCTTTCTCACGTGCGTCGAAGCGGGTCCGCCCGGCCACCTGGTTGCTGTGGCCGGGCGGACCCGCTGATGTGCGATTACTTGAAGGAGACCTCGGCGAAGTTCTCCTGCGTCAGCGGGGAGACCTTCGGCGGGTTGACGTTCTTGGCGAACGCGATCGCCGGCGGGGAGGACGAGATCGGCACGCCCGGGACGTACTCCATGATCGCCTCGTTGGCCTTCTTGTAGGCCTCGGTGCGACCGTCGGTGTCGGTGATCTTGGAGGCCGCGGTCACGGCGCCGAAGACCTTCGGCTCCTTGAAGCCCCACTGCTTCTCGGCCTTGGCGAACCAGGTGCCGATGAAGTTGTAGCCGTCGTTGAAGTCACCGGTCCAGCCGAACAGGTGCAGGGCGCAGGAACCGGCCTCGACGCCGTCCACGTAGTCCGGGGCCCACTTCATGGCCTTCGGCCTGACCGTGATGCCGGCCTTCTCCAGGTCGGCCTTCATCAGCTCGAACATGTCCTGCGGGGCAGGCATGTACGGGCGGGTGACCTCGGTCGGGTAGCAGAAGTCGATGGAGAGCTTCTCCTCGCCGGCCTGCTTGAGGAGGCTCTTGGCCTTGGCGGTGTCGAACGGGTACGTCTTCACCTTGTCCGAGTAGCCGGCGACCGTGTCGGGCATGAACTGGGTCGCCACCTTGCCGCCCTCGGGCAGCTGGGTGTTGACGAGGTTCTCGCGGTCGATGGCGTGCGTGATCGCCTGACGGACCTGCGGCTTCTTCAGCGCCGGGTTCGCACCCTGGCTCATGCCGACGTAGAAGATGTTGAAGACGTCGCGGGTCGGGACCTCGAAGCCCTGCTTCTCCAGCGTCGTCACATCGGCGGGAGCGACCAGGTCGTAGCCGTCGATGTCACCCGCCTGGAGCGCCTGGCGACGGGTCTCGTCGGTGGAGATGGTGCGGAAGACCAGATTCTTCACCTTGGCCTTGTCGCCCCAGTAGTCGTCGAAGCGCTCCAGGGAGACTTCCTTGTTCCCCTTGTTCCACTTCACGATCTTGTACGGGCCGGTGCCGGCGACCGTGCCGGCCTCCTGGCTGTACTTGGGGTACGTGATCGCGTCGCCCTTGGCGGACGCGTCCTGCTTCTCGTACTCCTTGATCGCCTTCGGCGAGTGGATCGCGAGCGCCTGGAGGGAGAATCCGCCCGGCAGGTTCGCCGAGGGCTCGTTCACCTCGATGACGGCCGTGTTCTCGTCCTTGGCGGTGCAGGACTTGTAGTTCGCCTTGGGCGCCTCGGCGTCCTCGTTCTTCGCGAACCCGCCCATGATGCTCTGCCAGTAGTAGGAGACCGCGCTGGACTGGTAGGTGCCCTTCCAGTTGAACCAGTGGTCGTAGTTCGCGCAGACCGCAGCGGCGTTGAACGCCTCGCCGTCGTGGAACTTCACGCCCTGGCGCAGGTTGAACGTCCAGACCTTGCCGGCCGCGTCGCCCTCCCACTTCTCGGCGAGTCCGCCGACCAGCTTGCTGCCGCCGGGCTCGTGCTCCAGCAGCGCCTCGAACGCCTGGCGGGTGACGCGGAACGTCTCGCCGTCGCTCGCGAGGGCCGGGTCGAGGGAGCCGGGGTCACCGGATCCGGCGAAGACGAAGGTGTCCTTGTCGCCCCCCTTGGCTCCGTCGGTGTCCCGCTCGCTGGAACAGCCCGTGGCGATCAGACCGACAGCGACCGCTGTCGTGATCGCCCGGACAGCCCGGGACTTGAATATGCGCATGGGTCCACCCCTGGTTCGCCATGTGGTGAGGTTTGATGGCCGCACACTACAGACGGGGTACATCGCAAGAGAACAGTCCGGATAGCGGTGATACCTAGTCGAGACCCGGACAGTTAACAAACCGCCCAGTTCCGGGACATCCCTCCGCGCCCGGTTAACGCGCCGGAAATCCGCGGGTGTTCGGAGCGGGGGGTCTCCTGCGGCGGGTCGGTGACGGCGGACGGACCCGCAGGTCAGCGGTGCTGCTGCGGCGGGTATCCGTAGCCGGGGGCAGCGGCCGGCGGCGGGCCTGCCGGGGCGTGCGGCTCGCGGTCGTAGAACGGGCGGGTGTTGGCGCGCAGCCACATCGCGACCGGGTCGTACTCGTCGGACATGGCGACGGTGGAGACGGGCAGCCCGTCGGGGACCGCGCCGACCGACTGCCGCATCATCGCCCGCACCGCGTCGACGGACTCCCGCCCGGTGTCGTACAGATCGAGACCGATCGCGAGGTACGGGACACCGACGGCGGGGTGCACCCAGGCGCGGCGCAGCGAGCGGACGGCCGGGGTGCGGTGGGCGTTCTGGGTGAGCTGGGCGTAGAACTGCGGCAGCTCCACGGCGGGCTCGGTCAGCCGGAGCGGTCCGGCGGGGAGCCGGTCCAGGCCGGTGGAGATCCGGCGCAGATCGAGCCAGGGGATGCCGACGCCGCCGCCGGGCGCGTGCGGGTTGAGCCAGATGCCCCAGCGGTCGGGGAAGAGGGCGCGGGCGATCTCCCGGCCGGAGACCAGCTCGTGGGAACGGCTCCAGCCGCTGGCGGAGAGCTCCTGCGCGGAGGTGACGCACGGCGCGTAACCGAGTCCTTCGACCTCCATGGAGCCGTACTGCGCGTCCGGTGAGCCGGCCGTGCCGTGCCAGAGCAGCATCCAGATGCGGCCGTCGGCGAGGGCCGCGAGCAGCGCCTCGTAGGCGTCGTAACGCCCGGGGCTGACCTGGCGCAGCATGTGCTCGACCTGACCGGCCGCCGCAGTGCCTGACGCACTCACCCTGGGTCCCGCCCCTCATCGATCCGTCGACGCTCCCGGGCACACGGGAGCGGCCCCGCCATCAAACCAGCTTATGCGCCACTTCTGACACCGACTTGACGCCACGGTCGGCCGGCGCCCGCGATCACCGCGCGGCCGGTGGCTTCGCGCGGTACGTCCGGTGGCTTTCGCGCCGCACGTCCGGCGGCTTTCGCCCGGTATGCCCGGTGGCTTTCGCGCCGTACGTTCAGTGGCCTTCGCGCCGGTAGAACGGGCGTACTTTCTCGCGCATCCAGTCGCCGACCAGGTCCTGGGCCACGTCCAGCAGGACCAGGTTCACCGGCCAGGGCACCTCGACGCGGCCGAGCGCCCGTCCCAGGGCTTCCATCGGGGCGCTCTGGCCCGCGCCGTCCCAGGTGGCGAACTCGACGCCGACGAAGAGGACCGGGTCGCCGCCCTCGATGCTGGCGAGCGCGCGGCGGGCGGTGGAGACCACGCCGGTGGCCTCGAACTCGGCGGAGACGGCGGTGAGGAAGTCGACCGGGTCGTGCTGCCAGTCCGGTTCGTACAGCTTGACCCGGCCGCCGCTGGCGGGACCGTCCAGCGCGGTGCGCCCGGCCCGGCAGAGCTCGGCGACGGCGGGCGGCGGCAGCGGGATGCCGACCGCGCCGCCCGGGTTCACCGCGATGCCGACCTGCGGCGGCAGGCCGCGGGCGAAGTCGCGGGCGGGCGCGACGGCGAAGGACATGTGGCTGCCGACGCAGCTGAGGAACTGGCCCTCGGAGCTGAAGACGGGGACGTACGCGGCGCCGTCGATGTCCATCATCGGCAGGTCCAGGTCGGCGCTGGCGGGCGAGCCGCCGTTCGGCAGCGGCACCCAGACCGAGCTGCGGCCGAGCACCTCGACCAGGCGGCCGCCCGCGTCGGCGATGCCGAGGGAGGCGGTCAGGACCTCTTCGAGCTCGTTGGCGGGCCACGCGTGCTGGGGGTGCGCCTGGGCCGGTGCCGGAATCTCCACTGCCTCTGTGCCTCTCTCGGCTGTCGTCGCTGGCGTTGTTCCGGCCAGAACCCTAACCGGAGTGGTCGGCCGGGTCGTGGGCGTTTGTGAAGGTGATCCGCTCCAGCGCGGTCGCGGCCTCCCGGTCCAGCAGCACCGCCGAGGCGCAGCCGACGGGCAGCGCGCCGCGTTCGGTGTCGCGGATCAGCCGGCCCACCGCGTGCCGGTGCCGGGCGAAGGCGTAACCGGAGACGCCCCGGCCGCGCTCGCGCTGGCCCTGGCGGGCGGTCTCCGGGTCCACGTCCAGCAGGAGCAGGCGCAGGGTGCGGCCCCGGCGCGCGGCGTGCCGGGCGAGCCAGTTCCGTACCCAGGTCTGCGTACCGCAGTCGTGGACGACGACCGAGGCGCCGGAGCGCAGCACGGCCCAGAGCCCGAGGTAGTGGGCGGCGCGGACCAGGGGGCGGTAGAGGGCGTACGGGAGTAAGCGGGGCAGGGCGGCGGCCCAGCGGTCGCGGGTGTTCTGCGAGTCGATGGCGTGGCCGGCCACCGCACGCCGGATCATGGTGGACTTGCCGCCGCCGGGCAGCCCGGAGACGACCACGATGTCGCCGGGGGTGAAATCGAGGCTGTACGGGGTGTGGTCCGCGCGCCCGCGCAGATCACGTACCCCCGGCGCGGGCGCGGTGAGCAGCTCCTGTACGGATGCGCCGGGCGCCGCGGCCGGCTCCCGTACCGGCGCTCCGGCCCGCTCGGGCAGCTCGCGCGCGGGGGCGCCCGGCTGTGCGGGCATCGCGCCGTCCGCGAGTCCCGCGGTCGGTACCGACCGCTGCAACGTCATCGCCCATCCCCCTGCTGTCGGGCCGGCCACGCCTGATCCTGAAGTGTAAAGAAAGGGCAAGGCTCCACAACCGTCATCGCCGTTCATCCACCCGTTGTGGACCGGCCTCCCCACGGGGGCGCAATGCGTGCGATGATGACCGCGCCAACTGCATACCGGCCGTTCGAATCCGCGCGGGAGAGTTCCGGCCACAGTGTGAGCCGGGCGCCGAAGGAGCAAGATCCTCCCTTGAATCTCTCAGGCCCCGTACCGCGTGGATGAGGCAGATCTGAAAAGCGGGCCGCTCCGGCGGCTCCACCCAAGGTGCAAGCCGAGCCCTGTGACCAGGGCGCCCCGCTACCCGGGGCATACCCCGGCAGGGGCTATCGGCGAACCTCTCAGGTTCCGATGACAGATGGGGAGGATTTCCGTCCTGACGTCGTCATGCCCTGGAGCCATGCCCATGAGCACTGCCCCCCGTCTCACCGCCCTCGACGCGCTGCACCGCTCGCTCGGCGCCACCATGACCGACTTCGCGGGCTGGGACATGCCCCTGCGGTACGCCAGTGAGCGCGACGAGCACAACGCCGTACGGACCAGGGCCGGGCTCTTCGACCTGTCGCACATGGGCGAGATCACCGTCACCGGTCCCGAGGCCGCGGCCTTCCTGAGCTACGCGCTGGTGGGCAACATCGCCACCGTCGGCAACGGCCGGGCCCGCTACACGATGATCGTCCAGGAGGACGGCGGGATCGTGGACGACCTGATCGTCTACCGCCTGGGCGAGACGGAGTACATGGTCGTCGCCAACGCGGGCAACGCGCAGATCGTGCTGGACGCGCTGACCGAGCGGGTCGGCGGCTTCGACGCCGAGGTGCGCGACGACCGGGACGCGTACGCGCTGCTCGCGGTCCAGGGTCCGGAGTCGCCCGCGATCATGAAGGCCGTCACCGACGCCGACCTGGATGGGCTGAAGTACTACGCGGGCCTGCCGGGCACGGTCGCCGGGGTGCCTGCGCTGATCGCCCGTACCGGCTACACCGGCGAGGACGGCTTCGAACTCTTCGTCGCGCCCGAGCACGCCGAGCGGCTGTGGCGCGCGCTGAGCGAGGCCGGCGAGGCGCACGGCCTGATCCCGTGCGGCCTCTCCTGCCGGGACACGCTGCGCCTGGAGGCGGGCATGCCGCTGTACGGGCACGAGCTGACGACGGCGCTGACCCCGTTCGACGCGGGCCTCGGCCGGGTCGTGAAGTTCGAGAAGGAGGGCGACTTCGTGGGGCGCGAGGCGCTCCAGGCCGCCGCCGAGCGCGCCGAGAGCGCCCCGCCGCGCAAGCTGGTCGGCCTGATCGCCGAGGGCCGCCGGGTCCCGCGAGCCGGTTTCTCCGTCGTCGCGGACGGCAAGGTGATCGGCGAGGTCACCTCCGGAGCCCCCTCCCCCACCCTCGGCAAGCCGATCGCCATGGCGTACGTGGACGCGGCCTTCGCCGCGCCGGGCACCGGGGGCGTGGGCGTGGACATCCGGGGCACGCACGAGCCGTACGAGGTCGTCGCGCTGCCGTTCTACAAGCGCCAGAAGTGATATCCCGGAAGGAACCGGGCCTCTCGCTCCACCCGGGCGTCACGGAAGTGACGTACCTCCGTCTCACCCCGTAAGACCACCGTTCATCAGCACTCCCCCGCGTACAGGAGAATTCAGGTCATGAGCAACCCCCAGCAGCTGCGGTACAGCAAGGAGCACGAGTGGCTGTCGGCCGTCGAGGACGGCGTGGCCACGATCGGCATCACGGAGTACGCGGCCAACGCGCTCGGTGACGTCGTCTACGCCCAGCTTCCGGAGGTCGGTGACACGGTGACCGCAGGCGAGACCTGCGGTGAGCTGGAGTCGACCAAGTCCGTCAGCGATCTGTACTCGCCGGTGACCGGAGAGGTGACGGCGGCCAACCAGGACGTCGTGGACGACCCCTCGCTGGTGAACTCCGCTCCCTTCGAGGGCGGCTGGCTGTTCAAGGTGCGCGTCACGGACGAGCCGGCCGACCTGCTCTCCGCCGACGAGTACACCGCGTTCTCCGGCAACTGAGATCTGAGACCTTAAGGGACCCCCTGATGTCGCTTCTGAACTCCTCCCTCCACGAGCTGGACCCGGACGTCGCCGCCGCCGTCGACGCCGAGCTCCACCGCCAGCAGTCCACCCTCGAAATGATCGCCTCGGAGAACTTCGCTCCGGTCGCGGTCATGGAGGCGCAGGGCTCCGTCCTCACCAACAAGTACGCCGAGGGCTACCCCGGCCGCCGCTACTACGGCGGCTGTGAGCACGTCGACGTGGTCGAGCAGATCGCGATCGACCGGATCAAGGCCCTGTTCGGCGCCGAGGCCGCCAACGTCCAGCCGCACTCCGGTGCGCAGGCGAACGCCGCCGCGATGTTCGCGCTGCTGAAGCCGGGCGACACGATCATGGGCCTGAACCTGGCCCACGGCGGTCACCTGACCCACGGCATGAAGATCAACTTCTCCGGCAAGCTCTACAACGTGGTCCCGTACCACGTCGACGAGACCGGTGTCGTGGACATGGAGGAGGTCGAGCGCCTCGCCAAGGAGTCCCAGCCGAAGCTGATCGTGGCCGGCTGGTCCGCCTACCCGCGGCAGCTGGACTTCGCCGCCTTCCGCCGCATCGCGGACGAGGTCGGCGCGTACCTCATGGTCGACATGGCGCACTTCGCGGGCCTGGTCGCGGCCGGGCTGCACCCCAACCCGGTGGAGCACGCCCACGTCGTCACCACCACCACGCACAAGACCCTCGGCGGTCCGCGCGGTGGCGTGATCCTCTCCACCCAGGAGCTCGCCAAGAAGATCAATTCGGCGGTCTTCCCTGGGCAGCAGGGCGGCCCGCTGGAGCACGTGATCGCGGCCAAGGCGGTCTCGTTCAAGGTCGCGGCGGGCGAGGAGTTCAAGGAGCGCCAGCAGCGCACCCTGGACGGCGCGCGGATCCTGGCCGAGCGCCTGGTCCAGCCGGACGTCACCGAGGTCGGCGTCTCCGTCCTCTCCGGCGGCACCGACGTGCACCTGGTCCTGGTCGACCTGCGCAACTCCGAGCTGGACGGCCAGCAGGCCGAGGACCGGCTCCACGAGCTGGGCATCACGGTCAACCGGAACGCCATCCCGAACGACCCCCGTCCCCCCATGGTCACCTCGGGCCTGCGGATCGGCACCCCGGCGCTGGCCACACGCGGCTTCGGCACCGAGGAGTTCACCGAGGTCGCGGAGATCATCGCCGCCGCCCTCAAGCCGTCGTACGACGCGGACGACCTCAAGGCCCGCGTGGTCGCGCTGGCCGAGAAGTTCCCGCTGTACCCCGGCCTGAAGTAGCGCCTGGCCTGCGGTTCCGCGCATCGTGACGGGGCACCGCGCACACTGAGGAGAGTGAGCGCGGTGCCCCGTTCCTTGCCCCCGGTCTGAAATTTTCACCCCGCTTGCCCCGCTTGTCCCCGCACCGCCCAGGCAGACAACGGCGTCTTCCAACCCCCCAAGGAGTCCTCCCGTGGCCATCTCGGTCTTCGACCTCTTCTCGGTCGGCATCGGCCCGTCCAGCTCCCACACGGTGGGCCCGATGCGGGCCGCCCGGATGTTCGCGCGCCGCCTGAAGAACGAGGGCCTGCTCGCGCACACGACCTCGATACGGGCCGAGCTGTACGGCTCCCTCGGCGCGACCGGACACGGCCACGGCACCCCGAAGGCGGTCCTGCTCGGCCTGGAGGGCGAGTCCCCGCAGACGGTCGACGTCGAGTCCGCCGACGCTCGGGTCGAGGCGATCCGCTCCACCGGCAGGATCAACCTGCTCGGCATGCACGAGATCGCGTTCGCCTTCGACGACGACCTGATCCTGCACCGCCGCAAGGCGCTCCCGTACCACGCCAACGGGATGACGATCTTCGCGTACGACACCGAGGGCGCCCCGCTCCTGGAGAAGACGTACTACTCGGTCGGCGGCGGCTTCGTGGTGGACGAGGACGCGGTGGCCGGCGAGAACCCGATCGTCCCGGACGACACGGCCCTGCGGCACCCGTTCCGTACGGGCGACGAGCTGCTGCGCCTGGCCCGCGAGACCGGCCTCTCGATCTCCTCGATGATGCTGGAGAACGAGCTGGCCTGGCGCACCGAGGCGGAGATCCGCTCCGGGCTGCTGGACATCTGGCGGGTCATGCAGGCCTGCGTCTCGCGCGGCATGTCCCGCGAGGGCATCCTCCCCGGCGGCCTCAAGGTCCGCCGCCGCGCCGCCAACTCGGCCCGCCAGCTGCGCGCCGAGGGCGACCCGCAGGCCCACGCGATGGAGTGGATCACCCTCTACGCGATGGCGGTCAACGAGGAGAACGCGGCGGGCGGCCGCGTGGTCACCGCCCCCACCAACGGCGCGGCGGGCATCATCCCGGCGGTCCTGCACTACTACATGAACTTCGCGGCCCACGGCTGCACCGAGGCGGAGAAGGAGGACAGCGTCGTCCGCTTCCTCCTCGCCGCCGGCGCCATCGGCCTCCTCTTCAAGGAGAACGCCTCCATCTCCGGCGCCGAGGTCGGCTGCCAGGGCGAGGTCGGCTCGGCCTGCTCGATGGCGGCCGGCGCCCTCGCCGAGGTCCTCGGCGGCTCCCCCGAGCAGGTGGAGAACGCCGCCGAGATCGGCATGGAGCACAACCTGGGCCTGACCTGCGACCCGGTCGGCGGCCTGGTCCAGATCCCGTGCATCGAACGCAACGGCATGGCGGCGGTGAAGGCGGTCACGGCGGCGAAGATGGCGCTGCGGGGGGACGGCAGCCACAAGGTCTCGCTGGACAAGGTCATCAAGACGATGAAGGAGACAGGGGCCGACATGTCCGTGAAGTACAAGGAGACGGCCCGCGGCGGGCTCGCGGTGAACATCATCGAGTGCTAGGCCGAGCGGCCCTGACCAGCGCTTTTATAGCTTTCAGCGCGGTCAGGGCCTTTCCCGTCCACCCGGCGGAGAGGCTCCGGAGCTACTGCCTGCTCGCGATGCGCTCCTCCGCGGGCTGCTCGTGAGCTTCGGCGGGCTGCTCCTTCGGGGCCGACCTGGGGAGCCAGCGCAGGGCGGCCGTGCCGAGGGCGGCGTGCAGGAGGCTCGCCACGACCACGACGACGTGCAGGCCGGTGACGAACGCGGACTTCGCGTCCTGGATGGCGGACGGGAGCAGGGAGGGCAGCTGGAGGGTCTCGTCGAGGGTGGGGGCGAGGTCCGGGCCCTGGAGGCGGAAGAGCAGCGCGGCGAGGGAGCCGAGGAGCGCGATGCCCAGGGCGTTGCCGATCTCGTTGCTGGTCTCGGCGATCGCGCCGGCCGAACCCGCCCGCTCCGCGGGGACCGCGCCGACCGCGGTGTCCGCGACGACGGCGAAGGAGATGCCGTATCCCAGTCCCGCGATCACGGTCGAGGCGATGTACCAGCCGATCCCGCCGGTGACCGTGGTGGGGAGCAGCATCAACAGGCCGCCCGCGATGGAGAAGTGGCAGATGAGGAGCGCGGCCCGCTTGCCGATGCGCTCGACGACGGCCGGGGTGATGATGCAGGAGAGGGTGAGGGCCGCCGCGCCCGGGAGCGCCAGGAGCGCCGCGTGCAGGACGCTCAGGTTCAGCACGGACTGGAGGTAGATGCCGGACAGATACGCCGCCGCCGACCATGCGGCCAGGGGCAGCAGGCCGGTGATGATGGCGATGGTGAAGACGCGGTCGCGGAAGAGGGAGAAGTCGATCAGCGGGTTGTCGAGGTGCCGCTGGCGCAGGCCGAAGAAGGTCAGTACGGCGATGCCGGCGATCACCGTGATGACCGGGAGGGCCGAGATCCCGTCGGCGGCCAGGTGCTTGATCCCGTAGATCGTGAGCAGCAGGCCTCCGGCGGAGGTCACGACGCTGAGCGGGTCGACGCGGCCCGTCCCGCCCGACCGGACCTCGCGGAGGAGGACCGGTGCGAAGACCAGGAACACGACGATGACGGGGAGGTTGACGAGGAAGACCGAGCCCCACCAGAACGAGCCGAGCAGGGCGCCGCCGACGACCGGGCCGATGGCGAAGCCGGCCGCGAAGGCCGCGGCGAAGATGCCGATGGCCTGGGCCCTGCGCCGGGGGTCGGGGAAGAGCTCGCTCAGCACGGCCAGCGCCGAGGGCAGCAGGGTCGCACCGGCCACGCCCATGAGCGCCCGGCAGGCGATGAGGAGTTCGGGGGTCGGTGCGAACGCGGCCCCGGCGGAGCCGAGTCCGAACACGGTCGCGCCGATCATCAGGAGCTTCAGCCGGCCGTAGCGGTCGCCGATGCTGCCGAAGGCGACGAGCAGGGAGCCGACGGCGAAGCCGTAGATGTCCAGGATCCACAGCGCCTGGTCGGCGGTGGGCGAGAGGGCCTGGCTGATCCGGGGCATCGCCAGGAACAGGATCGAGCCGTCCATGGAGACGAGGAGAACCGGTCCGAGGATCACCGCGAGCCCCAGCCAGGATCGCAGTCCGGGTGCGTCGTTCGCTTGCTGTCGAGTCATGGTGCCGACCCTCGGGCACGGCGGGGCCGGCAGCCATCCCCATGGTGTGGGTACACCCGACAGGTACACCCACGGAGCGGGCGAGCGCCCTACGCTCGTATACATGGAGAGCCTCGGTACGTTCCTGAAGAGCCGCCGTGACCGGGTCACGCCGGCGGAGATCGGTCTGCTGACCTACGGCACCTCCCGCCGGGTTCCCGGCCTCAGGCGGGAAGAGCTCGCCCAGCTCGCGGGGGTGAGCGCGGGGTACTACACGCGTCTGGAGCAGGGGCAGGCGGAGACCGCCTCCGAGCAGGTGCTCGACGCGCTCGCCCGGGTGCTCCGGCTCGACCAGGTGGAGACCGTCCATCTGCACAATCTCGCCCGGCAGTCGGTGAAGCCCGGTCTGGGGGATCCGCCCGCCGAGGAGCCCCACCCGCGGGTCCTGACCCTCCTGGAGTCGCTGGGCGATGCCACGCCGGCGGTGGTGCTCGGCCGGCGCGGCGACGTCCTCGCGTGGAACCGCACCGGGCACGCGCTGGTGGCCGAGCACATCCCCTTCGAGGCCCCGCGGAACGCGCAGGGGCGTCCGTCGATCCCCAGGATGTT
Organism: Streptomyces sp. NPDC101178; assembly: GCF_044767965.1. Classification (NCBI taxonomy): domain Bacteria; kingdom Bacillati; phylum Actinomycetota; class Actinomycetes; order Kitasatosporales; family Streptomycetaceae; genus Streptomyces; species Streptomyces sp. NPDC101178. Next base: position 285,411 of record NZ_JBIWOZ010000002.1, read on the forward strand.
CTTCCTCGACCCCCACACCCGCGACATGTACCGCAACTGGCCGGACCTCGCCAAGGTCCACGTCGCCTATCTGCGTCTCACCGCGGGCCGCTATCCGACGGATGCCCGGCTGGCCGGGCTGATCGGCGAACTCACCATGAGCAGCCCGGACTTCGGCGCGATGTGGGCGACGGGTGACGTCTCCGACTGCACGACGGGGGCCATGCATCTGCAGCATCCCACCGTGGGGGCGGTGAGCGTCGACTACCAGGTGTGGCTCCAGCCCGACAGCCCCGACCACCGGGTCGAGATCTACACGCCCAACGACACGACCTCCGCTGACGCGTTGCGTGTGCTGAACCAGCAGAGCGGCCGGGGTGACGAGCCGGATTCGGCCCTCGTACGGGCCGAGCGGCGCTGAGGCGCTGAAACCGCCCCGCTCCTTCCGGGGACGCCCGCGGTGGGGCCGGGGGCGTCCGTACGGAAAGGAGCGGGGCGGTTTCGCGTGCTGGGAGCGGGGCGGTTCCGGGTGCTCGGAGCGGGGCGGTTCCGTGTGCTCGTGACACGCGGGTTCCGGGTGCTCAGGAGACCGTCTGCTCCTGCCGGTCCGGGGTCTCGGGCTCCGTGTTCCGCTCCTCGCGCGGCAGCCAGCGGACCGCGAGGACGCCGAGCGCGAGCGTGAGGGCGGCCGCGACGCCGATCGCCGCGTGCAGGCCGGTGACGAAGGCGTCCTTGGCCTGCGCGGCGCTCTCGTCGGACAGGCCGGGTGTGGACAGGGTGGTGTCGAGCGTGCCCGCCGTGCCGGGGCCGAGGAGGCGGAAGAAGAACGCGGCGAGCGAGCCGAGCAGGGAGATGCCGAGCGCGCCGCCCAGCTCGTTGCTCATCTCCGCGATGGCCCCGGCCGAACCGGCCCGCTCCGCGGGCACCGCCGCGACGGCGGTCTCCGCGACCAGGCTGAAGGAGAACCCGTAGCCGACGCCCGCGATGACGGTGGAGGCGATGTACAGCGCCGCACCGGCGGTGGAGCCGGTGAACATCAGCAGCAGCAGTCCGGTGCCGATGAAGAAGTGCGAGGCGATCAGCGCGGCCCGCTTGCCGATCCGGTCGACCACGCCCGCCGTGCCGATGCAGGCCACGGTGAGCACCGCCGCGCCCGGCAGGGCGAGGAACGCCGCGGTGAGCACGGTGAAGCCGAGCACCGACTGGAGGTAGACACCGCTGAGGTAGCCGGCCGCGGCCCAGGCCACCAAGGAGAGGAGCCCGGTCAGTACGGCGACGGTGAAGACCCGGTCACGGAAGAGGCCGAGGTCGAGCAGCGGCTCCTCCAGCGTGAACTGCCGGCGTACGAACCACACCAGGATGGCGATGCCCAGCGCGCCGATGGCCAGCTGCTCGACCGAGAACCCCTCCGCCGCCGCGGCCTTGACGGAGTAGACGGCGAGCAGGATGCCGACCGCCGACTGCGCCACGCTCAGCGCGTCCACCCGGCCGGGCCTGGCCTCGCGGACCTCCTTCAGGAGCTTCGGGGCGAAGGCCAGGAAGACCACGACGACCGGGAGGTTGATCAGGAACACCGAGCCCCACCAGAAGCGGTCGAGGAGCAGACCGCCGGCGACCGGGCCGACGGCGAAGCCCGCCGCGAAGGTGGCCGCGAAGATGCCGATCGCCCGGGCCCGCTGCCTGACGTCGGGGAAGAGGTGGCTGACGATCGCCAGGCCGGAGGGCAGCAGGGTCGCGCCGCCGAGTCCCATCAGCCCGCGCGAGGCGATGAGGAGTTCCGGGCTGGTGGCGAACGTGGCGCCCGCCGATCCGATGCCGAAGAGCATCGCGCCGCCGAGCAGGAACTTGAGCCGGCCGTGCCGGTCGCCGAGGTTGCCGAACGCGATGAGAAGCGAGGCCACCACGAATCCGTAGATGTCGACGATCCAGAGGGCCTGGCTCGCGCTGGGCGAGATCGCGTCGTTGATGCTCGGCATCGCGAGGTAGAGCACCGAATTGTCCATCGCCACCAGCCCGACGAGGCTGAGGACCAGGGTGAAGCCGAACCAGGCCCGGCGGGGTGTTGTGCTGTGTGTGGTCAACGTACTTCCTCCAGAGTGAGTGCGGCCGGGCCGCTGAGCGACGAGGGGAACGACCGCCCGGCAAGAAACATAGTGCCTATTATTATGTTGGCATAGCGACCGCTCCTTTGCCAGATCCGGTGATAGTCATGGAGCCGTGGAGAGGAGAAGTTCGTGCGGATAGCGCTCACGGGTGCGACGGGAACGGTGGGGGGCCAGGTGGCACGCCTCCTCGCCCCGCGGTACGACCTGAGCTGCCTGACCCGCTCCCCGGAACGGGCGGCGGCCCGCCTGCCGGGGCCCGGCCTCGCCGTCGAGGCGGACCTGGACGACGTCCCATCCCTGACACGGGCGCTGGCCGGGGCGGACGCGCTCCTGGCGGTGACGTTCGACCCCCTGCGGGACACCCACGACGAGCACCTCCTCACCGCCGCGCGCCGGGCCGGGGTCCGGCACGTCGTGAAGGTCTCGGCCCTCGCGGTCGCCGACCCCCGGGCGCAGGACGCGATCACCCGGTGGCAGCGGGCGTGCGAGGAGCGCGTCCGGGCGTCCGGGCTGTCCTGGACGCTGCTGCGCCCCCGCGCCTTCATGTCCAACTGCCTGGACTGGACGCGGTCCGTACGCGAGGAAGGCGTCGTACGTACGCTGCACGGCTCCTCCGCCAACTCCTGCGTCGACCCCCGGGACGTGGCCGCGGCGGCGGCCCGCGCCCTGACCTCCCCCGGGTGCGCGGGACGGGCGTACGCGCTGACGGGCCCGGCCCCCCTGTCGGCCCGGCAGCAGGCCGCGCAGCTCGCGGAGGTGCTGGGCCGGCCGGTACGCCATGAGGAGCTGACCGAGGCGGAGGCCCTGGCGAGGTGGCGCGCCCGCTACCCCGACGCCCTCGCGGCGGCGCTCCTCGAAAGCGCGGACCGGCAGGCCCGGGGAGCCAAGAGCGCCGTGGACCACGGGGTACGGGAAGCGATCGGCCGGGAGCCCGGTACGTTCCGGGCGTGGGCCCGGCGTCATGGCGCCGCCTTCCGTACGCCGACGCCGCCGGGTGGGTCACGGCGGCCCGGTGCGCGGCCCCGGCCGGCCGGACCAGCTCGCCGGTGAGCCGCCGCCCGACGACGGCCTCGTACGGTTCGCTCCCGGCGCTCCCGGCGACGGGGATGCGGACGGCGGTCATGACGGGACCCCCACCGACGCGGCGGCCAGCTCGGACCGCACCACAGAGGCGACCTGCGCCGCGGTGCGCCCGTGGGTGGACACCACGACCCGGGCCACGGACAGGTACAGCGGGCGCCGCCGGGACATCAGGCCGAGCCACCGGCCGGCGAAGTCGTCCCGCAGCAGCGGACGGGAGTCGTCCGCACCCAGGCGTTCCCGGACGTCCGCGAGCGTGGCGTCCAGGAAGACCACCGGCAGCCCGCGCAGCGCCGCGCGCGTCCCCGCGTGCACGACGGCCCCGCCGCCCAGGGCGAGCACCCCGAAGTGCTGGTGCAGCGCCGCGCGGACGGCCTCGTGCTCGATGGCGCGGAAGTGCGGCTCGCCCCGTTCGGCGAAGATCTGGCTGACGGACCGTCCGGTCAGCCGCTCGATGTCCCGGTCGGTGTCACGGGCCGCCGTGCCCGTACGCGCCGCGAGGATCCGTGCGACCGAGGACTTGCCCACGCCGGGCGGGCCGACGAGCACGGCCAGGGGGGAGGTCATGCGATCTCCAGGTGGGCGAGGAAGCCGGAGACGTTACGACGGGTCTCGGCCACGCTGTCGCCGCCGAACTTCTCCGCCACCGCGTCGGCCAGGACCAGGGCCACCATCGCCTCCGCCACGATCCCGGCGGCCGGCACCGCGCACACGTCCGAGCGCTGGTGGTGCGCGACGGCCGCCTCGCCGGTGCTGACGTCCACGGTGGCCAGGGCGTGCGGAACCGTGGCGATCGGCTTCATCGCGGCCCGTACGCGCAGGAGTTCACCGGTGGTCAGGCCGCCCTCTGTGCCCCCGGAGCGGCAGGAGGCGCGCCGGATGCCGTCGGCGGTGGGCACGATCGCGTCGTGGGCCAGCGAGCCGGGCACCCGGGCCAGCCCGAAGCCGTCGCCCACCTCGACCCCCTTGATGGCCTGGATGCCCATCAGCGCGGCGGCCAGCCGCGCGTCCAGCCGGCGGTCCCAGTGCACGTGCGAGCCGAGGCCGACCGGTACGCCGTGAACGACGACCTCGACGACGCCGCCCAGGGTGTCGCCGTCCCGGTGGGCCTGGTCGATCTCCGTGACCATCGCCTTGGACGCGTCCACGTCCAGGCAGCGCACCGGGTCCGCGTCGAGCCGCTCCACGTCGCCGGGCCGGGGCACGTCCCCGTACGGAGCCCGCGCTGCGCCCAGCTCCACGACATGGCTGACGATCTCGATCCCGGCCGTCTCCCGCAGGTACGAGCGGGCCACCGCGCCGAGGGCCACCCGGGCGGCGGTCTCCCGGGCGCTGGCGCGCTCCAGGACCGGCCGGGCCTCGTCGAAGCCGTATTTCTGCATCCCCGCCAGATCGGCGTGGCCCGGGCGCGGACGGGTCAGCGGGGCGTTGCGGGCCAGGCCGGCGAGCTCGGCGGGGTCGACCGGGTCCGCCGACATGACCTGCTCCCACTTGGGCCACTCGGTGTTGCCGACCATGACGGCGACCGGGGAGCCCATGGTGAGGCCGTGGCGTACGCCGCCGAGGAAGGTGACCTCGTCCTGCTCGAACTTCATCCGGGCACCGCGCCCGTAACCGAGCCGCCGCCGGGCGAGCGCCTCCGCCACCAGCTCCGTGGTGACCGGGACACCGGCGGGAAGACCCTCCAGCGTCGCCACCAGTGCGGGGCCGTGCGACTCCCCCGCGGTCAGCCAGCGCAACCTGCTCATCCTCTCCCTGCTTTCCTCTTGCGCGCGTACGTGGTCATCAGCGGTGATCCGGTACTTCGTAGGACGGGAAGAGCCGGGCCATCTCCCGGTGGAACCCGGGGAAGGTCTTCTTCACACAGGACGGGTCGTCGAGAGCCAGCGGAATCCGTGCGGCCATCCCCAGGACCGAGAACGCCATGGCGATCCGGTGGTCGCGGTGGCAGGCGATGCGGGCCGGGCGCAGCAGGCCGGGGTGGACGGTGACCGAGTCCTCCGTCTCGTCCACCTTGACGCCGCAGGCGCGCAGGTTCTGCGCCACCGCCGCTATGCGGTCCGACTCCTTGTAGCGGGCATGCCGCACACCGCCGATGGTCAGGGGTCCGTCGGCGAGCGGGGCGATGGCGGCGAGGGTCATGAAGGTGTCGGAGATGTCCCCCATGTCGAGGGTGAGACCGCCGCGCAGCCGTCCGGTGCCCGTCACGGTGACGTCCCGGTCCGACACCTCCACCTGGGCTCCCAGCCGGCGCAGGGTGTCCACGAACCGCAGGTCGCCCTGGAGGCTGCGCCGGCACAGGCCGGGGACGGTGACCCGGTGCCCGGTCGCCGCGGCGGCGGCGAAGACGTAACTGGCGGTCGAGGCGTCGGGTTCGATGACGAGGGCGGCGGGCCGGTATCCGCCCGGCCGCACCTCGACCACCCCGGTGCCGGACTCCTGGACGTCCGCGCCGAAGCGCCGCATCAGGGACAGCGTCATGTCCAGGTAGGGGCGGCTGACGGAACCGCTCAGGTCGGCCCGGACCGGACGCCGCATCAGGGGGGCGCTCATCAGCAGGCCGCTGAGGAACTGGCTGCTCATGGAGGAGTCCACCCGCAGCTCGCCGCCCTCCAGCCCGGTGGCCCGTACGGTCAGCGGGAGGCGCCCCGGGGCCGGAGTCTCCAGCTCGGCGCCGAGGGCGGTCATGGCCTTCATCAGCGGGCTCAACGGCCGGGCCCGGAGCTGTCCGGAGCCGTCGAAGGCGAAGGTGCCCTCGCCCGCCGCGCTGAACGGGGGCAGGAAGCGGGCCGCCGTACCGGCGTCCGCGCACCACACCTCTCCCGTCCCGACGGGGCCGCGTCCGTGGCCGGTGACGTCCCAGAACTGGTCGCCGGGGCTGTTCTCGACATGTACGCCGAGGTTGCCCAGGGCCGCCCGGAAGGCGAGGGTGTCGTGACTGACCAGCGGGGCCCAGAGGGTGCTGGTGCCCTTCGCGGCGGCGGCCAGCAGCAGGGCTCTGGTGGTGATGCTCTTGGAGCCGGGGATGCGCGCGGTCAGCGGGCGCAGCCGGGATGCCTGCGGTGTCATCGGCCGGCCGCCTTCTCCATGGCGGTCTCCACCTCGGCGGCGATCGCCTCGGGGGTGAAGCCGAACTCGCGGAAGAGCAGGGCGCCGTCGGCCGAGGCCCCGAACCGCTCCAGGGACATCACGCGTCCCGCCTCGCCCGCGATGCGGTCCCAGCCGAGGCCGACGCCGGCCTCGACCGTCACCCGTACGCGGATGTCGGGAGGCAGCACCAGGTCCCGGTAGGAGCGGTCCTGCTCCATGAACCACTCCAGGCAGGGCATCGACACCACCCGGGCCGCGATGCCGCGCCGCTCCAGCAGCTCCTGGGCGGCGACCGCCAGGGACACCTCGGAACCGGTGGCCACGAGCAGCGCCCGCGGCACCCCGCCCTCGGCCTCGCGGAAGACGTAACCACCGCGCGGGACCAGCTCGTTGGGCGGGTGAACGGGCAGGTTCTGCCGGGACAGCACGATCCCGTGCGGGGCGGGGTCGGCACTGTGCCGGCGTACGATCTCCGCCCAGGCCGCCGCCGTCTCGTTGGCGTCGGCGGGGCGTACGACGTTCAGTCCGGGGATGGCCCGCAGGGAAGCCAGCTGTTCGACCGGCTGGTGGGTGGGGCCGTCCTCGCCGAGGCCGATGGAGTCGTGGGTCCACACATAGGTGACCGGGAGCCGCATCAGCGCGGCGAGCCGGACGGCGGGGCGCATGTAGTCGGAGAAGACCAGGAAGGTGCCGCCGTAGATGCGGGTCGCGCCGTGCAGCGCCACCCCGTTCATCACGGAGGCCATGGCGTGTTCCCGGATGCCGAAGTGCACGGTGCGCCCGTACGGGTCGGCCTGCGGGAGGGCGTTGCCCAGCGGCAGGAAGGAGGAGGAGCTGTCGATGGTGGTGTTGTTGGAGCCGGCCAGGTCGGCGGAGCCGCCCCACAGCTCGGGCAGCAGCGGCCCCAGCGCGGCGAGCACGGTGCCCGAGGCCTTGCGGGTGGCCATGGAGGTGCCGGGTTCGAAGGCGGGGAGCTTGTTCTCCCACCCGGTCGGCGGCTGCCCCTGGGTGATCCGGTCGTGCTCGGCGGCCCGGCGGGGGTGGGCGTCGCGCCACCCGGCCAGTCTCCCGGCCCAGGCGGTGTGGGCGGCGCGGCCACGGACCAGGGCGGTCCGGGTGTGCGCGAGCACCTCGTCCGGTACGTGGAAGGAGCGGGCCGGGTCGAGGCCGAGGATCTCCTTGGTGGCCGCGACCTCCGCCGGGCCCAGCGCGGCTCCGTGCGCGGCGGCGGTGCCCTTGGCCTGGGGCGCGGGCCAGGCGATGACCGAGCGCGCGGCGATCAGGGTGGGCCGGTCGCGTACCTCCTTGGCGGCGAGGAACGCCTCGCGCAGGGCGAGGGGGTCGAGGTCGCCGTCGGGCTTCGGCTCCACCCGGTGCACGTGCCAGCCGTACGAGGCGTACCGCTGCAGGACGTCCTCGGAGAACGCGGTGCTGGTGTCCCCCTCGATCGAGATGTGGTTGTCGTCGTAGAGCACGACGAGATTGCCCAGCTTCTGGTGCCCGGCCAGCGACGAGGCCTCGGCGCACACGCCCTCCTGGAGGTCGCCGTCGCCCGCGATGACCCAGACCGTGTGGTCGAAGGGGGAGGTGCCGGTGGCGGCCTCGGGGTCGTAGAGTCCCCGCTCGTAGCGGGCGGCCATGGCCATACCGACCGCGTTGGCGATGCCCTGTCCCAGCGGCCCGGTGGTGGTCTCCACTCCAGGGGTGTGCCCGCGCTCGGGGTGGCCGGGGGTGAGGCTGCCGTGCCGGCGGAAGGCCTTGAGGTCGTCCAGGGTCAGCGGGTAGCCCGCCAGCATCAGCTGGACGTACAGCAGCAGGCTGGCGTGCCCGGCCGAGAGGACGAAGCGGTCCCGCCCCTCCCAGCCGGGGTCGGCGGGATCGTGGCGCATGACCTTCTGGAAGAGGACGTACGCGGCCGGGGCGAGGCTCATCGCGGTTCCGGGGTGTCCGTGCCCGGCGTGCTGCACGGCGTCCATGGCCAGGGCGCGGGCGGTGTCGACGGCCAGCTCGTCGAGCGCGCTCCATTCCTGTGCGATCCGCTCCTGTGCGCTCCGGTCCCGTGCGCTCCATTCCTGAGCGCTCGGGACCTCGGTGCTCCGGTCCTCGGTGCTCCGGTCCTCCGTGCGCTGTGCCGGCTGATCCGGTGCGGTCTGCGGTGGTGACTGCATGAGGTCGTCCCTACGGGAGTTCGGCGGTCCGGGAGAACCGCGGGGCTGGTCGGGAGGTGCTGCCCGGGGCAGCGCGGTCGAGACGTGCGTGCGGGCGTACGGGCGGGCGTGCGCAGGCGCGTGGGGGGGGCGGCGGGTTCGGGGCGGGCCCCTGTCGTGGGCCGGTCCTCGTGGTGGGGTCCGGCGTGCCGTGCGCCGGGCGGGAGACCGGCGGCGGGGCGGCCCGCGGCGGGCCGGGCCGTGCCTCGGCTGCCGCTCCAACTTATGGGGCCGCGGGTGGGCACCCAAGCCGGATGTCGATAACTAGCGCACCAGGTGCGGAAGTTGTCGGGTGGGGTCGCCGAGCATGGTGACGGCGTGGGCCGCCGAGGCGAGCGTGACGTGCCGGTGCCAGCCGGTGAAGGAGCGCCCGGTGAAGTCCCGGATGCCCACCCGGTCGGCCACCACCGCGGCGTCCCGGGCCGCGCGGGCCGTGAGCTGTCGCAGCCTGGCCAGATATTCCATGGGGACGGTGGTGAGGTTGGACAGCCACAGTTCGGCCGGCCAGCGGCTGCCGTAGTCGCCCGTGCCCAGGAGCACCAGCTGCCGGTGCCCGGAACCCCGCGGGTGTGCGGGGAGTTCGACCCGGACGGCGGCGGCGAGGGGCGTGGCCCGCACCCTGCCCGGCAGCGGGCGCCCGTGCGGGACCGGACGCCGCATGTTGCGGGCCATGGCCATGATCCGGTGCGCGGGGAACGGGCTCTGCTCCCGCCCGCCCATGACCCGGTCGACCACGGTGAGCAGGGTGTCCTCGCCCACCCTCGCCATGAGCGGCGCGTGGCTGGTGGCTAGCGTCTCCAGGAACGGCTCGGGCGCATCGTCCAGGTCGTAGACGACGGGCCGCACCGGCAGCCCCCAGCCCAGCTGGGTCTCCCGGGACGCCTCGACCGCGCAGCCGTGCAGGCTCTCCGCGCTCGCCCCCTCCGGGACCGCCGCCTGACTGCGCCGGGCGTCGTCGGTGTGCCACGAGGAGGGGAGGTACAGGCGCCAGTTGACCGGTACGCTCGCGGATTCCGACGCGGCCCAGACTCCGACGGCCCGCTGTGCGTTCAGGGTCTGGCCGAGCGCCGGGGAGAAGTGCTGGCCCACCCCCACGGAGTTCTGGCCGGCCTTGGGGATGGTCATGGGTCTCACCACCCAGGCCCGGGTCGGCAGGGCGTCGTCCACGGCTTCGGCCAGGGCCCGGCGTATGGGCACCCAGTCCCAGGTGGAGTCGCAGATGAAGTGGTGCAGGTTCTGCTCGGAAGCCTGGGTTCCGAGCAGTTTGGCGATGTTGCGGATCGACTTGCGCCCCTGGACCGTCAGCAGACCGTCCAGGTACTGGAGGCCCTTGCGGCGCTGATCGCTGCGGGGCAGCGAGGCCAGGACCCTGGAGGACAGCTCGGCGAGGGTGAGGTCTCGGGAAGCGGAAGAAGCCTGGGCCTGGGCCGGCAGAGCGTGGCCGGTGCGGACAGCGGCCGGGTGGTGGTCAATCATGGGATTCCTCACTGTTGCCCGGGGGCGTGGCCCCGGAGGGATCGACGACAGGACGGCACGGTGTCCGGCTGAGCGGCGCCTCGGCTGCGCGAGGCCCCGCTCGGCGACGCCCCCTAGGGGGCGTTCGGACCCCGCAGCCGGCGGTAGAGGTAGGCGGCGGAGGCCAGCGTCATGTGGTGGTGCCAGCCCGGGAAGGAGCGGCCCTCGAAGTCCAGGAGACCCAGCTCGGTCTGCACGTCCCGGACCACGACGTCGGTCAGGACGGTGCGGTGGGCGAGCCCGCGCACGGTGGTGGGCGGGGCGTCGCGCAGCGAGGTGATCCAGAACCGGGAGGGCCGTTTCGGCGCGGCGGCGACCTCCGCCACGAGCCGGTGGGGCTGGTGCCCCGCCGGTGCCGGGGGGCCGGGCGGAAGGAGACGTACCGCGGCCGAGAACATCTGCGCCCGCCCCGGCAGCGCGGAGGTCGTCCGCCGGCAGTGCGCCGCGGCCAGGGCCGCCGCGTCGCCGCGGGGAGCGGTGGCCGGGGAGGGGACGTCCCCGCGTGGGGACACCGGGACGAGCGGCTGCCCGGGCTCCACCTCCAGGACGAAGTCACGCCGCCGGCGGGCGAGTTGCGAGACCACGTGACGGACGCCCGGGGCGAAGTCACGGCCGAGCACCACGGGCGCGGACCCGGCCACCCCCGCGGCGGCGAACTGCTCCACCATCTCCAGTACGAGGGCCCAGGCGGGGCGGGACGTCACCGTGTCCGGGATCCGTACGCGGCGGCGGCGCTCGGGGTCCTCGCACCAGGCGTCGTCGAGGAGGAGGCGCCAGCCGACCGGGACGCTGTGTCCGGCTCCGGTGAGGAACAGTCCGATGCCGACCTGGCAGTTCACCCGCCGGCCGGTGCCGGGGAGGATGCCCTCGCGCACCCCCACGGAGTGGTTTCCGCGCTTGCGCAGCAGCACCGGCTTGGCCGTCCAGACGGCGTCGGGCAGCAGTTCGGCGGCGATCCGGGCCAGCTCCACCCGAGCGGGCGTCCACTGCCAGGGGCTGGCGCTGATGAACTGCTGGAGGGCCTGCGGCGCACTGGCGGGCAGGTCCAGCCTCCGGGCCATCCGCCGTACGGTCTTGCGACCGGGCGTGGCGAGCAGCCCCCTGAGATAGGCGTCCGCCCACCGGCGCTGATCGCTGCGGGGCAGATACCCGAAGACCCGCTCCCCGTAGGCGGTCAGGCCCTCCGGCCCCCCGTGCCGCGCGCTCTCCGGTGCGTCGAGGATCGCTGTGGCCCCTGCAGACATGACTGGCCCCCTGAAGGCTCCCGGCCGGCGGTGGCTGCCGGCGACAAGCAAAACATAACCATCATTCTCATTCTTTTGAAGAGTGAGGATGCCTTCCGGGTGCAAGTTCGTCAACTCGGCGTTGTGAACGGCGGATGACGCGGGGAGCGTAGGGAGTTGATCAGTGAACGAGAAGCGGGAGGCCACGGTGACATCGGACGGAGCGGGAAGGAGGCCGGCGAAACAGCAGGAGAGATCCCTGCTGACGCGCGGCACCCTGCTGGACGCCACCGCACGGGAGATCGACCGGCACGGCCACGGCAGCATCGCCATGCACCGCATCGCCCGCGAGGCCGGTGTCACGACCGGGGCGCTGACCTTCCACTTCCCCACGAAGGGGCAGCTCCTCACCGAGCTCAGGGAGCTCGGGCTCGCCCGGATCGAGGAGCGGGTGAACGAGGCGGTCGGGCTCCCGGCGGCCCCCCTGCGCCGGGCCCGCCTCCTGCTGCTCGCCCTGCTCGAACTACTGCACCGCGACGTCGTGGTGCGCGCGGCCGTACGGCTCTCCGGAGAGCTCCCGGAAGGCGGGGGCTGGCCGGATTCCTGGCTCCGGCCGGTGCGGCAGATGCTCCGGAGCGCGAGCGAGGAAGGGAAGCTGCGGGCGGGCGTCACCCCGGAGGCGGTGACGGAGATGGCCCTGCGCCTGGCCGCCGGGACGGAGGTGCGCGCCCGGGGCCGCGATCCGGAGCCCGGCGCCGCCGAGGCCGACGGAGAGCACGTCGCCCAGTTCTGCGACCTGCTCCTGTACGGCATCTCGGCCGACCGCCCGCCGGAGGCGGACCCGACCCCCCGGTAGGCCCCTCGGACTCCCCCGGCCCTGACACCCGCCAGACCTCTGCCACCCACTGGCAAAATTACATAAGGACCATTATTCTTTTCTTGTCCGGGGGGCCATCCGCGAGGGCGGCCCCTGGGGGGTCAGAAGCAGTCCATGGGGAGTGGGAGCTCACATGATGAGGGACACAGGCTTGCTGCGCGACAAGGTCATCATGATCACGGGGGCGTCCAGCGGGATCGGGGCGGCGGCCGGGCACGTGTTCGCCACCGAGGGCGCGGCCGTGGTGCTCATGGCACGGCGCGAGGAGCGGCTGCGCGAACTGGCCGACCGGATCACCGCGAGCGGAGGCCGCGCGATGGCGGCCGTGGGGGACGTGACCCAGGAGGGCGAGGTCGAGCGGGTCGTCACCGAGGCGGTGTCACGCTTCGGCCGGCTGGACGGGGCGTTCAACAACGCCGGATACGCGGCGTCCGGCAGCCTGCTGCACGAGACGGACGGTGCGGCCTTCGAACAGATCATGGCCGTGAACGTCCGGGGCGTGTGGAACTGCATGCGCCACCAGATCCCCGCCATGCTCCGCTCCGACCGCCCCGCCACGATCGTGAACACCTCCAGCGTGGCCGGGGTGCTGGCCACCGGCACCTCCGCCGCCTATGTGGCGGCCAAGCACGCGGTCCTGGGGCTGACACGGGCGGCCGCGGCCGAGTACGGAGGGCGCGGGATCCGTGTGAACGCCCTGGTGGTGGGCAGCACGCGCACCGAGATGATGGACCAGGTGCTGAAGGAGACCCCCGCGCTGGAGGAGCAGTTCGTCGGCCGTTCCATGCAGCGCCGGATGGCCGAACCGGAGGAGATCGCGCGCAACGCCGCCTGGCTCTGCAGCGATCAGGCCTCCTTCGTCACGGGTGTCGCGATGCCGGTGGACGGCGGCTGGACCGCCGGCTGACACCTGGCGGCCCGTCCCGGGGGGGGGGGGGGGCGCCCCCCCCCGGGGGGGGGGGGCCCGCGCCCCCGGGGGCGGGCCGAGCTGGGGGTGGGGGGGCGCGCGTCCTGCGTCTGGGCCGAAGATCCCGCCCCACCGG